>NZ_JBALEL010000060.1:0-329596 GCF_036917935.1 Nostoc sp. | reverse complement strand
AATAAAGCGGATTAATAAATGGTAGATGCACCTTAATTAAATCATAGCCCTCAGCTTTTAGTTGAAGGCTTTTTTATTGCTGATATTTTTAATAGGTGAAAAAAATAAATTTGCTCAAAAGTCTAATATTCCCGGATGTGGCAATAAATAAAGCGGATTAATAAATGGTAGATGCACCTTAATTAAATCATAGCCCTCAGCTTTTAGTTGAAGGCTTTTTTATTGCTGATATTTTTAATAGTTGAAGAAAATAAATTTGCTCAAAAGTCTAATATTCCCGGATGTGGCAATAAATAAAGCGGATTAATAAATGGTAGATGCACCCTAATAAATTACAGCCCTCAGTCAAAAGCTGAGGGCTTTTATTATTTAAATATAGATGGCAGCAAACTGGGAGCTAACCACACTGCATAACCAAGAAATCCAAATAGCAAGGTAATTAGGGCAGTAATGCCGTAGCTGATGCAAATTAATAAACCGTCAGATTCGATTGTGGCAACAGTCAAAAGTAAAATACCTATAGTGGGGATAGGATTTGTAAACGGAATTGGTAATATTAGTAATACTGTTAATAAAGAGATACAAAACCCATTAATTCGCCAAATCAAAGGATTATGAGCTATTTTTGCCAATCGGGGACGGGCGATTTTCTGTAAAACTTTGGTAAGCCGTCCCAAATTTTGCAAAAGTAACTGAGCGAAGGGACGAGGAAATTTGTAGTTAGCGATTCTTTTCGGTAGCCAAGGCGATCGCTTCCCTAAAACCATTTGCACTGACAACAGTAAACAAGCACCACCAAAAGGGCCAGTTAATCCCGGTGGCATAGGAAGTAAAAAAGGCAAAACTAATAATGTAATTACCAGGCAGAAGCCTCGTTCTGAGGTTTCTGCCAGAATATCACCTAGAGTCAGCGGTTGTTCAGCTAGGCGTTGCAACAGGGACTTTATATCTTGAGAAAATCTCAGATGCATTTGGCGTGAGTTGATGCGAGTTCCCACTTTGTAGTAGAGGGAGATGAGGGAGAATAACTTCTAACTCTGCCAATTTTAGATTTTGGGTCGCACTAAGGTGCGCTTACAGCGCAACTTAGATTTTGAATTGAAGGAAAAATCTAAAATCTAAAATTGAATGACTGCTAACTCCTGATTTATCGAGGTACAAAAACAGCTATAGCTTTAGGTATAACCCGAAAATGAGCAGGTGTGTAGGTAGTGATTTCACCATCTGTATTGATAGGGCGCGGTTTGCGAGTATGTACCTCTATTTCTTGACCTTGAAGGGAGCGTACACTCTGCCAATGTATATGTTGCCCTTGTCGCATTGCAGGTAGTAATAATATCATCTGCCACCAGTGTTTAATCTCCAAGCTATAAAGGTCTAGCCTTTGATCGTCTATTGTGGCATCGTCAGCCACTGCCATACCACCGCCGTAATAGCGGCCGTTACCCACAGCAATTTGCACTGTTTTGACGTGAACCGATTCACCGTTGATTAGAATCTCCGCTGTAAAAGGTCTAGCTTCCAAAATCACTTGCAATGCAGTGGCAGCATAAGCAAATACTCCCCAACGGCGCTTGACTTCTTTGGTAAGTCGTTGAGTAATTTTTACACTCAATCCCATACTGGCAACGTTAAAAAAGTGCTTGCCATTCACACAACCCAAGTCGATGCGGTGTAAATTTCTATATGCAATAATTTTGCAAGCTTCGTTGAGGGAATTCGGGATTTCCAAAGTTCTCGCTAGATCGTTGGCAGTTCCCAGAGGCAAGATTCCTAAAGGCAACTGAGTGTCAACCAAAGCATCTACGGCAGCATTTAGAGTACCATCTCCTCCGCCAATAATTACCAAGTCAACTTGATGCTGATAGCGAAGTATAACTTCAGCAAGATGTTTGGGATCTTCTGTAGACTCCTCAATTAAATCAAAGTCAAGTGTTTTCAGATATTGAATCGCTTCCGACAGACCCTTTTGCCCTTGGCGGGCATGACGATTCACTAACAGCAGTGCGCGGGAACTCATGGGTAGTACCTTTTGTTGTTGATATGTCCAATTATCCGCATTTATGTATTCTGCTTGAAGTTGACTCTAAAAAAGTGTTTAGGCTGTGATGTAAGTTATCAACAATTCATTTTCCTAATACTTATTATATTGTGACTACTAATTTTTAATTTTTCTTTTGATAGCGCTTTTGAGTTGAGTTCAACACACACTTAATCCCCAACCCCTTGCCTACTAGCGTTGAGGAGTGAGAATCAAAGTCTCTTCCTTTTAGCTAAGAGGATGTTTTAAAAGTGGTCAGATGTAATTTTAGGCACTTCTAGATCCCCCCTAACCCCCCTTAACAAGGGGGGAACCGGAATCAAAGTCCCCCTTGTTAAGGGGGATTTAGGGGGATCTCAAACGTTTTGTGACCGACCAAAGAACTTTTAAAACATCCTCTAAATCGGTATTACAATTATTTAATTTTTGGTTGAGAAAGCAATTATATAAGTAGCTGGACAAAATTAATTACACAATGTCATTAATTTTGTCCGACTACTTATGTCAACTACTGCTATGACAGATGGAAAATTGTTTATGAGAAAGCGATCGCACCTTGGAAGCGGCTTTTTCCGATAAATCCCTCTCTTCATTTTGAATTTTGCTTTTATGACTTTTTCGGGTTGGTGTCGCCACCAAGAATTGCTTGAAACACGTCCCCTAGTAAAAAGAAAAACGCCGCCACTAACACTACGAGCATTAAACTAGCAAGGGCTGCAAAGGGAGAGATGATAAACAAGATTAAAAGCGCAAACATCAAAATCTTTAGTACTGTCTTATTCATATTTTTTCAGATTTAATGATACGTGTCTTTTCTACGAATAATCGATAAATCAACCATCTGTCACCTGCCCTCTGTTAGATTTAACCTGTCCGTGCTTACTTTTGTGGTCAAGGCGCTTTCTATGAGAACTGCGAGTGGGTTTGGTGGGTTTGCGTTTTCTCGTCACTACAACTGCGCTTTTAATGAGTTCTTGAAGTCGTCTCAATGCTGACTCGCGATTGTTTTCTTGACTTCGATGTTCTTGGGCTTTAATTACGACGACTCCTTCCTGGGTGATGCGTCGATCGTTCAGCTTTAAAAGCTGTTGTTTATAATAATCGGGTAATGATGAAGCCGCAATATCAAAGCGCAAGTGGATAGCGGTAGAAACCTTATTCACATTTTGACCTCCCGCTCCTTGCGAACGAATCGCAGTAATTTCAATTTCAGTCTGTGGGATAATAACATTGTTGGAAATTTGTAGCATTACTCACAAGGCAAAAGAGAAACTTTTAAATTTGGGATAAACTTTCTTTACTCGGTTTGCTCGGTGAAATCTATCATTACATCTGGGTCTTCATTGTTGTTCAAATTCACCTCTAAAGTCTGTCCTTGGATTGTCACTTTATCGCCCGGTACTAGTCGCCGTCCTCGTCGAGTTTCCAGCATACCGTTTACTTGGACATCGCCACCTTGAATCATCAGCTTGGCTTGTCCTCCAGTTGGCACTATACCCATCAATTTTAAAAATTGATTTAATTTAATTGTGTTGTCTCTAATTTTCTTCATAATAAATAAAGGTACACAATCTTAATTGTATCGTGGTCTTCTCAAGCCAAAGCGTAAATCTGTTAGAGGTTGTTTGAAAAGTCCTCTTGTCGGTATCAAAATATTTTAGATCCCCCTAAATCCCCCGATAAATTGGGGGACTTTGACTCCGGTTCCTCGCTTTTTAAGGCGAGCCAGCGCGGTCTTCTCTACGAGACGCTGCGCGATGGGGTCTCCCCAAGTGGAGCGACTGGCGTGGGTTAGGGGGGATCAAAGTGCCTAAAATCACAGCCAAATACTTTTCAAACATCCTCTTAGACCACATAATCAGCTAGGACTTACGCACTGTACAAATGTCTCGTGATGTGAATTAACGATGCTCCCGGTTGTTTCAGGCTTTTCTTAATTATCCTGCGATCGTAAATAAGACCTCTTGCAAAAGTCCCCTAACACCCCACCCCCAACCCCCTCCCCGCTCTTCGGGAGGGGAGACTTTGACGTAAGTCAAAGGCGGGGTGAGGTTCTTTTTTTGATTTATGCAAGAAGTCTATAGACCAAAATGTAGGGGCACAGCAATGCTGTGCCCTTACGAAAAATGTGGTTTTTAAATTTATTCATATTTGGTATTTATTGTCAATGCGTAAGTCCTATCAGCTAAGTAGAGCATTTGATTATAGCGGTTCTCAGTTGAGTGAGATATGAGATACAAGAACCCCACCCCCAACCCCCTCCCCGCAAGCGAGGAGGGGGCTATGACGTACCTTGTGTGATTAGGAAACGCTATAATTTGTAGCAAATTAAATTTGGCCACACCCTGCAATGCCATTGCGTTGGCGAACAATGCCATTGTGTTGGCTGACAATGCCATTGCGTTGGCTGACAATGCCATTGCGTTGGCTGACAATGCCATTGCGTTGGCAAACAATGGCATTGTGTTGGCAAACAATGGCATTGTGTTGGCAAACAATGGCATTGCGTCGGTGAACAATGGCATTGTGTTGGCTTGCATTTAACAACGGGGTGCATCTCATCATCATTTGTCAAAATATCCCTAGCCCTAGCGAATGGAATTCGCGGCTATACAGACAAAAGCTACCGATCCTGGGTTTGAAATTCCTTGAGTCCGCGCAGGAGGACTACTCTTCTTCTGACGGAGACGCTACGCATAGCTTGCTTCTTTGTTCGCAGAGCGTTCTGCAGGAAAGGAGTACGGGAACGCCAAGGGCGAACGTTTGTATAGCCGCAATTTCTAGGCGAGTCCGCGTACTCTGTAAGAGTTGCAAGCTACGCTTTTAGCGTCTCGTTGAGAGCGTCATAGCCCGTCGTAGACATCGATCTCACAAAAACTGTAATACCGGTTTATTAATCTATAATGTTGATCGACAAAACTGCCAGATATAGCTGAACAAACTAGTCTGGAAGGTTCTTTTAGTGTGTTCAGGGGACTGGATCTATGATTAAGCTTGGTTTATTGGTACAGTCCCAGAATAACTCTTTGGGTATCGGAAAAGTTACGGAAATATCTGATGCCAATGCGATCGTTGAGTATTTCTGCTCGATAGGGCAACGTCTTCAAAAAACTTTACCTTTAAATTCGCTCTCTCAAGTCAAGCTTGAACCCCAAGCTAGATGCTATATCAAGTTCCAAACCCAGGATAAATGGATAGTTGGCAGGGTTTTCATCTGGGATGAAGATACAGAAATGTATCAAATTGATTTACCAGATAAGAAAACTGCGATCGCATCTGTTGAAGACATTTACGTTCGTTGTAATCTACCAAACACAGACCCCATCCAAACTCTGGCGATGAAGGGTCACGAAACGCCCTACTTCCATGACAAAAGATTGGCTTTCGTGAAATCCTTGATTCAGCAACGCGCTGTGAGTCGCGGGATGACGGGACTGATCTCGGCAAATATTGATCTTTATCCTCACCAAGTTGAAGTCGTCCGGCGGGTGCTGGAAGACCCAATTCAACGCTACTTGTTAGCAGACGAGGTGGGACTCGGAAAAACCATTGAAGCGGGGGCGATTCTCCGTCAATTCCTTCTCGATGAACCGAAAAGAGGTGCGGTGGTGATAGTTCCGCAATATTTGCTCAAACAATGGCGGACTGAGTTAGAAAACAAGTTTTACATCTCCCATTTTGGCAAACGGGTAGCAGTGCTGGCGGTTGAAGATGTCCATAAAATCAACCTGAAAGCAAAGATAGGCTGCTTAATTTTAGATGAAGCCCATCATATTGCGGCAATGGCGACCTCTAAGGATGCAGCAGTGCTACAGCGTTTTCAGACTTGCAAAGAACTTGCTCATAAAAGCGATCGCTTACTTTTATTATCTGCCACTCCGGTTCTCAACCATGAGCAGGATTTTTTGGCGATGTTGCACTTGCTCGACCCAACAACCTATAAACTGGGTGATTTAGCAGGTTTCCGCACCAAAGTTGAAAGCCGTCAGCAAATTGGTAAACTTTTGCTTTCTTTTAAAGAAGGTGCAGAACCAAAGATTCTCAAAAGCAACTTGCAGCAATTGCGAAACTTGTTTGCTGAGGATCAGTATTTACTGAAGCTGGCGGATGATTTAGAAAATTGTTTACAAGCAAATTCTACCGAGCAAGAGCAAATCGTCCAAGCGATTCGCGTCCATGTCAGCGATATCTATCGACTACATCGGCGAATGCTTCGCAACCGTCGCGCGGCGGTGGAAGATGTGATATTTGACCGCAACTTTACGCCGAAAGAAGAGTATGATTTAGACGAGCGATCGCTTGATATCCACGAACTCCTTAATCAATGGCGGAGTGTTGCTCCTGGTGAAAAGCAATATCAGCGAATTTTTCTGCTGTTATTTCTAGCTGCTGGGACTTGGTTAGGGATTTTAGAGCAGGTAATTACGGCGCGTTTAACTGCTAAACCTCATCCTAAACTCATCCAGGAGTTTAAAGAAGATGATGTTCGCATCTTAACTACAACCCCCAAATTTTCAGGGGAAGAAGAGATTCTCCAATCCTTACTAAAAATTGTTCGTCAACCTCAAGAGGACGGAGAACGCAGGGAAAATTTGAAAACAGTGCTGCTAAATCAGCTAGGTACATACTTCAAAATTCCTGCAAACGTTCGGAAGAATCAAAACGAATTCATCACGAGGATACAGCAGAGAATCAAGAGACCAATTACTGGCGATATTCTGCCCAAATTTATTGTATTTACCAGTTTTGTGCAAACTTGTGGCGAAATTGTCCGGTATTTGTCTAATACCTTTGGTGCCCAGACAGTAGCCAGCCATCAATTTGGAGAATCACCCGACAAAGTAGAGGAAGGCTTAAATAGGTTCAAGGATAATCCAAACTGCTTTATTTTAGTATGCGATCGCTCTGGAGAAGAAGGACGTAACCTCCAGTTTGCCGATTGGTTAATTCATTTTGACCTTCCTTGGTCGCCTAATCAATTAGAGCAGAGAATTGGCAGACTTGACCGCATTGGCGGCAAAATTGGCATCCAATCTAGTGCCTTGATTGGCCCTTATTTAGAAGATAGCCCTCACAATGCTTGGTATAAAGTATTAAAAGATGGGTTTGGTATTTTTCAACAATCAATTGCCAGTTTACAGTTTTATGTGGATGAGAAACTTGCAGAATTAGAAACAGTTTTGTTTCAATCCAGTGCGGCTGGATTGTTAGAGATGGTTTCACCAATTCAAGAGCAAATTGAAGCGGAAATAGCCAAAATTAGCGAACAAAATACTCTCGATGAAATTGACGCGAACGATGAAATTGCAACCCAGTATTTTCAAGATTTAGATAATTATGATGCTCGTCATCTAGAAATTAAGCGAGCAATTGAAGGCTGGATTTGTGACGCGCTGGGATTCAGGGGACAAAATAACCCAGATTCATCAGAGATGCGACGTTATCAACCGACAACGCGTACCTTGGTTCCCATAAATGACTTAAAAAACCGTTTTGCTGATAGTTATTTAGACCAATTTGGTACTTATAATCGCCGGGTAGCAAATCAGAATGCTGGTGTTAAACTTTTTCGGATTGGGGAAGGATTTATCGAAGCACTCTTGAACTATATAAATTGGGATGACCGAGGTGAAGCTTTTGCGATGTGGCGCACTGATTCATCTTGGGATGCTAAAGAAGGGAAAGAGTGGTTTGGTTTCCAATGCAATTATGTAGTCGAGACAAATTTAAAACTTGTCAAACAAGTTTTACTAGATAACAAACTAGATAATTCTCAATTCAAAATCTTGCAGCGACGTGTTGATGCTCTATTTCCGCCAATTATAGAAACTATCTATGTTGATGGTCGCAAGGAGCCAATACGGGTTGTTGAAGATAAAGCACTCTTAAGTATCCTGCAACGTCCATATAAAGATAAAAACAATAATCAAGGACGAGATTACAATCTAGCAAAGGAACGCTTAGGAATTATTGACGATTTTGTTGACCCTACTAAATGGCAAAATTTTTGCTACCAAGTGCGTAACACTTCTTCGGAATTACTTTCTAATCGTTCCGATTTTATTGAGTTGTGCCAAAGTTGTGCTAAGGTCGCCGAAAAGAAATTAGCCAATAGAGTAGAACAATTACGCCTACGTCTGAACCAGCAAAGTTGGGATAATGCATTAGCTGAAGAATTGAAGATAGAAACTGCTTTAAATGCAGCCATTCTAGAGGGAATTCGCCAGCCGCTTTTGAGGCTTGATTCTGTCGGTTTCATTATTGTATCGGGGCGATCGCTTGTGCAATTTGAGTGATATTATCTGCGGATAAATAGCCATAATATCCGCATTAACTCCGCCTGCAAAGAGGGGTTAATGCGGGTTTGTATTATCGTTATCGTTCGCACTTGTGGTTAAATTAGCGTAATATAAGCAGCAAAGTAAGGCGGCATTATGTTGGTCAAGACTACTAGGTACTGGTAGCGATAGATAATTATCTAGGTAAAATAGACAATAGCTAATGGAACCGACCATAGACCAACTCAAAGCCTTTTTCCGTTTATGTGTTCGCACCAGTAATTTACTACGGAATATAGAATTGGTTAGATTTGATCAAAGAACAAACAGAATCGTAGTTTTGATAGGTGAAACAATTCAGGTAGAGATTCTTAGCAATGGAGAGGAGATTATCGGATGAGCGACTATTTAAATTTGTCAGAAAAAGAACTGCGGGAATACGTCAAAGCCAACCCCCAAGATGAAGAAGCATTTCAACATTTCCTCAGTATTATCAGAGCCAAGCCAGGGCGAGTAGTGGTCAGTACTGATGAACAGCTAGAGGCAGAGCTAAAAAAAAGACTGGCATCCTAAAATCGCTAAAAAACCCCTACAAGGTACGATAAAGCCTTAGAGAGTACATCTGTAGGGTTTTTTTTTGTTTTGAAGGGTGTGGTCACTAACCTGGAATGGTCTACTACGGCGATGGCAGTGAGGAATTGTATTTTGTTATTTTTGACTTTACCTGAAAAATAAGTAAGTATTAACACTAACGATCCTGAGACGAAGTAATTATAGTAAAAGTCGAAAATGAAACGTTCAAATCGCCTTGCTTGGATGGGAGCGATCGCACTCGCTGCGATCGTTTTACTTAGTTTGTTAGCCGCTCCCAATAATACCAAACTTAATGCTGGCTCTACTTATAACCGTGCTTCTGATGGCTATGGTGCTTGGTATGCTTTTATGCAACAGCAGGGAACTTCTATCAAGCGCTGGCAAAAGCCTTTTAGTGATATTCAGCCAGAAAACAGCCCAGTTACCCTCCTACAGGTAGGCGGCTATCCAAGGGAAACGAGACTGAATAGTCAAGAGCGTGAATGGGTAGAAAAAGGGAATACTTTGGTAATTTTGGGTGCGGGGGCGCGGGTTACAGAAGCGGAGTTTAGCACTATACAGAAATCTGCCCAAGGTGATATCAAAATTGATACACGTAGACGATATAAAAAAGCTAACTCCAAGCAAGTTGATTTAGGCGATCGCTTTGGTGCTGTTGTCTGGGAAGAAAATTACAAAAAAGGAAAGGTGATTTTTTCTACCACTCCTTATTTAGCCGCCAACGCTTACCAAGATTATTTAAGTAATTTCAAGTATCTAGCTAGTTTAGTTAGTGAAAAAAGTAACATAATATTTGTCGATGAATATATCCACGGTTATAAAGATGCCGATGTCAGAAAGAAAGAAAGCGAAGGAGATTTATCTAGCTTTTTTGCCAAAACTCCTTTACTTCCCATATTGATACAGGTAGGTATCCTGCTATTAGTGCTAATTTGGGCGCAGAATCGTCGCTTCGGCAAGGCAGTAGCTTTAGATACACCAGTTGTAAATAACAGCGAGGCATACATCCAAGCTTTAGCGGGAGTGTTGCAGAAAGCTGATACCACCGACTTTGTTGTCGAGATGGTGGGTAAACAAGAACAACTACAACTCCAAAAAGCCTTGGGATTAGGGCAAATACTTTTAGAACCTCAAGCCTTGATCAATTTCTGGATAGAAAAAACAGGCGCAAGTCCAGCAGAATTAGATGCAGTTTTAAAGCTACAATCTCGCAAACAACCCATCAGTGAACACGACCTGTTAAGCTGGTTGGGGAAATGGCGAACCATTAGACTAATTCGTAATGACGCTCCTCCGTCGCTACCGCTACGCTAACGTAATTCGTAATTCATTTTTGGGATTATGCATAGTATTTCTGCGTTAGTTATTTATCAATAAAAAATATGAGCGAAACCCATCCTATCTTAATTCGTCTTGGTCAAGGTCTTAATCAAGTAATTGTCGGACAATCTAGCCTAATACAGCAACTCTTAGTAGCACTGCTAGCGGGTGGACACGTAATTTTGGAAGGAGTACCGGGAACTGGTAAAACTCTCCTAGTAAAAGTGTTGGCACAGTTAATTCAAGGGGAGTTTCGCCGGATTCAATTAACACCAGATGTCTTACCTTCAGATATTACTGGTACAAATATTTTTGACTTGAATAGCCGCAATTTCACTTTGAAAAAAGGGCCAATATTTACCGAAGTGCTGCTAGCAGACGAAATCAACCGTACTCCCCCCAAGACACAAGCGGCGCTACTAGAAGCGATGGAAGAGACGCAGGTAACGCTGGATGGTGAAAGTTTGCCCTTACCAGATTTATTTTGGGTGATTGCAACCCAAAATCCTCTGGAATTTGAGGGGACTTATCCCTTACCAGAGGCGCAGTTGGACAGATTTTTATTTAAGCTGGTGGTAGATTACCCCGATCAAGCTGCTGAAAAACAAATGTTACTCAATCGTCAGGCGGGGTTTGCAGCACGACGTTTGGATATTAACCGTTTGAAACCAATCGCCACAGTAGCCGAGATTTTGCAAGCCCGACAAGCAGTCAAAGAAGTTAAAGTATCAGAAGCGATCATTGATTATTTGTTGGCGTTGGTGAGAACATCGCGTCAATATCCTGATTTAACTTTGGGTGCATCGCCTCGTGCCGCCGGTGCTTGGTTGCAGACATCTCAAGCCCTAGCATGGTTAGCTAAAAGAGATTTTGTGACACCAGATGATGTTAAAGCAGTTGCATCGCCCCTGCTACGTCATCGTCTCATTTTGAAACCAGAAGCGATGCTGGATGGTTTACAAATGGATGCAGTCATTGCGTCGGTAATTAATCAAGTACCAGTTCCAAGGTGAAAAAATTAGACCTCTTGCATAAGTTACAAATAAGAACCCCTCCCAATCTCCCCAAGGCATCGGGGAGGTTGGGAGGGTTAAAAATAATCTACAGCTTCACAGAGAATTGGTATAAGCCAGACGCCTCAAGATGATTCCCAATCTAAAATCCCAAATCGAAAATGAGATCACATCTTTAAATTTGCACTTTTCTGCATAGCTTGAAAATTCATCTCCAATTAAAATAAGCGCATACTTCAATGAGTAGAGTTAGGGCTAAAAGATGCAAGATATGACTCTCAAGGTAAGAGGATGTTTGAAAAGTGTTTTGGTGTGACTTTAGGCACTTTTAGATCCCCCCTAACCCCCCGATAAATTGGGGGGAACCGGAATCAAAGTCCCCCAATTTATCGGGGGATTTAGAGGGATCTAGAACTTTTGATACCAACAAGAGGGCTTTTCAAACGTCCTCTAAACACCAGAGAGGAAGGGATTTTTCGTAAAGCTGAAGGAAACTTTCGATTTGGATGAAAATATGGTACAGATAAGTTTGAAAGAACATCAAGTTTATGGACATTTACCAGTGGAAAAAAAACTGGGTATTCTTGTTGTCGATGACCACCAATTAATTTTGACTGGTACTCTCGATGTATTAAGTCGAGAGTATCCCGATGCTGCTATTATTAAGGCTCAGACTGGAAAAGAGACACTTTATCAACTTAAATTTCATCACTTTGACCTGATTGTGATGGATTTATCAATTCCCGATCAGCAAGGAGAGACAGCAGAAATTGATACCGGAATTAAGCTGTTGCAAACTTTGCTCCAAGAATATCCCCATCAGAATTTTATGGTGCAAACTAGTTATGTGAAGGCGTTAATTCGGATCAAACACGAAATTGATAATCATCAAGCTGGGTTTGCGATCGCAGACAAAGGATTACCCGAAGATGAAATGCTAATGCGGGTTAATTTGGCGCTTCATGGTGCAACTCACACGAAAGATATCAAAACAGCGATCGAACTCAAACCCGAATGGTTGGAGGTGTTGCGGTTAGCTTTTGAAGAGAGTTTGACAGATAAAGCGATCGCCGAGCGAATGTATAAATCAGAAAGAGCAGTACGTACTTACTGGACAAAGATTCAGGATGTCTTGGGAGTGTATCCTGAAGACTGCAAGCAAGGTGGTAAGAATATGCGAATCCAAACCGAAATTCGTTCCCGTGAAGAAGGTTTAATTGATTAATACTGGAAAAAGTAATCCGAAAGCTAGATGAAAAGGAGAATCTGGAATCACATTCGCAAAGAAATTGGGTTGTGGTCACAGGCTGCACCTCCTGGGATCGTGGTACTAGTTCTGGTGATATTGATACGTATAGCTGGAGGAATGCAATCTGGGGAATGGATGCTTCTAGATACTATGTTACGTCTGCGTCCGGTAGAAAAACCTGATGAACGTGTGGTAATTGTAGGCATCGATGAAACAGATATTGAATGGGTTAAGCAATATCCCGTTCCAGATCAGAAGATTGCAGAGTTACTCACCAAGCTGGAAACTTATAAACCGCTAGCTATTGGGCTGGATATCTTCAAAAATGTTCCTGTTGAACCTGGTGGTAAACAACTCGCCCAGATATTGCAGAAGAATACTAATATTATCGGCATTCAAAAAATATTACCACCCGGAGAAACTTCTATACCCCAGACTTTGCCACCTGAACGAGTTGGATTTATCGATTTATTTAATGATGAGGATAGCAAAAATCGACGCTATTTGTTATTTACAACAAACCCTAAAAATAATCAGGAAGATAAATATTCTCTAGCGTTACACTTGGTTACTAAGTACTTAACAGTACAAGGAATTGAATTGAAAACGGGGAAAAATGACCCGAATACAATTAGATTTCGTGACATAGAATTACCCCGAATCACCCCTAATTTTGGCGGATATGTTCGTGTTGATGATGGGGGATTATCAATTTTGATGAACTTTCGCAATAGTTATCAGCCT
Source organism: Nostoc sp. (assembly GCF_036917935.1). Taxonomy (GTDB): domain Bacteria; phylum Cyanobacteriota; class Cyanobacteriia; order Cyanobacteriales; family Nostocaceae; genus Nostoc. The sequence goes on along the minus strand of NZ_JBALEL010000060.1, from coordinate 316,357 downwards.
TTTCATATTGTGTCGTTGCGCGATATTCTCAATGGTCAAGTTGATGCAAAATTGTTGCGCGATCGCATTGTGTTAGTTGGCAACCGCAACATGAGCGCTGGCGATATTTTTTATACATCTGCTTTGCCAAACTTAAAATTAAACGGTCAGATTTATGGCATTGACTATCACGCTCATGTGATCAGTCAAATCCTGAGTAGTGTAATCGATAGTCGTCCAATGTTGCATAGTTGGGGAGATATAGGAGAGTACACATGGATCTTTATTTGGGGTTTTCTGCCGATTATTCTCGGACGGCTGACCCAATCTGTTTGGAGAAATCTACTTAGTGTTGGTGTAGCGGGATTTTGTCTGTTTAGCTGCGGGTATATGATGCTGTGGGTGTGGGGTATATGGATTCCTCTAGCACCTAGTTTGCTAATATTAGCTGTGAATGGAGTTGGCTTGAGTGCTTTTGCATTTTACCAGTATGATAAATTCTTGCGATCGCAAATTACCGAACGTCAAAACACAATTCAGCACACTTTTACGGTGATTCATAATGGCCCTTTGCAAACTCTTGCTTATGGATTAAAGCATCTGCGTGCTAAAGATATTCCCTACACTCAACTGGTTGGACAATTTGAAAAACTCGATCGAGAAATTCGGGATATTGGCGAATTTCTCAAACTTGAAGCATTAACTAAGGAAGAAAGTTTACGTTTAGGTAGCGGATTAATACTCGAATTGAAACGACCCCTACACGATTTATTATATGAAGTTTATTCAAGTACGTTAGAACGTAAAGATTTTGAACATTTTAAAACATTAAAAGTCAAAATTCGCAATTTTGAACCGATTGATGATAAATATTTAAGTATAGAACACAAACGGGGAATATGTCTGTTTTTGGAAGAAGCTCTATGTAATGTTGGTAAACATGCCCAAGGAGTTAAGCGCGTTCAAGCATCGGGTGTTTATAGTGAAAATAAATACAATTTATCTGTAAAAGATAACGGTTCAGGGATTAAATCAAAAATAGAAAATAAAGGCACAAAATATTTTAAAATACTTGCTAAACAATTAGGAGGAGAGTTTCGCCGCGAATCGCTTTCTCCACGTGGGACTATATGTGAACTTAATTGGACACCTACGAAGGAATTTTGAGAAAGAATATCAGTCGCCAGAATTCGGAATTATGCAAAAGTTTTAGATAATCAAACAATCAACAGCATTTACCATGAGTCATCAACATTTCGTATTTTGGCAAAATAAGCGCAGACTTACAAGCTTGGTTGTAGGAGTGGTTTTCCTGATGACCGCAGTCCCAGCATTTGCTCAGTTTAAACCACGCGATCGCAAACCAGCTAGCGGAAATTCCCGTGCAGGTGGTTCACGTGGATGTTCAACAAGCGGCATACCACTGACGCAGCTTGCACCTCAGACATTTATCGGTAAAACCGCTTCCACACGTCCAATGTTAGCTTGGTATATGTCAAGTTCTCAAAATGCGCGATTCCGACTGTTTGAATTTGATTCAGCCAAAACCGTTAAACAAATTGGTCAAGTTAAAGAAATACCCACAACAGTCGGGATTAACAAACTAAAACTTCCCCTCGATTACCCCGAACTCACAGTTGGTAAAACATATTTATGGCAAATTGCAATTGACTGCGAAAACGATACGATTATTAGACGTGCAGAATTTACCGTTATCAATCCTCAATCACTCGCTAAAAACCAATTTACTAGCATTCCAGAAAGCATAAATTATTATACTGAAAATGAACTGTGGTATGAAGCACTGGAAGAAGCATTAAAAGCAACCAGTAATGGTAAACTAGGGCAAACTGGGGCAACTTTAGTTAAAGAACTTGCAGAGTCTGAAATGCTGATGGGTGATGACGTAGATAAAAAAAATATTCAGCAACGAATCGAATACCTCCAGAAAATTGCCGGCGAAAAAATATAGCAGTTTTCATTTCGATGCAACACACTCTGATCTCTGTTCCATTCCTCTCTCCTAAAAGGATCTACGGTGTACACACAAGTCTGAAATAGCTGATTTAACCAAGGTTTTACCCCACCCTAACCCTCCCCTTGGAAAGGGGAGGGAACTAGATTTCTTGTTTCCCCCTTTATATCTTGTTTCACCCCTTTATATTATGTCCGCTTGATTGCTTATTAAACCCGAAGAACCCCACCCCCGCCAAAGCTACGCTTTGTCTCCCCTCCCCGCTTGCGGGGAGGGGATTAAGGGGTGGGGTGCAATGACTGTGGTTAGCATAACTAATTATGCGGACATGATATTATATCTTGTTTCCCCCTTTATATCTTGTTTCCCCCCTTTATAAGGGGGGATTAAGGGGGGTAATTCGACTTTTGTGTACCACCGGAGAGAGGCTTTGAATCTTACTCCCCTTCCCTTGCTCTTAAGGGGCTGGGGGTTAGGTCTGTATTAGACAATTAAGAACCGCTATAGAAATAGTACGGAGAATAGAGATGGTGAAAATTTGGTGGTTCGCTGTCACAGGATGGCTGGGATGCGTGGCAGGTATCGCAGTTTCTATTCATCCTGCTTTTGCTCAGTTAACTCCCGATAACAGCTTGGGGAAGGAGCGATCGCAAGTCATTCCTATTAATACAAACAATGACCGCATCGAAGGCGGTGCGGCTCGTGGTAGCAACCTATTTCACAGTTTTCAAGATTTTAACGTAGGTGAAAGTCGAGGTGTTTATTTCGCCAATCCAGAGGGAATAACAAATATCTTTTCTCGCGTTACTGGTGATAACTCATCGAATATTTTCGGAACTTTGGGCGTATTAGGTAATGCGAATTTGTTTTTGCTCAATCCCAATGGCATTGTGTTTGGTAAAAATGCCAGTTTAGATGTGCAGGGTTCGTTTATGGGCACAACAGCGAACGGAATTCAGTTTGGAAATCAGGGAGTTTTTAGCGCGACGAATCCTGAAGCAGCACCATTATTGACGATTAATCCTTCGGCGTTGTTGTTTAATCAAATCCAAGCGAATGTAGGAATTACTAATCAATCGCAAGCAGATGCTGGTAAAAATCTTATTGCTGAAGATGTCACAGGTTTAAGAGTAGCAGATGGTAAAAGTTTGCTGCTTGTCGGTGGAAATATCAATATTGATGGTGGGAGTATTCGCACTTATGAAGGAAATATTGAGTTAGCAGGTTTGGCTGCACCAGGAAATGTAGGATTAAATATTGCAGGTGATAATATCAGTTTGGTAGTGCCTGATGGTGTAGAACGGGCAAATGTTTCTCTCAATAACGCCGCAGAAGTTAATGTTAGAGGTGCGAATGGCGGGAATATCAAAATTCATGCTCGTGATGTGAATTTAGCAGGAGAAAGTAAACTTAGAGCAGGTATAGAGACAGGTTTAGGAACACCAAATAGTCAAGGTGGCAATGTTGAAATCTTCTGGCAAAGGAAACGGTGGTAATATCTCAATCCAAGCAAAAGACACAGTTTCTCTTGCCAATAGCAGCAATATAAGTAGCGCCATTTCCAAAACAGGTGTAGGTAATGCCGGAAATATTGATATCTTCGCCAAGTCATTTTCTGTAAGTGGAGAATCTACCGTTTTTAACAGCAATATTGGTGGTAAAGGTAATGCTGGCAATATCTCAATAAATACAAAAGAGGATACTTCCTTCACAGGTGCCTCTTTTTTGAGTGCTAGTACATCAGGTGAAGGTAATGGCGGGAATATCAAAATTCAAGCAGGTGGTGCTGTGATATTTTCTGGACGCAGTGAAAGACTTATTAGCGGAATAGCTAGCGGCGTGTTGGAAACCGGTGTAGGTAACAGTGGTGATATTGAGATTGTAGCCCGTAGCTTAGAGCTATCTAATAATGCTTATTTAATTACATTGTCTAATGGGAAAGGCAACGCGGGTAACGTTTTTATAACCACATTAGGTAACACAACAATCAAAGATAGTAATATAGCAACATTTATTGCCACAGATGGAAATGCTGGTAAAATTGCAATTCGAGCAGGTGGTGATGTCTTGATTTCAGGAAAAAGCGCTTTGTTCTCCATTCTTAATTTAAATGCAGTAGGTAAGGGTGGAGATATTGAAATTGAGGGGCGTAACTTTTCTTTAGCCGATGGTGCTGCTTTATTCTCTACTACTGCTGGTAAAGGCGATGCTGGAAATGTGCTAATTAATGTTACTGGTGACATTTATTTCACAAATGGTTCTAATATCAATGCTGAGACAATTGGACAAGGAAATGCAGGTAACGTCACCGTTAATGCTGGCGGTAAATTCTCTCTTCAGGGGACAACTCTCGATGGTTCTAACTTTGACACTGGCATCTTTAGCACAGTCGCAATAGATGCAGGATTCACAGGTAAAGGTGAAGGCGGCAATATTAACGTCACAGCCCGTGATTTATCTCTCAATGGTGCAGCTATATCTTCTAGTAGCCTTGGAGATGGAATTGCTGGGAATATTAACATTAATTCAGGTACTGTACAACTAGATAATAAAGGAATTATTGCTGCTGTAACTAACTCTGGTGATGGTGGAAATATTAACTTAACCGCTACAGATTTATTACTATTGCGTCGTAATAGCAATATCACCACAACTGCGGGGTTAGCCAAATCAGGTGGCGATGGCGGTAACATCAATATCAACTCTAAATTCATCGTCGCCATTCCCAAAGAAAACAGCAACATTAGCGCAGACACCTATGAAGGACGCGGTGGAAATGTCGAAATTAACTCACAAGGTATCTTTGGTATGGAGTCGCGTCCAAAGCCAACCGATAAAAGCGATATTACTGCAAGTTCTGAATTAGGTGTATCAGGTGTAATTAAAATTAATGCACCCGATACCACTTCCATTCAAAACAGCTTCACAGAATTATCTCCAAACGTCATCAACACTAATGCACTGATTGCCAATAGTTGCATTGTTCGCAGTCCCAAACAAGAGGGTACATTCTTCATTACTGGTTCTGGTGCTTTACGTAATAGTCCGGGGGATGGATTAATTTCAGTCTATTCGACTGGTGAGGTGCGTAATGTTGAACCAACATCGCGGACTTGGAAAAAAGGCGATGCAATAGTTGAACCACAAGGCCTTTATCGACTTGCTGATGGACGCTTGGTACTCAGTCGAGAATGTCATTAAAAAAGAACTCTTAATAGGAGGTTTAAAGGTCTTCGAGCGTCACATAACATTACCCAACAAGAGGGATAATTCTCCAAGTTTTTCTTAATTGATACTGAAAAATGACCTTTAAAATCCATCCATCACAAGATAGTCAACTATTACCAAATAAAGAAGCAGAAGTTATGGTGAAAATTTTGCGGTTTGCTGTCACAGGATGGCTGGGATGTGTGGGAGCGATCGCAGTTTCTATTAATCCTACTTTTGCTCAGTTAACTCCCGATAACAGCCTGGTAAAAGAGCGATCGCAAGTCATTCCTTTTGATCAAAAAAATGACATTATCGATGGTGGTGCGGCTCGTGGCACTAACCTATTTCACAGTTTTCAAGATTTTAACGTCGGTGTTGGTCGAGGCGTTTATTTCGCCAATCCAGAAGGGATAACAAATATCTTTTCTCGCGTTACTGGTGGTAACTCATCGAATATTTTCGGGAGATTGGGAGTATTGGGTGATGCAAATTTGTTTTTGCTAAATCCCAATGGGATTGTATTTGGTAAAAATGCCAGTTTAGATATACAGGGTTCTTTTTTGGGGACAACAGCAAATAGTTTAGTCTTTGCCAATGGGGTAGAGTTTAGCGCCACAAATCTCCAAGCGCCGCCGTTATTGGCTATCAATGTACCAGTTGGTTTACAGTTTGGTTCACAACCTGGAAATATTACTAGCCAAGCAGTGATTCGGGATTCAGAGGGAAATGTTGTTGATGCTTTACGTGTTGGCTCTGGTAGCACACTAGCACTTCTGGGCGGTGAAATCACCTTGGATGGTAGTTATTTGTTTAGTCAAAATGGACAAGTTAAATTGGGAGCAATCACTGGGGATACAACTGTTGGGTTAAATGTCAATGGCTCCTCATTGGATTTTAAGTTACCAGAAAATTTCGGACGCGCACCCATCAACTTAACAAATGATAGCTTTATCGTTGCAGGTGGCAATAGTGCAATTGAATTATTTGGAGGGGAGATTGGCTTAAATAGTTCATTTATTTTCGGTAGCAATGGCGGCTCAATTTTTGTTGATGCGACTCAATTGAATTTAGACAACGGTGCTGGAATTCAGAGCGCTACTTCTGGTGTAGCGAAAGGTGGTGATATTCAAATTCAAGCCAGCGATGCAGTAACTCTCGCTAACAGCAGTCGGATTTTATCTGCTAGTAGCGCTTCTGCTACGGGTTCGGGCGGGGATATTACTATCAATGCCGGGAAAATCGCAATTACTGGAGATGGAATAGCAGAAAATAGCGGTATTCTCTCTGTATTGAGTTTTGGCAAAGGCAATGGAGGGAACCTGACTTTAAATGCTACGGACTCGGTTAATATCAATGGTGGCTTTGTCTCTGTTGGATCTGGAGGTGCGGGTAATGCAGGAAACTTGACAGTACGAGCTACAGATGATGTCAATATCACTAACCAAGCTTCTTTACGACTCGGAAGCCTTGGTTCAGGTTCAACAGGTAATCTGCGGATTGAAACGGGTACTTTGCGAGTTCAAAATAATTTATTAGGAAGCGGAGTGACAGCACTTTCATCTGGTGGTGGAAATGTCGGTTCTATTTCTATTCAGGCTCGGAATGCGGTTGAGGTGACTCAGAGTAATATATCTACGGGTATTGCTACACCACGAGGAAGTACAACTCAAGCAACAGCAGGGGATATCACCATTGAAACCCAGCGACTTAATCTCAAAGATAGCGGTCAGATTAGAACGAATACTTTTAGCAGTGCAAATGCAGCTAACATTTTTATTAAAGCTAATGAATACGTAGATATTAACGGTTACTCTAGCTATATATCAAGCGATACATTTTATGGCTCAGGAAATGGAGGTAATGTCACGATTGAAACGCCGCGAGTCACTGTCAGTCAAGGAGGAAATATAACAACCACATCCATTCAAAGCAGTGGTAATGCCGGGAATATTACCATCCGCGCCAAAGATGTAGAATTAGACGGGTTTGTTTTCGTACCCAAAGAACAGTTATTGGCTACACTAGATCAAGCTGGTGCAGAAGAAATTTTGTCCGATCCTCTAACACAAGAAATTCTATCCCGATTCGGGGGTTATTCTTATATGAGTAACTTATCCTCGGATGTGTCGAGAAGTAATGCAGATGTGCGGGGTGGCACAATAACTATTGACACAGAACGGTTGCACTTGAGTAATGGTGGAAATATATCAACCTCAGTGTTAATAGGGGGTAAGGGACAAGGTGGTAATTTGGTCGTTCGTGCCACTGATTCTATTGATATTACTGGGGTTGGTGGAGAACGACTAGATGGTTCATTTGCACCATCAGGTTTATTTGCCGAATTACAAACTGGGGGAATTGGTTCTGGGGGAAGTATTGATGTGACAACAGGACGCTTAAACCTCAGCAATCAGGGAGAAATTTCTGCCACTACATTTAATCAAGGTAATGCCGGAAATATTGGGATTAATGCCGAGAAAATTGATTTACGAGGAAGTAGCAGAATTATAACTCAGGTTGACGATGAAGCTAATGGTAACGCAGGCAATATCAGCATCAAAACTCAACTATTAAATGTCCAAGAACAATCGCAGATATCATCAGGAACTCAGGGAAATGGAAACGCGGGTAATTTAAGAGTAAAAGCTGATAACATTATCTTGACTGGTTCAGACAGTGAATCTGCAAGTAGCTTAACATCATCAGTTGACGAAGGGGCTAATGGTAAAGGTGGTGATATAGATATTGCTACCAATCGCCTTAGTGTACGTGATGATGCTGAAATTGTCTCCGGCAGCCTCGGTACAGGTAACGCTGGAAATATTAGAATTAAAGCTAATTTTATCGAAATTCTGGGAAAAGGTAGTGCGATCGCTTCTTTGACAAATGCAGGTAATGGTGGTGACATTACACTCGATATCGCTGATTTATTACTTTTGCGCGATCGCGGTTTAATTTCAACCACCGCAGGTAGAAGTCAAGCTGGTGGCAATGGCGGTAACATCAATATCAACTCTAAATTTATCGTCGCTATCCCCGAAGAAAACAGCGATATCAGCGCCAATGCATACACTGGTTCCGGTGGGAAAGTCCAAATCAACTCACAAGGTATTTTCGGTATTGAGTCACGGACAAAACCAACCGAAAAAAGCGATATTACTGCAAGTTCTCAATTAGGCGTTTCAGGCATAACAAATATTAACGCACCCGATACCACTTCTATTCAAAACAGCTTCACTGGAGCATTTCCAAACGTCATCGACACCAATGCACTTATCGCCAATAGTTGCGTTTCACGCAGTTCCAAGCAAGAGGGTACATTCTTCATTACTGGTTCTGGTGCTTTACGTAATAGTCCGGGAGATCGATTAATTTCAAGCTATTCGACAGGTGAGGTGCGTAATGTTGAACCAACATCGCAGACTTGGAAAAAAGGCGATGCAATAATTGAACCACAAGGGCTTTATCGACTTGCTGATGGACGCTTGGTACTCAGTCGAGAATGTCACTGAAGGTTATGAAACTGTAAGTTAATTTCTACTCATATAGCAATCCGATTTGATTTCTAAACTTAAGTAGGTAGGCACAAATAAACCTAACTATGTAACGAAAAGTAAAAGCGGTGAAAACCTTGTGATTGCTTGTCTACGACACGCTACGCGAACACTCCACTTCGTTACGTACCCTGCGGGAACGCCAAGGGCGAACGCAATGACATAGTTATAAATTTTCTCACCTACCTACTTATTTGCGTAGGAGGCAAGAGGCAATAGGCAATAGCCAAGAAGTCTCTTTGAGTTGTACTGAATTTTTTCAGAAATCAAATATGAGTCCTATCTCTGATCTATGATGGGTTGCTAGAACCCCGACTTCTCAAAGAAGTCGGGGTTCTGACTTCACTTAGAATTATTGAATAATAATTCCAAGTGAAGTGAAATATATTCAAAGCCAATTACCGATCGCAATCATTGGTGCCCAATACGCAGGATGATCATACGTAATATTAATACCTTCAGATGGTGGTAATTTCTTAGCATGAATCATTCTAATTTGGGCTTGTTGCAAAGCCTCGGCAATACTCATGCCAGCGTTGCGATAGTTGGTGTAAAATGTTTTGACTAGTTCCGATGTCGATTGATCGTTAACACTCCACAAAGATGCGATCGCACTTTTAACCCCAACTTGCAATGCAACTCCAGCTAATCCTAGTGTGGCACGATCATCGCCAACTGCGGTTTCACAGGCAGTTAGTGTGAGTAGTTCGACGCTATCCGATTTGCTGTTGAGGTTTCGGAGTGAGTTTTCTAATTGGCTAATGGTAAGTTTTTGGTTTTTCCCTGTGACAATGAAGGTGTCTTCGGGAATGATGCCAAATTGAGCGTGACTAGCTATATGAACAATGGGATATGTGGTTTTATCAAGTTTTTCCTGAAAACTTTCGGGGAGAAAATTATCGTCAATCAGGGGGGTATGATTGGGAAATATACTTTCAACTGCACTGATTTCATCGGGAACCGCAAAAAGCTGTTCAAAAGTCTTGCCGTCGATGGTGGCTTCTTTTGTCAAACCCAAAATTAACGCCTTTTGCGTACTGCGATCGCGTAGTTTAGGTGTGGTAAGTCGTAAACTGGGAGTTGTGGCAACTGCGTAAGTTTCGACTAAATATTTCTGTTGTTGGCTGTCATAAAGTGCCGCCATTGGAACGGTACGCAAAAACCCATCCTGAATAAATACCAGAGTTTTGACTTTCTCCGGTTTTATATCCTCTGCAAAGGGGCGAATTATCCAATCATAAAGCTGTGATGCAATTGTTGTATCGTAGTTAATTTCTTCTTTTTTAACTAGTCCTGTGCGAAACTCAGCAATTTTTTTCTGTAGGCTATCGCTGCTAACTATTTTGTTTGTACCTTCTTGATTGAAGTCTGAAATCCACTTAAATTTGGTTGTCTGATTGGGTAACTGCAATAATATCCCGGTTTTGCCATTCAAAATTATTGAACTCAAAAACCCAGTATTCTTAAACGCTACACTATTATCTTCGAGGAGTTCACCTACCTGTTTGGGATTCAACCCACTCAAAATGCAATCATTGCCAAAATAATTCTGTAATTCTGCGAGTTTTAACGCATCAATGGTGTTAACTACTTTCGATAGTTCCTTTGCACGTCCTTCGTCTCCAATTGCCCCAACTCCTAGCAAATCGAGCCGCGACTGTGCCAATGTCCGGTATAATGGCCGAACGACATCGCGGAAGTCAAACTGGACATCGCGTTCGGCGGTCAAAATATCCTGGCGGATATCTTCTAAGGTATCAAATGCTCGCTGATAAGATGCGATCGCTTCTTCTTTTCGCTTTTGTTTATCTAAAATCCGTCCTGCTTGCCACTCCCACAAATACAAGCTATCTTTTGCACTCAACTTGCTATCTGCTGCGATGATAGCAGTTTGGGTATATTTTAATGCTTTTTGATTATCTGAGCTACATTCCCAGAAATGACCCAAAGCACCATTAGAATAAGAAATTAGGCGATTATCTTGTAAATTTTTACTTGTTAATACTGAGCTTTCGAGCAAATTTAATGCTTCGTTGTCACCAGATAAAATCAGCTGAGTTGGACAGTAGGTAAAGGGTGAAGTTCCTTTAGCATCGCGCTGCAAGTATGCTAAATCAATTGCCCCATAGACTTTTGTGGCTGAATCGGGCAAACCTTCGAGAACTTTTAAAGCATCCTTAAGGGTTTTGTGAAACTCCTGATCATTAATCAATTTGCTCTTATTTATCTGTGAATCCAACTGAATTAAATTTAATAATCCCCGCATCTCTGCTAAAGCTTGTTTTTCATTGTGGGCGAATTTTATACTATCCTGAAAATATTGATGCGCTTTATCGTAGTCTTCTTGTGACTTTTTATTAAATTCTTGTTCTTTACTAGAAATACCAGCCTTATTTGCAGAATCGGCTTGTAACTCTCGCAATTCACCGCGACTTTTGTAAGCATTACCCAAACTATTAAATACCAAAAATTTAGATTCGGGTGTAACTTGTTGCGCTGTGTCTAAATACTTAATTGCTTCGTCGTAACTTCCAATTAAGCGATATGCTTCACCGAGAATACCCAAAGCCGCAACCTCACCGCGTTTGTCGTTGTATTTGGTGGCAATTTGTTCAGCACTTTCTGGAGTGCATTTTATTTGTTGACTTGGTTGATTTTCGGAGATTTTCGACTTATCTACTAGTTGACCACACAAAAGTGCGATCGCTTTGCGAGGCTGTCCCAAATTGCTGTAAACTTGGGCAAGTTCTGACTTCATGCGTCCGACTTGCTGAATATTTTCCACCGTATTATAGTCATTAATTGCCGCCGATAACGATGCGATCGCAGCTTTATTTTCTCCTATTTGTTGGTAAGCACGCGCCAAATTTTCATTCACGACCGCCGTCACTGACGGATTATTTTTATCCTGATTTAATGCCTCTTGCCAATTTTTTATTGCCTTAAAAAAATCTCCGGCATTATAGTCTTTAATTCCTTGTTCAACTAGTGCACTGACATTTGGAGTTTGTGCAGATACAACTTGTCCAAATAATAAACAAATTACGAGGGTTGCCAAAAATAATACTTTAATCAATCGATGGCGATTTAGTTTTTGGTATTGCTGGGTGAAGAGATGAATTAGCCTTTTACAGAGAGAAATTCCAGCGACGGAATCAGCTACTCGAAATTTTGGTAGTCGTAAAGGTGCAGAGAGTAAGAGTTTAAGATATTTCTTTGGGGATTTCATCATTTTAATTTAGCAACACCTGGTTATGGTATTCGTTATAGATTTGGAAAAAAGGCGACCCAATAATTAAACCACAAGGATTATATCGATTATCCAATGAGTACTTAATCTTGAGTCGAAGTTGTTCAAAATAAATATTGCACATATCGGGAAAATCGCATACACAGTTTTCTGCAAAATGCTATGCACAATCATGCGATCGCACCATACAGAATCATGCAACTATATTTGCATAAATGGTCAGTGCATTACCTAGTCATCTCCCTTAATCTCAGTATTAAAGAAACGGTTAATAAATCGAAAAATAACCAAAACCATGATTGATTAACCGTTGCTGATAAAAATCTTGTAATTTTTATTCACTCAGATTGAGGGGTTTATTATGTTTTCTAAACTATTCCGCAATACACTTTTAGCAACAGCTTTGGCATTACCAATAGTGCCATTAACCAGCCAAAATGCTCTTGCAGACGAGCGCGATTTTTTAGTTTACAATAACAATGAGTTAGAAATCACTCAATTGTATGTATCCTCAACAAAATCTAAATATTGGGGTAGCAATATTCTCAATTCAGATATTGTTAACGGTTCATCTGACACCGTTAACTTTGGCAATAATAGTAATCATTGTAGCTATGATGTCAAAGCCATTTATAGCGATGGTACTTATGATGTCATGCGTCAGACCGATCTTTGCAGTACCTATGGGATAACTTTTTATGGTCATGGAGGCGACCATCAATAATCTTAGAGATTTCCAAATCGTTTATTGATGATTTGCACTTTTATGCAATCATCAAGAAAACTATTATGGTATTTTAATTAAATAATAATATCCTGTCCCAGACTTCAGCCTGGGAAGACAATTTTCGAGAATCTACTAACATCATGTCTGCTTGATTAATTATTAATATAGACATGATATAGAGTTTCCCATTCAGATGCGGTACAACATTTATCACGGGGTGTAGGGGCACGGCAGTGCCGTGCCCCTACGGGTGTACCTCACACAAACGAGAAACGCTATATAACATCATACCTGCTTGATAAATTATTAAAAAAAAGTCGGATATCTGGGTATTTTATCCTCTTAGAGGATGTTTTAAAAGTATTTGGCTGTGATTTTAGGCACTTTGATCCCCCCTAACCCCCCTTAAAAAGGGGGGAACCGGAATCAAAGTCCCCCTTAAAAAGGGGGATTTAGGGGGATCTAAAATGTTTTGATACCGACAAGAGGACTTTTCAAACAACCTCTTAGATACCCGATGGTAACTTGCAAAAATTTAGACCTTATCTTTGACAAATTTTACATATCATATATAAACAATGGGTTCATACTTTCGGTTTCAAAAGCTTTGTTTCATATTACTTACCTGCATCAACATCACTCCACTTGCAGCATTTGCACAATCGACACCCCCATCTGGAGTAACAATTCCCCCCGATACACCGGGGAAAGTTGAAGAAACTCTACCCCAACCATCACCTACACCAACTCTTGCACCCACACCACCGACACCAACTGTCCCCATACTCCCATCACCTCCACAAGAAAATCTACGCGATACAACTTTTCCTAGTGGTGAAAAGTTCTTTGTCAAAGAAATTCAAGTCACAGGCTATTCTGTTTTAGAAGATGAAATCATCAAGTTAAAACAACCCTTAGAAAATAAAAAAATTACATTTGAGCAGTTATTGCAACTGCGATCGCAAATTACCCAACTCTATGTTAAAAATGGCTATATCACCAGTGGGGCATTTATTTCCAACAATCAAAATGTCGCTAGTGGTGTCGTGCAAATCCAAGTTGTGGAAGGCGAACTCGAAGGAATTTCCATTTTAGGGTTAAAAAGATTGCAACCTGGGTATGTGCGTTCTCGGATTGAACGGCTTGCAGGTAAGCCTTTAAATCAAAAAAGCCTCGAACAAGCGCTACAATTATTACAACTAGACCCGGTGATTCAACGAGTTAATGCCGAGTTAACCGCAGGTAGCACTCCCGGAAATAATATTTTACAGGTGACAATTACCGAAGCGCCAGCCTTTCACGCTGGAGTTATCTTTGCAAATAACCAATCAACTAGCGTAGGCTCAGAACAAGGGATTGTTTTTGTTGCTCATGATAATTTATTAGGGTTTGGAGATAAATTTAGTGCCGAATATGGCAGGACTGAAGGCTTAGACATTTACAATATCAATTATTCTATTCCCTTTAACGCCCTAGATGGAACTATTGGTGTCCGCTACAGCAACAGCGGTAGCCGCATTATTGAAAGCGAATTTCGTGACTTAGATATCCGCAGCGAAGCCGAAACCCTTTCTTTTAACGTCCGTCAACCGCTAATCCACACCCCAAACAGCGAATTTGCTCTCGGTTTAGCATTCGATTTACGGCGCAGTCAAACCTACATCCTCAATGATATCCCCTTCTCCTTTACCGAAGGGCCCGAAGATGGGAAATCACGAGTTACGGTAATCCGCTTTTCGCAAGATTGGTTACAACGTAATGCTAACAGTGTTTTAGCGGCGCGATCGCAATTTAGTTTTGGGATTGATGCCTTTGATGCAACCGTCAACGATAGTGGTACTGATGGGTGTTTTTTCTCTTGGGTGGGACAATTTCAATGGGTGCAACGGCTATCTCCCCGCATCTTGATGCTGGCCAAAGTTAACACTCAACTCACCGGTGATTCCTTACTTTCGTTGGAAAAAATTAGCATTGGGGGAGTTGACACAGTGCGCGGTTATGGTCAAAATCAACTTGTTGCTGACAATGGGGTAGTTGGAGGTGTGGAAGTTCGGATTCCCCTGGCCTCGAATGTGGAAACATTACAGTTAATACCATTTTTTGACATCGGTACAGCTTGGAATAATCGTGGTATTAATGGCGACCCCCAAACTCTTGCCAGCTTAGGGTTGGGCTTGCACTGGCAACCTTTTAACGGTTTGCTATTGCGTGCAGACTACGGTGTACCATTGATGGGAACAAGCGATCGCGGTAGTTCACTACAAGATAATGGCTTTAATTTTTCAGTGCGCTATCAGCCGTTTTGAAAAGCAGATTTCTAGATTAAGATGCTATTGAATCTGTTGGCGCAAAAGTAGTCTTTTTACAGTCTTTCAAAGCTCAAACCTTCATAAGCCCTTAATCAAGTATTAAACCTTAGCTTAATTCTTACCCCTATTCCGAATGGCACTAAGAAAAGATATAGCCCTTGCCCTGACTGGTTGACTGGTTCCCAGCCTGGAGGCTCTTAACCGATTCTGGGAGGCTCCGCCTCCAGTAGCTTGACGGGAGGCAGAGCCTATGAGAATACATTCCCAGCCTAGAGGCTGGGAACGAGGCGACACATGCCTTTAGGCTTTTCTTAGTACCATTACCCCTATTCCCATGATTGAAATTCATCAATGGCGCTACGAATTAAGGAAGTTATTTGAGCGCGACGGGTTTCAAAGTTGGCGGCGATGTAAATCAGTAAGATGCCAACTAGCAAGCCAATAACCCATTTTAAAAAAGAGTACTGCAAACTGAAAATTACCGATTGATAGATTGTAGTGATTAAAAAAGTGGCTGTACCAATGTAGAGAAAAGCCCGCACTCTCAAAGCTAATCCGGCAAAAATGGCGATGAGGCTGAAAATTCCCGGTATCCAAGCTGCATTTTGATCAAATAAAATTGCCCACCCACAAATTAAACCACTACCTAGTACTCTCAGAATATGACGAGATATTTTATACTCTGGTAACTTCAGTTGCATATCTACTTGAGCAATATAAAGCAGTGATAATCCAATGGGTGTGACATACCACAAAGCATCAGTCAGACGTAACGAATCAAACCAACGGTAAAGCGCCCAATCAATCAACACCACACTAATATAGGTAAAACGGATGTTTTCACCCACCTTTGCGAGGAAGATGTAGAATCCAGCTGCGAGTAGTAAGGTTATGGGGTAAGTTTGCAGTCTGGTTTCCCATAAAATTATCAGAGGTATGATGTAAGCGGCTTGCTGCCAAGGTCTTTTAGACCAACCCCAACTTTCCCAAGGTAGAATGTACAGAAAATAGGCTACCATACAGGCGATCGCACCATTCCAAGGAACTAATGGCCCAGCCCAAAATTTTCCTACTGCTGTCTCCCGCCAATAAATCCTCATGCCGGCTACCTCAAATAAGCCCAGGTAAACCCACATCTCGGCTATTGTAATTCCTCCGAAGATGCTGGGGGAAGTGCGCGAATTTCGTCCTTGAAAGATGGCATAGCGAATCAAAAATGCCCCAGTTGCCAATCCCACCAAACGGTTAACTCCAATGGCAGTAGTAATGGCAGCCATTAATAAGCTGCTACTCCAAACCCAGTGAATATGGGCAATTCCTTGGATTTCTTGGGGAGTTAGGCGTAAGTAGCTCACAAACCAAGGCGACAGAATGCGGTAAGCATACATGATACTGGCGCCAAGGGCAGACATGGCAATCAATCCATCACCTAATGCTCCTCCTGACGCTTGTGACATTTGATAGAACAAAAGTTCGTAAGCAGAAATTGATACACCAATGATTCCTAAGTACAGCAGAGGTTTGAAGTTTTTGCGCCGTCGCCCCACGCCAATAACAATTAAAGCTACACCCAAGGAATACAAACCTGTCCACTCGGTGAAGGTGTTCAAACGCAGCAACACACTAAATGCACCATAAATTAATGGCAAAATGTGAAGGCTGCTAGGAAGCCTTTCTAATTGATGTCTTCGTCGCCACCACTCGCCGACAAGTTGAGCAATTAAACCCAAGGCGATGTTTGCGATCGCTATTTTAACAGTTGAGCCTTCCCCCAACCCTAGCACCTGGGTAATCAACAATTCCAAACACCAACCAATACCATAAAATGCCCAATTTGTTGGTTCTCGCCAACTGCGATAAACAATAGCTACCAAGATGATTGCAGTGGCAATTAAGAACAAAAATCCTGAAGTAGTAAACCCTCGATAAATCAGCACCGAGTGCAGCGTCAAACCCAACAATGCAAAACCATACAAGGCGATCGCCCATTTATCACTGGCGGCTGCATAGATAACTCCTAATCCGTTACCGCGTCGGTTCAAAACTGTCCGCGCTAACCATAGACTTAGAGTTGCGATCGCTCCGGCGACAAACCAACCGGCTAGCGCTAGGCCAGGGAAACCAGGCACACCCGTCCACAGCAGCACCCCAATGAAACTTAAAGCAAATCCTTCTGTAATTACCGCAGATGCTTGGTTTCGCAAATAGCGCGTATTTGCGAACATCAATCCGGCACCTACAGCCAAACCGATTAATCTGATTCCTGGTAACTGTAAAGTCAGTAGCTGGGCAATTACCACAGCCAATACACTCAAGTAACGGCTAGTAATCCGACGCTCTATAATTGTGGCATTGGCAACACCTGTGAGAGCTAAAGGTGTAACTAGCCATAAGGCTCCCCAATCGGCTTGACTATCAGCTATGCCATACCAAGATGATTCTGCATTCATCCACAATCGGAAAAAACTAGCTGCGGCTAGTCCTAAGCCGATGTCCCATGCACTACGTCGCCAAAGTCCCTCACTGAGACTAAATCGCCATTCTGCAACCATCAGAGCCAATAAAATACTTGCCCAGCCTTGTTGACTCAGGCTTGGTAAGAGCCAACTAATGGTAGAGCAAAATGTCAGTACCCCCATGATGTGAGTTAGGTATACCAGGGGAAGCGATGAGGGGGAGCGGCGTTGAGTGACGAATGTAAGAATGATTGTGGAAAATAGCAGATTTAGCGATCGCAATGTGGGATTTACGAGAGCGATCGTTATTAAAAGAGTTCCAAATAACAGGGTGAGCAGTTCGCCAAACTTAGCTAATTCTCGCTTTTGGCTACGATACAAGCTATCTGTGAGCGCCACCATCAAAATTATGTAGGGAAATAAAGCTATGGCCACTAAAGCCCAAGGTTCATTTTGAGAATTGGTGAGTTGAGTACCAGTTGCGATCGCCCATTTCTGGAAGTTATCAGGTACTAATCGCCAACCTAACCAAATCGTCTCTAAGCCGATGACAAAAACCGCTGCGAAGTCTAACTTTAAACTGTACCGAAGCAAGCGACTCCCTACAAACCACAAACCCAAACCACTTACAGCTATTGCTTGCCAAGGATAATTTATTACCGATACCAGCCAACCCAGGAAGAGTAAAATACTACCGAGTTTTTCCCACAGTAAGAGGGATGAGAAGGATGGGGGAGATGTAACTTTAGCTTCCCCCAGGGATGGGGAGAATATTACTGTTACTTCTTCTGCTCCACTTCCCTGCTGTGCTAACCAAGTCACCAACCAGCCACAAATGCCAATAGCTAACCCCAACAGTGTGACATCTACCTTGGTAACAAAAATCGCCCGCACCAATAATATTATTAAAGCATAAATAATTACAGCAGCAGGTAAACTAATACTTAACCCACGGCGTAGGGGTAGCCCGTCGTAGACATCGCCCCGATCTTCCGTGCTGACAGTATGAGGCTGTTGGTAAAGATTGTGATAAACGGTAATAATCGTTGTGCCGATCATTGCCACATAAACGGCAATTAAGGGAAATCCTCTTAATTGCCAACCCCAATGCAGATAACTCAGCCCCAAAATATTTGCTAGAGGTAAAATACCCAGATGTAAATTGGCAAAAATAGTCCGATTTTTGGAGAGTAAAACAGTTATAGCAGTAAGGGTAGGACAGGCGATCGCCACTACAATCCAATCCAGAGGATTTTGCCACAATTGAAAGCTATCAATTGCCCAAAAATTCACTGGCACTAACAAAAGGGTGACAATCAGCAATGTCTGAGCCGTCAATGTGAGGTTATTTTGCCTAGTCGCCCAAAAGCTTAATCCCCAGAAACTCAAAGTATAAGCAAATAAAACCCCGTACTGTCCAGAAGCGGGAAACCTCGCCCACTGACTAGCAGCCAGTACCCCAGAGGATACCACTACCAGGAAAACCCCTAGAAAAAGCAGCCAACGAACACTTAGTTCTGCCCCCAAAGACTGCAACATTGTGCTGATAAAGTTGGGTTTAGCTGGTGTTTGTTGCGCTTGTCTACGGCTACTCGATTGTAAATCTCCTATGGGCAACTCCTGCATGGTATCGGAAGTTGCAAATACTACCTTTGTTTTCGCTTCAGCCTGGGGTTCTAACACCACCCCACACACCAGGAACTCTTGGCATAACTGCCTAACTTGTATATCAGATATCAGACCTAAGCGCAGCCATATATCCAGTCCTTCTAATAACTGAGGATGGGAAGATGGCAGTCTGATTTCAATTTTTAGCGGGCGCTCAAGGGGCGATGACATAAGCCGCAGCAGTACAAGTATATACTTAAATTATTTGTTTAATTAAAGTATATTTTTGCTCTAACTGTGCCACTTATAAGCCTAATTGATATTAATTTTTAACCTAAGTTAAGTCGGCGAAAGAAATTCAATATATATATAAATAAATATCTATAAATTAGCTGTACGGTGTGTTATGCCGTAGGCTAACGCATCTTGGATTGTTGCCGGTGTAACGCCAGTTGCTACAACGGATAGCGCAGCGTTAGCGAGTCTGGGGGAAGGGGAGACGCCAAAGGCGAACGAGCGTCGGGAACCTCTGCAACGCACTCGCTCCCCTACATTAAAATTCCTTAACATAGCTGGAAATATTAGCACCGACTTACTTACAAGCGATATTCAAATGCCAACTGTCTGCTTTTAGTTTCCACCTCGCAGTCTCCCAACCGCTAGATGTGCCCGTATCCTTGGTTTAATTAGGTTTTGTTATTTTCCAGAGAAAGTCGCTTACCTGCTGTAACTTTGAGTTATAAACTTTTTCAATTCCAGCTTTTAAGGAATCAGACGGCTCGAACAAGAACAAAAATATGTCACTAAAGCCATTAGTAATCTCTGGTAACTGATTTTTTCCGACAATTTGAAATTGCACTTTGGGATCGATTAAGTTACTAAGTACTTGTAATGGGGGAATGATGTTATCCTCATCACTAATTAAAAGCGGTTTATTACCTTGATTAATAATGTTAGCAATTTGAGGATATTCTTGGTATTTTTCAGGGACTTGGTTCCACCAAATATCCGCTTGATAGTGAACCATACAAGATACAACTTCGCCCATAATTACCATAAACGCTACAAGTGACCAAAGCTTTTTTTGCCAAGCTTTAGTAGAAATAGACGTGAACTTAGTGGAAAATAGGTAAGCAACAGCTAACTCTATACCTAAAACTGAAGGAAGTGTATATCGACTAGTAGCGTATCGCTTTTGAAAGACGAAATCCGTTATCAGTAGTGGAAGCCCTACAGATCCAATCAAGGTTAAGACAAATAACCAAACTTCTTTAGAGGTTCTTCGACACATAACATAAATTGAGTAGCTGATTAAACCTAAAATAATTAAAATAAAAGGAATTAAGATAATCTTAAGTTTTCCGGGATCGCTAGGACTAATACCTAAATCAAGAAACGCCCGACTAAATATACCAGCCCATCTTGCAGCTGACATAAATAATGTTTGTTTAGTATTTGTCCAAGCTACTGCTTCTAGCTGAGGATTGGTAATAATAATCCAAATCCAAGGTACAAAAGTTATAAACCCTGCAAGCAATGATAGCAGCCAATAAATCGATGTTTTACTCAATCGGAAGCGTTCGATTGCAACGACATAAATTCCTTGTGCAAAAGCAACCAAGGTAAAAAATAGATGAGTATAAAATCCTAGTGGTAATGTTGCTGCATAAATGCCCCAACTAACCTTTGTTTTCAGGCGCATGGCTCGCAGCAGTGCTACGCTCGATATTAAGATGGCTACTATCCCTAAACTGTACGATCGCGTTTCTTGTGCATACACGATATGAATCGGTGAAACGGCTACCAACCCGATGGCTATCCACCCTACTAGTGAAGACTCAAATAATTCTTGACATAGTAAATAAAGACAAGGAAAGGTGAGCAGACTAATCAATGCCGAAAAAGTTCTGATCGCTGCTATAGAATTGCCAAAGCACTCTACCCAAAACCGGGTCATCAAGATGTATAGTGGCAAAATCTGCGAGTCTTCTAGAATAATTCCTTTAATTGTATCAATTGCATTTTTTTCAGGGTTAGGATGCTGGTATTTATGTAAATCTTCTATGCTAATCAAACGACCATCACTTAATTGCTTCCTCATTTCTAACTGCGTATAGCCAGATATGCGTAATGATGAAAAAACTTCATCACCCCAATAAATTTTTTTGTCAATATTGACGAAGCGAAAAAATACGCCTATTACTAATAAGATGATAATTAAAAAGCGTAACCAAGATTTAGAAATAGTCGATTTCTGTGATAATTGCTTTTTAATCGATAATTGCTTGTTCATGTAATTTTCAATCTCCTTAAAGCCTTAATAAAGGTTGGTAAAAAGGCAACTCCTAATTTGTTATTAGCCTGTCGCTAATCACAAAAGCAAACTATTATCTCTGAATATCAGAATAGACTAAAATTAGGATTTATCTAATTTACAAATTAAACACAAGGTATTATTTGCTTCTTCAGCAGTATCAAATTGTTTATAAATATTTTAATTAAAAGTTTTTTATGTCCACAGAATGAATGTTAATAATTTTGTAGCTTTTGGCAAAACTATCCTATAGCAAATACAATTGTTTCTCTGTAATCCTACAGCATAAATTAATCAAGACATGAAATACTTGTGTTAAAAGTAAAAAGATTTCATAAAGTTTAGATGAAAGTACTATAAATACGCCTGTCAGTAGCAAACAACATAGAGACGCTATTGTGGAATCGTCGTAAGTTCCAAAAAAAGGCACTCGCAGCGAAGATTTAGTGCTTGTTCTGTAGCCATTTAATCACGTAGCTTGCTTCTCGCCAGAGGTGAATATTACGAGCCGTGTTCTGATCGCAGCCAGAGCGATTGTAAAAGCTTTAGTTGAACCAAAACCAAGCACTAGCGACTGGAATGCTCTTGTGTGCTTACAGTACCTCTACAGGGAAACAAACTATGCGTAGCGTCTGGTAGAGAAGCTCGTCAAGAGATCGCTTGACGTGGCAAGTCTAAATTAGTGCTTATCGGTCTATTTTAACTTGCCCTTGCCCAGACTAAATCGACTATTGTTGCGGCAGTCTAAAATACGAAAATAGATACTACGATAAGTCTATCGATTTATAGTATGATAATTTTCAGATGCGATCGCTTCCTTTGGTATTTACCCATTAAGTGCAAGCAACATATCTAACGAGTGCGAACACCGCCCTATTGATCAAACTATGGAGAATTCAGATGAGCAACAAACACATTGAGGTCAAACAAGTAGCTGGTTTCATCGGTGCCGAAATCAGCGGCGTAGACCTGTCGCGTCCTTTGCACGATGATGCAGTCAAAGAAATTCGTCAAGCACTATTGAAGTGGAAAGTTGTGTTCTTTCGCGGTCAAAACATCGATCATGCGGCACAGATTGCGTTCACGGCTCGTTTCGGCGAAGTAACTTACGCACATCCCCACGAAGATGAGCCGATTGAAGGCTTCTCAGAAATCCTGCCCATTGACCGCAGCCGTTACGAGCGGCGCAATGGTTTGCGGCGTTCCAGCTACGAAAGCCGTTGGCACACCGATGTGACAGCAGTTGTCAACCCGCCTGCTGCATCGATTTTGCGTGCGGTTAACGTCCCTAACTTCGGTGGTGACACACAGTGGACAAATTTAGTTGCAGCTTACGAAGGTCTGTCAGCACCCCTACGAGCGCTAGCAGACACATTAAAAGCCGAACATCGCTTCAATGCGCGTTTGAATCTGCCCAGCAACAGCAAGATTGCCCAGCGCATTGCAGCCAATCCCCTGGTTTCAATCCACCCAGTAGTAAGGGTTCATCCTGAGACTGGTGAACGCGCATTGTACGTGAACCCTGGCTTCACCTCGCACATTATTGACGTATCACGACAAGAAAGCGACCTGCTGCTTGAGTTGTTCTTCAACCAGATCACCAAGCCCGCCTACACCACCCGCTTCCGCTGGAACAACGGTGACATCGCGTTTTGGGACAACCGTGCCACATCACATTTGGCCCCTCAGGATCTAGATCATGTAGAAGTCGAGCGCGTCCTCTATCGCACCACCATCACAGGCGATGTTCCAGTTGGGCCAGATGGTTTCCTTTCGCAAGTGGTTGAAGGTGAGGCGTTCAGTAGCGAATTACCAACCATCTTGAAGAACCAAGCCGAGAAACTGGAAGCAGTACCAGTACTTTCATAAGCTACAGAGTGGTAAACCGGACTGCGAAATCTGTTCGTAGCCCGGTTTATCTACTTAAGTATCTAGCGGAAATATAAATTTATTTGCGTAGTAAGTAGGTAGACATAATTAAATATAAAATAAACTCCTAGTTTGTAGTGAGCGATTTATCCCTCAGAGCAAGGATTATCAGGACTAAAGTCCTTACTACAAACTTTAAATTTATTTATGCCTAGATACTTATTAAGAAATTTATTTGTACAGCAATTATGAATAGACATCTGGTGAAATTAAATATGCGTTATCCAGAACCCTTGTAGAGACTTAGCACTGCTAAGTCTCTACATTCTTTTTCACCAGATGTCTGATCGTTTCTCTTGAGTGAATAGCGATGTCTACGACGGGCTACGCCAAAGTAATTGTTCAGAGACATCACCACAGCCTATTCCCTGGCAATAACTATATCGTTGGACTTAATAACAGCATAAGCCTCTTTCCCTTCAGACAAATCCAACTCCTCTACCGATACTCTGGTGATAATCGAAGTTAACTCAACTTTGTGAACAATCTCCAGCGTCACCTCACTATTAACGGCTCCAGTGACAACTCGCTTAACAACACCCTTGAGAATATTGCGAGAGCTAACTTTGAGTGGTTTCTTTTGAATACTAATTTCTATCTCAGGCATTTGAGCGTAGATATCTTCCTCTTCTGTGTTTATGGTTGGTAGCAAGTTTGATGGTGAAGAGTGTTGATTAAGACCACGTACCAGTTCCCGAAGAATCTCGGTCTTGGTTCGCTGAGACTGCCCACAAAACTCTTCCAAAATCTTTCGCTCCTCTTCTGAGGTTTGGAATGTAACCCACCCTTGTTCTTTTCTAGGCATATTTTTACCGATATGGTTGGTTAAAAGTTGGTATATTTGCTACTATTTTACCTAGCATCAATTTTATGGAAGAAACCTTTCAAACGCCTTTTCTATGAAAAGAAGACAAATTTTTGGCTTCCTGGGTATAGCGATCGCTGGCTTGCTGCTAGCAATTGGTTTACCGTTGGTTACTCCTTCTCCTGTAATAGCACAGTCGAACACCAGCATACTCGTGTCCGCAGCCGCCAGCTTAAAAGAGGCGCTGGAAGAAATTAAGCCTTTGTACCAACAAAGTAAATCGAATATCAATATTAGTTATAATTTTGGGGCTTCTGGTGCATTGCAGCAACAGATTGAGCAAGGTGCCCCAGCAGATATCTTTATTTCTGCTGGCAAAAAGCAAATGGATGCCTTGGAAGAAAAAGGACTGTTGCTACCAGATAGCCGTATTAACCTGGCAAATAACCGTCTAGTCTTGATTGTGGCTCAGGATGTTGTTGGCATCACTAGCTTCTACGATTTAAGAGATAGTAAGATTAAAAAAATTGCGATCGGTGAACCCAGAAGTGTACCGGCCGGTCAATATGGAGAGCAAGTATTAAAAAAGTTGAAAATTTATGAGCAGGTCAAGTCAAAATTGGTTTTTGCTAACAATGTGCGTCAAGTTTTGGCAGCAGTAGAAAGTGGTAACGCCGAAGCAGGTTTAGTTTATGCCACTGATGCCAAAATTTCCAACAAAGTAAAAGTCGTAGTCGCTGCTGATGATAAGTTTCACTCACCGATTGTCTATCCGGTAGCAATAATTAAAAGCAGTAAAAATACTTCTGCTGCCAAAGAGTTTGTCGAGTTTCTATCTGGCAGTCAAGTCAAAGCTGTACTCAAAAAAGATGGGTTTATTGTCCGTTAGTCAAAAGTCAAAAACCCTTTTTTTCTGAGTAAAAAATGTGAATTCTAGGGTGTGTTAGCGATGTCTACGACGGGCTACGCCTACGCGTAACACACCGAAAGCATTCTCAATGGTGCGTTACATTCCTAACGCACCCTACGAAAGTTACACTTTATTAAAAAATCCACCTTGATTAGGCTAATCGTCTAAGAAGCTGTGGACTGTAATTTTTCTAGTCGTGCCAGCACTTCTGAACTGTGAATAGTTGGGTTAACTTTCACAAAAGTATCGCGCAAGACACCTTGAGGATCGATGATAAAACTGTGGCGCATAGATAAAAAGCCAAGCCACGAACCGTAAGCTTTACTCACTGAACCATCAGTGTCAGCCAACAACGGGAATTTTAGTCCCTCTGAATCGCAAAATTTGGCGTGAGAATCAATGTCATCAGCACTAACGCCAATAATTTGGGTATTTTTTTCGAGGTATTGGGGTAAGTCTTGCTGAAAACGACGAGCCTCTATAGTACAACCAGAGGTGAAGTCTTTAGGATAAAAGTACAGGACTAGCCATTTACCGCGCAAGTCAGAGAGGGAAATTTTGCCATCACCTGTGTTGGTTGGCAAAGTAAACTCTGGTGCGGGTTGATTAATTGCAGGAAGTTTACCACCAAGAGCATTAGCAGCAGGGGTAAAATTCAGCCAGCTGATCACAGAAATACAGCTGGCAAATAATATGCTTAAAAAAGTGCGGCGGGAAATCATGGTGCAAACCAGAATCACAACTTTACACAAGTTTACAATTCTTGGTTGCGAGAAATCTCATTCTAAGTGAGATTCGGCAGGGGTATCTGTGCTTTCGATGTATTGACTATCTAGGAGAAAAGCCCCCCTAGCAAAGCGAATACCCCAATATCCACCGGGTCTGCGGTCAATGACTATACCTTCTTCGCCAATGTGAATTACATTGGGAGGGCGCAGCATCGGCATAGGTTCAGCAGTTTTGACGTAGGCTGGTAGTGCCACAACACGGACTTTACTACCAATTGCGAATTCTTTCGACATCTTAATCAAGCTAGGAGTTTTGATTAACTCATAACTCAAAACTATCTTGAAAGTCTACTAAATTGGGCATTGGGCATGGGGCAATACTGCGTAGGTTTTGAATATTCGTAGGTTGGGTTGAGCTTGAGCGTTACCCAACAAACCCAGCCTACACATTTAGGACTTAGGCACTGTACAAATGCCTCGTGATGTGAATTAACGATGCTCCCGGTTGTTTCAGGCTTTTCTTAATTATCCTGCGATCGTCAATAGACCAGAATGTCGGGGCACAGCAATGCTGTGCCCTTACAAAAGATGTGGTTTTTAAACTTATGCATATTTAGTATTTCTTGTCAATGCGTAAGTCCTAACATTTTTATTTTTTAGCCAAAACCTACGCAGTATTGGAGTATGGGGATAAATAGGGAAAGGGAAAGGGGATGAAGTTTTTCCCCTTTCCGCATCTTCTGCAAGAAGTCTGTTAATTTTTGACTATGGAAAA
Organism: Nostoc sp.; assembly: GCF_036917935.1. Classification (GTDB taxonomy): domain Bacteria; phylum Cyanobacteriota; class Cyanobacteriia; order Cyanobacteriales; family Nostocaceae; genus Nostoc. Next base: position 289,828 of record NZ_JBALEL010000060.1, on the reverse strand, counting down.
CAATACCTGGACATCAGTCAAGGGTAAGTGCCAGAGTAATTCTGGTTGCCAAGTATCTGGGTCAAAGTGAGAGTGACAACCGCGTTGGTATGCTTGCCAAAGTCTATCCCAGGTAAATTGTTGTCGAGAATTTAAGTTTTTATGGATAACTCGCAACAGTCCTAGCCCTAGCATCAAGTTAGTTATGCTAAATTTTGTTCCTAATAAAAATGCCTGTACTTCTGCTTCACCAATGAAGTCTGTGCCATAGCCTGTGAAGACGTGAACCCCATCATGGAGTTGTTTACGGCGGCTACCTGTAGTAAAGGGTTTTAAATTGTGTTCATTGAGGAAGTCTGCCCAAGTTCTGCCAAAAGTGCCAGTCGGGAGGAAACGCAATTTCTCTATTTGCACAATTTGAGGAACATCTCGCCCCTGTGCTTCAGCGATGCGATCGAGTACATCTAAAACCTGTTGCAGACGAGGAGCGGGATTTGGGGAAGCGGCAAAGGGTTGCATCATAATCTATTTTGGGATTGAGATGGGCGACACTGCCCACCCCAGAATTATTAACTATTTTTTGAAAGATGATTATTGAGGATTACCTTGTTGACGGCGAGAAGGAGCATTTTGACGGAATTGCTCTAATTTTTGGCGCTGTTCCGGGGTGAACACTGCTTGAATCTGTTGTTTTTCAGACTCGCGGATTTGTCGCATTTGGGTTTTCTGTGATTCACTCAGATTTAAATCAGCAAAATCACCTTTTTTGCGACCATGATGCTCACCTGGTTGCCGTTGACCTTGACCTGTTTGCCCCTGAGCCTTACGCGCTTGCCACTCAGCCCGATGTGCTTGTTTCGCTGCCTCTAACTTGGCCTTTTGTTCTGGGGTCAAAACTGCTTCAAATTTGGTGCGGCTATCGCGGCGAATTGTCTGAATTTGGGTTTTTTGGGCATCCGTTAGACCCAATTCTTTCCAAGGGCCTCTTTCTTTTTGTGGAGTTTGTGCAAGTAACACGGGTGAAGGAGAGGCTGTTTGGGCGTGAACAGCAAAGGAGGTTGCAGTTAAAGTTAAGGCAATTGCTCCAGCGACTAGCGATAATGCTTTGAGTTTCATTGTGTGGTGGGTTTTTCCTGGTTGGATGCCACCATCATAAGAACTTATCTTTAGTAGTTACATGAGGAGAAAGTCATGGTTATACCCATGACTAAAGTCATGATTGAATTTTGACAAATATGATTGACAATAAATAGTTAAGAGGGGAGTTGGAATTTAGTAGTTAAGAGTTAGGAGTTATGAATAATTAAGATTTTGATTATGATTAATCTATAAATCATTGTTTAGCTTACTGCTAACGTTTTTGTAGCATTGAGTTACTCTTATTTCTTCAGTCGGCAAACAGTTTAAGCGGCGGATTCTACCGCTTAAATTTTCGGTAATCATAACTCATAGCTCCTAATTCCTAACTAATATCTCATAACTTATAACTGGAGCAAAGCGACGATGAGTCGTCCAATTAAAATTAAGAAACATCCTTTTCCGTCTCTGCTTTATCTGGAGTGGACATTACTGGCGATCACCGCATTGACAGCTGTTATACCACCTCCGTTACGGCGTTTTCGTCCCAAGCCTCCAGAACTATCAATTTGTGGTGTATTTCCAGATTTGTCAGTTTGTAGTATATTGCCAGAACTATCAATTTATAGTCTGATTATTTTTGCGCTAATGGGCTTAAGATTACCCAGAGATAGCCAAAAAAGTAAGGTTATATACACAGTAATTGAAATTTTATTGATTTTAATAATTGGACTTTTTGGGGAGAGATTTGCTCGTCTTTTCCCCTTTCTATATATAATTTTAGTGACTCGCAGTTGTCTGATTTTTCAGTTAAATGGGCGTTTGTTCGTGACAATATTGTCATTTGCTCTATTTTTAGTTACTACACAACTAAAATACCAGTTATTCAATTTTCAAGCATCACCACAAGCACAAGAACGATATCGATTTCTGATTTTAAATTCGTCGCTGGTATTTGGCCTAAGCTTAGTTTTTGTATTGTTGATGATGAATGCAGTATTATCTGAACGGCATAGTCGAGAAAAGCTAGCGATCGCTAATGAAAAACTCCGTCAATATGCGATGCGAATTGAAAATCAAGCTACCTTGGAAGAACGTAACCGTATTGCTCGTGAAATTCATGATTCATTAGGACATTCTCTGACTGCTTTAAATCTCCAATTAGAAACTGCTTTAAAACTGTGGCAATCTAACCCAGGAAAGGCTGAAACATTTCTCGCCACAGCTAAGGAATTAGGTTCAAAAGCACTAAAAGATGTCCGCCAGTCTGTTTCTACTATGCGTTCTAATCCCTTACAAGAACAATCTTTAGAACGTGCGATCGCTAGTCTTTCAGAAAATTTTCATAGCTCAAATGGTATTTTAGCAATTTATCAAATAAATCTGGAATATTCTCTGCCACCTGAAATAAATACTGCTATTTACCGGATTACTCAAGAATCTTTGACTAATATATCTAAATATGCTTATGCAACAGAGGTTAAATTGGAACTCACTACAACCAAAGGCAATTTACGATTGATAATTCAGGATAATGGTAGAGGTTTTGATTTAGGGCAAAATACTACTGGTTTTGGACTTCATAGTATGCGCGATCGCACTTTAGCACTTGGAGGGAATTTTAATATTAATAGCGCTCTTGGTTCTGGTTGCAAAATTACAGTTAATATTCCATTAACAAGGTTGACATAATGATTAAAGTATTGCTGGTAGATGACCAAAGTTTAATTCGTCAAGGATTAAGAGCGTTATTAGAACTAGAACCAGATTTAGAAATAGTGGGAGAAGCCGAAAACGGTGAACAGGCGATTAATTTGGTTGCAGAACTTCAGCCAGATGTAATATTGCTAGATATCAGAATGCCGATTATGGATGGAGTTGCAGCCACGCGGGAGATTCAAAAACGTTTTGCCAAAACTAAGATTTTAGTACTAACGACTTTTGATGATGATGAATATGTGTCAGCAGCTTTAAAAAATGGAGCAATGGGTTATTTATTGAAAGATACCCCATCAGAAGAATTAGCTGTTGCCATTCGTGCGGTTCATAAAGGATATACTCAATTAGGCCCAGGTATAGTTAAAAAACTGTTGACTCAGTTTTCTCATGTTGCATCAATCCAATCACCGCCTGTACCATCTAGTTTAACTGAACTTACTCCTAGAGAAAAAGAGGTTTTGCAGTTAATTGCTACAGGTGCTAGTAACCGAGAAATTGCTCAGGAACTCTACATTTCTGAGGGGACGGTGAAAAATCATGTTACTAATATTTTAAACAGGTTGAATTTGCGCGATCGCACTCAAGCTGCAATTTGGGCAAATACATATTTATCCTATTTGAATGAGCCAAGTTAAATATAGCGGTTCTCGCTTGAGTGAGATACAAGAACCCCACCCCCAACCCCCTAAGAGCAAGCGATGAGGGGGCTATGATGTACCTCATCTGGTTAGGAAACGCTATAATTCGTAATTCGTAATTCGTAATTCGTAATTTTAACCTCTATAGCAATCCTATTTGATTTGTGAAAATTGCAACCCGCAGATCCCCGACTTATTTAATAAGTCGGGGATCTTCTTTCTCGCTAATGAATGATTCAGGATTGCTAGAGATTAGCTATAGGGAAGCCTGTGTGTTGTGGAGGTTCCCTACTTTGTAGCATCTGGCGTTGTATGATTGCTGAAAATGCGGCACTATTTTGGGTTTGGGGTTTTCGATGCGTTATGGAAGCCGTAATACACCCTATATCTGAAAATTTTAACTTTTTATAGCTTATTTAAATAACTCCAAACATTCATGTTTTAAAACGTCTTTTGTAACTTTGATATTCCTAAATGACTTAGCGATCACTTCTTCGCAAGATATATTAATTTGTGATTGGTTTACAGTAATTAAATCTTGAATTGAAGCCCCATATACAATTTCTGATAAACCACTCCAAACACAAGCCGTTGCACACATCGGACAAGGTTCACCAGTTGTATATATGCTATAACCTTCTAAAGAGGGGTTTTTCAGTTTAGCTGTTAAACTACGAATAACGTTGATTTCCGCATGGGCTGATGGATCGTTGTCTCTCCTCACAGTATTATGAGCTAGGGCAACGACTTCGTTATCTTTAACAATCACTGCACCGTAAGGCGCATCACCTTTTTTTGCTTCTGCCAATGCTAAACGCATAAAATATTCTGGGTTCATATAAGCTGGAGTTAATATAAGGATAATGGTTAATAATATCGTATCTCTAATGCTATAACTGGGAATTAAGATTAATTAATGGTCGAATATGTTACTGAGCAGACAAGAAACAGAATTTTACTTAGAAGACCTAGAAACACCAATAGGTAAAGCGATTAATTTAACACTTGCCTCTTTGGTGCTAATATCATCAGGAATTTTTGTGGTAGAAACATATAATATTCCTGATTATATGCGGTTTCAGTTAAATGTAGCTGATACTGCGATCGTCATTATCTTTGCGGTAGAATATTCGCTTCGCCTGTGGAGTGCGGAAAATAAAATTAAGTATATTTTTAGCTTTTATTCGATTATTGACTTAATGGCGATTTTGCCATTTTTTCTAGGAATGGTGGATATTAGCTTTATCCGCCTATTACGATGGTTTCGGATTTTACGATTAATTAGATTTATAGATAGAAAGTTTTTATTCGCCAGTATCAGCACTGAAGACGGAATGATTTTCGCGCGAATATTATTTACATTATTTGCGATTGTTTTTATTTACTCTGGCTTAATTTATCAAGTCGAGCATCCGGTTAATCCTGAAAATTATGGGACATTTTTGGATGCATTCTATTTCTCTGTTGTCACAATGACAACTGTAGGATTTGGCGATGTTATTCCAATTTCGGAATTAGGACGCTTGTTAACAGTATTGATGATTTTTACAGGAATTGCACTGATTCCTTGGCAAGTGGGAGATTTAATTAAGCGAGTGGTGAAAACTGCTAATCAGTTAGAAATAGTTTGTTTAGGTTGTGGTTTGGCTTTCCATGATGTAAATGCTGGGTTTTGTCAGAGGTGTGGGACTAAGTTACCTAGTCGCAGGATTGATTAGACATCTGGTGAAATTAAATAGTCCGTAATGGTTAAAGTTTTCGCTTAAAAAATTCAAGACTTTAATTATAATACGACTCAAACAAACCTGGCGATCGCAGCTGAATTTCCACACCTTTTTTTAGGGTGACGTGTACTAAGGCGATAACACACCCGACACCTATACCATCTTCTAATTTAGAAAATAGCTTATAAGACTTTTTACCTCACTTTGGTCAGCGAGGCTTCAATAAAAGTAATTTTAGAAAAGAATCGGACAGAACCTGAACTTAGGTTTTGCTCGGCTCAACCTAGCGTATATCAGATTTTGAAAGTAATCTCAGGCAATATTAGGCGCTCATGGCTTGTTGTTCAGATTCAACTAACTGATTGTTAGGTACATCAAATCTAATAGTACTAGCTGCCCAGTCTTTGAAATCTGGTGCTAGCCAAACTAGCTTACGCAGAATTTCATCATTTACCCACAACACCAAGGGAAACTGAAACTGTTTCCGAAACTCATCTCGCATGATATTGGTACTAATAATCAGTTGGTTAATTGCCACTACAGATTCTAAGCCCCGTACCATCAAAGCTTCGGGTTGAGTCGTACCAATTTCATTTGTAATAGCTGTGTATAGTTTGTCAGCCGTAGGTGAGAGCAAAATTTCGTGGATATCTGCTGATGAAAATTCTGTTAACAAATTCAGCACTTGCTGCTGCCTTTGAACACAGTTACAACACGCCAATAACAGTGAAAACTCTCCACCAGAAACCATCATCGCCCTTGCCAGCCTCTTAGTGGCCGCTGTGCTGCTAATTGTGCCGTTTTCTGAATTAGTTAAGCTGATCATTAATAAACCCTGCTTTTGATTTTCAAAATAGTTGAGCTATATTCAGTGATTCTACCCTATGAATTTTTATTCCAAAGTGTTAATTGGGTAAATTTGGTGAGGTTTTCTCTGTAATACTAAGTATTACATAACGAACAAACAGATGGTATATTATCTGATATTTACAATTTAGGGATAATCTCAAGGTAATATCAACACAATGTCAGTCAAAGGGGACAGGCGAAGAATTAGCAATTGAATTATCACTGTATTTTCATATATTTTCGCATCTGCAAGCAATTAAGTAATTATTTCTTAATCTTCAGTTAAAAAAATACTCAGTAAAAGTCTAACAGTAAAGATTAGGAAGTGGGGAAAACTTATAGTAGTTTTAAAATGCACCCCTACTTAAACATCGGGTTTTTCCATGTCACCCTCTTTTGTGGTTGCGCTATAGCTTCGCCTCACGCTAACACCAGTTGCCTACGACAGTAAACCCCTCTACAGCAATAGTTCACCGCATCACCGTGTCTTCTCAACAAGCCATTTTGGGACGGATATTGAGTGTGGAGTAGTAAAATAGTGTCAGATCAAGATGCAAAAATCTTGTTGCATTAAAGCTAACTCATCCGTTTGATAGAACTGTAGATTGAAGATGTCGCTCCGTTAGCGAGAGGACAGGGAATATTTAGCTTTCTAAGATCAGTTTAGAACATCTGACTATAACAACAAGTTTGGAATTTGCTCCATTGTTTAAGGTTGATAGGCAATAAAAAACGCCTGTAAATAAATATTTATTTAATTTTTTGGAAACCAATGAGGAATATGACATCATGCTATTTAAAGATCGGAGGTTTGCGGGTCAAGTTTTGGCTAAGGAGTTAGCCGCTTATGCTAACGACCCAGATGTTCTGGTATTAGGGCTACCAAGGGGTGGTGTACCCGTTGCCTTTGAAGTTGCCAAAGCCTTAAATGCTCCCTTAGATGTTTTAGTGGTACGGAAATTGGGTGTGCCCGATCAAGAAGAACTAGCTATGGGAGCGATCGCTTCTGGTGGTGTGCGGATAGTCAATAAAAATATTATCAGCCAGGTAAAGATATCCGATGAAGTAATTTCCAGGGTGGCGGTGCAAGAAGAACGGGAGTTAGAGCGGCGGGAACAGCTTTATCGCCCAAATCGCCCCTTAAGAGATTTACAAGGACGCACAGTCATCTTGGTAGATGATGGTTTAGCCACGGGTGCAACGATGTGGGCTGCTCTTGTCACTGTGCAAAAACAGCAACCGGCTCAGATTGTGATTGCTGTGCCTGTGGCCGCACCTGAAACTTGCCAAGAGTTAGAAACTGAAGTAGACGAAATCGTTTGCATCTCGACACCCAGTCCTTTCCACAGCGTTGGTCTTTGGTACGAAAGCTTTCCTCAAACTACGGATGAAGAAGTCCGCAACTTACTCGCAAAAGCGGCAAAGAACGGTGAAGCCATACCTCTTGGTATGTAGATAAAGATTAAGTTTATGAGATGGTCTCAACTCACCAATTGAAGTTTTAACGGGACAGAACTCAAACGGTGTGATGATACTGGTTCGGATTCGTGAGATTGCCGGGATAAAAACGTCAATGAGTATACAAACTAGTTGATATGGTTTAATGATGCTGAGTTCATCTAAAACAGCACTCATGTTTGATGAAGCACACTCAATAACCCGCAGGAATAAAAAATATGTCTCTTATTCAAAACAAAGTGGTCATCATCACCGGAGCCAGCAGTGGGTTAGGTGAGGCGACTGCGAAGCGACTTGCTGCTAGTGGAGCCAAACTGATGCTGGCCGCCCGCCGCGAAGATCGGCTCAAAGAATTGGTTGCAGCGATCGCTAAATCGGGAGGAACTGCAACCTACCGAGTCACAGATGTGGTAGATCGCGCACAGATGGAAGCCTTAGCCAAGGAAACTTTGAGTACATACAGCCGGATCGACGTGCTAATCAATAATGCTGGGTTGATGCCGCTTTCTCCCCTCGACCAAGTAAAGGTAGAGGAGTGGGATCGGATGATCGATGTCAATATCAAGGGCGTTCTCTATGGGATTGCTGCCGTGTTGCCGATTATGCGTCAGCAAAAGTCTGGTCACGTCATTAACCTATCATCAGTGGCCGGACATAAGGTATTTCCGGGATCGGCCGTCTACTGTGCCACCAAATACGCAGTGCGAGCGATCTCTGAAGGGCTACGGCTAGAGTCAAACGGTGAAATCCGTTCGACTAATATCTCACCAGGAGCCGTTGACACCGAACTGACTACCACGATTAGCGATAAAGACACAGCAGCAGGAATTAATCAACTTTATGCGATCGCCATTGATGCAGATGCCATTGCTCGGGCGATCGCATACGCCATTGAGCAACCCGATGATGTTGATGTGAATGAAATCATCATCCGTCCGACACGTCAAGAACTTTAGATTTAGGCTTAGGGGCTTGTATTCTGCTCAGATAGGCAGACGATATCTTGAACACACGAGCAGAGAATTTCGCTTAAAAAACTCTGCGTACCTCTGCGCTTTCCTTAGCGTCCCTCTGCGTTTAAAACGTAACGATTTTAGGCAAAGCTGTACTCAATTGTCAGTGTCAGATTAATAAGTCCAGTTTTGCTTAGTCTGCAAGCTATAGGTTCCATCTTTCACATTTACCCGCTCAGGAATCAGATTTAAATCTCTAAATATATTTGCCTGATGCTGTAGAGCAGTAAGCGATTGGTCGTCAATCGGGATGATGGCGCGTTCGGCACTACGTTGCTGTAAAGTTCCGACGATAGATGGATCGATTTCATGGTGTTCTGCCATTCGTTGAACCGCTTCTAATTCCTGTCTCTTAGCCCAAGTTCCCGCTTCGTTTACCTCTTCTAAAATCACCTTGAGCAGGTCAGGATAGTCGCGTACTAGCTCTGGAATCGCATAGTAATAGGTCGGAACTTCCACGGAGGCTTTGTCACCAAATATGCTCTCTAGGTCTGCAATCGATCGCCCTGGGTAAGCGCTTCGGGCAAGAGTTGCCGTGTAGGGAACCCAAATCACCCAAGCATCGATTTCACCCCGGCGGAATTGGGGCAGCGCCTCCGGTTGCGTCAAATAAACTGGCTGAATGTCACTAAAATCTAGGCCGACTTTTGCCAGCGATCGCACAAGCACATAATGAGCGCTTGAGCCTTTGTCAAAAGCGATCTTTTTACCCTTTAGGTCAGCCAGCGTCTGAATCGGCGAATCTTCCGGTACTAGAATCGCCTGACCTTTGGGAGCGGTATATTTTTCCTTAGCCACCCGCACAAATACATGATCTGCCGCTTGAGAGAAGATGCTGGCCGTGCCACCGCCACCGCAGAAATCAATCGTCCCATTGCTGAGTGCTTCTATCAGAGAAGAGGCTGATAAAAAGCTTGTCCAGATGACACTCAGCCCATAAGGTCGCAAACGGTTTTCAAGTAAGCCTTGAGCACGGAGAACTTCCAGATTTGTCATCCCCTCTGGATATCCTATTTTGAGTTGTTTGAGCCGCCGCGCTTGCTCTGCTAAGGGCGTGTTGCTAGATCGATCGGGACGGTTAGAAAACCAGCGATCCAAAACTACACAGAAAATTATGCCCCCCATAAACAGTCCCACCGTTTCCAGTAACTGGATTGTGGAGCTTTTGGGTAGTTTGAACTGATTCATTAAAGAGGATATCTGATTGCCAGATTCCGAAGCGGCAACAGCATGACCGTCAAAAACTAGAGGCAAGACCAAAATCGAGATAAGTCCGAGGCAAAATTGAACTGCAAACCTGTAGGTAGCCGATCTACGAGTGGCTGATCTGAGCGACCGTAAGATGTTTTGACCTGTGCATCTAGGCACAAGGTCAATCAAACGGCTAATCATAATGACTCCTTTGTTGATGCTTGCAATGAATGGCGCGTTATATACGAGAATACAGCCAGAATGTTAGACTTTTTGGGGCTATTTATATATTATTAGGACTTATGCAAATCTTTTATATGTAGGGCATGTATAGGCTGAGGCATTTAAGAAAAGCGTAGCGTAACGCACCATCACGACTATGAGTAGTTTTACTGTGTGATTTATATATGATAAATAACTAAGTTGAACAAATAAGAAGTCGAGTCACACTTGATGCGCGAAACTCGCGTTCTCATATTAATTAGGACTTACGCACTGTACAAATTAATCATGGTATGTATTCACGAAAATAGGTCGTTTCAGGTGTTTATTAATTGTTCTTTGACAATCGGTAAACCCGCGCTGTAGGGGAACAGCAATGCTCATTAGTGTCAACTTAAGCCCAAACCCCTTTAAAACCTCGTTTCCAGCCTCTGGGCTGGAAATGCACCTCATTGCGGCTCTGCCGCAATTCAAGAGGCGGAGCCTCCTATAGGCATTCCCAGTCAGAGACTGGGAACGAGGCAATCTTTAAAAGCTGTGTCTAGACTGATTTTTACGTTAAGTTGACACGCATGAGCAATCCTGTGCCCCTACGACAGATGTGGTTTTTCAAGCCCTTCATACTTTGTATTTTGCGTCAATGCGTAAGTCCTATTAATATTTCTCGATATTGTGGGGCTGATTACAAAGGTTGAGCATAAGCTAGTTTCGTTCATCAGATTAGGTGTTGAGTGAGGAATGGTGATGGATTGGTTAATTGCAACAATTAAGATCGGGCTAGCTACTGCTGTGGCGACAACGTTTGACGACAATATTTATCTGACTGCTTTCTTCAGTGAGGTTAATCGGACTTTTCGTCCTCAGCACGTTGTGGTTGGTGAAATTATAGGGTTCACGGCATTAGTGATAGTAAGTTTCATTGGTTTCTTGCTGGGGCTAGTAATTCCGTCAACTTGGACTGGTTTACTGGGAATTCTGCCGATACTCATTGGCTTGAACAATTTCTTCAACTTGAATAAGGATGATTCAGCCGAAGATAAGTCAGCTAATCTGAAAAGAAACTCTAAATTTAAAGGATTTGATTCCAGAAAGCGATCGCTTTGGGACTTAATTCGCGATCCCCAAACCTATCGCGTCTCTGCGGTAACAATTTCTAACGGCGGCAATAATCTTGGGATCTATATACCTCTGTTTGCCAGCAGCAGCATTCAAAATCTGGCCGTGATCGTACCAGTTTGCTATTTCATTGTTTGCTGCTGGCTATTTATGTCTTATACTTTGACTCATCAACCTGGTATTGCTTTGGTACTCAGCCGTTATGCTAGCAAGATTTTCCCCTTCGTGCTGATGTGGCTAGGTTTCAGAATTTTGATGGACAGCGAATCTTATCGTCTTTTTCTACCGAACACTTGACAAAGAAAATTTAACGGTTTTTATCTTTAAATTACTAAATATTGAAGGCGTTCTGGTGATTCACCTTATAAACTTTGTTTTTGAGCAAATAAATATGAGCTATTTTGACCGCGATCGGCATCGAAAAGACTATATCATCCTGTTAATAATTTGGCTGGTAGCATTAGCTATAGATAGAACTTGGTTTTTCTTAGATGAATCGATTCCAGCCTACGATCAAAGCGCACATTTAACGACAGCATTACATCATTATAGAATTTTTCAAAACTTCAATATCTTTTCAGGAAATTGGTGGTTATCTCTGTGGCAATTAACTCCCAGTTACCGCGCTCCTTTTGTATATATTTGCACTGTACCATTTTTGATCTTGTTTGGACGTGGATATGACCAAGCAAGTTTGGTCAACTTATTGTATACTGCGATGATTATACTTTCAGTATATCATTTAGGTAATTTTTTATTTAAGAACCGAAAAATTAGCATAACTGCCAGCATATTTTGTCTGTTATTTCCTATTTTGGGAATTATGCGGACAGATTATTTATTAGATTATGGTTTGACAGCAATTGTTACAGTAACTTTCACAATTCTGACAATTTGGAAAGATAGTTATATTGGGTTTTTATCATGGGGTTTAACTATCATCTTGGGCGTAGGAATAGGTTTAATTTTGTTGACTAAACCTACAGGGTTTATTTTTATTTTAGTTCCTAGTATTTGGACATTAATTATTTTTATTAGAAAACGTAAATTCATCAAGCTAATTCAAAGTTGCTCATCTTTAATAATAGCTTGGTTAATTTGTAGTTTTTGGTATGGCTTAAATTGGTTAACAATTATTACATCGGCATTAAACGCTAACCAAGTCGGAAAACGTGAGGGTGATCCTTCTCCGGCAACTATTGCTGGATGGTTATACTATCCACAGATGATTCCAGAAAGCGTTGGTTTACCAATATTATCTGTGAGTATTGGCATTTTATTGGTTTATCTGATTAAATATCGATTTAATACTGATTCAATTTCCGGAAATCTCCATAAATCGGCTCGAATTTGGTTATTAGTTACCCTAGTAAGTAGCTATATAATTTGTTCTTTGGGCACAAATAAAGACATTAGATTTATTCTGCCATGCTTTCCGATAATTAGTTTAATATTGGCGGATTTATTCAACTTAATTGAAAATATATATTTTGATAGACTGAGATTAGCCGCTCTGGTATTAAGTAGCATAGTGTTACTCAATAATTTATTTCCATTACCTCTAATTCAAGCATGGGGTGGTAGACATTTACCTAATGATGATGCTAAAAAATATCCTGTGGAGAAACTGATAAACAAAATCAACGAAACAAATTTATATTTAAGGTCAAATTTAGGAGTAATTCCCGTTGCTATACCTCAGATAAATGAGTTTACTTTAGATTATTTTGGGACATTAGCAGATTTTCGCGTATACGGCAGAAAATTAACAACCAAATTATCTCAGGTAGAGGAAAATTTACAATATTTTTGTTGGTATATCACTAGAGATAATGAACCAGAAGAACCGAGAGAAAGTGGAGAGACTAAACGAAAATTAAAATCTTTAGTCGAATCTTCTACTGATTTGAAATTACAGGGCGATTGGATATTACCTCACGGTGATAAAATGCGATTATATCAATGCAAAAATCCGCATGTAGTTGTTGAAAGAATAAGTAATAGTCAGTCTGTAATTACTCTAGAAAAAGTTGCGATTCCTCAGCAATTAATTTTAGATAAAAATAACCCTGTAAACTATGAAATAACAGGTTCATGGGATGATTTGCAAAATGGTATATTGCTGTTAAAATGGCAAAATAGCCAATCATCTTGGTATCACGATCATGCAATTGGCTTGGGTGATTTATACTGTGGCATCAAATGTCATCCTGAAGGAAGTTTCCGCGTTAAAGAAGCTTTAGCTACATTTATTCCCAAAACACTACCACTAGGTAAATATCAACTATCAGCACTATATTTAGATAGAAGAAACAAAAAAATCACATCTTTAAATATTCCAGATATTACTGTAAATGTTACAGATATAGGAACAGTAGAGAAATCGCCAGCTTTAGATTTAGTTACCCGAACTTCACAATTAGCACAAGAGTTACAACAGGGTAAATTAAATAATATATTTGTGCAAATAGATAATTTCAATCAATACGATCCTACTCAAGATTATTTAAAACAAATTGAATTTGCGGCTAATTATCATCTGCAAACAGAGCCAAATAACTTAAATTGGCGTTACACTTTAGTTTTATCACAACTTTTACAGCGCCAAGCCCCAGAATTAATCCAAAATTTAATAGAATTAACTAAATATGATGCTCAAAATCCTTACACATATCTTTATTTAGCTGTTGTTTATTTATATAATTTTCAACCTGCACAAGCTGAACAAAAATTAGCGATCGCAGAACGATTAAAACCAGATATACCAGAATTAAAAACTTTAAAAACTGTAACAAATATTATGAAATTTTTGCCGCTACAATGGTTTGCTACCAAGAAATAGCAGAAATGGGGAGCAAACTCGGTGTTAATTTTGGTTATCATGAAATTTCTGTTAGATACTCATACCTTTATTTGGTGGGATACTAAAAAACTTTCATAGTTAAGACTTTAGCCATACAAGCCAGTGCGATCGCTGTTCTTGTAGGTTGGGTTGAGGCAATGAAACCCAACATTATTTTTATTTACCTGATGTTAGGCGTACCATCGCTGAGTGCATAGCAATTAACCGCCGCACAATCTGGTCAATCTCCAAATCTAATATGCTGTAATCAATGACTGCCTGACGAATCGGTGTATGTCCTTGATTCACATCTAATTCTTGTATCCGGGCTGTACGCAGTGCTTGCAGGTGCGGTTGGATTTTTTGCAGCGTTTCTTCCAAGTCAGGCAAGGGCGGTGGGGGAATTTCCTGCTGTACTGAATCAGCTAACTGCTCTAACAGTAGCGAAATTTGACAGACAAAGGTTTCTAATTCCGGGAGTGGCGCTGTTCCTCGAAAATGTTCCAGATGTACTGCCAAAACTGTGACGGCGTTAGTAAAACGTCCCATGTACAGCAGCAGCGTCATCACTGGTTCTACTAATTCTTTGTGCATTTTCGGTTCGCGCAGCAATCCTTGGAAGGAGGCTTGAGCATTGCCAATCGCTAGCCCAGTTTGTCGCCGTTGACTGATAATAGTAGAGTCACGCTCCTTTGTACCTTGGTACACAGCCATCACATCCCGAAAGTATTTGTGACATTCTCGCAGTGCTGTGGCGAGTTGACTGGGTAAACGATCGCGTTCCCAGTTTGGCCAGATAAAGTAATGACTCGCAAAAGCCAGTCCCGCCCCAATTAATGTATTCAATACCCGAAAGCCTGCAAATTGCCAACCAATGGGATGACCAATGTCAATAATCAGTAAGACAAATATTGACAAAAAAACCACTGAATACGCATAGTTGAAACCGATCAGGGAAACACCAAAAAATACTGTCAGCAGAATGATCGTGTCTAATACAGGCTTACTCGTGATGGTTGCAAGGATGACAGCAGCTAAGACAGCTCCCAAGATCGTCCCGCCAACTCGCTGAAAAAACCGCTGGAAAGTTGCACCCAAGTTCGGTTTCAGGACTAACATGATTGTCAGTGTTACCCAATAGCCCATTGGTAAATTGGTAACGCTGTATAATATTACGCCTACGGTTAGACTCACACCAATGCGGAGAGCATGGCGAAAGATTGCTGAGTCTAAGGTGAGGTTTTCTTTGAGTAAACTTAAGAGCGATCGCTGTTCTTCTTCAACTAAAAGAAGTCTATCTACATTACGTTGGCTGATTTTGCTGCGATCTGCCAGAGATTTAGCTGTCTGAGCCGTGTATTGCAATTGCTTGATCAGCTTTTCGATCATTAGCACCAAGTTACTCAGAGCAACGAGGGTTGTGTAGTCTGTTTCACTCCCAGCAATTGCTTTTCTTTGCAGACTTTCTTGTTCTTTCAGGGCCTCATAAATGCGCTTGAGATTTCCCAAGTCGATGCTAGCAGACTTGCGAGATATGACTTTTGCTATAGCTTGAAGAATGACTGATATTTGTTCGAGTGCATCGTCTACTAATTGCTGGACTGCGTGATATTGCTGTTGTTGGAAGTGAGTTTCTAGTAACTCTGTTAAGGCAATAACTAAACCAAGCAAGCGATCGCCATCCTGAATTAGCAGCAAAAACGGTTCATTCATCCAACTCCGAGCCGACTGTCCAATCCGTAATGTACCTAAAGTAGTGCGTGCTGTCTCTAACGCTTTTCTAACTTCGAGAATATTTTCAGTTGTTGCTACTTTACCTACAAATGCTTGTATGTAGTTGGCGATCGCATTTAAGCAAGAAGCCAAAGCTATCCGTAGTGGGTCATAAGGTCTAAAAGGCCACATCACTAAGGAAAGTAACATCGCCCATCCACCTGCAATTAGACATAGCAGCGATCGCATGAGTGCAACTTCCAAGTTTCCTGGCTGTGCGATCGTGGTAATAAATGATATCCCTACCACCAGACCGACATTAGCACCAGCATTACCGTAGAGCGACGCAAAACCGGAAGCAAGTCCCCAAACAAATGTCAGCACCACAGCTAGGGCTGGAACTTTAGCGACTACAGTACCCACAAATACTGAAACAGCTATTCCCAAAGTAGCCTGTGCCATCGCCTTAGCTTTGATCTGGTAAGGGCCACCAATATTTGCTAAGTTGACAAAGTAAGCCATTAAACCAACCAATAATCCGCTTTCCCTTTGGTTGATGAGTTGCCCAATTAGCATGGGAACCCCCAATGCTAACGCAGCTCGCAAGCCGTTGGATATTGCTGGTTTTCCTGGCTCTGATTGGATCAGAAATCTGAGGAAATTACTTCGATTCAACTGCATGGTTTTTGTTAACAAAACAAAATTTTTATCTGGATCGGACTTACGCAAAACTACGCGCTGTAGGGGCAATTCATGAATTGCCCCTACCTGAAAATAAGGGTTTCGGCTGTTGTTTGCCTAAGTCCTGCTGGATTTTCTTAATATTCTTATATATTTAGGAACGTGGATTAAATAAAATGCAAAACTTCATCCTGTATCACGATCCCTCTCCTTTATAAGGAGAGGGATTGAGAGTGAGGTAAGCCACGGACATAAATTGGATGTTATTTAATTCTTATTCCATAGCCGTCCTGCAAGCGATATGATCAAAAATAAATTCATGCTGTGTTTATGGCAACCCAACTTAGCCAAGTCAAATCACCAACAGAACTGGTAATCTCTTGGGAAGCCTTGCCCAAAGATTTTAAACTAGAGGATGAACCAGTGGAGAATACCGGTCAGCCACTTTTGGCTGGTGCTTTGCGTGAAAGCCTAGAAATCTGTGGATTCATCCAACCCCAGATGTTGATAGCTTCAAACTTTGGTCTTTGTGCGACAGTCAACGGTCAATTTATTGCCAAAGCACCAGACTGGGTTTATGTGCCATCGGTTAACGAAGTCGTGGGTAATCGCAAAAGTTATACACCCAATTTAGAAGGAAATATCCCTGCGATCGCCATTGAATTTTTATCCGACACTGAGGGTGGAGAATATTCGGTCAAGCGAACTTATCCACCAGGAAAATGGTTTTTCTACGAGCAAATTTTGCAGATTCCCATCTACATAATTTTTGAACCTTATGGCGGTTTATTAGAATATTATCAACTGGAAAATAACCGCTATGAGTTAAAGCAACCCGACGAAAATGGTCGTCATTGGATTGATGTAATGGGCTTATTTTTGGGAACTTGGCAAGGAACAAAAGAAGCGCGAACTGGTTATTGGTTACGCTGGTGGGATCAAGCTGGTAATTTGTTACCGTGGGCTGTAGAACAAATTGAACAAGAACGTCAACGCGCCGAACAAGAACGTCAACGCGCCGAACAAGAACGCCAGCAAAAAGAACGACTAATTGCTTATTTGCAATCACAGGGTATTGACCCGAATAACTTGCCCCCGTTTGAGTAGAGGCAATTCATGAATTGTCCTGACGATAATATCCGATTTTGCAAAACCAACTAGTTTGCTATAGCAATCCTGAATATAGCACTAGTATTTGATTTTTGAAATGCACCTAGTGGACTGTCATGGCTTTAATAGTGCATTAGACGTAGACGTAGGTTGGGTGGAGGCTTTGCGTAACCCAACTGATTATCAGGATGTTGGGTTACGCAAAGCCTCCAAGCAACAAAGCAATTTTTTTGCAACATTAAAGCCATGACAGTTCACTACAAGACTACCGAGATTTTTTCAGAAATCAAATATGATTCCTATAGTTCCTAAAAAATAATATCCCCAACAACTTTTGCGAAGTCGGGGATCTGCGGGTTGTAGCGGTCATGCTTTTGGGCTGATTGATACAGCGTATTTCAGGTAAATCAAGTACACGGGTAGGGGCACAACATGTTGTGCCCCTACGATTATCTGTACCTAACCAACGTTGCAATCTGCTGTAAGTATGGGTTAATCGCCTGGATTAGTTCACGAAATATATAGCTTTTCAGATGTTTACCTTATTTCAATCTTCAAGCATCTCCAACAATTGCGCCTCGCTTAACTGGGTAATTCCCAATGAAACTGCTTTTTCTAACTTAGAACCTGCATCTTCTCCTACCACTAAATAATCTGTTTTTTTACTCACTGAATCAGTCACTTTTCCCCCAGCTTTTTGAATCAAAGCCTTCGTTTCATCCCGCTTTAAGGTTGGCAATGTTCCCGTAATTACAAAAGTTTTACCTGCGAACTTTTGATTACCATCAGCAACTGTTGTTGTTTCCTCTGTGGCAGTTAATTGCAATCCTTCTGCTTGTAAGCGTTCTATCAATCTTTGGTTAGCGTCAATCCGAAACCACTGGTACACAGATTGGGCAATTTCAGCACCAATACCGTAAATGCCTTCAATATCTGATTGCTTTGCTGTCGCTAACTGATCTACAGTGAAATATTTCTGAGTCAATAATTGAGCATTTACACTGCCAACGTGACGGATGCCTAAACCATACAATACCCTTGACCAAGGTTGATTTTTTGATTGAGCGATCGCATCTATCAACTTCTCTGCCGACTTTTTCCCCATCCTCTCCAATGCAGATAACTTCTCTGCTGTCAACTCATATAAATCGGCAACGGAATGCACCAAACTTTTATCAACGAGTTGATATACCAACTTTTCGCCTAAACCTTTAATATCTAAAGCATCACGACTTACCCAATGTTCAATCGAACCTTTGAGAATCGCCGCACAAGAAGCATTGACGCACCGAGTCACCGCCTCACCTAATTCTCGCACCACCGATTGGCCGCAGACTGGGCAATGAGTGGGCATAACGAAGGGTTCGGTGTCAGCGGGACGGAGTTCTTTGATTACCCTCAGTACTTCTGGAATGATTTCCCCAGCTTTGCGGACAATAACAGTATCACCAATGCGAATGTCTAATTGAGTAATGCGATCGCTATTATGTAAAGTGGCGCGGGAAACTGTTGTTCCCGCCAGTTGCACCGGGCGCATCTCGGCTAATGGTGTTAACGCCCCCGTTCGTCCCACATTCACAGCAATATTTTCCACACGAGTGGGTGCTTCTTCAGCTGCGTACTTTAAAGCTACTGCCCAACGGGGAAATTTCTGCGTAAACCCTAGCTGTTCCTGAAGTTTAAAAGAATTCAACTTCACCACTACCCCATCAGTCATGTAGGGTAAATTCAGCCGTTCCGTATCCCAATATTCATAATATTTTGCCACTTCTGCGATCGAAGCACAGAGTTTGTGGTTAGGGTTGACTCGAAAACCCATCTTTTCCAACAACTCCAACGCTTCCCATTGGGTATTAGCAATACTGGTGTCATCTCTACCAGGAATGTGTAGGGTGTAGCCAAAGAAATCTAACCGCCGTTTAGCGACAATGCGGGAGTCTAGCTGCCTGAGTGTACCAGCTGCGGCATTGCGGGGATTGGCAAATAATTGCTCACTTGCTTTTTGCCTTTCCTCGTTGATTTGTTTAAATACTTTCAACGGCAAAAATGCCTCGCCTCGCACTTCCACCCTTTCCAGAATTTCTAACCCTTCAAAATTCAAACGTAAGGGAATTGAGCGAATTGTCCGCACATTTTGGGTGATCTCTTCACCCGTCACCCCATCACCCCTAGTTGTCCCTCTAACTAGAATGCCATCTTGGTAGGTAAGAGCCAAAGCAGAACCATCAATTTTAAGTTCACTGACATATTCCACTGAATCTATTTTCGGTACTTGTCGCCGCCAACGCTGATCCCATGCTTGCAACTCATCAATATTGAATGCATTCTCCAAACTATACAAGGGGATATTGTGCCGCACCGAGGTAAACTGCGTATGCTTAAGCTCACCCACGCGCTGAGTCGGACTATCCGGTGCTGTCAATTCTGGATATTGAGTTTCCAGTTGTTGCAATTCTCGATATAGCTGGTCATAGACTGCATCCTCCATAATTGGAGCATCTAGGACGTAATAAGCATAGCTAGCTTGTTGCAATAACTGGCGCAATTCTTCTGTGCGCTTTACTTCCGGCTTAATCTGTGTCATTAGAATTATTATAAAATATCTAGGATAGGACTAACAAATCATACGTATGTACTATACAAAATTTTGGCTTTTGAGCCATATCTAAAGCTAAATAAGTTTTACCAAATCCCCCGCTACCCAGTACTTGGATCGGGCGATAGTGTCACAATATTATAAGGAGAATTCCGCAATTGGCACAAAACTTTGTCTGATCAGAACAGGGAGAATTGTGGCAATAGGATTTGCTCAAACACATTATACAAAGTGCATCTATCGACAGATAGATTTATTATTACTTAGCAACTAGTTACTGTCAGCCTTTAGTAGTGCGCTTCCCCTGAGTACTAAGTATAATTCCACGAGTAAATGCAGAGCGATCGCTAGTTGAGAAATCGCTATAATTCTTTCTGGTGAGTCCAATCAAATATGTTGTCTCGTTTATCTCGTTCCCAGTCTCTGACTGGGAATGCCTAATGGGAGGCTCCGCCTCTTGACTTGCGGCTCTGCCGCAATGAGGAAAGTACTGGATAAATTATAAACGTGAAGTTATGGGTAAATGATGTTGTTATATAACTGATCGCGTTTGATATCTAGATTGTATTTGTCTTCGACAATCTCTCCAATACTAACTAGAACTTTCTCTAATTTAGATTTTGGTAATGGAACTACAAGTGATTCAGCAAAACTTTGATCAGCAAATATTTCCGCTTCCAGTTCATTAAAAGAATCACTTATGCGGTATAGTTCTGGAATATCACCGGACACCTCATTTAGTTCCCAAAACAAAACTGTTGCCGCCTTCCACCAATGGTAAGCGAACTTGGTGATTTTTTCTAGCCAGTTTCTGGGGTGGGCGATGCCCACCCGAAATTGTTATCCAATTACCTCAGCAGTCTTCTTCTTATCCAACTTGAGAATCAACACACCCAAAGGTGGCAAACACAAATCCAGCGAATAAGGACGACTGTGCAAAGACCAATCATCCGTCCACTTACCACCTAAATTGCCCATATTGCTGCCGCCATACTGACGCGCATCACTATTAAACAACTCGGTATAAAATCCCTTTTGCGGCACACCGATTCGGTAATGAGAATGGGGTTGTGGTGTAAAATTGCAAACGACGATCGCAAAATCATCAGAATCCTTGTCACGACGCATGAAGGAAACTACACTATGGCGGTTATCGCTACAGTCAATCCACTCAAACCCCGCTTGGGCAAAATCCTGCGTGTACAAAACTGGTTCAGAACGGTAGAGATGGTTCAATTCCTGGAAAAACGTTTTTAACCGTTGGTGAGCCTCATGCTGCAATAAATACCATTGCAAATCTGTCCAATCATTCCACTCACTCCACTGCCCAAACTCCATGCTCATAAACATAGTTTTCTTGCCAGGGTGAGCAAACATATAGGCAAATAAACAACGCACATTTGCTAACTTCTGCCATGTATCCCCCGGCATTTTACCGATGATATTACTCTTGCCATGCACCACTTCATCGTGAGACAGGGCCAGCATGAAGTTCTCACTGTGGTTGTACCACATACTAAAGGTGATATTGTTTTGGTGGAACTGACGGAACCAAGGATCCATGCTGAAGTAATCCAGCATATCGTGCATCCACCCCATATCCCACTTCAAGTTAAAGCCCAGTCCGCCTGCATAGGTGGGCCAAGATACCATTGGCCAGGAAGTAGATTCTTCCGCAATTGAGAGAATGCCGGGGAAATAGCTAAAGATAATGTGATTTACCTGACGCAGAAAATCTGCTGCTTCTATATTTTCTCTGCCGCCGTACTGATTGGGCAGCCATTCTCCTGGTTCGCGGCAATAATCATTGTAGAGCATCGAGGCAACAGCATCGACACGAATCCCGTCAATGTGGTACTTGTCGAACCAGAAGAGGGCATTTGCTGCTAAGAAATTACTGACTTCATGGCGACCGTAGTTGAACACTAAAGTACCCCATCCTTTATGTTCACCTTTGCGGGGGTCAGAGTGTTCGTATAGGTGGCTACCATCGAAGAAAGCTAAACCATGTCCATCTTTGGGGAAGTGACCAGGAACCCAATCTACAATTACCCCAATATCATTTTCGTGACATTTGTCAACAAAATACATGAAATCTTCGGGGCTGCCAAAACGCGAGGTGGGGGCATAGTAACCAGTTACTTGATAACCCCAAGAACCATCAAAGGGATGTTCCGCAATGGGCAGCAATTCTAGATGGGTATATCCTAATTCTTTGACATAAGGAATGAGTCGGTCAGCTAGTTCCCGGTAGGTAAGGAAGCGTGCGCCCGGTTTCAGTTCAGAAACGACAACTACAGGTTCCGTTTCACCATTGGGGAGTTTAGCAGGTTCTGCACTCGAAGCGTGTAACCAAGAGCCTAAATGCACTTCATAGACTGAAACTGGCTGAGTGAGCGGCTCAGTGCGACGCCGCTTTTCCATCCAGCCTTCATCACTCCAACTGTAAGCATCTAAATCAGTGACAATGGATGCCGTTTTCGGGCGGGGTTCCTGCTGGAAACCGTAGGGATCGGATTTTTCGTAAATGTGTCCTTCAAAATTTTTGATTTCATATTTGTAATGCTCTCCCACACCAATTTCAGGAATAAATAATTCCCAAACCCCGGTGGGGCCTTTACGCATCTGGTTTTTACGTCCATCCCAGAGATTGAAATCTCCCAACAATGAAACATTACGAGCGTTAGGTGCCCAAACAGCAAAATAAACTCCCTTAACGCCGTCTATTTCGGTGGGGTGCGCTCCCAGTTTTTCATATATCCGGTGATGGTTGCCTTCACCAAACAAATGCAAGTCAAAGTCTGTCAACCGGGGAGAACGGAAAGCATAAGGGTCATAGATGACACGCTCATGTTCCCCTTCTTTAATCCGTAACTGGTAGTTTGCCAGTTCTGCGGTTTCAATGGTGCATTCAAAAAAGTGGGGATCATGCACCGTTTGCATTGGGTATTCCTTGCGTTGTTCAGGAAGAACGACCCAGGCTGCACTTGCATTTGGTAGGTAGGCTCGCACAGCCCAGACAGTTTTGCCGTCTTGTTCTATGGGATGAGAACCTAGTATTTCAAAGGGATCGTTATGCTGATTCCAAACGATGCTGTTAACCTGTTCAGGGGCGATCGTGGTCATGGACATGAAGCTACCTAAGTGAAATAACTTGATTGACTAAATCTACTTTTTTAATATCTATATATATTCTTTACATTTATTTGCAATTTTGTCGCCACCGTTATCCTACATCAGAATGGGGCATTGGGCATTGGGCAGAGGATGAATGACTAATGACTAATGACTAATGACTCTTGAGTAATTTATCAAAACTTTAAAAAGGGGAAAAACTGAAATAATGTTTTACGTAAGCGAAGCAAGAAAATCTGTTCCCGAATTTTGGGGTCTAGTTTTGGTGGCGGGACTTCTTGCAACTGGGCTTGCAATTGGACATACTCGGCAGCTGTTAGGAATCTTCCATCAATGGGCGATCGCGCTTCTATAATAATCTTTGTCCGTAATATTTCTTCTGGTGTATCCTCTGGTGGCGGTAGTGCTATTGCAGCTGATCTCCAATAGCTACTTAACGCAATCAAGGTTGTACTAATTATAATTAAGCACAGTAATTTTATAGACTTTTTCGTTTTAACTCTCCTCATCTCCTGAACTACGTTCACAACGCAGGATGAAAATCTGTTTTGCCCCAGGCCCAAATTTTCCCAATAAAAATCTGGCAATATCAGGGGAGATTACCAGGTCTTTCCTGATACGGAATAGACTACAGGAATGCTCAAGAGCAATTGCCAGCGATCGCGATAAATTGTTTTGCCCTCTCAAAACTCAGTAGTTTATAGCGTTTCCTAATCATACAAGGTAGATCTTAGCCCCCTCTTCGCTTGCTCTTAGGGGGTTGGAGGTGGGGTTCTTGTACATCACTTGGGCCGAGAACCGCTATAAGCAATTTAAAATGCCAAACGAGGGAAATATCTTGACTACAAAATAGCTTAGATTCACTCAACTCCCTTGGACTGGGAACAAGGTTTGAGCGGGCGGGAATTTCAGGCGGACACTTGGTTGAGGACGTAACCCTCTTGACCAGTGTCCTCTAGTCCTCTACTTCCTGCCCTACTTAGTTGACATTTGAGCAAACTATAGGCTCTGAGAAACAAACATCATAAAGATGCAAGTTTTACGTGAACCTAATTAATTCGAGCTATGTTTCGAGCTATGTAGTGAGGAACGCTTTCACTAAGTAGTTCTGGGCGTGATTTAAACTAAAGTTTAAGATGCCTTATTTAGGAGTAGCAGTGGGAGTCGCTGCGGGAGTCGCTGCGGGAGTCGCTGCGGGAGTCGCGGCAGGAGTCGCGGCAGGAGTAGACTTACCAGCAGGTGCATCAGTTGGTTCACCTGTAGCAGCTGGAGTAGCAGTACCAGCACCATCACCACCACCTTCACAGGCCCCAAGAATTGCAGCCAGACTTAACATGAGAGCAAAACCAAAGATTTTTGTTTTCATAACTCCTCTTTCACCAATTGTGGCTAGAACAATTTTTCGCCTGTTGAATACGATACCGTATTTATTGCTTTTTTTAAATTCTGCGAGATTACATACTTAAAAAAAACAATCCTTTGGGGTATTCTTTTTGGAATTGCGTATCCTGATTAGTTTCTCTTAACTCAGGAGCAAAACGAAAATTACCAAATTATTTAGCAAACGGAGCTATGATAGCAAAAAATTTTATTTTTTTCACAGACTATTGCACCTTGCTACCCGACGTTGCCATACTTTAGGTGCAATACCTAAAGGGTAAGCTGTCCAGTTTCTAATCGCTGATTGCAAACATTGCATATCTAGGGAATACAACATTGGTACACTTACCTATCAGAAAAGTTAAAAGGGTGTAGTCTGTTATGTGTGCTGATTGCACAGAAGGTTATTTTAACCTTAGCAAAAACTAGACAATCAAGACAATCAATCTAAAGTACAGTATTTTTCATCTAAAAAATTTATGGTAGTTGCTCGTAAATCTGTTTCTACAAGGGGTAATTGGTTCCGGCGAGATTCTATGCTTTCTTTAGGGAGGCGACGCTCTGCGCGTATGGAGTCAGCAGCACGGAGCGCTTCGACACCAGTATCCTCTCAAAGACAACAGCGTTCCTCGAAAAATTTAGCGGTTTCTCCCACAAATGAGGCAGTTATACCCAAATCGGTGAAAGAGTTGGGTAGACAAAAATTACCAAATCTCAATCAGCAGTTGAATGCGAACCAGAAGAGTCCGGGGGGAGGTTTTCTTCGCCTTCCGATGCCTAATTCTGGAGTTGCACCTTTGTGGTTGCTGCGCTTGTACACCTTTGATCGTTATTCGTCAGTTTTGGCATTCTTGTTAGTAGTATCGACACTTGCTGTTTATGGTTGGACGGTATATTCTCAAGAGCTTTGGGGTCAGTCATATCGCAGACTGCAAAACCTCCAACGTCATGAACGGCTGATAACAACAACCAACGCGACGCTGAAAAATAAAATGGCTAATGAAGCAGAACAACCAGCAGCAGGGCTGGTATCGCCAACTCCCGAAGGGATGATTTTCTTGCCTCCAGCATCTCAGAGTCCTAAGCCAGCATCGTCTAACACAACGCCAAATTCTGAAACGCAAGCGCAAACACTCTCGCCACTGGGATACTAATTGTAATTCGTCAGAACCCAATGCAGAAGTCACCAAGCAGAACAAAATTCAGAAAGTTTCAGAATCCAGGATTCATAAGGCGACAAAAGGGTTATAAACGAGGGCTTTTGGGAAAATTAGCCTCTAATATGCAAGGACAAACATTCAATACTAAGTCCCGACTGTTCATCGTCTGGGGCGTATTAATGGCATCAGGCTTGGGGTTGGCGATCAACTTGTATAACCTACAAATTGTCAAGGGGCCAAAGTTAACTGAGCAAGCACGCAACCAGCAAATGGTGAATGTGCGACCTTTTATGCCCCGTCGCCCGGTGTTAGATCGCAATAGTAATCTGTTGGCGATTGACCGTCCTGTATATACTTTGTACGCTCATCCCAAGCTGTTTGATAAGTCTAATGAAGATATGGCAGAGCGACTTGCCCCAATTTTGGCAAAAGATTCTGCGGAATTGGTGAAAACTTTTCAAAGCAAAAGAAGTGGAATTATACTTGCGCCAGCCTTACCAGAAGAAATTATCGATCGCGTCATCTCTTTGCGCTTAAATGGCCTGGAGTGGACTCAAAAATACTCCCGATATTACCCCTCAGACGATTTGGTTGCTGATGTGGTGGGCTACGTGAATGTTGACCGTCGTGGTCAAGCAGGTGTGGAATACTCTCAAGAGAAGTTGCTAGAACGTCCTGTGCAAACGGTGCGGCTCAGTCGGTCGGGTAATGGGGTACTGATGCCTGATCATGCGCCCGAAGGTTTTTTGCATTTTGATGATTTGCAACTGCAACTCACTATCGATAGCCGTCTGCAACGAATTGCTCGGATGGCGCTCAAACAACAGATGGAGAAGTTTGACGCCAAACGTGGGGCGGTAATTGTTATGGATGCGTTGGATGGTTCCTTACTCGCCCTCGTTTCTCAGCCTACTTATAACCCTAATGAATACGCTAAAGCTAATATTTCGCTATTTAAAAACTGGACGGTGGCGGATCTTTATGAACCGGGATCGACTTTTAAGCCTTTGAATGTGGCGATCGCTCTGGAAAATGGCGTCATCAAACCAGATGATATGTTTAATGACTCCGGCTCTATTCGAGTAGCTAATTACACTATCAAAAATGCGATGAATAATGGTAATGGGCGAATCAGCATCGCTCAGATTTTGCAATATTCCAGCAATATTGGTATGGTGCAAATTATCCAACGTTTAAAGCCTTCAATCTACTACAACTGGTTAGAACGCTTGGGGTTAGGACAAAAAGTTGATACAGATTTACCTTTTGAAGTTGGCGGACGGCTCAAAAGTCAAGAAGAATTTATCGCTTCCCCGATTGAAGCAGCTACTACTTCCTTTGGACAAGGCTTTTCCATGACACCGTTACAACTAGTGCAAATGCACGCTGCTTTAGCTAATGGCGGTAAGTTAGTTACACCCCATGTAGTTCGAGGGCTGATTGATAGCAAAGGGCAGATGCATGATTCACCCACTCGCACCATCCCCCGCCAAATTTTCTCAGCCGCAACAACCCAAAAGGTTGTGGAAATGATGGAAACTGTGGTTACTGAAGGCAGCGGCAAGGCGGCACAAATTCCGGGATATCGCATTGCTGGTAAAACTGGTACAGCCCAAAAAGCTAGTCCGAATGGCGGCTACATCAAGGGTGCTAGAATGACCAGCTTCGTGGCTATTTTGCCCGTGGAATCTCCTCGGTATGTAGTGTTCGCACTGGTGGATGAACCAAAAGGAGAAAGTGCTTATGGTTCTACCGTCGCCGCACCAATTGTGAAATCGGTGCTCGAAGCCCTGATTCCTCTTGAGGAGATTCCGCCCAGTAAGGCAATTGAGCAACAGACGCAAGTGCCGTAGAGAGTGGGGGAGCAAGAATTTTAGATTTTGGATTTTAGTAGGACTTACGCATTGACAGACATAACCAAATGTGCATTACATCTCGTTACAAGGCAGAGCCTTGTAATGCTCTTGTGGGAGGCTCTGCCTCCTGTCAAACGCGGAGGCAGAGCCTCCATGATCACATTCCCAGGCAGAGCCTGGGAACGAGGCAGACGAGGCAGGACGAGGTAGGACAAGACTTTTATCTTAATAAGCTTGATATGCACATGATGCTCAATTTTTAAAGTGCGTAAGTCCGATTGAGATTATATCATGTCCGCTTGATTACTTATTAAACCCGAATTACCCCAAAGAGACAAAGCTGTGCTTTGGCTCCCCTCCCCTTAGCAAGGGGTGGGGTGCAATGACTGTGGGAATCACAACTAATTATACGGACATGATATTAGACCTCTTGCAAAAGTCCGTAACACCCCTCCCCGCAAGCGGGGAGGGGAGACAAAGCGTAGCTTTGGCGGGGTGGGGTTCTTATTTTTGATTTATGCAAGAGGTCTATTGAAATTTAATCCAAAATCCTCAATCCTTCGACTGAGCGCTCACGCCAAAGTCCAAAACCCAAAATTGAATTGCTCAATGCCCCTTTGCTTGGAAACTTAATCTTTCTCTATAACCAGGGAAAGAGGTAGAGAAAGCTACTCGTGTGGGAAGTTAAGTATTACAGTTGAAACTAATTTCTCACTTTTCCAATGCTACCGAAGATTCCATGCAAAGTAATTTAGTTATATTTCCTAACCCTGGGGCTGCTAAAAATAGCACGCAAATAGAAGAAAGAACAATTACCAAGTACGACCACGACCGTGCTGAGGAGCAATTTATAGAACTGCTAGCAATGGAGGATTTGGACAAGAAACTGGATGCAAATCCTGCAATAGCTAGTGAGTTTGAACAGTCGCTCTCTATGGCAATTGGCGCTGCTTATGGAAACGATCGCTCTGATGAACAGGCTCACCGTTTTCTCCAACGGATACTTTATCGAATTAATCGGCTAAAGCTGTTTTGGTACGACGATTTGCAGCACTATACCAATGAGCGATCGCTTTATTTGTACTCTTGTCGTGACCAAATTGAAGCTGCTTGGCAACAGTGGGAACTAGCACAAATCGATGTGGCTGCATTGCAGCAATTGGATGTAAAACAAGCTTTAATTGAGCGTGCATCTGCCGATTTAAATCCGCCTTTGTCGGAGAGTAGCCGCTACATTCGTGAGGAAATGCCTGAAGCTGGCTATCGTCACTTGCTAGCGATCGGCTCCTTTGATGGTTTGGTTGAAGGTAGTCGTCTTTGCTACGTATTGGGTGGTGCTGCTAATGAAGTGCAGTGTACGCTGGTGCGAGTATTGCTAGAAGAATACGGCAATGGTCGTTTATCCCGCAAGCACTCGACATTTTTTGCTCAAATGCTGGCTGAGTTTGGCATGAATACTGAACCAGAAGGATACTTTGATTTAGTTCCTTGGGAAGTCTTAGCTTGTGCTAATCATAACTTTCTGACTACCGATCGCAAACGCTATTTCTTACGTTACAGTGGCGCGTTAACATATTTTGAAGTGGCTGGGCCTGCGGCTTACAAAAACTATCTGGCAGCGGCGCAACGACTGGAACTGTCAGAGGCGGCGATGGGTTATTGGGAACTGCACATTAGGGAAGATGAACGCCACGGTCGTTGGATGTTAGATGATGTAGCTTTGTCTTTGGCAGAACGATATCCCAATGATGCGTGGGAACTGCTGCTTGGGTATGACCAGGAGAAACTAATGGGCGATCGCGCCGCTGGTGCTGTTGTACGATCGATACGCGAAGCCGAATAAGCTGCTTGATTCATAGCGAACAATCCAAAAAATTATAAATAGCAGGTTATTTTTAGCGTTTTAATTTGACGTTTTAAGTCATTTTATTGCCAATTCACCTGCAAATACATTTCTTTAGCAACCCTTTGCGAAAGCAACAGTTTTTTGTTGCCTTAATAGAAGGTAATAAATAACCTTCTATTACATTGATTATACCTTACACCTTGAAGTGCAGTCAAATGAAAGATATCTTTTTTTGTCCTGAAGAATCTAATTTCTATTCAAATTGCTTAGAAAGCTTTGTTATCAGAAATTGTAAAAATTCCGAATCTATAGTGGAGTTTGGTTCAGGAGATGGTAGCCCTGTAATTAATTCTTTATTGAGAAACAACTTTGATGGAGTCATTCAGGGATTTGAATTAAATACTTCTGCATGGAAAGTCGCAAATTCAACTATCGATGAATACAATCTCACTAATAAATACATCATCCATAATTCATCTTTGTTTAATTCTTCTCAACCCGATGCCAAGTATCTTGTAGCCAATCCGCCCTATCTGCCCGCACCAGATAATGATATTTATATGCCACTTCTCTTTGGTGGCATAGATGGAGCCACTGTTACCAACGAGCTTTTATCGTTAGGTTATGAAAATGTCTTGGTTTTAATATCTAGCTTTTCTAATCCAATAAATACGTTGAACATAGCAAAAGAAAATGGGTATTATGTTCAAAACTTCATGGTCTTACCTTTGCAGTTTGGCTACTATAGTTCTGACCCCAAGGTAAAGAAGCACATCGAAAAACTCCAAAAAAACCAGATGGCATTTTATTCTGGAGATTATTATTTTTTAGCTGGAGTTTTATTTAAAAAATCCCAGGAGTCTGTAATTGATTTATCTAATCAATTAGCTCAGGTAATGACTAGTTTGTGAAAATCGAGAACAACTTAACAGTGATGTCATCCCTTCCCTAAAGTACAGATGTGTCTCGAAGCGTGGCTTAGAGGTTGTTTGAAAAGTGGTCGGCTGTGATATTTATTAGGCACTTATCGATCCCCCCTAGCCCCCCTTAAAAAGGGGGGAAACGGAATCAAAGTCCCCCAATTTATCGGGGGATTTAGGGGGATCTAAGAGTATTTGATACATCACTAAGAACTTTTCAAACATCCGCTTAGAGACATATCTTCAAGGATTTTCAATAAGTATCCTTATTGCATTAACTTTTTTGTTGTATAGCTACACTACTAGAGTCAGGTTTGCGCTTGAGTGCTGCAAATAAAATTACAACAGCACCAAACGACAAAATAGGAAAGCCTGAAGTTGGTTCAGCTACAGAGACAGATGAGATTGGCGTCAAGAGGAAGGCGTGTAATTCACCATTAATTGCACCACGACCGACAATTTGTCCATTACTATTAATGGCTGATGCTGCTGTCAAGGTAAAGCCAGCTTCCGAACCAGGAGCAATCAGGTCATTTAAGTCGTACAGAGTGTTATCACTGTAAAGAAAAGCCCGTAAACCATTGCCATCTGCTGCAAAAAAGTTATTGTTACTGCCAGAGTACCCGACTACTTGACCCAAATTATTGATCCCCAAACCAGTACTGAACAAATCTGTAGGACGTAACTTACCGAGGTTTTGAAGTCCTGTGCTGGAACTGTAGAGAAAAGCACGACTATCATTTACTCCAGTCAGTCCCGAACTACCAACTACTTGTCCTGAGTCATTAACATCGTTTGCTTGACTGTACTTGTCACCTGGGAGGGTACCGAGATTAGTGATTATACCGTTCTCGGATAAAAATGCTCGGCTGGAAGAACCGAAAATGCCAACTACCTGACTTCGATTATTTATGCCATAAGCAACATAATTTTGTTCTAAATTATTGTTAATAATATTCGTCGTACCATTGTTATATAGGAAAGCGGCCCCGTAGGGAAAGGCAAGTTTTGGGAATATACCGCCACCAGTCGTACCGCCAACCACCTCACCTGAGTCATTGATAGCATAAGGAATGCCGTTAATACCGATACTTTGCGTTGTTCCACCACTGTAAATAAAGGCGCGATTATCACTGCCGATGTTACCGACCGAATTACCAACTACTTGCCCCAAGTTATTGATACCAGTCACTCCAAGTTGATTATCACCAGGCAACGGACTAATTTTTTGGAAGGAACCATTGCTGTAAAACAAAGAACCACCCAAAGTATTAATGGCTACCTCACCTGAGTCATTAATATCTGAAGCGTAACTGTAGGCTTCTCCTGTAAGATTGCCTAAGTCAGTAAGTGAGTATAAAGATACCGCCAATGCCGACTTGGATGCAGTCAGACTGATTGCGGTAAAGGTTATTGCTGTTATACAGGATTTCCACTTAAGTAAAACCATGTTACTTTGCCCTGATTTTTTATTACCCTACCAAATTACCACTGAACAGTAGGGTGGGAAGCTGCCGTAATCTGGGTAGTCGCTAAATACGCCATCAATACCTAAGTTGAAAAATAGTTCATCAGGACTTACGCAATCAAAGCTTGAAACCTCGATCCCCCCTAACCCCCCGATAAATTGGGGGGAACTTGAAAGCCCCCAATTTATCGGGGGTTGGGGGATCTCTTCTGCGTAAGTCCTGTTCATATTCCCCTTGGGGATTTCCTTGAAAGTCCAGTGGCAAAAAACAGTCTTCATTGCGGAAAGTTCAGACATGAACCAGCAAACCAGCCGCATCAGCATCTATAACTAAAGATGTAGTGCTTTACTAGGGTTTGACGCTGTAGCCACTTACTTCAACTAATAGATATCCTTGACCAACCAGTTTGTCAACCGTATTGGGTTAACGATATTGTGTTAATGAGTATCAAAGGTGGATCAATCCAGTTTCAATACATTTATCAAGAGCCGGAAAACTCATAATTCAATAATTTAGTTACACCATGAATAATCTGCAATCTGCTAAACCTCCAAAACTTGATAGTTGTAATAACCAAGTTATCCTCGATTACTTTGAGAATGCTTGGCAACTGGAAGATATATTGTTGAAAAGTCTGGTCGGGGAAGAGACATTTTATCTCAATCCTGACCCTTTGAGAAATCCTCTAATTTTTTATCTGGGACATTCGGCTATTTTCTACATCAATAAATTAATTCAGGTGGGATTATTAGAAAAACGCCTCAATCCAGACTATGAAATTTTGTTTGAAATTGGAGTTGATCCAGAAAAACCAGAGGAGTTGAATGAAGCGATCGCTCATCTGGAATGGCCGCAAGTTGCACAGACTTGGGAATATCGAGAACAAGCATATTCCATAATTTCGGAACTAATTAAGACCACCCCAATTAGTCTACCAATTCATCCCAATCATCCCCTTTGGGCTTTAATGATGGGGATTGAACACCAGCGTATTCACATTGAAACTTCTTCGATGTTAATTCGCCAACTACCGATTGAGAGAGTGAAACGTCCTCAAAACTGGCAATATGCCCCTTTTAATGGTTACACTCCTGAGAACGAAATGATAGAAGTTGCTGGTGGAGTAGTAAAACTTGGTAAAGCCGATGATGATTCGACTTATGGATGGGATATTGATTATGGCGATCGCACTGTTGAAGTTGCACCCTTTTTTGCCAGTAAATATCTGATTACCAATGCCGATTTTATCTATTTTGTCAAGGCTGGTGGTTACGAAAATCAAGAATATTGGGATGAAGAATCTTGGAGTTGGAAAACTCGATACAACATTCAACAGCCCAAATTTTGGTTACATGAAAATGGTAGCTACAAATATCGAGCTATGTTTGATGAAATCGATTTACCCCTAGATTGGCCTGTAGAAGTCAATTACTATGAAGCAATGGCTTATTGTCGTTGGCAAGGAAAAGATACTCGCTTAATGAGTGAACCAGAATACCATTTAGCAACTTATGGTAATAGTTTATTAGATCATGTAGAAAATTATAATCTCAATTTAAAATTTGGCTCCCCTAGTCCTGTTGGGATGTTAGAAACAGCCAAAAGTTATTCGGGCTTGTATGATTTACGTGGGAATGTTTGGGAATGGTTGAGTAATAACTTAAACCCTCTTCCAGGATATCAACCTCATTTTCTTTATGAAGATAATTCTGCCATCTTTTTTGATGATAAACATCAAATGATGTTAGGAGGATGTTGGATAACTAATGGTACAGAAGCTTTAAAATATTACCGCAACTGGTTCCGTCCCAATTTTTATCAGCACGCTGGTTTTCGGATTTGTCAAAGGCATTGTAACAGGAGAAATTAAAGCTTTTCTCTCAGCCTTAATAATTCTATTCTGTCAGTTGCTTCCTGTCTGCCTTTGAGCAATGTTAAGAAAGATGTGACTAATGCATAGGCTTGCTCTTAGGGAGTTGTTTGAAAAGTCCTATTGTCGGTATCAAATAGTTTTAGATCCCCCTAAATCCCCCTTAAAAAGGGGGACTTTGATTCCGGTTCCCCCCCTTTTTAAGGGGGGTTAGGGGGGATCAAAGTGCCTAAAATCACAGCCAAATACTTTTCAAACATCCTCTTAACCTTTTCCCGACTTTTACACAAGTCTAAGCCATTGTGTGTTTAGACTAATGAAGGCACAACTTCAGTGCTTAAGCTTTTTTCAACCAGCTAAACATAGCGCGTAAATCTTTACCAACTTCCTCAATTTTGTGTTCAGCTTCTTTACGACGCATGGCGGTAAATCCTGGTTTACCAGCTTGATTTTCGAGAACAAATTCTCGTGCAAATTGCCCAGATTGAATTTCGCTGAGTATCTTCTGCATTTCAGCTTTAGTTTGTGCGGTGACAATCCGAGGCCCACGCGTGTAATCGCCATATTCAGCCGTATTAGAAATACTGTCGCGCATTTTGGCTAAACCACCTTCTACAACCAAGTCAACAATCAGCTTGACTTCATGCAGACATTCAAAATAAGCCAATTCTGGTTGATAACCAGCTTCTACCAAAGTTTCAAATCCGGCTTTGATTAAAGCACTCAAACCACCGCATAATACCGCTTGTTCGCCAAATAAATCGGTTTCGGTTTCTTCGCGGAAAGTAGTTTCGAGAACACCAGCGCGAGTCCCACCGATACCTTTAGCATAAGACATGGCGCGATCGCGTGCCTGACCACTGGCATCTTGATAAACTGCAAACAGCGCTGGTACACCTTCTCCACTTTCATAAGTCCGCCGTACCAAATGCCCCGGCCCTTTTGGTGCGACCATCACCACATCTACGTTATCCGGTGGTACAACTTGCCCAAAGTGAATATTGAAACCGTGGGCAAAAGCTAACACATTCCCTTCTTCTAGATTGGGTTCAATTTCGTTTTTGTAAATCGTTTTTTGAACTTCATCAGGTAACAAAATCATGATGAAGTCAGCAGCATTGGCAGCATCGGCAACATTTTTCACAGTTAACCCAGCTGCTTCAGCTTTGGCGACTGACTTACTACCCGGATATAGTCCCACAATCACATTCAAACCACTATCTTTGAGATTGAGAGCGTGGGCATGACCTTGAGAACCATAGCCGATAATAGCAATAGTTTTTCCAGCCAAAAGGTCTAAATTGGCATCTTCGTCATAATACATCCGGGCCATAGAAGCATCTCCTGTCAGCAAGCATCGTCATTAATTGGCAGACTTCCGATTGTACCCCAAATTGAGTAACCACAGATGAACTGTCAATCATTCAATTTATCTTTTTGAACTCAGGGGATGAGGAGAGGAGGGGACTAATGACAAATGACTAACCATGTTACATAAATTGCAACAATACAGGCTTTGAGTTTTTCTTCAGCAATACTGGGATTAACTTCATCCATCTGGGGGTAGATTATGTATACTTCGACTAAATTGCCGCGCACATCTGCTTTATTTATCAGTGCGTTATTAGGAGGGGTGATTTTCACCAGTTGCGCCTCTTCCCATCAGTCAGGAAATAAAGCTTCACCTCCGATTGCAGCCGATAGTGCGGCAAATCCAGCATCTGCACCTGCTAAGGAAAGCAGTCTTTCCCAAAAGGCGGAAGCTGCACCAATAGCCCGTTCTCGTCCTCAACTCATTAAAAAGGCAGCAATCTCTTTGACTGTCAACTCTGTAGATAAGACTATTGATGCCGTTTCGCAAATTATCAATCAGCAGCAAGGGGATTTGATCGGGTTGAAACAACAACAACCCAAAAACGACAACCCGCGTTATACAGCAACAATACAATTGCGAATACCAGAGAACCTGCTGGAATCTACCTTAGAACAATTAGCTAAATTGGGCACTGTCGAGAGTCGTAATATCACGGCGGAAGATGTGGGCGATCGCTTGGTGGATTTCCAAGCTAGATTAACTAATTTGCGGAAAACTGAAGCTAGTTTGCAAAAAATTATGGATCGGGCAGGTTCTATTACAGATGTACTTAGTGTTACTCAAGAACTGAGTAATGTCCGCCAGACGATAGAACAAATTGATGCCCAACTGAAAAGCCTACAAAATCAAGTTGCTTATTCCACTATTACGCTGAATCTAGAAGCAGCAGTTTCTAGCACCAGTCCCCAGCCTGCCTTCGGTTTGCAAGTTCAGGAAACTTGGAACAACTCTACCCACTCTTTGAGTGCATTTTCCGTTGGCTTACTCAAGCTGGGTATTTGGTTAATTGTTTACAGTCCCTATTTGTTAATTTTTGCTGCTCTTGTCTATGGTTTTACCCGTTGGCGGCAGACTCATTCACCACGTTTGACACAAACACCAGAGTCAACTATTTCTAAGTAAATTTGCATAAATGCTACATCTATCTTGAATAAATCTACACAAGCAAAGAGGGATTAAAATATTGCCAACTCTTATTCTCTGCACCTTTGTCTTAAAAAGTTTTGTTTATCCTGTACTTTTGCTTACTTTAATACTTTTTCAAATGTAAAGAGCAATACAAAATATGTGATGACAATTTTGATACAAATTTGTTAAGAATAGTTACACTAGTCGGCATACACGATAATATTTCTTATGGTAAATTCACTTGACAATAATCCACCTCATCAAGTAGTAATCGTTGGTGGTGGCTTTGGTGGACTTTATGCGGCAAAAACACTCGCTAAAGCGGCGGTAAACGTTACTTTGATCGATAAACGCAACTTTCATCTATTTCAACCGCTGCTATATCAAGTCGCCACAGGTGCCCTATCTCCGGCTGATATATCCTCACCCTTGCGTTCTGTGCTTAGTAAGAGCAAGAATACGAAAGTGCTGCTAGGAGAGGTGAATAATATTGATCCAGAAGCGCAAAAAGTGATCGTGGGCGACGAAGCAATACGTTACGACACCTTAATTGTCGCCACAGGTGCGAAGCATTCCTACTTTGGCAAAGACAACTGGGAAGAATTCGCTCCAGGCTTGAAAACTGTAGAAGATGCCATAGAAATGCGTCGCCGGATTTTTACGGCCTTTGAAGCCGCAGAAAAAGAAACTGATCTAGAAAAACGCCGTGCTTGGTTAACTTTTGTAATTATTGGTGGTGGCCCAACTGGTGTAGAATTAGCGGGGGCGATCGCAGAATTGGCAAACCAGACTCTCAAAGAAGACTTCCGCAACATCGACACCTCAGAAGCCAAGATTTTGCTATTAGAAGGGCTGGATCGCATTCTGCCACCCTTTGCACCAGAGTTATCACAAGAAGCCGAAGCATCTCTAACGCGGTTGGGGGTGATTGTCCAGACAAAAACGCTGGTAACGAATATTGAAAATGATCTTGTTACCCTCAAACAAGGCGAAGAAGTTAAAGAAATTGCCTCAAAAACGGTATTATGGGCAGCAGGTGTGAAAGCTTCAGCAATGGGAAAAGTGTTAGCAGAACACACAGGTGCAGAGTGCGATCGCGCTGGACGGATTATCGTTGAACCTGACTTGAGTATTAAGGGACATCCCAATATTTTTGTAATTGGCGACTTAGCAAATTTTTCTCATCAAAATGGTAAACCGCTACCTGGGGTTGCACCTGTAGCGAAGCAGCAAGGTGAATACGTAGCAGCACTAGTCCAACAGCAGCTAGCAGGAAACAGTTTGCCACCCTTTGCTTATACCGATCATGGTAGTTTAGCGATGATTGGGCACAATTCTGCTGTAGTCGATTTGGGCTTTATCAAGCTGAAAGGTTTCTTTGCATGGGTGTTTTGGCTGTTGATTCATATCTACTTCCTAATTGAATTTAACAACAAATTAGTAGTAATGATTCAGTGGGCATGGAACTATTTCACCCGTAATCGCGGAGCAAGATTGATTACAGGACAAGAATCCTCACACACTCACGAATTAGCGATCGCAACAGTTATTACACATCAGGAAATAGTCAACAGCCGATAATATCTAATTGGGCAATTCAATTTTGGATTTTGGATTTTAAATTTTGGATTAAATTTCAATCTAAAATCCAAAATCTAAAATCTAAAATCTAAAATCTAAAATTCTTACTCCCCGCCCTCATAAATTAGCAGTAAGCTATTTGAGGGCGTTTTTCATAATTTACATAATGGCAAGTATTAACGACAACTACCTGAAACTGAAAGCGGGTTATCTGTTTCCAGAAATTGCTCGGCGGGTGAATGCCTTTGCAGAAGCGAATCCTGATGCTAAAGTCATCCGGTTGGGCATTGGTGATGTTACCGAACCTCTGCCGGAGGCTTGCCGCACAGCGATGATTAAAGCTGTGGAAGAAATGGGCGATCGCAACACCTTCAAAGGTTACGGGCCAGAGCAAGGCTACGCTTGGTTGCGGGAGAAAATTGCTACTCATGATTTTCAAGCACGAGGAGCCGATATAGATGCCTCAGAAATCTTTATCTCCGACGGTTCCAAATGCGACACGGGCAACATTTTGGAAATCTTTGGACATGACAATATAATTGCCGTTACTGACCCTGTTTACCCCGTGTATGTAGACACTAACGTTATGGTGGGAAATACTGGGGATGCCAACGATAAAGGCGAATTTGAGGGTTTAGTCTATCTACCAATTACGGCTGAGAACAACTTCACCGCCGAGATTCCTTCAAAGAAAGTCGATTTAATTTATCTCTGCTTCCCCAATAACCCGACTGGCGCAACTGCTACCAAAGAATATCTCAAAGCATGGGTGGACTATGCCAAAGCTAATAACTCGATTATTTTCTTTGATGCAGCCTACGAATCTTACATTACCGATCCATCGATTCCCCACTCCATTTATGAAATTGAAGGTGCAAGAGAAGTTGCGATCGAATTTCG
The DNA here is from genome assembly GCF_036917935.1 of Nostoc sp. GTDB lineage: Bacteria > Cyanobacteriota > Cyanobacteriia > Cyanobacteriales > Nostocaceae > Nostoc. Next base: position 251,280 of record NZ_JBALEL010000060.1, on the reverse strand, counting down.
TTCTTTCTCCAAGAATGCAGGTTTTACAGGAACCCGTTGTGCCTTAACTGTGGTACCGAAGACACTCACCGCAAAAGCCGCCGATGGTTCCGATGTCGAACTGTGGAAACTCTGGAATCGTCGCCAGTCTACCAAATTCAACGGCGTTTCTTATATTATCCAAAGGGGAGCCGAAGCGGTTTATTCTGAAGAAGGACAAGCGCAAATCAAAGGATTGGTGAGTTTCTATCTAGAAAACGCCAAAATTATCCGCGAGAAACTCACATCTGCCGGATTATCAGTTTATGGTGGTGTGAATGCACCTTATGTCTGGATAAAAACGCCTAATGGTTTATCCAGTTGGGAATTCTTTGATCAGCTGCTGCAAACTGTCAACGTTGTTGGAACACCTGGTTCTGGCTTTGGTGCTGCGGGTGAAGGTTACTTCCGCATTTCAGCGTTTAACAGTCGGGAGAATGTGGAAGAGGCGATGAAGCGGATTACCGAGAAGTTTAAGGTGTAAGGCATTTTTTACATTAAGTCTGACTATCTTAGTTAAACTCAATCTGGAAGTCTCAAAGATTAGGGTGGGCAGTGTCCACCCTATTTGAGAATCAAGATAGTTAGTATCAAGTTGGCAATAGGAGCTTTTTATGAAATTATTCCGAGTCCAAGTTCCAGATTTTCGCATTTTAAAGAACGTTGATATAACTTTTGAACCAGAATTTATCCCTAGCATTTTCCCCCTTGGAAGTCAAAATGGTGGTGGTAAAAGTACACCTTTGCAATTAATTTTTATTTTATTGCATTGTTCTACCGATTCTGAAAAAAAAGAGTTTGTTAAAAATATACTTTCTGGATTTACGATTAATAAAAATTCTAACAATAGAGTATTAGCCGTAATTGATATCTGAAATGAGGATAAAATTGTACAGCTTGAATTTTTATCTGATAACGACTCTTACGCGGTAGGAACTGCAAAACTCGTTGGTTGAACTTTTCTGGATTCTCGATGAACATAAAATGTCCGCCGCCTTCAGCCACTTCAAAAATTTCCAACTCGGAGTTAGGAATGCTTTGATTGATCCAGACCTGCGATTGCCACGGAATAATACTTTTTCTGCCACCAATAATCAGAGTTGGCTGACGAATCCTGACAATTTGATCGCGCCAGTCTGTATGAAGATGGTTGTACAGCAGCGTCGCAGCGATCGCTCGTGGACAACGAAGGTTGCACTCGACAATCCACTCAAACTGCTCCTTTGATATTGCTGGTGTGACCATTGAAGTCAGGATGTTTCGAGTCAGTTCCTCCGCGTTGCCGTTCTCCAAGGTGTGTACTGTTGCATTGAGTTGTTCAGCAGTAAAAACTGCTCCGGAGTCTGCTATTTCTTGTGCGCTCCAATGCGATCGCAACGTTCCCAATGGAGATTGATCGACCAACACTAACCGATCAATCTCATCTAATCCAAACAGATCGAGGTAGCTCCAGATCAGGGAACATCCCATTGAGTGACCTAGTAGATGCGGCTTTTCGAGTTGCAGAGCGACGATCAATTCGTGAATATCTTTAGACAAGCGAGCGATGCGATAACCAAACGATACTTTCTCAGACTCACCGTGTCCTCGCAGATCAACCGCGATCACCTGATAGTGTTCGGCAAAAACGGGAATTTGATATTTGAATTGTTCCGCTGATTGCGACCAACCGTGAAGCATCACGATCGGTTTGCCTTGACCCGCACTGATGTAGTTCAATGCAGCACCGTCAGACGTTCTAAATGTTTTTCTTTGGATATTGCCTTTTGCGATGTCTTGGATGGAGCAGGCTAATGCCAATTAATAACCGTCAACTTCGACGACGGCTCTAGCAAAGGCTTGTGGGGCTTCCTGCGGCAAATTGTGCCCGATGCCGCCTTTAATAGTGCGGTGCGAATATTTGCCCGAGAATTTCTTGGCATAGGAACTGGGATCTGGATGCGGCGCACCATTGGCATCACCTTCAAGGGTAATGGTGGGCACGGTGATGACCGGAGCTTCGGCAAGCCGCTTTTCCAGATCGTCATATTGTGGCTCGCCAACAGCCAGACCGAGCCGCCAGCGGTAGTTATGGATGACGATACTGACGTGATCGGGATTGTTGAAGGATGCGGCGCTGCGATCGAACGTGGCATCATCAAAGTTCCATTTCGGCGATGCAATCTGCCAGATGAGCTTGGCAAAGTCGTGCCGATAGTTGTCGTAGCCTGCCCGACCGCGTTCCGTGGCAAAATAATATTGGTACCACCATTGGAGTTCAGCTTTTGGCAGTAACGGCATCTTGCCGGATTCCTGGCTGCCGATCAGATAACCGCTCACCGAGACGAGCGCCTTGCAGCGTTCCGGCCAGAGTGCCGCGATGATGTCAGCCGTCCGCGCCCCCCAATCAAACCCAGCGAGGATTGCCTTCTTGATCTTGAGCGCATCCATCAGAGCGATCATATCGAGCGCGATCGCCGACTGCTGTCCATTTCGGAGCGTTTCGCTTGAAAGAAAGCGCGTCGTACCATGGCCGCGCAGATGCGGCACGATCGCTCTATACCCTGCCGACGCGAGCAAAGGCGCGACATCGACGAAGCTGTGAATGTCGTAGGGCCAGCCGTGCAGAAGAATGACCGCAGGACCATCGGCGGAACCGGCTTCAGCATACCCAACATTCAGGACACCAGCATCGATCTGCTTCAGTGCGTTGAATGACGTGTGCGTCCCCGGCTTAATCGGGGGCAGATTTGCCGATTTTATCTTGCTGGATTGGGCGATCGCAGAACCGAACATGCCAAGCTGGGCGGCAGCAATGGTCATAGCCGCAGTGCCCAAAAAGCGGCGGCGATGATGGTTGATTGCATCGGACATTTATCTTTCCTCAATTCGATTTAAGTTCCATGTATCTGCGATGTGTACCTGCTTCTCTATCTCTCTCCGATCAGCGCAGTGATCTGAACGCTGCACGGATCTCGGCAGCAAAGAGTGTCGGCTGTTCCCACGCTGCGAAGTGACCGCCCTTATCAACCTCGTGGAAATAAATGAGCTTGTGGTAACTACGCTCAGACCAGCTTCGTGGCGCTCGGTATATCTCGCCAGGAAAGACCGTCACGGCAGCAGGAATGGAGATGTCCACGGCGTTGAAGTTGTTGGCGTTATTTTCCCAGTAGAGCTGCGCGGAAGAAATCGCGCTGTTCGTGAGCCAGTAGAGCCTGATGTCGTCGAGCATCTCATCCTTAGTGCGGAGATCGACGAGTGCCGCCTCTGGCACGTTGATGCGGAAGGGGCGGATTGCCTTGTCTCCGGTCGCGTCTTTGAACTGGGCACCGGTCTGGGCGGGTTGCTGCGCCACAGCAGTAGACGGTGCCCGATACACAGTTGCCGTAGCCTTTTGAGCGAATGGCTGTGCCACGATTGCTTCGGAATGGCGCATTGATAAACCGACTACCGCACTGAGGGCGAGTGCCAGAATGAGCAAAAATCCTTGAACTTTTTTCTTTGTTAAAAACATCGCTGTGATATTCTCTGTAATGGTTTGTCGAATTGCTTGCTAAATGAGCGATCGCGCCCTCGTAAATGTCACTGTTTTTATGTCACGTCAGCCGCGATCAAAACAATGGTCGAATTACTTTTTTGTATAGTGTCAAATTAAATGACAGGGGACAAATTCGTGTCATCAAAAAAGTCTGATTGCTGCACACTTTCAATGATTGAGATCGATGAAATTTACACGTCCTCTGTACACAAAACCTGGTGTGTAGAGAGAGGATAAGTTTGCGAGACATTCATCGTCAAACCTCAGCAAAAGACTCGGACTTGAGCAGGGTTATTGATGCTTTCAGAGCAGAATGCAGGAATGACTCAACCTGCTGTTGTCGGGTTTGGGCATTGGCATTCTCAGTGAATTGAGAAGCTTGCAACACAGCCCCAAACCAGTGTTTGGTATGCCAAAAAGCCCGACGATCAAGAGTAGGAAGATTCGTTATGTCCGGATACGGAGAAGGCGATACATATCCATTGTTCTGTCCTTACTAAATCAAGTTCAATGTGGGCGATCTCAAACGCGAGGCTAGCCCCGATTAGGTGTCACGAGGCGATAACGGTCTGCGGCATGTACCTGGTTGAAATTTGGGATCATGCTTTGACGAGCAGCGTCGAAGGTGTTCCACTGATCCGCATCGGGAAGCGATGGGATGGTGACTATCTCACGGCGATCAAAGCCAACAAGGGCGGCATCCACCAGTTCATCAACTTCCATAAGAGGCGGTAGCGCATTCATATCCCAACCTGAGCGCTCCCAGACTTCCGTCCGTGTTGATGCCGGTAGCACAGCTTGAACGTAAACACCTTTAGGTTCAAGTTCGAGGTGGAGTCCCTGGGTGAAGAAGAGGACGAAGGCTTTGGTTGCGCCGTATACGGTCAGACCGAATTCCGGTGCTAGCCCGACAACCGAACTGATGTTGATGATTGCGCCATCGCCCGCCTTGACGAACCGTGGAGCAACGGCGCTGGCAAGCCGCGTTAGCGCTGTGGTGTTGAGGCTGATAATTTTAGACACCTCGTCCGGGCTTTGCTCGATGAAACTGCTGGCAATGCTGGCACCGGCGTTGTTGACCAGGATACCGATGCGCGTGTCGGTGCGTAGCCGCTCCTCTACCTGAGCGAGTTCACCCGCATCGGCGAGATCCGCTTGCAGAATGTCAACCGCCACTCCGGTTTCCCGGCGCAGTCGTTCGGCTAGAGCTTCCATTCGGGCGCGGTCACGCGCCACCAGCACGAGATCGTAACCACGCTTTGCAAAGCGATCAGCATAGACGGCACCGATTCCACTGGATGCTCCAGTCACGAGTGCGGTCTTATTAGTTAGGTTGTTCATGATATTGCTCCTTTGTGAATAGAAACGTTTCGTAGTGAATTAATGTCCTTGAGCGACTGATGTCCCATCACCGACCGGCAGCCCGCGTCTTCACCTCTTGGAGCACCCAACTGTTGCCGTCCGGGTCACTGAACGAGGCAAACGAGCCATAATCGCGACGTTCCGGATCTGGGCCATTTATCCGTCCCTCGATTCCGGAGTGGTGGAATATCCCCCCCACGTCGTGGAACAACTCACTCACGTCGACGCCGCGATTGACGAGTTCGGTGCGGGCTGTCTCGATGTCGAAAACGACCAGATGCAAACCCTGAAGTGATCCCGGCACGGCTGACGTGACTCCAGTGCCGATGATGATCGAACACTCCGAGCCGGGAGGCGTCAGTTGCACCACCCGGAAGTCCTCACCAGTCACGAAGTCGGCATCTAGCCGCCACCCCAACGCCTCATAGAAGCTCTTGGCTCGATCGACGTCGGAGACGGGCACTACCAAAACCTCGATTTTCATGTTTTTACTGTCCATGTGAATGTTGCTCATCTTGTTCTCCGTTAGGTTGGTGAGCTTGATGCCCACATTGGTTACATTTCGTTCTTCAGCGATCGCTTAATTCAACGCCCCGATGCGCGGCTTGTCGCCGGGGGTGAGGGATCGATCGTTTAGCTCTACGCCGGAATAGCGTGCCTGGATGTCTGTGATCACCTTGCGTGCTTCCTGGTTTGCGCTCAACAATCGTCGGACGAGTTCGTCAAGACGTAGCTTTTCGGGACTAGCCACCTCCACCGTGCCATTCACTGGTACCCCAACTGCGATGTCAGTCAGTGCGGCGGCAACGTCATCCGACGCGACGGGCTGCACAAGGGCAGGTGACGAGCGAACCGTTTGCCCATCGCTGCTCAGGTTGGCGATGCTGCTCAGGCTGGCGATGCTGCTCAGTAACTCGAAGAACTGCGTTGCGCGGAGGATCGTATAGGGAATCTTGGCGGACTTGATCAGATTCTCTTGCGCCATCTTCGCGCGGAAGTAACCACCCTGAAGCAGGCGATCGGTGCCGATGACCAACAGCGCAACGTGATGCCTCACACCAGCGATCGCTTCTGCGGCAAGGAGATTATGACCGGCTGTCTCGAAGAACTCCAGCGCTGCCTTGTCCTCGAACGAAGGCGAGTTCGCCACATCGACAACAATCTGAGCGCCCGCCAGCGCTTCAGCCAGTCCCTCACCCGTGATGATGTTGACACCCGATGAGGGTGATGCCGCCACGACCTCATGACCAAGCTGACGAAGGTTGTTCACGAGCTTTTTTCCAATGAGTCCGCTGCCACCAATAACTACAATCTTCATACCGAACCTCTCATGTTGTTTGTTGGACAAAAGATAACTTTGCTTATCAATTACTCTGAAGGGCTATAGTTTGATTTATTGAGTGAATTGATTTATTACGATATAAATCGTTACGCGGTGTCTTAGGCGTAATTCCCTACAATACCATTGCCAATTTACGAGGGTTCAACGCCTGTAGAGACGGGATGAATACGACCTAAAGCAGTAAGCTTGGCAAAAATCTGGGTTAATAAAATAGGCTCAGGCATTTCCGGAAGCATTTTTAACATTTCACGAACATATCGAAAACCACGATAATGAGTCTTCAAATCAATAATGCCAGAGTCGGGATTAAGGAGACGAAAATCCAAGAGAAGATGATGGGACAAGTTGACCATGAAAAATGCTAAATTAACAGCATTAGTCACGGCAGTTTGGCTTAAGTTCATGAAATATTCCAGTCCCCAAAACTGCTTGGCATCACGGAAATTAAACTCGATTTGGAAGCGCAGTTTGTAATAATCTATTATTTTTTCGTAGAACAAATCTAGGTCACTAGAGAATAGGATTACATGACTACAAGCATTACTTTTAAGATTAGTTTTGACTAAAATAACTACATTCAGTGCTTGAGCGAATTCCTTGTGGAGTAAAGTAGCTTGGTAAATGTCAGTTTGGATCTCATCCTCAATGCTACTTTTACATAGATACTTCTGAGGAAGGTTATGACAATCAACTTTGTCTCCGTATTTACGACGAGAGCGCCTATTATATCCAGGGTTTTGATAAGGTATATATAGACCCCAAGGAGGAGATCGCCGCTCTAAGCTTAATAGTATTGAGCAAGAATTATTAAAGGTAATGGTGACAAAGCAAAGCGATATATATATGCGAGAAATTCAAGAAGCAATAAAAGAGCGCACAGAAATCACGCCCCAGATTCTTGGGGTAGATGACTTTGCTTTGCGAAAACGCCAAACCTATGAGACCGTGCTGATTGACTTGGAGCGTAAGAAGCCCATCGCTCTGTTGTCAGACCGTGAAGCGGAAACTTTAGCCGCTTGGTTAAAGGAACATCCAGGAGTTGAAGTGGTTTCTCGCGATCGCTCCAAAGCTTATGCTGAGTCGTAACCAACTTCTTAGGAAATCATTGTTGCTGTTTCAACGGTAAGGCTCGTGCCATAATTGCTTCTGAGAGTGATGGATGGTTCTTGGTCTTGACTGACACGTACCCACAAACGTAAGCGCTCGTGAATTTCCTGCCATGTTCCATCTTTTCGCCATTTCGTTCGTAATGATACACAGTTTTCCACTTAGGAAAATCGTTTGGGAGCATTCGCCACGCACAACCTGCACACAAGATGTACTTTCCTTGCGTTAACGATCGGTTGCATATCCACACTCCGTTTTCGAACACCAGTTTTCGGCTTAGGAATGAGTCCTGACAGCAGTTCCCATTGTTCTAAAGTCAGACATCTCCGAAAACTATCAAAGCTTTGCTGTGACTAGCTTATAAGATGCAAGTGCAAGCATCGCTAATTAGCTAGTCAATACGAGTAAATATGGCTTTGAGATATTTATTGATAATAACAAGGCAAAAATATGTAGTTATATGCGTTGATTTTAGCCTGACGGTAAGGGGGCTATTTTTGTTGGCAATATTAACGCTCTAATTCGTAATCTTACTAGTCCACAAATTGTCAAAATTACTTGTTCATACTTTTTGGGATTTAACCTAAATCTGTCTTGGACGACTCGAAATATTTTCACCGAACGGATTCGATGTTCAATAAATATTCGTTTAGATGAAAACTCCTTCTTTTCTATTTTCTGTTCAATTGTCAACTCCCCATTTCTTGGTTTCTTAATTGGGGTGTCAATGGAACATTACTATTTTGGAGATGTCTATTATTAAATTGATTTTTAGACATTTAGTCAAGCCATCAGTTCACACTGTGACCCTGTGGTTGTCTGATAGACAAGCAGCGCAAGGGCGGATTGACTGGAAATATGCTTTGTCCCTAGAGGTAACAGATCCAGGTTTTGACTTTAGTATTCTAAGCGAATTCCGCGATCGCTTAATAAGAGGTGGTGTCGAGCAGCAAATACTAGACTTGATGCTGTCGAAATTTCAGGAACTCAAACTGCTCTCAGCAAGAGGAAAACAGCGCACTGACTCAACTCATATACTAGCTGTAGTCAGGGAGCTAACCAGACTGGAACATTTGGGGGAAACCTTACGGTATGCTTTGAATGCTGTAGCAGAAGTTGCACCCACTTGGCTGAAGTCACTGGCTCACTCTGAGTGGTATGACCGCTATAGCAGACGCTTTGAAGACACACGACTGCCTAAAAAGGCTTCAGAACGGGAAGCTAAAGCAGGTCTGGGATTTGATTTATCCCACTTTAAAATAGATTGGAAGCAAAAGCAGTCTATTGTCCTCAAGGTAAGCAAGCTACTGGGTATAAAACTGCTCAGAAGGTTCTCAATCGTTTCATTGCTGAACTAATCGGTTCAGTTTAGCTGCTTAGGGAATTCGCCAACGATATCCGATTGGCGGATGAATAAACGGGTTTAAACCCCCACAAATCGTAGATTTCGTGGTCTTCTCTACGAGACGCAAGCGCGAACAATCAGTGGCGGATCAGAATCACTCTTCGTAAGGGATTCTGACTTCTGAATTTTTATTCAATATTCACTAACTATTTTAAATATCTTTATTATTTGTTTAACTGTCTTAACTGTCTGCTTAACTGTCTTAATTGTCTTAACTGTCTTAACTGTCTGCTTAACTGTGTACTTAACTGTCTTAACTGGTATTGCATTTTATTGGCAAATCTGAGATGATTTATGGATTGAAGTGAAATTTTACCTTTAAATAAGCTTATCTCTGGTTATTTAAAGGTAAAATTTTACTTCAATTCTAAAGCTCATTAGGCAAGTAAGTTTCTCTACTAGTAAATATCAGAGATTGCCGTCAATATTCACTTTATTCTTTAATTAAGACTGTAAGAATTTGAGGTAAGTTCAATAGATGAAACCGGAAAAACTGGCTCGGCTAGGTGGTATTATTGGCATAATATTAATCACATCATGAGGATAGTTATGCCACAGTTGCAGCTACTATCACAGCCTGGGTGAGACTCTTTGGAGCATAGAAATCGCTGCTTAGTCTGATAACAATTGTCGAGAAATACTGTAGCCCAATATAAAATTGAAGCGATTTTCAAGGGCATTTGTGCAGAGCGCTATTAAAAGTAACAGAATTAGAGAAAAAATATTAATTTGTTTTCTGCAAAAAAAGCATTAATTAGAGTGAACTATGAATTTAACAGAGCTTTTAGAAAACCTTTCAGCAAATAATGTTGAACTCTGGATTGATGGAGAAAAATTGCGCTACCGATCGCCTAAAAACTCACTAACCTCTGAGTTATTGGGAGAAATTAAACAATATAAACCAGAAATTATCCGAATTTTATCCCAGAGTAGTAATCAGGCTGCAACTTATCCCCTCTCCCACGGTCAACAAGCACTCTGGTCTTTATATCAATTAGCACCCAGCAATACCGCTTATAACGCCACTTATGCAGCAAAATTAATCACAAATTTGGATATTCCAGCCCTGAAGCAGGCAGCACAAGCCTTATTTGAAAGGCATCCAGGTTTGAGGACTACCTTTGCGACCATTGATGGGGAATCTGTGCAAACAGTTCATGAAAACCAGCAAGTTGACTTTAGCATCCAAGAAACTTTCGATCTTGGCCAAGATGATGTAAATAAATGGCTTTCAGAAAGAAGCGATCGCTCCTTCGATTTAGAAGAGGGGTCAATATTGTGCTTTGATTTATTAATTAACCATACTAAAACTGATAAATTAGCAACAAAAGAACATATTCTCTTAATCACGCTACATCAGATAGTGGGGGATTTCTGGTCTTTAAAAATTATGATCGGTGAACTGAGAGCCTTGTATGAAGCGATGTCTACGACGGGCTACGCCTACGCCACAGGTGTAGCAGCCCAACTACCAGCACAAAACTATCAGTATGAAAATTACGTCAACTGGTCAGAGCAAATGCTCGCTAGTTCAGAAGGTGAGCGTTTGTGGGCTTATTGGCAGCAACAACTATCTGGTGAGTTGCCATTGCTAAATTTGCCAACAGATCGCCCAAGACCTCAGACCCAAACCTATAATGGTGCTTCCAGCTTTTTTACTGTTGAAGAAAAACTGCGGCAAAAGCTTACAAAATTAGCAAAGAGAGAAGATACGTCTCTTTACACACTTTTATTAACAACATTACAAATACTATTACTACGTTATACCAATCAAGAAGATATTTTAATTGGCTCTCCAATGGGGAATCGGAGCCGTTCAGAGTTTGAAAAGATTGTGGGTCACTTTACTAATCCTGTGGTTTTGCGAGGAGACCTTTCGGGAAAACCGACTTTTCAAGAGTTGCTGGAGCGATCGCGCTCTTGTGTATTAGATGCCCTAGACCATCAGAATTATCCCTTTCCCCTGCTGGTGGAGCAACTACAACCTGTCCGCAACCCCAGTTTTTCGCCACTATATCAAGTAGCTTTGGTTTGGGATCGCTACCACCAAAGTAGCAAAGAAGTATCACTCATGGATAGTGATGGTTTGATTTTGGAATCAATCATTCCACGATCTAAAGCCGCTGCATTTGATTTAACCTTAACTATTCTTGATACGCCAGGCTCACTCAAAGGTACATGGAATTACAACACAGACTTGTTTGATGACAGCACGATCGCGCGGATGATGGGGCATTTTGTAACAATGCTTGAAGCAATTGTGGCAAATCCCCAGCAACGAATTGACCAATTACCAATGCTCACACAATTTGAGCAACGACAGTTATTAGTTGAGTGGAATGATACTCAGGTAGAATATCCCCAGGATAAATGTATTCATCATTTGTTTGAGGCGCAGGTGGAGCGTACACCCGATGCAGTAGCAGTGGTGTTTGAGAATCAACAATTGACCTACCACGAATTGAATTGTCAGGCTAACCAGTTGGCGCATTATTTGCGCTCTTTGGGAGTGGAAGCCGACGTGCTGGTGGGGATATGTGTGCAGCGTTCTTTAGAGATGGTGGTGGGACTGTTAGGTATTCTCAAGGCGGGTGGAGCTTACGTACCACTTGATCCTGAGTATCCCAAAGACCGTTTGAGCTTCATGCTTGAAGACGCTCAAGTTTCAGTATTACTGAGTCAAAAGCGACTCCTCGATCAACTACCTGATTATCAAGCAAAACTGGTTTGTTTAGATGAAGTCTGGTCAGAAATTCTGCAAAACAAACAGGATAACCTGATCAAGGTAGTGACGACTACTCATCTTGCGAATGTGATTTATACATCTGGCTCCACAGGCAAACCCAAAGGCGTAATGGTTGAGCATAGTGGATTGTGCAATCTAGCTCAAGCTCAGATTCAGGCTTTTGGCTTAGATTGTGATAGTCGAGTTCTCCAGTTTGCCTCCTTCAGTTTTGATGCTTGCATATCAGAAATCTTGATGGCTTTTGGATCGGGGGCAACACTTTACTTAGGAACAAAAGACTCTCTGATGCCGGGTATGCCTTTAATTGACCGATTAAAGGATGATGGCATTACCCATATTACCCTACCACCATCAGCACTGGCAGTTCTACCACAAGAAGAACTGCCAACATTGCAAACAATCATTGTTGCCGGAGAAGCCTGTCCTATTGAACTGATGCGACAATGGGCTACAGGAAGAAACTTCTTTAATGCCTACGGGCCGACAGAAGCGAGTGTTTGTGCAGCGATCGCCAAATGCACTCCTCAAGACCAAAAAATTTCCATCGGTCGTCCAATTGACAATACCCAGATATACATACTCGACCAAAACTTACAACCAGTACCTGTGGGTGTACCAGGAGAACTCTACATTGGTGGTGCAGGATTAGCGCGAGGTTATCTCAATCGTCCAGAATTAACACAAGAAAAATTCATCCCTAACCCCTTCAGTGGAAGCAGGGGAGGAGAACGTATTTACAAAACTGGGGATCTAGCACGTTATCTACCAGATGGCAATATCGAATACTTGGGACGTATTGACAACCAGGTAAAAATCCGTGGTTTCCGCATCGAATTGGGAGAAATCGAGACAGCACTGAGCCAACATGAAGATGTGCAACTATGTTGCGTTATTGCTCGTGAAGATAATCCTAGTGACAAGCGCCTAGTCTCCTATATAGTACTGCAACCAGAGCAGACAACCACAGTTAAAGAACTGCGTAGCTTCCTCAAAGAAAAGCTACCAGAATACATGATACCAAGTGCCTTTGTCATTTTAGAAGCTTTACCCCTAACCCCCAACGGCAAAATAGATCGTCGCGCCCTACCAGCACCAGAGCCAAGTAGCGAATTATTAGAGAAATATGTAGCTCCGCGCACCCCCATTGAAGAAATCCTGGCACTGATTTGGCAAGAAGTCCTGAAAGTAGAACTTGTCGGCAGACATGACAACTTCTTTGAACTAGGGGGACACTCCCTACTGGGAACACAATTCATCTCCCGTGTGCGTAGCAGATTCAAAGTAGAAATACCATTGCGTAGCTTATTTGCTGCGCCAACAATTGCCGAGTTAGCAGCATTGATTCAGCAGTTACAGCAAGATATAGAACTATCAGCACCACCCATCTTAAGGCGGGTAGAGAATGCAGAAATACCACTATCTTATGCTCAACAGCGTTTATGGTTTTTAGACCAGTTAGATTCGAATGGTGCTTTATACAGCATCGCCATTGGTTTGCGTCTAGTAGGAAATCTTAATTTTCCCGCCTTAGAACAAAGTTTAAAAGAACTTATCGATCGCCATGAAGTCTTACGCACCAACTTTGTTACTGTTGATGGACAAGCTGTTCAAATCATTCAAACTCAACCGAATTGGACAGTAACAGTAGTTGACTTCCAGCATTTACCCTTAACAGAACAAAAAACGACTGCACAACAATTACTGGAACAACGAGCAATTGAGCCTTTTGACTTAGCTCATGATCCATTAATGAGAGCGACATTAGTTGTGCTGTCTTCTACAGAGCAGTGGTTATTAGTGTGTATCCACCACGTTGTCTTTGATGGCTGGTCAATAGGTCTGTTTATCCAGGAGTTACAAGCACTGTACAATGCTTATTCTCAAGGTCAACCGTCACCCTTGTTGCCACTACCAATTCAGTACGCAGATTATGCAATTTGGCAGAGACAATGGTTGCAAGGGGAAGTACTACAAAACCACTTGAGCTACTGGGAAAAACAGTTGGCAAATGCACCCATATTCTTGCAACTACCCACAGATAGACCAAGACCTGCTGTGCAGACTTTCAATGGCTCATATCAAGTGTTTACTCTTTCTGTTGAGTTAACTCAACGGTTGTTGCAGCTAAGTCAACAGCAAGGGGTGACTTTGTTTATGACTTTGTTAGCGGCATATAATACCCTGCTTTATCGCTATACGGGACAAACAGATATTTTGGTAGGGACACCAATTGCAAACCGCGATCGCACTGAACTAGAAGAGTTAATTGGCTTTTTTGTCAATACTTTGGTGATGCGGACTGATTTAGCAGGGAACCCCAGTTTTAACGAATTACTCCCACGTATCCGGGAAATGGCATTATCCGCGTATGCTCATCAAGATTTGCCCTTTGAGATGTTGGTGGAAGCATTGCAGCCAGAACGGGATCTGTGCCATACACCATTGTTCCAAGTGATGTTCGTTCTCCTGAACGCTCCCATGTCTGAAATAGAGTTGACTGAGTTAAGTGTCAGTGGCTTGCCAATAGCAATCACCACGGCAAAGTTTGATTTAACTTTATCAATGGAAAACACTCCCGATGGACTCTTTGGGTGGTGGGAGTACAACACTGACTTGTTTGATAGCAGCACTATCGAACGGATGACTGGTCATTTTTTGACACTGCTTGAGGCAGTTGTGGCAAATCCCAGCGAGCGAGTTTCTCAATTGGCAATGCTCACAGCATCTGAGCAACAACAGTTATTAGTTGAGTGGAATAATACAAGCGTAGACTATGCCTTCGATAAATGTATTCATCAGTTATTTGAGGAGCAGGTAAAGCGTACACCCGATGCAGTGGCAGTGGTGTTTGAGAATCAACAATTGACTTACCACGAGTTAAATTGTCGTGCTAACCAGTTGGCACATTACTTACGTTCTTTGGGTGTCAAACCAGATGCGCTGGTGGGTATTTGTGTAGAACGTTCTTTAGAGATGGTCGTCGGATTGTTGGGTATTCTCAAGGCAGGTGGAGCTTACATACCCTTTGACCCTGAGTATCCCCAAGAGCGTTTGCGCTTTATCTTGGAAGATTCTCAAGTCTCAGTGCTGCTAACCCAACAGCATCAAGTTGAAAAATTACCCCAGTGTCAGGCGCAGCTTATAAGCCTGGATACTAACTGGCAGTTGATTTCTCAGTTGAGTCAAGAAAATCCCATCGCTGATGTCCAAGCTAGTAACTTAGCTTATGTGATTTATACTTCTGGTTCTACTGGTCAGCCCAAAGGCGTGCAGATTTCACATGACGCTGTGAGCAATTTCCTATCTGCCATGCAGCAGCGCCCAGGAATAACAAAACAAGATATACTCCTTGGCATCACTACTATTGCCTTTGATATTGCTGCCTTAGAAATTTTTCTACCTATAACTGTAGGTGCCTGTCTGGTTATAGCCCGTCGTGACGTAACCCTTGATGGAAAAGAGTTATTTGACTTGCTAGTTAAGTCTAAGGCAACAATTATGCAAGCAACTCCAGCTACTTGGAGATTGCTTTTAGACTCCAACTACCAATTTAGTGATCTAAAAATACTTTGCGGCGGTGAAGCTTTACCTTGGGATCTAGTTAATCAATTGCTTGCGAGGAGCGCTTCTTTGTGGAACCTTTATGGGCCAACAGAGACTACTATTTGGTCATCAGTATGTCAACTCGAATCCAATCAGAGCTTGATTTCTATTGGTCGTCCAATTGACAATACGCAAATCTACATACTAGACCAAAACTTACAACCAGTACCCGTAGGTATATCAGGAGAATTGCACATAGGTGGTGCAGGATTAGCAAGAGGCTACTTCAACCGACCTGAGTTAACACAAGAAAAATTCATTCCCAACCCCTTTGACAATTCAAAAATCAAAAGTCAAAAGTCAAAATTATATAAAACTGGGGATTTAGCGCGTTATCTACCAGATGGCAATATCGAATACCTGGGGCGTATCGATAACCAAGTAAAAATCCGGGGATTCCGCATCGAATTAGGAGAAATCGAGGCAGTACTGAGCCAACATGAAGATGTGCAAGTATGTTGTGTCATAGCCCGTGAAGATAACAGGGGTGACAAGCGCCTAGTAGCCTATATCGTAGCGCAGCCACAAGTAACACTCACAATTAGCGAACTGCGTAGCGATCTCAAGAAGAAGTTACCAGACTACATGGTACCAAGTGCAATAGTCATTTTGGAGTCCCTACCGCTTACCCCCAATGGCAAAATAAACCGTCGCGCCCTACCAGCACCAGAGCTAAGTAACGAATTATTAGAGAAATATGTCGCACCCCGCACTCCCATCGAAGAAATACTCGCACTGATTTGGCAACAAGTCCTAAAAGTAGAGCTTGTAGGTATACATGATAACTTCTTTGAACTAGGGGGACACTCACTACTAGCAACGCAACTCATTTCCCGCATCCGTAATAATTTAAAAGTAGAACTACCATTACGGAACTTATTTGCTGCGCCCACAATTGCCCAATTAGCATCATCGATTCAGCAATTACAGAAACAAGATTTAGAACTTTTTGCACCACCCATATTACCAAGGACAGGGAATACCGAATTACCATTGTCGTTTGCTCAACAGCGTTTGTGGTTTTTAGACCAGTTCGAGCCGAACAGCGCCTCATACAACATCCCCTTCGGGTTGCGTTTAGCAGGAACTCTTAATGTTGCAGCATTAGAACAAAGCTTGCAAGAAATTATTCATCGTCACGAAGCATTACGCACCAACTTCATCACAGTTGATGGAGAAGCTGCTCAAATCATTCAAATAGAAACGAATTGGTCAGTTGCAGTCGTTGAGTTGCAACATCTGCCAACAAGCGAGCAAGAAAATACTGCACAGCAATTAGCCCAACAACAAGCGATTCAACCTTTTGACTTAGCTGATGAAGCATTAATCAGAGCAACATTAGTAGTGCTGTCCGAGACAGAAGAATGGTTATTAGTGTGTATGCACCACGTTGTCAGTGATGGCTGGTCAATAGGTGTGTTTGTCGAAGAATTAACAGCACTTTACAATGCGTATTCCCAAGGTAAGCCGTCACCTTTGTTGCCACTGTCGATTCAGTATGCAGATTTCGCTATTTGGCAAAGACAATGGTTGCAAGGAGAGGTATTGCAAAGCCAATTGAGTTACTGGCAAGAACAATTGGCAAACGCACCTACATTCTTGCCATTACCTACAGACCGACCCAGACCAGCTGTGCAGACTTTCAATGGCGCATATCTGGAGTTTTCCCTGCCTGTTGAACTCACTCAACAGTTGGTACAACTGAGTCAGGAGCAAGGGGTAACTTTGTTTATGACTTTGTTGGCGGCTTATAATACATTACTTTATCGCTATACGGGACAAACAGATATTTTGGTGGGAACACCAATTGCAAACCGCGATCGCACCGAGCTAGAAGGGTTAATTGGCTTTTTTGTCAATACTTTGGTGATGCGGACTGATTTATCTGAAAATCCTAGTTTTAACGAATTACTCCCGCGTATTCGAGAAATGGCACTGTCTGCCTACGCACATCAAGATTTGCCCTTTGAAATGTTGGTGGAAGTATTGCAGCCAGAACGAGACTTGAGTCATGCACCACTGTTCCAAGTGATGTTCGTCCTCCAGAATGCTCCCATATCGGAAGTAGAGTTGACTGGGTTAAGTGTCAGTTCATTGCCAATAGAAGGTGCGATCGCTAAGTTTGATCTTACCTTATCAATAGAAAACAATACTACTGGACTCGTAGGAGGATGGGAGTATAACACAGACTTGTTTGATAGCAGCACCATTGAGCGGATGACAGGGCATTTTGTGACACTCCTAGAAGGTATTGTTGCTAATCCCAAACAGCGCATTTCTCAATTACCAATGCTCACAGCATCTGAGCAGCAACAGTTATTAATTGAGTGGAATGACACTCAGGTAGAGTATCCCCAAGATAAATGTATTCATCAGTTGTTTGAAGAACAGGTGGAACGCACGCCCGATGCAGTAGCAGTAGTGTTTGAGAATCAACAGCTAACATACCAAGAGTTGAACACTCGTGCTAACCAGTTAGCCCATTACTTGCAGTTCTTGGGTGTAGGAGCCGATGTACTGGTGGGGATATGTGTGGAACGCTCTCTGGATATGGTGGTAGGACTACTTGGTATTCTCAAGGCGGGCGGGGCATACGTGCCAATTGATCCTGATTATCCTGCTGAACGTAAAAGTTTTATTCTGGCAGATACTCAAACACCCATACTTCTGACTCAGCAACATTTAGTACAAAACTTACCAACAGATGGCATCAAAGTCATTTGCCTAGATACCGATTGGAAAGCAAACACCCAACAGCAGATATATAACCCAGTCAGTGAGACAACTGCTCTTCATTTAGCTTATGTCATCTATACTTCTGGTTCTACTGGCAAACCCAAAGGCACGTTAATTCCCCATCAAGGACTGGTTAACTATCTCAGTTGGTGTAGCCAGGCTTATAGCGTTGAGCAAGGAGCAGGAACAATCGTTCATTCTCCTCTAGGATTTGACCTGACAATTACCAGTCTCTTCTCACCATTGTTAGTGGGTAATCAAGTAGAAATTCTCTCTGAAGACCAAGGTGTTGAGACTTTGAGTAATTCTCTACGTCATCACGCCAATTTAAGCTTAGTTAAGATTACACCTGCTCACCTAGAGTTGCTCAATCAGCAAATATTGCCAACACAAGCAGCAAATCGAACCAGAGCATTCATCATTGGTGGCGATAACCTGTTAGCAGAAAACATTGCTTTCTGGCAAGAATTTGCGCCAGAAACAAAGCTGATCAATGAATATGGGCCAACAGAAACAGTTGTGGGTTGTTGTATTTACCAAGTACCAACTGGGCAACATCTTTCCGGTTCAATTCCCATTGGTCGCCCGATCGCCAACACCCAACTTTATATCCTTGACCAAAACTTACAACCAGTACCCATTGGTGTAGCAGGAGAGTTACACATAGGTGGTGCAGGATTAGCAAGAGGCTACTTGAATCGACCAGAGTTAACACAAGAAAAATTCATTCCCAACCCTTTTGAGAAGGCAGGAGAGAGTAAATTATACAAAACAGGAGACTTAGCACGTTATCTACCAGATGGCAACATAGAATATCTGGGACGTATCGACAATCAGGTGAAAATCCGGGGATTCCGCATTGAGTTAGGAGAAATAGAAGCAGCACTGAACCAACATCCCCATGTGCAAGCATCATGTGTCATAGCCCGCGAAGACATTCCCGGAAATAAACGCCTAGTAGCCTACATAGTACCCCAGCCACAAATAACGCCCATAGTTAGCGAACTGCGTAGCTTCCTCAAAGAAAAGCTACCAGAATACATGGTACCAAGTGCGATCGTCACCCTAGAGTCTCTACCCCTAACCCCCAACGGCAAAATAGACCGTCGCGCCCTACCAGAACCAGAAGCACGCACAGGAATAGAAACCGATATAGTGCGATCGCGCACCCCCATTGAAGAAAAATTAGCGCAAATTTGGGCGCAAGTATTAAGAATAGAGCAAATAGGCATACAAGATAACTTCTTTGAACTAGGTGGAGATTCCATCCTCAGCATTCAAATCATCACCAGAGCAAAACTAGCCGGAATAGAACTAACAGTCAAACAACTATTTGCCAATCAAACGATCGCCCAACTAGCCACAGTTGCAGGCACAACAAAAACGCTGCAAATAGAACAAGGATTAGTCACAGGGACATTACCCTTAACACCAATTCAACACTGGTTTTTTGAACAGAAGTTATCAGAAAAACACTACTTTAATCAATCATTTCTACTCACAGTACCATCAGACCTCAACTTAGAAATATTAGAGCAAGTATGGCAGCAACTACTAAAAAATCACGATGCTCTAAGGCTAAGATTCACCCAAACAGACACAACATGGCAGCAAACTCATGCCGCCCCAACAGATAATATTACTATCTCCCGTTTTGACCTATCAACAGTTCCAGAAACTGAGATAGAAACTGCCATTGAAACCACAGCTAACGAATTACAGGCGAGTTTAAACCTGTCAGAAAATCTCGTACAAGTAGCATTTTTCTGGCTAGGCATTGACAAGAAAGCACGATTACTCATAGTAATTCACCACCTAGTAGTAGACGGTGTATCCTGGCGGATATTGTTAGAAGATTTGCAGACAGCTTACCAGCAGCTAAGTCAAGGTAAAGCTATTCAACTACCTGCCAAAACCACATCCTTCAAAGATTGGGCGCAAAAAATAACAGCTTATGCCCAATCAGAAATTTTGAAAACAGAACTAGCTTATTGGTTGAGTGTATCTTACAGTGCAGTTCACTCCATCCCAGTAGACTATTCACAAGGAGTAAATACTACTGCATCAGCTAAGACAATATCAGTGTCATTAAACGAAGCAGAAACCCAAGCACTCTTGCAAGATGTCCCGAAAGCCTACAAAACACAAATTAACGATGTCTTGTTAACTGCCCTATCGCTGGTGTTGAGCAGATGGACTAACTCTCAGTCAGTATTATTCAACTTAGAAGGTCATGGGCGGGAAGAAATCATTGATGGTGTAGATTTATCACGCACGATTGGTTGGTTTACAACGATTTTTCCAGTAGTTGTGGAACTGGGAATCAAGAATGATCTGGGTACTGCTTTAAAATCCGTCAAGGAACAATTACGTGCAATTCCTAACAAAGGCATTGGCTATGGCTTATTGCGTTATCTGAATCTTGATGCAGAAATTAGCGCCCAATTAGAGAAAATTCCCCAAGCAGAGATTAGCTTCAATTATTTGGGACAATTTGCTCAAGTTGTGAATACATCCTCTCTGATGCAAATAGCTAATGAGCCTAGCGGAAACAGCCAGAGTTTACAAGGTCAGCGCCATTATTTGCTAGATATTAATGCCATCATTACCAACGAACAACTGCAAATAGATTGGACATACAGCAGCAATATCCATCAGCACAAAACGATTGAGAATATTGCCCAAGAATTTGTCGAAACATTGCAGGAGCTACTTGCTCATTGTTTATCACCGGAAAATGTAGGTTATACGCCCACAGATTTCCCGTTAATCAACCTTAATCAACTAGAACTCGATCAAATATTACAAAATTTATGAAACTAGAACTTAGCAAAACTAATCGGCAAAATATTGAAGATATTTATCCCTTATCTCCCATGCAAGAGGGGATGCTGTTTGAAAGCTTGTATGCGCCAGACTCAGGTGTATATTTTGAGCAGATAACTTGCATTTTGACGGGAAACCTAGATGTGAAAACCTTCGAGCAAGCTTGGCAGCAAGTAGTAGCTCGGCATACTATCTTCCGCACAGCGTTCCTGTGGGAATCTTTGAGCCAGCCTGTTCAAGTAGTGTATCGACAGGTGAATGTGACGGTCGAAACATACAACTGGCGAGATTTATCTACCCAAGAGCAGCAACAGCAATTAGAGGCTTTTCTGGATTCTGAGCGACAAAAAGGTTTCCAAGTGTCGCAAGCGCCATTGATGCGCCTACATCTAATCCAGTTGGATGTAGATACTTATCAGTTTGTTTGGTGTCATCATCATTTATTACTTGATGGCTGGTCGTCACCTTTGGTTTTCAAAGACCTGTTGGAGTTTTATCAAGCTATTTCTCAGGGTAAAAGTTTATCTAACGTCCCAACTCTGGGCTACCGCAACTATATTGCTTGGTTACAGCAACAAAATCGAGATTTAGCAGCAGAATTTTGGCGGCAAAAGCTCCAAGGTTTTACTACACCAACTCCTTTGACTGTGGATAAACCATTGTCCGGGGAGCAGCGTTCGGGCTATAGTGAACAGCAGATTCAGTTAACTGTGCCAGCGACAGCAGCACTGGTGTCTTTTGTCAGACAGCATCAATTGACAATGAGTAATTTGGTGCAGGCGACTTGGGGATTGTTACTGTCTCGCTACAGCCAAGAAACAGATGTGGTTTTTGGTGCAACTGTGTCTGGTCGTCCGCCTGAACTTGTTGGTGTAGAGTCGATGGTGGGGTTATTTATCAATACTCTGCCAGTGCGGGTACAAATTTCTGAAAAAACTCAATTGCTGGGTTTGTTGAAGGATTTCCAAGCAAAACAGGTGGAGTCTGAGCAATTTTCCTATAGCTCATTGGTAGATATTCAGGGGCTGAGTGATGTTCCCAGAGGTACATCTTTATTTGAGAGTATTGTTGTTTTTCAGAATTATCCTGTTGATACTGCTGTTCTACAAGGCAATAGCAATTTTTCCCTCTCCAATTTTAGGTGGATTGAACAAACAAATTATCCTCTGACGGTTTTAGTTGCCTCTGGTGAGCAATTGTTGCTGAAGGTGATATACGATGCTAGTCGATTTGAAGATGAAACGATTAGCCGGATGTTAGGTCATTTTGTAACGATGCTTGAGGCGATCGCTACTAATCCTCTGCAACAAATTTCCCAGTTGCCAATACTAACAGCATCTGAGCAGCAACAGTTATTAGTTGAGTGGAATGATACTCAAGCAGATTATCCTCAAGATAAATGTATCCATCAGTTATTTGAAGAGCAGGTAGAGCGTACACCAGATGCGATCGCAGTGGTGTTTGAGAATCAACAATTGACGTACCACGAGTTGAATTGTCGTGCTAACCAGCTAGCCCATTACTTGCAGTCTTTGGGTGTAGGAGCCGATATGCTGGTGGGGATATGTGTAGAGCGTTCTTTGGAAATGGTGGTTGGACTACTAGGCATTCTCAAGGCAGGTGGTGCTTACGTGCCATTAGATCCTGAATATCCCCAAGAACGCTTACAATTTATGCTCCAGGACACTCAGGTAAAAGTCCTGTTGACTCAACAGAATTTAGTCGAGTCTCTGACTCAACATCAGGCGCGTGTCGTCTGCTTGGATACAGACTGGCAGACTATTAAAGGAGCAAATCAAGATAATCTCAATAGCACAGTCAGCGCAGAAAAACTATCGTATGTGATTTACACTTCCGGTTCTACAGGCACACCTAAGGGAGTCGCTGTCACTCATCAAGCTGTAAATCGACTGGTGTTAAACACCAACTACATACAGTTAACACCTGATGACCGCGTTGCTCAAGCTGCAAACATTGCTTTTGATGCTGCAACCTTTGAAATTTGGGGTGCATTGCTGCACGGAGCCAAGCTAGTCATTATCAGGAAATCTGTATTGCTCATCCCGAAAGAATTTGCTGCAAATATGCGCTACCACGAGGTCAGCGTGCTATTTTTAACCACAGCTTTATTCAATCAGTTAGCCAGTTTTGTACCGCAAGCATTTGGTGGTTTAAGATATCTACTATTTGGTGGTGAAGCGGTTGACCCGAAATGGGTAGAAGAAGTTTTAGACAAAGGCGCTCCACAGCATTTGCTCCATGTCTATGGCCCAACAGAGAACACCACTTTTTCTTCTTGGTATTTGGTAGAGAACTTACCAACCAAAGCTACAACTATTCCCATTGGACGGGCAATTTCCAATACGCAAATCTATTTGCTAGACCAAAACTTACAACTAGTTCCGATTGGTTTACCAGGAGAGTTACACATCGCTGGTGTTGGATTAGCACGAGGCTATTTGAACCGCCCCGACTTAACACAAGAAAAATTCATTCCCAATCCCTTCGGTGGAAGCAGGGGAGTAGAACGTCTCTACAAAACTGGGGATTCAGCACGTTATCTACCAGATGGAAATATCGAATACTTGGGACGTATCGATAATCAGGTCAAAATCCGTGGTTTCCGCGTCGAATTGGGAGAAATCGAGGCAGTATTAAGCCAACATGAAGATGTGCAAGTATGTTGTGTCATTGCCCGTGAAGATATCAGGGGTGACAAGCGCCTTGTCGCCTACATCATACCACAGCCACAGATAACACCAATAATTAGCCAACTACGTAGCTTCCTTAAAGAGAAGCTACCGGACTACATGGTACCAAGTGCCTTCGTCATCCTAGAATCCCTACCGCTTACCCCTAACGGCAAAGTAGACCGTCGCGCTCTACCAGCACCAGAGCCAAGTAGCGAATTATTAGAGAAATATGTCGCACCCCGCAGCCCCATCGAAGAAATACTAGCACTGATTTGGCAACAAGTCCTGAAAGTAGAGCTTGTAGGCAGACATGATAATTTCTTTGAAGTAGGGGGACATTCTCTACTAGCAACGCAACTCATTTCCCGTGTGCGTAGCAGCTTGAAAGTAGAACTACCATTGCGTTCGTTATTTGCTGCACCAACAATTGCCCAGTTAGCGCCATCGATTCAGCAATTACAGCAGCAAAACTTAGAACTTTCTGCACCAGCCATTTTACCAAGGGAAGAGAATGCAGAAATACCACTGTCATTCGCGCAACAACGGTTGTGGTTTTTAGACCAGTTCGAGCCGAACAGTGCCTTATACAACATCCCCTTCGGGTTACGTTTAGCCGGAACTCTTAATGTTGCAGCATTAGAACAAAGCTTGCAAGAAATTATTCATCGCCACGAAGCATTACGCACCAACTTTGTTACCGTCAATGGACAAGCTGCTCAAATTATTCAAACACAAACAAATTGGACAGTTACAGTTGTTGGCTTGCAGAATTTATCGACAATCGAACAAGAAATTGCTGCACAGCAATTAGCGCAACAACAAGCGATTCAACCTTTTGACTTAGCTGAGGAAGCATTAATCAGAGCAACATTAGTAATGCTGTCCGAGAAAGAACAATGGTTATTAGTGTGTATGCACCACGTTGTCAGTGATGGCTGGTCAATGGATGTATTTGTTGAAGAATTTACAGCACTGTACAATGCCTATTCTCAAGGTCAACCGTCACCCTTGTTACCACTGCCGATTCAGTACGCAGATTTTGCTATTTGGCAAAGACAATGGTTGCAAGGCTCGGTGCTGAACAGCCAATTGAGTTACTGGCAAGAACAATTAGCAAACGCACCCACGTTCTTACCATTACCCACAGACCGACCCAGACCTGCTGTGCAGACTTTCAATGGCGCAAATATGGAGTTTGCTCTGTCTGTTGAACTCACTCAACAACTGACAAAACTGAGTCAAAAGCAAGGGGTGACTTTGTTTATGACTTTGTTGGCGGCATATAATACATTACTTTACCGCTATACGGGACAAACAGATATTTTGGTGGGAACACCAATTGCCAACCGCGATCGCACCGAGCTAGAAGGGTTAATTGGCTTTTTTGTCAATACTTTGGTGATGCGGACTAACTTGGCAGAAAACCCCAGCTTTAACGAACTACTCCTAAGCATTCGAGAAATGGCATTATCCGCCTACGCTCATCAAGATTTGCCTTTTGAAATGCTGGTGGAAGCATTACAGCCAGAACGAGACTTGAGTCATACACCACTGTTCCAGGTGATGTTTATTCTCCAGAATGCTCCCATATCTGAAATAAAGTTGACTGGGTTAACTGTCAGTGAATTGCCAATAGAAAGTGCAACTGCAAAGTTTGATCTTACTTTGGTAATACAGCACACTGCTACTGGATTGGTAGGTGTGTGGGAATATAATACTGACTTGTTTGATGCGCCTACCATTGAGCGAATGACTGGTCATTTTGTGACATTACTATCAGGTATTGTTGCTAACCCAGAGTCAAAGATTTCGCAATTGCCACTGCTGACACAACCAGAACAACATCAATTATTATTTGAATGGAACGATACCCAGGCGGATTATCCACAAAATAAGTGTATTCATCAGTTGTTTGAGGAACAGCTTGGGCGCACCCCGGATGCAGTCGCAGTAGTGTTTGAAAATCAGCAACTGACTTACCACCAATTGAATTGTCGCGCTAACTCTTTAGCACATTACTTGCATTCTTTGGGCGTAAAACCAGATACTCTAGTGGGTATTTGTGTAGAGCGATCGCTGTTAATGGTGGTAGCACTGTTAGGGATTCTCAAAGCGGGTGGGGCTTATGTGCCACTTGACCCAGACTATCCTACTGAGCGTTTGAGCTTTATGCTAGAAGATGCTCAAGTTCCAGTTTTGCTCACACAACAGCAACTCCTGGAAAAGTTGCCTCAACATCAAGGGCAGGTTGTATGTTTAGATACTGACTGGGTAACAATTTCTCAGTCAAGCCAAGACAATCCAATCGCTGCTGTTCAAGATAGTAACTTGGCTTATGTGATTTACACATCAGGTTCTACAGGTAAGCCCAAAGGAGCAATGAACACTCATTTGGGAATTTGCAATCGCTTGCTGTGGATGCAACAAGCTTATCAATTAACAGCAGTAGATTGTATTTTACAGAAAACTCCTTTTAGCTTTGACGTTTCCGTTTGGGAGTTCTTCTGGCCATTGTTGACTGGAGCGCGTTTAGTTGTAGCTAAACCAGGTGGACACAAAGATAGTGCTTACTTGGTCAACCTGATTTTAGAACAGCAGGTTACTACACTGCATTTTGTTCCTTCTATGCTCCAGATTTTCTTAGAAGAACAAAGTTTAAAAAATTGCAGTAGCTTGAAACGAGTTATTTGTAGTGGCGAAGCTCTGCCTTTAGAACTCCAAGAACGCTTTTTTGCTCAGTTAGACTGCGAATTGCACAATCTTTATGGGCCAACAGAAGCTGCAATTGATGTCACATTCTGGCAATGTCAACAAAAAACCAATTTAAGGACAGTGCCTATTGGTAAAGCGATCGCCAATACACAAATTTACATTTTAGATTCTCACTTACAATCGGTTCCTGTAGGTATAGCCGGAGAATTGCATATTGGTGGTTTGGGGTTGGCACGAGGCTACCTCAACCGTCCCGAATTAACGACAGAAAGATTCATCAGCAATCCCTTTGGTGCTGATCGACTCTACAAAACTGGGGATTTAGCACGCTATTTACCTGATGGCAACATTGAATACCTGGGACGGATTGATAATCAAGTAAAAATTCGAGGCTTCCGCATTGAGTTGGGAGAAATTGAAGCAGCACTGAACCAACATAGTAATGTGCAGACGTGTTGTGTGATTGCCCGCGAAGACAACAGGGGTGATAAACGCTTAGTCGGCTATGTAGTGCCACATCAGCACTGTACACCCACAATCAACGAACTGCGGCAATTCCTCAACGCGAAACTCCCAGACTACATGGTGCCAAATACTTTTGTGCTGCTGGAATCCTTACCTCTCACATCTAACGGCAAAATAGACCGTCGCGCCCTACCCACACCAGAGTTAGACAGCACACTGCTAGAAAAATATGTCGCCCCGCGTACACCCATCGAGGAAATGCTGGCACAAATTTGGGCGCAAGTTCTAAAAGTAGACCAAGTGGGCATTCATAATAACTTCTTTGAACTAGGGGGACACTCGCTACTAGCAACGCAATTGGTTTCACGCATCCGCAACATTTTCAAAGTAGAACTACCATTGCGTGAGTTATTTGCAAGAGCAACAGTTGTGGAATTAGCACAATCGATTGAGCAGTTGCAGCAACAAAACTTAGAACTTTCTGCATCACCCATTTTACCAAGAGCAGAGAATGCAGAATTACCACTGTCATTCGCTCAACAGCGTTTGTGGTTTTTAGACCAGTTACAGCCAAATAGTGCCTTCTACAACATCCCCATAGGTTTACGTATTGTTGGAACGCTTAATCAAGAAGCCTTAGAGCAAAGTTTACAAGAAATTATTGGACGGCACGAAGCATTACGCACCAACTTCCTTACACTTGGTGGAAAACCTTCTCAAATTATTCAAACACAAAGGAATTGGACAGTTGCAGTTGTGGATTTGCAGGATTTATCCACAACCGAACAAGAAATTGCTAAACAGAAATTACTTCTGAAACAAGCTATTCAACCTTTTGACTTAGCTGAGGAAGCATTAATTAGAGCGACATTAGTTGTTTTGTCCCAGACAGAATATTTGTTATCAGTATGCATACACCACGTTGTCAGTGATGCCTGGTCAATGGATGTGTTTATCCAAGAACTTGCAGCGCTATATAATGCTTATTCTCAAGGTGAGTCGTCACCTTTAACACCACTTCCGATTCAGTACGCAGATTTTGCTATTTGGCAAAGACAATGGTTGCAAGGGGAGGTATTGCAAAGCCAATTGAGTTATTGGCAAGAACAATTGGCAAATGCACCAGCTTTGTTGTCCCTACCATCTGACCGACCAAGAAGAGCTGTGCAGACTTTCAATGGCGCGTATCTGGAGTTTACCCTGCCTGTTGAACTCACTCAAAAACTGACAAAACTAAGTCAGGAGCAAGGGGTGACGCTGTTCATGACGCTGTTAGCAGCTTATAATACCCTGCTTTACCGCTACACGGGACAATCAGATATTTTGGTAGGGTCGCCAATTGCAAACCGCGATCGCACGGAGCTAGAAGGGTTAATTGGCTTTTTTGTCAATACTTTGGTGATGCGGACTCAAGTTTTGGGCGATCGCAGTTTTAACGAACTACTCACTTATGTTCGGGAAATGGCATTATCTGCATACGCTCATCAAGATTTGCCCTTTGAAATGCTGGTGGAAGCATTACAGCCAGAACGAAACCTTAGTCATACACCGTTGTTTCAGGTAATGTTTACCCTTCAGAATGCTCCCATTTCTGAAGTAGAGTTGACTGGGTTAACCATCAGTTCATTACCAATAGAAGGCGCAACTGCAAAATTTGATCTTACGTTGGGAATGGAGAACACTGGTACTGGACTGGCGGGGTGGTGGGAGTACAACACTGACTTGTTTGATAGCAGCACCATTGAGCGGATGATGGGTCATTTTGTGACCTTACTAGAGGCAATTGTGGCAAATCCTCAACAGAGAATTGACCAATTGCCAATGTTGACAACATCTGAGCAGCAACAGTTACTAGTTGAGTGGAATGATACTCAAGCAGATTATCCCCAAAAATGTATCCATCAGTTGTTTGAGTCACAGGTAGAACGTACACCTGATGCAATAGCAGTGGTGTTTGAGAATCAACAACTGACATACCAGGAATTGAATTGTCGTGCTAACCAGTTAGCGCATTATTTGCGTTCAGCGTTCGCGGAGCGTCTCGAAGAGAAGCTGTCGCGTAGCGATTCGCTGGGAGTGGGAGCCGATGTCTTGGTGGGGATATGTGTAGAACGCTCTCTGGAAATGGTGATTGGATTACTTGGTATTCTCAAGGCAGGTGGTGCTTACGTAGCACTTGATCCAGAATATCCACAAGAGCGTTTGCGCTTCATGTTAGAAGATGCGGGTGTGTCAGTGCTGCTTACTCAACAACAATTAGTTGAGAAATTACCCCAGCATCAGGCGCGTGTCGTCTACTTAGACAGCGACTGGCAACTTATTTCCCAGTTGAGTCAGGAGAATCTCATCTCTGGCGTGCAAGAGAATAACTTGGGTTACGTGATTTATACCTCTGGTTCTACAGGTCAGCCAAAGGGTGTAGCCATGAATCAGGTTGCTCTTTGCAATCTCATATTATGGCAATTGCAAAATACGACAATTTCTAGTGGAGCAAAAACCCTGCAATTTGCTCCTATCAGCTTTGATGTCTCCTTTCAAGAAATGTTCTCTACCTGGTGTTCTGGAGGCACATTGCTGTTGATTGGGGAACAATTGCGCCAAGAGCCGTTGGCTTTATTACATTTACTCCAAGAACAAGCTGTTGAAAGAGTGTTTGTTCCTTTCGTTGCTTTACAGCAACTAGCGGAGGTAGCTGTTAGTAGTGAATTAGTTACTAGTAATCTGAGGGAAATCATTACTGCTGGAGAACAGTTACAGATTACTCCTGCCATTTCCAAGTGGCTGAGTCAGCTAAGTGACTGTACTCTGCACAATCATTACGGCCCATCAGAGAGCCATGTCGTCACCACTTTTAGCCTGACTAATTCACCGAATAGTTGGCCGTTACTTCCTCCCATTGGTCGTCCAATTGATAATACGCAAATCTACATACTAGACCAAAACTTACAACCAGTACCCGTAGGTGTATCAGGAGAGCTACATATAGGTGGTGTTTCTTTAGCGCGAGGCTACTTCAATCGACCTGAGTTGACCCAACAAAAATTTATCCCCAATCCTTTTGGTGGAAACAGGGGAGCGCTTGTGCAGGGGAGCAGAGGAGGAGAACGCCTGTATAAAACAGGGGATTTGGCACGTTATCTACCAGATGGCAATATCGAATACCTGGGACGCATCGATAATCAGGTGAAAATCCGTGGCTTCCGCATCGAATTGGGAGAAATCGAGGCAGCATTGAGTCAACATGACCATGTACAAGCATCTTGTGTCATTGCCCGCGAAGATAACAGGGGCGATAAACGCCTAGTTGCTTACATCGTTCCCCAGTCAGATCAGACTTGTACTGAGCGTACTCCTACGGAGAAGCAAGCTACGCGTAGCGTCTCGCAGAGAAGTCGAAGTACACCCACAATAAGCGTTCTGCGGCAATTCCTCAAGTCCAAGTTACCAGAATACATGGTTCCTTCGGCAATAGTCATCTTGGAGTCTTTACCGCTCACCCCCAACGGCAAAGTAGACCGTCGCGCACTACCAGCACCAGAGCTAAGTAGTGAATTATTAGAGAAATATGTCGCCCCGCGCACACCCATTGAGGAAATGCTGGCACAAATTTGGGCGCAAGTCCTCAAAATAGACCAAGTGGGCATTCATAATAACTTCTTTGAATTAGGGGGACACTCGCTGCTAGCAACGCAATTGGTTTCACGCATCCGCAACATTTTTAAAGTAGAATTACCATTGCGTGAGTTGTTTGCTGCACCAACCATTGCAGAATTAGCGCCATCGATTCAGCAATTACAGCAACAAATACTTAGACTCTCTTCTCTACGAGAGGCTACGCCAACGGCTCCGCTCAGTACAAGTTCGCTTAGGGCAAGTCACTCAGTACAAGACTTAGAACTTACTGCACCACCTATATTATCAAGGGGAGAGCATAGAGAAATACCACTGTCGTTTGCTCAACAGCGTTTGTGGTTTTTAGACAAGTTACAGCCAAATAGTTTCTTCTACAACATCCCTGTAGCTTTGCGTCTGGTAGGAAGCCTTAACCAAGCAGCTTTAGAAGAAAGTTTAGGAGAAATTATTCATCGACACGAAGCATTACGCACCAACTTTGTTACCGTTGATGGAAAACCTTCTCAAATCATTCAAACACAAACAAGTTGGACAGTTATAGTTGTTGATTTGCAGCATTTATCGACAACCGAACAAGAAATCGCTGCACAGAAATTAGTGCAGCAACAAGCAGTTCGACCCTTTGACTTGGCAACGGAAGCATTAATTAGAGCTACATTAGTGGTGCTGTCGGAGACGGAACACTGGTTATTAGTGTGTATGCACCATGTTGTCAGTGATGGCTGGTCAATTGGTGTGTTTGTCCAAGAATTAACGGCGCTGTACAATGCTTATTCTCAGGGTCAATCGTCACCCTTATTACCACTGCCTATTCAGTACGCGGATTTTGCCTTATGGCAAAGACAATGGTTGCAAGGCTCGGTACTGCAAAGCCAATTGATTTATTGGCAAGAACAATTGGCAAATGCACCCACGTTCTTACCATTACCCACAGACAGGCCAAGACCTGCTGTGCAGACTTTCAATGGCGCATATCTGGAGTTTGCCCTGTCTGTTGAACTCACTCAACAACTGACAAAACTAAGTCAGGAGCAAGGGGTGACTTTGTTTATGACTTTGTTAGCGGCATATAATACCTTGCTTTATCGCTATACGGGACAAACAGATATTTTGGTGGGAACACCAATTGCTAACCGCGATCGCACCGAAATAGAAAGTCTAATTGGCTTTTTTATCAATACTTTGGTGATGCGGACTGAAGTTTTTGGCGATCGCACCTTTAACGAATTACTCACTCATGTTCGGGAAATGGCACTGTCCGCCTACGCTCATCAAGACTTGCCCTTTGAAATGCTGGTAGAAACTCTGCAACCAGAACGAGACATGAGTCATACACCACTGTTTCAAGTGATGTTTGTTCTCCAGAATGCTCCCATGTCTGAAATAGAGTTGACTGGATTAACTGTCAGTGAATTGCCAATAGAAAGTTCCACGGCAAAGTTTGACCTTACTTTATCAATGGAAAACACTCTCACTGGACTAATGGGAGTGTGGGAATATAATACTGACTTGTTTGATAGCAGCACTATTGAACGGATGACGGGTAATTTTGTAACTTTGCTCGAAGCAATTGTAGCGAATCCCCAAGAACGGATTTCGCAATTGCCGATGTTAACAGCATCTGAGCAACAGCAGTTATTAATTGAGTGGAATGATACTCAAGTAGATTATCCCCAGGATAAATGTATCCATCAGTTATTTGAGGAACAGGTTGAGCGCACCCCAGATGCAGTCGCAGTGGTGTTTGAAAATCGACAACTTACATACCACGAATTAAATTGTCGTGCTAACCAGTTAGCCCATTACTTGCAGCCTTTGGGTGTGGGAGCAGATGTGCTGGTGGGTATTTCTGTGGAGCGCTCCTTGGAGATGGTGGTGGGACTGTTGGGTATTCTCAAGGCGGGTGGTGCTTACGTACCACTCGATCCAGAATATCCCCAAGACCGTTTGAGCTTAATGCTCGAAGATGCTCAAGTTTCTGTGCTGCTTACTCAACAGCATCTAGTTGATCGACTACCTCAGTATCAGGCAAAATTGGTTTGCTTAGATGAAGTCTGGTCAGAAATTCTGCAAAACAAACAGGATAATCCTACTAAGGTGATGACTGCTGCTCATCTAGCTAACGTGATTTACACATCCGGCTCCACAGGTAAACCCAAAGGGGTAATGGTTGAGCATAGGGGATTGTACAATCAAGCTCAAGCTCAGATTCAGCCTTTTGGCTTGAATGCTGATAGTCGCGTACTCCAGTTTGCCTCCCTAAATTTTGATGCTTCTATCTGGGAAATCCTCATGGCTTTTGGGTCAGGAGGCACACTTTACTTAGGAACAAAAGACTCTCTACTACCGGGTACGCCGTTAATTCAGAAATTAGGCGATGATGCTATTACCCATATTACCTTACCACCATCGGCACTCGCAGTCCTGCCAATGGAAGAACTCCCAGTATTGCAAACACTGATTGTCGGTGGAGAAGCCTGTGCTATTGAACTTATGCGGCAATGGTGTGTGGGGAGAAATTTTATCAACGCCTACGGGCCGACAGAAGCTAGTGTTTGTGTAGCGATCGCCAAGTGCAATCCTAACGACCAAAAAATGTTCATCGGTCGCCCAATTTCTAATACTCAGATATACATACTCGACCAAAATTTACAACCAGTACCGGTGGGTGTCTCAGGAGAGTTACACGTTGGTGGTGCAGGATTAGCACGCGGTTATCTCAATCAACCAGAATTAACACAAGAGAAATTCATCCCCAACCCCTTTGACAATTCAAAAATCAAAAGTCAAAAGTCAAAATTATATAAAACCGGGGATTTAGCCCGCTATCTACCAGATGGAAACATAGAATACCTGGGGCGCATCGACAATCAGATAAAAATCCGAGGTTTCCGAATTGAGTTAGGGGAAATTGAGGCAATACTGAGTCAGCATCCAGGAGTTAGAGAAAATGCGGTAGTGGCGAGAGAAGATATTCCAGGAGAGAAACGCTTAGTAGCTTATTTTGTGCCGCAGTTGGAGCAAACACCAACTACCAATGAGTTACGCATTTTCTTGAAAGAAAAATTACCACAGTACATGGTACCCTCTGCTTTTATCAGGTTAGAGCTTTTACCTTTAACTCCTAATGGCAAGGTAGACCGCAAAGCCTTACCTGTTCCTGATTCCGATAATACCCAGTTGGCAGTGAGTTTTGTGGCACCACGTACCTCTGTAGAAAAGGTATTGGCAGAGATTTGGGCTAATGTACTGCATCTAAAGCAAGTGGGTGTTTTGGATAATTTCTTTGAGTTAGGAGGTCATTCACTCTCCACAATTCGGGTGATGTCCGAAGTAAATGAGACTTTCCAGATTAACTTACCGTTGCGCCACCTATTTACTGCCCCAACTGTCGCTGAACTTGCTCAGACTATTGAGTTTACCTCTGGGGCAGACTCTACTGTCACTGCAAATAAAATTACTACCGTAAACTTACAGGCGGAAGTTGTCCTAGACCAGACAATTAACCCTCTTAACCTAGTTTATCAACCTGTAAGTGAACCAAGGGCTATTTTTCTAACGGGTGCAACAGGCTTTGTCGGTGCTTTTTTGCTGGCTGAATTATTACAACAAACTCAAGCAGATATCTATTGTCTGGTGCGTGCTACCGATTTTACCGTAGGTAAACAAAGGCTCCAAGAAACCCTGAAATCTTATTTACTTTGGGAGGCATCTTTTGACTCGCGGATTATTCCAGTATTAGGAGATTTATCTCAACCGCTTCTCGGTCTTTCAGATGAGCAGTTTCACCTGATGGCTCTTAAAATTGACTCGATTTACCATAATGGCGCTTTGGTTAATCATGTTTATCCCTACGCTTTGTTAAAAGCAGCAAATATTCGGGGAACTGAGGAGGTCTTGAGATTAGCTAGTCAAATCAAAATCAAGCCTGTGCATTTTATTTCTACTGTTAGCGTTTTCGCCTCAGATGAGTATTTCAAATTAGAGGTTGTTCAAGAAAATGATCCTCTGGAACACTCTCAAGGACTTGTTGGCGGCTATACCCAAAGTAAATGGGTTGCAGAAAAGATGGTAATGATGGCACGCGATCGCGGTTTGCCTTGCAGTATCTACAGGCTTGGTAGAATAACATGGCACAGTCAAACCGGTGTTTGGAATTCCAATGACCTGTTTTACAGATTCATCAAAGGCTGCATTCAACTAAAAAGTGCGCCAGAGATGAACAGCATGATAGAAATTACACCTGTAGACTATCTCGCCAAAGTTTTAATCAACCTGTCGCAGCAGTCAAAAGCTTTGGGCAAAGCCTTTCATCTAATTAATTCCCATTCTGTTCCTTGGAGTCAATTTATTGACTGCATCCGCTCTTTGGGCTACCCACTGCAACAGATTTCCTATGAGGATTGGCAAGCTGAACTACTCCGCAGTACCCAAATTTCTGCTGACAACGCTTTGTATTCATTTGTATCACTGGCTGGAGACAATACATCTTCAAAGTCAAAGCAAAATGCAACACCTAGCTTAAAATTCGATTGCCAAAATACCCTCAATGGACTTGCAGATACCGCCATTCGCTGGCCGGAAGTAGACGAGAAATTACTCCAAGCTTTCTTTGCCAACTTGAACAATTAGACTTTCGAGAAAAAAGGTAATTATTCTCTCCCATCATACAAAATTGAGGAACCTAATAATGAGGTAAGTTCTTAAACTTTTACAGGATTGTGTTGGAGGCTGGAACAAGTTTTCTGCCCAAACAGTGAATGTTCATTTTGTCCCAGGCAACCATATTACAATGATGATTCAACCCCACATTCAGGCTTTAGCCGAATAATTAAAACCTTGTATCAGACAAGCACAAATAAACATTTAAGTGCAAAGATAGTTTTGAGTACTTTTTGTGCTAATTCATATTTATTGCATAGTACAAAAAGTACTCATTTTGATTGAAAAATTTCAGTTTATTTCTAAAATATGCCAACCCAAGTTATTCAAGCTCAACCCTCAACAAATGCGTTTTCAGGTTTTACTCAATTTTGGGAAAACACCAAAGCGGTTGTCCAGCCCTACTGGTATCCAATGAAAGCAGGGGAAAGAGCATTTTCAGACGTGATTCGTGCCTGGGGAATGCTTTTTCTCCTGATATTATTAATAATTGCCCTTGTAGCTGGAAATGTTTTTATCAGCTTCATTCATCGTTTTTTACTGGATATCATTATTCAAGAGAAGGATCTTTCTAAGTTTTTTGATACTTTATGGCTTTATGGTGTAGTTTTGGCATTGGTAACGCTCTTGGTAGGGTTTTCTAAATTTATTAGAAAACAAATCGCTCTTGATTGGTATCAATGGTTAAACAATCACATCTTGTCAAAATATTTCAACAGTCGAGCGTATTACAAAATCAATTTTAAATCTGATATTGATAATCCAGATCAACGCCTATCTCAAGAAATCGAACCTATTGCCAGTAGCGCTCTTAGCTTTTCAGCTACTTTTTTTGAAAAAGTATTGGAGATGACAGCATTTTTAATAATTCTTTGGTCAATCTCTTCGCAAGTCGCAGTGATTTTAGTTGTTTATACGATCGTAGGCAATTTGATTGCCGTTTACTTAACTCAAGAATTAAATAAGATTAATCAAGATGAACTCGAAGCCAAAGCTGATTACACTTATTGCCTGACTCATGTCCGTAATCATGCTGAATCAGTAGCTTTCTTTCGAGGAGAAAAGCAAGAATTAAATATCATTGCCCGCCGATTTAGTAATTTGATAAAAAATGCTAAACGCAAGGTTGATTGGGAAAGAAATAAAGAAATTTTTAATAGAGGATATCAGGGTTTCATCCAAATATTTCCATTTATAGTATTTGGGCCTTTAGATATTAAAGGTGAAATGGGTTTAGGAGAAATTACTCAAGCAGCTATAGCTTGTAATCTTTTCGCTAATGCTTTGGCAGAATTAATCAATGAATTTGGAACTTCCGGACGATTTTCGAGTTATATTGAGCGGTTATCCGAATTTTCAGATGCTTTAGAATCAGTAACTCAACAACCCGAAAATGTCAGTACTATTAAAATAATAGAAGAAAATCATCTTGCTTTTGAAAGTGTCACTTTACAAACGCCCAACTATGAGCAGGTAATTGTTGAAAATTTATCACTATCTGTTCAACCAGGAGAAGGTTTATTGATTGTTGGCCCCAGTGGTCGAGGTAAAAGTTCTCTCTTGAGAGCGATCGCCGGTTTGTGGAATGCGGGGACTGGCCGTCTAGTGCGACCTCCATTAGAAGAAGTTTTATTTTTACCTCAACGCCCTTATATAATCTTGGGGACTTTGCGTGAACAGTTGCTTTATCCTAATACAAATCGTCAAATAACCGATGCAGAACTCAAAGAATTTTTGCAACAAGTTAATCTGCAAAACTTACTAAGTCGAGTTGATGGCTTCGATACAGAAGTTCCTTGGGAGAATATATTATCAGTGGGGGAACAACAACGCCTTGCCTTTGCACGCCTATTAGTAACTCATCCTAGATTCACGATATTAGATGAAGCAACAAGTGCTTTAGATTTAAAAAATGAAGGAAGTTTATATCAACAGTTACAAGCAACAAAAACAACATTTATAAGCGTTGGGCATAGGGAAAGTTTATTTAATTATCATCAATGGGTTCTGGAACTTTCACAAGATTCAAGTTGGCAACTTTTGACGGTTGAAGATTATCAAAATCAAAAAACAATTAGCCAGAACTCTACTGAAAATACTCGCATTACTATAGACAGTTTGCCTAATAATGAATCCCAAAATCAATCAGAAATATTGACTCAAAAAGCTAAAAGTGTAGGACTTTCTCATAAAGAAATGACTGAATTAACCTTCTATTCCATTAAGACGATTAGAAGTAAAGCAAGTAAAGGGGAGTCTATCACTAATAGGGACGGTCTTACTTACCGCTATGACAAAGACTCAAAGGTATTGAAATGGGTGAGAATTTAGTAACATATTTTTAACTAATTGCGCGATGTAATCTTTTACCTATAATAAGTGACAAAATCTGTTGTCCTAGTCTCGACAATCCTTGTTTTTAGGTAATAGACCTGTGGTTAACAATGCAACTATAATTGCGCGTCAGCCAAATTATTTACAGCAGTTTGATCGCAAACTGCTGTAAGGTAAGATTAACAGTAGGAGCGATCGCCCTTTATCTCTCCATTCAAGCGAGGAAAACGGGAGAGCGATCGCCACATCCGCGATCTTGTCGTCGCCCCTGCCAAAAAAGCTGGAATCTAGGGGGAATCCAGGAGAAGGTTAGCCCCCACTGATTACGACACAGCCACAACAGCCATAGTCTAGACTGGGGCGCACCTGTGCGGGGCATACATCGAGCGCATAACACCCTACGCTATGCCCACGCCAAGCAAGCAGTTCTCTTGGAAAGGGCGAGGGGGCGATCGCACTCTCCTAGTAACTTTTCCTCTAAGAATTCAAGTTCGGCATCACTTAAAAAATTCCCTTCATTAAAGCAAGAAATTTTTACTATAAAAACACAAATTACGCGTATTTACTGATGAAAGCGCCGATTTTGGATGGTTAAGATATAGCATAATAATACAGCATTGTCCACTTAAGCTAGAAGGTAAAGTTTCAAAGTAAATGACTATCAAAAAACCCTTGGCCATCAAACAGCCAGAGGTGGGGCGGATCATTCGTGATTTGCGGCTTGCCTTGGGGCTAACGCAAGAACAGTTTGCAGCCCAGTTGCGTGTGATATATAGCACAATCAAGCGTTGGAAAAATGGACGATCAACGCCGTCGCCGCTAGCGATGAAGAAGATTGAGGGGATGTTGGAAAAGATGGGCGGCGAGGGTGAGGATTTGTTGGCTAAGTATTTACCGAATTAATGCGTGTTTAGTTTTGCTATGGGCGGTAAGCGATCGCGTAGCGTCTCGTTGGCGCAGCCTAAGAAGAGAAGAGAGGAAAACTACCAAACAACAATGGCATACTGGCTATTTCAAGGCAACTTCAAATATTACCGCATCATAGACGGTATCCGCGACTTTGAGCAGATGCCTTGGCTTGCAACGCGCTATGCAATCATACATGGTTGCTGGTGATGGGGTGCTGATTTGTTTTTCTGGGGATCAAGCGGGGATTTATGCGATTGCAGAAATTATCGAATCCTCTAAGAATATCGAACACCCTGCTGATATCGGCTACTGGATTGACACCAGTCGCGCCATGAACAGAACCTACTTCAAAATTCGCAATACCTGCAAGTGCTCCTGTTTCCTTTGCATCAAGGGTACATTTTACCTCCATTGGTAAATTCTTTCCTAGAAATCACCTAAGAAAGATGTAGGTAATAGATAATACCTCAGCCGCGAGAGTATATCAATAGCAAGTTGTGAGAAATCCGGGCTAAGGGAATACTTTAAACCAGATGCTCTTATGCTTTTCAAATAAGAACTTTGTCACCTAATACAGTTTGGAAAGCATCGCAATGAAAGCCTTGGTGCTTTGATTGCTACAATTACACAACCCAAATTCACCTGCGTAGTTTGATGCAAATGTTTCTTAAAAAAATTGGTTTAACTCTTTTTCTTCCCCTTTCCTTGACTATACTAACTTTAATATGGCAGCAAATTATCACTGCCAAATCTTCAGATATAGCTATACACAATAAAATTCAAAAGCTGGGAAAACTGGCAAAAAACGATTCTACTCCACATACTGCTCAAAAAGTCCAAATACTCACTCTCTTTCAGCCTCTTCAGCATCTGCAATGGGAAGGAGAACGAGTTAGCAATACTGGAATTGCTTACTTTTCTGTTGATGGTTTCTCAAATGAGTCTATCTCTGAGTCTGATTTAGATGTGGCACGCACTAGTCAAGATCCATATAAAATAGCTAAAGTTTTAACAACATTAGGATTATCTTATCATCTTCAAGGTGAATATGAAAAAGCAATTAGTTACTATAAACAAGGATTAGAAATTAGTAAACAAAATAGATATCCCGAATTAGAAGTTACCCTTTTAGGAAATTTGGGGCTTGCTCATGTCCAACAAGGAGATTATTATGTTGAGGCAATAAATTATTTAAATGATTATTGGCAGTTAATTCACGATCGCAAACAAAATAGCAACACAGGACAATCTCAAGAAGCCCAAGCATTAGGAAATTTAGGCAATGCTTATTATGGAGCAGACTTGTATGTAAAAGCGATCGCATTTCACCAAAAGCATCTGGCTTTATCTCAAAAAATTAAAGATCAAGCAGGAGAAGCAAAAGCTTTGAGCGACTTGGGGATTGTCTATCAGGCTTTGGGAGATGCAAAAAAAGCGATTGACTATCAACAGCAAGCATTAACCCTAGCTCAACAAATCAAGGAGCAATCCCTAGAATCGTTTGCTTTGGGCAACTTGGGTATTATTTACCAAAATCAAGGCAATTATCCAAAAGCTAGCGATTATCAACAGCAACGTTTAGCGATCGCTCGTCAACTTAAAGACTTACGTTCCGAAGCTGAAGCTCTAGCAAATCTGGGAGGTGTAGCTTATTTCCAAGGAGATTATAACAAAGCGATCGCCCTTTATGAGCAAGGCTGGAAAATTTCTTGGGAGAAGCTACACGATGCCGATATTCTCTATCGGATTCGTGGTAATCAAGGACTCGTCTACTTTCAGATGGGCAACCTCGACAAAGCCCTAGAGTCCTACAGCAAATATTTTCAGTACGCTTCCTCGCGCAATAACCATCGAGAAGAAGGCATTGCAAAAATTAACGCCGCAGCAGTTCGCCTGCAATCAGGAAACCTAGCAGGGGCAGCAAAAACCCTTGAAGAAGCAATTGAAATTTGGGAGTCATTGCGAGCCAGACTAGGCAGCAACGATGGCTTTAAAATCTCGATCTTTGAAACGCAAAATGCACCTTATAGCAATCTGCAAGCGGTATTAGTTGCCCAAAATCAACCCGAAGCCGCCTTAAAAATATCTGAGCGGGGGCGTGCCCGTGCCCTTGCCGAACTACTCTCTCGTCGCCTTTCCACTGTTGCTATCCAGAAACAAGCGCCGACTGCAACCCTTGCTTCTCCGACAATTGCAGAAATTAAAAAAGTTGCTGAAAATCATCGTGCAACTTTGGTAGAGTATTCCATCGTGCCTGGGAATTTCCTAGTTGAGGGAAAACTAGAAACTCACGAATCTGAACTTTTAATCTGGGTTGTTCAACCCACAGGTAATATTACCCTCCGTCGAGTTGACCTAAAACCTCTTTGGCAGTGTCAAAATCCTCAGTTTTGTTATCCAAAAGGACTCACAGATTTAGTTTCTAAAACTCGTGAGTTGCTGAATATGAGAAATCCTAGTTTGCAGAGAAGTAATAACACATCTTCTGTAATTGATAAAAACCCCTTACATCAACTCCATCAATTATTAATTCAACCTATTAACGATCTTCTTCCTCAAGACGCAAATGCCCATGTGATATTTATCCCTCAGCGATCGCTTTTTCTGGTTCCTTTTGCCACCCTTCAAGATGCCACAGGTAAATTTTTAATTGAGCAGCACACAATCTCAACTTCACCTTCTATTCAAGTTTTAGATATTACATATAAACTCCGAAAAAAGCCAAGAGCAAGTAATAATTATGACTTAAACTTGATTGTTGGCAATCCAACTATGCCAAAAATTATCACTCAATTAGGTGAACCACCCGAACAATTGCCCCCTCTACCTGGTGCTGAACAAGAAGCCAAAGCGATCGCTCAACTCTTCCAAACAAAAGCACTGATTGGTGCAAATGCCAACAAATCTAGGGTACTTAAACAGATGAGCAATTCAACTCTAATTCATCTAGCTACCCACGGATTGTTGAGCGACTTTAGCGGCTTAGGAGTACCAGGAGCGATCGCTCTGGCTCCCGATCCTACAGTCCAAGGGCAAACCTCAACAGAAGAAAATGGTATCCTTACCGCCAGTGAAATTATTGACCTCAAATTAGACGCTGAATTAGTTGTCCTCAGCGCTTGCAACACGGGGCGAGGTAAGATTACTGGAGATGGAGTAGTAGGGTTATCTCGTGCGTTAGTTGCTGCGCGAGTTCCCAGTGTAGTAGTCTCTTTATGGGCACTACCTGATGAACCGACTGCTTTACTGATGACCGAGTTTTATCGCAACATGAAACATCAGACTGATAAAGCAGCAGCATTGCGTCAAGCCATGTTGACCACGATGAAACAATATCCTTACCCATTAGATTGGGCAGCTTTTATATTGATTGGTGAACCATAGTTATTTTTGTTTAAAGTTTTAAATCTTCATCCCAATCAGACATCTGGAAACTTGAACGCTTAGAGGATGTTTGAAAAGTCGTAAAGTATACGAGAAACCTCGCTTCCAAACCTCTCCCCCACAGGGAGAGAGGCTTTGAAACCCCCATTCCCTCGTAGGGAAGGGGGGCTGGGGGGGTTAGGTTATTAATGCTTTAATGTTACCAAAAATACTTTTCAAACATCCTCTTACACCATTTGTCGTGCCATCAGATTCGCAAATAACCCCTTTTGATTGACTAATTCTTCAAACTTACCTTGCTGGACAACTCGACCGGCTTCAATCACATAAATTCGGTCGGCGTTGCGGATGGTGCTGAGGCGATGGGCGATAATTATGCGCGTTACTCCTAACTGTTCTAAGCTGCTACTAACTATAGCTTGAGTACGATTATCCAAAGCACTGGTAGCTTCATCAAAAATTAGAATTCTCGGTTTTAATACTAAAGCACGAGCAATTAGTAGCCTTTGACGTTGCCCACCAGAGAGATTTGTACCTCCCTCCGAAATGACTGTGTGCATCTCCATTGGCATTGACTTAATATCATCGGCAAACCCAGCCATCTGTACTGCTTCCCAGGCTTCTTCCATTGTCACTAATGCGCCACTAGAAATGTTTTCAAAAATCGAAGCGCTATTGATGCGACCATTTTGCAGCACTACACCAATCTGCCGACGCACTGCCGATGTATCTAATCCTGATAAGTCCTGACCATCATAGTAAATAGTGCCATCTTTTGGCGTTTCAAATCCCAATAACAGCCTAACAATTGTTGATTTGCCACTACCAGAAGGCCCTACTAAAGCAATCAACTCTCCTGCTTCTGCTCGAATTGTCACATCATCTAAATTGAGGGGGCCATCTTCGCGGTAGCGGAAAGTCGCATGAGCAATTTTTACTTTACCTGTTAATCGCCCCGGATCGCTTTTGCTCAGATCGATTTCTGGTTGAGCCTGAAAGATGGGTTTTGCACGTTCCCAGAAAATGCTGATATCTAATATGCTGACTATGGTGTTACTCAGCTGAGTTGCGCCAGCAATAAATATGGCAAAGGCGGAATTAAATGCGAGAAATGTACCTGTAGATAATCCTGTTTCCTTTTGAGATGCGGCTTGTGTAATTAATGTAACTGCCAGCCAAAAGATAATTATCGAACTGACAGTTGGCATGGCGGTATTAAATATCGCTAAGACATCTTCAATTACCTCTGTACTCAACTTGAGTTTTAGCTGCTGACTATACTTTTTTGCCCAGTAAGCAAAAGCGCGGTCTTCTGCATTGGTAACTCTAAGTTTGGACACACCAGCAACCATCTGTACAGTAAAACCAAAAATTTCCCCCTCTATTTCTTCTAAAGCACGCAACTTTTGGCGACTAAGTACACTTGAGATAGTAGTGAAGATGATTGCAACTAGCGCTACTGCTACTACAACTAAAGCTAGGCTGGAACTGTATATAAATAACAATCCCAGATTAAGTAGAGAGAAAAAGCTAGTAAAAACAGTACGTAGTACTGTGTCATTGAGTTTTTGACGGATTTGAGTTACCGCAGAAACACGAGATTGCAAATCCCCAATTGAATATTCACGAAAGAAAGATACCCGCAGATTAAACAATCTATCCCATAAGGCTGCTTGGGAGTCTAAACTAGCTTTACTTTCTAATCTCAGACCGGCAAAACCTTGGGCGATTTGAAAAATTATCGTACCAAAGCTGGCAGCTATCAGACCCAATCCGATTTGCACTAACAACCCTTTGTCTGCATCGGGAATAACGGAATCGATAAGGATAGCAGTTGCTAAAGGAGTTAACATTCCCAGCAATGCACCAACTACACCAGTAAGGAAGATTATAATCAGTTCTCGAATTTTCCCCTTGAAGGCAAATAGAAGTAAATCGATCGCAGTTAAATTATTTTCGGGTACAGGACGATAAAATACATAGGCAAAGGGAGCTAGTTGCTGGGCAGTATCCTTGTTTACAGGTATGCGATCGCGCTTCTCTGGGTCAAAGATTTCGTACTTTCCTACCCTTGCTGGTAGCAGTGCAACAGGAAAATTATCTTGATTAGTATATGCCAAGAGAGGACCGCTATCTTTTTGCCACCATCGGTCATTGAGTAATACCCGGCGGATGCGAATCCGGGATGCACGCGCGATCGCTTCTAATGGTTCTTTAATCCGATTCATGTCTTCGGAACGTACAGGTGGCAAAATCTTAATTCCTAATGCCTTTCCCACTGCACCTGCGGCAATCAGCAACGGTGTACCTGACTGCATCAATTCTCCTTGCTTGGGTTTGAGGACTGATGCTAACTCTCCTAAGGCATTAACTTTCACCTGAGAGTTAAGTTGTTCCCGTGCTTGGAATTGAGTCCATTTTGCTGCCAATTCTTCCTGTTCTATTTGAGTCAAAATTTCGCAGAAATCATTGTGCAGTTGAATCAAAGTAACTTGGATCGTGTTCCAGTTGGTAAGCTTTTCAGCATCTGAAAAAACTGGTGAAATAGAAAAACGTTGGCGTAGCGTTTCGTTAAGAAGCCCACCGTTCGCGTAGCGTCTTGCAGAGAAGGTATCGCCTACATAACTTTGAATTTTTTTCTCCCAAATCTGCACTAACTTGAGCAAACTTTCTGCCTTAGCTTTCTCCTGTCTGATCCATTCTTCACATTCCTGTGCAGATATTTGCAACATTAGAGTATCTTCTAGAGATATCGCCAAAATTTTCTGATTATTAGCCAATATCCCAAACAATGCCTCTCCCGAATTGACGTTAAATAGATAACGGCGAACGCCTTCAATACCTTGCTGGATAGGAATAGCAAATATAGCGATCGCACCGGATTCAATCTGCCAAACTATTTGGGGATTGTCTAATACTAAGGATTGATTACTTGTGAGCAGTAACTTGGAATCACTCATCTGGAGTTATAGGTGCAATGGTTCCTTGGCGGAGGCGTAGGGCATTAAATTGCCCTTCTACTTCTAGTGAAATGTTGGTAAAACGAATATAAAAATTATCTGGTTCTGCCATTTTGTCTAATACTTTAGCATAGATATCTTCACTAATTTCGTTATTTTCGGGTATAAATAAGTTCAGTTTAAGATTAGT
Organism: Nostoc sp.; assembly: GCF_036917935.1. Classification (GTDB taxonomy): domain Bacteria; phylum Cyanobacteriota; class Cyanobacteriia; order Cyanobacteriales; family Nostocaceae; genus Nostoc. The sequence continues at coordinate 206,676 of NZ_JBALEL010000060.1, read as the reverse complement.
AAAGGGCTGTAAAATCAAAGAATTTCCTTTTGAGTCATAGGATATTTTTGCCTCCTTAGCTGACAGCTTGACTAACTTTCCCTCAATTATAGTGCTATTTACATTTTTACCATCCAAAACTGCATATTTTAAGGGAATTGCTTCTAAAAGTTCCAAGAATACTTCTTCTTCATCTTGAGGCAGATATAAATTGTATTGCCCAGCAATACCACCCACTTCATAAATTTTTATAGGTTGCTTCAGTCCTTTTGCTTGTACTTCTTTATATCCAATAACTTTGACAATATAACCAGCCTCTTTAATAGTTGATTCTGAAAGGAAAATTTGTCCGCCGACTGTATAAGATTCAATCCGATAGGTTAAATTAACTTGATTACCGATGATTCCATATTTAGTCCGTTTTTCTGAACCAATATTACCGACTACTACTTCTGCTGTATTAATTCCAATACCCATTTCTAGCTTTGGTAATCCCATTTCCTGGATTTTCTTATTTACTGGTTCCATTGCTAGCTGCATTGCTACAGCACAGGCGATCGCTCTTGTAGAATCATTTTCTCTAGTGATGGGAGCGCCGAACAAAACTAAAATTCCATCACCCATAAACTCATCAATCGTGCCTTGATACTGAGTAATGACATCTGCCATATATCCTAAATAAAGATTAATTATTTTAATTACTTCTTCAGCAGATATTCTCTCAGCAGTAGCGGTAAAACCTCTTAAATCAGAAGTGAGAATAGTAATTTTTTTCCGTTCACCACCTAGTTTTAAACCTTCGGGATTTTCTAATAAATTAGCGACGACTTCATCGGTGAGATAACGACCAAAAGTTTTCCGAATTTGTCCCGCAGTCCTGGCAATATAGGCAGTAACAGCAATTCCCGAACCAATTAATGTGATTAATGGTGGAACTACAGGAATCCACCAACCTGCTATAAAAGCCAAATAACTACTACCTATAAGACAGCAAGCAGCTAATAAAATGCTAATCAAAGGTAATAAGGATTTTCTTTTAGAGCCACTGCTATATCGTTGTTGCCATATTAAGATTGCACCAATCAGTGACCAAACAGAAATCCATAACCATTGTTGTAGTTTGCTCCATGTTTTGATTAACGAACGATTATCTAAAGTAGCGCTTAAAATTTGACTAATGGTATTGGCATGAATTGCTACACCAGCCATCCGTTTTGGTGCTGTTAATATAGTACTGCTGTAAGGTGTATAAAATAGGTCTTTGAGACTTTCTGCTGTGGGACCAATTAATACAATACGCCCCTTGACTAAATCCTTGGGGATGCGATTTTCTAACACATCTATAATAGATATGTGTTGAAATTTGTCTCTAGAACCACGATAATTTATTAGTACTTGATAACCTTGGTCTTCAGCCCGAACGTAACCACCATCATTTCCTTGAAATAAAGGGTAAATCACATTACCCGTTTTTACCAAAAAATCTTCTGTTTGTCCGACATCAATTTTGCGATCGCTCAGATAAAGATAGGCAAGTTTAAAAGCAAAACTAAACACATTTTCACCATTTTTATCTGCCAAATACATCAAACTGCGGCGAACTTTTCCATCCCCATCTAAGGGAAAATCATTTGCACCTACTTGACCAAGTTTTTTAAGCGCTGGTGGTGGTGCTACTGCCGAGCTATCTTCACTCTCAGCTACTTTTTGTACACCAATTAAATTTGGTGTAGACTCAAACACCTTAACTAAGGATTGATGTCCAAAACCTACTGGAAAATCTCGATATAAATCCAAACCAATAGCACTGGGTTTTTGTTGTTTTAAATTCTCTAAAACTTTTGCCAGCAAGCCGTCAGGCAAAGGCCAATAACCGCGCTTACCAAGTTTTTGCACATCAGATTCATTAATTTCTACAAGGATAATGCGCGAATCAACAGGTTCTGGACAACGTAACAAAAACATTTGATCCAGCGCTGCCAATTCCAACATCTGCAATAATCCACTCAAGTGCAGAATAAACACCAATGCTCCCGCGCTAGGAGCTGCAATGAAGACACCACGCCATTGCCAAAGTTGTCGTTTGATGTTTCTCCACATAAATTACTCAATTTTGTCATTACAAATATTTACTAAAGGTTTGGAAACTAAATTTTTTAATCCCACTGACTCCAATAAAGCTTGCCAATTAGTCATGATTGTGCGATCGCTAGGATTGGCAAGACGTTGCTGTACTAAAGTATCCACTGCTTCGTACCAAATACCAGCTGTGGCATACACTTGGGACAGTTGCTTAGGATTTGTCCTGGCTATCAGCTTCGATAAATCAGGAGTGGGTTGGATTCGTTCTACCCAACCATCAACATTGATTTCCTCTGCTAGTTCCTCTGAATTGCAAGCGTTCACCATATACCAGTGATACTGTTTACCAACTTTGAGGCTTGGCGCTTTTGCTGGGAGAGTAAAACCAATAATTCCTGATTGTTTAGGAAGTTTAAAAGTCGTTTCGTAGATTATATCCTCACCATCTAGAAGTGAAAAGTGAGCAGTTTGTACTTGTATCTGCGGTACAAACCAGTAAAATGTCGGACGTTCTGAAAAGGTTAAACCTAATTTATTTGGCGGCATTAAGGGAGTTAAAGTTTCTTTACTTGCTAAAAAGCAGGAACCACCACGACTTGCTCCACCAGCCGTAGTTTGTGGTGCTTTTCGATTTGGAGGGATAAACTTTTGACTAATTTGCCAACTCTGGAATCTCTGGAATTTAAGTGCAATCGGTGATTCAGCTATCACGATTCTGGGCAAACTAGAAATTATTAATACCAGAGATATAGGAAATGCTGAAAAATTTACAAATTTTTGTATCCAATTCATCAGATTTCTCGCCCCGTGGAAACCCCTGCATTCATGTATGGGGGTAAGGGGCAGGCGATTTTAATCGCTGTGACGTTAATATCCATACGAGTAACCATCCTTTTTATGAATAGCTTTACACAATTTGTAACTTATTCCTTGAACTAACCCTTTTGCTGTTGAAATATTGAAACTACCCGTAGTTCTGACTGCAATGCGACCAACGTATTCACCAATTTTCTTACCACTAGTGACAACAGCTTTTACAATATCCCCAGTCTGAAAACCTTTAAAAAATTTCAATCTGGGTACATTGCGAGATGGGAATCCAAACTTGTCTGTACGGCATGATTGTCTGGAGCCGTGACCATTAGCTGTAATTAGCAAAGGTTTAACGCCTCTGATGTTTAAGATTGGCGTTGACTTACCAACACATGCAGCATCTAACCAATGAGTTTTTTCTAAATTCTGCTGACTGCGATTAAACTTTGTTAGACCGCCCGAACCTTTCTCTACTGTTAATCCAGAAGATTTTAAGACTTCCAGCAATGCGAATCTAGTTATATTGACTGCGGCTGCATCCACCAAAGGTTTTTTAGCTTGCTTCAAGATTTTCTCCAATCTAGATGAATCTTTTTTGAGAAAATCTTTAATGTCTTTTGTTCCTTTTTTGAGATTACATTTCTCACAACTCAATGTCAGATTTGTAATCGAATTAGAACCTCCTCTAGCCCGTGGGCGAATATGTTCTATTTGAAGTGGAACGTCTTTAATTCCACAGTAAGCGCATTGTCTACCCCATTTTTCAAGTAGGTATTCCCTCGTTTCGTAACCAGCCAAAGTACCTTGTTGGTACTCTTTACCTTCTATATCTGGGTTACGCATCAATTGCATATCAAAGCGTACTAGCTCTTGACTAATTGCTTGAATTGGTGCAAATCGGCGCAACTTCTCAACGAGCGTTTTGATGTTCTCGATTCGACTTTGTAAGCTTGGTGCTAACCAACCATCAGGACGAGTTCTATTATTGAATCTGGGTTGACGATATCTAGTTTTGCGATTTCTTCTAGCGCGTCTTAGCTGTCGTCTGGATGTTAAAGCATCTCGAATTACGAAGCCTCTATGCTTTAATTCAGCCGCAAATACAACCTCTCCAGTAGTATCGTTGACTAATGCTATTCCTGTTGTTTTTGCACCAGGGTCTAGCTTTAATCTGAGTGGCGATACAGGAGAGGCACTCCGGCCTTGCCCTACGCCGAATTGTTCGCGCAGCGTCTCCGATAGGAGAAGGAAGATCCGTGAATCTGGACGTGATTCTTTAAGAATCAAAGTGAACGGAAACTGTCTAAAAATTGCTGCTTTTTTGTTTCGTAGTAATTGCCTCGCTTGTGCCGAGTGAATTGGATCTAATGGTCTTTTTTCAGAATCAATTAAGAATACTTTGGACACAAGTCCCTCCTTTCGGGTAAAGTTAGCTTCTCCCAAGGGGAGACGCTGCGCGAACGCCAAAGTTATCGGTCGGTACTATCCAAATTGCACTTCCTTAACCCTGTTACAGATGTTTAACAATTTGGTTTTAGAGCAGGGAACTAGCTTCGCATTCCCTGGTAAGTCTTTAACTCTTACCGATAACGTAGTCAATTAAAACTTAGGCTGGTCAGATTAGGGCTTTCTTAAGCCCCTGCCTTTAGGCATGGGGTTTATGACATTAAGTTCTATTAATTTTCAACCATCTCACAAAGACAAATATTTGTGATAACACGAAAAGGTGATATTGAGTTAAATTAACTACCAATGATAAAACCTATATTAACTTTTGTTTAAAAATTTTTGTTAAAGATTTTACAAAGATAATTAAGTACTTATACTAATTCTATGTGAAGCTGCACAAAATAAACTTTGATAAATAAGGGGCTTGAGCAACTGGTTCTATGTAAGCTCACAGATAATCGATATTAGAACTTTGTATAAATAAGAGTATAGCTTGGAATCGTTTGTGAGCAAATACGTAAAAAAGCGTAAGTAGCTTTAATGACAGTGAATAGAGCGATTGCTATAGTTGTCTGGTAACTTTGGCTTCTCATGCAACTCGACCCCTTTTCTGAAAAACCTTGTTTTTACTGAATTTATACTACTTCTGTCAGACAACTAGGTTGAAAACTTCAATAAAACTAACAAAAAGCTGTATTTTGCTGCAACAAATGATTTCATTCTACTCATAATCAAGTTTAAATCTTATGCTTAGACAAATCCTGGTTAATACTCCTAATTTTGCTGCTTTCAGGGAAAGTGATATTGATTGGATGCTCAGTGTAGGCAGATGTAGAGAGCATCGTATTAATGAAGTTATCATTCATGAAGGGAAAGAAGTTATTGATACAGTAGAAATTTTGCTAGAGGGAGGATTAAGTATTTGTGTTTCTCCCACAGGCAATGTAAAAGACACACAAGAAATTGATCGTGTATCACCAGGGGAAATTGTAGAAACTTTATCTTTGATAGATAATCGTCCTCCATCTACTACTTTTATAGCTCTGGAATTTTCACAGATATTAGCACTGCCAAAACAATTATTACTCAAAAGACTGGAGCAAGATACAGAATTTGCGGCACTTTTTTATCAAATAATGGCTGTTTTACTGTCACAGCAATTGCGGAGGCTTACTGATTTCCTGACTAAGAACAAAGTAGTTCCAGGAGAACCAATGCGAAAAGTTTTGTTTGTATTTGCTATTTTGAATGATAGCGATATTGATTGGATGATTAGCCAAGGAGTAAGAACTAAAGTCAATTCAGGTAAGGTGCTAATTGAAGAAGGAAAACCTGTTGACGCATTATATATATTGTTAGATGGCAAGTTAGGAATTTTTGTTACCACCCCACACAATAAACTTGACGAAAGAGAAATTGCTCAATCAGTCAAAGGCGAAATTTTAGGGGAAATGTCTTTTGTAGAAGCAACAACTGCCTCTGCCACAGTCAAGGCAGCAGAATCTTCTATATTACTAGCTCTACCACAACAGAAACTAGCTGAAAAATTAAAGCAAGATAGAGGATTTACAGCACGTTTTTACAGAGCGATCGCTGTAGTTTTAGTAGATCGGATTCGCGATCGCCTTTTCCGTCGTGGATTTGGGAAATTAGTTTACCAATTAGACCAACTCTTAGCAGAAGATATTGAAGTTGAAGATGAACTCAACTTAGATACATTAGACAATACTGCACTTGCAGGTGCTAGATTTGACTGGATGATTAAACGTCTAAATAGGCAATCTTGAAATAGGGGAAGGAAAAGACGCAAAGAGGGGTAGACGCGATGACGCAAAGAATTTTCCCTGTCCCCATGTCCCCAATCTCTCTCACGCAAATGGCTGAAAATCAAGATAGTATATTTCGTAAGGAATCACTGGATCGTTTATCCTCTCCAGAAAGATTGGATCAGTTAATGCAGGTAGTCAACCCTTTAGATTGGCTACCTTTGGTGACGCTGGGTAGTTTTATGTTACTGGGGTTAATTTGGAGTATTTTTGGACATATTCCGATGACAGTAACAGGAAAGGGAATACTGATTCAACCTAATCAAGTTGTAACTTTTGAGTCGCCAATTTCAGGACAGTTAAAAAGTCTTAATGTCAAAATAGGACAATGTATAGATCAAGGATATGTTATGGCGACGATTGATCCGACGGAGCTGAAGCAGCAATTGCAACTGCAACGCTCAAAACTAGGACAATTACAAACACAAGAACAAAACTCATCATTGCTTCAGCGACAACGTACCACTAAGGAAAAAGAAGCGATCGCGTCTTCTAGAGTTAGTTATCTTCAACGTTTGCGGGATACTCAGACTCTCACGCCTGCGTTTTATGAAAAAGGCTTAAATGCCATCCGCGAACAGCGCATTAGTTTGCAGCAACGGCTCAATGATGCTATAGCGATCGTACCTATACTGAAAGATAGATTGCAGAAGCGCCAGCAACTCGCAAATGCCGGAGCTATTTCTAAAGATATATATCTACAAGCACAGCAAGAATATACACAGGGAATGCAGACGTTATACGATCTAAGAGCGCAGCTCAAACAGTTAGATGTACAAGAAACAGAAGCACAGCAGAGATACTTACAAAATTTGAGTTCTATAAGCGAACTGCAAGCGCAATTAAAAGATTTAGATACTAAGAGCCAACGTATAGAGCAAGAAAATGTCGAAAATATCAATACAAAAATTAATCAAATTCAAGAAGTTAATCGAGCGATCGCTCTATTGGAAAAACAAATATTAGATAATAGTCAGATTATTAGCCCTAGTAATGGCTGTGTATTAGAAGTGACTGGTTTTTTGGGACAAGTTACTAGTCCGAAAACTCCCCTTGTCACCCTGAACATCGGCGACAAAAACACCCCACTAATTGCCGTCTCCTACTTTAATGTCCAAGATGGCAAGCAGATTCAACCAGGAATGATCGTGCAAATTACCCCCACCTCCGTGAAAAGAGAACGCTTTGGCGGCATTGTCGGCAAAGTTACCTCCGTTTCCCCCTTACCTGTGACTAAAGAAGGTGCAAAGTCTGTGATTGGCAACTCTGATTTAGTAACTAATATTTTGCCAACTGGCGGCGGAGGCATAGAAGTACGAGCAGAAATGGAAATAGCTCCATCTACCTTTAGTGGTTATCGCTGGTCTTCTTCCCAAGGGCCAAAATTAAACATTTCTACCGGGACAACTACCAGTGTCCGGGTTAAAGTAGCAGAGCAGGCACCAATTACTTATGTCTTACCCATTCTACGAGAATTTACTGGCATTAACTAAAGTTTTAAAAATGATCTTGTGCAATTGATTCAGCAATTAATTTCCTCAATTCAAAACCTCAATCCCTTACGTAAAAAAGCTCCGTCATCAGACCGAGAAACAGCACAAAGTAAGATAGATTACCGCGTCAAAACTCCTACCCTATTGCAAATGGAAGCAGTAGAGTGTGGAGCAGCAGCTTTCGGGATTATTTTGGCCTACCATCGCAAAATTGTGCCTTTAGCAGAACTGCGGCAAAATTGTGGGGTTTCTCGTGATGGTAGCAAAGCCTCCAATATGATCAAAGCTGCCAGAAATTACGGAATGCAAGCTAAAGGTTTTAAAAAGCAGCTAGCACAATTACAAGAACTTCGTCCGCCATACATTGTTTTCTGGAATTTTAATCATTTCTTAGTAGTAGAAGGATTTAAAAAAGATTGGGTTTATCTCAACGACCCAGCTACGGGGCCGAGGCGAGTCTCCTTCAAAGAATTTGATGAAGCCTATACAGGGGTTGTCCTGGTGATGGAACCAGGGACAGAATTTCAACGTGGAGGTCGCAAACCTAGCTTAATAGGCGCACTCATTGACCGTTTGCAGGGTTCTTGGGGAGCTATTCTCTATTGTTTTCTGGCAGGATTTTTTTTAGTCATTCCAGGATTAGTTTTACCGGTTTTTAATCAGATTTTTGTCGATAATATTCTGGTAGAAAATCGTACAGAGTGGTTGCGCCCATTGATTTTGGGAATGTCAATTACTGTGATTATCCAGGTGTTGCTGACATTACTACAAAGACGGTTTCTGAGAAAGCTAAATATTAAGTTATCGGTGGAGATGTCCGGGCAATTCATCCAGCATATTCTTCGCTTGCCAGTATCATTTTATTCCCAAAGATTTGCCGGAGAAATTAGCAGTCGAATCAATATCAATACTAAAGTTGCAGAAGTGTTATCGGGGCAGTTGGCCAGGACTGTGATTGATACCATGATGGTAGTATTTTACGCCATAGTTATGTTTGCTTATGATGGCGTGCTAACTGCAATCGGTATCTGTTTTGCTGCGATTAATATTTTGACATTGCAGTGGATTTCGCGGCAGCGCACAGATATTTATATGCGAATTATTCAAGATCGGGGCAAAGTTGCAGGTACAGAAATTGCTGCTCTTCAAAGTATGGAAACTCTCAAAGCATCAGCGTTGGAATCTGATTTCTTTTCCCGTTGGTCGGGGTACTACACAAAATTTATCAACGGTCAGCAGGAATTAGGCGTTACCAATCAAGTACTAGGTATTTTACCTGTTTTCTTAACTAGTTTAAGTTCCCTATCAGTTTTAGTTATTGGGGGTCTACGAGTCATGGATGGGCATCTTAGCATTGGGATGTTGATTGCTTTCCAAAGTTTAATGACTAGCTTTTTGACTCCAGTCAACTCTCTGGTTAATTTCGGCAGTACCTTACAGGAACTAGAAGGAGACTTAAATCGGCTGGATGATGTGTTGCAAAACGCAATCGATCCAGAATTGGACAGTCATAATTTACATACTTCTACAGCCAAACCCTTACAAGATATTTCATCCTGCGAACTTAAGGGATATATAGAATTAAAAAATGTTACATTTGGCTACTCACGAACAGATGGGCCTCTAATTCAAGACCTGAGTTTTCAACTAAAACCAGGACAGCGAGTAGCCTTAGTTGGTAGTAGTGGTTCTGGGAAATCAACAGTTGCCAAATTAGTCGCGGGACTTTATCAATCTTGGTCGGGAGAAATTCTCTTTGATGGTATCCCCAGAGAGCAAATTCCAAGAGCGATACTTTCTAATTCTCTGGCAATGGTAGAACAGGAAATTTTTCTATACGCCGGCACAGTTCGAGATAACTTGACTTTGTGGGATGATACAGTGTCAAATTCTCAATTAGTGCGAGCTTGCAAAGATGCTGCCATTCATGAAGTCATTTTGGCTTTACCTGGGGGGTATGAAGGCAACTTACTTGAGGGTGCTGCTAATTTCAGTGGAGGACAGCGCCAGCGTTTAGAAATTGCTCGTGCATTAGTCAACGATCCGACAATTCTGATCATGGATGAAGCAACCAGTGCCCTAGATACAGAGACGGAAAAAATTATTGACCGAAATCTGCGTTATCGAGGCTGCTCTTGTATTATTGTGGCTCACCGCCTCAGTACCATCCGCGACTGTGATGAAATCATTGTTTTAGAAAAGGGTAAAGTTGTGCAACGAGGCAACCACAAAGAAATGTCCCAGCTTGATGGTTCCTATGCACGGTTAATTCGGTCAGAGCAAGCAAGTGTTTAGCAATGATATTTGCGATCGCAGTCCCTTAACATACAATACGCTTGGCTTTGTGAAAAATTGTAGGTTGGGTTAAGCAAAGCGCAACCCAACAAAGCCTTGGAAATGTTGGGTTTCGTTCCTTAACCCAACCTACGCAGTTTAAGGTTTTGGCGCTAACCCAAGCGTATTGCCTTAACATAACTTCTTAATATGATCAATTAAGTTATACTTTTCCTATCAAAGATTTGTTAAGCATCACTTCACGTCTTCTCAACTCCCGAATATTCTTGATAGGTTCAAGGCCAAGATATTGCCCCCGAATCCTTAAAGATAGGTAGTTCAAAGTGTCCCTGCGATCGCTTTCACTCCCCGACAATGAATGGCTTGCAGCCTCTAGTTTTTCCAACCATTCCAGATGATGTGATTGTGCTTTTGTCTCATCTTGCAGCAACAGCGACAAGAACTGAACATCAACTGAGGGGGCTGGAAACAGATTAGCCAATCGACGATTATAAGAGTTGCGTCCTAAACGATAAGCAATTGACATGGCTGGTTCCAAATACTCAATATAATGCCAGATCATCATCGGCATAAAAATAGTTTCGCCAGGGTAAAGTACCGCATCAAATGCGTTGGTATATCGGAGAAAATCTGTTTTCTCAGCTTCTGACATATTTTCCAGGAAGATGCCACTTGTACGACATAGATTAGCCTGATCAATGGCATCTAACTTTTGAGTTTGATGCGGATGAATCAATACAAATCGTTTTGTGCCAAAAATTTGAAACAATAAGACATTACGTTGATCAGCATCATAGTGCAAATGAGCATAGTTATTGCTAGCAGCGATAAACATGTTCGAGTATAAATCGCTCTCATGACTTAAATTTTGGTATAAATTCAAGGGCAATAACTCAAGCAGCTTTTGGGGTGTAGGATACTCAACACAAATATCAAGAGTTGTGGGTTCTGCTTGCAGGAAATCAAGATATGCACCCAAGTTCATCATGCGGGGGACATCGGCTGATGTCGAATCTAGCAGATGGGCAATATAATTTGAACAGATTTGAACTGGGATGTCAGTCAAGCCTGTTCTTACCTTTTCAAAGCTATCCATCTGACGCAGTGATGAATTGTCAAACATATTAGTGATAATCACTGGGCGCTGCGGCAGAATATACTTTTGATAAAACACATCTGCTGAAGGTGCTTCGATACGATCAATGTTGTCGAGAACCATGTTTTTTTATTGCTAACATGCCGTAATGCTGCTTTAAGCCAGCTTCTATTGTCAACCTTTCTTTTCTTGATTTAACATAGGACTTATGCAATGGACTTATGCAATGTTAAAAGACATTTCATGACCGAAGAATCAACTTCAACTACACAATCTAGTAATAAGGACTGGGAAAACGGGAATTGGGTGCAACTTAACGTGGGACTCGTCAGGCATAAGGGTAATGCACTATCGAGTGCGCGTGCCCTCTTTGCCCGACTCGAACCGTTGCTTACTTACTGGCGGAGTAATAATTTGTTACGCTGTTTCTTCTTTATGAGAAAACCGCCAGATATGCGGGTGCGCTTTTTTACAACAGTGGATCGGCAACAAGCGATCGCACAAATCTCTGACCTCATGTATCCTCTTGAAGGTGAGAATTTTATTAATCTATTCTTCTTTAGTGAGTATCAGCCAGAAAGCGATCAATTTGGTGGGCTTGAAGCCATGAAGTTTGTTCATCAGCACTTTGACGCAGACACTTCAATATGGCTTATACTTGACCATCTCGATCAACATAACCTTAGTATTATCCCCAAAGACTTACTTCTTCCAACTGTGCTGCACGATCTCTTTAGCCGTGCTTTGTCAGATCAAGTATTTATTCTGGCAGCCTGGCACAGTTTAAGGGCTTTGATTCCTACACCTCCTGAAGCCACAATTCCAACAATTGAACTACTTTCTCTCGAAACTTTGTCTGAGTCTGGAACCGTAGCAGGACAAGAAGCTGATGTATTACAAAAATATGCAACAGCTAACAACATGCTTGCAAAGGAATTGGTTAATCTTCAGCATCTTGGTCAATTGACTCAGGATCTGGCTGATATACTTGCCGCAGTAGCAATGTTCAATTTTCACCGCCACGGGTTTGACTGGCGTCGTTCAGGGAAATTAATTGAAGCGATAATCCGAATTATTGAGCAAAAGGATGAAATTTCCATGTGCTGATTGACACTCTCCGGCGTGAACGCACGGGGATTCTTGAATCTAAGACATAACTTGCTCAATCAGGGTTACCCCAGAAGGAGTAGAGGTTTCATCTCCCCAAGCGTTGCTTGCGTCTAGCGCAAAGGTTCCAGTATGCCCTACCGTACCCAATCCTGAGTTAAGGATATTTATACTGGCATTATGATCTCTATCTAACTTGCAGCCACACTGACAAACGTGTGTACGAGTAGATAAGGATTTTTTCACAATTACGCCACAGTTAGAGCATTCCTGACTTGTATACGAGGGATTTACTGCAATAGTAATCCTCTTAAATACTTTCCCAAAATACTCTAACCAAACTCTAAATTGATACCATCCAGCATCATTGATTGATTTTGCCAAACAATGATTTTTCACCATGTTCTTAATCCTCAAGTTTTCATAGACGACTACATCGTTTGATGTGATTACGCACCTTGCCAATTTCACGGCATGGTCAAAACGCTGTCTACTTATTTTGAGGTGAACTCTACCTAATCTCTTTCGTGCAAAGCGTCTGTTGTTAGAACCTTTAACTTTGCGAGAAACAAGTCTTTGTGACCGTTTCATTTTCTGTTCCCCAGTTCGATAGAACCGAGGATTTTCAATCTTTTGCCCAAGGGAATCGGTGTAGAAGCTCTCTAACCCTACATCCAAACCAACTGTCTGATGAGTTGGAGCGATTAATTCTCTTCGGTTTACATCAATGCAGAATTGAGCATACACACCGTCAGCACGTTTTACCAATCTTACCCGTTTTATCTGGTTTATTTGATAAAAATGCAGGTCACGAGTGCCTTTTAACTTTAATCGACCAATACCATTTTTGTCAGTAAAAGTTATGGATTTACGATTATCGGCAAGCTTCCAGCCTGAGGATTTATACTCAACAGAACGGCAGTTTTTCTGAAACTGAGGGAAGCTCTTTTTACCCGATATCTTTTTCTTGCAGTTGTCATAAAATCGAGATATAGAAGCCCATGCTCGTTCGGCTGCGGCTTGCCTAGCCATTGAGTTTAGCTTAGATGCCCAAGGAAACTCTTTCGCTAATAATGCACAATGCCGTGAAAGTTCAACCCAAGATTTAGCAAGCCCATCCATCCACAATCTGATCGCTTTATTCCGAATGAACTGAGTCGTTCGGATCGCTTGATCAATTGCTTGAAACTGCAATGCTTTCCCGTAGGTTTTGAACTCAAAAACTAGCATGAATATTTGTTATTTGACTTATCTTATTATAGCACCTCCATCATAAGACTATCAAAGGATTGCCCTGGAAATATAATATAAAGCCGTCGTAGAACGACGGGGCTTTAGACCCATTAATTCCGGTAAAGTTGGGCTTTGTCTGTCGGGTATGAGTCCCAGTTCTAGAAGGCTTGCCAAAGCACAGGATGCTGAGTGTTGCTTTAACACCAAATAATTGCATTAACAACGCATACATGATGTGATGAGCTACTAAAGAGAAATATAAAGTGGCCTATGTAACATTTTAAGCTTCAACTAGCACCATTTTGTCAATTCCAATGTTAATTTTTTAATTGTAAAATCCAAAGCTAATGTATTATTAATTACAAATCTTTACTAAAATTAGCTAGACATTAGCCCATGCTTTAAGCAATTATTGTATTGGAAAATACTAAACCCTCGGTGATATAGCTGATATGTTGCCTAGTGGTTTGGGATTAATACTTTTGAAGTTAATCACCTGACTTTCAGATTTAGTTACCTACTTCGAGATCCCAAAGTATAAAACCAAGCATCTTATCTTAAGGAGAGTTGAAAATGTCTCAGCAAAGTTTTGTCGAATACTATGAAAATTTTTTAGGGCAACCAAGCAATTCTCAGTTGCGTGAGGCTTTGGATGCTACTGAAGCAGGCGAGTTTGCAAGAATCGCTGTTGAACAAGGCCAGTCAAATGGTTTTGATTTTAACACTGATGACGTAAAAGCCGTGATGGTTTCTGCTGAAAAAAAGGTTCTAGGTTTGTCAACTGCTTCTCCATCTGTGAATATCCGGTCTATTAATAGCGTTAACGGTATTAAAGCAAGACCGACTAACCGAGAATTGTCAGAAAATGAGTTAGAAAGTGTTGCTGGTGGGCTGGCTTCATCCAAAGTTGGAGATACAATTATGTGTTGCTGGTAGCCTTGATTTCAGGCTTACAGTGTCAGTACGAATAAACGTCGTGACTAGAGGCGTTGCTAAATAAAGATATGTTTTAGGCTGACAATAGAACAGAATAATATTTGAGGTAGTGCAGTAACATCAAAGAGAATGCCTCAGTATTTATTGCCTTTGGAATAGCAGAGTGTTTTTTGATGAAGATGAACCAGATAATATCTCAAATGAGTATTTTTGTTCTCGGTTTATCTCAGTATCTTGTCTGTCTAACCGACAATTTGATAGCTATCAGAATTCACTTCAATTCATATTAATATTGTCATGCAACGCCTACCTAAAAAGCGAAATCTCAAGGCACTTCCTCATAAAAAAAATGGAGATGCCTACGTTTGATTTGATAAAGCAGCATTAACAACACCAGTCTGATAAAAAGTTCGTTTTAAATTCATCATTTTTTTTGTGCGATCCTAACCTTTTAATGTAACGGTTTTGAGATCGCATTTTTCAAAAGCACTAGTTAGAAGTCATGTGTCGTGTGCTTAATATGATACATAAAAAATCATTCAGATGTATTAAAGCACGAGTATCTATTGTTACTTCAGCATATTATTCTGATCGACCGCTAGATTGGATTTGTGGAACCGATTTTTTTCAGCACTTATAGCAATCGTCATTTGTGGTTCAATTACCTGAAAATTGCTGTAAATGCCGATTAGCTTATTAGGCAGGAAGCCAAGTGTGTAACCAACTATCTTGGCGCTTGGCAAAGTCGTAAAGCAAATCTTGCCGTTTCTCGCGCAAGCAGGAGAGGGCTTCATGTTGGGGCATAGCGGTGCTAGCCAGCCCTTTGAGAATTGCCATTTGGCGTTGCCAAGTGGCTGGATCTTCGACGGGTTCGACAAAGCGGGCGGATACCTGTTGACCAGCTAAGAGTGTGTCATAGGAGTGATCGTCAGAGAAAAACTCTGGAGGATGTAGTGTATAAAACAGAGAATTTCGATAAGACAGGGGGGCCCGCTCACTAAATAACGCTAGTCGCTCTGCTGCGCCAGAGATATCTGTGTCTCTATTGGCTGCTTGCCAGAAGGGAGTAGATAGACGGTGATTGAACTTGTAGTGAATTCCGAGAAACCAACGCAGGGCATCCCAACGATCGCTCATCTTGCGGTTGAGTACAGATTTGATTCCTTCATCTCGTTTTGATGCTGGAAGGTTGGTAAGCAGGAGTTCCAATTCTAGAACGATCATGTGGATCGCTGTTGATTCTAGTGGTTCTACAAAGGCATAGGAATTTCCGATCGCCACAACGTTGCCTTTCCAAAAATGCTCATGCCGCCCAGAACGAAACTTCACCACCCAAGGGTCGCCCATCCCCGGATTTTTGGCACGCATTTCTTCTAGAGCTTGGTCAACACTACAAAATGCTGAAGAAAACACATACCCCCGATGATCGGCATCCTCAAAGGGAATATTCCAACACCAGCCATTATTCATGGTTTCGGCTAGAGTGTAAGGTTTAACTGTACCATTATGGGGAACGGTAGCAGCGATCGCTTGATCAGTGCTGAGGGTATCTTGGTAACTCACAAATTTTGAGCCAAGTTTCTCCTCTAACAACAACGAACGGAAGCCTGAACAATCAATATATAAATCGTAAGTTAGTTTCCGCCCATCCTCAGTGATTAAATAGGTAATGGTTTCACCATCGGCAGACATCTGGGCATCACAAATTTGCACATCAATATGCTGTATTCCGGCGGCGATCGCTTCCTCTTGGAGGTAACGAACAAACCGCCGATTATCGAGGTGATAGGCCCAGCGAATCTGGTGAAGTAGGGACAACGGAGTACCATCGCCACGATCAAAAATAGGAGCGCGATCGGCACTCATCAGCATTGCCCCCAAAGACTGATTGTTCAGCGTTGACTCATAGAGGAGAGATTCTAGCAAGCGTCCTCGCTGAAACGGAAACGTAAATTCATAATCATCAGGCAGTCCCCACTGGAACTTAATTCCCAACTTCCAGGTAGGACGAACCCGCTGATAAAAATCAACGATGTCTAGCCCTAAAAAGCGGGGACTATGGAGAAACTTAACCAGTTCTGGAGTAGTTGCCTCGCCCACACCAATCACCGGGATGGCACTCGATTCCAGCAAAGTCACCTTAATGTCTGGTCTGAAAGCGCGAAAGGCTAAAGCCGTGAGATAACCGGCTGTGCCGCCCCCCAAAATGCCCACAGTTTGGTAAGCATCGGCTGCTGGGCGGATTGCTGCCTTGGGTGAGTTCGGCCAGATCCGCCCAATTTCTTCAGCAGCAGCAGCGATCGCGCTTCGTTCGATAACTCCCAACGGTTCATCTAGTCGCGGGGCACACTCGTGACACTCACTGCTAGGGAGAAGCCGTTTAACGGTGCGTAGGCATAGCCCGCCGTAGGCATCGCCCTGTCCTGTAATTTTCAAAACGTTGGTTGCACGAGTTGGTGTTAAGGTCGGGCCTAGAAGCGAAATGGCTTCTTCAAGACAAGTCTGCGCTACAGAGGATAAGAGTCGGCTATCCGCTTTGGCAACGATTGGGGTTGAAAGTTGCGGCCAAATATCTTGAAATACCGATGGCAACCCTTCCAGGGTGATGACTCGACAGCCAAAACAAGCGGTTGCACCTCGGATAACCGTTGGGCCGATAAGTGCTGTTTCCTGAGAAGCGGTGACAAATAAACATGGAGTGCCACTGGCTAGCGCCGACTTGTTGACATCCAACAGTGCCTGAAATGGTACACCTTCCAAAGCACAAATAACAAAGTCGAATTCTTTAAAGAGTTGGCATAACCCAGAAATACTAACAGAGTCTAGACTATCTTGGTATGCTGTCGGGGCTAGCGAGGATAGATATGCTAAAGTGCCGTTGACGAGTATCCGTTCTTGCTGAAGGGCGCGAAACTTAGACGTTTGACAGGATTCAAAATTCTTCAGATAAAAAGCGCGACGATTATGAAAACCTGCGGCAGCAAATGTTTGATCGAGAAGATCAAGTAATTGGTGATTGCCTAGTAAAGCGATCGCCTTTTGACCTAACTGCTTAGAGACTATGGGCAAATCCCAGCGATGATTTTGGGGTGGGGTTTCAGTTACTACCTCTTCAATAATATCCAGCTTACTTAAAGCCAAGATGATCTCGTTTAAGTAGTTGCGATCGCTAGAGTCTGCAAGTTCAGCATAAATTGCCTCAAGCGGACGAACTCCATCAATCAGCACCAACAGTTCGCGGATAATGCTGGGCTGAATGCCTTCGAGAACAAACACTTCGCTGCCCACCCAGCTACAAACCTCACCCGTTTCACTGAGAATTAAATGGGCATTGGGATTAATCCGAGGCACCTGGGGAATGTTATCTATGAAGTCAGCCATTGACATTTTTTTTGTTTAACAACCTGAATCGCCTCCTGGATTGGTAAGGCGTTAGCACAATTCTTGATGAAATAGTTTTTGACTTGTCGCCAATTATCTAAATCCAAGGTATCATTGTTGCTTTGATACTTTGTGGCAACCTGTTGACCCATAAGCAGATTCAGATAGCCGTTATATCCAAAAACACTATTTTTACGCAGCAGGAGTTGACCAATTGGTGATGGGCCATTGTTTTGAAAAAAGTCTACTACTGTTTCGGCATCACCAATATCAGTTTGCTGCCAGCAGTGTCGCCAGAATTCTGATTCTACTCGACGATTGAACTTAAAGTGAATCGATAAAAAATCACGAATATCATCCCACTTTTCGGCGATCGCTCGATTCGCTAGATTAATTAATCCTGCGGTTGGCTGCTGATCGGAATCAATCAATACATCACACACATATTTAATGGTTTCGCCAATCATGTGTAATCCTGTTGATTCTAGGGGTTCTACAAAACCTGATGCGTTGCCAACGGCGACGACATTATTTACCCAAAATCGTTGATGTCGCCCTGACTTGAACCTAATAAGATTATGCTCATCGCTCATTAAGGGATTCTGACGTTTCATTTCTTGCAGAGCATGATCATCACTGATAAAAGCAGATGAATATACATAGCCACGGTTAACTTTATCCTGCAAATCAATTTGCCAACACCACCCACTCTGCATAGTTTGGGCGGTTGTAAAGGGGTAGATCGCATCATCTCGCATCCATGTGCCCGTGACAGCAGAATCACAAAATAAGCTGTTAGAAAAACTGCAAAAGGGTTCTTGCAGAGTCTCTCCTAGCAACGTCGAGCGAAAACCAGAACAATCAACAAATAGATCGCCAGCCAATATTGTGCCATCAGAAAATTTCAGCTGGCGAATGTAGCCATTCTCTGCAACCTCAGTATTTTTAACAGGTTTATCAATAATTTTTATGTTAAGTTCAGCCGCTCTTCTTTCTAAGTAAGAAACGAAACTGGTATTTTCAATATGGTATCCAAAGCGTTCATCAACAACAAAATCGCCATTTTCTTTACGGAAGCAAGGCGATTTATTCTGCTCCATCAACAGTGAATAAATACTGGATTCTGTAGTTGAATCCAGACAATAATAAGCGGTACTTTTACTTAAAACACTGAGTTTATCTGCCAGATGAGTCACGAAAGGATAGTTGAAGTGGGACTGAGTAGAATCCCCCCAAATAAACTTAATTCCCAATTTCCAGATAGGTTGTGTTTCTTCATAAAATTGCTCTCGGTTTAATTCTAGGTACTTATGTAGAAACCAAGGTATCCAGGCGGTAGTCGCTTCACCCACTCCAATAATTGGAACGGTTTTGGAATGGACTACAACCACGTTCAACCAGGGCATCTTCACCTTCAAAGCCAAGGCAGAGAGAAATCCAGCACTACCTCCGCCAAAAACTACGACATTGTGTATTGTCTTTTCCACACGTATGACTCAGTACTCCTCTGTATTCCAGTATGCAAGCTTCATGGCATTTAGGAATTATTTGCTACCAATCTTAGCAATTGATATTTTGCTTCTTAAATTCCTTAAAGATTTTTCCCTTTTACTGTAAAGTCGGCTACTATTTTCTGACAGTACCAACAACGGAAACAATTCTCATGCGTGTCACAATTTGTGGTCATGCCGCTTTATACATTGAAACTACCGATCAACGCATCCTCCTCGATCCATGCTTCTCGGATACACTTGTCGAGGGCACGCTTACTTATTATCCTGGTCGTGTATTTGAGTTAGACAAACTACCAAACCTAACAGCTTTGGTGGTGACTCATGGACATTTCGATCACTTTCATTTAGAAACCCTCCAGAAGCTTAAGCGTGAACTGCCTGTGATCACTGCGGATGAACCGGCACTGGTCGAACAGCTGCAAAAGATCGGATTCTCAAAAATAATCATCTGTCAGCCTTGGCAGGCGATCGCCCTTGGACAAACTTACCTGCTCCCCACTCCTTCAGACCATGAAGAACCAGAGTTTGGGCTGTTAGTTCGAGATTCAACTGGCGCATTCTGGCACATGGCAGATGCAGAAGTAACGGCGGAAATTGGAGAACGAATCACGCAAGAATACGGTGCCATTGATTTGATTTCAACCAAGTATCAGCCAGTAGTACGTGCCAGTATGGGCTATTTGCACGGTATGGGAGCAACATTTGATCGGCAAGGGGTAGTCAGTTGGCTGGAAGCGGCATGTGCCTGCAACCCTGCTTTGGTGTTCCCTTACGCCTCAGGTCTGTGCTTTAGTGGTCGGCACGCCTGGTTTAACCGCTATGCGTTTCCGTTAAGTTCAGCAGAAACAGTTCGCTTGTTGCAACGTCGGCTTGGTTCCCTAGAGCGAGCGATAACGGTGCGTCCTGGTGATGTGATTGAGCTTCAAGCTGGGCAACCTCCGCAACGACATGAACAGTCAGCTGATTTCGTTAGAGAAAAGCCATCTCTTGGGTTGCGCTGGGAACCAATCGATATCAGCACCCTCACAGGATTGTCTACACCTGAAGAACGGCGTACCTTGCAACAAAAGCTAGATGTATTCTTGGCCGGGCCTTTGGTTTCGTGGCTCAAACATCAGTTCAAACAGACTCACAGCAGTTGGACTAGTTTCCCTGCCGAGCAGGTTGTTTGGCAGTTGGTGGTTCATGCCGGAGATGGAGAACGGCTAAACTATACCATTGATTTTCGTTCACAGGATTTTTCCGTCTTACCAGGTGAGCATCCAGAAGCAAACTTCTTTACCCACATGGCCGGACAAGCTCTTGACGATGTAATGATGGGCAAAATGCCGGGGTTAATTTTTTGGCTGGCGGGTGAGGCTCGTAGTTATGAAAAGGTTATTTGTGTACGCAATGGTCGTTTCGAGTGTCCAAAGTGGCCAAAGACAGCCGAAGATTTCCCCTCAGATCCCCTCACTTACTATCTCCGTCATTTTGGAGCTGGCGAAACTTCTCTCGTTCAGCCGGAATTGGCTGATGCCCAGTCTGAGAAAGCACCAGAGTCACCAAAAAGTACCAATGATATTCAGATTCTCACCCGTTTAGGGGAGAACGAAAAAGTGATGAACAAAAAAGTTCTACTGGCTTATTTGGCAGTTCAAGAAGCAGAACGCTTGGGACTGAAGATTTCTGATATTGAAATTCAAACAATGTCTGACTCCTTTCGAGAGCAATTTGATTTACTCGATAGCCAAGATACAGAGCAATGGTTAAAGGAAGCAGGCTTGAGTATTGAGGGATACTCAGCTGTGATGCGAGATTTCACCGCAGTACTGAAGCTGGAGCAACATTACACTAGAGTAATCGATCCACTGCTCACCAATCATCGCCGCGTGGCTACAGCTAGATATGCCCGCCCACAAGGGGATATAAACGACTGATGAATCATCCCAGAAAACAATTTGAGCTTGCCCCTGTTGGTATTTTGCGGGCTGCTGCTTGGCCAATCGAGAATATTCAGAGTTTTGGAAATCAGGAACTTGCAAGCCTAGCGTTAGCAGCAAGCCGGACAAATGACGATCGCACCTGGAAGGAATATACAACAGCCTATCAGCAGGTGTATGAAGACGAGCGCGATCGCCTTTGGCAGATGACCGCAGCAGATTCATGGTTTATGAAAGCGTTGCTGTTGTCTAATCCGTCACTCGTCACGGAAATACAGCGTGGGCTGCCACAAAGACAGGGAAAACGGACTAAAAAAATTCGGCATCTGGAGACGGCACTGTATCGTTATCTAGCGCGGGCTGTGGGACGGACAACACCATACGGCTTATGGGCTGGTGTGAGTTTAGTCGAGTTTGCCAAGACGGTGCGGCAGGAGTCGGTTGCAGCTAAGTATTCATTTACACCTGACCTCCGTCCTTTTCAAACGATATTGCGATCGCTAGCTCAACGTTCAATTTATCGTCAAGGTGCAACTTGGCGATTGAATCCAACCTTGAGACGACAAGCAGATGGTTCTTGGCGCTTTTGGGGTCGCACTCCAGAGGGGTTAGTCGAGCAGCGTGAAATCGAGTTTCAGGAAATTGTGGATATCCTCTTAGAGGAACTGGCCAAATTCGATCTGGGGACATTAGATGAATTAGCTAAAACAGTGGCAGCCTTACCTCGCTGGAACCATGCAGCAGAACTAGAAGATATTCTGCATCTTTTCATTGATGGGGATGTGCTTTTAGGCGGACTCGATCTGCCCGATCGCTTTGAAAATCCTTGGGAAGCATTAGCAATTGCAGCAGACAAACTAATTGAGCCAGATCGGTGTCTCTGGAATAGCACTATCCAAGAACTGCATTGCCTTTGCGATACTCTCGCGGCAAAGCTTGATTTCATGTCTCTGGATACACTTGCGGATTATTTACAACAAGCAAAGACTTGTATTCAAGAACTCACTCAAGCCCTTGATGTTTCGCTCGCCCAGCTAACCAAGCCAGTGTTGCACTGCGATTTGGGACTACCGTTTCGGATTGCCATCGATGAGGTGCAGCAAAACATATTACTTCAAACACTCGCAGACTATGAGCGTTGCTGGATTGAAGGTGCAAGTCCAGCCTCGGCAATGCGGATGGCATTTCGTGAGCGGCTGAAACAGGAATTTGCCGAGGGTGTTGCACTTGGGGATCTCAAATCCACCTTGGGTTCTGAAATGAGAACAGCTCATAGCCATCCTGAAGTTGTCACCCGGTTGGACGCGTGGGAGCGATCGCTATCGCAAAATACAGAAGTAGTCGTTCTCGAAACCAGCAGCAATTCGCCAAAGTCGCCTCTGTCTAAAGCTCCTTTCGGTTGTTTGTTCACGGGTCTATTTGAGTCTTTCCAACTGGTAGTTCACGGGATTAGTGATGATCCGGTGCGAATCTTTGCTCGGTTTAAAGACTTACTGAATGAGAATAATTTATTGCATTCTTGGTTTCAAGAAAAGCTTGACTGTTTGGCAAGCCAACATCAAATTCAAATTGCAGAACTAAAAAGTCCCTTTGAGTCAAATCCAAATGTACTGGCTCGTCCCCATTTCAACCTTCTTCCCATTGAGTTGTGGGGGGCGAGTCAAAATACTCCATCTCTAGCCGATGCAGAAATTTTTTTAGATCCAAAAACACAATTGCCTTTTTTAAAACTGCGATCGGCTTCGCCCAACCCTGTTGCAGTATTTTGGTTTTCCTTGGCTGCGGTTAATACCCGTGACCCCATCTCTGAGCAGTTACTTTGGACTACCTTTCAAGATAACCCGATGGCGGTCTTTCGCGCTCTCACAATGCCGATGCAGATTGAACTGACTGCACCTCGTTTCACTCCTCGTGTTCAGCTGCCAAAAGAAGCGATCGTCCGTCCTCGGCGGACAGTTTTGAGTGGGCAAGTATTAGCAGAACTTGCCAAATTGATTGGAACAGAGCGCTTTGCCAGATGGCAGCAATTAGCTGCTGAGTATAGCTGGCCGATACTGCTCAATCTGCAAATAGAGGATAAGCCTTCACTCCTTTTACATCGGGACAGCCCTTTAGCCCTTGAGTCTTTTTTCAAAAAAGACCTACAAAAACACACCCGATGGCTAATTGTAGAAGAGTTAGTCAATCAACCTTGGCTAGTTGACTCCAAAGGGCAGCATCATATCGCAGAACTTGCCTTACCCTTTGCCCACACCGAACATGGCTGGTCGTTGCGTAGAGATCAAACGTCGATTATAAAGGTAGCTGGCTGAAATTGTAGACTTTTGACTTTTAACTATTGACTTGCTTATGATACGTCAAAGATTAAGCAGCAGCATTAAATTCCAACTTATCTATCAGGACGAAACCAAGTTTGGTAGTGCTGTGACTGGACAATGTGACACTACCATCCGTCGCTACTGCGCCAGCATCACAGAACACCGCAATCGATATGGTCTTGCAGATGTGGTGGTTCATTCGCGGGATTTACTGGCATTAACAATGGTTCCAGGTGGTCTGGCGGATTTGTATCAGCGTCATAGTGTCCTCTTAGAAGATTGGCTATATCCCGATCCCAAAGCTGTTAAACCCATTGCACTTGAGATGGAACGCAATATTGGCAAAACAATCGTCATCCAAGAATTATCTCCCAATCTCCTATCCGATCTAGCTTTGTATTTAGGGGAATGGCAAGAAGGAAGTAATGCTCCAACTACAACCATTGCTCGCGAGTTATGGAACGTATTAAGTGATTATGGCGCACTGGTTGAAGTCAACGAACTATCCGTCAAGCCTCAACTGGGCCATGCCACTTTTGTCGGTCACTCCACCCTACGGCTCAGTGATGGCAACTCTAGTATTCTCTTCGATCCATTTCTGTTGCCCAAGTCTAAACTTTATCCGCCAAACTACCAACCCCTCAGCTTAGAGGAAATGGGACAACCCGATGCAGTATTTATCACCCATTCTCACCCCGATCATTTTGATTTAGGAACGTTGCTGCGAGTTGGTGCAAACACCCCAATCTTCGTTCCCGAAGTTAAGCGAGAATCTGTACTGGCAATTGATATGGCGTTGCGGCTGCGTCAGCTTGGGTTCGAGAATATTCACACACTACGCTGGTTTGACGAAACTCAAATTGGTAGGATGCGAGTTATTGCCCTACCCTTCTACGGAGAACAGCCAACGGTTGCCCAAGCCCTCCACCCAGAGATTCGCAATCAGGGCAATACCTACCTCGTCGAGTATTGCGATCGCCGTGTTGCGCTCACAGGAGATTCAGGGAGTGATTGCCTAGGAGATGTCAAAAAACTTGCAGCTACAGCCTTAGAGCGTTATGGTCCCCTTGATACTTTATTTGGTGGATATCGAGGTTTCGGACTGTATCCGATTCAGTATCTCTTTTCATCAGTCGCTCGCTATCTTCCTTTTGTCCCAGAGAATAGCTGGCAAGTACGTCAAAAGATGATGTGTGATGCCGATGATTTAATTGATGTAGCAGAAATCTGGAATGCTAAACGAATTGTACCGTACTCCGATGGGGGTGCGCCTTGGTTTTGGCAGCGCGGTCTTGGCCCTTGCCTTGATGGATTGCAAGCACACATCATGGCAGTTGATCCAACCCCAGAGCATGTTTGCCAGGTAGCGACTGTGCGCTCTGGAACCCGCAAAGATGGAGCAATCGCCTCTCCTGTATCGATTTGCTTGCTTCGCCCTGGAGATGCTCTTGCGTTTGCTCAAGAGGATACACGACTAGTTCAAAACCAATCTTGGCCATATTTTAAGTCGGTAGGTTCGCCCATTTAAAAAAGTTGAAGAGGAATTAAGATGCTGTAAAGCTTATGCAGCTTTATTTAGATAGGATTATTGTTAGCACTTATCCCGCAACAAACTCAGGGAGAGTATAGAAGCCCATTTGACATCTAAGAAGGTGCTGCGAGTCTCTTAACCATCAGCCGAATAAAACAAAGATTAACCTTGGCAGTGGCATTAGCTAGAGTTCTCTCAAAGTTCTTAAGGCATCATGTAAAAATAACTTGAACAATTTACCGAATTGTTAGATCATCAGAATGTAACCGAATTAAAGGCTTAGGTGTCTGTTAACCAGGTAGTAGAAAGCATTCAAGACAAGTATGATTCGTTAAAGCCCTATTTGAACGAGAAAACACGGCGTATTTGGGCAGCAATAACCGTCTAATTGGTGTAACGGTTTCGTTTTCGATTAGGTAAATGCATCCTTATATTCAGCCACAAGAGATCGGATATTTATCCAGTTATATCAGTGTTTATGAATCCTGAATGTCCATTCGCCGGATTAAGCCATTCTCGATAGTGTAAATATGCTGAACCATTTGGTCGTAGATCAAGTTTCCATCTAAACCCTGCACTACTTGATGAACATAGACTACTACTCGCCCACTCTCATCGGGTTGAAACTTTGTAGGTTCAACATGAGGATCAATCAAGCTCCACTGACGAGTCCAGTAATCACGCACCGCCTGATGACCGCGAACATACCCGCCTTCCATACCATTAGCCCACTCCACATCAGAGTGCATCAGTGCAAGAACAGAATCAATATCACGAGCGTTAAAGGCAGCATACGCTTTTGTGAGTAAATCCTGCTGTATTTGAATTAGGGTTTGTCCATTCACTGGTTTTTCTCCATCGCTTTGACAAATTCATCTTTGCCACTTTTAGCATTACGCTCATGACACCAGCAAATGTCCCAAAATAAAGTGGTTTGGAACATCTACTCAAAAACCAAGTTAACACTATCTGCATTCATGTTGCAGCCAAACAGAGGTCGTTCAATAGGCAATCGATATTCTTTCAGCAGGTTCAATAGTTTGGGTGATGTCTACAGTCCCGCTTTGAGAGCGATGTCTACGACGGGCTGCGCCTACGCTACTTTCTCCATGTTCAAAGCGAGTTTTTTAAGCTAGAAGCTGTTTTTTCTGGATTTCCTGAAAACGGAAAAACTAAGATGCTTTTGATTTTGGGATTATCAACTAATTCTTTTAAACGACCAAACTGCCGATCTGTAATTGCAACTCCAGCATATTTTTGAGCGTAATTTAATTCTTCAACAAAATTACTATCATTATAAGCTTGAATAAATACGCGATCCACACCCCATTTTTCCCAGTCAGCCGCAAAATATTTTTTAGCCCAATAAGGATTATGATGACAAATATCAAAACTCACTGACCCATTAGCTATTTTCATTGAAGTTACCATTTGTTGCACAAATTTAGTTAAATTTGCAGTCCGATCAACTTTTCCTGGTAATTCAGCATAATAACCTAGATAATCATCCCATTGAACTGCATCGATATTTGGATATTTCTTGACAAACTCTACTAATATATTTTTAAAAAGATTAGCAACTTCAGGAACTTCCACATCCAGTACATAATGATCAATTCCAGAGTAGGTTTTATCCACTCCTGGAACAATCCATTTCCGATTAATCGCTAAATCAAAAATCGGGCTGTTTTTATCTATTTTTATCCCCTTTTCAAAATAAGCATGAACTTGCATTCCTTGTTTATGTGCTTCGTCTATCAACCAATTTAACCATTGCTCTTGAAACTGGTTTGGACAACTTTTATACCCAAAGCTTTGCTGCATAACCTCACTATTATACATCGTACAACCATTCCCCCAAACACCGTGAATAATTGTATTAAATCCTTGAGAGCGATAGTAACGAACTCTTTCACGAATCGTTTGTTCATCAGCATTATTGGTAACTTGATAGCGAGTTAAATAAATTCCTCTAATTACTTTCTTTTCCCAAGGCGTTTGAGGCAATTTAATTTTTTCTTTTAAGATTACTTTTGGTAAAGTTTTGTTGTTGCTAGGAGCTAAGGGTGGAGTAATTTTTACATAAATTGACGGAGCTATAGAAGCAGTTGGAGTAATAGTTGGAGAGCTAGTTATAGCGGAGTTAAAAATATGTATATTTATCTTCTTGCTATTATCTAAAACCTTGCTTATTTCTAGATATCCTCTCTGGCTAAACCACCAATATCCACCTCCTAAGATAATTAGGATTATAGAGATCGGAATATTTGAGCATCCACATCCGGTTGGCTCTTTCTTTTGACTCGGCATATAAAACTCCAATTTAGTTTTTGACAATATACTAAGACTCAATAGCCTGTTTCATTAGGGTTTATCTGAATTTTTTCTCACAAATAAGACAAGATTGTATCTAGGATAATAACGATATAGCGTTTCCTGATCACATGAGATACATCATAGTCCCCTCATCGCTTGCGGGGAGGGGGTTGGGGGTGGGGTTCTTGTACCTCACTCAACTGAGAACCGCTATAGCGTTCCTAGCGATCGCTGCAAATAAAAACTTGGCACAACAATTGCAGTCTCGACTACAAGATTTTTGGCTATTGAATTCATCTGATGGACTGTGGGGGGCAAAATCTGCACAGGACAGATTACTCACCACATTGATGCAAATATTGACCTTGAAAGAGATAGCCTAATTAAAAGTATTGCTTATACACATCAGATTGTTAGTTTATATCAAGTCACTGGTGTCGGAGCTACATGGCAAGCTCATAATGGAGGAGGTGACAAGTATTACACAGACGGATAATTAACTATTTGTGTACTTTCTACCAACAGTATTGCACAAACCAAACCCTATACTCAGTCGCCCAATCCACAACCAGTTGAGATTAAAAATCAAGTGTGGTCTTTACTAAGACACTTGTTAAAAAGCTAAATCAAAATCAAGTTTTAGCCTACAAAAGACTTGAAGTTCAAGCGAATGACTGACAACTTTACCCAAGATTGCCGCTGCCACCGACCTGACTTGCGCCCTCAGAAGCAGGTGGGTGATAAGTCATAGACTGTAATCCTAAACGACCAGGGCCAATAAAACGGTTGAGAGTGAATGAAATACCGCCAAGCATTACCCCAATTGCTCCGAAGATGCCGCCACTGGATTGTAAGGCTGTCACTGTCTCCATTTTCACCGATGAATCTTTCCATAGCCATGCTCCAGGTTCTACATCAAGCACTTCTCCAGGAGCGAGGTATTTTTCAAAAACATTACCGTAACCGTGGATTAAAAGCAACCCTCCTTGTTGTTGACCAATAAAGCGGTCAATAAAGAAACCACCACTGCGACTAAAAAAGAGGTTTGCCAGCCCTCGCTGGAAAAAGAAACTATACTCAATATTACTGGTAGCGAGTAAGAACTGATGTTCGCGGACATCAACTGTCTGTCCACGCTCCAATCGTAGTACTACAATCTGTCCAGGTGCCTCGCGGGAGAAAGCGATATTTCCTGGCCCATGTGCTTCACTGATAAAAATTTGTAGCCCAGCAAAAAAACGTTTGGCAGCCCCTTTCAAGCCTTTGACACCAAGGCGAACATTCGGGTGCTTCCATAGGAGAATATGATGTTCAAAGTAAATCGATTGCTGTTGCCCTAAATGAACATCTACTACAGGCACTACTTCTCCTTGGATTCTTAAGCTTAAGTCACCGGAATGAAAGGTTTCTTGGGGATTTCTCAATTCCGGGGTCGGTTCGCTACTGAAATCTGGCATAGTATTAGGTGGTGAATAGTTTTTGGATAGATCAGTTGGCTGACAAAAAGCAATGTCATTAACAGGATTGCCGCAGGCACTACAGAACTTGTTACCTAAAGGGTATCGATGGTTGCAATCGGGGCAGAGTTTTGTCATTACTGGTATGCTAACCCGGAATTATCTGATTACCTTAAAGCAAACTCAAATAAAAGAGTAAGTAATAAAAGCGATGAATCAACTATTGTTAGAAATAGGAAGATTTTATTCCGAACAAAGTAATGATACTAAATATCATATTCCTTGCTTTTTTAAAATCTTAAGACAATTTGCTTAATAACTCTAACAGATAAATTATTTTAGTGGTTCTAATTGCGTCTATAATTTATTCCTCAGAATTACTTATTTCTTCTTCCCCATCATCAGGTAAATCAATTTTTGGCTGAATTTTTTCTCGTCGATAATTAGCCAAAGTCACCCCTTCTTCTAAATATACAGCAGAGTATTTACTCAACCCAATACGCTGTGCCGAGTAAATTCCAGAATGACCTGAAAATAAATAGCTCACTATACAGCCAATAGCAATAAATACTCCTGATTCCAGACCAAATAGTTCAATTCCCATTAAAGTTGATGCCAAAGGTGTATTTGCTGCACCCGCAAATACACCCACAAATCCCATTCCTGCTAAGAGTGGTGCAGGTAATGCTAAAAGCAACGATAAAGCATTACCTAAAGTTGCACCAATAAAAAATAAAGGTGTCACTTCTCCTCCTTTAAAACCAGCTCCTAGAGTTAGAGCAGTCAGACCTAATTTTGCTGCAAAATCCCAAGGAGGTAGCTGAGTGAAAAAAGAATCAACAATAGTAGGTATGCCAAGCCCAATGTATTTAGTTGTACCACTCAACCCAACAATTACTGCTATCATTGCACCGCCGATAAAAGGACGCATTGGAGGATAAGATATTTTTGCTTTAAATAAGTGACTAATTTGGTGAGTTACTTGAGCAAAAAATCTTGCGACTATTCCAAAAATTGCACCTGCGATAATGGCAGAAATCAGCCCCCAAATTGTGAGCGGCGGTATAGAGGGAGCGTGTCGGTATGCTGTATGATGTAAACCTAATAGCAAAGTTACTTGATTACCAACGATCGCAGCAATTAAAGAAGGAAAAAGAGCATCGTAATGAATTTTACCAATGGCTAAAACTTCTATACCAAATACGGTTCCAGCTAAGGGAGTACCGAAAACGGAAGCGAATCCTCCACTGATACCTGCTGTTAACAGAATTCGCCGATTAGCCCCTTTAAAATGTAATATTTTAGTTAACTGGTCTGAAAAAGTTGCACCCATTTGTAATGCTGTACCTTCACGACCGGCTGAACCACCAAATAAATGAGTGAGGTTTGTTCCTAATAACACAAGAGGAGCCATACGGAAGGGAATAATATTTTTGGGGTTATGAATTTCTTCCAGTAAAAGGTTATTTCCGCCTTCTACAGTCTGACCAAATTGATGATAAATCCAACCACTCAAGAAGCCACCAAGGGGAAGCAAGGCGATAATCCACTGATGCGATTCTCGCCAATCAGTTGCCCATTCCA
This sequence comes from Nostoc sp., assembly GCF_036917935.1. GTDB lineage: Bacteria > Cyanobacteriota > Cyanobacteriia > Cyanobacteriales > Nostocaceae > Nostoc. The sequence goes on along the minus strand of NZ_JBALEL010000060.1, from coordinate 176,344 downwards.
ATGATGCTAAAAGAGCCGCAGAAGCCGTTCCAGCAAGAATGCCAACCACAAAGGAAATAGGCAACCACTTGATTAGGTGGGGTAAGGCAATAAATGGTTCAAACTGACGAAAGTCTTTCATACCATGACTCCTTGAGGTGCGATTTGTAGACAGATACTTTCTACAGGAGAGTCAGGTAATGCATTTAGCCAAGCCCTACTCTCCCGCAGTTAGCAAGGAAAGTAGGAGCCATCAGCCTTCCAGATGAGAGTTTATCGCACTGGAAAGGCGGTTTTGGCGAGCTCCATCGCCGTTAATGATTTAATTAAATCAATAATACCATTATTGCTGTTGGCCAATATCTTTGGTATTCTACGATAGAGATAAATAATGTGTATCATTGGCGGTATTATATGCTGCCATCATCAGAAAGTAATTACCAGCCTGTTAAAGATTCTCAGACAAAACTAGATCGGTTTTTAGTTTGTGGGCTAGGAAGTTTGGGTCAGCATTGTGTTGCAGTCCTGAAAGAGTATGGTGCTGTTGTCAATGCTATTGATCAAGAACAACCCAAAAATTTGCAGGTATCAAGTTTATTAGAACAGTTATTAATCGGAGATTGCCGTCAGTCCAGTGTTTTAGAACAGGCAAATATTTCTCAGTGCCGAACTGTAATTTTAGTTACTGGTAATGAACGGGTAAATATAGAAGCTGCTTTTGCTGCAAGGCTTCTAAATCCTCAAGTTCGCCTGGTTGTACGTTCTGACAAACAAAATCTCAATGAACTTTTAAGTCAAACTCTTGGTAATTTTATTGCCTTTGAGCCAAATCAAATTTCCGCTTCTGGCTTTGCTATTGCAGCCCTTGGAGATGATAATCTCGGATATTTTCAACTGGAAGAACGCCAATTTCGGGTAGTAAAGCGTCACATTCAAATGAGTGATGACTGGGGCAATAAATGGCATATACATGAACTAAATACCTTATCTCGTCGGGTATTAAGTCACACTAATGATTCATCTCCCTTGCCTAAAGAATTTCATCAGTGGGAGCCAGAAGCGACACTACACCCAGGTGATACGATTATTTATATCGAAGTTACAGAACAGCTTAAAACTTTGAAACAACTTGCTACTGTGCGTAAGTATAACTGGCGGCAGTTATGGCAAGAGATTGTATTAGGCAGAGCGTGGAAGAATTTCAAACATAAAATGGCATATCTCTCGCGAACATTCTATCGTTATCAGAGTTTGCGGGTGGCAATTATCTGTGGAATTACAGTACTTTTTCTTTGGTTTTTTGGAACAATTATCTATTTCTTAAATTATCCTGAAAGTAACATAATAGAAGCCTTTTATGCTACTGCTGTCTTGCTTTTAGGAGGATACGGAGATATATTTGGCGGTGTGAATTTTAAAACGCCACCAGAACCAGCAGCAAATATGCCAGGGTGGTTACGATTGTTTAGCCTCGCACTAACTTTAACGGGTATAGGTTTTGTTGGGGTTTTATATGCGTTACTAACTGATACTCTGTTAAGTTCAAAGTTCCAGTTTTTCAATAGTTATCAGCCATCAATCCCCCAAAAAGACCATATTGTACTTATTGGATTAAATCGAGTCGGTCAGCGAGTCGCGGCTTTGTTACAAGAATTCAAGCAACCTTTGGTAGGTATTAGCAGCACAACACTCAACGCAGATTTTCTCAACAAAATACCGCTGATTATTGATAATATTGCTGATGCTCTGGGCAAGGTGAATCTCGCTAATAGTAAAAGTGTTGTTGTCGTTACGGACGATGACATGGAGAATTTGGAAATAGCTTTGATGGCATACGCTCAGAGTCCTAAAACTCGTGTGATCATTCGTATTTACGACCAATGCTTTCGCGATAATGTAGCACGCTTGTTTCCTTATGCTCAAGTTATTTGTACTTCTGCTATATCAGCAGAAGTATTTGCTGCTGCGGCTTTTGGAGAAAATATTCTCAGCTTGTTTAACTTTGATACTCAAACTATTTTAGTAGTAGAGTACATGATTGAGGCTGGAGATACACTTAATGAATTATTATTGGCTGAGGTTGCTTATGGTTATGGAGTTGTACCAATTTTATACCAAAGCCTGAAGCGATCGCCTGTTAAGTTAATGCCTTCTGATCGTACACAACTTGCTAGTGGCGATCGCCTGGTTGTTCTGGCAAATAGCAATAGCCTCCAGCGGATTGAGCGGGGTGAAATGTTTCCTCGCAATTGGCAAGTAGAGGTCGAGAAAGTTTTAGCTCAAGATGCTATTTTTGACGGTGCAAATGAAATAAGTATAATATCAGGATGTAACATCGGCACAGCTAGAGAGTTAATGCATAATTTGCCTGGACTGCTACCAGTAGCATTATATAAACAACAAGCTTTGTTACTAGTGCGAAGGCTTAATAAATTAAGAGTTACAGCCCGCTTAAAATCATTCGTTCAGGATCAAGATTGAGGAAGAGACGCTCTTGGGTAAAGAGGAGCTTCTTGATAAATTAAAACCTTATATTTGTGAATATTTTTTTCTATTAATTACCAGCAATAACACAGCAGCGAACGCAAACAAGGTTCCAGTTATAAATGTTGCCTTTGCTCCCAGTGTTTGCCACAACCCACCCGCTAGCAAACTAGCAGGTAAAAGCGCTAATCCCACAGCCAAGTTGAAAAATCCAAAAGCAGTACCGCGCAGATTTGCAGGTATACTATTTGCCACTAGCGCTAACAGCAATCCTTTACTCATACCTAAATGCAGACCATAAAGGGCAAACAATCCCCAGACTTGCCAAGGTGTCTGCACGAAAGCAAAGCCTAGATACACTAGAGCGTATAAGAAAAATCCGCCTACTAGTAAGCCAAATTTGCCCACGCGATCGGAAAGTATTCCTAGTGGGTAGGCGCTGAATGAGTAGGCGATGTTCATCACCATTAAGGTCAACGGTATGAGGGAGGCAGAAATGCCTGTTTGTTCAGCTCGCAGCAACAAAAAAGCATTGCTGGAGTTGCCTAAATTGAATAGTAGCGCCACTGCTATAAGTACCCAGTATCCTTGACCCAAACTGCCTAAAGTTTGCCATTGCAGAGGGTTGCTTCGGTTTTCTTGAGTTTCACTTGTTGCTGGTTCGCGCACTCCCACCGTTAATAAAGCCACTGCAAACAATCCAGGGATGAGTGCTAGCCAAAAAATCAGGCGGAAGTTGTTTTCAGAAGCAGCCATCAGGGCAAATGCTGCCAAAGGCCCTAAAAATGCTCCGATAGTATCGAGGGATTGACGCAATCCATAAGCTGCACCGCGTACCTCTGGATTAGTGGAATCGGCAACTAAGGCATCGCGGGGTGCTACCCGAATACCTTTACCAACGCGATCGCCAAATCGAGCTATTAACACCCCAGTTGGACTGGTAGCTATAGCGAATAGAGGTTTCACAAAGGTTGATAATCCATACCCAAACACCGCTAATCCCTTACGATGTCCCAAGTAATCACTCAATACTCCCGAAAAGACTTTTAAGATTGAAGCTGTTGCCTCCGCTGTACCTTCAATGATGCCAACAGTCAAGATATTCGCCCCTAAAACTGACACTAGAAACAAGGGCAATACAGAATTAATCATCTCGGAACTAATATCTGCCAGCAAACTAACAAACCCCAAAACCCAAACAGTCTGGGGGATTTTCTGGACAAATTTATCTTGTACCTGCATATTGCATGTTTCTGCTATAGGACTAGTATTTGATTTTTGAAATGCACGTAGTGGACTGTCTACGCAAAATAGTGCATTAGACGTAGGTTGGGTGGAGGCTTTGCGTAACCCAACTGATTATCAGGATGTTGGGTTACGCAAAGCCTCCACCCAACAAAGCAATTTTTTTACTACAATTTTTTTGCAACATTAAAGCCATGACAGTCCATTACAAGACTACCGAGATTTTTTCAGAAATCAAATATGATTCCTATATATCTATTTAGATATGTACACCTCTACAGCCGATTTATTGGCTGCAAAGATTTTTGAAAATAGTATTATTACATCACTCACAAGCCACTGAAGCTTTGAAGGCGTGTGAACTAGATTTTCAGCTATTTACCGAACAGGTGTATGAAGCACAAGGAATAAACTCATAATCTGTATAAGTAATATCATGTTCGCTTGATTACTTATTAAACGCAAAGAACCCCACACGCCAGATGCTCCACTTGAACTGTATTAAATACTACGATTTACCAATTAAACTGGTAAAAATCTTCTGCTAGACAAATGCTCTGTTTATCGGAATTTGGGGCTTTTGAGCGATAATAGCAGGTAAAAAGTAACCAACCGCAAAAATAATTGGCGCTTCGCAAGCAAATTGGCAATTGATGTGATAGTCTTTTTATATGGGGAATCAAGACAGCGAAAGCACAGTCATGTCGTCAAAGAGAAATCATATAAACTCAAAGACCACACTTTCGCCTTGGCAGATGCAATGTTTAAATCCGCAACGGCTTTTAGAAACTAACAGACGAAGCCAATGAAGCAGGATAGTGACCTCCGTAATAACTTGAAGTCGATTAGAACTCGCTTAGGCATGAGCCAACAAGATTTGGCTAACATCGCTAATGTGACTCGTCAGACTATTAGTGGTGTAGAGTCGGGACTATATGCTCCCTCAGTAGCCATAACACTTCGCTTGGCCAAAGCGCTTGGCTGTCAAGTTGAGGATCTATTCTGGTTAGAGCGGGATTTACCTGAAATTGAAGCAGTTCTTGCCAAACCTATTCCTAATGGCCAACAACTGCGAGTTAGCATAGCTCGTGTAGGAGGACAATGGATAGCTTATCCCTTGATTGGCAAGGATGCTTTTCGCCAAGATATGATTCCGGCTGATGGTGAAGGCACAAGCCTTACAGGTACAAATAAAGTTCGAGTCCGTCTTTTAGACGATAATCTCGACACACTTCACAACACGGTTGTGATTGCTGGTTGTGCCCCTGTGATTTCACTATGGGCAAGAGCCACCGAACGCTGGCATCCCCAACTGCGAGTCCAATATAACTTCGCCAATAGCATGGCTGCATTGCACAGTCTATGCAGAGGTGAGGCGCACATCGCTGGGATGCATCTGTACGATCCTGAAACTGGTGAGTATAATACTCCCTTTGTTCGAGATGTTCTGGCTGGGAGGGAAGCAGTTCTGATTACCCTTGGTGTCTGGGAGGAGGGACTTTTGTTGAAGTCAGGGAACCCGATGGGAATTAGAACAGTTAATGACTTAGTTGCTGGGGGAGCGACTATTGTTAACCGCGAAATAGGTTCTGGTAGTCGGATGCTTTTGGAACAAACACTCCAAAAAGAGCAGATACCGTTCGATGCTGTTCAAGGCTTTGATAATATACTCAAAAGTCACCAAGATGTAGCCCAAGCTGTAGTCAGAGGAGTTGCCGATGCTGGTATGAGTACGGCATCTGTAGCTACTGCTTTTGGGCTGGGATTTATCCCCTTACATCAGTCACGTTATGATTTGGTGATTCTCAAGGAATATTTAGAAGAAGCACCAGTGCAGCAGTTGCTCAGTACTTTGGGACATCGGATGGTTCACTCACAATTTGAAATTCTCGGCGGTTACGATATTAGTAAAATCGGGGAAGTTGTAGCGACTGTTTAAAGTGGATTGCAATGGTTGGTTGTGTGGTTAAAGGAAAACTCTGCGTAAATTTAAATTCCTGCTGCAACCACTCTTTAGGTATGAGCAACCTTCAGGAGATGACAACAACTGATAACTCGTAATTCGTAATTCGGATTGAATTTGGGTTTCCAGCTTGTCATCTGTAGCTTTCTTTTTCCCAATTGGTATTACTACCGTCAGAGAAATCATTTGAGTGAGCAGATGGTAATACTTGCAATATTCCTTGAGTGATGTCTTATCGCTCTAGCCATTAGTCAGAAAAAACAATGACTAATGGCCAATGAAAACTGACCAAAACTTGAATATGTTCTTTCTTCAGACTCTTTTTGCTGTAGAACGAGCGCCTCCAACGACGTTCTACATAAGGTCACTGCTGTAACTTGACAGCACAAGTACCTCCGGTAGGCACAAAATGCCAACGCCTCATAAACCGACAGACTCACCAAACAAACAATTACAGGATTAATCATCATGTCCGACGGCAAAATTAGACAAATTGCTTTCTACGGTAAAGGCGGTATCGGTAAATCTACTACCTCGCAAAATACCCTCGCATCTATGGCGGAAAAGGGTCAACGCATCTTGATTGTGGGTTGCGACCCCAAGGCTGACTCTACCCGATTGATTCTGCACTGTAAAGCCCAAACCACCGTGTTGCACTTAGCTGCTGAACGGGGCGCTGTGGAAGATATCGAACTCGAAGAAGTGGTAATCACTGGCTTCCGGGATATCAGATGCGTAGAATCTGGTGGGCCAGAACCTGGTGTAGGTTGCGCCGGTCGTGGTATCATCACCGCCATCAACTTCCTCGAAGAAAACGGCGCTTACGCAGACGTAGATTTCGTATCCTACGACGTATTGGGCGACGTTGTGTGTGGTGGTTTTGCTATGCCAATTCGTGAAGGTAAAGCCCAAGAAATCTACATCGTTACCTCCGGTGAAATGATGGCGATGTTTGCAGCTAATAACATTGCTCGTGGCGTTCTCAAATATGCTCATACTGGTGGTGTGCGCTTGGGTGGGCTGATTTGTAATAGCCGTCAAACTGACCGGGAAGACGAACTGATTAGCACCCTAGCTGCCAGATTGAATACCCACATGATTCACTTCGTCCCACGTGACAATATCGTGCAACACGCCGAATTGCGCCGGATGACAGTAAACGAGTATGCACCTGACAGTAAACAAGCTAATGAATACCGCACATTAGCGGACAAGATTATCGGCAATACAAATCTTACAGTTCCCACACCCATCGAGATGGATGAGCTAGAAGATTTGTTGATTGAGTTCGGCATCCTTGAAAGTGAAGAAAATGCTGCAAAAATGATTAGCCAAGCAGACGCTGCTAAGAAGCTAGAAGACGTTCAAGGCGAAGCACTAGAAGCAGTGAAAAAAGGAAACGTAGAAATAGTTTCCGGTAGCTAGAAGAAGTAAGGTTCTTGTTTAGACTCCGGTGCTAAATACAGAGTAAATATTAGGTGGGCTATTCTTGCCCACTTTCTCACCAATCTTTTAAAATGGAGGTAATCGAATAGCTAATCTTAACCTCTGAGTATTTTATCCTCACCGTATTAACACTAATCTACTAAAGTATACACAGCGGAATTAATACTTTAATAGTTTAGTTAGTGTTTTTTTATCCTTCTCTAACCTAGTTGATGTTTATATTTTAGGGAATGATAAATTCTCTTTCTCATTCCCTTTTATTCCATGTTTTAGATACATTAATAAATGGAAGTCCTATAAAAGCCTTTGGGAATTCAATTAACATCTAACAAATTCTACCTATTGTCACCAAACAAATGAATCCCACATCAGGAAAAATCAACGATTCACTCAGTGACTCCAATTCCGAAGATGCTCGTCAGCAGCAGATACAAAAGAAAAAAAAGTCTTCCACACAATTACCCCAACCTGGAACTACTCAAGGGAGTTGCGCTTTTGATAGTGCAATGATTACCCTAGTACCAATCACCGATGCTGCTCATGTAGTTCACGGGCCAAGCGGCTGTGCTGCCAGTATTTGGGGAAGTTACAGCAGTCTCTCCTCTGGTTCGATGCTGTACAAAATACGCTTTACCAGCGACATCGATGAGAACGATATCATCTTCGGTGGAGCCAAAAAGCTGTACAAAGGCATTTTAGAATTAGAAAGACGCTACAAACCTGCGGCAGTATTTGTTTACTCCACTTGCATCACCGCCCTGATTGGAGATGACATCGAGGGAGTTTGCAAAAATGCCACTGAGAAAACAGGAATACCTACTATCCCTGTACATTGCCCTGGATTCATTGGGAATCAAAATTTGGGCAACCGTGTCGCTGGTGAAGCGTTGCTAGAACACGTTATTGGAACAGCTGAACCAGAGAATAGTACACCTGATGACATCAACTTAATTGGTGAACATAATATTGCAGGTGCAATATGGAATGTTCTACCGTTATTGGAGAAATTAGGTATTAGAGTTTTGGCAAAAATTACAGGCGATGCTGTCTACAAAGAAGTTTGCTATGCACATCGTGCCAAACTTAACGTGTTACTCTCTTCCAAAGCACTAATCAATATGGCAAAAGGGATGGAGAAAAAATATGGCATTCCCTATATTGAAGAGTCTATCTATGGTATAGAGTCAATCAATCAATGTTTAAGGAATATTGCTGCAAAGTTAGGTAATTCTGATTTGCAGGAACGTACAGAAAAACTAATTGCAGAAGAAACTGCTGCAATAGATGAAAAACTCGGTCTGTATATTACCCGATTGCAAGGTAAGCGCATTATCCTTTCTATTGGAAGTTTCAAGAGTTGGTTAATTATCTTTGCGGCTCAGAAATTAGGCATGGAAGTTATTGCTATTCTTAATAATAATAATACTGAGGAGGATAAACTTAGAGTCAAAAGTTTGCTGGGTCAAGATGGCATAATTCTAGAAGAAAATAGTCATCAAGAAATTTTACAGATAATTAACGAAAATCAAGCTGATATGTTAATTGCTGATAAACGCCATCAAGACACCTCTCTCACTGCTAGGATTCCATTCCTAGATATTAATCAAGAACGCAATCATCCTTATGCAGGGTATGTAGGAATTTTAGAAGTAGCACGAGAATTGTATGCCGCTTTTTACAATCCTGTATGGGAGCAAGTATACCAGCCAGCCCCGTGGGATGAGGATGAGGGAGCAGGGGAAGTAAGAAATTCTCCAGAGGAGGACATCTAATGGCAATTATTAGTGTTACGAGTACATCAGTTGCAGTTAATCCCCTGAAGCAAAGCCAAACTGTGGGTGCAGTTTTAGCCTTTTTGGGGTTGAAGGGAATCATGCCTTTATTACACGGTTCTCAAGGCTGTACTGCTTTGACTAAGGCAGTATTAGTACAACATTTTCGTCAGGCGATTCCCCTTTCCAGTACGGCGATGACCGAAGTTGCAACCATTTTGGGTGGCGAGGAAAGGGTTGAACAAGCAATCTTGACTTTGGTGCAGAGATCCAAACCAGAAATTATCGGTCTTTGTAGTACTGGACTCGTGGAAACTAGAGGGGATGATATGGGGCGCTTTGTTAAGGAGATTCGCCACCGTCACCCAGAACTGGATTATTTACCAATTGTGCTTGTCTCTACACCAGATTTCAAAGGTACATTACAGGATGGCTTTGCTGGTGCAGTTGAGAGTATAGTCAGAGAAATCCCCCAAAAAAGCTCTAAGCAAGACGCTTCTCCCACGCAAATCACTATTTTGGCGAGTTCTGCCTTCACACCGGGGGATATACAAGAAATCAAAGAGATTGTCACTTCCTTTGGACTTGTACCTATTGTTGTACCTGACCTTTCTGGCTCATTAGATGGTTATATAGAAGATTCTTCTAGTGCGATCACAGCTGATGGCACAAATGCAGCACAGTTGCGCTCAATTGGCAGTTCTGTATTCACTTTGGCACTAGGTGATAGTATGCGGGGTGGGGCGCAAATTTTGGAGCAGAGATTCAATATACCTTATGAGGTATTTGGTGAACTGACGGGACTAGTAGCAGTAGATAAATTCCTGCAAGCATTGGCGGATATCAGTGGTGTCAGCGTACCGGATAAATATCGCCGTCAACGCCGTCAGTTGCAATATGTGATGTTGGAAAATCACTTTTACTTTGGGTGCAAGCGAGTTTCTTTGGCACTAGAACCAGATTTACTTTGGTCAACAGTTTCTTTTTTGCGATCGCTAGGAGTTGAGATTCACTCAGCAGTGACAACGACACGCTTTCCTCTGCTAGAAAAACTTCCGATTAAGAGCGTTACTATCGGCGATTTGGAAGACTTTGAGCAATTGGCGGTTGGGTCTGATTTACTAATTACCAACTCTCATGGAGTTGCGATCGCTCAACGCTTAAAAATTCCTCTCTATCGTCAAGGAATTCCCATTTTTGACCGCTTAGATCATGGTCAGTTTACCAAGGTTGGCTATCGAGGTACTATGCAACTTTTATTTGACATTGGCAACCTGTTTTTACAGGGGGAAACAAAGGTTAGGCATTAATACAGAGCCAATTCTAACTGTTTATCGCAACATTACCAATATTATTGGTAATGTGTAGTGCAAGATACAATCTTGCCGATCAAGTTCAGCTTTGATAGTTACTATCAAGTCGTATACTCCATCGAAAATATACCAACCAATGCTGATCAGCTCGTGCCTAGCTGCTGCATTGACTCAAATTAAGTCTTTTACTGTTCATGAATCCAGCACAGCTAAAAAAAACAATTGCCAAAGCGAGTCGTATTACAAGAAAGCTTCGCCGACATTTTGATTTCACACAATCTGCGATGCCTGGGTTGGGCGTACCCTTACTCAAAAGCCAGCTACGCATTGGCAAAGCCTCTGTCTCCCACAGGCTACACGAACAAAGAGAAGCGATGCCTGTGGCAGGCAAAGCGATCGCACCATATTTGCTTACCTGGTTCGAGGTTATTGGCTATACAGTTTTATTAGAGTCAGACATTGCTTTGGGTAAGCACCAGATCGGGCGGAGTAGTTATAGTGATGTAGTTTTGTATCAGCGCCTTCATAGTGCTTTGCAGAAAATTAACCCGACAAAACCGGATGAGGCGATCGCCGCAGCTATCCATCAGGTTACTTGTACAGAGAGTTCCGATTTGCTGGAAAATAACCACCGCTTTCACAAATTATTGACCGATGGTGTGCAAGTTGAATACCTGTATAACGAAGAAATAGTTCATGACAAATTATGGCTCATTGATACGTCTAATCTACTGAACAATGATTGGCTAGCTATTCATCCCTTGACTGTAGTTGAGGGGAGTTATGCTCACTATCCTGATGTAGTTGTCTTTATCAATGGTTTACCCTTGGCAGTTATTGTCTCGATTCAGTCAAGTGATGAACAGGCCACTTTCAAAGCAGGTTATCAGCGAATTCAGACCTACATTGAACAAATACCAAAGCTGTTTGATTACAATACATTCCTAGTTATTAGTTATGGAAATCGGGCACGAGTCGGTACATTAACCTTAGACTGGCAGGAGTTTTTACCCTGGCGTACCATTGATGGCGAGGACTTTCCTGCCAAGGGCGCAACTGAACTAGAGGTGCTAATTCAAGGCATTTTTGACAAACGGCGTTTCCTAGAGCAAGTATTGCACTTGATAGTGTTTGAGAAGAACGAAACCAGCATGAGTAAAAAATTGCTTCGCCGATCTTTTTGTACTACACAGTATCCCAAAAAATCTTCGCGCCAAGGCTGGTAAGTGCTGAGTTATCAGTGATTAGTAAAAAAACTAATTCACAATTAAAAATTCCCAATTGCTACTTTCAGCATGAAAGTTATAACTATGAACACAAGTTGGTATGAACAAGAGCTAATCAAAGAATTCCAAACGGTAATTGCTCATTCTTTCCCACAAGTCGAGGAATTGCTAAAACACTGTCATGTTAAACTCATCGAGTCTTATTGGGGAAGACCTCGTGTTCACTTTCTGCCATACTTCACAATTTATTGCCCTGACAATCTGATTGCTGCTGTCAAAGCCCAGATATCTATACTCAGAGAAGTAGCAGAATATGTGGGATTAGTTGAGGTTGTCTGCCTAAATGCTACACATCTGCTGCGAGATCCGATGTCGAAGGTAAAGCAGACAGATCCGCGTTTGTGGTTAGAACTGCAATGGCTTGCAACACAAAAACAAGAACACTTGCTATGAAAACCAGATTTTGGGTGAAACTACAAAAATGCTTGTTGCGCCATCTTTGAGTAGATGGCGTGATTAAAACACGCAGAAGCATTGTATTTTTTGACCAATAATTCCCAATCCCTAGTTATTTACTATGAATAAATCCCCCCTTCCCGCAGATGATTTGCCTCCAACTGGAGCACCTATACTTAACGAGTTATTCTACAGGCAATTAGAAGAAGCTACTTGCAGACGATTTTACCAAGCCTGCGGCCCAATTATGCGAGTTTTACTATCAAATTGTCACTGGTATTTCAAGATAAATACTAGTCCTCTGATGTTAGTCATTATCTGTTATGACATAGAAAGTTATCTGCATATCGTTGATGCTATTCCCCAGTTCATCAAAAAGTTGAAGCAGTTTTCCAACAAAGCCAAAATTCACTTTTTTACACCAAATGATCAAGGAGAACCTTGGGAAATGGAGATTGAAGAAACATCAGATGATGAAGCCTAGTCAAGGAGGTGAATAGGCGAAAATTTGGTATTAACCAAGGCAGTAGTATTTCACTTTTTTGTTACAGGACTTCACTCTTGATAATTTTCAGTTACTTCTCTTCAAAATTTTAATTAAGTAATATTGCTTTTACCGCGATCGCTTACTTCCCTATTCTTAACTTCAATTACCAAAACTACTTCTATATCTACTTTCTAACCTTCTACTCTAAGAGGATGTTTGAAAAGTGGTCGGCTGTGATATCAGGCACTTATCGATCCCCCCTAGCCCCCCTTAAAAAGGGGGGAAACGGAATCAAAGTCCCCCAATTTATCGGGGGATTTAGGGGGATCTAAGAGTATTTGATACATCACTAAGGACTTTTCAAACATCCTCTAAGGAATGGATTGTACAGGGATTGACCCAAGCAATGCCAACCTTAAAGATTGAACAGTATTTTGAGGCGAAGCCTTACCGTCGCGCTTTACAGCTTCAACCGAGAATCTTTTGAATTTAATTAAACTAGTGCAATAAGGCAGCTATGCTGAAGGCAGAAGGTAAGAAAGCTTGTTTTATAAGCTTTTTAACCTTTTTCAACTGGATAGTTATTTACGCCCTTCTGTAAAGAGCAAATTCTTCATTCTCTAATAATTATCAATCTATGCCTTATAGTAAATTCACTCTTCAAAAAGCTGTAGAGGATTTCCAACTGACAATCGTTGAAGGGGGTCGTTTCCTGCCAGAAATTCCCTTACTCACCCCTACCTCTTTGCTAGTGGATATTCTTAAAGAAACGATTCCCTGGGCGATCGCAGTGAGTAGCGAGAAAGCCCGTTCTGAGGGCATCATTAATCCTGTGTTACTGGAAGTGAAACGCCAACTCAAAGGACAGATTAGCGTTTTCTCTGGCGAGGAATTCAATGTAGAACCGGAGGCTGAACTGACTGGCTATGTTGACTTTCTCATTAGTCGTTCCCCAGAACAGCTATTTATCAAAATTCCTGTGGTTATCCTGGTGGAAGCCAAAAAGGAAGACCTGAAACCAGCGCTAGGTCAATGCCTCGCCGAAATGGTTGCAGCTCAACGCTTTAACCAACAAAAGCAACAGCCGATTTCGACGATTTACGGAACGGTGAGTAGTGGCACAGTTTGGCGGTTTCTGAAGCTGGAAGAGCAATGCGTTACCATTGACCTTACAGATTACCCCCTGCCTCCGGTTGAGCAAATCTTGGGTTTTCTCGTTTGGATGGCGCAGGAGAGCTGATCGTCAAGACAGAAGAGTAGGAAAACATCAAATTTGTATTGTCAGACAAAATAGCCTCTCGGAGGCGATCGCGCTTTTCATCGCCAAACCAATTTATAGGCGATCGCCTGGGCAAAAAACAGCGCACAGTAGCTGTCGTAGTCTACCCATTCACAATCTTTCAACTGAGACAAAATTGCCAAGTGAGTCGGCTGTAATTCTAGTACATCCATACACTCACTGGTTGAAAAGATATGTTTAAGTGCGGGAATAGTTGACTCTCCACCAAACTTCACTTGACTTTGGCAAAGCAGTAGCACAACATAAAAGTCTTCTGCTGCTAATCTCTCACTTGCGATCGCAATATCCTAATTTGTCTCACTTGGAAGCCGGGAATATCGCCCAATGGCTGCAAGAGAGAAAAGATGGATTATTTGAAAAGCTACTAATCACAAAATAAATATTGCACCACAGTCCGTAAAAGCACGGATTTTAAAAAAGCTATTCTGACTCGTACTTTTTGAGCGAGAATACCCCTAGTTAAAGTTAAGTTCTGTATCCGTAAACAGCTTCTCCTTTTAGAAGTTCCCGTGCGCCAAGAATAGGGCTAATGCAGTTATTTAATTTGCCAAATATGTATAGTGCTATCCTCATTACTACTAGCGAGGGTTTTACCATCTGGACTAAGAGCAAGCCCTAAAACAGAACTGGAACCATCCCTCCATGTATGCAATAATTTCCCCTGCTCTAAATTCCACAGTTTAATAGTGCCATCATAATTGCCGCAGATCAGAATTTTTCCATTGGGGCTAATCACAAGAGATTCAACTGAACTAAAGTTATCAGCAAACTCATGCAGCAGTTTTCCAGTTTGAAGATTCCATAACTTCAGAGTACTAATTGCACGATTTCGAGAAACTAACTGACCAAAACTACCAGTAACAAGCTTTTTACTATCTGGAGTAATGGCAATAGCATCAACTCCGGTTTTGTGCCCTTTGAGAATATGGCGTGTTTTTTTAGTTTGCAAATCAATCAGCTTAATTGTATTGTCATCGCCACCCCCAGTACTCACAAGGGTTTGCATATCAGGGCTAAATGCAACTTTACTCACAAATCCTGACTGTGCAGTAATGGTATCAAGCAGCTTAAGCGTGTGTAAATCCCAAAGCTTGATTGTGCCATCGTCACTGCCACTAGCAATCAATTTACCATCTGAACTAATCGCAACGGTTTCTACTGGTTGGGTATGCCCACTTTCGCTATCAAGCATAAGGAAAGTGCGTAAATCCCAAACCTTCATTGTTGGGGTGGTTATCCCACCATTTACAATCCGCTTACCATCTGGACTAATCGCAATTGAAGTAACACCATCTGAGTGAGCGTCTAAACTACGCAACAATTTCCCGGTACGTAAATTCCAGAATTTAATTGTATCATCTCTACCTCCACTAATCAGGGTTTGCCCATCTGGGCTGATCGCAACTGCTCGAACACCAAAAGTCACTTTTTTATGCCCAGTTAGTGTATGAACAAGTTGAATGTGTGGTTGGGACTGAGTAATTGTACTCTTGCCTATGGGAAGATTTGAACTAGAAGAATGTACATCAATAACAGTGATATTTACTGCAATCGCTAAAGCTATAATGACTGGTTTGGATTTGAGAAAATTCAATAATTTCATGGTGTTGAGGAACGCAATTACATAACATGATTCCCATTGGATGGACGCGATGCCTACGGCGGGCGGGTACGCCATCGCACCCAATCTGATAGACCACAGTCAAACACTGGGTATAAGTTAATAATATAAATACGGTTTCCTAGTGATTAGAAAAATCATCATTTATCATTGTTTCAATCACAATACCGCCAAATCGAGCTTCTTCAGCCCAGCACCTCACTCCGGCAATGTAGCAAATCTGGCTTTCGTACTTCTCTTTAGTTTCAGTAACAATTCCCTCAAATCCTCCACTCATTGAGGTATTAAAGAAACTCAACTTTCGTCCCTGAGCATCACTTACTTTGCTATAGCAAGTATTACAAACTGCGCGTGGATATCTTGAAAAATATCGAGTTGGGGTCGAACAGATTGGGCAAGTATGAAATTCAGTATTACTCATATATCTTTTACTTGAAAAAACTCCATCCTATGACTTGCAGATTACTCAAGCCCACTACCTATATCGTCAACAACTGCTTGGCTTGGGTCACGCTCACATATCATAGTTACAGCAGTTTGCGAACAAACCAGCCACAAAAAGAGCTATCTAATAGGCTCAAAAAATAAACCACAATGATTAAACCAATTAAGAGCATTTTCATCAGTAATAGCATTAACAGCCATAGTGATGATTTCATCAAGAGCGTCAGATGTGCAAGCCTTAGCAGAACGAAGAATTTGTTTTAATTTTGACCAACATAACTCGATTGGTGATAAATCAGGGGAGTATGGAGGCAAAAACTTAACTGTCTTCTCCAACAGATTCTATTAAGCTAGCCAGCAAAAAACAATTCAATGTCACGTCTAGACTGCTGTATGTGATTGCGGTTTAACGTTCCGCTTCACCCGACGCTAATAACCTCTCGAACTTGCCAACAGCCTTGATACGGTCGGGTGCAAGCGGGTTGTTGGGCAGCAGTTGGAGTGTTACGGTTGTCACTTGCTTTGGAAGCAATTGGGTTGGCTGCTCACCGACAATCACAGAACGTATTTAGCCAAATGCGCCTTAAGACGCTCGATGTCATGCTCAATGCCACCTTGCTTCAGTACGTCGTGACAAGAGAAAGAAGGAAGGATTTCTACGCCACAGAACTTGTAATTTGCGGTGTTGAACATGAAAAAATCGTCCACCGATTTGCCCGCAAACAGGAACTGCCTCTCGTCGTTTAAGGCTTCAGCAGGGGCGTTCCAAGTCAGAGAGAGCATATATTTTTTGCCTTGCATTAGGCCGCCTGTCCCGTACTGTTTTGTGGGGTCGCTGCGTGTCCGACCGTCATTTGCTACCATCTTCTGCTGAAGAAGTCCAGCATTGAAAACTTCGTCTACGTACTTTTTATAAATCCAAGGATTTCCGAACCAGTAGACCGGTGACTGAGTGATGATGACATCAGCCCAAAGATGCTTTTCAACTTCTTCGTCAATGTCGTAGCCGTTTTTAATCTCTGTTAATCGGACTTCATGTCCGTTCTGTTCTAACTCTTCTCTAATGACTTTAGCCAGGAAGTCATTGAGTTTTCCTTCGGACATTCCGGCAACAGGCTGAGAAGCGTTGATGATGAGTGTTTTCATGGTGGATGCTAAAGGAAAGTTTAGTCTAAAGCAAGTTGAACTGCAAGAACGCAAGCGATTGAATCAAGCGCCCTTGCATCCCTATTTTGCTGCTCAACGACTGGTCACAGCTCAATGATCTGCCTATGCATTTCATTCAGTCGGCCACCATGCACTTTGATTTTGGCGAAAGCTGCTTCGAGTTCACGAATATCCGCAGGCGTCAGATCAACATTGATGGCTCCCATATTCTCTTCCAAGTGATTGAGGTTGCGTGTGCCTGGAATAGAAACAATAAAGGGTTTCTGCGCGAGGAGCCAAGCCAAGGCAATTTGCGCCGGTGTCGCGTATTTTCTATCCGCAAAGGTTCGGAGTACGTCCACAATCGGAGCATTGTCCGCCAAGTTTTCTGGAGAGAAGCGCTCCATCGCGAATCGAAGGTCGGCTTTCGGGTCGAACTTTTTGAGAGCGTCGATTTGCCCGGTCAAATAGCCCATGCCAACCGGCCCCCACGGAACGAAGCCAATTCCCAACTCCTCACAGGCTTTCAGCACGCCGTTTTTTTCGGGACTTCTTTCCATGAACGAGTACTCGCTTTGGATGGCTGCGACCGGTTGAACCGCGTGTGCCCGACGGATTGTTTGTGCGCTCGCCTCAGAGAGACCGAAATGCAGAACTTTTCCCGCTTGAATGAGTTCTTTAATCACACCAGCCACATCTTCGATGGGCACTTTGGGATCGACTCGGTGCTGGTAATAAAGATCAATGCGGTCGGTTTGGAGCCGCTTGAGCGAGGCTTCAACCACTTTTTTGATGTGCTCCGGTCGACTATTCAGACCACCTGAACCATTTGCAACGTCAAAACCGAATTTGGTTGCGATAGCTACCTTGTCGCGGAAAGGCGCGAGCGCTTCTCCAACCAGTTCTTCGTTCGTAAAGGGGCCATAAACTTCGGCTGTATCGAAGAACCTGACGCCTTTTTCATAGGCTGTGCGAATGACTTTAATGCCCTGATTTCGGTCTGCGGCGGGGCCGTAGTTGGCACTAATGCTCATACAACCGAAGCCTAATTCCGAGGCTTCCAACTGTCCGAGTTTTCGTGCTTTCATTTTATTTTCTCCTCCAACGCGCGGCTGTTGCGCTGATACGGCTCGCGTCAATGGCGCGACGGACAATCCTGCCCCGAAAAGGGCAGTAGTAGCCAAAAGGTCACGACGACCGAGTACTCGGTGATCCCTAAGATTCGATCCGGTTTCCCGTTTGTTCTTGTTCATAAATATCTCCTTGCATTCCCTTGCGGTTGAATTGCTCGGTGCGTTGAACCGTCGAGAGTAACTTCTGCTTACAACAAATATTCTATGATTCATGAAACGGATGGCGATATGAAGATTCTGGAAAACGATAGGTAAATTCTCCAAACTTTTAGAAATTAATTGTGTAGCGTCGCGTCCAACAGATAAGATGAACTCTATGAACCAGAAAGAGTTACAAACACAACAGGAGCAGCACCAGCGAGCGGAACTGGCAGAGCGGATGGCGCGAGCCATTCCCGCAGATGGGGTAATCCAACCTCTTCAGGGTCTTCGTCTGGCTCGTTCCTCCAAAATGAGACAGAAGGTGTACGGAGTGTCAGACCCCACCTTCTGCGTGATTGCTCAGGGTCGTAAAGAGGTTTATCTCGGCGGGAATCCTTATCAGTACGACCCTCACAACTACCTTCTCGCCACAGCGGAACTTCCCATCGTGAGCTGGGTTCTCGAAGCGTCCGAGGAGCAGCCGTATCTGGGGCTGCAACTGTGTCTCGATGCCGCTGTGGTCGGCGCTGTCATGGTGGAAATCGGCCAACTCCCGCCGCAAAATCAGAAGGCTGTGAAGGCCATCGAAGTTAGCCCGCTCGATTCCACCCTGCTGGACGCGACTGTGAGACTGGTCAGGCTGCTTGATTCTCAGGGCGAAGCACGAGTTCTCTTACCCCTCATCACGCGGGAGATCGTCTACCGGCTCCTCGTCGGAGAACAAGGCCACCGGCTCCGCCAGATGACGATATTGGGCGGACACACCCATCGGATTGCTCAGGCCGTTGAGAAGATTTGCCGGGAGTTCAATCAGCCGCTTTATGTCGAGGAGATAGCACGCGGGATCGGCATGAGTGTTTCCGGCTTTCACCACCACTTCAAAGAAGTCACTGCCATGAGTCCCTTACAGTTTCAGAAGCAGTTGCGGCTCCAAGAAGCGCAGCGCCTGATGATTGGGGAAGCGTTGGACGCGGCGACGGCGGGTTATCGTGTCGGATATGATGACGCTTCGCAGTTCAATCGCGAGTACAAACGCCTCTTTGGTGTCACGCCGATGCGTGATGTGGAACGTCTTTGCGAAGCGGTTGAGGTCGGCACAGATGTTTGATTTCCACCAAGCCGCGCGCCGCGACAGAACGTTCGTGTTGAGCGGTTGCCAATAACTTCTGAAACCACACCAAGAACTTTCTTCAATTTATATTTTATTATGCCGACTGTTTAATCTGGGTTAAAGCTATTAACATTTCTTCTCGGTTGAGATGTCGTTTCTTACCTGTTTTGGATTCTTGGATAGCGTAACTCCATTTTATTCCAGCTTGTGAGCATCTTTTTCTTAAGTAGGTTGGCGCAATTAAAGCTAACTGGCGAGGGCTGTCCTTTGTCATTGGTCATTAGTAAGGACTTTAAGCCTGTTTACGTTTCGTAACATAATTTGCTTTATTTCTGCCAACTTACTTAGTAAGGATTGGTGTAGTTTTGTGTGACCATTAGTTACATCTGCGTGCATTGGTTTTTTAAGATACTGATACTGGATACTGTTGGCGAATGTACTACATACTTGTATTGCAAGTATTACGCAAGATACAACCTTCAATCTATCGTTGCCACTTTTAGTTGTAATACTTTTGTTAGAAGTTTGTAACACTTTCGCCAACGGTATCAGATACTTGGTAAAATAAAAAATATAGCAAGTTTTGATTCATGCATAGCAAGCTTTGTAGCAATTCTTTCCGCTAAAAACGCATAGCAGCTTATCAATTGCTAGCGATCGCCCTCAGTAGATTTTAACAGTGCTGTCTGTTCGCCCCATCACCTCAATATCCACATTATGAAAATCGACCGATTGCAGTCACTTAAGCAAAAACTGACCAATGACGCAGACTTGTCCCGCATCTGGTTATTTTATATGGATTATTTTGCGGATCAGCCGGAATTCACTGACCTGGGTGAGCCTGTGTATAATGAATATTTAGATGCTGTCCTCCAAAAAACTTGTCAGCAGATGTTTGCCAGGGCAATAAAGATTACTGACTTTTTGCTGATCTATATAACTCCGTATCGTTTATTTCATGGAGCGTTCCAAGTTGAAGGACGTATTGGGGGTGTGATTTATTTCGAGGATATAAAAATTGGTTTACTTGCAGTGTCGGCGGATTATCCTCCTAACGATGTGGTTAAATATTCACGTTTTTCTGAGGTGATTCAACTGTCGGCAGCTAATTATAACGAGCGTAATTGAAAGAAGCATAACCTATAGGTATTTCTAATAAGTGCGATCGCATTTCTGGATAGGGCTCCCCTTGCCTGATAATTCTCTACACAGACTATCGCCCGTCCGCCGTTCATGCAAGCCGAGTTGCACACTCTGGCGATTCCATCCCAAAACGGTTTCTGCTTTGCGGGCTGAACTATCGAAGTAATCTTCGGTAACTTTTGCCATGAAGTCTCGTAAGCGAACAGCCAGTCAGTTTCTGCGCTGCATCTTTAAAGGTCGATTTGATGGTGTCGGTGAGCATGAAAACAGGGATTCCCATTCTAGAGATTTAGAGCAGGTGCGGACAGTTCTTTGCAACTCCCTAAACCCAAGACCCGTTTGGTCGCTTTACTGAGACAGAGGGCAGTTTTCCGTAAGCTCGAACTGCCCTCAGCAAGAACTGCCTTCCTCGATGAAATGATAAAAAGGATAAATGAACAGTAAAAATAAATCCAGTAACTTTTATGAGTCAAACACAATCGGAACTAAAGCTACTGACCTTCGATGAATTTATCGAATGGTATCCAGAAAACTCAGAAGTACGTTACGAATTACATGATGGGGTGATTGTGGAGATGCCAAAGCCTAAAGGGGAGCATTCTGATTTGGCTGGTTTTTTGATTGAAGAATTAGTCATCACAATTAGAGAGATGGGTAAGCGCGGTATCTGGACTATACCGAAAGAATCCATTATTAAACCATACCGAGAGAAATCAGGGTACGAACCGGATATTATTGTTTTAAATCAAGAAACTATCGATACTGAAACGCGCTGGAAGAAAGAATCAGTTATCCATAATGCTAGTTCGGTCAAACTAATAGTTGAAGTAGTGTCAACCAACTGGCAGGATGATTACTACGATAAGCTTCGTGACTATGAAGCTATGGGTATACCTGAATATTGGATTGTGGATTATGCAGCGTTGGGTGGACGTGTATTTATTGGTAGTCCCAAAGTTCCGACTATTTTTGTCTGTGAACTTATTGATGGTGAATATCAAATGACACCCTTTAGAGAAACAAACCTTATAGTGTCTCCTACTTTTTGGCAGTTGAATCTAACCCCACAACAAATTTTTGACTCGGTGATTTAAACTTTTTGGAGTCCAAAACTTCATTATTGAGGGGTGTGGGCGGCGATGAAGAAGGCATGGGGGCAGGGGTGCAGGGGTGCAGGGGTGCAGGGGTGCAGGGGTGCAGAGGAGATATTTGTACTACTTTTCCCAAATGTGCATGGGGACATCAGGACGATCGCGCTATAATTGTTTGGCGGCGATCGCTTTAATTATTTAACAGATATAAGTTCTGGAAACACTACTCAGAAAACTGCATAAAAAAACTCAACTGGATCTATTAACTCACTGAAGGGTTTTAAACCCACAATCTGGAATGCTGTTGCTTGCCTTTGTAGCTAAGTATATACAAAGGGACAGGCTGCTTAGTAGTTTAGCTTTAAGTATATATTAAAGAGGAAAAAGGCTTGATATGCAAAAACAAATTTTGAGTTTAGCGATCGCATTACCAACAATATTATTCACTGCCTTACCCACTTTCGCAAATCCCATACAACGTATTACACCCAAAGTTGGTAGTTTACAACCAGCTTTGGTACAAGCAGAGTTTCAAACTCCTGTAATTAAGAATCAACTCAGGAACCCAGGAGATGACCAATCCCCTGGGCCAACCGGCGGTAGCAGTCCGGTAAAAGGCCCAGGGCCCAGACCTCCTCGCAGAGATACATTGTTGCAAAACGTGGGTACAGGTTTAAAAAATACGATCAATTCTAGCCACGTAAATCTGAACATAGAGAACCCCGTTCTTGGTCGCTAATCTTAGGGTTAGTTTTGAGGTAATCGTTTAGCAAATTACAACTGCGAATCAGTAGATTATCTAAATCTTGGGTTTGCAGTTCTGTGCTAAGAAGACGCCAAAGTTTAGCTGTACCATCAAAACTGGCAGAAGCCAAAAATTTCCCATCAGGGCTAAAACTGACGCTCAATACTGCATCGGTATGACCTGGAAGAGTTTTGAGTTCTCTGCCATCACGGTTCCAAAGTTTGATGCTTCCATCACCGCTAGCTGAGGCGATCATCTTGCCATCAGGACTAAAGCTGACGCTGAACACGCCATCAGTATGTCCTGTAAGAGTTTGTAGTAAAGCTCCATTGCTGACTTGCCAGAGTTTGATAGTTTTATCAGCACTAGCTGAGGCGAGTACTTGACCATCAGGACTAAAACTGATGGCGTTGACAGCGTTCGTATGTCCTGGTAAAGTATACAGTAACTTGCCATCCTTAACTCTCCAAAGCAAAACTTTGTTATCTCTACCAGCTGAAGCCAGTACTTGACCATCAGGGCTGAAACGAACGCTCAAAACTTCAGCCGTATGTCCTTGGAGAGTTCTAATTAAAGCTTTTCTTTGAAGATTCCAAAGTTTAATGGTCATATCACCACTGGCGCTGGCCAGAATTTGACTATTAGGGCTAAAGCTGAGACTATTGACTTCGCGGCGATGCCCTTGGAGGGTTTTAACCATATAGCCGTCACGAGTCCGCCAAAGTTTAATGTAATAGTCTTGACTAGCTGAGGCTAATGTCTCGCCATCAGGACTGAAGGCTAAACTGTAGATATCAGCACTGTGTCCATAAACTGAAGTAGCATGACCTTCGAGGGTTTGGCGCAAAGTTCCGTCACGCTGCCAAAGTTTGATCGTAGTGTCTTGACCGGCGCTAGCTAAAGTTTGCCCATCGGGGCTAAAACTCACACTATAGAGTTTACCTTGATGTCCTGTGAGAGTTTTGAATAGAGGATCGTCTCGCTGCCAAAGTCTAACAGTTTGATCAGCGCCAGCCGAAACTACGGTCTGGTCATCTGGGCTAAAACTGACGCTGTAGACTGCTATACTATGTCCTAATAAAGTTTGGCGTAAAGAGCCGTCCTGAGAACTCCAAAGTTTGATTGTGCTATCAGCGCTGGTGGAAGCTAGGGTTTGACCATCATGACTGAAGTTAACGCTGAGTACCTCTGCATTGTGCGCTGGAATAATTCTCAGTAGTGTGCCGTCTCTACGCCACAGTCTCACGGTTTTATCTTCACTAGCTGAAGCTATTTGACCATCGGGACTAAAAGCGACACTGGAAACTGCGGCGCTATGCCCAAGTAGGGTTTTTTGCAACTGTCCATTGCTAACACTCCAAAGTTTAACAGTCTTATCTGCACTAGCGATCGCCAAAATTTTCCCATCAGGGCTAAAACTTACACTAGTAACAAAATCCCTATATCCGCTAAAAGTTCTCAGCAAATGACCATCGCTAACTTGCCAAATTTTAGCAGTGCGATCGGCGCTACCAGTAGCGATCGTCTCACCGTTGCCAGACCAAGATAAACTCAGAACTTCCGCAGTATGACCGTTTAATGTTCTAATTAAAGTACCATCGCTAGTTCTCCACAACTTGATGGTACGATCAAAACTAGCAGTTGCAATCATTTGACCATCTGGGCTGAAACTAACACTCCGCACTGTACCAGTATGCCCTGTTAATGTTCGTAGCTTTGTGCCATCACGTCCCCAAAGTATGGCTGTTTTGTCGTTACTAGCCGATACAATTGTTTTGCCATCAGGACTGAAACTCACGCTCAAAACTTCAGCGCTATGCCCTTCCAAACGGTTGCGTTCTTGGGTTCCAGAAATTACTTGTTGTAAAACACCCAGAGTCTGAGTTTGCAGTTCGGCTGGTGCGCCAAGAGTGTTTTTTAACTGTTTACCTGCTTTGACAGTAGCAATCAGTGCTTCTAACTGCTGATGTGATAAAAGATTAGCTTGAGATGAGGCATTTAAGGCTTCAATTTCTCGCAATTGGGCTGCTTGAGATTTCCAATAGGCTAACCCCCCGAAACAGACAGCCGCTAATCCCAAAACACTGAGTGCAACTACAGCCCTTTGAGCTTGCTTGAGTCTGGTTTTCTCTTGTAGTTGCTGTTGTTTTCTTTGTGCTAAACAAGCTTCAATAAACCGTTGGACATCAGCCGAAAGTTCGTCGGTATATTTAATATAGATATCTTCTGCCTCGGCTAGTCGCACTCCTTGTAACAAGAAATCAGCTTGCTGAGTACGTTGCAGCCACAATTGGGAAGCTTGCTCAATTTGCCTTTGTTTTCGCAAGCGATCGCGGTTTTCCTCTAACCACCAGCGTAAAGTTGACCAATGACGGATGAGGATTTCATGGGCAACTTCTACTGTTATCGGGGAAGGGGACAAGGGAGACTGAGAAGTACTTATTTTGTCGTCTCCTTTACTACCCTCGGCAATATTTGGATCTTCTTCTAAATTCATCACCACTAACTTGGCAGAGGTTAAAACGTTGAGGGTTTTTTCTACCAATGCAGTGGGATATTTTTTCACTATCAACTCTGATTTATGTACCCGCCTGCGAGTATCTTCTGTACCCTCGCCTAGTTGCGTCAAAGATAAAAAAATCCATTTTGCACACTCGCGCATTTGGGGATCTAAACTTTCGTAAACAGCCTGAGACGATCGCTCTAATGCTCCTTGAATTCCGCCGAGTTGCTCTTGATATGCCTGTAAAGTCAACTCACCAGCAACTCGATGTTGCCATAATTGCTCTAAAACAAATTCCAGTAACGGTAAATCTCCTGGTGAGTGATTTAGCTCCCGCAATAATACTTCCACGAGTTCTGTTTCTACTTTTAACCCGACTTGTTGAGCCGGGTTGAGAATCACCCGCCGATAATCATCCAAACTTAGCTTCGGTGGAATTAACACACTCAAATCTTGCAAAGCTTTCGCCAGTGCTGGTACTTCTAAACAGGAGGCAATAAAGTCTGCTCGTAAAGTAATAATTAATTTGAAGCGATCGCCAGCATATTGCACCGCTCCCAGCAATAATTCTAAAAATAGCTCTCTGTCTGGGGTTGGAGCTAGGGTAAAGAGTTCTTCAAACTGATCTACCACTAACACCAAAACTCGATGGGGTTGGTTGCGTATCCAGTAAACAAATCCCTCTACGCCTTGGTGAAATATTCCCTCTAACAAGAGATGGGGGGATGAAGAGGATGAAAAATCATTTTCCCCCGGCTCCCTTACTGCTGCCGCAAGCCGCCGCGCTAAAGCTTCCAGAGGATTTGCACCCGGACGAATGCTTCTAATCCACCATTGTTCACTACTGGGTATTTGTTTACCCAATCGCAGTTGAGGAATTACACCAGCTTGGACAATTGAAGATTTGCCGCTTCCAGAAGCACCGATGACAGCTAGAAAAGAGCGATCGCGTAGTTGGTGAATTAACTGCTGAGTTAAAGCTTCTCTACCGTAAAAATACTGGCTATCTTCTTCCAAAAAAGCACTTAGCCCCATGTAAGGGCATACTCCCAAATCCAATCCTGTGGTTGATTCTGGTGTGTTTGTGTAAGTTTTTGCCGGGAGAATTTCGATAATGCCTTGTGTGCCTGATAGCCAGATGTAAAGAGGCACACCGCTACCTGCTAAGGATAATTGTAGTTGAGCGATCGCTCCGGCGGCTGAGAGTCCATCTGTATGCGTTGCCGCCATCAAGGTATCAAAAAATTTTTGGGCGAAGCGTTCTGGTGCCTCAGCAGGTGAGGCGTAGGCGATTAAACATTGTCCTTGGTGGGAGTCAATTTGCAAATCTTCTACCCAATCTTGCAAGGATGCATTAGCTACAGGACAATCGAGGATGACAATTTGTTGAGTGGTGCAGAGACGTAGCTGTTGTTTCAACCAAGAACGCTTGATGCGGATATTTTCTCCCAGCAATAACCATTCGCCGGCGTCGGTTTCTTCAATTCGTCCCCGCAGATAAAGCAGTATAACTTCTGATGCTGGTTGTTGTAAATGACGAGCGATCGCTTCTTTGATCCGATCAGCGGATACTTTTGTTGCTGGCAAATACTCTAGTGCAAAACCTCCAGCACTTCCGAGAAATTTACTAATATCTAGTGTTGTTTTGCTGACTGATAATCCCTCTACGACTATTCCGATTCGGCGATGCACCCCAAAAGTTGCCTTGGTTAATCCTTTACCGATAATTAGTTCCCCAACTCCCTCAACAATTCGTTTAGGAGTTTGCAACGGATATTCTCGAAAAAGTTGAGTTTCTCCTTTAGTTTTTTTCTGCTGATTAATCAGCCGCAATTGTTGATTACTTTTATCTATATATTGGAGAGTTTGATGATATACATATCGATACAAACTATCTACAGAAATTAAGCCTTGGCTATCTGCTGCCTCACCTTTTAACCCTTTCATTAAATAATAAGTAAATACTCCGTGTCCCAATTCGGGAAACTCCCAAGATTGCTGATTATTATCACAGGAAAGCAAAGCATAAAAACCTTTACTTTTAGCAGCACACTGTTGTAATACTTCAACCATTTTTGGTGTAGCATTCAGCAATGGTTCTCTTGTTGTACCTCTGAGTGTCATCCCGCCACTATGACAAGCGTCTAGCCAA
Organism: Nostoc sp.; assembly: GCF_036917935.1. Lineage (GTDB taxonomy): Bacteria > Cyanobacteriota > Cyanobacteriia > Cyanobacteriales > Nostocaceae > Nostoc. The sequence continues at coordinate 149,443 of NZ_JBALEL010000060.1, read as the reverse complement.
ACAAGCTGATTTTGCGCTCCACTATTACCTAACAATAGCAAAAGTTCTTGTAAAGCTAAAGCTGTGTTTTGCAGATGAGATTTTTGAGTATTTGCCAAACACAAAAATGCTTGCTGCGTGTTTGGTTCTACAATTCCATGTCCAGAAAAATAAAATAAAATAGTATCAATAGGTTGAGCCGCAGTCGTAATTTGCCGGAGACTGGCACGGATGTTTTCTAAAGATGGTGGTTGCGGTGCAAAATCATGATATATTTTGACCTCAGTTTGGCTAAATTGTGCGGCTGCATCTACCAATGCTTCTGCTAAACCCTGACAATCTACTGTTGAATAACTAAGGCTGGGTAGTCCGTCATCTTGATATTGATTAACTCCCACCAACATTAGCCACAGCTTAGGAGTTGCAGTTTGTTTGACTGAAGTTGAGCCACTGGTGATCCCAATTGGTGACATTATTTAAATTACTATTTATGCTGTTTTAGCATTATTTCCTGTAGAAGTTGACTGGAGACATCAAGCATTGATTAAACTAACCTCTTGTAAACTCGATTCTTCTTGCTCAATACGTGATAAGGCATAAGTTAAAAGTAAACGCTGCTCAATGTTGTGTTTTGCACTAGGACAAGGCGCTATTCCTTCCAACCAACTTTTAGGACAAGCACCGCCGCAAACTGGAAGCATGGGGCAGGTAGAACACGGGTATTCGCCTTGACGAACTCGTTCATTAAAATTGCCCAAGCGATCGCGTTTACCAGGCATCTCTTTGCCAGATAGGTGATCAATGGCATATTCATTAGGTGTACCATAAGTAGGTACGTAAGACACCTCAGTACAATTAAAAATATTGCCATAAGCATCCACCAATTCAGCATTCGGTGTTACAGCCATACAAACAATAGGTTTGACTTCTGGGATAAGTCCAATGGGGAAACCAAGATTAATCATTTCACCAAACCAAGCAATTTCCCATTCGGCAAACTCCTCTTTAGTTAGTGAACGAGTATGAGCATCATTTCCCCAAGAATGGATAGGTGCTACATAGAAACGAAGCTTCTTTTGTAACCCTTCCTCAGCTAACTTTTGCAGTAGCAAAGAAACAGATTCATAATTTTCATGGTCAACATTACAACGGATACTCAGTTGTACATCAAGGTCATCTCGATGTGCTAAAGCAGTAACATTAGCGAAGATAGTATCGAAAGTTGGCAAACCATTTTTCTGCATTCGTCGAGCATTGTGGAATTCTGCTACGCCATCAAGAGTAACCTCGATAAAAGTTACATCGAATTCGTTAATTAGTTCAGTTGCAACCTTCTCTGTCAGTGCTAAACCATTTGTGACAATTCGGGCATCGTAGCTACAACCAAAATTTTCAGCGAGAGACTTTAATTGAGGGGTAAGCGTTCTAATCACAGACAATCCTACTAGTGGCTCTGCACCAAACCAGGTAATAGAAAGACTATGAAACTTTTGAGTTGCTAGCTTGACACGGGTACGTTCTAGGAATCTTTGTTGGTCGTCTTCACTCATCATTTTGTTAGTATGCTCTTGACCACAGTAATGGCATCCTAGTTGACAAAATGCAGTGGGTTGAACAACTAAAGAGAGAACATCATCATCTAGTTTGGCAGCATTATTGCGATCCAAAATTGTTTTGAGTTCATCCTCATGGGCAGGAACTATCAGTTCCATATCAACGAAGTCAAATAAGATATCTTGAGAAAATTGCTCAAATTGTCCGGTTTCTATAAGGCTCCAGGTATGGTCATCAATGATGCGTATACTTGCAGTGCGTGTTGCAAAAACAACTCTTTTGATCCGTTGTTCAAGTTCATCAAAAAATTGCGGTGTTACAACATGATAATCGGAAAGTTTCATGCTCATAATTTTCCTCCAAAATGTATAGATAAGGAATAGTAGTTGAACTTTTAAAAGTAGACATACTATTCCTGAGTTAGTATTGCTGTACTTTAATGAGTGCAGTTTTTATTTGCGTATCTGAGGTAGAGATTGGTTGAGTAAAGACCCACTACGATTTGCACGGTCAATAATCACTTCACGTCCTCGGTCAGAAGGTTTCTTTATACCGCAGCTACCATTACAGCCATTATCTCCAGCCTCTAGTTGTCTTTGAAGTTTTGAGGAGTTATTAATTCGTTCTACAGTCGGAGACAACTTTTCAATTCTGATGTTTTGAACTTTTGTAGATTTACTACTTAAATTAGCACGGTTCAAGAAAGTATCAACAGTAGCATCTGGCTTTACAGTTTGAGCATTAACACCTGAGCTAAAAGCTGCAACGCTGCTCATAGCAAGAATACTGAGAATGAATTTGACTTGGTTGGATTTTTTAGTAGACATGGAATTTTATTCTTATTAAGTAAATTGTGATCGGGTGACAAGTGTTTAAAAACTCAGATTAGAGTTTTCAGTTTTCACCTTTCACTTACTCAATAGGTTTGCTTTGATATTTTTATGCAGTCTTTGGGAAAATTGTTTTCCGAGAATAATTCAATTTGACTGGAAACAGAAAAACCCCATATAAATGAGGTTTAATACTTGAATTTTTTAACGGGACTTAAACATTTTTGAGGGATAAACAAGCCTCAAACTCATGCAAACGGAGGAAAATATACCAAATGCTCAAAATTTCTTTGGAGTTGAAATATAATCTAATACTCTTGGGTTAGTGCCAAAAACCTTAAAGTGTGTAGTGTGTAGGTTGGGTTGAGGAACGAAACCCAACATTTCTGGGGCTTTGTTGGGTTGCGCTTTGCTTAACCCAACCTACAATTTTTCTTAACCCAAGCGTATTGAGATATAATCCTCAGTCCTTGTAGTAAAGTTTGTGTAGGCATCGTTTAACGCTTTCAGTCTTCCTATAGGTTGGGTGACAATTTTTTATGCATCCTCGGCAAAGCATTATTGAAATCTTTTCAACTTTTGTGCAATTTGACGCCGATCGCTTCAGTCGTTGGGCGACGGAATCAAGGTTACGTCGCAGTATCCAAAGTTGTCTCAACCGCACGCCTCAAGAAATTTCGGAACATTTTTGGGCTTTATATTGGTATAAATTTTGGCTCGTTCCTGAGACAAAGCTACTGGCTAAAGATCATCTGGTAGCTTACTTGCAAGAATCCTGTTATTGGGCATCCCAAAAAACAATTAACAGTTTTGCGAGTACTCAGTATAAGCTATCAGACTGTTTTCAAATTGCGATCGCTCAAGTTGATAAAGTCCTGAAAGGATTTAATGCAGATCAAGGCTTTATTTTAATAAACTACGCTAGCGCCATCTTTAGCAGTGCTATTCGGGAAAATTTACGCCAAAATCGTGAAATTGATATTTGTACAGATTGGGGACTATTACGAAAAATTACTAAAAAGTTTTTGGTGGAGTCTTTACAAAATGCAGGTTTATTGCTAGAAGATATTAATGCTTACGTCATAGCTTGGAACTGTTTCAAAAGTCTATATATTCCAACACACAAAGGTACTTCTCGCCAAATTGCTCAACCAGACAATGAGATTTGGGAGGCGATCGCTAAAGCTTATAATTCACAAAGTGGTCAGCAAGTCAATTCCCAAACCCTAGAAAAGTGGCTTTTAACTGCTGCTAAAGCCGCACGCCGCTATCGTTACTTTCCGGTTGACTCTCTCAATATCCCTAAAGGGGACGATAATTCGTGGGAGTGGCTTGATAATATTCCCGGAACCCAACAAGAATCTCTAATTAATCAAATTCTTGCCCAAGAAGAAGAGCAAACAAGAAACTTTCAACAAACTGAGATTAACAAAGTTTTAGTGGCTGCGATCGCTCAACTTGAACCGCAAGTACAAGAAATTTTACAACTTTATTATGCTCAAGAACTAACTCAAGACAAAATTGCCAAACAATTACAAATACAGCAATATACTGTCTCACGGCGACTAAAAAAAGCCCAAGAAACTTTGTTACGCTTTTTAGCTAACTGGAGTAAAGATAGTTTGCATATTTCCGTTACTTCCGACCTACTCAAAAGTATAAACATACTAATGGAGGAATGGTTGAAAAATTACTATGGTGTATGACTGGGGATTGGGGAGTTAGAACTTCGTTCATCCACCTCAGAGGTTGTTTTAAAAGTGGTTAGCTGTGATTTTCAGCGCATCTTGATCCCCCCTAGCCCCCCTTAAAAAGGGGGGAAAACTTCTTAAAGTCCCCCTTTTTAAGGGGGATTTAGGGGGATCTAAAACTTTTTGCTACCAACAACAGGACTTTTCAAACATCCTCTCAGAGGCTTGTTCATCCACCTCAAAGCCTCGTTAATCCACCTCAAAGCCTCGTTAATCCACCTCAGAGCCTCGTTAATCTAGCTTATAACCTCAACCCTAGACCTCTTGCATAAATCACAAATAAAGAACCCCACCCCGCATTTGCTGACGCAAACGCTCCCCTCCCCGCAAGCGGGGAGGGGTGGGGTGTTAGAGACTTTTGCAAGAGGTCTCCTAATCCCTAATCCCTAATCCCTAATCCCTAATCCCAGTCCCCAATCCCCAATCCCCAATCCCCAATCCCCAATCCCCAATCCCTATGACTACTGTATTTACTTTCGCTAACCCAACAGATTTGGTTTTAGAAATCCCTACAATTACCCAAAACCAAGCGGATTTGGACAGTCAAGCTTTTTCTAATCCTAATTCTCGCTATCAAGCTTATATTAATCAACTTTGCCTGGGTGCTATCTTAGTATGGTTGCAAGAAGACTGGACACCGCAGACAAAGGTTTGGCCAACTATCAATGCTTTACCAAGTTTCTGGGAACTGGTTAATGGAATTGCACTCACGCTTGATGCAACAAGATTAGTCTTGGTTCCTAGTGAAGCAATTGATTTGAGTGAATTGCGAGTACCCCAAGAATGGGTGGATATTCCTAGTTGGGTAGGTGATTATTATTTAGCTGTGCAAGTTGAACCAGATGAAGGCTATGTGAGGGTTTGGGGTTATTGTAGCCATGAAAAACTTAAAAATCAAGGCAGTTATGATGCCAGCGATCGCACTTATTCCCTGGATGCTACTGATATAATCAACGATATCAGCGTTTTAGCGATCGCGCGTCAATTGTGTCCAGAAGAACCCACCCGTAGCACTATTGAAGAGATTCCCAGCTTATCACCACAACAGGCACAAAATTTAATTGCCCGTCTGGGAAACCCGGAAATACTTACACCCCGGCAAGAAATCCCTTTTCAACTGTGGGGTGGATTAATTCAACATGGCGGTTGGCGAGAAAATTTATATCAACGACGCTTAGGATTACCAGAACAGTGGTCAGTTCTCCAATGGTTGCAAAGCGGTGTTTCTCAGGTTGCTAAGGTTGTCGGTTGGGGAAGCTTTGATTTACAACAGAGTGCTGCTGGGGCGCGGGGTGAGAAAGACACACAACCAAATACTATTCTCTCTCGTCGGTTGGCGATCGCAGGTCAAATTTACGAATTATTAATTATACCACAATATGAGCCAGATGCAACTATTTGGCGTTTTGAATTACGTAACGCCGCGATCGGTGCAGCTATTCCCGGTGGTTTTAAACTCCGATTACTTACCGAAGATTTACAGCCTTTTCCCAATAATGAAGATGTAGCTACAACGGCTGTAGAACAACTCTACGTAGAAGTTGCCTTAGAAGCAGGAGAAAGCATAGTCTGGGAAATAGAACCTTTTCCCGACAACTATAATTGGGAAATACTCAAGTTTTAAAAGGAAAATCGTCAAGTTAAAATGGCACGCTTGTAAGGTGCAAACCCTTAATATGGAAGGATGAGAGGGTCTAGTGGTTGCACAGTCAAGAATTAAAAACTTAATCAGAATATTGATGCGGCTAGATGATTGAGATCATCAGGTTTTCATGACAAATGAGTATTGGCAGTACGAGGGGTAAGCGATCGCCCTGCTTGATAGATATTTAGATTGTATTATGATGACATTACCAATAATCTTGGCTACTTAATACTGCATTTGGTAAAGATACTCTGACAAAAGATTTGGGTCAACTTAACAGTACTTTCCCGAATGATTTTAATTAAAAACGGCTTCAATACTCAATTTGAGTAGCCCAATGATAAGTCACCCCCGTCAGAGCAGCAAGATTTAGAATACTCTTTTTAAGATTTGTATTAGGAAGATATTTGATATTTTACTCACAAAGTTGGTAATATTCAGACTAGGTTAACTGACGTACCTGATGCAACAACCCCAATTCAAGGAACACGAATCTTGGGGTGAGATTGTCATAGGGTTTTGGATAAAGGGTAATAGGTCTTCCACTTACCCTTCATAGCTTAATTGAGCATGTAGTGAGCAATTGAATTAGAGGTGATAGCTTTGGCAGATACCTATCGAGTATCGAATATAAATACGGTAACAAAGATAGATACACCGTTGTGAGATATTCCCCAATCAATTCAAATCATTCCTCGTCAGCGTCTACTTCAGCAATTTTTATAATTTAAATATATAGTTAATCATACTTTATTCTACATATTTTGTGACTTAAGGCAATCACATGTTTCCTATTTTGCTTATTTCAACACTTTCTAGAAAGTTACTATTACGATGACACTAATACTCTCGCAAGCCGATTACTTAAAAATCTTATACGAAGCAGAAATAATTCAGGATAATGGCAGCAGTAGCGATGAGTTTGATATTATCAGAAAATATCCATTTGGTATTGGTGAAGGGTATTGGCGACATATTCAGCTACGAGATGGCATATCTTTAGACATCGACAAGTATCAGCAAGACAAATCAGTAGTTTTAAAAGTTCCTGACCGCAAGCATCCATTAGAATTCCGATTCTTTATTTTAGTAGATAGCCAATCTAAAAATCTTGAGTTTAAGACTGGAGAATACTTTTTGAGTGGTAGTGGTATGGCATCTGAGTGCGCTATATTCGAGCCATCAGCGCGGATAGTAGAAGTAGCTGTTCATGTACATCCAGATGCGTTTCGCAACTTTGCAGGAAATCTATCTGGCGAACTTACCACAGAATTACAACATCTTATCAGACGCTGGGATCTATTAACATATGAGCGCTATGGAACCCAAACTCCAGTTATGCAGGTAGCTGTACAACAAATTCTTCAATGTCCCTACCAAGGTGTGACTAAGCGAATGTATCTTGAAAGCAAGGTTTGGGAATTAGTAGCATTAATCATAGAACAAGAAATACAAATTCACCAAGGTTCACTAGAAATTTATGCACTTAGAGCCTCAGAGGTTGACCGCGTTTATCATGCTAAGGAAATTTTATTAAAGCATCACGATAACCCACCCTCTCTTATACAACTAGCACGGCAAGTAGGATTAAACGATCGCAAACTTAAACAAGGTTTTCGACAGGTCTTTGGAACTACAGTATTCGGCTATTTACATCATTATAGGATGGAGCTAGCTCATAAACTGCTAATCCAAGGAAACATGAATATCACAGAAGTAGCTCTGAAAGTAGGCTATGTTAGTTTACCCTCATTTAGCAATGCTTTTCGTAAGAAGTTTGGTATCAGTCCTAAGTCTTGTCGTAGATAAAAGTCCGTTTTGAATAAAAAAAGTCCGGCTTGAATAAGACACTAACACTCTGGGTATTGTATTGTTTTGAAATCATCGGGTTGGTATAAACAGCTTTTTTTACCAACTTGGTTATTTAAGAGTATTGGGGATTAGGAATTAGGTAATCAAATCAGGAAAATGTAGGAAGTGATTCAATTCTTGCCAAATTTCAAAGGATTTACCAGAACCCAATACCCAGTTCTGATTGAAGCGATTTTAGTGTAGTGTGTTGGTCTGTATGTATAAAATGCGTGTAAAACTACTTTATGCTGTTATTGGCTGGTCAATACCAGTTGTTTGCCTGACTGTAAATAATTCGGCTAATGCTGAACAACTCTTATCTGAGAAATCTAACGCAAGTTCAGGTGAAGTCAAGAGTGAAATTCAGTCATTGAATCAGCTACAGCTTCCTAAAACTAATGCTTTATATTTATGGAGAGTATCCAGACAGAATGATTTTCCTGAACTTAGTCAAGCAACTACAGATGTGGTATTAGTTACGGATGTGAAGGTTAACTCTACTGATAAAAGAATAGAGTTAATTTTAGTCACAGCTAATTCTCTCAAATTACAAGTTTTACCGAAAACTGAGGGTAATTCCTATATTGCAGATATCCCTAATGCTAAGTTGCAACTAAGAAGTGGGGATTTTAGACAATCAAAGCCAGTAGCCGGAATTGCAGAAGTAACAGTTGCAAATGTAGATGCGAACACATTGCGAGTAACGGTGACTGGGGAAACTTTCGCGCCTGCGGTGGAGTTGTTTGATAGTACAAAAGAAGGTTTAGTTTTTGGAGTGACCCCTAGTACTTCTACTGCTCAACAGCCAACAACAACGTTGGAACAAAAACCATCTACAACAGAGCCAGAAAAGCCCATTGAGTTAAATGTGACTGCTCCACCAAATACAGACTATTGGGTTCCAGATGCAGCTACTGCAACGAAAACAGATACGCCATTGCGTGATATTCCTGCTTCGGTTCAGGTGATTCCTCAACAAGTTATCGAAGACCAACAACCGCGTAACTTAATTGGGATACTCAGAAATGCTGGCGTTGTCCAAAATAATTTTTCATCTCGAATTGCAGACACTTTTTCTATTCGAGGTTTTAGAGCTAGAAACGTTTATAGGAACGGCATCAAAGACCGCTTTGCAGATGGTGCTGCTTTCTCAAGTTCGCTGACAAATATAGATAGAGCAGAAGTTGTTAGAGGGCCAAACTCTGTAATTTATGGTCAAGTCAATCCAGGTGGGATCATTAATATAGTTACCAAAAAGCCTTTGAGTCAGCCTTACTATGCCATTCAGGTAAGGCGTGGTGGTTATGAACTTTTTGAACCTTCACTTGACCTTTCTAGTCCTCTAACAAAAGATGGCAGTCTGTCGTATCGTTTAAACACTTCTTACAGAACCGCAGAAGACTTTACTGATTTTTATAATGAAAAGCGTTTTTTCATCTCGCCTGTTATTAATTGGCGTATAGGGAAAAATACAAATCTAACTTTTGATTCAGAATATGAAGACATACAACAGTCGCTAGGTACTGGTGATGATCAGATTGCTAGTGCAACTATACTTCCTAACCCAAATGGCAAAATCCCTATTAACCGTTATTTAGGAGAACCGACTGATTTCTTTAACCGCCAGCTTAATAGATATAATTACAATCTAGAACATCGCTTTAACGATAACTGGTCTATTAGTAATTCATTTCAAGCTGCATTTTTAACCCTTGATTTACGTGAAACAAATGTTACCAGTCTACTGGAAGCAGACAACCGCACTGTCGAAAGAAGACAGACTATTTTTCCAAAGCCAACAGAGTATGAAGCTTACACAATAGATACTCATCTGATTGGTGATTTCAACACTGGTAGTATAAAACATAAACTTTTGGCGGGGTTTGACTTATTTAGACAAACCCAAAGTATTAATATACTTAGAAGAGCTGTGGCTCCTCTTGATGTTTTTAACCCAGTGTATGGTCAACCACTAGGTGATACTTTTGGAAGACTTGATCTCTACTTTAGAGATGATGCTTTAGGCTTTTATCTTCAAGACCAAGTGACACTTGCCAATAACCTCAAACTACTTGTGGGTGGACGTTATGACTTAGTAGAGAATGAGTTTGCCAATCGGATTGCTTCAACGGCGAGTGTCCAGTCTGATTCTGCCTTTAGTCCCAGGGTAGGCATAGTTTATCAACCCATAGCGCCTGTCTCACTCTACGCCAGCTATAGCCGCTCTTTTGAACAAGAAACGGGTGCAGATAAAAATGACAACCTTTTTAAACCGCGGCTGGGTACTCAGTATGAAGTGGGCGCTAAGACTGATTTATTCGATAACAAACTCTCAGCAACACTTGCTTTATATGATCTGACACTAACTAACATTTTAACTACCGATCCTACCGATCCCGATTATAGTGTGCAAACAGGAGAACAAAGAAGTCGGGGAGTAGAACTGAGTGTCACCGGAGAAATTCTTCCTGGTTGGAATGTGATTGGCTTCTACGGTTATACAGACGCACGCGTTACCAAAGACAATGATATTCCAGTCGGGAGTCGAGTAGAGGGAGTACCAGAGCATGTCGCTAGTTTGTGGACAACTTACACCTTTGGTACTGGCTCTCTCAAAGGTTTTGGAGGTGGAATTGGCTTTAACTACGTTGGAGATAATAAGCCAGATAGTTTGGATACATATACGATCCCAAGTTACTTTCTCACCGATGCAGCTCTGTACTATCGCAATAATAACTTTAGCGTTGGGCTCAACTTGAATAACATATTTAATGTTCGATATTATGAAGCAAGCTTTGACTATCTCCAAAGAATTATTCCTGGTCGTCCGTATACAGCAGAGTTGACAGTGAAGTGGGAATTGTAATGAGAACAACTTCTTGGTTAGCCAAGTGTTTTGTCCTATACCTGCCCCTTTTAGGGTTGCTTGCTGTGGTAGTGTGGCTAAACGGTTGTTTCTTTTTTAATTACCCAAAAGTTAGCCATGACAAGAGTGTTTCTTCTTTAAGTCAGGTTCGAGTAGTTCAGCACTTAATGGGTAAGACAATAGTTCCTGCTCATCCTCAACGAGTTGTTATGCTTAGTGGTGGTTCTTTAGAAAATGCTTTGGCGTTGGGGATCAAACCTATAGCTGCCCCAAAGTTATTTGTCTCACAATTGCAGCGGTTAGTAGGCCCGCTATCAGGTATTGAAGATGTAGATTGGCTCTCTCCTAGTATCGAAAAAGTCTTGTTTCTCAAACCAGACCTAATTCTTGGTATGCATTTTCATCAAGATATTTATCCACTGTTATCACACATTGCACCCACTGTTTTGGCTCCTCCTGGAGCCAGTGGAGCTTGGAAAGAATCTTTTGCTTTCACAGCCAGTGTTCTGGGTAAAACTAAAACAGCCCAGCAGGTAATGGATAATTATTATGCACGTTTAAAACAGTTTAAAGCAAAAATGGGCGATCGCCTTAACACAACTTTAGTCTCGGTTGCCGAATTGCGTACTGATGCACTTTGGCTGTGGGCGAAGGCAAGTTTTTCAGGAGTTATTCTTAAAGATGCGGGTGTTGCACGTCCTTACTCTCAAACTTTGGATAGTCAAGCAACCCTGAGTCTAGGGGGTGGCCCTGCTGGCTATGCTTTATCGAAGGAACTCCTGAGTGAGTTAGATGGGGATATTTTATTTCTAGTATCAGAAGACGCACTGGGCACAAGGGATTTACACCCAATGCTTGAGCAACTGAAAGCAGAACCGTTGTGGTCGAAGTTAAAAGTCGTCCAGCAGAAAAAAGTTCATAACGTGGGGTTTTACTGGGTTCAGTTTGGCCCCCTTGCAGCCAATCGGATGATAGACGATTTGGAGCGATATTTAGTTAAACAGCAATAAACTATTTGAAAGTTTTTTAAGAGGGATTATGTTGAACTTGAGTGCAATTAGTAATGCAACTATGCAGTCAATTCCTTATAAATGGATTGTGTTTGAAAACTTGCTTGACACTTCAGTACAATCTGAACTAGCAAATAGTTTTCCTACTACAAACTATAAAGAATATCATGCTAGAGACTTTGAGCCAGATGGATACCCGGAATATACATATAATAACTACAGGTTTTTTGCACGCTGCATTCTGGATGAAAGTAAGTACAAAGGTCTACAAGATATCAAGGATCTGAGTCTTAGTTGGCAAAAATTGATTGAACAACTTCTCACTCCTGATTATCGAGAGGCGATGGAGCATCTTACTAATTTGGATTTGAAAAACCATTCACTAACAATTTATTTAACACGACATGATTTAGGATTCTGGAACCGTCCTCATACAGATATCCCGCGTAAACATGTAACTCATCTTTTCTATTTCAATCAGGGATGGAACATAGATTGGGGAGGGTGTTTCCGAGTTCTCGAAGATAATCAGACTACATCTGTAGTTAAAGAAGTTCCACCCTTGCCGCAATATTCAGCTGCTATTGTACGTTGCGATCGCTCTTGGCACATGGTTTCCCCTATTTCCTTGAATGCAACTCAACACCGTTTGCATCTACAGACTTGCTTTTGGCTGCCAGAGTCTTAAGCAGTGTAAACGCACGTAATTTCACCAAACCTTTACTGGATAAGAATCTTGATGACAAAACGGCTTAAACAATCAAACGTCCAAACCCGCGCTATTAAGCGATTCTTATACTTTAGATACGTTTGCCCTGGCGATTTCATCGTTGCCGCCAGCAATAGCAAGGTTTTCTCGTGTTTACCGTTTTTGTTGTCAGGCATCAATATGCCTTGAAAATTTCCCTGATTTTTAGCAAGTATAGCATACATAATACCAGTATATTTAACATTCTGGGATACTATTTAGCGCAGGCGTAGCCCAACCTAACGTTCGTAATTGGAGTCAAAAACGGATAGTCTGTGTACCCCTTCTCTCCAGTGCCTCCTAATGTCGTAGGATCAATCTGATTTAGTGGTGCATTCAATAGGAACCGCCGTGGCAAATCTGGATTGGCGATAAATAACTTGCCAAATCAAACTAAATCTGCTTGTTGACTTGTTAACACAGCATTAGCTCGTTCTTGATTATAACCACCGTTAACAATTAATGTGCCACAAAAGCGATCGCGGATATAACTGGTTGGCACAGTAGTATGTTCGCGTCCAAAATCTGCCATTTCCTCAGTTAAATGCAGATAAGCTAAATTAATGTCACTGATTGCAGTGGCGACATAGCCAAATGTTTCCAGAGGATTAGACGCTTCTAATAGTTTCATTTGCACCCCAAAATACGATACTACAAGCACCTTATATTAGAGGACGCAAATCATCTTAAGTTCAAAGGATTGGTTCGCGATAGCTGATCGCGAACCAATCCCCTTTTCCACATCCCGTGAAAAGTCAGCTATAATTCCAGGTACTGCTAGAGGTAGACTGATGCGCCAGAAGATTGGCACTTCCGTTGCACCAAGAGTTCTGGCTAACCGTAAGAGATTAGTGTCAATCTGTTCAAACGCTCTTAGTGCAGTTTTATACATTAATGGGAAGGAGACGACTGTAGCTGCGATCGCTGCACCATACCAGGTAAAAACGATGCTGAAGTCTAAAGGCTCCATGAGTTTACCTACGGGGCCATTTTTACCAAAAAATAGCAGCAGTAAAAAGCCGACAACTGTGGGGGGTAAAATCAGAGGAGCAACAAAGATACCCTCAATCAAAGATTTACCTTTGCCGCGATATCCCAGCATCCAGTAGGCAGCCCAAATGCCAAGAAAGAAGGTAATAAATGTTGCCAGAAATGAAGTTTTAAGTGATATCCAGAGGGGCGATAAATCCAGTGGCATAGTTTTGTGGATAAGAACGGTGCTTATGAGAGCTGGTTTGAGTAGTGCGTTGAATCCTCAAACAGCCCAATTAAAATTCTTCTGGTGTTAACTACCAGCTACCGTAAATCCCTGTTTTTCAAACACAGTTTTGGCTTCATTGCCCGATAAAAATTGCACAAAATCCTTAGCGGCATCGACATTTTTACTGCTTTTAAGAACTGCGATAGGATAGACGACGGGAGAATGGGTTTTTTCAGATGCAGTCGCTACAATTTTGACTTTTGGCGTACTTTTGGCATCTGAGAGGTAGACGATCCCAGCGTCAGCATTGCCTGATTCTACGTAATTGAGAGCTTGACGAACGTCTTTGGCATAGACGGCTTTGCTTTTAACGGCGTCAAGAATTTTTAATGAAGTTAAGACTTGTTGAGCGTATAACTGACTGTTACCAACAACTGCGCCGTTACTGACAAAATTTAGTCAGATTTTTACCATATAAGTTGGTAAAAATCTGAAAACCTGGTAATAATAGTGCATCGGGTGTTTTTTAGTACCAACAACTTTAGTAATCAAGTTGGTCTAATAGTATTTGAGGTGTGAGGTTAATGTCTGTTTTTTTACATAATTCATTGTTGATTGCTCCAATCTTATTAGCAGTTAGTCTGATCAATGCTCAAGGTGCATCAGCTATTCCAGCAGATATGCAGACTACTCAGTTTCAGGCAAAAGAAGGTGTGGTTGCTCAAACAGATAATCAAGCTGTTTTGACTGCACCTATCGGCGTTACTTCATCTGACCAGAGCCAGCAGTTCAATGATGACAGCAATAAAAGTCCTAACTCAGTCATGAGTCAGGTTACTTCAGTCTCTCAACTATCTGATGTGCAACCTACAGATTGGGCATTCCAGGCTTTACAATCTTTAGTTGAGCGCTACGGTTGTATAGCTGGATATCCTAATGGCAGCTTCCAAGGAAATCGGGCAATGACTCGTTATGAGTTTGCCGCAGGTCTTAACGCTTGTCTGAATCGGGTTAATGAATTGATTGCTACTAGCACAGCAGAGTTAGTGACAAAAAAAGACTTAGAAACCTTGCGAAAATTGCAAGAAGAATTCGCTGATGGACTAGTTGAAATACGGGGACGGATAGATGGGTTGGAAGCTCGTAATGCAAACCTGGAAAATCAACAATTTTCGACTACTACCAAGTTAAATGCAGAAATAATTTTCTCTGTTGGGAGTGTGTTTGGTGGGGATAGAGCGCTAGATTCCGATCGCTGGAGAAGAATTGAAGCAGCTCCTGCGGGTACAGCTAGAGAGGCTGCAAGAGCTAACGAGTATACAGCATCAGGTGGACGAAGGCTTCAGGACAACGCGATTTTCAGCGATCGCATCCGCTTGAATCTAATTAGTAGTTTCACTGGCAAAGACCAGTTGTTTACCCGTTTAGAAGCGAACAACACCACAGCCTTTAGTGGGGCAGTCACAGGTACAAACATGACCCGTGTATCGTGGGACGGGAACAACGACAACACCATTGTAGTGGGCAAATTATATTATCGCTTCCCGGTAGGTGACAAAATCAATGTCATTGTTGATGCTATTGGTGGGGAGTTCTACGACAACTTCAACACTGTTAACCCTTTGCTGTCCTCAACCCCGATTGGATCTCTTTCGCGGTTTGGTCGATTCTCCCCTATTTACCGCGCCAGTAATACGGGTTCTGCTAGTAATACAGGTTCAGGGGTCAGCGCCATCTTTAAATTGAGCGACGCGATTACTTTATCTGGGGGTTATCTTGCTAGAAGAGCTTATGATCCTACTGCTGGTGCAGGGCTATTTGATGGTAGTTATGGTGCTTTAGCTCAATTAGCATTCCAGCCCAACCAAAACTTAACTCTTGCTTTGAGCTATGCACACTCTTACTTTACTGGTGGTAATAATGATGTTTCCGTTTCGGGGGCTTATGGTAGCGCTTTCGCTAATACCCCATTTGGTGCTGGTGTTGCCACTTCAGCCAATCATTATGGGATAGAAACCAGCTATCGTTTTAACCCCCAATTGGTACTTTCTGGTTGGGTTGGGTATAGTCAAGCGATCGCAGAGGTTAGTTCTGGTGCAAATGTTAATAGAGGTGATAAGGCAGACATCTGGAACTGGGCGGTCACTTTAGCTTTCCCTGATTTAGGCAAAAAGGGCAACTTGGGAGGTTTAATCTTTGGTCAACCACCGAAGGTGACGAGTAATGACTTTGGCCCTGCTGTTCTTACTGCTACTAGTAATCTTCGTGAAGATAGCGATACATCTTTCCATTTAGAAGGACTATATCGCTACCAAGTAAATAACAATATCTCAATTACACCAGGCTTGATTGTGATACTTAACCCAGAGCAGAACAGCAATAATGACACTATCTATACAGGAGTTGTTCGTACTACATTCCGATTTTAGATAATTTTGCATTAAAAAAACGGCAGTCGTTACAACAGGGAGACAGTCTGCTAGGTGGCTTTGCCGACTTATTAATAAAACGCCTTCCCGAATTGTGCAGACTGCCGTTGCAGAAGGAAATATGAATTTTTACCCAAATATTGTTCTGAAATGTAGCAAGATTCTGTACCACTTCCCTGACGCTACGCGAACGTGGAAGCAAGCTACGCGTAGCGTCTCCGACAGGAGAAGGATACCTGATCGAATGATCGAATTGGAGTGCGAAGACCTCAAAAAAGATGAACTAGCACCGAAAACTTATCTTACGTGCGTCAAATAACAGTCTGAAAAGTAGTTAGTTGAACTAACTACTTTGTATTACTTTTATTACCAGATAAGTTGGTTTAAAAAGATGTAAATACCAAATTATTTAGTAAATTATTCGTGTATATTTTCTATATTAATCGATAGGAAAAATTCATATATTTTCTATCTGTAGCTATACAGATTAATTTAATTACTTGTTATTATCTATGTGTAAATAAAAAACAAGTAGGGGTCATCAAATGCAAGTTAGCGCTCGTAATGCTCTCAAAGGAACTGTAAAAAACCTCGTCGTTGGCTCTGTAAATACTGAAGTAACATTAGAAGTAGCACCAGGGGTAGAGGTGACTGCAATTATTACCAAATCATCAGCAGAAAATCTCAAACTTACTGAAGGTAAAGAAGTCTACGCCATAGTTAAATCATCAGACGTAATGATTGCCGTTGACTAAAGTAATTGTTGGTATTCTCATTAAGGGGGGGGCAATCAAACTGCCCCCTCTAAAGCGATGTCTACGACGGGCTACGCCTACGGGTAGGTAACTCGTTACTACAACTTTCCCATCAATAATATGTAGATAAGCTAAACCAAAGCTATTTAGTCTATTAGACACATCACAAAATGTCTGCATAGGATTGCGATCGCACGCTTCCGATGTCCCAAGATATTGATAAACTGCTGTACTGGTGATTGTTCCAAGTATTCTTTGAGAATCACCAGATTCGCGTAGGCGTAGCCCGTCGTAGACATCGCTATATTTGCACATAGCTCCTTTAATTGTACCTAGAATAAATACCAACTTTACAGGTACTAAATTAGAAAAGTGTATAGACAACTACAATACTTGCTACCAACTAGGTGGTAAATTTTACGACTGATAAAGAATTAAAAAGCGATGAACTTAACACCCAGTGAGTTAGAACGCTATCACCGCCAAATGATGCTTCCCAATTTTGGAGAAGCAGGACAAAAGCGCTTGAAGTCTGCAACGGTTTTGGTTACAGGTGTAGGGGGATTAGGCGGTACATCAGCACTTTATTTGGCAGTAGCAGGTGTTGGGCGGCTAATTCTAGTTCGGGGTGGTGACTTACGGCTAGATGATATGAATCGTCAGGTTCTGATGACAAATGATTGGGTAGGTAAGCCAAGAGTATTCAAAGCCAGAGAAACTCTGCAAGCTATTAATCCTGATATTCGGGTGGAAGCAGTTCATGATTACGTTACAAAGGAGAATGTAGACTCTTTAGTACAATCTGCTGATATAGCTGTTGATTGCGCCCACAATTTCACAGAGCGGAACTTGCTCAATGAGGCTTGCGTGCGCTGGCAAAAACCAATGGTGGAAGCTGCAATGGACGGAATGGAAGCTTACCTGACGACGATTATTCCTGGTGTCACTCCTTGTCTATCATGCTTGTTCCCAGAAAAGCCAGATTGGAATCAGCGTGGGTTCTCGGTTATCGGTGCTGTTTCTGGTACACTAGCTTGTCTTAGTGCATTAGAGGTAATAAAGTTGATTACTAAGTTTAGTCAACCCCTATTGTCACAACTGCTGACAATCGACTTGATGCGAATGGAATTTACCAAACGACATTCTTATCACGATCCTTCATGTCTGGTGTGTGGCAGCAGTTCTTGCTCGGAAAATTCGTAAATAGTTGGATAATCGTAGCGATCGCTCTATAGCGGATCGCCACAACTTATCTACTCATTTCGAGCTATTCTGTAGCAATTATGACATCCGACGCTTTAATCACCGCGATCGCTTGTTTTCCCTCTTGAAGTTGAAGATGCTCTACTGATTCCTTGGTAATAATTGCAGTTACTTCCACCCCAGGCACAATTTCTAATATCACCTCAGAGTTAACTGCCCCTGGGTGAATTTTCTTAATAGTTCCTTTCAAGGAATTACGAGCGCTAACTTCCATATTTTGATCCTCCCTACTTATAAGATAATTCTGAACAGATTAATACTAACAACAATCAGATTGTTGGATTATCCTCATTTAGTGAGATATCTTTAGCCTTACAGAAGAACTTAGATATCAGACTGGTATTAGAAGATGAACTCTCCGTTGTAGGCATCTTTAATCAAAAGGATTTTCAGAAATATTTTCGTTTCAAAGGAGAAGCAGGAGCAGATAATATGACAATATTTCTCACATTACTAACATAACGACCTCCAGCTTTGTCACCTGGAACTACTAAACGAGCAAATCCTTCATCTATTAAAGGCACGACTTTACCATCACTACCTTTTTTTTCAAATGCAACTAGCACTGTTTTCCCTTCAAAGTTAGGTTGAATTTCACCAATAGCTACGACTGCACCATAGCAATCTGTGGCATCAACTAGAACATATTGCCTCAGAAAAGAGTTTTTAGTATTCACCCCAGAATTCCCAGGTTTTAGACCACCTCCGGCTTTCGGATTATTAATCAATTCCCATAGGGGAACTCCATAGTATGTTTCGGTTCGTGGCCCTGAGCCGGTTTGAAAGCTCACAGTAATTTCAGTAACTAATGCTGGATTTTGTTTTTTTAAAGCATCTCGCAAATTCTTCAGGTTTTGCAAGTTATAGGTGGTTGGATTATTGAGTTCTCCACCCAAGCGAAAACTTGGCGAAAAACCTCCAAGACACTTATTTTTATCCCAGATAGAAGGTGTTTTTTCTTCTCGTCCCCAGGGAAGATCGCTCCTGGAGTCAGCTAAAGTAGGCTGCCATAAAACCAGTATCGATAGTATTAAAGACGCAATGGGTATCGTGCGGGTAAAACGCATAAAATATTTCTCCGTTTCCTATTGAATATTGAAAAAATTAGATAGTTTTGCTCAAAGCCGTTTGCTCAACAAAAATTAGTATCGTTATCGCCAAAATTGAGCAATTTGACAATAGTTCCTGTTAGATAAAAATAAAACGGTTCTATCGTTAAACTTTCAACTCCTTACCAGACACTACTAAATAGCTAGTTTTTAATAACTCATATTAAAAACTAATGAATCCTGACACCAAAGTTAGTCGCAAACCTCTTGTTAGATTTGCGTTTTTCCAAATGGATAAGTGTATTTGTGTAATCTAATGAAGATAATACCAACTTATTGAGTAAAATACCAACTAATATAGTAATCAAATCCGAACCAAATTAATTTTTATTTCTTTTTAAAATAGTTCAGCTTAATATTGTAAAGAAACTAAGCTGTTGTTATTTGCCTTATAAATAGGTAACTATCAAGTTAATAAACTCTTTATAAGTGAGACTCACCTGTAAATTGGAAAACTGTCCGAGTTATGGGGAAGGGTTGTAATTGTCCCGACACTATAGTTGAAGCAAAACCATACAGCGACTAGACTACTCCGTGTATACAACCAATAGACCAAATAAATGCTACAATTCCTCATACAGTGAATAGAGCGATAGATGGCTATATCGCTCTATTTCAACTGCTTAAGAGCTTCGTAAAATGCCCACTTACTTCTGTTCTAAGTCTTGCATAAGCGTTGTTCTTTCTGGCTCAAATCTTGCGTTTTAACAACTGCAATCTTAAGTATCAAACTAAATATAAAAATGCACTACTGTGCCATCGTCATTTTGACTGCAATATCGCATGGTTTACCAAAGTACGGTGAACTTGTCACTAAAATATCTACACCAGTATTAGCATAATCCTTTATATTTTCAGAAGTAATACCACCAGCCGCTGCTAGTTTTAAGTTTGGATACTGCTGCTTCAACTTCAAAACTAGAGGCTCAAGGTCTGGTAGGGGAATTTTATCAAACTGAATTAAATCTACACCTGCTTGAGCAGCCATCCAAGCATCTTTTGGTGTATCTACTTCAATGCAAATATGTTGTTCTGGAAACTGTCGTCGCAGTTCATTCATGCGCTCAATTAGCCCAACTATACCTCCCAGGAATATCAGGTGTTGGTTAAAGATCAGAACTGTTTCAGATAATCCTAAACGATGAAAAAAACCTCCGCCAGCTAGAACTGCTTTGATGGAAAGCGCTCTAGTACCTGGAAAACATTTACGAGTAGTCACAATAGAAACAGACTGATTTACTGTTTTAGCAGTATCTACTAATATTCTTGTACGCGAAGCAATGCCGGAGGCGTATTCGAGCAAATTTAAAGCAACTCTCCAACCACTGTGTAAAGCTTGAGCAGTGCCACTAGCTTGAAGAATTAATTGCTTCTCCTGGCAGACTGTACCACTTTCGACTTGATAATGAACTTCGGCACCACAATATTTTAATACTCTGGCTGCTTCTTCAGTAGCGCAAATGGTCATCGGATGACGGGTAGAAAACTCTATTTCACCAAGTTGCTTGCCAATGCCAAGTCCGTAGGTTGTCAAATCTAGGTAGGGAACATCTTCCTGAATTAACCTAGCGATCGCCTCATCTGAGAAGAAAACACTCATTTTAGTTTTATGATCGGCTGACAAATAAATAGCTCAATCAAGATTCACACTAAACCTAATCTCATTCAGTTGTAGGAATTGTCATAATTACTACTATTGTCCCAAATAGTTAGTAACAAAATAACTTTGTTAAGAAAGAATATATACTTCAGTCGCCAAAATTAGTTAAATGCTGAAATTGGAAACTATTGACTTATAATATCAAGCTTGAATTTAGCAATTATACAGATAGTGTTCAGCAGTATTTGGCGACAAATGATAGAAGAACTGTGGACATCTGCTTACCGCCAAGCCTTAACACAGATGTCTGGGGTGGAATTGAAAGACTGTGCAATGGTGATTGGGTTTCGTCGATATAATCTAGGTCACTGTCATCGCCCTCATACTGATGAACCATCGAAAGCTTTGACTCATTTGCTATTTTTCAATGAACAATGGTCGAATAGCACTAAGAAAAGCCCAAAGGCTTGTGTCGCCTCGTTCCCAGCCTTAAGACTGGGAATGTATTCCGAGAGGCAGAGCCTCTCGTCAAGAAAGAGGAGGCGGCAGCCCTTCCAGGCTGGGAACCAGTTAGGGCAAGGGCTGTATCTTAACTTAGTGCCATTCGAACAATGGCCTATCGATTGGGGTGGTTGTTTGCGAATTCTCCTTGACGGAAAACCAGAATCTATCTTCCAAGATATTGCACCACTGAACCAGTTTTCGGCTGTGATTGTGCGCTCAGATAATTCCTGGCAGATGGTAACTCCAGTAGCATCGACTGCACTACAGTGCCGATTGGCTCTCAGGATTGCTTTTTTTCACAATCTCGATGCAGGTGCTTAGTCGCCTCTATATCTCTCTCTGGAAACAAGTAGTTAATTAACAATACAAAAGGCAGTTAGCAGAGTACAGATTATTCTGATTATATGAGTGCAACTATAGCAGTCATGCCTACTTTGTAAGCACATCTCCAACTTTTTTAGAAGTTGGGTATATGATTAGAAATGATTTAGAAATACTATATTTTTAAACCTAGTTTTCGCTTATACAGTAGTAAAGTTATACCACCTGTGACTAATAGAGCAGGTATTGAATCTGATTCAGGAATTGGTGTAATTTGACCCGAACCACTTATTGTGTTGCTAAACTGGCCAAAATCATTCACTCGACGACCGGTAGTAACTAAAAAGTATTTCTGTCCTGTAAGGAGTTCTCGGTTGAAAGTAACAGTACTACCATTAGTAGTAGTATTTGCTATAAGAACATTTGTTAATTGTTCAGTAGGATTGAAACTGTCCTGATATAAAGCTAAGAAAATATCCCATTTTCTATTTGCAGGTGGCGTAGGTTCAGATTCACCACTTATATTATATAAACCTGATTGATCGACCGTAAAATCGAATACAGTGTAAGGTACACTCATTCCCAAATTTCCATCTTTTTCACCACTGATAAGAGTGGGAGGATTGCCTGGTGCTACACGCCGCCAAATCGGTTCATTTGTTGTATCTCCCTGATAAGTAAAGATAGCAGCTTTGGAGGGTTGAGCGGTAGAAACAGTAGCTAATGCTAACCCCAGAATAACCATTAATGATTTTTCAAAAAACTTTGTCTCTAACATAAATTATCTCCTTAGATTTACTAACAGCTTGTTTCAAAGTTAACCAGATTATTCGATTTTCTAACAGTGGCGTTCATCGCTCACTTTAACTTTTTGCTGTTTGGCAGCAATCAACTTTCTCTGCAAGGCAAAAGCTACACTCACAGCAAGTAAAATTTGCAGTCAGCGAAGCGGCAAGCAAATACTTTTTCATCATTTTTTAATCGCTCATAGTAAGGAAAAAATTACTTTCTCGTTTTTGGTAAGCTAAAACACATATTTATTGCATAGTTACTCGTGAGGTTTATTGACAGTTGACAGTTGACAGTCAAGAGTTAACACTCAACAGCCAAGACGACCATATATGATTTAAAAAATATGGAACAGCTTAACTAATGCTTAAATAGTCATTGATCTGAGCGTTTAAACTTTATGAATTATTCAAGAGTATTTATGGCGTATGTTTTTATACGAATTTATCTTTTCGATTGAAGCTATCATACCAACTTGGTTGGAGAAAATCAATTCAACTACGTAATTAAACGCTGACTTTATCAAAACTTTAAGTAAAAAGTTTTTTATCTTGATGAGATTACGCACATGACAACACTTCAGGAGTAACCACAACCTACGACTGTGGTGCTTTTGCGATGTCTACAGCGAGCGTACCCCTACTAGAAAGCAAGCTACGCGGAGCATCTCGTAAAGCCTGCGGCATAGCTACGCCCTAAGCGCAGTTTCCGCATCGCAATGTCTACGAGAAACTGCGCCTACGCAACATAGCTATTTGCTCTCAAAATCCGAGCAACTTCTTGCATAGCGCGGGGATGTGTTTGTTTGCCTTGTGCTTTATTTCACTATGAAAGAAAGCAAATGTGGAGGCATAACAGCTTATTAATCTTGTCCCTCGACAATTTCTTTTTGGATAAAACTAATTTGTGCAGCTAATTCTTGCCGAGTAGAAGCTTTGAATAGATATCGGAAAACAAACCAGATTAAGTAACCAATTCCAGTCAACTCAAAAACTAGATTTAACTGGGGAATTTCATTGATTACATCTAATACAGCTAGAATTATCTTAACTGCAATAGTCGCTGTAATAATTGTAGCAAAACAAATAATTGGCATCTGGTACTCAGTGGAAAAGCTACCTAGGTATTTAGGCAATTGATCCAAAAACGCAGAGAAGTTACTACCAATTTGCTGCCATTGTGGTAAGGGTTGATTATCAGGTATTAGCAATGGTTGAGTATCAGATTTTGAACTTTCAAGTACTGCGATTGGTTCGGTAGATTTAATATCAATAGATTTCAATTGTTGTACTTCGTTCTCCTGAAGTAATGCTTGATTATCAGGTATTAGCAATGGTTGAGTATCGAGTTTTGAACTTTCAAGGACTACGAGCGGTTCGGTAGATGTAATATCAATAGATTTCGATTGTTGTACTTCGTTCTCCTGAAGTAATGGTTGATTATCAGGTATTAGCAATGGTTGAGTATCAAGTTTTGAACTTTCAAGTACTGCGAGCGGTTCAGTAGATGTAATATCAACAAATTTCGATTGTTGTACTTTACTCTCTTTAAATTTCCTCTTTTCTTCAGAGATAACAGTTTTCATTTGCTCACCACGGATATCATATTGAGCCAACTTCATCAGAGGGGAATAGATGGCATTGTACATATCCCGCGCCATATTCACCGCACCTTCAAAGCCCATATATGGGCCATTGTGGTAGCCATGACCATTCACATAAGGTAAGTGCAACTTCTTCACCAAAGCACCCACCCGTGGCCCAGTCAAAACCAAATCCGGCTTGACCATCTCCAGCACTTCAAAGAACTCAAGTTCATTGCCATCATCAATATAGATAGTCCCCTCTTCACCTCTGGCAATTACCTTTTCAAAGTCCTCTTGGTGTCCAAACTTGGAGGACATCGCCACAACGTGCATCCCCAAATCGTCTTCTAGGGCCTTAGTCCAGTGCCACAATCTCGGACCCCCAGTCCAGATACAGACCTTTTTGCCACTCAAGCGCTCTTTATACCACTCTAACTTCGATTCATATTTAGCGACTTCTTCAGCAATCACCGCTTCGGCTCTGTCTTCAATCCCAAAGAAAGCCCCGATTTTGCGTAACCCTTCTTTGGCATAGTCAAAGCCCCAAGTATCCACATCGATACGGGGAATGCCATATTTTTTCTTTAATTCATTGGCAATGTATCCTGCTGAACGGGCACAGTTGGTGACATTCAACTGCGCTCTGTGCATCCCACGTAAGGAGTCATAAGTACCATTGCCGGTAAAATGGGCAATAATTTGGATGCCCATTTTTTCCATGTACTTCTCCATCACAAAGGTGTCCCCTTGGATGTTGTAGTCCCCAATCACATTAATTGTGTATGGGCTGGTAATTTCTGGCTCAAAGGTTCCTACCTTGTCTGTCATCCACCCCATGTTAAACACGTGGTGTCCTTTGGATTGACTCACCCCAGCAAAACCGGGACATTCAACTGTGAAGATATCAACATCACCCAGTTCTTTTTCGACTTCTTTGACTACAGGCTTGATATCATCGCCAATCAAAGCAGTAGAGCAGGTGGTGTAGACCATCATCCGTTTGATGTCAGGAAATTCCGCAAAGGCTTCCAGCATTGCCTTCTTCAGCAGCTTTTCACCACCGAAGACAACGTGTTGTTCCTTCATGTCCGATGACCAGACATATTTGAGTTGGAAGTTGCCATTGTCGCTGGGATAGCGTTTGGTGTGCCAGGTATCATAAGCACAGCCTACAGGCCCATGTATCAACTGGATAGTATCTTTGAGGACACCACCAATTACGAGCTTTGCACCACAATAGCTGCATCCACGCTCAGATAATGAGCCGGGAATGGTTTCGACGTGTGCGCTAGGGAGAAACTGGGTTGTATCTTCTCCTTTCTCTTTAATATATATGTGCTTTTCCCGTTCGGGAATGGATTCGTCGCACTTAAACAACTTCATTGGCATGGCTGATTGCTCCTTGTGCAAATAGCTGATAAGAAGACAGATTCTTCTAAACTATTATTTTTGTCAGAAACTTCTTGGAGTTCCTTGATTTCAAAATCCTATCAACCTTTGGAATTAATAATAGTAAATTTGATAACAATAAGGCAGAAAAATATTGCAAAATGTAAATAAAAATCGTTTTTAATAGACAGTTCTGTCTAGATTTTAAGAAGACGTTATCCTTTTATATATAAGACTTTTGTTAATTGAAATAGACAGACTATTCTAACTATATATAAGAAGATGAATGATTTAATTGCTATCCTGATTTTGGATGCTTCAGTTGGATAAATCGGCGATAGTTGCTCAACTTAAAACAACAGAATAACGCAATTATTGGCTTTGAGCCTCTCTAGCTGATGACTAATTGTAACCACGAATACTGTTTGTAAATTAATTGGTCAGCGCAAGTAAATTGGCCAGATGTATGATATTCTTTATTTATAAGGAATCTAATAAAAGGACAAAAACTCCTTAGGTTCCTTTGAAGTGAGTATCAGACCAGCCTCATCAGTTATTGGTGACGGCATAACGTTAATCGAAGTGGAGCAAAACCGCCCAAAAATCGGTTTTTCGTTTGGCGAAGCCGTTGCCATAGCGTAGGCTGGACTGATTTTTTTATGTATCTTCTTTGCAGGGAAAATAATGCTTGTCTTGCTGTGATCAAGCAAAAATTTCTTATTCATCTGCCGTATCTGTGGAAGTTTTTTGAATTCTTGGTGACAGGATTGGAACTAATTTTTAGCACCCTTGTTGTATCTCGCATCCCACTAATATTTGCTGCTATATCTGTAAGAAGCTATTTAACTTTTAGCAGATAACTGCAATATTTATAGTGCTGGATAGACGGCTGATGTCCACACTCTGACTACGTTGAAGCTGTCACAACCTGGACAGTGAACTATTTCAAAAACTACAACTTCAATTTAATTCAACACTCTACTGGATTACACCATAATCTTGGAGCCGAATCAATAAGTCTGCGCCATTACTGAGGTTTTTATGCGGAAGATTGCTATTTATGGAAGAGGGGGAGTTGGCAAATCCACAACGACTCAAAACGTCGTGGCTGGACTGACTGATATGGATCGTAAGGTGATGGTTGTAGGGTGTGACTCGAAAGCAGACTCCACCCGGCTCCTTTTGGGGGGATTCCACCGGAAAATTGTACTTGATACGTTGCGTAAAGAAGAAGATGATGTGAATCTAGAAGACTTCCGCCAGGAGGGATGGGGGAAGACGCTGTGTGTGGAATCGGGTGGGCCGGAACCTGGTGTGGGATGTACAGGTAGAGGCATTCTGACATCAATTGGGTTGCTGGAACAACTTGGTGCTTATGATGATGCAGTTAGACTTGATTATACATTTTATGATGGTCTGGGTGACGTGGTATGCGGTGGATTTGTCATGCCCATTCGTGAACGTAAAGCTCAAGAAATTTACATTGTCACTTCTGGGGAAATGATGGCGATGTATACCGCTAATAACATTTGCCGAAGCATTGAAAAGTATGCTCCTATAGGCGGTATACGTCTGGGAGGATTGATCTGCAATTCTCGCAAAGTCGATCAGGAAAACGATCTAGTCGAGGCTCTGGCAGAGAAACTGGGGACTCAAATGATCTACTCCATACCCAGAGACAACATGGTGCAACGGGCAGAGTTCCACCGCAAGACGGTGATTGAGTATGCTCCTGAGTCTGAACAGGCGCAGCACTATCGCAACCTGGCAACGGCAATTGACCAGAATACAGATTTTGTCACTCCGAAATCTATGTCTAACGATCGCCTAGAGGAACTGCTGGTACAATTTGGGTTGTTTAGACATCTCCAAACATTAGGTATCACCCCAAGCTCCACAAAGGTTGCAGATTCATTTTCGGAGATGCCTCTTGACTAGGACGATGCAGTAGGGATTATCCCTCATCCAAAGTGTCTGGAGCAATTGGCAATCTCTGACTCGAAAAAGCAGAAAAAACTGCGTAAACTTCTTAACACCATTTGAGAAATCGGCGTTCTGAACCACGCCAAAATTCGTCTACCTCATTGAAGGAGGAGAACTCATTATGTTGACCGAAGAGGTTTTAGTCCAAAAATTTATCACCATAGCTCAAGGGCGCTGTCCCAAACTCGGTGAGTTGCTCCAGTACTGCCATGTCGAACTCGTAAACTCTTACTGGGGCTGCCCCCCAAAACTTATACAACATTTTGTCGTTTATTATCCTAATATGCTGTTTGCCTCAGTCAATGCCTACCAAGACATTTTCCGAGGCGTTGCCCAAGATTTGGGGATATTGGACGCTGTTTGCATAAACGCTACACGCATTATCCGCGATCGCGCCTCCAGGTTGAAGGAAAAGAACCCGATCTTATGGTTGGAACTCCAGTGGGTGGCGGTACCAACTAAAAAAGGCAATTGGCATTTAGATCAGGATTTACCGCACTCGGACTAAGTTTTCTTTTGCTAACGTAGGTATCGCCTTGGTTAGCAGATGATCAAAAGGCGATGCCGACTGCGATGCGATCGCTAAATCGTATCCAGAAATGCAAGTATTCTAGCAAGATGTATGTTATGCTTGCAGAAAATCAGCAAAATTGTCAAAACATCAACATGTCTTTCAACAAAAACGGCAAACACTAGAAAACCTCTTGCTATTGACCCAACAAATTTAAATTTGTCTGCTGCGGTTTTTTCTAACGGAGAGATACAGCCTCATGAAACTGGATGTGAATCTTTGCAATAACCTGAAGTCAATTAGAACTCGCTTGGGCATGAGTCAGCAAGAATTAGCTAATATAGCTGGCGTAACTCGTCAGAGTATTGGTGGTGTGGAATTGGGACAATATGCTCCTTCTGTTGCTATGTCACTACGTTTAGCTAAGGCACTTGGCTGCCAAGTTGAGGACTTATTCTGGTTTGAGGAAGATTTACCAGAAGTTGAGGCAATTCTTGCGGGATCAGTCCCTAAGCAACAGCAATCAAGAGTTAGTCTAGCGCGGGTTGGGGATCAATGGATAGCTTATCCCCTGGTTGGGAACGATGCTTTTCGGATCGAAATGATTCCAGCTGATGGTGAGACAGTTGCGGTGAGTCACCCCATTGTAGAGACTGGGGTTAGCGCAAGCGGTAGCGATGTAGGAGCGTCATCTGTAAGGGTGAAAGTGTTCCCCAACATCAGCAAATTGCCATTAGCGTCAGAGGTAGCTAGTAACGAGCGTTACTCGCAGGGTGAAGCACAGAGCCAGATCGGTACAAATAAAGTCCTGGTTCGGCTTCTGGATGATATAGATAAACTGCACAATACAGTTGTGATTGCTGGTTGTACACCTGTGCTTTCCCTCTTGGCAAGAGCAACTGAACGTTGGCATCCGCAACTGCGAATTCATTATCGTTTCGCCCACAGCAAGGCGGCATTGCGTAGTCTGTGCCGAGGCGAAGTTCATATTGCAGGGATGCACTTATACGATGCTGACACTGGGGAACATAACATCCCCTTTGTGCGGGAAGCCTTAACAGGTAAAAGTGCCATTTTGATTACCCTGGGAGTTTGGGAAGAAGGTTTGTTAGTCCCACCAGGAAACCCAATGGGAGTTAAAACAGTTTCCGACTTAGTAGAATTTGAAGCAACTATTGTCACCCATGAAGTGGGTTCTGGCAGTCGGATGCTTTTAGAACGGAAACTCCGAGAAGAAGGAGTGCCATTGCACAAAGTTAAAGGATCTGACCATATCGTTCACAGCCATCAAGATGTTGCTTTGTCTGTAGTCTCAGGAATCGCTGATGCAGGTATCAGTACGGCATCTATAGCTGCTGCCTTTGGGTTGGGATTTATCCCCCTTCATAAGGCGCGATATGACTTGGTGATTATTAAAGAATACTTGGAAGAAGAACCAGTAAAACAGTTCCTCAGTATTTTGGGACATCAGCTAGTGCGATCCCAATTAGAAATTCTCGGCGGCTATGACATTACCAGGATTGGGGAAGTTGTAGCAAATATTTCATAAATCGTAATTCGTAATTATTACCCTACGGCTAAGGAATATGTCTTTTAGTTTTCACAACTCAAGTTAGTTGCTCTGTCTTTCAATTACTAATTCCTTAAGCAAATCAAAATCACCCAACAAGTTAGCTGATGATGAATCATGACTTCACTATGAACAAACATCCCGTTCAGATTAACGATACAACCTTGCGAGATGGCGAACAAGCGGCAGGTGTAGCCTTTAACGTTGAAGAAAAAATTGCGATCGCTACTTTTCTAGATGCCATTGGTGTTCCAGAATTGGAAATTGGCGTTCCGGCAATGGGACAAGAAGAAGCAGAGTCGATCACAGCGATCGCTAATCTGGGATTAAATGCCCAATTACTGGGCTGGAACCGTGCTAAATTGTCCGATATTCAGGCATCGATAGATTGTGGTTTGCAACGGGTGCATATTTCCGTTCCCGTCTCAGAAATTCAGATTGCCGCCAAGTTTGGGGGTAAGCAGCAGGTAATGCTGGATCTGCTGCGGGATGCGATTAATTTCGCTTGCGATCGCGGTTTAGCTGTATCTGTTGGCGGAGAAGATTCTTCTAGAGCCGATCCATCTTTTCTATTGGATGTGGCGTATTATGCTCAAGAGTTGGGAGCTTTTCGGTTTCGCTTTTGTGACACTGTAGGAATTCTCGACCCTCTGAACACTTACAGCAAAGTTCGCTCCCTGGTGCATCATCTATTCATTCCCATAGAAATGCACACACATAATGATTTTGGGCTGGCAATGGCGAACTCGTTAGCTGGTATTGAAGCAGGGGCGCTATCGGTCAACACTACGGTAAATGGGATTGGCGAACGCGCAGGTAATGCGGCGCTGGAAGAAATTGTGATGGCACTCAAACACCTCTACGGCATCCCAACCGGTATTAATACAAAACGGTTGCTGGAACTGTCACGGTTAGTTGCGAAAGCTGCTAATTGGCCGGTTCCTCCCTGGAAAGCGATCGTCGGTGAAAATACTTTTGCACACGAATCGGGCATTCATGCTCACGGTGTGTTGCAAAATCCCGGTACTTACGAACCGTTTGCGCCGGAAGATGTTGGCTGGGAACGTCGTTTGGTAGTAGGCAAACATTCCGGTCGGCATCTAATATTCAGTGTGCTGCAAGAAAATGGAATCACGCTCAGTCAGCCAGAAATCCAATCAGTGCTGGATGCTGTAAAGCATCAGTCAGTAAAAGTTAAGCGCAGTCTCACGGTTGAAGAACTCCTGAGTTTTGTTCCCCAAAGGTGAATGCACACATCTACCAAAACATTACAGGGGAATAGGGTTAGTAATCCCTCTGAAATTGTAAAAAAGCGTTCAAGTTCAAAAGTTGACTATGACAAATCCGACACAACTATTGCGATCGCGTGAAATTCCTTTCAATTACGAAATTGATTGGAAGGCCTCTCTAAGTGTTGCGGCGATGAAACTTCTGTGGCTTGAGCAAAGCTTTTTGATGCAGACGTAAATCAATTGTTGATGCTCTAAAAGGATGAATGAACAAGTCCTCTTCTTGGTAGCAAATACTTTGAGATCCCCCTAAATCCCCCTTAAAGAAGGGGGACTTTGAGAGAGGTTGCCCCCCTTAAAGAAGGGGGACTTTGACTCAGGTTCCCCCCTTTTTTAAGGGGGGTTAGGGGGGATCTAGAAGTGCCTAAAATCACAGCCAACCACTTTTCAAACATCCTCTAAGGGACTGACAACAAATAAATTATCCAATCTTGTGGGGTGGGCATCTTGCTTGCCCCTAGCCTAAGCGGGCGAGACGCCCACCCCACAAGAAATTGTTGAATATTTTTTTATTTGGAAGTCCCTAATACCACTTGATGTCCAGGGTAATCATGATTGGTTAATTTTAGTAAAGCGTTTTTTCTACCATGCTTAATTTTGATTCGATTCGTACCACAGCAATGCAAAAAGTCCCATATAATTGGGCTTTGATCAAAAATCTGCTTTCACCAGAAGCCAGCTTAGAACTAACTGCGAGTTTTCCCCACGAAGAGTTTCGCCTGTCCGAGGGAGAGGGATACGGATACTCTTGGGGAAAGATGCTTGCAACTAGCGAGGATATTTCCTTAATGCTCAAATCTGGCGATAATCGCTGGCGAGAGCGGATGGCACAAGGCAGACTTACTTATGACTTGAGACACCTCAGTAAAGTTTGGCGACAGTTGATAGAAGGACTGTGGACAGATTCTTACCGCGCAGCCATAGCCGAAATGTCTGGGTTGGAACTAAAAGACTGTGTAATGGATATTGGATTTCGCCGGTATAGCTCAGGACAGTTGCATCACCCTCATACAGACGAGGCGAACAAAGTTTTAACTCATCTGCTATTTTTCAATCAACAATGGTCTGTAGAGTGGGGAGGCTGTTTGCGAATTCTCAAAGATTCTCAGCCGGAATCTGCCTTCCAAGATATTCTACCCCTCAGCGATTCCTCAGTTGCGATCGCACGTTCTGACAATTCTTGGCATACGGTTACTCCGCTAACTTGTCCTGCATCTGAGTATCGGCTAGCTTTACGAGTCGCTTTTTTTCGGAAAGATCGCCTTTCAGATTTTGGAGAAACCCAGCTAGCTGCGTAGTAATCAAGTATTTTCTCTCAACTTTTGTTAGAAAATCAGCCTCCTGATTTTCTGGTTCTTCCTTGTTTTCCTTAATCGTAAAAAAGTGTTCAAATTCAAAAGCTGACTATGACTAATCCTACAGAATTACTGCGATCGCGCTACGGTGAAGTTCCCTTCAATCACGAAATTGACTGGAACGATTCTCTAGAAACGCTAATAGCCCACCGTTCAGTCCGGTCTTATCTATCCGATCCTTTACCACCAGGAACCCTGGAATGGCTAGTTGCTGCTGCTCAATCTGCTCCTAGTTCAGCTAATATGCAAACCTGGAGTGTGGTAGCGATTGAAGATCAAGAGCGTAAAGCAGAATTATGCAAGCTGGCTAATAACCAAGTATGGATTAACCAAGCTCCTGTATTCTTGGTTTGGTTAGCAGATTTAGGTCGTCTGGCTCATATTGCTGACAGTCGCGGACTAGCTCCCGTAGCTCTAGATTACGTAGAACTGTTGGTTAAAGCAATAGTCGATGCTTCAGTCGCAGCGCAAAATGCGATTGTCGCTGCTGAATCTGTTGGTTTAGGAACGGTATATATCGGCGCAATCCGCAAAAGTACTCAAGAGGTAGCCACGTTATTGAATTTGCCGCCTTTTGTGTTCCCTGTGTTTGGGTTGTGTGTGGGTTATCCCAATCCTGAAGCACAACCTGTTGTTAAGCCGCGCCTACCTCAGCCAGCTGTATTCCATCGGGAAACCTATAAATTGGCAGAGCAAGATGAAGCGATCGCTCATTATAATGATATCATGAAAGAGTTCTACACTGAACAAAAGATGAATGTCCCTGGTGATTGGTCGCAACATTCAGCCGAGCGGATTGCCACTTTAGACTATTTAAAAGGGTGCAAGTACTTGCGTGAAACTCTTAACAACTTCGGCTTCAAGTTGTTATAAAGGAGTCAACAGCCAGAAGATATAAAGACAGGGTAAGCATCCATTGTACCTCTAGTTTTAAACAAGCTACGCGCAAGAGGATAACTTTTGATGTCTGCACCAAAGCTTCTGAGGCTTAAAGACTCACAACCCTACACCCAGTCTCAAAAGATGATTACAGTGCGTAAGCCTAAAGGATAGATATAGAACTTACGCACTGTAACAAAATTACATTATTGCGATCACCTCCGGTGGGCGGTTACGCCATCGCATACTCCTGCAAAGAAGCAAGCTACACGGAGCATCTCAAAGAGTTGCGATCTCAAGTTTTCAGTGCATAAATCCTAAAATAGACCAACTAACTTACCAGATATAGCAATTCTCCTGCTTGAAACCTTTGTACGAATTTGGGGAATCTGAAGGCATTTAAGCAGTCAAAAGACAAACGATTTAATGGGTATTGCAGCAAGCTTTATCTTTTAAAAAAGCGCGGAACTGGAATGGCACTAACAAAAGCTATAAGCTTTGCCCTAACTGGTTCCCAGCCTGGAGGCTGGGAACCCATTCTGGGAGGCTCCGCCTCCAGTGGCTTGACCAGAGGCAGAGCCTCTGGGAATACATTCCCAGTCTTCAGACTGGGAACGAGGTGACACAAGCCTTTCGCCTTTTCTTAGTGCCATTCGGCTGAACTGTAAGAATCGCTCTTTTCCTGAGAATTGCTGACTAAAAATGTAGAATTAACCCGCGAAACCAAAGGAGCTTCAAATAATGAATAATCTATCTACCAAAGACCTCAACAGACTACGCTCTCAAAGCAAAATAATTATGAATCGAGTGGAGATTTTCATAGAAACTTACTTATTAGAAGCTCCCCCTGATGAAAAACTGATTAACGAAACCTTACAAGAGATCATCAAGGCTGCGAATAACTTAACAACCGCAGCATCCAAGATGAAAACCGCAGAACCCGTACCTCATGATGCCCACGGAGCAAAATAGTTTAATAGGGCTGAATGGAACCCCATAGCTAAATAATGGGGATTGAATACAGTTCCGTTAGCGGTAGCGGGGCGTTTAGCCCGTGCTGAGTAATCGATGCTAGATACTCAGCACTATTTCAGTTATGGAGATAAATGAATCTAGACTGTTAGGAAATACGATGCTCAAAGGGCTAACTTTAAACTTAAATAACTGGTTACAAAGAAATACAATTGTACGTAACCTGGAGTTTTTTCAAGACTTTATTATCATTTCTCTCTGCCTTGGTTTATTTTGTGTGATGCTCATCCGACTGGGAGATATGTTCTTCTCCTTTTTGAGTCCATTAGATTTACGGCAAGTAACATCTGATATCCTGTTCATTTTGATTTTGGTAGAGTTATTCCGCCTGTTAATTGATCATATACAACAACAACGGACATCCGTGGCAGCAGCAGTAGAAATTACTATGGTTTCTGCTTTAAGAGAAGTAATTTTACGCGGTGTTCTGGAAATTCCCCGTGACCAAATTTTTGGAATTGCAGTATTTTTAGTAGTATTAGCGGGAATTCTTGTGGCTTTACCTTGGGTCTCTAACTTTTTTGAACAGGTCAGAATTCCTCACACTGAAACAAAAGAAAAAACGCAATTATTGGCTGATAATCCTCTAGTTCATGATTAATTGTAATCAGAAATACTCTTTGCAAATAGATTGGTGATCGCAAGTAATTTTAACAAATGTATGATATTCTTTATATATGGAGATAGAAAATCAAAAGCACAAAAATCTTCAAAGAATAATTAGGCTACCTTGTATAAAGAATTCTCATAACGAGTACTCCTGCTATTATTTGAATAGATTTTCAGCCAAACCTGAGTCGTTCTGGAAGTAAAAAGATTGTGAATATTATGGATTAGAAGTTAGTTTATCGCTCCTAAATATTAACTTCTAGCTAATAGATGGATTAGAAGGCTATGCTTGATTACTTTACATCTTTGAACGACCACAATTTACCCTACCCAGATACAATTCATCCCATCGTTGTCCACTTCGTAATTGCGATGGTATTGTTTGCCTTTGCCTGCGATGTAGTTGGTTATTTCATTGGTAAATCTCATCTTTTTGAGGTCAGTTGGTGGAATATGTGTGTCGCCACGATCGCTATCTTTGTCGCCGTTATCTTTGGTCAGTTTGAAGCTGGCTTGGCAAGACCTTACGATGCTGCTAAGGCAGTGCTGAATTTGCATACGTTGATTGGTTGGTCGCTTTCAGGAATCATCACAGCAATTACAGCTTGGCGATATGTAATTCGTACACGCAACCCTAACAAATTACCGATTCATTACATGATAGTGGGGCTGTTTTTAACCCTAATAGTTGGCTTGCAAGTATATCTCGGAGATGAACTTGTTTGGATATATGGACTGCACACAGTGCCAGTTGTTGAAGCAGTAAAAAATGCTATTTTGCCATGAACTCGGAACTAATTGACCAATTAAGTACACAACTA
This sequence comes from Nostoc sp., assembly GCF_036917935.1. Lineage (GTDB taxonomy): Bacteria > Cyanobacteriota > Cyanobacteriia > Cyanobacteriales > Nostocaceae > Nostoc. Next base: position 114,215 of record NZ_JBALEL010000060.1, on the reverse strand, counting down.
GGTAGTAACGGACTGCCTTATACCATTCCTATCCATCCCAACTTAGTCCATCTCACCCTGGGCTTGTTCATCATTGGGATTACCTTCGATATCGTTGGTGTGCTGTTTCCCTTGGAAATATGGGTCTTCAAATATTTTGCGATTACTGTCAAACGTGCCAATTTCTTTGATGTTGGCTGGTACAACATGGTCGCTTCCAGTATCATCACTTTTTTCACTGTGGGCGCAGGCTTTTACGAAATGCTTTTAGCAGCACCGCCTAATGATGTCAAGAGTGCCTGGGGATTACAGGCAATGCAAACCATGATTTGGCATGGTGTAGGTGGCGTCTTTTTATTAGCATTGATTGTTGGTATGACCATTTGGAGAGGATGGCAGCGTTTCGTTTGGGACAAACAAGAATATAAACAGACAGATAGACAAGTGCAATTGATCTATCTGTTCGCAGGCATAGCAATCATGTTCATTATGTACATCCACGGCACACTAGGAGCGCAACTAGCCGCTGAATTTGGCGTACACAATACAGCAGATAATTTGCTGCGATCGCACCAAGACCTGAACACAACACTCAAATAAGTCATTTGTCATTTATTTAAAGTTACTAACCAATGACTAATGGTAATGACCGAATGGCACTAAGAAAAGGCGAAAGGCTTGTGTCACCTCGTTCCCAGTCTTCAGACTGGGAATGTATTCCAAGAGGCTCTGCCTCTGGTCAAGCCACTGGAGGCGGAGCCTCCGAGAATTGGTTCCCAGCCTCCAGGCTGGGAACCAGTTAGGGCAAAGCTTATAGCTTTTCTTAGTGCCATTCGGTAATGACCAATGACTAATGACCAATGCCCAATAACCAATAACCATGAAAATCCAGAAGATTTTAAATATTTTGACCGTGATTACAGGCGCGTTGGCATTGCCCGCCGCAGGCATCGCAGTGACTATTATCAGTCTCTGGATTGGTAAACAGGCTTACTCCTGGCTTCCTCCCCAAGCGGCAGCCGAATCCCAACTAATTGATGATTTGATTAGTTTCTTAGTAACCCTCGGTGGCTTCATCTTCTTGGGAGTCACAAGTACTTTGATGTATTCTGTGATCTTCCATCGGGCTGTCAAAGATGACTTCACTGACGGCCCCCCAATTGAAGGTAATGTTACCTTGGAAGTTGTCTGGACAGCAATCCCAATTCTCTTGGTGTTTTGGATTGCAGGTTATAGCTACCAAGTTTACGAGCAAATGGGGATTCAAGGGCCAATGGAAGTTGTCCATTTGCATAACCCGATGGGGATGGAATCTGCATTCGCAGCACCACTAAAAGACTTAGCAGAACCTGTTGAAAAGATTGATGTTCTAGCTAAACAATGGGCTTGGGTGTTCCATTACCCTGAAAAAGATATTACCAGTAGTGAGTTGCATTTGCCTAGCGATCGCCGCGTGCGTTTGGCACTGCGATCGCAAGACGTTCTCCACGGCTTCTACATCCCGGCATTCCGCCTCAAGCAAGATATTATTCCCAATCATGCGATCGACTTTGAATTTACCCCCATCCGTCCGGGTAAATATCGGCTTACCGATTCCCAATATAGCGGCACATACTTTGCCACCATGCAAGCGAATGTAGTCGTCGAATCACCAGAAAATTATCACCAGTGGTTAGCCTTAGCCGCAAGCCAAAAACCATCTGCCGCCAATAATCAAGCAAATTCTGAGTATACCCAAGCAGCCAGTAAATCAGTCAAAACTGGTTGGGTAACAGTTGCACCTGCGGCACCTCCTTTGGTCAATTATCCCGGTTGAAAGGAAATTCAGCGATGACAAATATTCCAATCGAAGGCATTCTCCCCAGTGAGAAGCCGCACCACGAAACGACCAAAGGCTGGAAGGAATACTTCAGCTTTAGTACTGACCACAAGGTGATTGGTATCCAGTATCTTGTTACTTCTTTCTTCTTCCTTCTCATCGGCGGTATATTCGCAATGGTGATTCGGGGAGAACTGATAACACCCGAATCTGATGTAGTCGATCGCACCGTCTACAACGGTATGTTCACTATGCACGGCACTATAATGCTGTTCTTGTGGACATTTCCTTCCTTAGTTGGTTTTGCCAACTATCTCGTGCCTTTAATGATTGGGGCGCGAGATATGGCATTTCCCCGCCTCAACGCTGTTGCCTTTTGGATGGTGCCAGTAGTCGGAATTCTTTTGATGGGTAGCTTTTTGGTTCCTGGTGGCCCAGCCCAAGCGGGTTGGTGGTCTTATCCACCAGTCAGTCTCCAAAATCCCACAGGTAACTTGATTAATGGGCAAGTTGTCTGGCTGTTAGCGGTGGCAATTTCCGGTGTCTCCTCGATTATGGGGGCAGTCAACTTTGTCACCACCATCGTCAAAATGCGGGCCCCAGGCATGGGCTTCTTCAGAATGCCGTTGTTTGTCTGGGCAGTATTTAGCGCCCAAATCATCCAACTTTTCGGACTACCTGCATTGACAGCTGGCGCGGTGATGCTGCTACTTGACCTCACAGTTGGTACTAGCTTTTTTGATCCAGCCAAGGGTGGAAATCCAGTCATGTTCCAGCATTATTTCTGGTTCTACTCCCACCCCGCCGTTTATGTGATCATTTTGCCGATTTTCGGGATTTTCTCAGAAATCTTTCCAGTCTATTCTCGTAAACCCCTGTTTGGCTATAAAGTAGTTGCCGTTTCATCCATCTTGATTGCCATAGTTAGCGGTATTGTTTGGGTACACCACATGTATGTCAGCGGTACACCTGGTTGGATGCGGTTGATTTTCATGCTGACAACGATGTGCGTATCTGTACCTACGGGAATTAAGGTGTTTGCTTGGGTGGCAACCATTTGGGGAGGTAAGCTGCGGCTGAATACACCGATGTTATTCGCCTTGGGTGGATTGGTAATGTTTGTCTTCGCTGGCATCACAGGTATCATGCTTTCTTCTGTGCCTGTTGATGTTCACGTCAACAATACTTATTTTGTAGTAGGTCACTTCCACTATGTCCTTTACGGCACAGTAACGATGGGCTTGTTTGCTGCCACCTACCACTGGTTCCCCAAGATGACTGGGCGGATGTACTCCGAAAGCTGGGGTAAATTGCACTTCTGGCTGGCATTCATCGGCACCAACATCAACTTTTTGCCTATGCACCCCTTGGGGTTACAAGGGATGTTACGCCGAGTTGCCTCCTACGCCCCGGAGTATCAATTCTGGAATATTATTGCTAGCCTCGGCGGATTTTTGTTGGGAATGTCAACCTTACCCTTCATATTCAACATGGTGATTTCTTGGATGCAAGGAGAGAAAGCACCTGATAATCCTTGGCGGGCAATTGGATTAGAGTGGATGGTTTCTTCACCGCCCCCGGTAGAGAACTTTGAAGAAATTCCCATCATCATCTCTGAACCCTACGGCTACGGCAAATCTGAACGGTTGACAGCTAACCTCTCAGAATAAGCCAGAGTATCCTACCGTGTACACACAAATCTTTTAGAGTGACTGCGTAACGTCGGGTAAGTTAATTGTTGCTGGTCGATGCAACTAAGATGCAGAACGATGCAACTAAGATGCAGAACGATGCAACTAAGGTGCAGAACGATGCAACTAAGGTGCAGAACGATGCAACTAAGGTGCAGAACGATGCAACTAAGGTGCTGGTCAGAATGGCACTAAGAAAAGCCTAAAGGCATGTGTCGCCTCGTTCCCAGCCTCTAGGCTGGGAATGTATTCAAAAGAGGCTCTGCCTCCCGTCAAGCTACTGGAGGCGGAGCCTCCCAGAATCGGTTCCCAGCCTCCAGGCTGGGAACCAGTCAGTGCAAGGGCTATATCTTTTCTTAGTGCCATTAGGTGCTGGTCAAAAGACTTGTGTGTACACCATAGCGCAACGCGCTGCTTCTCCTTTGCGTTTTAAATTTAACCCTCAAGCTAAAAGCAAATTCCACCAATGGACAGTTATATCAATTCAAATGAGTTGCATCACACAGGCGCAGAACATAGCCACGACGAAGAAGGCAACAAGATGTTTGGCTTTATCATCTTCCTGATGTCTGAAAGCGTCATCTTTTTAAGTTTTTTCGCCGGATATATCATCTACAAAACAACTACTCCTAACTGGCTACCAGCTGGTGTTTCAGGGTTAGAAGTCAAAGATCCGGCAATCAACACAGTCATTCTAGTTGCCAGTAGCTTTGTCATTTACTTAGCAGAAAAAGCCCTTCAACGTCATGACTTGAAAGGGTTTCGTCTGTATCTCTTGGCAACGATCGCAATGGGAAGTTACTTTTTAGTCGGACAAGGGATTGAATGGAGTCACTTGGAGTTTGGTTTCACCTCCGGGACATTCGGTGGCACATTCTACTTGTTAACGGGCTTCCACGGTTTGCACGTTCTCACTGGCATTTTGTTGCAGATGATTGTTTTGGGTCGCTCTTTTATACCTGGTAACTACGACACAGGTCATTTTGGTGTAAATGCCACCTCTATTTTCTGGCACTTTGTTGATGTCATCTGGATTGTTTTGTTTATCCTGATTTATATCTGGCAATAATACTTTTTGGGCTAAATTTTTGTGTGGAGGATAGCTATTAGTACTTACGCAAAATACTCCATTTTCTCTTGCGACCGCTCCAGCATTAAATAATAAAATAGGAGCCGTTACCAAACCCTGAATAATTTGCAATAACAGAGCATATTCACGAATAATGTTAGCATTCTTCCGCGCACAATTGATTAAGTCATGAGTGCCAAGCACCTGAGAAATTGGTTGCCTTGATTTGTTCAAAGTTGCCTAACTAATGACTTAATTACAATACCAAAGGCGCATTAGATATCCTTAAAATACTGAGATCCCGAACCATATCAGGATATCCCATGAGGATTGTATTTTGCAACTAAACCAACAGAATTGGAGCAACTATACGATTTATGCTCGACAATGTACTCTTATACCTTACAACCAATGCCAGTCGTATTTAATGTAGTAGATGTTGAGGACAAAGAGCATTACTTGAACTATGAAGAGATAGAGGAAACAAAGGTAGCTGATGAAGGATTACGTAACGATGATTACCTCGATGCTCAATGCTTTTTCGTCCTCCTCAAAAATGGAGATATACTACTTCTAGAAATGGCTAGACAGAACCAAGTAAGTAAAAACTTCCTTTACCGCTTACTGATGCCAGGAGAATAGCCTCCTTTAATATCTAGGGCTACCTGGATGCCTCCGGTTGCTATTCTTAAATCCATCGTGGACACACGAAGCTGTTGCGATCGCAGTCTTTGATCAACTGCTGCGATCGCATTCCACCAAGCATCTCTAAACTACGTCACAACGACTGAAACGAAGCGTCTAAAGCCATACCAGGACTTTTGTCAACTTCCTCTAAAGTAACGCCACACTCGGTACAAAACTCAAATATCAGCATCGTGTCAAGAATTCTTCTCATCATAAAAATTGTCTGGAAAACAACATAAATGGTTGATTTCCTACTCAATCTTGCTTATACTTCCCAATGTAAGCTTTACTTGCCATAGTAAAGAATATTGGCACACAGATTGGTAGGAGAGTACAATGATCAATCATCGGGCTGTGCGCGATGGGTGTTTGGTAAGTTTCCTGGCGATTCTTTGCATCGGCTTTGGTAGTACCCTAGTCAAGCAAGAGCCAACTCTTGGACAGTCCCCAGCGAATAAAAATGTGATCGTGGCGATGACAACCAGTATTGAGGATAGCGGGCTGCTAGATGATTTAGTTCCGGCGATTGAAAAGAAAACAGGATATAAGCTGAAAAAGGTTGCAGTCGGCACCGGACAAGCTTTGGCTCTGGCTGAAAAAGGTGAGGTTGACGCGCTATTCGTCAATTCACCTAAAGCCGAACGCAAAGTTTTGGCAGGTGGTGCGGTGATTAATCGCCACTTGGTAATGCACAATGACTTTGTGATCGTCGGCCCAGATGCAGACAAGGCAAAGATCCGAGGTGAAAAGAATGCTGTGGAAGCATTCAGTCTGATTGCCAAAAATCAAGCGTTGTTTGTATCGCGGGGTGATGACTCAGGTACTAACAAACTAGAAAAAGATTTATGGAAACAGGCAAATATCACACCGACTGGTGCATGGTATCAGCAAACAGGTTCAGGAATGGCGCAAACTTTGCAAATTGCTAATCAAAAACTGGGATATACCTTAGCAGATCGAGCAACATATATATTTCAGAAGAAAAACCTGTCTTTGCCAATATTGGTGCAAGGAGATAAGAAATTGTTAAATCTCTACCATGTCATGGAAGTAAATTCTCAGAAATTCCCCAAGGTGAATAGTGCAGGAGCTAAAGCGTTTATTAATTTTGTCTTATCTCCTGAAGGACAGACAATAATTGCAGCCCACGGGAAAAAAGAATTCAAACAACCGCTATTTTATGTTGATGGCGGTAAAACGGAGAAAGATTATGGCTTTTAAAGAAACTTGAGTATCAGACAATAAGCCAAAGTATTCTTAGAATTGAACACATTAGAAGTTATTCTTTTCTCTACCAGGAGTAAACTCATGACAACCCAACAAAACTCGCCCGAAACCAACCCACACCACCATACAACGAAAATCAAAGGTAAGTTGAACGATCTCATTACACACTTGCGTGAAGATATTAGCAAAATCGAAGATCCAAAGGCTCAGGCTCTTTTTGAGACTACATCCGAAGTTCTCAAGGGTCTGGTGAATGCTTACAATGATTACGAGAAACACTCAGAGGAAGCCTGGAAATAAATTACTATAGTGTTTCCTAAGCAACGGAGGTAAACCCAAATCTTTTTTACCAAACGCCATCTACTCAAAGATGGCGCGACGAACATTTGGGTGATGATTTTCGTAGTTACACCCATAGTCGGGAAATCATAGCAAGTGTTCTTGTTCTTATGTTGCAAGCCATTGCAATTCTAACTACAAACGCGGATCTGTCTGCTTTCCCTTCTACATCGCATCTCGTAGCAAATGTGTAGCATTTAGGCAGACAACCTCAACTAATCCCGCATATTCTGCTACTTCCCTGAGTATAGATATCTGGGCTTTGATAGCAGCAATCAGATTGTCAAGGCAATAAATTGTGAATACAATCATCGAAGGAGCTTTCAGAGCTTTTGAACTATTAACCAGTGGCGATAGTGACGTTTTCCAAGTCATGACGATGACATTGTTCGTATCTGGAACAGCTACAGCCATTAGCGTTTTACTGGGACTACCATTAGGACTATGGTTAGCATTAGTGGATTTCGTCGGTAAGCAGACTCTGACTAGTTTGATTAACTTCGGTATGGGATTACCACCTGTCGTAGTCGGTTTATTCGTCAGTCTGTTTTTGTGGCGATCTGGCCCGTTAGGAAATCTTGATTTGATGTACACGCCCACAGCGATGATCATAGCCGAAGCCATCATTGCTTTTCCAATTATAGCTGGCTTCAGTTTTGCGGCAATTATCAGTATTAATCCGAAACTACGTTGGCGACTGTTATCAATGGGGGCGACACAGTGGCAAGTCAACTGGTTGCTAATCAAGGAAGCACGGTTAGGGTTAATGGCTGCAATCATGGCTGGTTTTGGTCGCGTCATCTCGGAAGTTGGTGCATCCATGATGGTGGGCGGCAATATCAAGGGGCAGACTAGAGTCCTGACTACAGCGATCGTCTTGGAAGTAGGGAAAGGAAATTACGATGTGGCGATGGCGATCGCATACATTCTTCTGATCATCACATACACCGTGATCGTATTGCTGACTATCCTACAGCATGACAAGAAAATTCTATGAATACTAACGAGTTTGTCCTGAATATGCGACAGGTTAGCGTCGCTAGCAAAACACGTAAAAATATCCTGTCAATTGAAAATTTTGCAGTCCGTCCAGGAGAATTGGTTGCTGTACTTGGCCCCAATGGCGCTGGTAAAAGTACTTTGTTAAGAACAATCAATCTCTTGCAACCTTACCGTGGTGAGATGCAATTATTTGGACAGGATGTCCGCAATGCTAATAAAACATTGTTGCGTCGTCGTTCGGCTTTGGTATTTCAGGAAACCTTACTACTCGATGACACTGTTTTTAATAATGTTGCCAAGGTATTAAAGTTTCGCGGCACACCAATACACAAGATTAAGCAAACGGTACATACTGCACTTGCAACTTTTGGCTGTGAACACCTGGCAAATCAGTCAGCTCGTTCTCTATCCGGTGGTGAAGCAAAGCGGGTTTGTATTGCCTGTGGTTTAGTTGCTGATTCAGAATTGCTGCTTTTGGATGAGCCTTCTGCCTCTTTAGATGTGGGAATACGTCCCCAGATGATCGAGAAAATTAGACAATGGGCGCAAGCGAGAGGATCAGCAGTCATATTAGTCAGTCATAATTTTACAGATATACTGCATTTTGCTGATCGAGCGATCGCTTTATTTGACGGCTGTATTGTACAGGATGATAACTTGGAAACCATCATCCGCCGACCAGCTAACGAGCAGTTGGCCAGACTGGTAGGGATAGATAATATTATTCCGTGTCGGGTAGAACAGAGTAGCCGTGGAAGTTTTATCAAACTTGCAAACGGCATAGAGTTTTTATATCCTGGGGAAATCACCAAGCCAATTACTGCATGTTGTTTATCTGGCGATACTTTCAATATTTTCGATACAACTTCTTCAATGCGACACAAACTGTGTTCGGTAATTATTGAAGGGCTAGTAGAACGGGTTTTAAATGGTATTGGTATTTGTAGTATTTGGGTTAAAGTCGGAGAACAAACTTTAATCGCCAGAGTGCCTCGGAATCATATATTCGGTAATGTATATCCCCATGAAATAATTAAGCTGGCATTCAACCCTAAAGATGCACATTTCGTTTAAAAAAAAATGGCGTTGTTGAATTCAGATACAAATCTAGCAGTTGTTGAGGTAATTTTCCTACCCGTCGTGGTTGTCAGGGCTTAGGGGTTATGTATGATGAAAAGGAATGTAATCACGAAATTAAGCCGAAAGCTGTGCTACTTAATGAGTGAAGATAACTGCGATGCCTGCGGCTGGCAATGCCAACGCCCCCTTTTGTCCGATACAATCGAAGCACCCTCACACTAAAAAACACTGTCATGAGCCAAACTGCAAGCGGTGTTCGCTGGACAATTCAAGATGTTGCAGCATTACCCGATAACGAATGGATTCATTATGAAATTATTGACGGAGAATTGTTTGTGACGCGATCGCCTCATCATAAACATCAGCAGGTTACGGGTCGCATCTTTGCCGTCTTAGATAATTGGTCTTTGGAGAGTGGTTTAGGCGAAGCATCGATTATGCCGGGGCTAATCTTTTCAGACTCCGATAATGTGGCTCCCGATGTGGCGTGGGTGAGTTATGAGCGGTTGGCGCAAATTCAGGATGAAGCGGGGCATTTTCGAGGAGCGCCGGAATTGGTAGTAGAAGTGCTTTCTTTGGGAAAAGCGAATGAAGATCGAGACCGATTAGCCAAGTTGAAACTGTATTCAGTTCAGGGAGTGCAGGAGTATTGGATTGTCGATCGCATTGCTCAACGAATCGAAGTCTATCGACGAGACAATGCTCAGTTAAAACAGGTGACTACGTTGCTGGTTGATGATGTGATTACGTCGCCCTTGCTGCCCAATTTTGTCTGTGAACTAGCGCGTCTTTTCGTGTCACGGAGCTAAGGGCGATCGCAAATGCCTGTGAGCAATCAATCTAAACTCCTACAGCTAACTTTCCGACTACATGTCTGCATTTTTTATTGCCCTCTTCCTGGTTTGCAATCTACAAAACCCAATGCCTCTGTATCAAGGAAACTGGCGATCGCATTTAGTACAAATGTGATTTTGTTTACCTCTTCGCTTTCCGTTTTTACGAATTCCCGTAGAGCCGCAGTATGGACATTGCACAGTAGATTTACTCAATTCATCCCTCTATAGTGTCACCATTATAAAACTTAGTTGCGGAGGGAATATAATCTTTCTTTGTCAACCATTGTTCAATACTAGCAAGTCCTTCAAATAGCACATGTTGTAAGTAATGAATTCTCATCCTTGACTGCTCCGAACTTAGTTGCAGTGTGATTTTTTACATTAAATCACATAACAGATTTCATGTAACGCCAGATTTTGATGCAGTCTGGATTAGGATTGCCGCCACCTTTTTCGCCTGTGAAGCGGTTGACCAACTTCCTTCCATCATTGCAACCACGATCGCACCTTGCACGATAAGAAGCAGTTGCCTAGCTAACTGTTCCGGTGATGAAACTTCTGCGGCTTGAGCTAGGCTCTTGATGTAGTGGTAAATCGATTGTTGATGCTCCAATGCCACTCGATGTCCAGGATGGTCAGCATTGGCTAGTTCTACTGAAGCATTAATGAATGCACAACCTCGGAAATCTGGGCCTTCAAACCATTCTCGCAGGGCATCAAATATTGCCAGTAGTTGTTGGGATGGGTTAGAAGCTCGTTGCTCAATCGCGCTTTTGAGCCATTCACACCATTGTTCATCCTGTTGTCGCAGCCACGCTTCAATTAATGCATCCTTTGACTTGAAATGATTGTAGAGCGACATTTTAGCAACACCAGATTCCGCAACGATTCTGTCAATGCCAACGTTGCGAATTCCTTCTCGATAAAACAAACCTGATGCTGTACTGAGGATGCGATCGTGAACAGATTTACGGGTTGTTTTCGGTTTAGTCATTTAGATCGCATCCTTGAATAATGTGTAATTATTAATTAATTCAATACTGACAGAAATTTTCCCAATTTCAGGATTGTTTAAACTTTAAGCTAAAGTAGCTTTTTCAAGTAACTGCATAAATGTGCAAACCATTTCAAATTTCTATTAGGCTTTGACGTTATAGCTATTGTATACACTGTAATTGCTAGAAGTAAGTATACCGTTATACTCAGATTTTTAAATAGTTTTTAACTCTGTATTACAATGTATAGCAGCAACAGAAAATAACAATATTTTAAAATGAAAAAATACTCTTGACTATTATTTATTTTAAATAACAGGTTATTTCATCCATCTTAATATTGAATTAAGTTGATTTTATCCAATTGGTTAAATCGCAAATAATGTGATTTATCAATTAATTGTTCTATTCTTTTATTCGCCAAAGCTTCGATTCTTTCTGAGGATTTAATAAAAAACTATCTCTAAAGAATAAACGGTTTGTCCCAAAAGTGATTGATGAACTGCAAGCAGACCAAAGTCCCCCCGAACTCCAGAACTGCTACCGATCAAGTACTTCCACAATCCTCCAGAAACTTGTGGAGCAAGACCATCAGTTCATCAAACAATTGGTTAACTTATGGGATTTGGCTTCATCACTACAGCGCAAGTGCTTGGAGATCCTTTGTGCGTGAAGTGGTTTAGATTCCCTATAAATAAAGAATATCATACATCTGGCCAATTTACTTGCGCTGGCCAATTAATTTACAAAGAGTATTCGTGGTTACAATTAGTTATCACGGCAGTTCCTCCTGGGGGAAACCCCCTTCGCGCAGCGTCTCGTAGAGAAGACCGGACTGCCTCATCTAGAGAGCCGGAAAGCCAATAATTGCGTTATTGTGTGGTTTTAAGTTGAGCAAATATTGCCGATTTATCCAAATAAAACATCCATAATCAAGAGAGAAATTAAATTATTTCTCTCTCTAATTATAGTTAGAATAGTCTGTCTATTTACATGAGTAAACCTCTTATATATATGAGCAAGGCATGGTTTATATCTAGACAGAATAGTCTATTTATAATTGAATATATCGTTGCTTATTCAATATTTATTTTTCCTATTGTTATCAGAGTTACTATTATTAATTCCAAAGGTTGATAAGATTTTGAAATCAAGGAAGTCAAAGAAGTTTTCTGATCATAAGAGAAATATCAAAGTATCTTTCTTGATATCAGCTATTTGCACAAGGAGCAATCAGCCATGCCAATGAAGTTGTTTAAGTGCGACGAATCCATCCCCGAACGGGAGAAGCACATATATATTAAAGAGAAAGGAGAAGATACAACCCAGTTTCTGCCAAGCGCACACGTGGAAACCATTCCCGGCTCATTATCTGAGCGCGGATGCAGCTATTGTGGTGCAAAGCTCGTAATTGGTGGTGTCCTCAAGGATACTATCCAGTTGATACATGGTCCTGTGGGCTGTGCTTATGATACATGGCACACCAAACGCTATCCCAGCGACAATGGCAACTTCCAACTCAAATATGTCTGGTCATCGGACATGAAGGAACAACACGTTGTCTTCGGTGGTGAAAAGCTGCTGAAGAAGGCTATGCTGGAAGCCTTTGCAGAATTTCCTGACATTAAGCGGATGATGGTGTACACCACCTGTTCCACAGCTTTGATTGGCGATGATATCAAGCCTGTAGTCAAAGAAGTCGAAAAAGAACTGGGTGATGTCGATATCTTCACAGTGGAATGTCCCGGTTTTGCTGGAGTAAGTCAATCCAAAGGACACCACGTGTTTAACATGGGGTGGATGACAGACAAGGTAGGAACCTTTGAGCCAGAAATTACCAGCCCATACACGATTAATGTGATTGGTGACTACAACATCCAAGGGGATACCTTTGTAATGGAGAAGTACATGGAAAAAATGGGCATCCAAATTATTGCCCATTTTACCGGGAATGGTACTTATGACTCCTTACGTGGGATGCACAGAGCGCAGTTGAATGTGACTAACTGTGCCCGCTCTGCTGGATACATTGCCAATGAATTAAAGAAAAAATATGGCATTCCCCGGATCGATGTGGATACTTGGGGCTTTGACTATGCCAAGGAAGGGTTACGCAAAATCGGGGCTTTCTTTGGGATTGAAGACAGAGCCGAAGCGGTGATTGCTGAAGAAGTCGCTAAATATGAATCGAAGTTAGAGTGGTATAAAGAGCGCTTGAGTGGCAAAAAGGTCTGTATCTGGACTGGGGGTCCGAGATTGTGGCACTGGACTAAGGCCCTAGAAGACGATTTGGGGATGCACGTTGTGGCGATGTCCTCCAAGTTTGGACACCAAGAGGACTTTGAAAAGGTAATTGCCAGAGGTGAAGAGGGGACTATCTATATTGATGATGGCAATGAACTTGAGTTCTTTGAAGTGCTGGAGATGGTCAAGCCGGATTTGGTTTTGACTGGGCCACGGGTGGGTGCTTTGGTGAAGAAGCTACATTTGCCTTATGTGAATGGTCATGGCTACCACAATGGCCCTTATATGGGCTTTGAAGGTGCGGTGAATATGGCACGGGATATGTACAATGCCATCTATTCGCCTCTGATGAAATTGGCTCAATATGATATCCGTGGTGAGCAAAATCTGCCAAGTACCAATGGTAATGGCAACGGTAAAGCAACCAAAGAGGTATCTGAAGAAGTTGTTTCTTTAATTCAACAGCAAGTTAAGGAAGCCACTTCAGAAGTCAAACAGCTAGTTAAGGAAACCACTTCACAGGTCAAACAGCTAGTTAAGGAAGCTGCGCCACAAGTTCAACAGCCAGCGAAGGAAGTTGCACCACAGGCCAAACAGCCAGCGAAGGAAGTTGCACCACAGGTTCAACCCCAAGCTAAAGAAGTTGCACCACAGGTTCAACCCCAAGCTAAAGAAGTTGCACCACAGGTTCAACCCCAAGCTAAGGAAACTGCGCCACAGGCCAAACAACTAGCGAAGGAAGTTGCACCACAGGTTCAACCCCAAGCTAAGGAAACTGCGCCACAGGCCAAACAACTAGCGAAGGAAGTTGCGCCACAGGTTCAACCCCAAGCTAAGGAAGCTGCACCACAAGTTCAAGTCCAAGCTAAGGAAGTTGCGGTTGCACCACAGGTTCAAGTGCAAGCTAAGGAAGTTGCGGTTGCGCCACAGGTTCAAGTGCAAGCTAAGGAAATCGCGTCATACATTCAAGAGCGAGCTGGGGAAGTCACAAAATTAATTCAAGAACGGTGTTTGTGGCAGTTTCACTCTCGTGCATGGGATCGGGAAGAAAACATCAATGGTGTTCTCGATATGGCCGCCCAAATCTTGACTGGAGAAAAGGTGGTTCTGGAAACCTTGATCCAGAGGGGTTTTTATGCAGATGCGAAGATCCTTTCGGCTGACCTGGAAATCAGATTTTCATGGTTAAATAGCATGGAGAACTCGCAAAAGAAAGCAGTACTGGAATCTGTTAAGGCAATGCTGATCGATATTGTAATAACCAAGTCGAAGAATGGTGAATTGCATTATTCGCTTTATTAAAGCAATTAGATCGGTAATTTAACCCTCCGGGTGACGCTCGATGATTTGCGATCGCTTTTAGCGTCTCCCCTTCTCCCCTTCTCCCATTCGTGAGTTCAGGGAGAAGACCAGATTGCCTCACTAAACGAACGGCGTTGTTGAATTGGAGTATGAAATAGAGTCAAGTCATCCTGTTAGTGTTTGTGCAAAAATTTTCTTACAGAGTAGAGACTTACAGAGTAGAGAGCGATGCCTGCGGCGAGCGATCGCTAACGCTGCGACGGGCTACACCAAAAGCATTCCCAAGAAGCGTAGTGTCCGCATAGTGTCTGACTACAGAAGCATCTCATCTAGCTTTCAAGATTTTCAAGAAATTCAATTCTACTTTTCTTCTGTAATCGATGCTATGGGTAGCTTGTTTCTTGGTTGGATGCAGCGTTACCTCGCCGCAGACATCGCTCCACTTTCTTAAGCTCAAAATGACACTTCATATCTTCGTTCAGCAACGCCAAACAAAATCACGCAATTTTTTTACCACATAGGAGTCAAGAGAATGTCTTTAGTCGTAAAACAGAAAGAACGCAAGGGAATAATCAATCCTATATTTACCTGTCAGCCTGCTGGGGCTGAATACGCTTCCATCGGAATCAAAGATTGTATTCCCCTGGTGCATGGAGGACAGGGGTGTAGTATGTTCGTTCGGCTCCTGTTTGCCCAGCATTTGAAGGAAAATTTCGACATTGCTTCTTCTTCACTCCATGAAAATAGCGCTGTTCTTGGAGGACAGCCACGCATTGAGGAAGCCGTAAACACCTTAGTAGCACGATATCCTGATTTACGGATTATTCCAATTATTACGACTTGTTCAACTGAGACAATTGGGGACGATATCGAAGGAACCATTAACAAGCTCAACGCCCAGTTAAAGAAAGACTATCCCGATCGCAAGGTTATTCTTGTTCCTGTACATACTCCCAGTTACAAAGGCAGTCAAGTTACTGGCTATAATGTCGGCGTACATGCAATCATTTCTAGCCTAGCAAAAAAAGGCGAACCAACTGGCAAGTTGAACATGATCACAGGGTGGCTTAACCCTGGAGATGTTACCGAAGTTAAGCGCATCTTAAAAGAGATGGACGTTCCAGGAAACATTTTACTGGATACAGAAACCTTCGATGCGCCCACCATGCCCGATAAGACAAGTTTTGCCTTTGGGAATAGCACCATTGAAGAAATTGCTGATTCTGCTAATGCGTTGGGAACTATTGCTTTATGTAAATATGAAGGCGGCAGCGCAGCCGAATTCTTACAAGAGAAGTTTAAGGTTCCCGCAATCATTGGCCCAACCCCAATTGGCATCAAAAATACCGACACTTGGCTGCAAAACATCCAAAAACTAACTGGGAAAGCAATACCAGAATCTTTAGTCAGAGAACGGGGTAAAGCAATC
This sequence comes from Nostoc sp., assembly GCF_036917935.1. Classification (GTDB taxonomy): domain Bacteria; phylum Cyanobacteriota; class Cyanobacteriia; order Cyanobacteriales; family Nostocaceae; genus Nostoc. The sequence continues at coordinate 98,516 of NZ_JBALEL010000060.1, read as the reverse complement.
GATGCGATCGCCGACCTCGCACACATGTTCTTCGCCAACAAGAAGGTAGCGATTTACGGAGATCCCGATTTAGTAATTGGTCTAGCAGAGTTCTGCTTAGAAGTTGAGTTAGAGCCAGTGCTGATGTTGTTGGGAGACGACAACAGAGCTTGCACCAAAGACCCAAGAATTGCCGAGTTGGAGAAGCAAGCAGCTTGTGACATCGAAGTGATCTGGAATGCAGACCTCTGGGAACTGGAGCGCCGCATTAAAGATAAATCCCTCGAAATCGACTTGATTCTAGGTCATTCAAAGGGTCGATATATTTCTATCGATAACAAGATTCCAATGGTTCGAGTTGGCTTCCCCAGCTTTGACCGCGCAGGTCTGTGGAAATACCCCATTATTGGCTATAAAGGAGCAGAATGGCTAGCAGATAACATTGCCAACGCCATGTTTGCAGATATGGAGAACAAGCACGATCGCGAGTGGCTCTTAAACGTTTGGTAGATTGAATTTTAACGCAAAGGAGCGCAGAGTTTTTCGATACGTTCAAAACTTTGCGTTCCTCTGCGCCAACCTTAGCGCTCCTCTGCGTTTAAAAAGTGAAGCTGACGAAACATTGGAGAGTTCTCATGACTGCAAGTATAGATCAGAATGTCGTATTTTACGGAAATTTAAGCGAACTTTATCGCTTGGCAAAAGAGGGTAAGATTAAGACCAGTTTACAAGGTAGTCATACCCGCCCCTGTAAATTCTGGACTGCAACGAAGATTTTAAGTGGCATTAAAAATGCGATCGTCATTTCTCACGGGCCGAGTGGCTGTGCTTATGGTGTCAAGCGGGCATACAAGCTGACCAATAGCCGCAATAGTGGTTCCCCTTATGAACCCGTGGTAACTACGAACATGAGCGAGAAAGCGGTAATTTTTGGAGGCGAAAAAGAATTAGCAGGCGCGATTCGAGAAGTAGATGAAAAATACCATCCCGATGCGATCGTTGTTGCTACTAGTTGCGCGTCTGGTATTATTGGCGACTGTGTTGATGACGTAGTGAATAAAGCCCGCACCGAAATCAAGTCTGAGATCATGACGATACATTGCGAAGGATTCGCAGGGGAGTATCGCAGTGGATTTGATATCGTATTTCGGCAAATTGTAGACTTTATGGAGCCGCCAACTCCAGAACGGAAAGCACAACTAGCCAATGCTGTCAACATTGTGGGCGCGAAGATGGGTCCTGAAAGGACGGAAGTCGAAACCGATGTCAAGGAATTGGTGCGATTGATAGAAGGAATGGGCGCACGAGTTCACAGCGTCATCGCTGGTGATTGTACTTTAGAAGAACTTAAGCAAGCACCAAGTGCGGCAGTTAACTGTACTTTATGTTTGGATCTTGGCTATACCATCGGCAAAGCCATGTCAGACAAGTTTGGTACTCCGTTAAACTCTACTATCCTTCCTTATGGAATCACCGCTACAGAAAAATGGCTCGAAGGGGCTGCAAAATATTTAGGGATGGAAGAACAGGCGGCTGCTTTGATGTCAAGGGAATATGCCGCAATCAAGACTGAATTTGAGGAAGCTAAGGGTTATATAGAAGGGAAGTTAGCAATTATCGAAGGACATGATGCTATTAAGTGCTTGTCCCTTGCCCACATGTTAGATCGTGATTTTGGGATGCGTGTAGTAATTTATAACTTCCATCCGTGGAGTACAGAAGCACGAGAAACCAGTGTGGATTACTTGCTGGAAACAGGGTTAGACCCGGAAATCTTGATTACGAAGGGGACACTGGCTTTTGGTAAGTACGAGTCCATGAAACAAACCGAAGATGAATTACTGGATTTTATTGGTGGTCTTGATTCAGATTCAGTAGTGTATTTTGGTTCTTCCTTGAGTTTCCCCCATATTCCCGTCGTCGATTTAAATGCTATCTTAAATCGTCCTAGATTCGGCTATCGCGGAGCTTTAAAGGTCGCAAAGTGTATTAAAACAGCACTTCAATATGGCTTTAGACCTCGCAGTTCTTTAACCAAGCAAATGGTGTTCCCTAAAGATTCCGGGTTAGCATCTGCTCAATCACTGACCGGAAAATTAGCTCAAGACTTGCCTGATTGTACCGTATATGCAGAGAAGAGACGGGGCAAATGTTGTAACGAGTGATAAATGAAATGTGACTTTGCTGAATAAAGTATGGATTTGTCTCACGCAGAGGCGCAGAATAATTGTAGCGACTGTCTTAAAAGTCAAGCGATCGTTAACAAAAAACCGGGACTGGCTGCATTTAAGAACTGGAAAACACTGCAGGCTGATTCGATGGCGTCTGATAAGCTAATCCGCCTTTACAGCTATTTTCAGGTAAATAGACCACGTAATAAGGGCACAGCATTGCTCATTGGTGTCAACTTAAGCGCAAACCCCTTTAAAACCTCGTTTCCAGCCAGAGGCTGGAAATGCTGCTCTTGGCGGCTCTGCCGCCAGCAAGGGAGGCGGAGCCTCACATTAGGCATTCCCAGTCGGAGACTGGGAACGAGATAATGGCGTCTGATAAGCTAATCCGCCTTTAAATTGCATAATCCTTAGCCTCAGAAAGACGCGGGGACGCGGGAGTTGCGGGAGACGCGGGGATGCAATTTGAATAATTATTAGCTTACGAGCAAAGCTTAAGCCAAAAATGTCAAGGCGGAAGCTGTTACAGGCTGCGCGAAATACGGTAACGTCAAGGCAGAAGTTGCTACAGGCTGCGCGAAACACGGTAACGTCAAGGTGAAAGCCGTTACAGGCTGCGCGAAACACGGAAACGTCAAGACAGAAGTCGCTACAGGCTGCACAAAACACGAAAACGTCAAGACAGAAGTCGCTACAGGCTTCACAAAACATGGAAACGTCAAGGCAGAAGTCGCTACAGGCTTCACAAAACACGGAAACGTCAAGGCAGAAGTCGCTACAAGCTGCATGAAACGCGTTTCCCATAGTCAAGCTTTAGAGAAACAGGAGGAAAAAATGTCTGCTGAAACGACTTTTGACAATTGTAACCATAGTAAAGACCCAGTAGTTGGCTGTGCCCTTGAAGGTATTGCAACTACAGTTGCTGGCATTAAAGATGTCAGTATTGTGATTCAGTCTCCACAGGGTTGCGCGTCTACTGTTGCAGCTGGGTATGATGCTCATGAGGTTGATTTCACCAAGCGGAAAGTTGCTTGTACTCGTCTTTTTGAGTCAGACATTGTGATGGGAGCATCTGAGAAACTCAAAGGGATGATCAAAGACGCGGATAAATCTTTTGATTCTAAGGTGATGTTTGTCGTTGGTACTTGCGCGGCAGACATCATTGGTGAAGATATTGCGGGATTGTGCCATCAACTTCAGCCAGAGGTCAAAGCCAAACTCGTTCCTTTAATGGCTGGTGGGTTTCGGGGCAATGCTTACGATGGCTTGGAGATGGGTTTGGAGGCTTTACTTCCTTTTATTAAAAAAAGGCAGACTAAAAGAAGGGGCAGAAAGCCAAGGATTGTAAATATCATTGCACCACAGGCAAATCTAAATCCTACTTGGTGGGCTGATTTGGAATGGGTAAAGCAGATGTTAAAATCTTTAAGGATTAAAGTACAGACGGTCTTCTCTCATAATACCTCCTTTGAAGAACTAGAGCAAGCTGGTGAAGCAACCGCTAATATTGTTCTCAGTCATGATGTTGGGTATAAGTTTGCTCGGAAAATGCAACAGACCCATGACATCCCTTTGATTCTTGATGATATACCTTTACCAATAGGTGTAAACAACACTACTCGATGGTTGAAGGCATTGGCGGCACATTTCAAGATAGATGAAAAAGTGGAGCCAATCATCAAACAAGGCGAAGAAATGGTCGTAGATACACTTCGCAAACGAGCATTGATGATTATTCCCCGATATCGTAACTGTAGAATTGCTGTATCTGCGGATGGGACGCTTGGCATTGGACTAGTGAGAATGCTCTTTGAAGAATTAGAGATGATTCCTGAAGTCTTATTATTTCGTTCAGCGATGCCTGATTCTCGTTCAATTCTGGAGCGAGAACTGCACAGCCTCGGTCTTACTTCCCGCGTAATATTTTCGGCAGATGGCTATCAGGTAAAACAGACCTTAGAAGAGTTTGATGTTGATGCTGTGATTGGCTCGGCATGGGAAAAATACATGGCAGAGGAATTGGGAATCAAAATTGCTTTTGATGTATTTAGTCCCACTAACAGAGAAACTTATGTAGACAAGCCATATTTTGGCTATGAAGGCATGATCAATATCATGGAAGTGATTGCTAACGATTGGGATAGAGCTTTTCGTTCCAAAGAGATTAATTGGACATAAGTAGGTGGGGATGTATTTGGGAAAATGGGTGTCCGATCTAAAATCCTTTTTCGCTATTACACCCCAAATAAATATTCGGCTAGATAAAGACCCCACCTTGCTAGACGAAATCAAAAAAGCTGCAAGCGATCGCGCTTTGAAACAACAATTAAATTCTGTTGCGTATCTACCACAGCGATCGCAGTCTGGAATTAGCTTGGCAATAAGTGCTTGTATCTGTTGATGGAAGTTCTACATTTTCAGTGGCAAGATTGGCAATTACTCTGCTTACTGCATTGTAATCATTTAAATTTCAGCCAGGATTAACTGCAACTATAAACGTTTTATAAATATTAAGTGCATACTCATAGCGAAATCGTATGATTTATTCTCTGGATCAAATCTCCGTCGCCAACCAAGCACGTAAAACCTCTGCCACTGTCCACGCTTGGGCAATACATCCTCGTGGAGTCATCGGCGCATCACCATCAAAAATTTCGCTGAGACTGCCAAGACCGTGTGCTTTGAGATGATTAGCCATTGGTTCCAAAAATTGACGAGCCTGCTCAGGATTTTTGTAGACGCGTAGGTGTGCTAAGACGAACGGCCCCAACAACCAACCCCAAACTGTCCCCTGGTGGTAAGCTCTATCACGTTGATACTGATTGCCACCGTATTTCCCCTGGTAACGGGGATGGTCGGGGGCAAGCGATCGCAACCCATGAGAAGTCAGCAGCATTTGCCCGCAAGCTTCCACCACACCCCTTTGCTGGGAAGATGTTAGCGGACTTTCTGGTAATGAAACAGCAAAGATTTGGTTAGGACGCAACGCGGAATCATCACCATCAGGACTGTCTAAAACGTCATAGCAATAACCTGTCTCTTCATTCCAGAAGCGAGAAAATCTATAGTTTGCACGCTCTGCCATTGCCTCATACTCTTGGTGTGGTTTACCAAGCTGACGGGCAAACTTTGCCATTGTCCGTAAAGCATTATACCAGAGGGCATTAACTTCAATCGGTTTGCCAATTCGGGGCGTAACTACCCAATCGTCAACTTTGGCATCCATCCAGGTGAGTTGTACACCAGCAACGCCTGCATAAAGTAAGCCATCGGCTGCATCGAGATGGATGTTGTAGCGTGTGCCGCGACTGTGGCAATTAATGATATCTGCAAGTATGGGAAAGAGTTCACCAAGCAAAGTATCATCGTCTGTAGCGCTGTAGTAGGCGCGAACTGCTTCAAAGTACCAGAGAGTAGCATCGACTGTATTATATTCTGGTTGCTCACCCGCATCAGGAAAGCGATTAGGCAGCATTCCCTGGTCTACATATCTAGCAAAGGTGCGAAGAATTGAACGGGCTACCTCTGGGCGACCAGTGGAAATTGTCAAACCAGGTAGACTAATCATCGTGTCGCGTCCCCAGTCGCTAAACCAGTGATAACCAGCGATGATAGTTTTACCGTGGGGGTCTTCTGGCAATGAGCGATCGACAATAAACTGGTCAGCAGCTAGTACTAGGTGGTTGATCCAACTAGGTGATTCTTTAGTGTTGAGGGGTCGATTAGTTTTCCAAAATCCTGTTAACTTCTGGTCTTGAGCGCGACGTAACTTTAGTGCAGCTTCACCATTGAGATTTGGTTGTTTTTCTGTACTGGCTACAAACGCGAGCGCTTCCCCAGGATTCAGTGTAACTTCAAAGGTGGCGGCGTGGAGGTGGTCTTCTTTGTCATTCAATCCTCGATAGCGTTCAACTGCTAAGTCAAAGCCATAATACCAATTGTGGGCAACAGATGCACTAGCGCGTGAAGCGCAGCTATCGCCTTTGGGCGAATCATTCAACAGATACAGTGGTACAGCACCCGGATAAGCAGTTACACAAATTCCCTGTTCCACCTGTTCAACAGACATCTGCCAATCATTGCTTTGAGTGTCGCTGTGGTAATCGCGGTAGTTGACCATTGCTTTGAGTGTCAACTTCAGCGGTTGAGTGGCACGACGCAAAGTATATTGGATATAAGTTGTGTTAGCGCCTTGTTGCATCCACACGCGTTTTTCTAATAAGGCATCGGCAACAGCAAAACGCCATACGGGAATTGTACCTTCCAGAGAAAAACGTTCAATATGTTGATAACCGTGGGGACTAACAATACCATCTGCCCAACGATTGGTATGTAGAGGATAAGAGCGATCGCCATACAATACAGTTTCATCTAATTTTGCCAGCATTAAGGTGCGACCCAGAGGTGGTTTCAATGCTGCTACTAATAGTCCGTGATAGCGGCGGGTCAATAAACCAGCCACAGTCCCAGAGGCGTAACCACCAATACCATTAGTAACTAACCACTCCCGCGATTCTGCAATATCAAGATTGCCGGAGATTTCCCGCCCAAATTCTATACACATAAGTCACGTCGCTTTGTTCTAAATTCAAAATTAACAATCGCCATAATGCTTTTCTCTCTGCGTTTTCTATGCGTCTACGGTTTAAAAGTAATTTATTAAACCACAGAGACGCAGAGAACACGGAGAAAAGAGGAATTATCGTCCCCAAATTTTACCCGCCTTGAAAGGGGCTACTCCTAACTTTTGTTAGATTGGAGATTCATCCTCAGTTATTTGAGATTCATTCACTAGAGGATTGAGGACGACTTCATTAGCAACACTATCAGCTTTACGGGCACGAATTGCTGGACGCGTAGGCGTAGCCCGTCGTAGACATCGCTTATAACCTGCTCTTTCAGCTTTTTGGTGTTCGTAATCAATTAATCTGCCATAATATTCATGCTTGCTTAAATTCATCGACAAGAAAATATGCTGGCGGATATTACCAAAACCTTTGCGACTAAAAAACTTTAATGCTGAAGTATTGGTGGGATCAGTGTCTACCAGCATAAACCGCGCCCCATCTTCAATCATCCGGGCGACAACTTTATCAACCAACTTGTCTGCAACTCCCCGACGCTGATACTTCGGACTAACTCCCAGCCATAAAATATATCCGTAAGTCCAGGATGCTTTGGTGATGATGGTTCCCAAAATGAATCCTGCTAATTCCCCATCTGTTTCAGCTACAAGACAGTATTCTGGATCGGTGTTGTAAAGTCCAATCACCTCCCATTCGTCCCAGGTGCGGTATAAATAAGGATATAAATCGCTGGTAAATAACCCTTCTCCCATGTGGTAAACGGGAGCAATGTCATCAATTCCTAATTCGCGTACATAAACTGCTTCAGTTTCGTCAAAGCTGGACATAATTTTACATAAATTTAAAACTTATAATCTCTTTATACCCCGATTGGATTTTACAAACATCCTCTAATGTATGGGGTTGAGTGAGACTTCTTGAATACTGTCAAAATTTGGCAATGAGTCTTTTACTGCTTCTTCAGTTGCTTGTGTGCGTAGTTTACCGCCTTCGGCATCGCACCGTTTGGCAAACTGACAATAATCACAGGTTTTGCTACCCTCCGCCACTTGGGGAAACTGCTGGTTATTTTGGTAAGATTCCAGCCAATTAGTTAACTGGCTTAACAATTGATTAAGTTTCTTTGCTGTTTGTCTGTGTTGAGCCGTATTGTAATTAAATTTAATATTCTGCGGCTTACCCTCAGATTGGACAAACCAGTAAGTCATAGAAATGTTTTCTGGCAAATAGTCGCTAGTTTCAGCCAATACATACAGATAAAGCCGTGTTTGCCAGTTGGATTCTAAGTGGCGTTGATTGGGTGGTTTCGGATAAGTTTTCCAGTCAAGAATTTGTGCTTGTTGGTTATCTGCAATCAATAAGTCATAGACAACCGTCAGCAAATAGTCTTGAAGTTGCAGGGTGCGATAGTGTTCACTTTCACGAAAAGTTTGATTATCAGATGCAGCAGTTAAAATTTCTGGGGCTGCATCGGCAAAACCTAGCATCCAGCTTTGCAGTTGAGCATCTGCTTGCAGGAAACCATCAATTGGCAAACCCATTTCTTGCTGCTGCATTAGCAAGTGAAAGCGACTACCCAAAGTTAGCCGTTCTTCTTGTTCTGGATTTGAGGGCGAATTGAGTTTTTCGAGGTAGGTATGTTGAAATTTACGCGGACAAACTTCTAGTAAGTTCAGTTGTCCTTGAGACAGTCGCAGTAGTTGAGTGGGAGTTGAGAGCATTCTTCTATTTTAGCTGTATGAGTTTTGCCCTCTCCCAATTTTGGGAGAGGGGAGGAAATTCTCCAACCTCCCTTTCTCCCAATATGAGAGAATAAGCATTGCTGAGTCCCTACGATTAACCCCAAGACTCAACCATCATGGCGATCGCAAATAGACAGATTAGGAAAATGGCTATCTTCGCAACCCATGACCGTAGACTTGCAGATAAAAGCATCCCAACTATCGCATTAGCCCCAAGAGTGTGAGAGACAACAAAGGCTATTCCTAACCCCAGCAGCGCTAGCAGAAAATATTTGAGTCCTGTACAAAACCAATTGAACAGCAGATTATCGTTATCTTTGAGACTGGGTTTCATAGTTTTTTCCTATTTTGAAAGTTGAATCTAGGCAGCAGTTGGCGCTCCCCTGACCACACTAAGGAAACAGCGAATCTCCACAGTTTTGCTCCCACCAAGCCAAGGTAGACAACAGTCCTACTCCTGAGTGGAGTGGGAATACCAACGAAGGTGGTTTTGATATTTGCGGCTCATGAAAAATTAAGCTCTTTGATGAATTACCAGGGCAATCTGGCGATCAAAAATTAGGTGTTCAATGCGCGTAATAGGACAGAACGCGCACTACGCGCATTGAACCCTCGAAATTCCTCCAGGCAATTTGTATACTTGCCTTTTTCAGAATTTGCAATTCCAGTCTTTGCCTTTATGCCTTACTCACTAAGTTTCTTTACTTCACCCGTAACCTTACTAAGTCACCGTGGTTTCTACTGTTAAACTCACTATAAAGTAACTAAGTGACTTAGGTCAAGGTAAACTGTAGAGAAAATTATTTCAATTAAGAAAATACTCAACTACCTATTGTGAGGTGGGCGTCTCACTCGCCTGTAACTAGCCCACAGGTAACTTATGCGGCATCACAGAGAATTCTGACAAGTCAATTACCCACCACCAACGGGAGTACACGTATGGTGGGGGCTTGTGTCTACGCTCCACCGCAATCCTGAAAACATGAGCATGATATCAGCTTTGGTTTCATCACGCGACACATCAGGGGATACTGACAAGCTCCCCGTACCCGTCCAGTCTTGCCGAACGAGCAACGTTCTCATTGCAATATTTCGCGCTCCAACCAAGTCAGCGTGTAATTCATTGCCACAACATTCACAGCGAAACATCAGACCTTTGTTCGGTCGATTAGCCTTCGATGTATGCCCACATTTTGGGCAACTCTGCGAAGTATAATGTGCTGGAACAATAGTTGCTAAACTGCCAATCAAATTGGATTTATAGTCAATATAACTGTGCAGTTCAGCAAACGACCATTTAGTTTTGTTTCGATTAGCTCTACGCTGTTTCTTGCTTGCTTTAATGCCCGTCTTAGATTTAGTTCTATCTCGGATTCCGGTCAAGTTTTCTAATCCAATCAAGCTATTGGGCTTGGCAATTTCTTTACTGATTTGGTGGTTCACATCAGCGATAAACCGTCTCTCCCTTCCCGATAAAGCGATTAATCGTCGCTTTGCAGAACGGGTGTCTTTACGCTGTAGAGTTTTTCGAGCCTTCTGGTATTGGTTCGCTTTATGCCTTGATGCCTTACCAGAATAGAAAGCAGACTTATTCTTTAGATCCGTTTCTACCGCTAAATATCTCATGCCTACATCAATCCCAGAGACTCTGGTGATAGTAGTTGGTGAGATATCTGGTAGTTCAATTTCAAGACTCACCATCAAATAGTAAGTCTTGGAAGAACGCTGGTAAACTATCTTCGCCGCTCCAATAATAGGACAGGTTTTAATTAGGTCTAGATGTTTATTCCAGCCCTCGTAAGGAACAACTATTCGACCATTTAGCGTTCCAATACTAACGCATTGGTCAGCTTTAAATGAATAGTCTCGCTGATAATTCAAGGTAACAGTTCGAGATGAGTATTTAGGAGCTTCATCAAGCCCTTTGAAACGCTTTTTAGTATGCCCTTTCTTTATCGCTTCATTGTTCTGTTTAAGTAATGCCCGCAATGACTTAAACGTTGCTGATACCTGTCTTGGCACGTTACACGCCATCTGTGCGCCTAACTTAAAGTCAGAGCGGAGACTGTTGTAGACGAGTTTTTGCAACGTAGCACCATTGCTAGATTTGCCGTTATCGAAAGCGATTGCTGAAGCATAGTTCAAAGCATCACGATAAGCCAATGTAGTATCACGCACTGCTGATTTTTGTTCTGCGGTGAGATTTAACTTTAATTTTGCCGTGATAACTTGATTCATGTTTTCAACAAACTCTATGAGTATCATAGCTGTTGAAGACAATAAGATCAAGAAAATTGTTCACAGACTCATCCACCCGCCTACTTGCACCAGAGCTACGAAGAGTCAGATTGCAGACAGGTGGAATCGTCTGCTCACGCGCATTCCTCCCCCACTAAAGCGAGTACGCCTATAGTGGGGGAATCCTGCTGATCTAGTTGAACCTTAAGTACTTGGCTAAAAAGGCTGAATTTGATATTGTTGATTGACATATCAAATTGATATATCAAAATGCTGAAGCTAGCAGTATTAGGTCTATTACAGCGAGAGCCATTAAATGGTTATCGGCTCAAACAGCAACTAGAAATGTTTATGAGTTGCTGTATTTGTGTCAACTATGGCGCGATTTATCCTCTGCTGAAGCGCATGGAAGAACAAGGTGAAGCGATCCTATGTGCAGAACAAGTAGAAGAAGGTGGACAGTGTGGAAAGGTATATGAGATTACACCACTCGGTAAAACCACTTGGTATCAAGAGATGCTGGCATTTCCTCATGAAAGCTGGGTGAATATGCGATCGCGATTCTTAATCAAATTTTTTTTCTTTAGTCATTTATTACCCGAAGAACGAGTGCAGTTAATTGAACATCGATTGATGTTATGCCAGTTACGCCTTACAGAGAAAAAAGCACTGGAAGTTACTGATGATTTATATCAAGCGAAAGTGCAAAGGCGTGCAGTTGAAGTGATCAAATCAGAAATTGAGTGGCTAGTTGAGCAACTCCAAACAGAACAACTGCAATTAGCTCAAACGCCAACCTCAGTAAAACAGCTTTAACCCAAAAAACTTTTGAAGTGTCCTAACTAACTATGTGGATCGTCAAAATTGCTTTACGTCTTCCGTATACATTCGCGATCGCCGCTTTGATGATTGTGATCCTGGGTGTAGTCACGATATTTGGTACACCAGTTGACATTTTTCCCGCAATTAACATTCCGGTTGTCAGCGTAGTTTGGACTTACAGTGGTACCACATCTGAGGAAATGGCACAGCGAATCGTCACCATTAGCGAACGCGCTATGACCACAACTGTTGGTGACATCGAACACATTGAGTCTCAATCTTTAAGTGGTGTTAGCGTCGTCAAGGTTTTTTTCCAACCTAACGCTAATATTGCCTCAGCAGTCGCTCAAATTACCTCTGTCAGCCAAACAATTCTCCGCCCTTTGCCACCTGGGATTACACCGCCATTCATCATTCAATACAACGCTTCTTCCGTGCCGATTATCCAGATGAGTGTCAGTAGCAAAACCTTACCAGAACAAGCACTCTTCGACTATGCTACCAACTTCGTCCGCACCCAATTAGCAACAGTGCAAGGAGCGAGTGTACCTTTGCCTTATGGTGGTAAACCTCGGCAAATTATGGTTGATATCGATCCCCAAGCGATGTTAGCTAATGGCATTTCTGCCCAAGATGTGACTAATGCTGTCAGTGCCCAAAACCTGGTTTTGCCCGCAGGTGATATGAAAATAGGCGATCGCGACTTCGCCGTCCAAATCAACAATAGTCCAGACGTGGTAGCAGCCCTCAATGACTTGCCAATTAAGCAAGTTAATGGTACTATCATTTCCATTCGTGATGTCGCGCAGGTAAGAGATGGCTTTGGTGTGCAATCGAACATTGTACGTCAGAATGGCAGACGATCGAGCTTACTTAGTATCCTAAAGAGTGGCAATGCCTCAACGATTGATGTGATCGATCGAGTCAAAAAAACTTTGCCTCGCATCCAATCCACCTTGCCCCCAGAATTGAATTTAGCGTTTTTGTTCGATCAATCTATATTTGTGAAAGCTTCTATTCAAGGCGTTCTCAAAGAAGGATTGATTGCAGCTTGTCTCACCGCGCTGATGATTTTGATTTTCCTGGGAAGTTGGCGCAGCACCGTAATTGTAGCCGTATCGATTCCTCTCTCGATGCTAGTTTCAATTATTGTAATGAGTCGTTTGGGACAAACTTTCAACATCATGACCTTAGGTGGTTTATCCTTAGCTGTTGGGATTCTGGTAGATGATGCCACAGTAGAAATTGAAAATATCCACCGAAATCTCGGTCAAGGTAAACCCATCAAGCGAGCAATCTTAGATGGGGCGCAGCAAATTGCCACTCCCGCACTTGTAGCAACATTATGTATTTGTATTGTCTTTGTGCCGGTCGTGTTTCTCAGTGGAGTGGCAAAGTACCTATTTGTCCCCCTAGCGATGGCGGTAGTATTTGGAATGCTTGCTTCTTATGTGCTATCTCGGACTGTAGTACCGACAATGGCAAGCTATCTTTTACCACACGAAGCGGACTGGCATAGAGAAAGCGAGGATCATAATGGTCATAGCGACAACCATCATATAGATGATTCGCCAGTCCAAAATAATAATGGTCGCGACAATCACCACAGCCATTCTTCACTAGTCGAAATCCATGATAATCGCGATCGCCATCATCTAGATTCGCCAGTCCAAAACAATAATGGTAGCGATAACCACCACCAAACAGAAGAGGCAACAACGACAACTGCCGAACCTGTGAAAAAAGATTGGATATGGCGGCTACACGAAAAGTTTAACCGACAATTTGAGAAATTTCGCAGTTGGTACTACAACGTCCTGAACTCAGCATTAAATCACCGGAGCATAGTTTTTGTGCTATTTGGTGCTTTTATCGTCAGTGCCGGAGTTTTGTTGCCGTTCGTCGGTCAAGACTTTTTCCCTGAAGTCGATGGTGGTCAGTTTAGCCTCCATGTTCGAGCCTTACCTGGTACTCGTTTGGAAGAGACAGAAAGAATTGTCAGCCAAGTTGAAGGCGTTATCCGCCAGACTGTACCGAAAGAGAATCTCGCTCTGATTCTGGATAACATCGGCTTACCCACCAGTGGCATCAACCTTACTTATGGCTACAACGGCGCGACAATTGGACAGGCTGATGCTGATATTCTTGTGTCTCTAAAAGAATCTGGTGCAACTTTTTCTTACATAAAGGAACTCCGCCAGAAATTGAAAGCGACATTTCCCAGCTACACCTTCTTTTTTGAGCCGGCTGATATTGTGACTCAAATTCTCAATTTCGGTTTACCTGCTGCTGTTGACGTGCAAATATCTGGCCCTCTGAAAAACTCAAAGGGCAACTTTGAAATTGCCCAACAAATCGCCGCCCAGATGACGCGCATTCCTGGCGCTGTAGATGTACATCTCCAGCAAGTTGTCGATGCTCCAAAATTACTTCTTGATGTAGATCGTACCGAGGCTCAACAACTGGGTATGACCCAGCGTGATGTTGCCAATAGCGTCCTCACTTCCTTAAGTTCAAGCGGTCAAGCTGCAATCAACCAATGGCTCGATCCCAAAAAAGGCGTGAGTTACACCCTGGCTGTACAAGTTCCTCAGTACAAAATTGACTCTATTGACAGCCTGAAAAATACGCCAGTTGGCAACGGTCAAACTGCACCGCAACTTTTAGGTAATTTGGCTACTGTCAAACGCGACACAGTGATGCAAGTTGTGAATCACTACAACATTCAGCCAGTTTTCGATATCTACGCTAACTCCTCTGGTCGCGACCTTGGGGGAGTTGCCGGCGATGTAAATCGAATCATCGCTGATTATCAGAAAAAATTGCCCAAGGGAAGTCAGATTAATGTCCGCGGGCAAGTGCAAACGATGAACTCTTCATTTTTGGGACTTGGTTTAGGACTTGTGTTTGCAATTGTGTTAGTTTACTGCTTAATGGTGGTGAACTTCCAATCTTGGCTCGATCCCCTGATTATTATGATGGCGCTGCCAAGTGCCTTAGCGGGAATCATTTGGATGCTGTTTGTCACCCGCACTACTCTGAGCGTCCCTTCGTTAATGGGTGCAATTATGAGTATCGGTGTGGCGACATCAAACAGTATTTTAATGATTACTTTTGCTAACGAGCAACGTGTAGAAGGGGAAAATGCCTATAAAGCAGCTCTAGCGGCAGGCTATACAAGGTTGCGTCCGGTGTTGATGACTGCCTTAGCCATGCTGATTGGTATGGTGCCAATGTCTCTGGGTCTTGGTGAAGGTGGTGAACAGAATGCACCCTTGGGTCGCGCTGTAATCGGTGGCTTGTCAGCTGCAACAGTCGCGACTCTCATCTTTGTACCTGTTGTATACAGCATTATGCGGCGTCAACCACCTCGTCCTATTGATGAAGATGATGACGATGTGAATTTCTCAGATCCAAAGACAGCCTACTCGTTGTCATCATCTCAAGGCAAGTCATAGAAATATTTTAGGAGTTACGGTGTACACATAAATCTTTTAAAGTTACTACGTAACGTAGGGTAGATTAATTTTTGCAGGTCGATGCAACAAAGGTGCAAGTCAATGCAATTAAGGTGCAGGTCAATGCAATTAAGGTGCAAGTCGATGCAATTAAGATGCAAGTCAACAACTTGTGTGTACACCGTAGGGGAAAGGTTTTTTTCTGAGCCGTTTTCCCCTTTACTCCTTACCCCTTACCCGAATGGCACGCTTGTAAAGCCTAAAGGCATGTGTCGCCTCGTTCCCAGCCTCTAGGCTGGGAATGTATTCTCATAGGCTCTGCCTCCCGTCAAGCTACTGGAGGCGGAGCCTCCTAGAATCGGTTAAGAGCCTCCAGGCTGGGAACCAGTCAGGGCAAGGGCTATATCTTTTCTTAGTGCCATTACCCCTTATCCCACTTCTGCAAGAAGTCTAATAAGGTAATGACTCTAGCTGCTAAATTTCTGCTTTCTTAGATAATACAGGACAGTTTACCTATGGATTCTCAGCATCGTCCATCTCCTGATTCTGAACAACAAACGACTTCTAGAAAACACAGGCGCGGCATCGGTGGAATTGGTTGGGCTGTAATTGGTACTGTTTTTTTTGGTAGCTTACTGGCGATAGGTATTCTACCCCGGTTAAGCCAAAAGTCAGAATTACAAGCAGCAGTCAAGGAGGCAAGCACAGTACCCTCTGTCAACGTAATCGCTCCCCGTCGCGCTACTGGTGCTACGAAAGTGGAACTACCTGGCAGTGTGGTAGCCCTGAACCAAACGACCATCTACGCTCGCAGTACTGGCTATTTACGGCGGTGGTACGCAGATATTGGCGATCGCGTCCGAGCCGGTCAGTTGTTGGCAGAGATTGATTCACCAGACACCGATCAGCAAGTTCTGCAAGCGAAGGCAGAGTTAGTGCAAGCACAAGCCAATGTGTCTCAAACTCGTGCTAATTTAGCTAAAAGTGTTTCTGATTTGAAGCAAGCCCGCGCTAATCTCTTAATAGCACGTCAGAGTTGGCAGCGCTGGCAAGTTCTTGTCAAGCAAGGTGCAGTACCTCAACAAGATGCAGATACAAAATATGCCACATATCAAGCTAATCTTGCCAGCGTTGAGGCAGCACAAAACACTATTAATTCTGACTCTGCCAATATCAAAGCAGCACAAGCTAACGCCTACGCAAGTCAAGCAAACTTCCAGCGTAATACCGTATTGCAGTCTTATAAGAAAGTCACTGCTCCTTTTGCCGGAGTGATTACTGCACGTAACGTCAATACAGGTGTTTTAATTTCAGCAGGTAATGGCAACACCAGTACCAGCAACACTAATACTAGCAATAGCAGCCTTTATACTATTGCCGCTTATGACAATCTAAAGGTAAATGTGAGTGTTCCACAGAGTTTATCACAGTCACTTCAAACTGGACAAACAGCACAAATTACAGTTAGAGAGTTACCCGAACGAGTGTTTACGGGTAAAGTAGTGCGTACTAGCAACGCTATAGATCCAACTACTCGGACTTTACTGACACAATTAGAAGTACACAATTCAGACGCGACGCTGCGGCCTGGGATGTATGCCAATGTCAAATTTGCCATTAACCGCACTAATCCTCCCTTTGTTGTGCCAGATAGTGCCTTAGTCGTTAATGGCGGAGGTACGCAGGTAGCAACTGTAACCAAAGACCACACAGTGCATTATCAAAAAGTTGCCGTTGGGCGAGATTATGGTATTGAAGTAGAAATTACATCCGGTTTGACAGGAAATGAATCGCTCATTGCCACTCCTACGGTTGATGAGACAGAGGGTTTGCGCGTGCAGCCAGTTGCAGAAACTAAGCAGACAAGTCCCTAACACCCCAACTCCTCCCCAAAGCATCGGGGCTACGGTGTACACACAAGTCGAAAAAAGCTCGATTCTCATTGTTTTCTCGTTCCTGGGCTGCTGCATGGGAATGGCTGATTAGGGGCTGCTGCCTCCAGTTAGACATTGAGTCTCTGACTCAATGAATGCATTCCCAGGCTCCGCCTGGGAATGAGTCAGCCTGGGAATGAGTCAAGCCTGGGAACGAGGCAGCCTGGGAACGAGTCAAGCTAAATCACGCAAGGTTTTTAGGACTTGTGTGTACACCGTAGTTGGTAAGGGGAGGGGAGCGTTTGCTTTACTCAAATGCGGGGTGGGGTTCTTTATTTTTGATTTATGCAAGAGGTCTAATCTATCTAAGTGAGGTACAATAAACTCATCGGCGCGATCGCTCACCCCGTCAGATAAAGAACGACAAAGCCCAAGAAAGCATTCCCAGAGCAACAAATGTCTACCCCAAAATATTCAGGGGATACCGGATTGGCAGTAATGTTATCTCACATAGTGAGATAACATTGGTCTGTAATGAGTATGAGTGTGAGTATGAGTGTCATTCCCGAAAACGTTCTTTTGGTTTTAGCCGAAAAACGGTGCTTGTCTAACAGCGAGATCGAGGTGTTTTTATATGCTGTTGAGGGACAATCGCCAAATGCGATCGCTAAAGAATTGGCAATCAGTGCCGAGGCAGTACGCAAAAGATTAAGCGAAGTTTACAAAAAATTTAATGTTATTGGTAGCGGCCCAGGTAAGCTCACTAAGTTACAACAAGTTATAGAATCTGAGTATCAAGCATCTTCAGGAAATGAGAAATCCATTACCCAAAACCGCCAAGATTGGGGTGAAGCCCCTGGTGTCTGCTTTTTTCGGGGACGCATAACAGAATTGTCTCAGCTAACGCAGTGGCTAATTGAGGATAATTGCCGACTAGTGGCAATATTGGGGATGGGCGGAATTGGCAAAACTGCTTTATCGGTGAAACTGGCAAAAGAAGTTCAGGAGAATTTTGAGTATTTGATTTGGCGAAGTCTCCGTAATGCGCCACCCGTTGCAGAGATGTTGGCGAACCTGATCAGATTTTTATCTGATGATAGGGAAACAGATTTGCCAGAAACCGTAGATAGTAGAGTAACACTGCTGATTAATTATTTACGAGAGCATCATTGTCTTGTGGTATTTGATAATACAGAGACAATTTTACAAGAAGGCGATCGCGCTGGACAATATAAACCAGAATATGAAGATTATGGTCAACTACTTAGTCGGGTAGGGGAAGAACCACATCAAAGCTGTTTGGTGCTGACATCTCGCGAAAAACCAAAAGAATTTGCTCCTTTAGAGGGAGAAGCATCACCAGTCAGAACATTATCATTAGTTGGCTTAGAAAAAACAGAAGGGCAAGAAATTCTCCAAGATAAAGGGTTATTTGGCTCACAACAGGAATGGGCCAAACTAGTTGAGAAGTATTCCGGCAATCCTTTGGCATTAAAGCTAGTTTCTGAGCCAATTCGGGAGTTATTTGATGGTGATATTGCTGCTTTTTTGGCTGAAGGAGAGATAATTTTTGGCGACACCCGGAATTTACTAGACCAGCAATTTGAGCGGTTGTCAGAGATCGAAAAAGAAATAATTTATTGGCTAGCAATCAAGCGGGAGTTAGTTTCTCTAGACGAATTGCTAAATGATCTTGTGCGTCCTTTGTCCAAAAGGGAAGTACTGGAGGCGCTAGAATCTCTACGGAGGCGATCGCTAATTGAACAAAGAACAGCACTTTTCACCCTCCAGTCTGTGGTCATGGAATACATGACTGACCAACTGATTGAACAGGTTTGTCACGAAATTACCACTCGTAATATTAGACGATTTATGAGCCATGCTTTAATGGAAGCTACGGCCAAAGATTATATTAGAAACACTCAGATTACCCTGATTATTAAACCAATTATAGATCGGTTATCAACTATTTTTAGATATGCTAAAAATATTGAACATCATCTATATCAAATTTTATTGTCCCTGCGGCAGATTCCCCAAAGAGCAGGATATGCAGGTGGAAATCTCTTAAATATTCTTTGTCAACTACAAACTGATTTTAGCGGTTATGATTTTTCTAATCTGACTATTTGGCAAGCATATTTACAAAGTGTGAATCTGCATCGGGTAAATTTTGCCAATGCTGATTTAGCTAAGTCCGTTTTTGCAGAAACATTAGTTAGTATTTCGTCAGTCGCATTTAGCCCGAATGGAAAACTTTTGGCTACGGGTGATGCTGATGGCAAGACTTACTTGTGGCAAGTTGAAGATGGAAAACTACTGTTTAGTTGTATTGGACATAGCAGTTGGGTAAAATCAGTTGCCTTCAGTCCCGACGGTCAAACTTTAGCTAGTGGCAGTGATGACCAAACAGTGAAGTTATGGGAGGTTAAGGACGGTAATTGTCTCAAAACCTTGCACGGGCATAACAATTGGGTCAGGTCAGTTGCCTTTAGTCCCGATGGTCAAACTTTGGCTAGTGGCAGTGAAGACCAAACAGTGAAGTTATGGAATGTCCACACCGGAAAATGTCTGATAACTTTGCAGGGGAATACTAATCGAATTATGTCAGTTGCCTTCAGTCCCGATGGTCAAACTTTAGCTAGTTGCAGTGAAAAGCAAACAGTAAAGTTATGGGATGTCCGCAATGGTGAGTGCCTGAAAATCTTGCAGGGGCATAATAGTTGGGTAAGGTCAGTTGCTTTTAGTCCCGATGGTGAAATTTTAGCTAGTGGCAGTGATGACCAGACGGTGAAGTTATGGGATGTCCATGATGGTAAGTGCCTGAAAACCTTGCAGGGACATACCAATCGGGTCTGGTCGGTTGCCTTTAGTCCTGATGGTCAAACTTTAGCTAGCGGCGGTGATGACCCAACAGTGAAGTTATGGGATCTTTGTGATGGTAAATGTCTGAAAACCTTTCAGGGGCATACCAATCGGGTAAGGTCAGTTGCTTTTAGTCCTGATGGTGAAATTTTAGCTAGTGGTAGTGAAAACCAAACAGTGAAGTTATGGAATGTCCAGGATGGTAAGTCGTTGACAACCTTGCAAGGGCATAGCAATCGGGTAAGGTCAGTTGCCTTCAGTCGCGATGGTCAAATTTTAGCTAGCGGCAGTGAAAAGCAAACAGTGAAATTATGGGATGTCCGTAACGATAAGTTTCTCAAAATTTTGCAAGGGCATAACAGTTGGGTACGGTCAATTGCTTTCAGTCCTGATGGTGAAATTTTAGCTAGCGGCAGCGAAAAGCAAACAATTAAATTATGGGATGTTCACACCGGGCAATGTCTCAAAAGGTTGCAGGAACATACCAATCGAATCAGGTCAGTGGCTTTTAGTCCTGATGGTGAAATTTTAGCTAGCGGCAGTGACGACCAAACGGTGAAATTATGGGATGTCCACACCGGAAAATGTCTCCAAACTTTGAAAGGGCATACCAGTTGGGTAAGATCGGTTGCCTTTAGTCCCGATGGTGAAACTTTAGCTAGTGGCAGTGAAAACCAAAGAGTCAGGTTATGGGATATTTATACAGGAGAATGCATCCAAGTTTTAGAGGGACATAGCAATCGGATCAGGTCGGTTACTTTCAGCCCAGATGGTCAGACTTTAGCTAGTGGCAGTGATGACCAAACGGTGAAGTTATGGGATGTTGACATGGGCAAGTGCTTGACAACTTTGCAAGAACATACTAATCGAGTCTGGTCAGTTGCCTTTAGTCCCGATGGACAGACTTTAGCTAGTGCCAGTGAAGACCAAACGATAAAATTATGGGATGTCTATAATGGCAAGTGCCTGAAAACTTTGCAGGGGGCTAATTGGGTAAAGTCAGTTGCCTTTAGTCCCGATGGGCAAACCCTGATTAGTGGTAGCCAAGATGAGACAATTAAGCTTTGGGATGTATTGACGGGTGATTGCCTAAGAACACTGCGATCGCCACGTCCCTATGAAAAAATGAATATCACCGGGGTTACAGGGTTAACCGCAGCGCAGTTAGTGACGCTAAAAGCTTTAGGGGCAGTGGAAGATGGAGAGCAAAAATAAAAGGTAAAAGAATGAATTTTGCCTTTTTCCTTCATCCTTTTACCTTTTTTATGTACCTGATGCTTATTTCATGTTAGCCCTTGCGTCCTTAACTGCGGCAAAGAAAAATAACCCTGTGAGTGGAATGCTCAATACCAGGATAATTGCCGTGGCTGTGACACCAAAATCTGGGTGTCCGTAACTGAGTTCAAAAATCGAACCGACGGCGGCGATCGCACTTACACAAGAACCACCCAGAAATAAACCGCTTTTTGGAGTTAAATACACTACTAGCCCCCTATGCTATTGGTTTCACCGCTTGATACGAGAAGCCATTTTTAGATAGCTCCTGGGCTAAAGTCAAGGAATTTTCTACACGATCTACAAATACCACGCCATTAAGGTGATCCATCTCGTGCTGAATGCAGCGTCCCAGAAGGTCATTCGCCTTTAATGTCCGGGGACGACCGTACTCGTCTTTATAGGCAATTTCCACGACTTCGGGGCGCTTCACGTCTAGGAATACATTGGGAATACTCAAGCATCCTTCTTGGGCAACAGAGATGTCGCGGCTGACTTGTTTAATGATGGGGTTAATCAACACCAAGGGCTGATTCGCTGCGTTCTCTGGTTCCAGGTCGATGACAATTAATTGTTTGTGAATTCCTACTTGGGGCGCAGCCAAACCAATGCCATCTTTGCTGTACATAGTTTGCAGCATTTCGCGCACTATTTGGCGAAGTTCGTCATCTACTTTAGAAATCCGCTTTGCAGCTTGACGCAGCACGCGATCGCCTAAATAATGAAGCTCCAAAGGTGGATTTTTTAACTTTTTTTTCTCTACAGCAATTTCAGAGGGCATGAGTCTCGATGGCTAGATGGTGAAAATTCCTACTATTCTTATTCTATCAAGCTCCTCACGTCGCTTGGCTTTGAATTCCAAATTCCAAATTCAAAATTTATTTTTCGGTAACAAATCAGTTGCGATCGCAACTGATGATGTTTTTGGCACTTGACTCATTCAAAATCTGACTTTTCACGTCATCTGCAAAAGCTAACGCGAAACCTAACCCCCAGCCCCGAATGGCACGCTTGTAAAGCCTAAAGGCATGTGTGTCGCCTCGTTCCCAGCCTCTAGGCTGGGAATGTATTCTCATAGGCTCTGCCTCCCGTCAAGCTACTGGAGGCGGCAGCCCTCCCAGAATCGGTTCCCAGCCTAGAGGCTGGGAACCAGTCAACCAGTCAGGGCAAGGGCTATATCTTTTTTTAGTGCCATTACCCCCAGCCCCCTTGTCTAATAGGGAAGGGGGAGAATTCAAAGCCTCTCTCCTGCAAGGCTACGGTGTACACACAAGTCGAATTACCCCCCTTAATCCCTCCTTAGAAAGGGGGGAAAAGTCAGATTCAAAATTTCTACTATCGAGTATAAATGGTGGTGTTATCTCACCTATCTGAGCCAGTGCGTTGCGAACTTTTCTAAAGTTGTTGCAACTGGCATCGCGCAGAGCTAATTGCATTCTTGCATTTTGAATTACTTATTGGGGTGATTTATGTTTAAATCTCTCACGAAACTTGACTATTTGCTCAAAGAAACTTTCCTCGGTTTATTGCGCGGAGGTTGGATGAATTGGGCAGCTATCAGTACTGTGACGGTGTTACTGTTTTTATTCGGCTTGAGTTTGCAAACCTCTTGGCAAGTCGAAAAACTTCTCTATCAGTTTGGTAGCCAGCTAGAAGTATCAGTTTATCTCGAACCAGATACGCGGATCGAAAGTATTGAGCCACTAATCGCAAAAATGCCAGAGGTGGCGGGGATAAAAACCATTACCAAAGAAGAAGCTTGGACTAAGTTAGTTAAGGAAATGAGAATTTCTGACATTGAAGGTGCTACCCAGCAGCTAGGTGAGAATCCTCTGGTTGATGAGATGAAGGTGAAAGCCCGTAATTCTCAAGTTGTGCCAACCTTAGCAACGCAGTTGGCTAAATTACGAGGAGTTGAGACGGTGCAGTATGTCGATGAAGTAGTCAAACGCATTGCCCAGTTGCACCAAGGTCTGAACTGGATTACTTTAACAATTACAATTATTCTGACTTTAAGTGCGATCGCTGTTACTACCACCACAATTAGGCTGATTGTCATGGCGCGACGCCAGGAAATTGAAATTATGCAACTAGTGGGAGCGACTTCTGCTTGGATTTACCTCCCCTTTATTTTACAAGGAATTGTTTTTGGTTTGGTCGGTGGTGCGATCGCTTGGAGTTTCATTTCTGTGATTCAACAGTTTCTCGGTAAGTTGCTAGTCAATCAACCTGAGTTTATCCAAGTCATCACCAACAGAGTCCAACTCACTCCAACAGAAATTTTATTATTGCCCCTGATTCTTTTGAGTTTCGGTGCAGCTGTAGGATTAATGGGGAGCTTATTTGCTGTCCGACGTTTTGCTAAAGGTTAGGTTGGGGATTGAGATTGGGATTGGGATTGGGGATGGGTAAAGGACAAAGGGAGAAATCGTTATGAAATCGCAATGGGAATGTTTTTTGCAGAATCTCGGTGTTTGGGAAGGTTCATTTAGCAATTTTTCTCCTCAAGGGACACTTCTGAAAGATACTCCAACCCGTCTTTCTCTAGAACATTTGAACAATAACCAGACAGTGCGCCTAACTTTGAGCCGTTCGGGACAAGATGTGATCAGAGAATTTAGTTCTGTGGGAGGGGGTCTGCTGTTTTTTGAAAATGGTTCATTTTCTGAAGGTTTAATTCAGCTAGGGCCATTTTCCGAATTTGGTGGAGAACTCGCTTTTGTTCATAAAAATCAGCGCTTGCGTCTAGTGCAACTGTTTGATAATACCGGTCAGCTAAAGGAACTCATCTTAATTCGAGAACATCTAGCAGAAACCTCAGTAGCAGAACGTCCACCTTTGCAGATAAATGATTTGTTGGGAGAATGGCAAGGCCAAGCAGTGACAATATATCCAGATTTGCGATCGCGCAGCGTCTCGGAAGGAGATTCGCCTGATACTTACTCTACAACCTTGAAATTACAAATTGATAATGCTGGGCGATTAATTCAAACTACCTCTTTTGGCGATGTCTCACGACAAGCCGCTTCTCTGCCAGAGGCTTCGCCAATGCGTCTACGCACAATAACTTCAACTGCTACTATCAAAGGCCCCATCGTTCTCTTTGACCAAGACCCTCAAAAACAGGTGCAAGTATTACTATTACCAGATGGCGCTTCTGCAACATCACCTGTCAAGGTGCAGTTACGTCAACCATTTTTTCTGGAAGTGGGTTGGTTAATCCAGCCAAACCTGCGCCAGCGGATGATTCGCAGCTACAACGAGAAAGGCGAATGGGTTAGTCTAACCTTAGTGACTGAAGAAAGAAAGCTTTGATATTATATTCGCTTGATTAGCGCTTTTCTCTGACTCTCACGAGTCGGGGTAGGAACGAAACTCAACACCAAGAATCCTTGATTTGGTTGAGTTTCACTTTCTTCAACCCAACCGACAATATTTTATTTTTTCAGAGTAATATAGCGGTTTGCTGTTGAGTCCAATACAGACCTAACCCTCAGCCCCAACCTTTGTACCTTGGGGAGTAAAATTCAAAGCTTCTCTCCTCAAAAGAGAGAGGTTTGGAGTGATACCGTTTTACTTTAATCAATGATACAAATACGTTGGTAGGGGCACAGCAATGCTCATTGGTGTCAACTTAACGTGAAAACCAGTCTAGACACAGCTTTTAAAGATTGCCTCGTTCCCAGTCTCTGACTGGGAATGCCTATAGGAGGCTCCGCCTCTTGAATTGCGGCAGAGCCGCAATGAGGTGCATTTCCAGCCTCTGGGCTGGAAACGAGGTTTTTAAAGGGGTTTGGGCTTAAGTTGACACTAATGAGCAATGCTGTGCCCTTACAAGAAATCTTTATGTATCAGGGTTTGTGTGAAATGGTATGAAGTCAAAACTGTACTGCACTCAAGGGAAAACCGCGATAGGTGAATTTTTGCAAGCCGATGTCATAAAGGTACAAAAAGCGATATTTTCGAGATCGGTCTGTCGTAATGGGACAATTTAACTGTTCCCAAAATGTGGGTAATGACAAAGCTGTATTTATGCGTATTCAAATAGTTGTAGTTGCGATCGCAGTAATCTTAATAGGTGGAGAAAATCTAGAAGCCATTGCAAACTCGCAATCTTCTACTCAAGATGGCGCTGGTAGTATTGTGGCAACAGAACCTACATTACAGATACAGGAAGGGTATGCCAAATATGGTGATTATATAGGATTAACTCCAGTAGATACTCAGTCTATCGAATTTTCCCAGAGAATTGTCAAAGACATCCAGATTCGTTTTGTGAATGATAAAGATCAGTTACTCGATGACAAAGGTCAGCCGATCAAAGGACGTACTCGCAAAGATTTTATCATTGGTCTGCTGAAACTCAAACCTGGTCAGGTATTCCGTGAAGATTTACTAGAAGCAGACTTGCAACGATTGAGGAGATTAGAGTCATTTAATGAAGTCAATGTTTATCGCCAAGAAGATACCAAGAGCGTTAATCTGATCTATGAAATTAAAGAGCGTAGTTTCCCTTCTCTAATTTTAGGAGGCGGTGATAACGACGATGTTGGGCTATACGGTCGGGTGGGTTATAAAGATGCAAATATCAGCGGTCTTAACGATAAATTAGATACAACTTTGCAAATCAGCGGTAAAGATGTCCAATTTAATGGTCAGTTCATTAGTCGTTATCGTCCTGAAGAACCAAACCGCTTAGGCTACAGGATCAGAGGTTTTCGTAGTCGAAATATATCGGGAACCTTCAACGAAGATATCAGATTGTCTAACGGTGACACAGTGCGCGAGGGAAGGTTTGGCGGTTCTGTGGGAGTTTTAAAATCTTTTGATGAGTGGGATGCAGCTATAAGTTTCAATTATACCAGGATTAGCCTACGCGATCGCGAATATAACGTTGCACAGGTCGATAGATTCGGGAGTCCTTTATCTGTGAGCGGTACTGGCATTGATGACTTATTTACAGTATTATTTGCTGTATCCAGAGATCAACGCGATCGCCGAGACAATCCGACTCAAGGATCAATCCTCACCTTCAGCACAGAACAAGCGATTCCTATTGGACTGGGCAATATTTCCAGCAACCGCCTACAGGGAAATTATATTCAATATTTACCAGTCAGTTGGATAGGTAATGGTAGACCAACCGATAATCCAGAAATGCTAGCGATTAATTTCCAAATTGGCACCACTATTGGAGACTTTCCACCAGCTGATGCTTTTAATATTGGTGGGCTAGATTCTGTCAGGGGTTACGGTTATGGAAAAGTTGCCAGTGGTCGGAGTTATGGTTTAGCTTCTGTGGAATATCGTTTCCCAATTTTTCAGTCAATCGGAGGAGTTCTTTTTACTGACCTCGCCTCAGATTTCGGGTCTAGCGAAACCGTGCTAGGAGAACCAGGAGTGCTGCGAAACAAACCTGGAAGTGGCTTTGGTTACGGCTTAGGATTGCGAGTGAAGTCATCTTTTGGGCTGATTCGAGGCGACTTAGGAATTAGTGACCAAGGAGAAGTTAGATTTGAAGTTACTACAGGTCAGCGATTTTAATAGCATAACTAGCTTGCAAGTTGCCGATAAAGGGTTTTCACACATCCCAATTATTGATATCAGCGCCTTGGTTTCTAGAAAAGGCAATAATTCAGTAGAAGAATATAAAGTTCTGTTACACAAAGCGTAATTTTCACAAACCAACCTGAATTACTAATTGACAGTAGCTTTTTTAACTTAGGGGAAAAGTCATGAATCGAAATATTGCTCTAAATCTTGCTAAGACAAAAAAATCTTCTCTACAACAAGAGATAACAGAACCTAATGATAGTGGAACAAATGATACTACCTTTATTGAGTCAGAAAATGACTTGATGCAAGAAGGCGGAGCAGTATTAATTGCTGACGGAACGATAGATCCTCCACCTCCTCGACCAGAGTTTATGCCTGAAGTAATTGTGTAGTTTTGGGCATTGCTTTTACCGATTATCAAGACGCAACTATTACTTACTTTCCACGTCAAGGCAAACGCATCTTAAGTATAAGAATTCTTTAATAGCAAGGATTTGGGCGTTTTATCATGTCGGCTATTTTTTCATCAATATCCTTGCCCAAAGAGTTTCATAAATCCCATGCGTTTGCCCTCCTTTCCACATCCTCAAGATTTCATGTTCCGGTTGACTGGTAATTTTGGTTCTACCACTTCTTCTATGGTGGAGCCACTAAGCTTATGATCAAATAATGCACATCTAAATCATGAAAGCCTTTCCCTATAAGCTTTTAAAGCTGTCAAGCAACAAGTTTATAGTATTAGGTTCCATAAAAGAGCCAATAGAGCCGTAATTTTTTCGTAATTTGTTTATGAAACAGCGCTTTTATATGTTGTGGGGTGCTTGCAGTATCTCCCTGTGTTTAGTAACTGCGACCAGTACCGTCCAGGCTCAATCTATCCAGATAGATGGAACTACCCCAACCACACTAGACACATGTACTGGAACTTGCAATATTGGGGGTGGGCTTCAACGTGGGAGCAATCTTTTTCACAGTTTTTCTCAGTTTAATGTAGATGCAGGAGCAACAGTTCTATTCGTTGATCCGGGAGTCAGGAACATTCTGACTCGGGTAACAGGGAATCGACCTTCCAATATTTTTGGGACATTAGGCGTATCAGGAGGTAACGCCAACCTGTTTTTGATAAATCCTAATGGGATTATCTTTGGAGAGAAGGCCAAGTTGCAAGTTGGCGGGTCATTTGTAGGGACTACAG
Source organism: Nostoc sp. (assembly GCF_036917935.1). Classification (GTDB taxonomy): domain Bacteria; phylum Cyanobacteriota; class Cyanobacteriia; order Cyanobacteriales; family Nostocaceae; genus Nostoc. The sequence goes on along the minus strand of NZ_JBALEL010000060.1, from coordinate 70,755 downwards.
CTAATGCTATTCAATTTGGGAATCAGGGCTTTTTTAGGGCTTCTGCTTCTGAGGTTCCATTATTGACAGTCAATCCTTCAGCCTTGTTTTATCAAAGTGCTAACGGAGCAATTCCCAACAATTCAATCGCACCAGCAGGAGTAGATATATCATCAAAGGTATTTGGTTTAAGAGTTCCTGATGGACAGAGTTTGCTCCTGGTTGGTGGGGAGGTAAACTTAAACGGAGGAATATTAAACGCTTTTGGCGGTCGAGTGGAATTGGGAGGATTGGCTGAACCAGGAGTAATAGGGTTAGATATTGATAACAACAATTTCCGCTTAAGTTTTCCTGAAAATACCGCATTAGCAAATGTATTTCTGACCGATGGAGCTAAAGTTGATGTCACTGCTAATGGTGGCGGTAGTATCACGGTCAATGCAGGAGATATAGGCGTTTCAGGAAACACAACTAGGCTTTTTAGCGGGATAAATCCAGGGGAAATTGGCGGTCAATCTGGAGATATTACGCTCAATGCCACAGGAGAAGTGAAAGTTACAGACGGGAGTAGAATCCTCAACAGAGTGCGACCTGAAGCACAGGGCAATAGTGGCAACATCAATATTAAGGCTGGATCGCTCTTTTTAAGCAACGCTGGTCAAGTGCAAGCCGCGACTTTTGGTAAAGGAGATGCTGGGAACGTAAACATTGATGTTAGTAATGGCGCTGTTACAGTTGTTGGAAAGGATTCTGAGGGAAACAATTCTCGTATAGATAGCAGTGTGGGAGAAGAAGGAATAGGTAACGGTGGCTACGTCAAAATCACGGCGAGGGAACTTTCTATAAAGGATGGGGGTTTTGTGAATACCGGAACCGCTGGACAGGGAAATGCCGGAAACATATTATTAGAGGTTTCGGATCTTGTCTCTCTCGAATCATTGACAAAGAGTGGAATTTTTAGCAATGTGTCAGCCGGAGGAGTCGGTAATGGTGGTGAAATTAACATCACTACTCGAGCGCTCTCCTTAAGTGTTGGATCTCAAATAGGTGCTTCCGTTATCAATAAAACGGCACAAAACCAAAACCTTGGAGGGCAGAGCAAGGGGGGAAATATCACAGTCAATGCATCTGATTCTGTGACGATTTCAGGCAGTAGTCCTGAAACAGGTTTTTCTAGTGGCTTATTTACAGCTACCGAGACATATGCCGAAGGTCTAGCAGGCAATATTACCGTTAATACGCCGCATTTTCGGATAACAGATGGTGGTATTGTGAATAGTCAAACTCTCAATCAGAGTAATGCAGGTAGCATTACTATTAACGCGACGACCTTTGAAGCCATTAATGGTGGACAAGTTATCACTACTGCTAGCGATTCTGGAAATGCAGGCAATATTACCGTTAATGCTACTGACAGCATTACACTTTCTGGAAGTGACTCCACCTTCACTGAACGAAAGAATAACGCCGACATTAATTTTCCGGGAGAGAAGAGAGTTCAAAATGAAGGAGCTAGCAGTGGGCTGTTTGCTAGTACCAGACCCATCTCTACAGGTTCAGGAGGGGACATTGCGATCGCAACTCAACAATTGATTGTCCAAGATGCAGCTCAAGTAAGCGTTAGTAGCAAGGGAACAGGAGATGCAGGCAATCTTGATATAAATGCACATAGCATCAGTTTGGACAACCAAGGAAAACTCACATCTGAAACCGTATCAGGTAAAGGTGGAGATATTACGCTACAGGTGCGGGACTTATTACTTATGCGCCGTAAGAGTCAAATATCCACTAATGCCGCGAGTGATGGAGATGGCGGAAAGATCACCATCAATGCACCTAATGGCTTCATTGTCGCCCCTCCCTTCGGAAATAGCGATATCACCGCCAATGCCAACTTTGGCTCTGGTGGTAAAATTCAAATTACTACTAAAAACATCTTTGGATTTACGTCGCCCACAGGTGCAGACGTAGAAAGGCTTGATCCAACAGGCGAAAAAAACCCAAATAAGCTGCTAACAAATGACATCACAGCGTTTTCTCGGCAGAACCCTTCATTAGATGGCACAGTACAAATCAACTCACCAGATGCTGACCCCAGTAAAGGATTAGTGGAATTGCCTGTAAATCTGGTTGATGCTTCGCAGCAAATTGTTGCTGATTGTAATTCTGGTCGAAAAATAGGAAGGAGTTCGTTTATTACTACTGGGCGTGGAGGAGTAGTAGCCGATCCCACGGAGCCATTGATAGCTGATGATGCGGTGCTTGTAGATTGGATAGCACTCTCTCCAGAGAGTAAGAATCGTGCTGAGGGGATTCAGAAAAGAGCGGTTGTTCACAAGCCGCGAAACATAGAAGAAAAATTACAGAAGGTTAATTCTGTCAATGAACCTACTCAAATTGTGGAAGCCCAAGGTTGGGTAATCGATGCCAATGGGAACTTGGTTTTGGTTGCTCAAGTCCCCACTGCAACCCCCCATAACTCCTCACTTACCCCTACATATTGCGCTGTCAGGTAATCTATTTTACACTGGATGGACTTGTGCCAAGAAGCTAGCGATCGCCATTGCGTCTAAGAGGTTGTTTGAAAAGTGGTTGGCTGTGATTTTAGGCACTTATCGATCCCCCCTAACCCCCCTTAAAAAAGGGGGGAATAAAAGTCTTAAAGTCCCCCAATTTATCGGGGGATTTAGGGGGATCTCCAAGGGTTAGATGTATACAAAAAAACTTTTCAGACATCCTCTAAGATGTACCTTCTATGATTAGGAAACGATATAGATGACACCACAAGACGCACGACAATACGCCCCAGCAACCGAGCGTAACCGCGAACCAATTCTAGAAGTACTTTTAGAAGTGTTGCCAAAGAGCGGCACTATTTTAGAGATAGCAAGTGGTACTGGTGAACACGCAGTCTTTTTTGCATCCAAGCTCAGGGATTGTCTGTGGCTACCAACAGATGTAAATCCGCAATTAAGAGCCAGCATTATTTCATGGACTGAACACAATGTATGTGATAACGTTTATGCACCGCTTGAGCTAGATGTAAGAGAACCAGTTTGGCAAGTAGAGAATGGTGCATTTGATGGGCCGAATACGGAGCCAATTGTCGCTATCGTCAACATCAATATGATTCACATTTCACCTTGGTCAGCCTGTCTGGGGTTAATGGCAGGGGCAGGTCGTATCCTAAAAGCAGGAGGTATCCTTTATTTGTATGGCCCCTTCAAACAAGGTTACGAACATACAGCAGCGAGTAATGCAGCTTTTGACCAATATTTACGCGCCGAAAACTCGGAGTGGGGTGTGCGTAACTTGGATGATGTTGTAGCAGTAGCTAGCGCACAAAATCTTAACTTGAAACAGATTTACCAAATGCCAGCTAATAATCTTTCAGTAGTGTTTCAACGTTCAGTCTAGCAATTTTGGGGAGTGAGGAGTGATTTTCTTTGATTTTGGCAAATAAGGCATCGACACACCTCAACGGAATTATGCGGTTTTCAAGGTTCGGGCGAGGTGTGTGGATGAGCATCAACGCATTTGACAAAATAGTATAGCATATTACCTATGATTGTCAAGTATTAGGTTTATTTTCGCCTATTTTGCCAAGCGCAGGTGTACGCGCAAAATTCCTTGAATTATCTGTTGTACAGCTTCTTTACTCAAGCTGCCATCTACCCGAACAATTCGTGAGGGATGCGATGCTGCTAAATGTACGTATCCTTGCTGAACGCGGCGATGAAAAGCGATTGTCTCTTGTTCAATGCGGTCTAGTCCTACTTTGCCTAAGAGTTTGCGGGACAGTCCGACTTCGACATCGACATCTAACCAAATAGTTAGGTCACTTTCTAAACCACCAGTAGCAATATTGTTCAGCTGATTGATTAAACTCATGTTAAGACCGCGACCATATCCTTGGTAGGCAATGGTAGAGTCAGTGTAGCGATCGCATAAAATATATTTCCCGGCGGCGAGATTTGGTTTAAGTTCTTGTTCAACGTGTTGCGATCGGTCAGCAGCATACAACAATAGTTCTGTCACTTCTGCAACTGGTTTATCTTCTGCCTTTTCTAGTAACAAGCGGCGAAGATGTAAACCTAACTCTGTTCCCCCTGGTTCACGAGTTACCACTACAGAAACACCTAGACTTTGCAACCACTCAGAACAAAGCTGCATTTGGCTGGTTTTGCCACACCCTTCCACCCCTTCAAATACAATTAATTTGCCACCCATGCTTTTTTGTTCGCTGACGTTTGATCAACAATAGCGCGAAGTTTAAAATCTTAACCTGCAATTGCGTAGGCGTAGCCCATCGTAGATATCGCTGTCTATGATTTATTTAACTAAAAATTGCTGTAACGTAGACGGTATAGTATCTCGCCAGCCTTGGGCACAAGCAAGATGCCTTCATCTTCTCGGTTAGCCCATTCAGTGGGTTGAATAGTCGCCGGATCGCGATAGTTTAAATTATGAGCAGCACAGCGTTCAGCAGAAATGCCAGTAGCTAAAGTCACGCGAATCCGCGCTTGTTCCCCTTTTATCGGATCAAAAGTACCCATCCCTTTTAAGTGAGTACTATGGGCCAGCACTCCAGCAGGATACTCTTGAAATTTATGCCACTGTTTGAGGAAGTAATCTCGCACATGATAGCCAATTTCGGACAGAATTTCGCCGTGTGTATAGCTAAACTCGGTAATGTGAGGTGCATATATAATTACTTCGCCTCCGTCGGCCACTACTGGCTCTAGCTTGTACATGCCTTTAGCTGCTGTCCAAATGTCATCATACATTTGGGGCATTACTGAAAGCACTTGTTTAAAAGGCTGATCTACATATTTAATATGCAGTTTAGCTGATAATTTTGCAGCGTCTTCCCAGGCTGACTCTGGTTTATCTATATAGAGTCCAGCTAGCTGATTTGTTTTCGGTGCAACCACCATCGCCAGACAAAGCTTTGGGGTAGAAATCAGACTAGCGGCTCGGTTAATCAAACGCCGAACTGGTGTTATTCCCAGTGTACCAATAATTTCGTAACAGGTGATTAAAGCACCTAACCAGTGGGAGAGATTAATTACTTCTTGACCACTAATACCAGGAAAAAAATATTTATTTCCACCAGAGAAACCGACAACTTCGTGCGGAAAAACTGGGCCGCAAATCACGATTAAATCATAAGCTGTTACAAGCTTATTAACACGCACATCAACTGACTGATGTAGCATTCCGCCGCTAATTTCTGCTATTTCATCTGCCGAAATTACCCCACAAGAAATAAAGGTATCTGGCTCATTCCAAAGATGGTTAAAGATGCGAACTTTTTTAAAAGTTGTCTCTCGTTCCTCTGGTGTTACTCCTACCAAGTGATTGATTTGTTCTTCACTCATGGGATTATGTGTACCCAGAGCAATTAAAAAATCCAGAGCCGCAACCCTTTTACTCAACTCTTGATGCAGCAATCGAAACATTTGCGGGATGGGAGCAGTGCGGGTACTATCTGGAATTAACACCAAGATGCGCTGTCCATCAAACTTAGGGTCTGCTAAAGCTTGATGAACTAACCCGGAAACTTGCTCATCGGAAAGTGTCCCGTGATTGACAGCCAGTGAATACATGATTAAACTCCACTGTAAATACTAAATCCACCATCTACCGGCACAACTACCCCGTTGACGAAACTCGAACCAGAACTACATAACCAGATCAAGGTGCTGAGTAATTCATCTGGTTTTCCGAAACGTCCGGCGGGCGTATGATCAATGATTTTTTGCCCGCGAACGGTCAAACTGCCATCTGCATTTAGGAGTAAATCTCGATTTTGTTCCCCAATAAAAAAACCTGGTGCGATCGCATTTACTCGCATCCCATCACCATACTTTTGGGCGAGTTCTACGGCTAGCCAGCGAGTAAAGTTATCTATCCCAGCTTTCGCGGCTGAGTAGCCAACCACGCGGCTAATCACCCGAATAGCAGACATAGAAGAAATATTCACAATGCAACCGTGGGGCTGACTTCTTTCCACCATTGCTTGACCAAAAACCTGACAAGGTAATAGAGTCCCAACTAAATTGAGGCTAACTACTTCCTCAAAAGCAACGCGAGGCAGATCAAAAATAGTCGCATCAGCAGTAATTGTGGCAGCCGGAATATTACCGCCAGCCATATTTACCAAGATATCTATTTTACCCCAACGCTGTATAATAACATCCCTAGCGATTTCTAATTGAGAGCGATCGCTAACATCTGCCACCACAGCCATACTTTCTCCACCATTAGCAGTAATCTCAGCCACCACCGCCCCCGCCCTGACTTCATTGCGACCCAAAACGATCACTCGCGCTCCAGCCAGAGCCAAACCCTTTGCCATAGCCCCACCAAGCACACCAGAACCACCCGTGACTACCGCAACCCGCTCCTTCAAACCAAAAAGTTTACTTAAAATCAAAATAATTCCCCCACTTAGTAAAATTCTCTGCGTACCTCTGCGCTTCCCTTTGCGCCCCTTTGCGTTTAAATTCCCCTCTCAATTCCCCTCAAACTTGTAAGCAACCTTAGCGAGGTCATAAGCCAAAGCACGAGCCATATCATACCCTTCCTCCTCCTCAACCAATCCCCGCGCTACCAATCCAGCCAACCAATTACAAGCTACTCGCCGCCAGACATTATGACGAGCCGGAATCGAAACAAAAGCCCGTGTATCATCATTAAACCCAGCAGTATTATAAATTCCAGCAGTTTCCATTACCTGATTGAAATAACGCTCCATGCCATTTACGCTGTCATGAAACCACCAAGGCGGCCCCAGCAACACAGTGGGATAATGACCAGCTAACGGAGCCATCTCGCGGCTATAAGTGCTTTCATCCATACCAAAAATGATTAAATGGAAGCGGCGATCGTTACCGTAAGCTGACAACAACGGGCGTAGATTTTGAGTCCACTCTATTTTTACGGGAATATCAGCACCTTTATCAGATCCAAATCTCTCAAATAAAGCCGGGTTATGGTTACGCATCACACCACAATGCATTTGCATCACCAAGCCATCTTCTACACTCATCCGCGCCATTTCCATGAAGATATGACCGGTAAAATGTTCTATATCACCTGGATTCAGCTGGCTGTTTAATGCTCTAGCAAAGATAGCTTCGGCTTCTTGGTCAGAAAGGCGTGTGGTATAAGGTGTAGCTGCACCTTGATCGGTAGCTGTCGCCCCCATTTTTTTAAAGAAAGCTCGACGTTCTTCGAGAGCTTGCAAAAAATTGGCGTAAGTGTTAATTTCTTTACCGATACTAGTTTCCAACTTGCTAAGATTTTCGCGCCAACCAGGAGCATCCAGGTTAACTACTGCATCTGGTCGAAAAGTCGGTCTGATTTGAGTAAAACCTGCTTCGTGGAGCGATCGCTGATTCTCTAGGTTATCACTGGCGGCGTCGGTAGTACAAAGCACTTCGATGTTAAAGCGTTTGAATAATGCACGAGGGGAAAACTCAGGTGAGGCTAACAAACCTTCCAGACAATCATAGATATATCCGGCATTGCCAGAGTTTAAAGGTTCATCCACCCCAAAGACGTTAGTTAGTTCCTCTTTCAGCCACAACCCGGATGGAGTACCCTGGAATAGATAAAAATGGTCGGCGAACAATTGCCAGATTTTGCGGTGGTCGGTTTCTCCTGGTGAACCATCACTGGTAGGTATGCCCAAAGCTTGCAGAGATACGCCCCGACTATAAAGCATCCGCAACAGGTAGTGGTCAGGAATAATCAGTAATTCGGTTGGTGAACCAAAACGGGCTGCGGGATTAGCTAACAAGGCTGGATCTACGTGGCCGTGTGGGCAAACTAGAGGTAACGCAGATATACTATCAAAAAATTGATGAGCTAATCGTCTTTGAACTGGTTCTGGAGAAAAGCAGCGATTGGGAGATAAAGTCGGTTTTTTGGTTAACATAATTTTTGTTTGGTTAAAATCTCGGACATAAATTGTTTTGAATTTTAAATTGTTAATAATGCTGCACTACTACCACGCTGTAATAGAAAAGGAGATAAAACGCGGTTTTCCACAGTTTTTTCTTCTAATAAATCGAGTAACATTTGCATGGCATAGCCACCAATTTCTAACATTGGCTGGCTGACTGTGGTCAACGCTGGTGTAACGTAACAGCCCAGAGCAATACCATCAAATCCGACGATACTTAAATTTCGCGGTACTAAAATACCTAGTTCTTGACAGGCTAACAGAGCGCCAACTGCTACCATATCGTTGTAACAAAAAAGGCCTGTCACTTCCGCAACCAATAGTTTAGAAAGCATATTTTGCCCGGTGGCAACATCGCTGATTCTAGTATCATATTCATCACTAATTGAAACCCAATCAGTATTTGGTGGGATACCAGCTTCCGCAAGGGCCATTCGATACCCTTCTAGGCGCTGCTGGTTTGACCTGCTGCGATCGCCTACACCCAGATAACCAATGGCGGTGTGTCCCAGACTAATTAGATGCTCTGTGGCTAATTTAGCACCTAAGCGATCGTCTATTGCTACTGAGTGAAATATTTCCGATTGATCTTCAGTTTGACTATTAATCAAAACTGTTGGCACAGCAATTTGTGTGAGTTGCTTGATATGCTGCTTACTAATTCGTGAGTCGGCTATTAAGATCCCGTCTACCCTACGGCGATGAAAAGTATCAATAGCTGCCATTTCCTGCTCAAAATCTCGGTGTGAAGCACTCAATAAAACACTCAAGCCTGCCGGTCTGGCTATCTTCTCGATTCCCTCTACCACCTCTGCAAAAAAGGGATCTGAAATTGAAGTTACTACTACACCAATAGTATTAGTACGTTTATTTTGCAAGCTTTGAGCAATAGCATTGGGCACATAGCTCATCTCCTGCGCCAGTCGCTTAATTTCTTCTCGCACTTTCGGGCTAATTAGAGCGTTATCTCGCAAAGCACGTGAAACTGTAGAATGAGAAACGCCTGCTCTGCGAGCAATATCTTCAATTGAAATTCTTCGTTTATTCATTTTTTATCTTAGCTTTTAAATATTGCACACGTGTGCAATAGTATGTATTATAGAAAATAATCGTTATTTGTCAAGAGATTTTAATACAACTCACATTTGGCATCGAAAGGAGTCAGGAGTCATGACTTTTACCTCCGTCCATGATTACAACTACAAATTACGAATTACGAATTAGTTTTACTTTTCTTAATAAAAAAATGATTATTCTCGTAATGGGTGTATCAGGTTCTGGCAAAAGCACCATCGGAAAACTGCTAGCAGACTCCTTAGAATGGGAGTTTCGCGACGCTGATGCTTTTCACTCGCCAGAGAATGTTGAGAAAATGCGGCGCGGTATCGCTTTGAGTGAAGATGACAGAATGCCTTGGTTACAAGATTTGCAAACAGCCATAAAGCATTGGCTGCAAGAAAATAAAAATGTGGTGCTGGCGTGTTCGGCTTTAAAAGATAGCTATCGGCAATTTTTGGTATTGGATAGCGAACGCATCAAGCTAGTTTACCTCAAAGGGTCTTATGAGTTGATTCAAATGCGGTTGCAAGAGCGTAGCAATCATTACATGAGCGAAAAACTGCTCGATAGCCAGTTTTATACACTTGAAGAACCAGTAGATACTCTATGTATGGATGTTGCACAGGCACCCCAGATAATTGTCCAAAACATTAGAACAGCTTTGGAAATTTAGCTTATGCGTGACAACCGTAATATTAAGATTAATCACGTATCTCCGGAAACATCAACTTTTGGCAACTAAATCACATCAGATGTAAGTCTAAAGAAATTATAAAAGCAACCACATAACTGTAGTGGTAGGAGAAAACTAGTGTTTCTAAGATTAGCGCAAAAACATCAGGAATTCGTCCAAGACTTGGTAATGAACCTGCAAGCCTTGACAATTATACTTGAGCAGCGTGGCTATACTGCGTCTTGTTATACATGTGGCGACCAAATGAAGAGTGCTTCATTTATGGTTAGCCTTAGAGAAAAGCACCTGATTCGATTTTTAGTGTCTGATTACGGGATTACTTGGATGGAATTGTGGGACGATCGCGAATTAATGAAGTTGGAGGGTGCAGAAGCAATAAACCAGATACAAGAATTGGCTAATATTATCAAGTATTCCACTGCTGTACAATTAACAAATTGATAGTACGCTGATTTAGTCCGACAAAAAAATTAATAAGTATAGTTTTTGCACAGGTGTGTAAAACAAAAGATCAGCTGATATTTAGTTTTTTAACTATTTATTTAATTATTACCCGTCTCGCCATGCTTTGGAAAATAACGCGATGAGCATATTCCTTGATGCTACAGGGTATGATGCGATCGCTGTGGTCTCAGGTCGTCGCTACTGAGAAGACATCAAAATCTCTGACAATTAGCGATCGCATCAGTGCCTTGTCTTAACTATCATCACACTTTGTCTAATTTGTCAATTTTTTGCCTAATTCCTAATTCTGAGCCAAGCAGATTGGACAAAACAGTTGAAGAAATAAATTATGCATAGGTAGGAGAAGACGAAATGAAACTTAACACCTATTTTTGCACACGTGTGCAAAAATAATAAATAAGTCTAAGACAGATTTTGCACACCTGTGCATAAGGGAGTGCGAAAATACCATTTAACAAATACAATATCGACAACTAGGAAGACATGTCTCAAATCCTAAATAATGCCATTACTCAGGTTGAAAACAATCCCTTAGATTCACTAGAAGAATGGGAAGAAGACTTACTTAATCGCTATCCCGATCCAGACAGCATAGTTAAAGAAGGTAAAACTACCGAAGAGTACAGGAATTACGAAACGACTATTAGAGATACGGTGAAAGAGTTTTATCGGTTAAATCATATTAATCAAACATATAATTTTGTACTTCAAAAAGAAAAAGAATTTTTGAAGTTTGATAAAAAAGAAATGTCTGTTTGGGATGCAGTCGAATTTTTGAATCAATTGGTTGATGATTCCGATCCTGATACAGATATGGATCAGTTACAGCATTTATTGCAAACATCAGAAGCTATTCGCGCCGATGGTCATCCTGACTGGATGGTACTTACCGGCTTCTTTCACGATATGGGGAAAGTGCTTTGTCTATTTGGTGAACCTCAATGGGCTACCGTCGGGGATACTTATCCTGTAGGTTGTGCATTTTCTGATAAAATTGTTTTCTCAGAATTCTTCAAAGAAAACCCTGATTATAATAACCTCGATTACAACACTAAATATGGCATTTATGAGCCTAACTGTGGATTGAGTAATGTACATCTATCATGGGGGCATGATGAGTATTTTTATCAGATGATGAAAAACTATTTACCCGAACCTGCATTGTATATGCTTCGCTATCACTCATTTTATCCTCAACATCGTGAAAATGCATATCAACATTTGATGGATAAACATGATCAAGAAATGTTTAAATGGGTAAGCTTATTCAATCCCTACGATTTGTATTCAAAAACCCCTATTCCTCCTGATTGGCAGAAATTAAAACCATACTATGAAGATTTAGTGGTTAAATATTTACCCGCAACATTAAACTTTTAAACTACATAAAGTTAGGAGTCAAAATTGAGATGTGAAAGCATAAAACAGGTAGCAAATGTTCTTTATACCAAATCAGGCATAAAAATATTATCTTGTTTACTCCTCTATTGTCTTCAAGTGATATAAGACTAGTATTTGATTTTTGAAATGCACCTAGTGAACTGTCATGGCTTTAATAGTGCATTAGACGTAGACGTAGGTTGGGTGGAGGCTTTGCGTAACCCAACTGATTATCCGGATGTTGGGTTACGCAAAGCCTCCACCCAACAAAGCAATTTTTTTGCAACATTAAAGCCATGACAGTTCACTACAAGACTACCGAGATTTTTTCAGAAATCAAATATGATTCCTATAGAGGAGCAATAACAAATAAGTAAGCTTGACAAGGAGATTTGAGTTAATTTAGAAAATCTAACCGAAGGATGTTTACATTTCCCAAAATCTAACACTATGATCAAAAATTTTTCTCTCATAATCAGATATTTTCGGAAGCAGATTGATTGAGAAATGTTACCGTTTTTAACCTTTTCATAAATCTTCAATTTGCTGATTACTGCAAATGCTTTAATATGAACACTTTAGATGACGTGGAGGGAGATATAAAAGCTTTTTTGTTTGTAAAGTTCGATAAAGAAAAATAATTTTTGCGAGGGAGCAGGATAAAATGAAAAAAGTCAAAACCAAATAAAGTTTTACGATTTTAAGAAAACTAATTTCTGAAAATTTCACTCAAAAGCTCTTTTCAGACTATGTACTACCGAAGTAATTTCACCAAAAAATAATCTACTTATTTTAAGTAGTGTGGTGTTCATAGTTTTGCTTTAAAAATAAAACATCTAGTTTCGTAAAACTAATCGCACTAACTCCAATTACGTCAAGTCATAAGACTTTTGGAGTCAGATTTAGAAGAGCTAGTAGTATCACTAGATTAGGTCTAAAGTTTTCAGTCCTAATAGATATTGTGATAACTGTGCAGATTTATATTCTGCTGACTTTCTCAAATTTAAATTCCGTTGTTAGAAATAGACGAATATGAAGAGAATCTCGCTCATAGTTGGCATATTAGGTTTCGCGGTTGTTAGCTGCACAAATAGCGCTCAAAATGACAAAACTGCTACTAATACTACTAACAAGGCTACTAATATAAGTGCAGAGAATCTTAGTTCTCCAAATAGAAAATTGCAAACAATCGGCGTTGCTTTGGGTGACTTAGGTAATCCTTTCTATAATGCAGTGCAGAAGGGGGCTGAGACAGAAGCCCAAAAAATCGGGGGTAATATCAGAGTTAATGCGGTTTCTAGTGCTTTTGATCTGAACCAACAAAGCAACCAAATCGAAAATTTTACCGCTGCGAATACTGACCTAATTATCCTCAGTGCTGTTGATAAAAAAGGAGTTAAACCAGTTATTGACCAAGCAAGACATGCAGGTAGGGTTGTGATTGCAGTAGATTCAGCCGTTGATGCAGATGTGGATGCGATGATTAGTTCCAACAATACCCAAGCTGGTGAGGTTGCTTGCCAATATATTGCCGATCGCATCAAAGGTCAAGGTAGTGTAGTCATTCTCAACGGTACTCCGATGGACTCAATCAATCAGCGAGTGGGTGGCTGTGAGAAGTCATTGTCCAAATATCCTAATATCAAACTCATCTCTAAAGACCAAAACGCTGAAGGAACTAGGGATGGAGGACTAAGAGTTATGAGTGATTTGCTGACAACCTTTCCCAAAATTGATGCCGTTTTTGCCACTAACGATCAAAGCGGTGTCGGCGCAGATTTAGCAGCTAAACAAGCAAGACGTAAAGAATTTTTTATTGTTGGGGTTGACGGATCGCCAGATGCAACCAAAGCGATGGAAGATAAAGATGGTGTATTTGCTGCAACTGCTGCTCAAAATCCCGCAGGGATGGCTCAAAAAGCGGTTCAGATTGGCAACGATATCATCCAGGGTAAAAAACCTGAGTCACCAAATATTCTGATTCCAGTCAACTTGGTTACTAGAGAGAACCTCAGCAGCTACCAAGGCTGGTAATTTGTAATTCGTAATTACAAAACACAGAAAAAGGGTTGATAAAGGAGGGTTACGCGATGTGCAACTTATCCTTAGAACCCCTCTCCAAACCTCTCCCCCACAGGGAGAGAGGCTTTGATTCTTGCTCCCCTTCCCTTGTAGGGAAGGGGTTGGGGGTTAGGTCTGAGAGAAAGTTGCACACGGCGTAAGGTTAGTATATTTTACCCAGTTTTTTAAAATACATCGTTTTCAAATTTGGTGTAACTAAGAATGACTTCTAGGAGATATATGAATGTGAAAAAGATTGCGTTTACCTCTGGTGTTACGCTTCGCGTAATCGCAGCTAGCTTATTAGGTATCATCAGTGGTAGTCTTGTCGGCTGTACAAATGCTTCTCCCGATAGCAACACAGCTACTAACACTGATACCAAACCTGCTACTAATACTAGTGCAGAAACTAAAACCGCCACTGGGAATGGAAAATTAAAATCGGTTGCCTTTACCGTTGGTGATTTAAGCAATCCCTTCTTCGTCCTCATGGGACAAGCAACTGAAGCAGAAGCGAAGAAGATCGGCGGTAAGGATGTCAACGTTACCGTAGTTTCCAGTGCCTATGACCTCAACCAACAAAGCAATCAAATTGAAAATTTCACTGCTTCCAATACTGACATCATTATCGTCAATGCTGCTGATAAAAGTGGCATTAAACCAGCAATTGAAAAAGCAAAACTTGCAGGTAGAATTGTCATTGCAGTAGATACAGGTGCGGAAGGAGGTGTAGATGCCACCATTACTACTAATAATGTCCAAGCTGGAGAAGTTAGTTGCAAATATATTGCCGATCGCCTCAAAGGTAAAGGTAGTGTTGTCATAGTTAACGGGCCACCAGTAGACTCGGTAATTCAGCGAGTTACTGGCTGCGAGAACGTATTGTCTAAATATCCTGATATCAAAATACTCTCCAAAAACCAAAATGCAGAGGGTAGTCGGGATGGAGGACTGAGAGTTATGACTGATTTGCTCACAACCTTTCCCAAGATTGATGCGGTTTTTGCCATCAACGATCCGAGTGGAGTCGGCGCAGAATTAGCAGCTAACCAAGCACAACGTAAAGATTTCTTTATTGTCGGGGTTGATGGTGCGCCAGAAGCAATCACTGCGATCGCCAATAAAGATGGTATATATGCAGCAACTGCTACTCAAAATCCGCGAGGGATGGCCGAAAAAGCAGTTCAAGTTGGCAACGACATTTTAAATGGGAAAAAACCTAGCAATTCCACCATTTTGATTCCAGTTAAGTTGATCACAAAAGATAACGTCAGCACAGAAAAAGGCTGGAAGTAATAAAAATTGTGAATTTGCAATTGAAAATTATGTCTTTTGATATCAATCCTTTGGTGCATTTGTAAAGTTTTGGCACATACCTAGAATGTCCGACAGTTTTCATTTAAATTAATACCAAACGTCATCTCTATTCCTGTCTTTTTTTTAATAGAAAGATGGGTTTAGAAAGAGGTTAAAACTCTGCTGCACCGAATCGAAAACCGCTATGTATGTGCATTAGTGGAAAGTTTGAGTGTCTATTTATAGCACTTAGATTTTCTCCACAATCTCTCTGAAATAACGTTAACAACAAAGGATGAAAATATCTCTTGACAACTCCTTAGTACAGACGCAATTAATCGCGTCTCCAGTCAGCTTTTAAAACATGATTTTGCGCTCAATCAAATATGAGTTTATTAATTTCTAATTCCCGATATCTGGGTTGGGCTGCGCCTACGCAAATTTTAAATAGTTTTTACAGGTTTTGCTCATGACAACAAATATTGAAACCTCACTTTCTGATACACCAAATAGCACGCCAGTGTTAGAAATGCAAGGAATTACAAAACGATTTCATGGTGTATCTGCGCTCCAAAATGTTAATCTCACAATTTACCCAGGAGAAGTTCACGCCCTCATGGGTGAAAACGGAGCAGGCAAAAGCACATTGATGAAAATCCTGGCTGGGGCTTACATTGCCGATGAAGGAGAAATTCGCATCAATGGTCAACCCTTGAAAATTACCGATCCGGCGACAGCACGCAAATCGGGTATTAATCTGATTTATCAAGAACTGAATGTTGCACCGAATTTAACCGTTACCGAAAATATGTTTATGGGTAGCGAGTTGCGGCGAGGTCAGCTTTTAGACCGGAAAGCGATGCAACTGGAAGCAGAAGAAGTGCTGGAAAGTCTGGGAGCCAATTTTACCGCGCAGACTATAGTTGGTACCTTATCCATTGCCGAACAGCAGCAAGTGGAAATTGCCAGGGCGCTGAAGGATAAAAGCCGCGTTTTGGTGATGGATGAACCAACAGCAGCCCTATCCGACCGCGAGAGCGACCATTTATTTGAGGTCATTCGCAAACTGCGGCGTGATGGTATTGCGATTATTTACATCAGCCATCGCATGGAAGAAATCTATGCCCTAGCTGACCGGATTAGTGTGTTGCGCGATGGTCAATATATTGGCAGTCTGACACGCAGCGAAATTTCTCCCCAGCGATTGGTGCAGATGATGGTCGGTCGCTCCATGCAAGACTTTTACGAACATCAACGGCAAATGAATCCTGGCGCCGTCGTGCTGTCAGTCAGAAATATGAGCGACGCCCGCAAGAAGATTGAGCCGGCTAGTTTTGAACTTCATGCTGGAGAAATTCTGGGTTTAGCTGGGCTGGTTGGTGCCGGACGCACAGAACTATCGCGGCTGATTTTTGGTGCTGACCGTAAGGCTAGTGGTGAAGTATTCTTGAATGGCAAAAAACTGGAAATTAATACCCCCAGTGATGCCATTGCGGCGGGAATTGGCTACGTTCCAGAAGACCGGAAAGACCAAGGTTTATTTCTGGAGATGAGCGCCCGCAAGAATATTGCTATCAATACACTCAAGCAGGATGCAAGGGGTGGAATTGTTAACTGGCCTTCAGTGAATCGGCTGTCAACAGACGCGGTGGAAAACTTTAATATCCGTCTAGCCAATTTGGAAATTAGAGCGCTCGATCTTTCTGGTGGTAATCAGCAGAAGCTACTGCTAGCGCGTTGGTTAGCCATTAAACCGAGAGTGTTGATGTTAGATGAGCCAACACGCGGCGTAGATATTGGTGCCAAAAGTGAAATTTACCGAATTATGAGCGAATTAGCAGCGCAAGGTGTTGCTATTTTAATGGTTTCCAGCGAACTATCGGAGATTGTCGGCATGAGCGATCGCGTCTTAGTGATGCGAGAAGGACAGCTGGTAGGCGAACTGGATGGCAGTCTTGGTAAAGAAATCACCCAAGAAAAGATTATGCACTATGCAACTGGAGCATCGGAGGTATTAGCATCATGAGTCAAATAGTCAGACCGCCTATCAATAAATCAGCCAACAATCCCGTATCCCGCAACCGGAAATCAATTAGCACTCTGTTGGAAGTTGCGGGTATTTTGCCAATCTTAGTAATTATCTGCATCTTATTTGCATTCCTTTCTCCCAACTTCCTCACCGCCGGTAACATCGTCAATATCTTGCGTCAGGCATCAATCAATATTGTGCTGGCGACAGGAATGACCTTTGTAATTCTCACCGGAGGTATTGACCTTTCCGTTGGGTCAATCTTAGCTGTTTCTGCCGTAGTTGCCCTGTTGGTATCGCTACTACCGGCTTTAAGTTGGGCGGCTGTACCTGCTGCCTTGCTAGCAGGATTGCTGTTAGGCTTACTCAACGGCGCTCTCATCACCTTCTTGGATGTGCCACCTTTTATTGTCACCCTGGGTTCACTTACAGCCTTGCGGGGTGTTGCCTTCTTGGTTGCCAAGGGGACAACGCTAATTAACCGGGACATAAATTTTGCTTGGGTGGGTAATAGTTATGTCGGCCCCCTGCCGTGGCTAGTAATCATTGCGCTACTGACTGTGATAGCTAGCTGGTTTGTGTTGCGGCAAACTGTTTTAGGAGTGCAGATATATGCCGTTGGTGGTAACGAGCGGGCAGCAAGATTAACAGGAATTAAAGTTAATCGGGTGTTGCTATTCGTCTATGGTATTAGCGGATTACTGGCAGGCTTAGGAGGAATCATGAGCGCCAGCCGTCTTTATAGTGCCAGTGGCGTATTAGGTCAGGGTTATGAATTAGATGCGATCGCAGCTGTTATTCTAGGTGGAACCAGCTTTACAGGTGGTATAGGTACCATTGGCGGCACCCTTTTAGGTGCATTGATTATTGCTATTCTCAATAACGGTTTAACCTTGTTGAACCTATCTTACTTCTGGCAACTAGTCGTCAAAGGACTAGTAATTATTTTGGCAGTAATGATCGATCGGTTACGCAGACGTTCCAGACGTTGAAGGATGGGACTGGGGACTGGGGGACGCGGAGAATAACTAACCAATGCCCCATACCCCATGCCCAATTCTCAATTCCCAATTCCCAATATATAAACTATGTCTTCTACTACTATTCGTCGTAAAGCCAACACGTTTTATGTCATTTTGATCGCTGGTGCTGCTGCCCTCGGCGGGTTTTTATTCGGTTTTGATACTGCTGTAATCAACGGCGCGGTTTTATCTCTAGCAAAAGCTTTTAACACCAGTAGTTGGGTAACAGGGCTGGC
Organism: Nostoc sp.; assembly: GCF_036917935.1. Taxonomy (GTDB): domain Bacteria; phylum Cyanobacteriota; class Cyanobacteriia; order Cyanobacteriales; family Nostocaceae; genus Nostoc. The sequence continues at coordinate 52,562 of NZ_JBALEL010000060.1, read as the reverse complement.
AGTATCCCTAGCATTACTGGGTTCTGCGGTAGGAGCCTTCTTTGCGGGACAGATTGCAGACCGTTATGGTCGAGTCAACGCAATGGTGGTCGCTTCGGTATTGTTTACTATCAGTGCTATTGGCTCTGGGCTTGCCTTCACTATCTGGGATTTTATCTTTTGGCGAGTATTAGGTGGGATTGGCATCGGCGTTGCCAGCGTCATCGCCCCAGCTTACATTGCCGAATGTTCTCCCACCCATTTGCGGGGAAGGTTAGGATCTCTGCAACAATTAGCGATCGTAGTCGGAATTTTCGTCGCCTTATTGAGCGACTACTTTATCGCTGTGTCAGCAGGTTCAGCAGACTCGCCGTTTTTGTTTGGAGTTGCAGCTTGGCGCTGGATGTTTTGGACAGCAGTCCCGCCAGCAGTATTCTACGGGATGGTGGCTTTAACAATTCCTGAATCTCCCCGTTACTTAGTTGCTAAAGGACGAGAGCCAGAAGCTGCTAACGTTCTGACCAAGATTTTAGGGGGCGATGTGCTGCCAAAAATCGAAGAAATTCGGCAGACAGTGCTTCGCGAACGCCAACCCAGTTTTTCTGACCTCTTAACCAGAAGTGGCGGACTCCTCCCCATTGTTTGGATAGGAATCGGCTTATCTGTATTACAGCAATTTGTTGGGATTAATGTCATCTTCTACTACAGCAGCGTTTTGTGGCGTGCTGTCGGCTTTTCCGAAAAAGATTCCCTATCAATCACGGTGATTACAGGAGCCGTCAACATTATTACAACACTGATTGCGATCGCCTTCGTAGATAAATTTGGTCGCAAGCCCTTACTGATAGTAGGGTCAATAGGCATGACCTTTACCTTGGGGACGATGGCTTATCTTTTTGGCAATGCTCCCCTCGATGCTGCTGGGAACCCCAATCTCACCGGAAGCGCCGGGACTATGGCTCTGATTGCAGCCAACCTCTATGTCTTTTGCTTCGGCTTCTCCTGGGGGCCAGTGGTTTGGGTGCTGTTGGGAGAAATGTTTAATAACAAAATTCGAGCCGCCGCGCTTTCGATTGCTGCTGCCATACAATGGGTTGCGAATTTCGTTATTTCCACAACATTTCCTCCTATACTGCAATATTTCGGTCTAGGTTCTGCCTATGGACTCTATACAATTGCAGCGGCTACCTCATTCTTTTTCATTCTCTTTTTTATTAAAGAAACCAAAGGAATCGAGTTAGAAGACATGTAATTGGCATCCATCTAGTACCACTGTACGTAATTCGGATCTCTGTGTTTTCTGCGCCTCTGCGGTTCCTTAAAAAAAATGGCTTTGACAAATAGTTTTAGCCTTATACCAATTTTTTATGAAGCTGCATAGAATTCGATCCCCCCTAGCCCCCCTTAATAAGGGGGGAACCGGAAAAACATCTATCAAAGTCCCCCTTTATAAGGGGGATTTAGGGGGATCAAGATATGTGCAACTTCACATTAAATTGGTATTATACCGATTACCTGTGAGGTTGTATAGAACAAGGGGCTTAAGGGGAGAATCTCACGCTTGTAAAGCCTAAAGGCATGTGTCGCCTCGTTCCCAGCCTCTAGGCTGGGAATGTATTCAAAGAGGGCTGCTGCCTCCCGTCAAGCTACTGGAGGCGGAGCCTCCCAGAATCGGTTCCCAGGCTGGAGGCTGGGAACCAGTCACCAGTCAGGGCAAGGGCTATATCTTTTTTTAGTGCCATTAGGGCTTAAGCCCCTTGCCTCACCAAGCCTGATTTTGTGCATTTCCTAATTCGTCTAATGAGTCTGCATTTCCATTTATGATCCTCCATCGCGGAGAAAAATATCAGACAAGAATTAAATACAAACCTTCGCTTCAGTCAATCAATAAAAAGATGGAAACTATCAATACGGCTCTTTGTTCTTCTGGTTTGTCCGGCATGGTATTTCATGCGCCGTTTATTGATTTGCATCCCGGATTTAAATTAGCCGGTTCTTGGGAAAGAAGTAAAAAGCTGATACAGCAAGATTATCCTGATGTAAAAAGCTATGCTTCTTTGGAAGCCTTACTAGCAGATAAGCAAGTAATCTTGGTGGTAGTAAATACACCCACTTATACCCATTACGATTATGCTAAACAAGCATTGCTTGCAGATAAACATGTAGTGGTAGAAAAAGCATTTACCACAACAGTAGCAGAAGCGAAAAACCTGAAAGAATTGGCAGAAAAACAGGGGAAAAAATTATCTGTATATCAAAATCGCAGGTGGGATAGTGATTTTAAAACAGTCAAAAAAATTGTCCAAGAAGGCTTATTAGGTGATATTGTTGAAGCAGAATTTCAATTTCAAAAATATAAACCAAGCCTCAGCCATAAACAACACGTAGAACTTCCAAGTCCGGGGGCAGGAACATTAAACAATTTAGGGGCGCACTTAATAGACCAAGCTTTGCATTTATTTGGAATGCCGGATGCTATTTTTGCAGACATCCGCATAACCAGGCTGCGATCGCAGGTAGATGATTGTTTTGAGTTGATATTATACTACGAGAAACTGCGCGTCAAATTAAAAGCAAGTTTCCTTGTGCGTGAGCCTACGCCGGCCTATATCATACATGGCACTAAGGGTTCTTTTCTTAAAAGCAGAGGCGATAAACAAGAAGAGTATTTAGTGGCGGGTATGAAGCCTAACACACTTGATTGGTATACAGAGCCGGAAAGTGAATATGGCTTGCTGCATACAGAAAAAGACACAAAAGTAATTCGAGAAAAAGTTAAAAGTTCACAGGGCAGTTATTTAGATTATTACGATGCGGTGTATAAATCTATTGTTAATAATCAAGCAATTGCTGTTACTGCCGAAGACGGAATTAATGTCATGCGGATTATAGAAGCGGCTATGAAAAGCAGCAATGAGCAAAAAGTTATAGCGTTGCTTTAAGTGACCTAAACTCTCAACTAAAAATATGTAACTTTAATCCTGATTAGCTCATCATCTGGAAGCTTTGATTCAAGTCTAATCTTTTTAGTTACAAAGTCAGAATTCAACCATTTTCAACTAACAAGTCAATGATCAAAATTCTTTTCTATAGCTTTTTTGTCTTATTTTTGACAATTCCAGCAGTTTGGGCAGCACCTCCAGAAGATGATTCTAATGCACCAGATGCTAATAGGAATTTGCAGGGACAAGTCAATTCTGTTTCCCAGTTCTCTGATATTAAACCGAGTGATTGGGCATTCCAGGCACTGCAATCGCTGGTGGAACGCTATGGCTGTATTGCAGGTTATCCTGATGCAACCTATCGCGGCAACCGTGCTTTAAGTCGTTATGAGTTTGCAGCTGGTTTAAATGCCTGTTTAGACCGAGTGAATGAATTAATTGCTGCGGGCACTAGCGATTTAGTCAAAAAAGAAGATTTGGTAGTGCTGCAAAAGTTGCAGGAAGACTTTGCCGCAGAACTGACAACTCTGCGCGGACGAGTGGATACGCTAGAAGCACACACAGCAACATTAGAGAAGCAGCAGTTTTCCACAACTACTAGATTGAATGCTCAAATTATTACCGCCATTAGTGATACCTTTGGTAATAGAGTCGGTGGCGAAGATGATGAATCCAATCTCTACTTTTCAAATCGGGGTCGTCTCAACTTTGAAAGCAGTTTTACTGGCAAAGATTTGTTGCGAGTCCGGCTAGAATTTGGCAACTTTGGAAATACTACCAATGGTGCAAGCCAAATTGCCGCAGCCACAGGCACAGGGATGACACGGCTGAACTTCGACTATGATAGCAACGAGACACTTTTTGTTCCCCACGTCCGTTACTACTTCCCAGTCAGTGATTCTCTTAACTTCGTTGTTGGGCCTACAGGCATTGGTTACACCGACATTACAACCACCGTCACTCCCGCCACAATCGCTGATGACGGCAATGGGGTTCCCTCACTTTTTGGGTCATACAGCCCCTTATTCCGGCGAGGTGGCGGCGGCGGTGCGGCTAACTGGAACATCACCAAAGACTTGGTTCTCACCTTGGGCTATTTAGCAAGCAGTCCCAATGTGCCATCGGGGAGCAACGGCTTGTTTGATGGCGGTTACAATGCTCTGGCGCACTTAGCCTATTATGGTAAACAAGGAGCGATTGGTGTTGCCTACTCTCATGGCTATAGCCCTGCTGGAGTAACCGATCTCGCAGCTGGGACGGGTAGCGTCTTGTCAAACGCTCCCTTTGGCAACAACATTGCTACCTCCAACGATATTGTCGGCACACAGGGATTCTATCGCTTCTCCCCGAATTTCCAAATCCACGCTTGGGGTGGATATATTTGGGCAAATGCCAAGAACTCTGGTTTGAGTGATATTTCCAATGGCAGGGGTGGAACAGATTCTCTATTTGTGAACAGTGGTGACAATGCCAATGTCTGGTTTGGAGCAATTGGTATGTCGTTTCCCGATGTGGGTGGTAGAGGCAACCTGCCGGGAATTCTCTTTGGTATACCCCCGCGTGTCTCGAACAGTGATGTCCGTCAAGACCGAGATAACGCTTACCATATCGAAGCATTCTATCGTTATCGCCTGAATGACAACATCTCAGTGACTCCTGGTTTTTGGGTGATTCTCAACCCGGAAAACGACAGCAGAAATGATACGCAATATGTGGGTGTGCTTCGCACAACTTTCGATTTTTAACTTTCTCGCTGTCGATCGCCCGCCATGATATTGTTTCCGCAGCGTGGTATGTATTGGTCAGGTTTTATTCGCGCTCAATAAAGATTATCTATTGAATGAAAAGGGGGCAAGAGCGATCGCTAATAGGTTTGCTATTTGCCCCCACGACTATCAACAACGGGTAGAGCAAGGGTTTGGACTTTTAGCTGCTGCTGCCAAATCGATAAGTGAGGCGATCGAGGATGATTTGAACCAATGGTTTAGAGGATGTTTGTAAAAGTCCTTAGTGATGTATCAAATACTCTTAGATCCCCCTAAATCCCCCTTAATAAGGGGGACTTTGATTCCGTTCCCCCCCTTTTTAAGAGGGACTTTGATTCCGTTCCCCCCCTTTTTAAGAGGGACTTTGATTCCGTTTCCCCCCTTTTTAAGGGGGGCTAGGGGGGATCGATAAGTGCCCAATATCACAGCCGACCACTTTTCAAACAACCTCTTAGATTAAAAATTACAAATTATTCTTCTGTTACTACCAAATTCCACAGCGCATCAATCCCATTTCCTATATATTTTGAATCCTGGTGTTGTGAAATCCATTCGGCGACAGTAACAGTAACATTGCTGGAGTTCTTGCCCAACTTGCCCAATGCTTCAGCAGCAGAGTAACGCACAATCTCACTCTCATCTTTGAGTAAACCCAGCAGTGCTTCAACTACCTGTGGCGAGGCGTTGCCCAACTTGCCCAATGCAGAAGCAGCAGAGTAACGCACATACTGACTCTCATCTTTGAGTAAACCCAGCAGTGCTTCAACTACCAGTGGCGAGGCGTTGCCCAAGTTGCCCAATGCTTGAGCAGCATAGTAACGCACACTCTCACTCTCATCTTTGAGTAAACCCAGCAGTGCTTCAACTACCTGTGGCGAGGCGTTGCCCAAGTTGCCCAATACTTGAGCAGCAGAGTAACGCACAATCTGACTCTCATCTTTGAGTAAACCCAGCAGTGCTTCAACTACCAGTGGCGAGGCGTTGCCCAAGTTGCCCAATACTTGAGCAGCATAGTAACGCACAATCTCACTCTCATCTTTGAGAAAACCCAGCAGTGCTTCAACTACCTGTGGCGAGGCGTTGCCCAAGTTGCCCAATACTTGAGCAGCATAGTAACGCACAATCTCACTCTCATCTTTGAGAAAACCCAGCAGTGCTTCAACTACCTGTGGCGAGGCGTTGCCCAACTTGCCCAATACTTCAGCAGCATAGTAACGCACATTCTCACTCTCATCTTTGAGTAAACCCAGCAGTGCTTCAACTACCTGTGGCGAGGCGTTGCCCAACTTGCCCAATGCAGAAGCAGCAGAGTAACGCACCCTCTCACTCTCATCTTTGAGTAAACCCAGCAGTGCTTCAACTACCTGTGGCGAGGCGTTGCCCAACTTGCCCAATGCAGAAGCAGCAGAGTAACGCACTCTCTCACTCTCATCTTTGAGTAAACCCAGCAGTGCTTCAACTACCTGTGGCGAGGCGTTGCCCAACTTGCCCAATGCATCAGCAGCAGAGTCACGCACACTCTCACTCTCATCTTTGAGTAAACCCAGCAGTGCTTCAACTACCTGTGGCGAGGCGTTGCCCAACTTGCCCAATGCATCAGCAGCAGAGTCACGCACACTCTCACTCTCATCTTTGAGTAAACCCAGCAGTTCTGCCAATACTTCCTGTTGTTCACCTAAAGCTACCCGATATTCTCGCAGTCGCTCTTTATCCAAATCTGCTGATGCTTTCAACTGTTCTAGTGCTTGAGCTTGAAACCGGGTTTCATTTAAATTGCAAAGAATTTGAAAAACCTGTGATTTAACTTTCTCACCTACTTGCTGAGAATTGCTAACTTCAAGCTCAATTAATCTCTGCAAAATATTTGTAATCAAATTGCCATCAGATAATTTTAAATCTTCAGCTAAACAAGTACCTGCAAATAAAAGATTGCGGTGCAGCCATTCTTCATAAGGAGTCTCTTGTTGCAGAATTGCTTCAATAATTCTTTTCGAGGTATTTTTATTTTGTTGAGCTATTAACAGCAACAACACCTCTCGCCAGTGGGAATTGTGTAGATAATCTCGAATGTGATTTAGTACTTCGTTAAAGTCTTCTAATTGGCGACAGCCTATTTCTTCACCTGCCAAATATTCCTGAAATGTCTTATGCACAAAGGCATATCTATCTTGACCTTGTTCGTTTAATAAACCACAGCGTTCTGTAATATGGTCAACTAAGCGTTCTGCTTCGGCTTTAGCTTGATGACTCTTAACTGGATAATATGAATCACAAATATATTGGCTTAATTGCGTAATTAACTCATCTCTATCAATCAGCGTACCGCCTTCTTTATCGCCACTTTCCCCTTGAGAATGAATCCAGTAAGCTAGGCGTTGCATCAATATTTTGATATCGTCCAATTGAATATAATGCAGCTTCAGAGACTCAATGCCCTTGTCTTCATCCCAGTTAATCAATAGCGTATCAACTGCCTGTTCATAGAGTTTATGTCGCTGTTTAGGCAAATGTGCGTCATAGCGATGAATCAAAACAATAATTGTCAGTAATAAAGGATTGCGTGCTAATAATTTGATGCGTTCTTGTGTTGCTAATGCTTTTTTTAAGCTTTCTTGACGCTCTTGTGCTTTTTCTGGGTTGTTTGGCAGTCTGCTGTTATACCATTGCTGAATAAATAGATCAATTTGACTATCATCAAATTTTTCTAGCTGATAATGAGGGAATTCATCTGTACCAAAAAACTCCCGACTATAACCTGCTGGACGCGAAGTTATAATTGCCCGATTTTGAGAATATTGTCCGAGAAAGCTGTGAATTATCTTGACAAATTCATGGCGATCGCTTGCTTTAGCGATTTCATCTAAGCCATCAAGTAAAATTAACGCTCTCCCATCTTCTAACCAATGTTCAAAGAAACCTTTGGGCAATTCTTTAACATGAATACTATTGGCAAAATTGCGTACATATTCTAAAAGATTCTTCGTTGAAGCTTTGCCTAAGTCTCTAATTCTAATCAAAATTGGCAGTAACTCTAAGTCTGCTGATAAACCGAGTTTTTCAGTCTGCTGTTCAGCCAGCACCAAAGCAAAGTAACTCATCAAAGTTGTTTTACCAACTCCTGGTTCTCCCAACACAACAAATTTATTGCGTGTATTTTCTTTCAGCAGTTCTTGGGCTGAGAATTTCTTGGCACTACTTTGTTGTGCCCAAAGTAAATTTTGCTGGCGTTGCTGGTTGGCTGTCTCTTCCAAAGCCAAATCTAGATTTAATTTTAAACCTATGCTTTCTCTAACTTCCATCTGCTCAACTACATTAGGCATCACAAAAATTTGCGGTAGTTTAGCAAACTTTTTTTCTTCTTTTGTTTTTACCTTTATGCCGCCTAATTCAACACCATCAAAATAACCTGAAAGTTGTTTGAGATAATCTGTTTTGGCGATTTGAAACTTTAAATATGTATTGGTATGTTCAAAATAAGCATCTACAAAGTTTTTCAGCCAATGTTCAATACTCTCATTGCAAAACCTTAAGTTTGGCTTTTCTGATTTAATTTTGTGGAATATTTGAATTAAAACTTGTAGATTTGGGGTTGTTTTCTCTGTAAAAGGCTTCTGTAATTCTTCTTGAACTCCTGTATCTTTGAAAAAGCTCTCTACAAGTTCTCTCGCATCTTTTGGCGTACAACGAAAAAATAAATGCTTATCAGAATCTTGATTAGCATCCCACTTTTCAGCAGATTGTACACCTGCTTTCAAAGCTCTTTCTAAGTCTGTAGGATTTAATGCACTATTGATTTTCTTAACAATTTCTGGAAATACTGCTTTTCCTACTGAGCCAGCAATAGTTAATAACTCTGCACTCATATTGCTTGGTATATATAGTTTATATACATACTACACGCTTATTAGCTTTGTCAGTCGCTGTGCAAATTTTAGAACCGATTCACAGACCCAAAATCGTTGGAGATCCCCCTAAATCCCCCTTAAAAAGGGGGACTTTAAGAGACTTTTGCCCCCCTTTTTAAGGGGGGTTGGGGGGATCAAAAGGCTCTGGGGCAACTCTATAAGACTTGTGTGTACACCGTAGCCTTTCCAAGGGGAGGGTTAGGGTGGGGTAAAACTGACGCGAAAAACCAAGTGAGTAAGCTATTTCTGGCGATGCCTACGGCTGGCTACACCTACGCATTTGTTAGTTCGGCGATGCCTACGGCTGGCTACGCCTACGCATTTGTTATTTTGGCGATGCCTACGGCTGGCTACGCCTACGCATTTGTTGCTTTGGCGATGCCTACGGCTGGCTACGCCTACGCATTTGTTGCTTCGGCGATGCCTACGGCTGGCTACGCCTACGCGTTTGTTACTTCGGCGATGCCTACGGCTGGCTACGCCTACGCGTTTGTTACTTCGGCGATGCCTACGGCTGGCTACGCCTACGCATTTGTTGCTTCGGCGATGCCTACGGCTGGCTACGCCTACGCATTTGTTACTTCGGCGATCGCATTTGTTGCTTTGACGAACGCATTTGTTACTTTTGCGAACGCATTTGTTACTTTTGCGATCGCATTTGTTGCTTCGGCGAACTCATTTGTTACTTCGACGAACGCATTTGTTACTTTTGCGAACTCATTTGTTACTTCGGCGATCGCATTTGTTATTTCGGCGTATTTTAGCCAATAGGCGCTACTTCTGCATATTCCGCTTCATTTGTTCTAATTCATCCTGAGTTTCCCAGCTGCGGAACTTCTCTTCTAAGTCATCCAACCCACCAGAATAATTGCTAGTCTGATTCGACCAGCCAATGCTTTCCGAACGCTGCTGGGTTTGCGCTTGAGCGCGGGCTGTCTGTGCTTCGGCGGCTTTCGCTTGTACCTCCTGTCGCCGTAGCTGAATTTTTTGCAGTAGTTCCTGAGATTGGTTAATGCGTTCTTTCAGCCCTTGCATGTGTCCCCAACGCTGATTTCCTTCGCGCAACAAGGCTGCTTCTCGCTCACCTGCCGCAGCTGCCAAATCCTCTCTACCAGCATTTTTGGCTTTTTGAATACGGATATGCCAACGCTGAATTTCTTGAGCGGTGGACAGAATTTCTTCTTGCGATCGCTTTTCTTGTAATTTTAAATCTGCGATTAGCTTTAATGTGTCTTCTTCTTGCTCACGCAGCTGTTCTAGCAGCGCCTCTAACTCCAAATGTGGATTGTTACGCAAGAATTCTTCTAAACGGTTTTCTAGAAACCGACTCAAATCATCAAATAAGCCCACTGCTAGAACTCCAGAGATCGGGTGCGTGACTATTTTATTGTAGTGGGCGGAATGTAAATTTTAATAGTTCCCGTTAGCACGATTTCAAAGTTGGGAACAATGTATTTAGTGAAACCACGCAAGCAACACTAACTTACAACATGAGGCTTTAATCAGTATGAGTTCTGATTTTCAACCACCACCTAAGAGCTTGTCTATACTAGCTTCTGTAGGAGGAGTGCTTACCGCTGCGATCGCGATCGCAATTTTAAATGGTTGGTCTAAGCAACTTTCCCAGACTTCGATAAAAAAACCTGAAATATCAACATCGCAAACAGCTTCCCAACCACAGAAACCCCAAGGCCCTGTCTCTGATGCCAAAGAAGCTGAAATAGTTGCCAGCCTTGATGCTAAATCTGTAGTTTTGCCAGGTCAACCCATTCCTAAGAACCAACTAACAGTAGCCATAATTCCCTACGTTGCTCCTGGAGTTGGAAAACTGACCCCAGAGGAAACGACAACGGCGCGTCAGGCTTGGTCATACTTCCAGCGCAACTGGAACGATGAAACTGGCTTGATCAATTCCGTTGATGGCTTTGCCGCTGTAAGTATGTGGGATCAGACAGCGGCGATCGCAGCCTTAGTCAGTGCTAGAGAACTCAATATCGTGCCTGTGGCTGAATTTGAAGCCAAAATGAGCAAAATGTTGAATACACTGGCATCAATGCCTTTATACAAAGGAGAACTACCCAACAAAGTCTACAATGCTAAAACACTCGTACCCGTTAATTATGGTCAACTAGAAAAACGGGAAGAAATTGGTTGGTCAGCCATTGATTTGGGAAGAATGGCAATCTGGTTGAAGATTGTCGGGGCAAAGTATCCAGAAATGCGATCGCAAACAGCAGCAGTTTGGAAACATTGGCAAGTCAAGCGTCTGACCACAAATGGCCAAATGTATGGTACTGCTGTGATCAAAGGTAAAGAACAATACAACCAAGAAGGTCGCTTGGGCTATGAAAATTATGCTGCTTATGGTCTGAAGCTTTGGGGCTTGGATGTCAACCAAGCTTTAGATTATCAGTCCCATACTGCCTTTGTTGATCTTTACGGACAGGGAGTACCTTACGATCGCCGCGACTATAAAAACTCTGGAGCGAATAACTACGTTCTTAGCGAACCCTATATTTTAGATGGCATCGAAACTGGGTTTCAAGCTTTGCCTAAAGCTTATGCCGATCGGATTTTAGCTGCTCAAGCAGCGCGTTATGAAGCCACAAAGCAATTAACTGCCGTCAGCGAAGACAACTTAGATCGCCCGCCATACTTTGTTTACAGCAGCCTATTTGTCAACGGAGAACCTTGGGCAACCATCGCAGATACTAGAGAACAGCACAACAATTTACGATTTCTCAGTGCCAAAGCTGCGATCGGCTGGCATGTACTTTATAACACTGCTTATACTCGCCAGTTATTTGATTTCGTTCAAGGCAACCTTAAGTCTCAAGAAGGCTGGTACAACGGCTTTTATGAGTCTATGCGTCAGCCGAATAAAACTCTCACCGCCAATAATAACGGTGTAATTCTGGAGAGTTTACTGTACAAGCAAATTGGACAGCCACTTACTGTTTGGGCAGGAGTCAAGAGCCATAAGTCAACCGAGAGGACTATAAAAACACCGTAAGTTTATGATTCTTACAGTCATTCCACCCCACACGCCAGTTACCTCTTTTTTTGGGATAACTGGGTATCCGTGACGGCAATCTTTTCCTTTAATGCTTTACTCTGGTAGGTGTGCGTTCATTTGGGCAAATAATTATGACATCAGTACCCCAACTGCTCACCGACCCATTTTTGCAATTGCCAACTGAAACCTCAGTACGAGTAGTTTGGTTTACTGAATTTGCTGGTGTTAATCACACAGTAACCTACGGGGAAAATCTCAAACAAACTGCTAAGGCAAATACTACCAAACTCAGTCGCACGCGTGAAGACCAACAGTCAAGAGTCGCAAACCAAACCGAAGACGGACAAGTTTATCAAAAACCCGTCCAGCGGGACATTTGGCGACATGAGGCTGAGGTAACTGGGTTAACTCCTGGTGTGCGGGTAAACTATCGTGTCACAAGTCTGCCAGAAGACGGCGAAAGTGTTGACAGTGATGTTTTTAGCCTTGCAGCTACTCCCAAATCAGATACACCACTAAAAATTCTACTTACCTCAGATCATCAATTAAAGCCGATGACAGCGGCAAATCTGCAAAAGGTGGTAGAAACAGTTGGACGGGTTGATGGCGTGTGGTTTGCCGGTGATTTGGTCAACGTTAGCGATCGCGCCTCAGAATGGTTTGATGATCGTAGTGGTGGTGCGTTGTTTCCCGGTTTACAAGGTCGTGCTAAATATGAAATGACGCACAACGACGTTAAGACAACCTACACTGGTGGACAAATAATTCAACACGCACCCATGTTTACTTGTATTGGTAATCATGAGGTGATGGGGCGCTTTGCCAGAATGGGAAGTTTAGATGGTGAATTTGATGATACGATTCCCCGTGTGATTGCTGAAAAAATCTCCCAAGACAAATCTTTAATCGATAATTCTTTTAATACTAATACCTACGAAGAAATTTTCTCTTTACCAAAAAGTAAAGAGGGTGGAAAAAGGTATTATGCAGTTAGTTTTGGTGATGTGCGTTTGGTAGTACTGTACATTACAAATATGTGGCGGACTCCCAGTTTAAATGGAATGTATAAGGGTAGATATCTAGAAGCAGAAAAGGATTTAAATAATCCGGAAAATTGGGGTTATGGACAGGTGATTTATGAGCCAATTGCTAAAGGCAGCAAGCAGTACAATTGGCTAGAGGCAGAACTTAACAGCCTTGAATTTCAACAATCAAAATACAAAGTTGTGATGTTTCATCATCCGCCCCACACTCTGGGGGATAATATAGTTCCTGCTTATACAGAACCAGTACAGATAATTGAACGGGATAGCGATAATATCAAAGCAGTGCGTTACGAGTACTCCAAAGACGCAGATTATATTATCCGCGATGTTGTCCCAATACTTGAAGCAGCTAATGTGCAATTGGTATTTTATGGGCATTCCCATTTGTGGAATCGCTTTGTTAGTTCCAGTGGAATGCACTTTCTAGAAACTTCTAATGTGGGTAATACTTATGGCGCTGCTTGGGGTGACAGAAAGCGACAAGTACCAATTGGATATCAAGAGGATTATGTTAAGCTTGGCGATCCCAATGGGTTAGAACCGATAGTGCCAACAATTTCCCCATTGCTGGGCGAAGATGGTCAGCCGATGCCTTACATTGCGAGTAATGATATTACGGTTTTCAGTATCTTTGATACGGGGACGGGTACGATCAGTAGTTATCGTTTTGATACTCGCAAGCCTGATTCGGAAGTATTGAAGTTTGACGAATTTAAGTTGAAATAGTTGAAATAGCTGGGGCGAATGGAATTCGCGGCTACTACAAACAAAGTCCGCCTCCGCGGACTAAGAGGTTGTTTGAAAAGTCTTTGGCTGTGATTTTAGGCACTTGTTGATCCCCCCTAACCCCCCTTGAAAAGGGGGGAAACCTCTCTCAAAGTCCCCCAATTTATCGGGGGATTTAGGGGGATCTAAAACTTTTGATACCGATAAGAGGACTTTTCAAACATCCTCTAAGGACAATTTAAATACAACCCTCCTATAGGAGGGTTTGTTTGTTTAAAAATTTTGGATTATTATAGACTGCTAATCGCTTCGGCAACTAAATTAGAAACAAAGGGCAAAATAGCCCGACTCTTAGCCTGGGCTTTACCTTCAGTAAATACCACTAAGAGGTAAGGGCGCTGTTCTGGTAACTCAATATACGCGGCATCATGGTGAACTTTACTTGTCCAACCTGCCTTTGACCAAATTTGAGCATTTTCAGGGAGTCCACCGCCTAAAAAACCTGCTACCTGATCTTCCTCTCTGTCAGTGGGCAAATCGTTGAGAGTCCGTTTGAGTAAAGCCATCATTGCTTGCGATCGCGTACTTGAAACCGCCACTCCACCTACAATACTATGCAGTAACCTAGCGATCGCATTTGTTGTCAACATATTACGATTTTCCAGTAACTCTCCCACAAACGCCCGTTCCCGTCCATAAGGGCCATCACTCCAAGTTTTTTGACAGACATTAATCGTCTCCAATTCTTCCCAACCCAAAGATTGGTAATAGCGGTTAATAATATTACGCTGATATTTCCAGGTTTCAAAGGGCCCGATTGGTAATTCTGGCCCGGATGTGGTGCCACTCAAAATATCCACAACCAAGCTGGTAGCATCATTACTAGAATCTACAATCATATCGCGCAAAGCTCGCTCCAACTCCTTGGAGGTTTGACTCATGCCTTTTTGTAGCCATTCGTTTACCGCCACCAGGTAAAATAGCTTGACTACACTGGCAGGATAAATCCTCTCAACACCGCGATAAGTGAAACCACGAACTGGGTGATCCCAAAAAGCGTTGGGAGTCAGCGCCCCACCAGTATTTACTAGCACTGGTGGATCGTAAACAACCCAAGTTAGGGCAATTTGGTTCCGCGCTAAAGTTGGATATGCTGCCCAAGTTGCATCTAAAATGCCATTACCAATATTTTCGAGTTGTTCGTCTTTATTAAAAAAAATCATTCTCTAATAATGTCCTTTAATCTAAAATCCAAAATCCAAAATCCAAAATCAGGGGAGTATCAGTGTTTAGCTGACCTGAATTTATATGATTCTCCTGAATGTACGCGTTTAGCAAGTCAAGCCGCATCTGAGCGACATTTATGGGTAACATCAAATCATCAAAATTTAGCAGTTGAGGTGTATTTGTGTGAAGATGACTATCCGGGATGGGTATCTCTTTCAGATTTTGATTCATTACAATCTGCTACTGTACCTTATCAGGCTGCAACATTTTCTGAATCGGAGATTAAAAAACTCCTAGCAGAGATTATCGCCTTTACCCAAAAAGCGATGCAACAATCAAATTATTACCTTTGGGGTGGTACGGTTGGGCCAAATTATGACTGTTCTGGGTTGATGCAGGCGGCGTTTGCTTCGGTAGGTATTTGGCTACCTAGAGATGCCTATCAGCAAGAAGGATTCACTCAACCAATTACGATTACAGAATTAGTCGCCGGGGATCTAGTATTTTTTGGAACTAGCCAAAAAGCAACCCATGTCGGACTTTATTTGGTAGATGGTTATTATATCCATAGTTCTGGGAAAGATCAGGGACGAGATGGGATTGGAATTGATATTCTCTCGGAACAGGGAGATGCGGTTAGTCAGTCGTACTATCAGCAGCTGCGAGGTGCTGGTAGAGTTTTGAAGAGTTACGAACCACAGAGACGCTGAGGGCGCACAGACTTATGAGGAGTGGGTTGATTTCCGAAAGGAGTAGTGAGGAAAATGGGGTGATTTCTGCAATTGTCCCAGATGTTTCGGTGGTAGTACCAATACACGACGAGGTAGAGAGTTTGCCGCTTTTACTAGAAGCGATCGCCTCTAGTTTATCCTCTAGTCAGATAAATTATGAAATCATTTGTGTGGATGATGGTTCTACAGATGGTTCTGGGGATTTTCTCAAAGAACAGGCGCAAATCCGTTCTGATTTAAAGGCGGTGATTTTGCGTCGCAACTACGGACAAACTGCGGCGATGGCTGCTGGATTTTATTATGCAGTCGGTAAAGCGATCGTCACTTTAGATGCTGATCTCCAAAATGACCCAGCTGATATCCCTATGTTATTAGCAAAGCTGGATGATGGTTACGATTTGGTAAGTGGTTGGCGACAAAAACGCCAAGATGGTGCCGTAAATCGGTTACTTCCTTCCAAAATTGCCAATTGGCTAATTCGCCATACCACTAGCGTGAATATTCATGACTATGGCTGTTCGCTGAAAGCCTATCGTGCAGAACTGCTAGCAGATATGAATCTCTACGGAGAATTACACCGATTTTTACCTGCTTTGGCGTACATCGAAGGAGCTAGAATTACGGAAATACCTGTACGTCATCACGCCCGCCGCTTTGGTCGTAGTAAATATGGAATTTGGCGGACATTCCGGGTATTGATGGATTTGTTAACCATTCTGTTTATGAAAAGATTCCTCACCCGCCCGATGCACGTTTTTGGGCTGTTGGGCTTGATTTCAATGTTTTCGGGCACTGCGATCGGAATTTACTTGACTTTCGTCAAATTGGCTTTAGGTGAGAAGATTGGCAATCGCCCTTTGCTGATTTTAGCAGTTCTCCTGCTACTAACGGGAGTGCAGTTGTTTTGCTTCGGACTTTTAGCAGAATTACTCATGCGTACATACCATGAATCCCAAGGACGGCCTATCTATCGCGTGCGAGAGGTGGTAGCAAAAAATATTAAGTAACGTCACAATGATAGTTATTAGTCATTGGTCATTGGTCATTAGTAATAGGACTTACGCACTTTAAAAATTGAGCATCATCTGCATATCAAGCTTATTAAGATAAAAGTCTTGCCCTGCCTCGTCTGCCTCGTTCCCAGGCTCTGCCTGGGAATGCGATCACTGGGAGGCTCTGCCTCAATTCAAACTAGGAGGCAGAGCCTCCCACAAGAGCATTACAAGGCAAAGCCTTGTAACGAGAGGTAATTCACATTTGGTTATGTCTGTCAATGCGTAAGTCCTAAGTAAATAATTAAGAGTAAATATTGGTTGACTCTAGACAAAGGACAAATCACAAAAACCAATTAAATTGCATCTACCTTGAAAGCATTTAATACTTTTGACGCCGAACTGCGGCGCAACCTGCTTGTTTTATTTACAGCAGGTTTATTATTCTGGTCGAGCCTGTCTTCGCTCTTACCAACTCTACCGCTTTACATCAATGATGTGGGCGCAAGTAAGCAAGAAATTGGGATTGTCATGGGCAGTTTCGCCATTGGGTTACTGCTATCTCGCCAGATGCTGGGACGGTTAGCCGATGAACGTGGTCGCAAAATTGTCTTGTTGATTGGTACGATCGTAGCCGCGATCGCACCCTTTGGTTACTTGGCAACTCAATCTCTTGGGCTGTTAATCCTGGTGCGGATTTTTCATGGCATTAGTATTGCGGCTTTTAGCACTGGCTACAGTGCCTTAATCGCAGATTTAGCGCCCGCCGAGACTCGTGGTGAAATCATTGGTTACATGAGCCTGACAACTCCCATTGGTTTAGCAATTGGCCCTGCGTTGGGAGGGTATTTAGAAGCTACAAGTGGTTACGGGATATTATTTCTGTTATCCGCCGAATTGGGTTTTGCCGCCCTCTTGGGGATTTTACAAGTTACGAATCCGCCAGTGCAAACGCCAGAGCAAACTCAGGGAGAGGATGTCTACGACGGGCTACGCCTACGCAAATTTTGGCAAATTTTGGCCAGTCCACGGGTGAGAGTTCCAACTATAGTTATGTTGCTGGTTGGTTTGTCCCTCGGTGCTGTACATACCTTTGTATCCTTGTTCCTCAAATCCACGGAGGTGGACTTCAATGGCGGACTGTTTTTTACAGCTGCGGCAATTTCTAGTTTTAGTATCAGGATATTTGCTGGTAAGGCAAGCGATCGCGTTGGTCGGGGTTTGTTTATTACCTTTGGTCTTTTTTGCTACGTTTTAGCGTTAATACTGCTGTGGCAAGCTGACAGCGCGATCGTTTTCTTACTGGCTGCGATCGCTGAAGGTGCTGGTAGTGGTACACTGATCTCGATGATGATTACGATGATGGCAGACCGCTCCCTCCCGCCAGAACGGGGGAAAGTTTTTGCTATCTGTATAGCTGGACTTGACTTGGGGATTGCGATCGCTGCTCCTGTTTTGGGTATCATCGCAGAACTTGTAGGCTACCGTCAGATGTTTGGCTACGGTGCTGCGATCACTTCTCTAGCACTTGTCATCTTCCTCACCCAGTCGAGCAAAGACCTATCCAACTCCCTGCGCTTTGCACTAGGTCTAGCTCCAGATGCCTACGCCTTAAAAAAATTATAGGGACGCAAAATCTTGCGTCCCTACAAAAACGGGCGAGGAGGGATTCGAACCCCCGACACCGTGGTCCGTAGCCACGTGCTCTAGTCCACTGAGCTACACGCCCTCACCGACAATCTATATTAACACGTTCTAACCAAATGGCGCAAGATAATTTTCCAGCTAATTTTGCCAACTTAACCCATCTAGATCGCCAAGGACAGGCACAGATGGTAGATGTGTCTGAGAAAGCACCCACCATCCGCCAAGCAGTAGCAGCTGCAAAGGTGCGAATGCTGCCAGCTACCTTCGCTGCCATTCAAGCCGGAAATGTCCCAAAAGGGGATGTGTTGGCAACTGCAAGATTGGCTGGAATTATGGCAGCCAAGCAAACAGCCAGTTTAATTCCGCTGTGTCATCCGTTGCCTTTGCAAAAAATCGCAGTCGAGATTATACCCGATCCGCACTTACCTGGTTATCAAATTCAAGCCACAGTCAAAACCAAAGCTGAAACCGGTGTAGAGATGGAAGCCTTAACTGCCGTTTCTGTCGCTGCTTTGACTTTATACGATATGGCAAAAGCTTTAGAAAAGTCGATTCAAATTGAATCAATTCGTTTAATAAGTAAGAGTGGCGGGAAATCTGGAGATTATTCACCGGCGGAGTCATAAGCTAGCTATTGGGCATTGAGCATGGAGAAGAGACAAGGTAGACAAGGAAGAGACTTGTTCAATAATTCCCCCTAGTCCCCTAGTCCCCTAGTCCCCTAGTCCCCTAGTCCCCAATCACGGAAGATTGTCAGGATCAATGCCGAGATTACGCAAATATGCTGCTAACTGTTCAGCGCGTTGGCGTTCTTGTTCAGCGCGTTGACGTTCTTGTTCAGCGCGTTGGCGTTCTTGTTCTACCAATAACTCAGCCTGTTCAGCCCGTTGATTGAGTTCCAGAGAATTCAAAAATCTCTGTCCATCTGGACGGTAAATTACTAACTCCCCTTGCCCCGTTTGAAATCTAATTCCCAAACGGGGACTGAGCCAACTATCCATTTGCCATAGCTTATTCAAATGGTTGTTTTGCCGCAACCAGCCATCTAGTTGAAAACTTTCAGGGTCGTATAAATAGTATTCTTCAACACCATAAGTATCGTAAAATTCCAGCTTGCGCTCCATCTCCTTGGTATCATTACTATAAGAAAGAATCTCAAAGACTACTTGCGGCGGGATATTGTCTTCTTGCCACTGACGATAGGAACGACGTTTTCCCTTTGATCTACCGAAGACAACCATCACATCAGGTGCTGTCGGTGCAATCAGCCGAGAACGGACGGGATACCAGAGCAAATCTCCCGCAATCAAAACACGATCATTATTAGCAAACAGAATCTCTAAATTCTCCTTAATCAGGACAATCCAACGATATTGCTCTGTGTTGTCTGCCATTGGTTTGCCGTCGCTATCTGGATAGAGGAGATCCGGGTCTATTTGCTCAAAGATCGTCATAGAATTTAACCCACAGCCTCTTGACTTTCAATTCGATTATGACTGGTTATAAGGGTCTAATAGCAACCAATGCCCCAAAAACCTTAGAATGAATAGGGTGTATTTTAAATCTGTAACAAATATTTATGCCTCCTCGCTGGCCTCGCCAACCCGATCGCAAAGACCCTGATTACCGCAAGATCGATGACCGGATGAATTTTGCCGTGCATGTAGCGATCGCTGCTACGATTAATTCTGGGTTATGGTTTTTTCACATTTTGAAAGGCACTACCTGGGAGTGGCTGCCGTTATTGACTGCAAGTTGGACAGGAATCGTGTTAGTGCATCTAATTTATATTAGTGCGATCGCTAACTACAGCGAAACTCCACCCAAATCCACCTGAAGACGGACTGCTAATGCTGGGGCGATTGTAACCTGTGGTAGTAGAATCAGCTTGTTAATTGAGCGATAATCTAAAAAAGCCTGAGATTTCGCACTCTTTCTTAATGTAGGGTTATTTTTATGGCAAACACTAACACCACAGAACTACTGGAAGCCCTAGCAGCTGAAATTGGCGAAAATGTCTACATAGACATTTCCAAATGGCATCTTTATTTATCTAATGCCAAACTGCACACCCTTGTTGCTGAACAGTTGTATCCTTTAATTACTTCCAAGACTGTAAATGAAGACCAAGTTTTAAAAGTCTTGAAATCAATTACAGTAAAAATTGGCGGCGGTAGAAGTGAACTTCCTTTAATTGATTTACTCCCACTGCAATGTCAAGTCACCTTAGTAGATATTTTAGAAAAATATCAACGCGAAATCTAATCTATACAACCAAGATTATTTGAATTAGACAGTTTTCTCGGTCAGCATTCCCTGATTATATTTGAGGTGCTGAATTGAGGATTTATTTGCTATATCAATTTTATAAAGATAAAAACCACAGAGACACATAGATGAATTTCGTGTAATTTATGTGTTCATCTTCGGTAAAAATGTCCTTTAACAATTAAGGAATCTCGACCTTCTAAATCGGTTGAGAGGTGAGTGAGTCTATATTGAGACTGACTCCCAACTTTCAGGCAAACTTCATTGAGGCAATTTCTATGCTTTTACAAGTCAAAGATAGTGGCGAATTGGTAAAAATTGTTGAAATTCAGGAATTACTTGACCCTAATAGTGATGTTGTTCATGCAAAAGACCAAGAAGGTCAAGAAGAACAGCAACCTGAAACTTTTAAAAAAGAAAATCTCGTTTTTCCTTCAGGTGAAGTTTTACCACGCTGTTGGTTAGATGCCGACTATAGACACGACAATGGTTAATGATTTTAAAATCAGGTAATAGGTAATAGAAGTAAACTATTATAGCGTTTCCTGATCACATGAGGTACATCATAGTCCCCTCCTCGCTTGCGGGGAGGGGGTTGGGGGTGGGGTTCTTGTATCTCACTCAAGCGAGAACCGTTGTATCAATTTACCTAATAATAACCCTGTCGAATAGAATGACTCTGTTGGCGAATTGCGATCGCTATCCTCAAAAGCTTGAGATGTCGTAGCGTCTCACCCCAGAAATTGCGGTTTACATGAATTCGCCAACAGTCTCATAGAATTCGCGACTACACAAACAAAGCCACCTGCGTGGGCTAAGAGAAAATAAAGCTTTTTGTAACCCACGGAGGTAGGTTTTGCCTCGTGTAGACGCGGTTTCTAAGAGGATGTCTCAGAAGTATTAAATATTTTGCTTGATCCCCCCTAGCCCCCCTTAAAAAGGGGGGAACCGGAATCAAAGTCCCCCAATTTATCGGGGGATTTAGGGGGATCTACAAGTCTCGAATACAACACCAAAAAGTTTTCAGACATCCTCTAAGCGCCCTTTTAATTATGTGCCAGTTGATGATACTTCTTGTTCTGCTAATGTCGCCGTTTCATTCTGCTGAAACTTCGGGAAAAATCTCTTAGTAATCCAGTCAGTCAAGATGTGAGATAGTAATCCCAAAGGCCCAGCAAACAAAGATAAAGCCAGAGAGTGAATTGTCCAAACGCCTGTTTTCTGCCCTTCCCAATAAATCCAGCGACCGACGAACAAATCCATCACTAAAAAATGAATCCAACCTGTTGCCGCAGCCGTTTCGTCTGCAAAAAATCGCGCAATATCAGCTAATTGAGGATTCGATAAAGCTTGGGCATTTTCTGGCGTAATGCTGTTGATAAACAAATATAAATATGTCCCAGCTAACAGCACAAAGGGTAGATATGATGACATTATCTGCCGTGTGACTTTCCAGTTGGGTAATAAAATCATCAACGCCCAAAATGGCAAGACGAAAAGATTGGCAACGTTAAACAGTTGAGAAATTGTCATATTTTTGTCAAGTGAAAGATTTTCAGTTATTATTGTTTTTTGTTTGGAATTAGCTAGTTATTCATAACTCGTAACTCTCAAGATATAGAACCCCGACTTCTCAAAGAAGTCGGGGTTCTGGGTATACTTATAAAGCTACAAGTTGTGATTCGATTTCTGAAGAATTCAAATCACGACCGATGAAAACTAAGCGCGTTTGCCGGGCCTCTTCGGGTTTCCAGGGGCGATCGTAAAATTTATCAAATCGGCTTCCCACGCCTTGCATCACCAAGCGCATGGATTTATTAGGCACTGCCACAAAGCCTTTAATCCGGTAAATTTCTTGTTGTTGTACCAATGTTTGCAACTGCTGTTGTAGTTTTTCTGGGTCAAAGGTACGATCTAAAATTAAATTAGCTGAGGTAATTTCTTCGTCGTGATTGTGGTCTTCTTCGGTATCATGATGACTAGGACGAGAATCTAAGTTATCTTCGACTGCGGCTTGGAATCCTAATAATATAGATGCATCAAGTTGAGAACGGTCGCTCTCGACAATTTTCACCACTCTGGGCAACTCTTGCTTAATCAATTCCTCAACTCTGGCTTTTGTCTCGGCATCTACCAAGTCAACTTTATTCAACACCACTAAGTCTGCACAAGCCAGTTGATCTTCAAACAGTTCTTGCAAGGGTGTTTCGTGTTCTAGATTATCATCTGCTTGCCGCTGGGCTGCGATCGCATCTGGATCGCTAGCAAAAGTCCCGGCTGCTACCGCCGCACAATCTACCACGGTAATCACCGCATCCACAGTGGCGGCGTTGCGAATTTCTTGCCAGCGAAAAGCCTTCACCAACGGTTTTGGTAAGGCTAAACCAGAGGTTTCAATCAAAATGCAGTCGATACTATCTCGCCGCTTAATTAACTCTTGCATCATCGGGTAAAACTCTTCCTGCACGGTGCAGCATAAGCAGCCGTTAGTTAATTCAAAGATATTACTGTCGCCCTCACCATCTTCGGGGCAAATTTGACAAGATTTTAACAATTCGCCATCAATACCGAGTTCGCCAAATTCATTGACTAAAACGGCAATACGCCGTCCTTGGTTGTTTTGTAGCAGGTGGCGAATTAGGCTGGTTTTTCCACTACCCAAGAAGCCTGTGATCACTGTGACAGGAATTTTCGTAGCCATATTTTTGCCTGATTTACTCAGTATGATAAGTTTTACGGGTTACAAACGTGACGTACCTACACTTCTTGAGTACAGGTAAGTGTAGGCTTCTCAACGACTCCTCTATGAGGACATTGATTGAGCTTTGAGGGCGTGCGTCCCACGCGCCTTTATGTTTATGGCGGCATTCAGATCCCTGCACAAACTGACTTTACAATTAGGACAATTGTGCGTTCTTTCTGATAGTGATTTTATTACCTTAATGCCGCAACCAGAACATTCTTGACTTGTACCATTTGGGTTTATAGCAATTACTTTCAGCCCAGCGTTTTCGGCTTTGACATTGAGTATTGAAATAAATTGTCCCCACGCCGCATCATTGACACTTTTAGCCAACCATGTTTTAGCTAGTCCTTTAATATTTAGTTTTTCGACAGCAACAACATCATACTTTTTGAGTAGGGTGTTAGCAGTTTTGAAATGAAAGTCTTTTCTAGTATCGGCTACTTTTTTGTGCTGGATGCCTAACTTTTTAATAGCTTTTTTACGTCGATTAGAGCCTTTCTTTCTTCTAGAAACTGTACGCTGCGCTGACTTTAATTTACGTTCAGCTTTGCGTAAATATTTGGGTGCGGCAATTCGGGTATTGTCAGAAGCGACATAAAAATCTATTAGTCCTACGTCAATACCAACAATATTATTGATGTCAAAATCAGGTTTAACTGTTGGTACTGTTTTATCGTCAAGGCTTAATGTGATGTAATACCCGTCTGATTTTTTTGTGACAGAGACGGTTTTAATGTCAAAACCGTCTGGTATTTGACGATGGACAATTACTTTGACTGTTCCAATCTTTGAGAGTGTTATTTTTTCTTTTTGAAAATGCTCCTTCTTGAATTGGGGATAAGTAAAAGTCTTGTATTGACCTTTACCCTTGAATCTAGGCTTACCGCTATGCTTGCCATTGGCATCGCCTTTTAGCCAACGGTCAAAAGCAATCTCAACTTTTTTAGGTACTTCCTGCAACACTTGAGAGTGAATAGCTTTGTACCAGGGGCGGTCTATTTTAAGCTGGGTTAGGGTTGCCTGTTGACTAAAGCGATTAGGCTTATCTTTTAGTTCTGGGATATGGCAAACAAAAAGTGAACATCTATCAATCGAACAGCGATACTGTTCATACCAATCAAACCTCTGAGCAAGCTGGTAATTGTATTGGCAACGTAGCATATCTAATGTGTTGTCAATAATTTCAGCTTGCTTTTTAGTTGGCTTTAATCGGTATTGATAGGATGTTCTCACCTTTTCGACCTAATCGGTGTTATTTTTTGAATATACACTGATTTAGATATAGTTGCAAAAAATTATGAAAAATGATTTTGTTTCTAATGTTGGTCTGTTAGTGACCTGAAAGTACATTTAGTGTTGGTTACTAAATATCGGCGTAAAGCTTTCACAGCAGAGATGCTGTCCAGGCTAAATATCTTAGTTGAGGAGTTACTAGAAAAATGGGACTGTAAGCTTATAGAGTTCAATGGGGAAGAAGATCATGTTCACGCACTTTTCCAATACCATCCAGAGATTGAACTCAGTAAACTAGTAAATAACCTAAAATCTGTATCATCCAGGAAATTACGCCAAGAATTTGCAGAACACCTAGAAAACTTCTATTGGAAAGATGTATTTTGGAGTGGTTCGTATTTTGTTGCTAGTTGTGGTGGTGTTACAGTGTCAACTCTTAGAAAGTATATTGAAGCGCAAGTTGCACCACCAGAAAAAACTTAGAAATTGCTCGTTTCCTCCACGTCCTAGATTCTCGTGCTACACACATTGATTGGCTTGTCAGTCGTCAAATCACACGCATTCATGAGCCAGCGCTGTAGACGGGTTTCCCGTCGCAGGCGACTGGTGTCCCCACACTCCTAAAAGTGAGATGTGGGACTTCTGCTGTAAAAGTTAAAAATAGATCCAGAAAACGCTGATACCAAAACCCTAATGTAGAGACACGATTTATCGCGTCTTGAAAGACCGATTATCTATGAATAAAAGTTAGGTTTTGGCAGTTGATCATTTAATGCCCAATTTCCGATCTCTTGAATTTTGTAATCTACCGGATCGTGGAGAGTGAACGTGCGGAGATTACGCCAATAGCGATCAAAGCCGTACTTTGCCGTAGTAGCGCGTGCGCCCATAACTTCAAAAATGCGGTTGGTAATGTCTAAACCGACTCTAGTCGCTGCAACTTTGGCAGTAGCGACGCAAAGCGCACATTCCCCACGTTGTTTGGCGGTGAGTGACCATTCTTCTTCCCAAGCCGCTTGTAGTAATTCTCCTGCTTGCTCAGTCAAGCTCTTAGCTGCTTGGAGTTCAACCCATATTTTGCCATAGTGCTGGAGGATGTAAGGATCTTGGGCTGCACTTTCTACACCGGATGTCAGCCAAGGTTTTGTATTAGTAGCAGTATATGTTTTAGCAGCTTCAAATGCTCCTTGGGCAATTCCCAAGTAGATATTAGCAAGATTCAATTGAGTTAAGCAGGCGCGAATAGTGTTGAAGGGTTGACTGAGTTTGTCTCTACTACCAAGAATTTCGTCAGGGTACACCAACACATTTTCAAAAGTAACACTACCACTATCTGTTTGACGTTGCCCGATATTATCCCAATCATGATGAACAGTAACGCCTTGCCGTTGGGTAGGAATTACCAAAATATTCAATTCACCGGTTTCTTGATGAATGGCAGTAATCGGCAATATATCCGAGTCTTGAGAGCCAGAGCAAAAGCTTTTAATCCCGTTGAGACGGAAATAATCATTTTCCGGTGTCAGAGTAGTTCTTTTATCTAAAGGGTTGAGGGCATTGCACCAAAACCAATTGTTGCGAATAGTTTCTGAATAATATTGCTGTTTTTGCTCTACCGAACCAAAGATATGCGGAATTATTACACCTAGATGGTGGTAAGAAAAGACGTGAGCAATGGAACTATCAACCTTGGCAAACTCGCGGGTAATTTGCAGAACGGTAATCCAACTTTGCCCTAAACCACCGAACTCTGTGGGTACGATCAGTTTCAGCAGGTTACTTTGGCGCAAGCGATCGCGTTCATGCTTTGGTGTTCCCCCTTTGACATCCCGCTCTACAGCAGTCTGGGCAAATTCCTTTGCTAAAGACTTCGCTAGATCAAGATAATTTTGAGATTCTTTAGTTTCGATTAATGGCATACTTGGCAACTTCTCCTGTTATTTTTATTCTGAGAAGCAACTATAATTTTTGCTGGAAAAATTTTGATTTAAAATAGGATTTAAATACTATTTAACTCTAAAAACAGTATTGCATATAGTAACTAATAAAGCAAGCTAAAAATAAATAAATTTTGCTAAATTTAGAGGTTGTTAATGCGGCATAAAAAAATATTTTCTTGAGATTAAAGCAGAATAAAAATTTGAGAACATTTTTTATCATTTACTTGTATTTTCAGAATATCTATGCAATATTATTAATTTGAATACACTAATCTACTTGAACTTGATAGTTGTATAGTAGTTTCTAGTTAAGTGCCGATCAGTTCAGATTTATCTGTAATTTTACAGAAATTTTTTACACATATATAGATATTTTCCAAGCAAATAGAGCAGTTTGTACAGGAATTATATTTATGTGTAAACAAGTCTTTTCTACACTTAAATATGCAGAAAAAAAGCCATAAATTCACTGAGCTATCTGGTTATATCTCGAAGTGTAGCGATATTAGTGAAAACTTTCGCGTATTAGATTAATTCAACATTACCCTGGCTAGTCATGAGTTTTTAGCTTGACAAGTCACTGAAATGTCTGATGACTTTCACTAAAATTTTCAAACCAAAAATGTGAGGAGTGATAGAAATGTTCAATCGTTCATTTCATAATTTATTCATAGAATCGATGATTTTGGGGGCTACTTTGCTAGGCAGCACATCGACCCATGCTGAAGACAGGAAATTCGTGGCTGTGACTAAGACTCAAACAAATATACCAATTGCGATCGCACAGCCCGCTGTAAGCATGGCCAATTTCGGGGATAATTCCTCGGTAACAACCATCGCACAAACGCCCAAAATTCCTGCAATTAATACTGATGCAAATGTCCAACAGATAAACAGTATGTCTCAGGTAACATCTGTATCTCAGTTTTCAGATGTGCAGCCAACTGATTGGGCGTTTCTTGCACTCCAGTCTTTAGTTGAGCGTTATGGATGTATTGCAGGCTATCCAAATAGTACTTATCGGGGAAACCGCGCCATCACTCGCTATGAATTTGCAGCAGGTTTAAATGCTTGTTTATCTCGGATCAACGAGCTAATTGCAACAGCTACATCTGACTTAGTTACCAAACAAAACTTGACTACCCTACAAAGACTGCAAGAAGAATTTACTGTTGAACTAGCAACTTTACGGGGTCGCGTTGATAATTTAGAAGCTAGGACTGCGGAACTAGAAGCAAATCAGTTTTCTACAACTACAAAGCTTTCTGCGGAAGCCATCTTTGTGATTACGAATGCCTTCCAAGGCTCAGTTAATGGTGAAAATACAGTTTTTCAAGATAGAGTTCGCCTAGTTTTGAAAACTAGCTTTACAGGTAAAGACACTCTAAATACTCGTCTAACTGGTGGAAACACTACTATTTTGCAGCTTCCTGGTAGTTCAGCCGAAGGTTTGCAAACCTTCAATCTTGCTCCTAGTAACAACAACCTATCTGTAGATTGGCTCTCTTACTACTTCCCAGTTGGCAGCAAAATCGATGCTTACATAGGAGCAATAAACGGAGTATTTTTTGATTTTGTTCCTACTCTGAGTCCCTATCTCGATAGTGCTACAGGCGGTGGTCGCGCTTTGACAGAATTTGCTTCCTCTAGTCCTATCTATCGTATTGGTGGTGGTGCCGGTGGGGGATTCAATTATCGATTAAGTGACCAATTGGTATTGAGTTTGGCTTACTTAGCAGGAGATCATGCCAATCCTCAGCCAGACAGCGGTTTTGTTAATGGTCAATATAGCGCATTTGGACAAATAGCATGGAACCCCAACAATAACTCTGGCATTGGTTTGACATACATAAATGCCTACCAAAATCGGGGAGCAATATTTGACCTGGGTAGTGGTTTTACACTGGTCGGAACAGAACAAGCCAATACTCCATTTGAGCGGATGATTACCAACTCCTACGGAGTCGAAGCTTTCTATAAATTTAGTCCTCGATTTGCAGTCAATGGGTTCTTTGGCTACACTAACGCCAAGAATCTGGCAGGTAGTGGTAGTGCAGATATTTGGTACTATGCTCTGGGATTGGCATTCCCAGATTTAGGTAAACAAGGCAACCTTGGTGGTGTTGTTGTGGGTGCAGAACCTTATCGGGGTGGTAATCCTGCACCTGCAAACGATTTATCGTTACACATTGAAGGTTTTTACAAGTATCAGCTTACAGATAACATTGCCATCACCCCTGGCGTAATTTGGATCACGGCTCCTGCTCAAAACAATGATAATCAGGATGCGGTAATTGGCACTGTCAGGACAACCTTCACGTTTTGAATCATCTCAGCAACGTTATCCCTCTAATGTCATTCTGGGAGGAGAAAAATAAATGTAGGTTGGGTGAAACGTTCGCGTAGCGTCCCGTAGGGAAGTGAAACCCAACAATACCAAACTCTTTGGATGTTGGGTTACGCAAAGCCTCCACCCAACCTACATTTTTTTTGCAACATTAAAGCCATGACAGTCCATTACAAGACTACCGAGATTTTTTCAGAAATCAAATATGATTCCTATAGCTAATGCATAATTCGTAATTGAATTCTTAACTACGAATTACGAATTACGAATTATCTTAACGCCCTCCACGATTCAAGCTCAGGGGTTGTTGTTCCTCAACTAGTGGTGGCACATCCTGCCAAAGGCTAATTCCATCGTATAATCCTGGAGCCATTAAGAATACTTGAACCCAAAGGATATTAAACCACCAGTAAAGTCCTTGGATAATATTTTCCTGACCTACGAGGGATACTGTTACCAGATACAACAAGACTGAAATTATTAAACTAGCAACAGATGCAACTATACCTTTTGTGGGCTGTGACAACTCTCTGAAAGGCCACATATTGAATTGCCAAACAAATCCTAAACCAACAGTTGTCCAAATAGCTGCAAAGGTTGGCCCTGTCGTTGTTGTAAACAAATCCATTCCTAACTGCTTGAGGAATAATTCTGTAATCAGAGTGAGTAACAAAATAATACCTGTATGCAGTAACCCCAAACGCGGCATTCCTAGTTCTAGTTTGCTTAAAGGCCAACGTTCAAAGAAACTGCCGAACACTGTCGAACAAGGATACCAATACCAAGGAATGTAAAAGGGTTGAAGTCCCCACATTTGTGGCAAAAAGGTAAGTGCAGGGGCAATAAAGAAGACGGCAAAAAAGATATTGATCAAGCCGCTCACTGGATGCCAGTTACGTACTTCCTCCGTGACGACAATCGTGTTATCAAAAAAGAACAAACTGGCGGCGGCGGCAATGATTGCTGTCTGTCCCCACAAGCCAACGGGTGTATCAGTGAGTATTGCCTTTGCAGAGATAAATTTCCAAGCTTCTCCAGTAATATAAACTAGCGCAAACAGCACTACTAAATTCACTGTTCCTCGTCCAAATCGGGTAGAAGAAAAGCGAGATCCTGGATAGCCGTTGAGGGAAAAACCTAGATGCCACCACCAGACGAAGCATATAGTGATGTAAGTCAATTTTGTTCCCACATTTAGCTGAATAATTTGACCAAAGATGAGTTCAAAAATATAGCTAATGACAGCAATTATAGCAATGAAAATTAGTCCCTTAAATGGCTGACTTTTCCAAATGCTCCGCCTCTGGGTTGGGTTTGCAATGCTCATAGTATCAACTTAAATAATGTTGAATCGATCGGGGGCAAAGCATTCAGGTAAATCTTCCCTGTCAATGCCTTACCCCAATAGAGAATGCAGCAATTACAACCAAGGATGGCGCGGGGGATAAACACCATTGAGGAAGTAGTTACCAACAGCGTAGTACTTCCAACGTACAGGATCGTGGAGTGTGTGAGCGCGGGCATTTCGCCAGTGGCGATTGTAGTTGAATTCCTCCAATGTGGACTTAGTTCCTGCTAGTTCAAACAATTTGTTGGTAGCTAGTAATGCTGCTTCGGTGGCTAAGGCTTTGGCTTCAGCAACTGCAATTGATGCTTCAACTACCTTGAGTTCTTCTAAACCTGACTCGTTAGCGATGTCAAGAAATTCGCCTGCACGACGCAGCAATGCTTCAGAAGCGTGAACCTGAATTTGGACATTGCCTAAGTTATAGAGCGTCAGGGGGTCTTCGTAGCCTTTTTCTAAATTACTGTCAACCCAAGGACGGGTATATTTACGGACAAAGTGGATGGTGTCACGGACTGCGGCTTTAGCAATTCCCACGTCTACGGCGGCTTGGATGATTTGCGCGATCGCACCCATTGGAGTAGCCCTCTCAAAGGCTAAGTAGTGCGGAATCACGTGTTCTGCCTTAACTTTCACATTTTCAATAATGGTAGTGCCGCTAGCAGTGGTACGCTGTCCAAAGCTCGTCCAGTCATCGAGTAGAGTTAATCCTGGGGCATCTCTTTCGACAAATGCCACCACTGTTTTACCATCTGGATTACTGGCAATGACGGGAACCCAATGTGCCAGTAGTGCCCCAGCAGAGTAATATTTGCGTCCGTTGAGTACGAAGTCAGATCCATCTGGTTCTAACTTTGTCTGGACATCGTTGACAGACTTAGTGCCAATTTCCGAGAAGGCGTTACCGAAGCGCTTGCCTTGTAGAGCCAAATCAAAGAAGAACTTCTTCTGCTCATCTGTACCATCCAACCGAACTGCTTCCACCATGTAGAGGTGGTTTTGAGGAATTTGACCGAGGCTAGAGTCAGCTTCGGAGATGATTTTAATTACTTCTGCCAGGGTGGCACTCGATACAAAAGCCCCGCCATACTCTTTAGGAACTGTAATCCCCCATAATCCACTCTGGGAGAACTTTTGCACTTCTTCAGCAGGCAAACGCCGCTCTTGATCGCGCTCTGAGTCTCCCTTAGCAAACTCAGCTGCTAGTTCGTGAGCGATCGCGATCGCTTCTCGATCATCTTGAATAATATGCGCCTTCTGTTCGGTATTAATTACTGATGTCATAGTAAAACTCCTTGATTGTGATTGAGTGACTGATAATCGCCACTACTATGAAACAATGCAAAATATTTGTCTTTGAACTGGGGAGTGGAGACTGGGGATGTTATCTACAACAGCTTCCATCCACAAAGTATGTTGCTGTCAATCTACACCCCAACCAACTCATCAGCTGTCCGACGATGGGCTTCAAGTTCGCGCACAAGCGGAATTACTGTCTTACCAAATGCAGGTAAATCATCTGTGTAGTGTAAGAAGCCGCCGAGAATTAGATCAACTCCTATTTCATGGAACTGGCGAATCTTTTCAGCTACTTGTTCAGCCGTACCAATCAAGCCTGATCGGAAGCCATCGTTATACTGCACCAAGTCTTCAAAATTAGAATTCGCCCACATTCCCTCACGTTCACGAGTAGAAGATCCCGCCTGTTTCACCGCTTCGCCAAATCCTTTCACTGCCTCTACATCAGCTTGGGCAATAATATCGCGCAATACTTCATGGGCTTCTGCTTCCGTATCTCGCACAATGATAAAGGAATTCAGACCAAACTTAATTTTGCGTCCTTCAAGACTCGCTAATTCAGACACTTCTTCAATCTGCGATCGCACCCCTTCTATGGTGTTACCATTCATAAAATACCAATCAGAGACGCGGCCAGCCATCCGCCGTGCTGCCTTGGAGTTACCACCTTGAAATATCTCCGGGTGTGGATTCTGATTAATTGGTTTAGGCTTCACCCAACCGCCATTGATGCGATAAAAGTCGCCCTTAAAGTGAAACTCCTCCTCAGTCCACAAACCTTTGAGAACGCGGATAAATTCCTCGGAACGACGATAGCGTTCGTCATGGTCTAACCAATGTTCACCATATATAGTGAATTCATCTTTGAACCAGCCGCTAACTACATTCAGAGCAAACCGACCGTTAGAGAGAAAATCAATACTGGCACCGATTTTGGCAACTACTCCCGGATGCCACAATCCAGGGTGAACTGCTGCAATCAACTTCAATTTCTTGGTGACTGGAGCCAGGGCTGACACAGTTGTTAATGCCTCTAGCTGGTACTCAGCGCCATAGCTGGCGATAAATCTGGCTTGTGCTAGAGCATATTCAAATCCAACTTCTTCAGCCGTCTGAGCTAGTTGAGCATTATATTCGTAAGTCCAATCTGTGCGTTGGGGAATTTTACTAACAACTAACCCACCGCTAACGTTGGGAATCCAGTATGCGAACTTAATATCTACCATAATTGTACGTTTGTAATTGAAACTGCTTGGTTATTTGTCTAATGGCACTAAGAAAAGATATAGCCCTTGCCCTGACTGGTTCCCAGCCTCCAGGCTGGGAACCGATTCTGGGAGGCTCCGCCTCCAGTATGACGGGAGGCAGAGCCTATGAGAATACATTCCCAGCCTAGAGGCTGGGAACGAGGCGACACATGCCTTTAGGCTTTACAAGCGTGCCATTCGTTATTTGTCTAAGTTTGCAAGTGAAGCAACAAAGCCTAATTTGTTATCACTAACAAATCAGCTAAAACTTGATCGGGCAAGATTTTAGTCAAAATCGAAAGCTTGAGAGTGGTTGCAAACTACTTTGAGTTTACAAGCAGACAATTCTCTGATGGCAATAATATACCATAACTCGACTGTGCTACCGTAGTTTTTAATGAATCAGACTTTATCACAACAATTTTTCTGATGTCGTGACTCGATATACTTAAATTCCATTTCCATATTCCATTTTGGAATACTGCCCAGTTTTCCTGAGTATTTAATTATTTTTTATACTTGCTGGCTATTATCCTGATTCAGTCAGAGCAATCAGGAATCAGGACTCGACAAAGTATCGATACTATTCCAGATCGTGATAAATAAATGCTTCTCATCTGTTATCTGCAACTATACACAGCAGAAATAAATGTGGTAGTGTGAACTACTAAATTACGGTAAAAATATGTAGCTACCGTAGTTTGCTTAATAGCTCGTAAAAAAAAGCACAGGAAAAACATTTATGCCACTTCAGTTTGGAATTTGGTCGCCGGTCTGTGGTGGATGGTTGCGGGTTGTCAACCATGAAGCTAATTTATCCACAGAAGATTTGGTAAAGCTGGCAGTTCAGGCAGACGAGTTAGGTTATGACTTCTATTACATTCCTGAACATTACTTAAATGCAGTTCATGGGCCTAACTATAATGTCGCTGAGGCTTGGATTACAGCAGCTTTAGCAAGTTTGAACACCAAGAATATCAAGATTGTTGCGGCTGTACAACCTGGTTTTAAACTGCCTGCGGTAATTGCCAATTTGAGTGCAAACATTCAAAATCAGCTTAGTAACGGCAGATTTGCTCTCAGTGGTATTGCAGGTTGGTGGAAATTAGAAGTAGAAAGCTATGGAGATATCTGGCTACCTCACAGCGATCGCTACGCACGATTAGAAGAATACATTGATGTAATCAAGGGGCTGTGGACAGTTGAAGGCTTTAATTATCTTGGCAAATACTACACTATTAAAGGTGGTATTCTCGCAGATCAGCCGACACCAACACCACCCATTTTCATCGCTGGGGAATCAGACAGGGCGATTAACCTAGCGGCTCGTCAGGGAGATTATCTATTCATCAATGCTGATGAACCAGAAAAAACGGCAGCATTGGTGCAGAAAGTGAAAAGATTGGCTAGCGATCGCTACGGGCGTCAGATTAAAGTAGCAATGAGTGCCTTTGCGATCGTTGGTGAAAATACAGCCCAAGCCGAAGCCAGATTAGAAGCGATTTATCGTTCTGCGGATCAGCAGCAAATCAAATACTTTCAAGAGCAAATCGATCCGAATGTAGTTGCCCACAACAAACTAGATATTAGTCAAACCATTGAAGCCAATCTCGGTTTATCTGCTCAACTGGTTGGCGATCGCTATACTGTTATCAACCGCCTGAAAGAATACGAAGCCGTTGGCGTTGACTTAATAGTACTGAAATTTGAATCTATGTTGGAAGATACTATTCGCTTCCACAAACTAGTTATTTCCGAATATAGACAGCAAAGTAGCTTAATTGCCTTGTAATTAAAAATCTTGCCTTACCTAGCATGAATAAGATTAAACTCGAAGATATTACCCTAAATCACCTCAAAATCTTAAAAGCAGTCGATGACTGTGGTAGCTTCTCTAAAGCAGCAGAAAAACTAGGTTACAGTCAGGCACTAATTAGTAAAAAAGTCAAACAAATAGAGGATTGTTTCGGAGTAATTCTCCTAAATCGCTCACCTGGCTCTATATGCTTGACTAATAAAGGCAGAAAATTGATTTCCCAGACACTTAATCTCGTAGAAACTGTAGAAAATCTGCAAGAAGAATTTCAGGCAACTTTTAGCGCTGAGGGCGAAGATTTGATATTGGGGGCTACTAATTTAATTTTAGAAGTCTGGCTCAAACAATATTTGCAGCGATTTCAGCTTTGCTTTCCAGGTAGAAATCTTAAAGAGATTGCGGTTAAAAATAGCAGATTTTTTTCCAACTTTCAACTCATAGAAATGGATCTTCTGCTTAACAGTTGCGCTGGATATAAAGAAGAACACCACTGCACTAGATTAAAAACTCATAAAATGCTGTTGGTTTCCTTTGGGGCAAGTAAATATCTCAATGAGCATAGCCTAGTGAAAATAAATGATATTGATCTGGCTGATGTTGTGCTTTTAGACGAGGTTTATCAGGAACTATCTAAAAATGAGTTTTTGATGAACAAATTAAGTGGTGTACAAGTGCTACACAGTTATCAAGATGTACTAAAGTACGCTGATAAAAATCAAAAGCTAACGATTTTACCTGACTTTTGTCAAGCTGATATAATATCTCAATACCAAGTCCTAACTTTTCCGATTCAAGATGTTAATGAATATGGAATTTATCTTCATGTTCCTCGCTTTAGTGAATTGTTAATATCCGCAGAGGGTTTGGTGAGAAGTTTTAGACTAGATCCAGATAAGTTAGAAAGTTTGCCCAACGTCAATCTATTTTTAGGTAGCTGTTATTCCCAAGAAGAAAATATTCTGAGGATAGGTATTCAGAGAGATTCTATAGGACAGTTTATTGCTGGATATGGAACTAAGTATATTTCTGATTTACAGAGAGCATCATCACTTGAACAGGCTATTTTCAAAAATATTGAAATTAATCGAGATTTCGAGTTACAAATTCTGCCCTTTGCTTCTGGAGAACAAATGAACCGACAGATGAAGCGGGGAGAACTAGATATTTGTATTTTAGATGATATTTCTCTCTTGAATAATGGTAGCCAATTTTTTGATGATTTAAGTTTTGGTTCTAAATTAATTGGGATTGCTTCGTATAATCTTTTGGGTCAAGATATAAATATTGTTTTGCATAAAGATTCTTCTATAAACACTATCCAGGATCTAAAAGGTAAACGAATTTCTACCTTATTTGGTTCCAATGCCCATAGGTTCATCATTACTCTTTTTGACCTCTATGATCTGGATGTCAGTAAAGATTGCAGATTAGTGAATGAAGATCCTCGTAGAGCAAGTAAGAGTTTGGCAAATAAAACTATAGATGCTTACGTATGTTGTCACACTTTTGCCTCAATTTTAGAAGCTTATGCTTTTGTGAGAAAGCTGCCTCTATCTCAAACAATTAGTTTAAGAATTCCATCAATCAGAGGAATTGTTTGTCGCTCGCAGTTCATTAAAGAAAATCCTAAAATTGTAGTTGCTTATTTACATGATTTAGTGGTTGCTAACTATTGGTTTAATTCATCTCCAATCAAGGCAGCAGATTTATTAACTCAAGTGATTGATGTGAGAACAACTCAAGTAAATCAGTTTTTTAATCCTGTATTTGGGAATCGCATCGATCCGACTCTCAAACCTCAATGGTCTTGGTTACTGAAAACTTTAAATCGCAGATTGGAAGGAAAATATGGTATTTCACTATTTGATGTAGATTTCTGGATAGATGATTATTTTTTAAGACTTGTCTATAATTTGCTGAATCTAGATTATCACTTTCATCAAGTTTCTTTTGCAAGTGAATTTTCTAGCAGCTATTTTGTTGAGGAACAGTTTAGCCGACACATAAAAGTTCTGTAAGAGGTTGTTTGAAAAGTGGTCGGCTGTGATATTAGGCACTTATCGATCCCCCCTAGCCCCCCTTAAAAAGGGGGGAAACGCTAGCCCCCCTTAAAAAGGGGGGAAACGGAATCAAAGTCCCCCAATTTATCGGGGGATTTAGGGGGATCTAAGAGTATTTGATACATCACTAAGGACTTTTCAAACATCCTCTAAGGATTCAGGTCTGAGGTAGTTGACTCCTTCAATCATAATTGAGGGGCAATCTCCCCATGCTTGCTTTCACAAATAAAAAGCAGTCACAGGGCTATTGCCCCTAAATATTTTGAGCGTTGATCGCTCTTTCGCCAGAAACACCTATGAATTATCCTTCATCAGGCTATCTGAACTTATGACTCCACACACCATACTCCGCAATCTCAACATGATTACTCAGCAGTAACGAGTTCAGTACTACCACGTGTACGACGCCGTGTGAGACTATTATACAGCATCACACCGATCGCCTTAATTAAATTGCCTTCTAATTCCTGGAACAGCTTCATGTTCGTGCCAAAAGCGGCGTTAGCTTCATCAACGATGCGATCGGTTGCCGCCTCGTCAAGGGGTAATTCATCCAAAATTTGCCGATATTTGGCTTTGAATGCCTTCTCATCAGTAATTTCTGGAAACTCATAAAAGGCTGTTCCTTGTCCATCAGACAAATTCATCGCTGTTACAGCAATATTTTTGAGAATTTGTCCCCCGGATAAGTCACCTATGTAACGAGTGTATGAATGGGCGATTAACAATTCTGGTTCTGTAGCAGAGATTTCTCGGATGCGCTGTACATAAGCTTCACCCGCCGGAGATAGTTTGATTTGCTCTCTCCAGTTTGCACCAAAGTAATAACTCAGGTCTTGCTCTAGGGTATGCTTGCGATTTAACTGAGGAAAGTTAATTTTAGAAACTATTGGATGCTGGCGGTGCTTTTCCATTTCCTCTTCCATCGCTGAGTAGACGAAGTAGAAGTTAGCAACTAGTTTCCGGTAAGAGTTTTTTTCCACTACTCCTTTTAAAAAGCACTTGACAAAACCTACATTTTCTGCCATCGTGTGGGCTTTCTTAGTGCCTACACGTAATTTGGTTGCTAAATTGCTGCTCATGCTAAATTTCTCAACTTTAAAAAGTTAACTGCCGGAGTTTTAATTTCCGAACGGCTAAAAAAGCCATTAAAACGTTACCTTAAAACTATTTGATGAGAATTTATATTAAAATTTTTTAAGCTGCGATGATTTTGTCGTTTTTTACACACCAACAAGCCGAAGAGAACAGAACTTTAGATTTCAGTATTTTGATTTTTTGTTGTTATTAGCTGAATCTTGCTTTCATTTTCAGTATTGCTGAAAAGTTTTTGTGATGAAATCAGAGTAATATTTATTACATACTTCTTGGTTGATAGCATTGCAAAGTGTGAACTAACACAGATAAAAATTAAAACTAAAGTTGCGGGCATAAAAGGAATAATTAGCTAAGATGTGGAGACTTTACTGATAACGTAAAAACCAATACTGACTTTATCAAAGATTTACAAGCAAAGAGCCATAAATTAAGTATTATTACTTAAATATGGTTTGATCTAGAATGAATTTCTAAAGAGAAAAAGCATGTCAAAATTGCTGA
The DNA here is from genome assembly GCF_036917935.1 of Nostoc sp. Classification (GTDB taxonomy): domain Bacteria; phylum Cyanobacteriota; class Cyanobacteriia; order Cyanobacteriales; family Nostocaceae; genus Nostoc. The sequence continues at coordinate 14,685 of NZ_JBALEL010000060.1, read as the reverse complement.
ATAAAGTCTTAAGTGCTATTTATTTTTCAGTGTGATTGTGTGGAGTGTTTAAAAATATGGTTTCATCTATAACTCGGACATCGGGCATTTCTGGGGGTTCTACTTCCGAAGTTGAGGGATTGGGCAAAGGGATTGAGAGCAGTTTTGGACTGAATTTAATCTCACTACCAGCAAATCCCTTATTTGGCACAGATGGAATTCGCGGACGAGTGGGAGAATTACTGAGTGCGCCCCTAGCATTGCAAGTTGGTTTTTGGACGGGGATTGTTTTACGTAACCATGCTACTCAAGTAGGGCCAGTCATCCTCGGACAGGACTCTAGAAATTCCAGTGATATGCTGGCAATGGCTTTGAGTGCAGGGTTAACAGCAGCGGGGTTAGAGGTTTGGTATTTAGGATTATGTCCCACTCCTGGCGTTGCCTATCTCACCAGCGTCACTGATGCCATCGGCGGAGTGATGATTTCTGCCAGCCACAATCCCCCTGAAGACAATGGGATTAAGATTTTTAGTGCTAATGGTGGGAAGTTACCGCAAATATTGCAGGCAGAAATAGAAGCGGGACTGCGTGGCAAAATATCACCTATTGCCAGAGTCAGTAATTGCGGACGGCATTACTCACGTTTGGAGTTAGTGGAGGATTATAGCTCGGCGTTGAAAAAACCCTTGAACATTGCCCTAAATCTTCAGGGAATGAAGATTGTTTTAGACTTGGCGTGGGGCGCAGCAGTCGGGTTAGCACCATCAGTATTTACAGAAATGGGGGCGGAGGTAATCTGCTTGCATAACGAGGCAGATGGCGATCGCATTAATGTTAACTGCGGTTCCACGCACCTAGATATTCTGGCAGCAACGGTACAAGAACACAACGCCGACATCGGCTTTGGCTTCGATGGTGACGCCGATCGCGTCTTAGCAGTAGACAATACTGGCAGACAAGTTAACGGCGATTACATTCTCTACCTGTGGGGACGCCACTTACAACAAAACCAACAATTGCCAGACAACTTGATTGTATCTACAGTCATGGCCAACTTAGGCTTTGAGAAAGCTTGGCAGCAAATTGGTGGTAACTTAATTCGTACCGCAGTTGGCGACCAATACGTGCAAGCCGAAATGCAGCGCACTGGGGCAATGTTAGGTGGCGAACAATCAGGTCATATTCTTTGCCGTCACTATGCCGTGACTGGAGATGGCTTGTTAACAGCATTACACATAGCATCTTTGGTAAAAGAGGCGGGTGTTTCCTTGAGCGAATTAGTAGATCAAAGCTTCCAAACCTATCCGCAATTGTTGCGGAACGTGCGAGTTGTCGATCGCGATCGCCGTTTAGGATGGCAATCTTGCCAACCTGTACAACAAGCGATCGCTCTTGCTGAAGCTGCAATGGGCGATTCTGGCAGAATTTTGGTTCGCGCCTCTGGCACAGAACCAGTCATCAGAGTAATGGTAGAAGCAGCCAATGCCGAACTCGCCAACTACTGGACAAATGAATTAGTTTCGCAAGTCCAGCAGTATCTGATGGACTAAATTAGCTAATATCTCAGCTTTAAGTGCGATTCGTTCAGTCATCCTTGAGTAGAAATACTCAAGGATGACTGGCTTCTGTGAGATAACCCATAGGGTAGAGTTCGCACTTTAACTATTTCAGCCGATGCTTAAATCCTGAAACGACCAAACTACGTTAAACACTTGAGAATTTTCTCAACTATTTTCGACATTCTAAAAAACCTACCCTTGAAAGGGGGCCAGGACGGACGCTAACTACATTAGCTAAAAGACATCCAGACAAAGCAGCTGCACAAACGGTGTTAATTTCAGTCCGTCATCCCCAAGAGGAACAAATTGCTCAAATATTGCATCAGTTTGTGGGATTTTTTTTGAGGTTGAACTTTCTTGACCCTTCTGAGCTTGTAACCTAAATTATTTAATTTGACTCGAATTGTTTCTGATGTATGTAACTTTTAATCGCTGTAACCATACTTTTCGATTAATTGCTTTCTGACTTCGGCTGCACTGAGTCTAGTATATAGTCTTTGACTTTTAAAACTCGGATCGGTTTGACTATAGAAGTCAACTAAATTTTTTATATCTTCTAAAAGATTTGGCAGGTGTTCTTCTGCTTTATAACGTCCTTTACCACTCATGTTATCAACACAAGTAATACCGCTTTTTAATTCTCTTGTCCCTTTCCTAATTGTGTCTCGATTCCATCCTAATTCTGATGATGCAAGCCTTTGTCCTCCTAAACCTAAGCCCTGAACTGTCTGTGCCATAAATTTACGCTTGGCTGAACCTTTTAATTGAAATGCAGTTTCAATCAACAACTTTTTAAGAGAATCAGTTAATACTATAGACATCGGTTGCCACACTCAAAAATCCAATCATTATTCAAATTACTACAAAAGTGGGTGGTGAAGGGGCTGCCCCTTCACCACCCACTTAAAATGATTATCATTATTGTTCATGGCATAATTTATTTTTTGGAAGTCCCCAAGGAAAAGTCGGTACAGAGTTAGTTGAATGCTGGAACTCAAAGCAAACCCAGGCACAGGCAATTGTTACCAAAGCTGAAGAGCAAGCTAAATCTCCACTCCAACCACTACGAGATTTTGGTAGTTTTCTCTGGAATAGAACTTTGCCTGGTCAAATCGGTACTGCTGTTCAGTTTGCCAACGATCCAGGTAGTGTGTTTCGAGATACTGCCATCCCCATTATTCGCTTTATCCTCTATGCCCTGCAATGGGGCTTTGTAAATATTTTGGAAGCTGCTCTACTCCTGACAGCATTATTTGCACCGATCGCAGTTGGTTTATCTTTACTGCCATTACAAGGTCGTCCTATTTGGGCATGGCTGACAGGGTTTATTTCCTTGTTTGGTGTTCAACTTGGCTACAACATTTTAGTAGGTTTAGCAGCCGTCGTGCTGGTGAAATCGGGTGCTGAATTAGCATCTGATGTCGCATTTTTATGTTTCCTGAGCATCTTTGCACCAGTATTGGCGGTATTGATAGCTGGAGGTGGGGGAATGGCGATTTATAACGGCATTTCTGCCAATGTCAAAGGCTTAATCGATATTTTTAGCAGTGCCATTGTAACTGCAACCAGTATTGCTCTACTCCGCAGGGGGTAATACCAATTTTGGATTTTGCGGAAAGTCTGTAGCAAGATCCCGCAGGGTGCGCCGACTTCCAAGACGGATTAAAAACCTTTAAAACAAGGCTGTTCCAGGATTATCAAACAATAATACTTATGCCAATTTGGTATGACTCTGCAAATTAAACGACTTCAAGCTCCACTGCTTCCAGAAGCCAAAAACCTCCTGGCTGTTTGTTTTCTCTGCCTAACTGCATTTAACTGTCTGATATTTTTGTTGACTCTATTCACCGCTTTCAGAGTCAATAAAATCGCCGATCGCAAGACGACCTTTGCCCAGTTGGTAAATGGTGAGACAATCTACATTTCCGAGCAAGACCGCAATTGGCGTTATCCAGCTGTAATTCAAAAGCTAGTTAGTGATTGGACAACCCTAACATTTAACTGGGATGACAAACTCACTGGCACTAATCAACCAGACCAAGGCATTCAAGTTGGTAGAAATGGGCACATTCCCACAAATGCTTGGTTTGCTTCCCTGCTGCTAGAACCGGAATTTGCCAAAGCTTCTCTACCAAAGATTGCCGAATTAGTTCCTACTACCGTCTTTTCAGGTCAGCTTCGCAGCACCACTATTATTTCCTATCTGTCAGAACCGAGAGCAGTACGACCTGGGGAATGGGAAATAGACATGATTCCTACCCGTATCTTAGTTGACCGTACTACTGGTAGAGATGAGCGTATTTCTTTTAACCGCACATTTACCGTCCAAGGAGTGGAGATTCCCCGATCTCCTTTAGGTAAAGAAGCCCCCCTGGTAGAACAGAAAATTTATGAAGTGCGATCGTCTGGACTGCAAATTACCAAGATGGTTGAGTTCAATTCTCAGCAACGACGCTAAAGGAAAAAGGTAGAATTATGACCAATTCAAATCAAAACCATGAATTTGACTACCTAAACGAAAATTCTCCTGATTATTCGCCGGAATTCAACAGTACTAACGGCAATCATCGCTCTACCCAAGCCACTTTGGTCGCTGATGATGACATCAGCCCTGAAGAGGAGCAGTTGTTGGCAGGTTATAACCCTACTGCAAATCACCTCATTTCCGAAGAATATCGCTTGAAACAGGATGCAGAAGGAGCGGTAGAGCGACCGTTAGCAGAAAAACCTAGTGTACGACTAGGTTCGGTAGTTGGCTTAGTCGGAATCGTGATTGGCTCTGTAGCACTTATCTGGTTTGGATTTCTCCAACCTAAACCTCCTGTCAAACAAATAGTCCAAAATCCTACTACATCTCCAAAAGATGAACCAGTTTTGGATGAATCTGCCGAACTTAAAAGCAGATTAGCATTTCAAGACCAACGGCAACAACTCAAAGTGGAACCTGTTGCAGCTAAATCCCCAAGTCCAACCTTACAAAATAAACCCAAACCAAGACCATCTCAACCTCAAGAGACTTTTTCCCCGCGCACAACTCCTGCATCACGCATAACACCAATAACTCCTGTAAGAATTTCTCAACCTGCGCCCCCAGTAGTGCGGTATATTTCTCCCAATCCTCTAAGTTATCAAGCTTCACCACCAATACGACAGCCTGAAAGTAATGTCGATCCTTTCCAGCAGTGGAATCAACTAGCTAGCCTGGGACAGTCGCAAATTGGTAACTCTAAAGTAGCTGAAACTCAGTCAGAAGTTGCAGTTAACACTCAAACTCCAACAGCCTCGAAACCAACAGCTAGGGCATCCATTTCCACTCCCGAAGACCCTGGTATTCAAACAGTTTTAATTGGCTCTAAAAGCACTGAGAGTAAAACTGATAACTTGACTCCAGGAATGGTAGGTATCCTCAATCGCACCCCTGTACCTACAAATGTAGGGGAAACTAAAGAGGTAGCACTAGGTACATCTGCCCAAGGTAGAATTATCATGCCGATGATTTGGGATTTGGAATCAATTCATGTACAGCATCCTGGCTATTGAATAGATACAAACTGAACATTCTACAACTTAATATTTGAGATTACTGGAACAGCCTATAAGTCAAAAATTCTAGTCCAAAATTAAAAATTGGTATGAAACTATTTGCCACTCTTGTTATTACTAGTACCACAATACTGTTTGGGGTGACTATACCTGTTATATATGCACAAGCACAAACTCCTGCATATCGCTTAATTGAACGGGATATGGCTACAAGCAATAGAATTCAGGTTCAAGTTACTCCAGGACGTGCTACGCCCATTAGCTTCACTCAAACCGACGAAGCGATCGCCTACATTTTGGTAGCAGATCCTTCACGACTGGTCTACACCACAGATACAGATTTAAAAAGCGGACGCGCTACAACCATCTTTCTGAGGGCAATCCAACCGTTAAAGTTTCCAGGGGCTACCACTACTCCCATTACTAACTTACTTGTCCAAACTGTAGACCAAGCGGGACAAAAGCGACTCTATAACTTCGATATTGTCCAAGTGCGTAGAAACACTGGGTATGTTGGTATTCAGATTGCAAATGCGATTGCCTCCGGCACTGCGCTAAGACGCGGGGCGGCTTCTGAAAGTAGCGCGATCGCTGGACAGCAGACACTGTTAATAGATAAAAATCGCAGAGCGAGAGTAGATGATATTGAAACCGGGCTGAGAATTGCTATTAATCGGGGTTACACCAACAAAAGCGATCCAGTTGTTCCTAAAGTGCAGCAAGTTTTATCTCTGTTGCGAAATAGCAGAGTCACAATCCCAGAAGCAGCTACATCTGTTGGTGTTCCAGTTGAGGTTATTTCTGAATTAGGAAGAATCGCCTTAAATGACCGCCTACTCAGACTAGGACAGCAACGTTAGACGTTATGCACTGGTTAAAATACATTTCTTTTTTCTAAATTCAGATAATTCAAAATTTGAAAATAGAAAAATTAATTAATGCAAGAATTTTGAAGCAGGAAGATAACGACGGTCAAAAAGCGAACTGAGTGATAAGTCAGTAAGCATTGCTTAATGCGATTATTTGAGAATTTGTTGAGAACACAGGGTTCTTAATGACAATATGCGTTCGCCCTAATCTGGATGCTGATGCTAAGTATTGTCATTTTCCCCTTTGGTGATAATTCTGTAAATCACTGTCTAGTGACCAGATAAACACTTCACTCATTTGAAAGAGATTACAGGACTTATGAAATTCCTGAATGATGCTGAAATCACCGAAGCTGGTTCCTTCTTGCTTATTAGGAGCTTTGTTTTTGCCAGCCAGATCGGGGAAGTTGTCAATCCACTCCAATATCTCTGCCGTGTTTGGGAATGTAGTAGGTCTCCAGGGAGCTACGCCTGTGAATGCCTCTTTAACTTCTTTAACAAAACGTAAGGCGGTTTTCCTTCGCATTGTGCCATCGCCGTTCTGGGCAATGTGGTTGCCTGTTTCAAGTATCGTCGCCATAGGCAACAAAAAAGTACAGCCAGATTGAGCATAGGTCTGAAAATCTTCGAGAACTGATGCTCTATGCTGATTATAGTTGGGAACGTTCAGTATTTCGAGGAATATGCTGGTATCTATTAGGCAGATACTACTCATTGCTGTACTCCTGCAAACGAGACAGCCATTCCATAGCTTGCTGTTTTCTATCTTCAGGTGTGTGCGGCGACTTGACGAACCGATCCACTACCCCAGCAGTTACCAGTTGACCGAGCGGCCCCTGAGATATCAGACTTGGGAAATCGTACATATCCCCAAGCCGTACAAGGCGGCTATCTCCTGACTCTGGATCTCGGAAACAAAACACTACATCACCGAGAGCCGCATCAGGTAAGGCATCCATTAGGGCTGGGTTGTGGGTAGAAAGCAGCACCCGTAACTTCCGCCGCTCGGCAATATCCCGGATACTGGTGAGTAAATGCTTGGCGCGGTTGGGATGAACACCGTTGTCAATTTCCTCGATAACCACTAGACTACCAACGGTAGCCGATAGCATAGCAGCAGCTATAGCCAATACCCGCAAAGTGCCATCGGATAATAATGCCGCCTCACAATAGCGACGGTTCTTGCCAAAGGTTTCCGCTAGCCGCACCATGACTTCATCCCGTGGGCCGAAAAGAAAATCTAGCCCATCTATAGCCTGTTCTGGTAGACTTTGGATAAAGTTCAGAATTGCCTGTTGATTGTCGGGGTTGTTTTCCCACAAGCGAAATAAAACACTAGAAAGATTTGTACCATCTTCAAGTAATCGCTTATCGGATTTGAAGCTGTATTCGCGCATTCTGGCGGGGACGGGATCTAGAAATAAGATATTCTTTAAGACTCGTTGATATTCGCGGACAGTCTCAGGAATAGTCTTTTGAGATTTGGGGTATTTTGCATCAAACCGAGCAGGGCTATCTAATTGCACGAATATAGCCATTTGATCGCTGCACGTTACTCGTGGTTTGTTTTTTCCCCTTGTAAAGTTGTTATATGCGACACCAACATCTGTCCCTGCTCCTTGAGAGGGTTGATCTAGGTCATATAGTGGAAGTTGACTTGTCGAGCCAATGATCCGCTCACTACTAATGTGCAGTTCTCCGTCACGCACATTGAGGGTTATATCGAGTTTATTCCACTGTGTTGAGTCCAAATAGCAACCAATGGTAAAATTTGACTCTCCTCTATGGCACAAATCATTTACTCGACCGCGTACAACGCGCTCTGCACTATTTACTGCATATTGAATGCTGGAGAGTTTTTGTCCTTGCGCCAGCCATGACAGAAAGCGCAGACCTTCCAGGGCATTACTTTTACCTGCGGCGTTTGCACCTATTAGTACTGTCAGCGACCCAAGGGGCAATCGGCTTGTACTGTAGCTTTTGAAGCTGGCGAGGGTAAATTCTGTCAGCATGGCACTCATGTTACAATTATCATCTCAAGGCTCGATGGTGGAGGGAGGCGAAGAGGGCATCGACTTCTGACAGTGAGGCGTGGTGACTCATCTCTAAAGCCCGTTACTGTGAGTCGGTTATTATTGTGCAGGTTCCGAGTTGGGGACAAATAATCTCTATTGCCTTACTCTTGAAAAAAACAATTCTGTGTTCGTTATCTTCAGAGTCTCCTAAAGTGACTCGTTTACGGATGCTCATGTTTTTCATATCAGAGACGGTATTCTCAAAGAAATCCGATTGATGCCCACAGTCGCAACGAAAGGATGATGGATACAGTTCTATTGCCATCTTACACACCATGACTTTCCCCGCCAAATACTACCATGCTAGTCAGGCGATATTTGACGGGAATAGTAAGGTAATCAGTGGGGTATTCTTGCTTGAATATTATTGCTACGTATGTCTGTGAGAGTGCTAAATTGATTTTGTCTGTGAGTAATGGCGATATTTTTTTGAATTAATGAGAGTAATCTTTACGCAATCCTCCAATGAAGGTGTTTTCAGAGGATGGATTTTGCTCCGCATAGAAGCCAATGATATTTGCACCCAAATTTGGACATCATCTACATTCGATCCTTACAAAGAACTGTATATCTGGCTGGGGCAAATTCGAGACTCCCAACTACCCGCCAAAATGATAATAGATGAGGAAGGTCATGGAGTAGAGCTTATAGCTGAGTATTTGAGCGATCTACTTGTGCAATTCCGTATTGAGCCGTGGATGTGTAGTAATGATACTATAATACGTCTCAATATTACTACTGAGCGTTGTGAATTGATCAAGGCTTTTCATGATGGAGTCATCAAATTTCTTAAGGATGAGTATCAACCATTACAATGGTCGTCTATTGATGATCTAAGCAATACAAATTGGGAATCTCTGCTCAAGCCATCTAATATATCTGGTGAAAATTGGCGAACACGTTTAGCAATGTATAGGGGAGGACGTGGCAGGGTTCCCGAAACCGGACGTGAAACCGTATGGAACCAACTCACCCTAGAACAACAATGGCTGATAATACTACATGATGTATTGCTATGGACTACAAATTTAACAGCTAACGGTCAAATCACAGAAGCCTACGCACTGGTCAGCTTATACAAAAATCTACCAATCGATCTTGCTTTAGCTGAATTTGATGCAAGTTGGTATGAGAAGCGAAGAATTGAGTTAAACAAAAAATATGGACTGCGTGAAAACTTTATAGAAAGACGAACACCTAAGAATTTCCGTTACACTTTCATTCTTGGAACTAAACTTGATTGCATTTGAAAGCAAATTCCAAACCACCTGTTGTAAACGAATGGCATCACCTAAAACGTTAGACACAGTAGCATCAAGATGTAACTGAATTTGAATGCCCTTTGTTTCGGCTGACAATCGAATAGTATCTGCTGCTGACCGAATTACACTTGCTAGGTCAACAAGTTCGATTTCCAACTTCATCTCGCCCTTCTGCATCCTAGCCAGATCCAACAAATCGTCAATTAAACGAACTTGTAGACGGGCATTCCGCTCAATCGTTTCCAGTCCCTCAATTTTCAGTGCTTCATCCATCTCAGATTCACTTAGCAATAGTTGCGCCCAGCCGTGGAGATTATGCATGGGAGTACGTAACTCATGAGACAAGACAGCGAGGAATTCATCCTTTACTCGATTTATTTCTGCCAGTTCTTCAGTCTTTTGTCTCAGTTCTTCCTCTACACGCTTTTGTTCAGTGATATCAATGCCGATTAAAAATGCGGCTTTGTTCTGGTCATATTTTTGAGCCACAATTAAATAGCTACGATCTGCGCTTATGGATTTCAATTCATATAGTGCTTCAGATTCATCTCCAGCAAAGAACTCTTGCACGAACTCACGAAACCCATTACCATTAGCTAAAAAACCAATATCCTGACCAACAAAAGCTTCGGGAGACAAATTAAAACTATCAGCTAAGTGCTTGTTGACAGATGTCTTTGGGGATCGTTACAACAACTATGATACTTGGAGATTAAAGGTAGAAACAGATGAGGGGATTGTGCGTCAAATCTACGTTTTGCATGAAGATGAACAAAAACAATTTGACCAAGAAACCAAACGCTTACTCAAAAGTGCCAAGCGTAATCCCTTTCTAGTTTTATAGGTAAAAAAAATAAAATTAATCTAACTTATCCTTTGCAGGGGAGATCATCGCTGAACTATTTGTTGGAAACTGATTCTGTGCTGGCTGATAACACTACAGAAGAATCTGCTAAGGGATTTCCAAGGAATAAATTATCCTAAAAAACGAACCACTCCAGACGCAGAGAACACAGAGAAGCGATACCTACGGTAAGCTACGCTAACGCTTGGCTTTTGATGAAAAAAGAGATCAATATCTTTGGTTTAGGTTTGGCTGGGATGATAAAAAGCAGATACAGCATATTCTCATCTATCTCTGCATTAAAAACGGCAAAGTTTGGGTGGAAGAAGATGCAACTAATTTATGCGTTGTTGATGATTTGCTATCAGCCGGAATACCCCAAGCCGATATTGTTTTGGGTTTACATCATCGCAGTAAACGAGGTTTAACAAAATTCGCTACTGCTTAAGGAGGCAGGCAAAAAAGAGAAATTTAGCGTTTTATGATCCAAGGATATGAATTCTAAAATGGCTATAGATCGGTTGTAAATTCCATAAACTTCTCCACCTGTTTCAACGTTTAAATAATTAGGCGTACTCAACTTCTGGTATCGGTAAATCTTACTGGGAACAGTTGAGCAAATCAGCCTACTTTTGAGTCAAAATTACACCCCCTTAACAGGGGTAAGGGCGACGAATTAAGGTTAATGAATCCTATGTCTACAGTCGCCCTACATCAAAAATATCGACCCCAAATTTTAGTAGAGTTAGTTGGACAGCCCTACATCAAAACTGCTCTGACTAATGCTGTCAAATACCTGCAAATTGCACCAGCTTATTTGTTTACAGGTTCTAGAGGTACAGGTAAAACTTCAACTGCTCGGATATTTGCTAAATCCCTCAATTGCCTCAACACTAAAAAACCAACTGACCAACCTTGTGGTATTTGCCAATCCTGCCGTTCAATTGAAACCAGCAATAGCCTAGATGTCAGTGAAATTGATGCTGCTTCTAATAATGGTGTAGATGATGCCCGTGCTTTAATTGAACGCTGTACTTTAGCACCTGTTGCAGGACGTTACCGAATTTTTATTCTCGATGAGTGCCATTGTCTAACCGGTAACGCCTTCAATGCTTTACTTAAGTGTATCGAAGAACCGCCACCTCATGTTGTTTTCATTCTCTGCACAACAGAACTGCACAAGGTGTTACCTACCATTGTCAGCCGTTGCCAAGTGTTTAATTTCCGCACTTTGTCTGTTCAGACTATTGTGCAGCATCTCCGTATTATAGCAGATGCAGAATCTATCTCTATTGATGATGAGGCACTAACAGCGATGCCTGCGGCGGGCTACGCCAACGCACGACTCAGCGATGGTGGATTGCGGGATGCACTGCAATTACTGGGTCAGGTGAGTCTTTTAGATGAAGATATCACTGCCAATCATGTCATGGAAATTGCTGGTGGTGTTACAGAAACAGAATTAATGTCAATTTTACAGGCAATATCCACCAACAACACCTTTAACTTGCTGCAAGTAGCAAGACTTCTAGTGGACTCTGGTAAAACACCCAAATTGATTCTCTCCAACTTACTGCAAACATACCGAGATTTACTGATCGTCAAGTCTGCATCCAAAGAGCAATCCCTGCTAACTGGTTGTGTTAGCTATGCTCAACTCAAGGCTTTAGCAAATCACTGGAATTTCGAGACACTTAATTTGTCTCTAGCAGAGTTACAAAAAGCAGAAAACTATCTGCGCTACACAGTAAATGCTGCTGTGTGGCTAGAAGTTTGCTTACTGAATCTGATGACTAATTTATTGCCTGTCAGTGCAACCAAGACGCTAACTGTTAAACCTGTGCATGACGGCAAGTTGCTACCAACAGTTGGAGTATACACCACAAACAAGGTGACAGCTAAACCTGTAGATAACAAATTGTTACAAACAGTTGCAGATCAGACTACTAACCTGGCTCAAATTTGGCAGCAGGTGATGGATACAGCTAAACCTAGTAATCAAAAGCTGTTGGCTCATGCAAATCTCGTTAAATTGCAAGGTGACAAGGCAATTTTAGAGGTTACACCAGCTTACCTGAATAAGTTTGAAAGTAGTAAAGAGGCGATCGCTAAAATGCTGCAACGAGCTACCCAAAGTCAACAACCAATGACTGTATTAATTAAAACTGCCAACAAGAGCAGTAACGGGAGGGTAAAAGGATGATTGTCTTGCTGACAGGTGAAGACCAATACGCCATCCAGGAACAGCTCAACCAATACAAAGCAGAGATTGATGCTCAATGGCTCACACTTTGCTATCACCGATTTCCAGCCGATCATCTTGACCGAGCCATCAGCGTAGCTCGCACTCGTTCCCTAACTGGTGGTAAAAAACTGGTGATTGTGGAAAATTGCCACCTCAAGCAGTGGGGTGATACTGAGTTGTCAACCTTGCAGCAGCTTGTTCAAGTGCCTGAATTCACAATTCTGGTGTTTGTCGCCACCAATGTAGATAAGCGCCTAAAGATTTACAAACATATTGTCAAGTATGCCAAGTTGTTTGAGTTTCCATTGATACCACCTTGGCGTACTGATTTAATTGAAAAGGCGATCGCAACTCAGGCTAAAAAAATCAAGCTGGTGCTGTCAAAGGATGCAGTGGAATATCTAGCAGAAGCAATTGGTAACGATATGACCCGTGCAGCCTCTGAGTTACGCAAACTGTATATCTATGGTAATAGCAGAAAACTAGAGTTTGCAGAAGTAAAAGAGTTAGTGCCATGTCAGACTCAGAATAGCCTACAACTGGCATCTGCTATTCGTCAAGGAGAAAGCAATCAAGTTTTGCACCTGCTGAATGATTTACTGTCACGCTCGGAACCATTAATGGTGATTGTTGCTACTCTCCTAACGCAGTTTAGAACTTGGCTGTGGGTTAAATCTGCAATTGTTTCTGGAGTTAAGAAAGATAGTGAATTAGCTCAACTGTGCAGTATCAGCAATCCTAATCGCATTTACTATTTGCGTCAGGAGGTAGCAAATACAAGCATTAATGCTTTAGCTAAGGCAGTAACTATGATGCTGGATTTGGAGATGTCTATTAAGAGGGGTACTGAGGGTAAAGATTTACTACCAACAATTCTTAGTGTTAGCAGATTGTTAAAGCCAACTTAATCAGCATAAAAATGACTGCTAATTTTGGATTTTGGATTGTATATTTGATTGCGTCCTAAAATCCAAAATTAGTTATTTAAGTAAGTCGGGGTCAATATTTATCGTTGAGAAAAGGCAGTAGGCATTGAATGATTTATTTATAAAATATAGTAAACCGCCAATTACCTACAATTACCTAAATACTTGATATCAAAATTGATGAAGTTATCTGTATTTTGTCACGCCAGATATTGTAACTGCAATCTCTAGTTAGCATCTGACAACTCTTGCATCGAGAACAGGTTGAGCTACGCCTTCTTGGTGTTGGGGATCTGGTATGACCTCTAAACAGTCATCAATTTTTATCTGCGGCCAATTTTTGTCAGCAGACCTTAATTTATCACGACGTATATAGTACTGCCGATTATCCTTATCCTTAGCGAACAGAAACGGTTTGTGCTGACTCCTGTTATCGAAAGTAGGTCGATAGTAAACACTCACATGAACCCAACCTTCCTCTGGGCTAATGTCTATTTCACTTTCATCCACTTTCGATGTTTCTATCAAGTCTTTCCACCGGGCAGAAGTTAAAGGATTGTAGCCATTTTCAATTTGTGATCAGAAATCTCCCGTTGTCTCCCTATTAAACCAGTAAGAGCATGATCAAACTCCTGTGGTAAGTTATTGGGAAGAGACCAAATAGGTTCGTTGATCCACTCATCCGGTGGTGAAACCAGTCTTCCGGCCTCTGCATCAATGAAGAACACCGAGCATTAGCATTTTATGGACTTCGAGCATTAGCACTAGACCAGTTCCACAAAATCTCTGAACTACTCTCTACCATACCAACACAATCCAGACCTATACTGGCAATGATCACTGGAGATGTCAAATCAGAAAAACGAGAACAAATCCTCAAGAGCGAACCGCATATATTGGGTGTCACACCAGAATTAATCCACTTTCAACTCAAGCAAGCCTGGAAATCCGCGCATTGGGCAAACTTTTATCAGCGATTGGGCTATGTGCTGATTGATGAAGCTCATACCCTTTCAGATAGCTATGGCGCAAATATGGCATGGTTGATTCGTCGCATTAAACTAGCAGTAGATCATTACGGCGGCGACTCCAAGAAACTACAATTTATCTTCCTGAGTGCCACTTGTGGTAATCCTAAACAACTGGCTTTGAAAATCTCAGGCTTGAAACCAACTAAACTCAACCCCAAACCCCTGATTTGGATTCGCAAAAGTGGAGCAGCTTCACCATCTAGACAAGTAATTGTCACTCAGCCCAGTTACAATCTGACTGGTGATACCGCTCGAATCAGAAACGTTGAATCCTGATACAAAACTTTACATACACAGTTACACTAACTCTCTTAAGCCTAAAATAGTCAACATGACATCATCTCCTCAAACC
>NZ_JBALEL010000059.1:0-73401 GCF_036917935.1 Nostoc sp. | reverse complement strand
TTAATTATCCTTAATCGAGGATTGGGTACAGTAGGGCATACTGGAACCTTTGCACTTGATGCTCTTCCCCGCTTGGGGAGATGAAACCTCTACTCGTGTTGGTGAAAACCTGCATGAGCAAGTTATGTCTTAAATCCAAGAATCCCCGTCGATTTATCGCGGGGAGTGTCAATTTCCCCTAACTCCTTCACTACTGTAAAATTCACCTGTTTGGGGTCAACTCTAGCCACCAGCTGTAAGGCTCTCATAATTTGATGCCCAAAGGTGTGGATAGCAATCAAGGTACTAGAGTATTCCCACAACTGTTGATAGCCTGGTGGAATCGGTTCTCCACTGCGAGTAAGACTAGTTCTAGTTTCCTTGGCAAAGTTCTGGAAATATTCCCGCGCACTTGAGTTAATCGCTACTTTGACCATTGGTGCTGAAAATCGGGTACGGAAAGGCTGCTCAAACTTTTCTTCTGACAGGGTTTTCACAATTACAGCTTTGCGTGTGAGTTTGCTACAAAGCGGACAACGACGTTCTTTAGGTAGTGGCTCTTTGTAGTTAAGACACCGCTTGTTCAAACAAGTCTGCTCATAGATTTGGGTCATTAAACTGTAACCACTGGTAATGTGCTTAACTTCACCAAAACTAAGTGACAGGGTTAAGTATTCCTGACAGTCATCAACTTCACTGACTTGAGAAAACAGCAATGGTAACTTCACCGGATCTGTCAGCACTGTTAGGCTACTGGTTTCTGATTCTGTAACTGCAACTGTAAACAGTGGGCTATCTGCTGTCTGTTTTAAAATTGCTTGCTTGCTGTTCAAGTCAAGGGAGATGCACTGATAAGTCAGCATTCGTCCATTGGTATCTTGTCGTTTGTAGATGGCTTGGGGATGGACTTCCCTGTGGGCAATATCTTCTGAGATTTCCTCTAGTTCTTCCCCAGATTCTGCATCTACTAGCTTGATGGTAGTTTGAGATAAACCACCACGAAAGTTAACATCTTTATGGGGATAACCCTTTGCCCACAGTCCATTACGACCTTTATTTAGATGCCCTTGGGCTAACAGGAGTTTTGCTACCTCATAAGCTGCTGTGCCAAAGTAGTGCTTGATTTTATTAGTAGGAATACCAGTTTCTGCTGCTGCACACATCAAATGTTTGGCAGCAAATATGGGATATTCGTCATTAAAGAACACTTCCTCTGCTTCTCCTGATACCAGCATTTCTGGATGTTCTGCTACATAGCAGTCAATGGGATTGAGAGCATTGGGAAGCAGCACTGTCAGTCCAGACTGAGAACGACCGGCTCGGCCACTGCGTTGCTGGTACGCCATTTTGGAACCAGGCCAGCCACGCAAAATGCAACATTCTAACTCTGGCAAATCAATTCCAGCTTCTAATGCTTCTGTGGCAATAATCCATTTGATCGTGCCAGACTGGAGTTGGTCAACGACTTCTGCCCGACGCTCGGAAGTGATACCACTGTAAAATGCTGCTACTTGGTTTGATTTCAGCAGTTCTGGGATACAAGCTTAATAAATACAAATAATATCAATATTTTTAACCCACAATATACTCTTGTTTCCAATGTTTCAACTCTTAATTCTGCTCTCCAACCTCTGTTTCAGGCAGAAGTTTTAGCCATAGATTGTGAAACAACAGGACTTGACCCTCTAACTGATTCTATTAGACTGATTCAAATAGCTGCACCAAACCATCCAGTAGTGCTGATTGATTTACCAGCTATTCCCAAAAGCGATCGCCAACTGCTCAAAAAACTACTCAGTAACTCTGCTGTCAAAATTGCTCATAATGCAAAGTTCGACTGGCAATTTCTCGCCCAAGCAGGACTTCAACCCTCTGGTCAATTCTTTGATACCCAACTTACGCCCAAGTAAAATATGGAGTAGGAATGACATTAGAACAAGCAAAAGCTTTCAGTCAACGATTCTTTGAAGCTTATCCTGGAATAGCTAAGTGGCATGAAAACATCAAAGATGTTCCCCAGCAGCCGATTTGGTATAACCCCAACCGGGAAATTATGCTCACCGGTCAACGGGAAGATGTTCTCATCCACATCCCAGATGGAGTTTGTCCTTACAAAGGGTTACGCTTTTTTGATGTTGAAGATGCTACCTATTTTTATGGGCGGGAAGTATTGACCCAAAAGCTGATTCAGCACGTTCAAGTGGGTAAGGGAAATTTTTTGGCAGTACTGGGCGTATCGGGGAGTGGTAAGTCTTCCTTGCTGCGGGCGGGGTTGATTTACCAGTTACAGCAACAGCGCAGATTACCAGGGACAGAGCAATGGAAAATTCGGATTTTTAGCCCAGGAGAGCGACCGACCTCTGGTGAGTTTGGCAACGGCATTTCTGGATGAGTTAGCCACAGATATGCAGCGTGCAGAACAGCTAAAAGTGGCAGACGAGGCATCGCACAAGGAGAAACGGGGCTAGCACGATTAATTCAAGCATCGCGATCGCCTCGCACCCTACTAATTGTCGATCAGTTTGAAGAGATTTTTACCGTTTGTCAAAGTCCAAGCGATCGACAGCAGTTTATTTCTAGTTTATTGGGTGCGCTCAAACAAACAGAAGATAAACTCTGCATAATATTTGCTATGCGTGATGATTTCTTGGGTAAGTGTGCTGCATATCATGAACTAGCTGATTTGATTCAAACCAATCTGGTGATGGTAACTCCCATGTCTTTAGAAGAGTTGCAGCAAGCAATCCGAGAACCGGCAGCAAAACTAGGACGGAAGGTAGAAGAAAATTTAATCAATGCTATCCTCCAAGACTTGGGAGTTGAGGTAGGACAACCCAGACAAGAAGCTGAACCGGGAATGTTGCCTTTGTTGTCATATACTTTAGAGCAGCTTTGGCAACGACAGAAACTGAATTGGTTGAAGCTAGATAGTTATCACCAATTAGGCGGAGTCCGAAAAACCCTAGAAAATTTGGCAGAAAAAACTTACAAACAACTATCGGTTGACGAACAACGGGTAACGGACTTGATTTTTATTAATTTGACTCAGTTAGGGGAAGGGACACCAGACACACGCAAGCAAGTTCCGCAGCAAGATTTCGTTTCTTTGGGTAAGTCTCCACAGTTGGTAGAGCAAGTAATTCAAAAACTGGCCCAGGCGAAGTTAATCGTCACTAGCGAACAACGCAGAGGTGAAGAGAAGGTGGCGGTAGTGGATGTGGCTCATGAAGCTTTGATTCGCCATTGGTCAAGGTTGCGGGAGTTGCTGGATAATAATCGGGAGGCGATTAGAACTGAGCGCAAGATTCAGGCTGCGGCAGAGGAGTGGCAAGATAAAGAGAAATCTCAGGATTATTTATTAACAGGGTTAAGGTTAGCTGAAACTGAGAAATTTCTTCATAATGAGGTAGATACTGTGCCTCTATCGAATTTAGCAAAAGAGTTTATTCAAAACAGTCAAGAGGATCAAATTCAGCAAGAACAACGTTGAAAAAAGCTATATGAAGAAGCAGAAGAACAGCGCAAAATTGCTCTTGCACGCCAATTAGCAGCACAATCAGAACTACTACGAAATCAACAACCTCATTTGCTAGAACGTAGTGTTTTACTAGCTGTAGAATCCGTGAAACGCTATCACTCTGTAGAAACAGATCAGGCTTTAAGACAAGGATTAAGTCTACTAGCTCGTCCCCTAGTAAATTTTAAAAATGAATATAAAAATATGGTACCAGCTATATCATTTAGTTGAGATGGCAATCTATTAGCTGTTCATCAACAAGAAGATACTGTTCAAATATGGCAATGGAAGGCAGATATAATCCTTAAATCTCTAAAACATAGGAAACAAATTTCACCTCCGCTTAACTCTCACAATTATGAATTTACTATTTCTTCATCTTTTTTCATTGACTACGATTACTTAGTTACTATTAGTGCTGAATCTTTTATTAACAATGGATACAAATACGATTATCAGACTATTTGGGTTTGGGAATTCTTAACGGGTCAGCTAATAAGTAGTGAAACTTTACAAACACAAATAATATATATTGATTTCTGTGCTTCTAAAAATTATATTGTAGCAGTTTTACCATTATCTTACTTTGAACCTAAAGTTAATGCTATAGTTCATAAAAGCCAAGTAATATTTTGGCAATTAATAGATAGAAAATTAACTCCAATAACAAAACTTATTTCTGAAAATGAGATTAGTGCCGTTGCTTTACACCCTAATTTAGAGTGTTTAGCATTGTCAGATGAAAATAAGCTGATTTTTGTAATGTGGAATAGTGTTCAAGAATTGAAAAGCATAGAACAAGAGAACGTTTCTATTATTGTTTTTAGTCCTGATGGAAGTTATTTAGCAACAGCAGTTAATGACTTATCTAATCAAAAATATACTGTAAGTGTATGGGATATTTTTACCAGAAAAGAAATAATTCGTATACCTCATAAAGATATTTTATACTCTCTTGCTTTCAGCCCTGATGGGAAATATCTAGCAACAACAGGCCGATCTAGAATTACGCATATATGGCAAATTGATAGTGGACAAGAATCTGCGCGGATAAATCATGATAGTTTTGTTCATAAGATAGTTTTCAGTCCTGTTTACGACGGAGGCTATTTACTAGCCAGTTCTTCTGCTCAGATATGGAAGTTAGATAGTATGCCAGAAGTCACTTCTATTGACTACAAAACTAAAAATGTAAAATCTATTAATAATGAAATAATATGTAGTGCTGTTTTTAGCCCAGATTGCAAACATTTAGCCACTATAGATGAAGACAACACTATTCAAATATGGAACATAATAAATGGTAAAGAACTTGTATCTCATATAGCATACGACATGCCTGTAAAGTTATTCTTTTTAGCCCAGATGGAGAATATATAGCTACTGTGAGTAAAGATAATATGTTGTGCATTAAAAAGTGGAAACATTGCACAAGAGAACGATTAGTTTTGATAAAAGACAAAGACTTAGGCAGGGTTATACGAAGCTTGATTTTTAGTCCAGATGGGAACTATTTAGCTATTGCAATAGAAACTGCTAATAACAGAATATGGGAAATCCGTGTCCTGTCTATAGAGGATAAAATTACTCACTCAAAGACAAATAAAAATACTGCTAATCAGGTCTGGGAGGTTCTACGTCAAGAGGAATCCAAATATATTACCTATGAAGAAACAGAAGTAACAGTAGTTAAAAAAAATAACGATATACCAATTAAAGTTAATGATGTTAACCTTAGCTGTGATGGAGAAAATTTATACTTGGCTATAGCAAAATCTGATGGTACTGCCATAATTTGCAATATAGGTAGTAATGAAAATAAAATTATACAAATAGTTCATGAGAGTATTGATTAAGATTTTGGTTCATCTTTTTTATCTAAGTTAAAAATATTAAAATTTATGTTCAGATTTTATTTTCCAACAAACGATTTATACAGTATTGCTTTCAGTCCGAATCACCAATATTTTGCAACAGCAAGTGCAGACAAAACTGCAAGAATATGGGAAGTCAGTCATGGTAAACAAATAACTTGTATGAGACATGAAGGTTATGTATACTTTGTTGCATTCAGTCCAGATAGTAAATATTTAGCAACAGCAAGTGCAGATAAAACTACCCGTATATGGGAAGTTCCTACTGGTAGAGAGATTTCACGGTTGACTAATAATGATATTAAGACAGTAGTTTTTAGCGCAGATGGAAAATACTTAGCTATCTGCCTAGAACGATACCCACCAATAAAACTAAAATTGGTATTGCTGGGCCAGTTCGCATACTTAAATCCACTGGAATCGACAGTCTGCCCTCTCGACCTTCCATTGTCAAGTAAACTGCTCCCGTATACCGGTCGGGGGGAATTTGCGATCGCTTCCAGTTCAAAGGTAAACTAATAATTTTATTAGCAGCTAAACTTTGGGGACTTAGCGGGGATTCTACCTCGGTTTTAGTAATTTGATAGTCAGTTTGTTTCCCTTGTAAAATTACTTCAGCACTGGTAAGAAGCACAGTTGCTTGATTGGGGTTATCTAAATAAATTAGCCGTTGATTTTGGAAAGCACTGGCGGGAAGTAATAGATGAGCTAAACCACAGTCCCAACTGCATCGGACTAATTGCAACTGAACTTGTTCTGAATCTTTTACAGGTACTAATGCAGGTCTAGCTTTCGCTTTCACTGTTAAAGGAATCATCAAAGCCTCAGACCGCTTTTGACTAGGTAAAAGTATTTCAATCTGTCCTTGATAAGTTCCTGGTAGCTTTACACCATTCAGCTTCACCTGAAAATCTTTTGGTAAACCCGCTTCTAGCTTGCGTTCGCCGATTAATTCTACCTGCTGACGACCAATTACCTCATCTCCCTCCTTTCGCTTCAAATCTGAGGGTAGGAATGTCCAAGCTGTGATACTCCCTCCAGAGGCTGTTAACCGGATGTTGCTAATTAAGGCATTCTCTTCGCCCAGCCAACCTTTAACTTCTAACGGCTTGTCTTTGGCATCGACTTCAATTTTGACATTAGTTTGAGCAATAGCAGGAGTAGGGCAAATGAGTAAAATCAGGAGTGCAGCAGTAATCCAGCGTTTCATGAGTAGGTCAAGCAGTTAATTATGGGCGATGCCTAGGTTGGGCTGCGCCAACGCACGAGCTAAAGCAATCTCATAAGGAGCATACAATGAATACACTAAACCCAAAGGATTGAGGTTTTGCTGAAGCATTTCTCGACGCACTGTCAGCATAGCTTGTCCTAAAGGTTCTCCGCGAAATACTCGCTTCAGCAGGGTAATGGCATAGAGTTCTGCAAATAATTCTGGTACAGGGCATTCCGTACCAATTACGCCACTAGCACCAGCCGCACGAAAGTCATCAATTAAGCTGATGTAACTCTCCGGGCCATAATCCCCAGTAGCGCAGCCGTTGAGTAAAACTAAAGGGCGATGCTGCCAGTTTACCTCGCAGGCTTCGAGAAAATTACTGTAAATTTTGTCATCGCTCAGTTGCAAGTAAGGCAGCTGCTCGATTTCATCTATACCGCCGTGACAATAAAAGTACACAATATCTAAATCAGAACTGTAAGTTGCCCAAATATTCTCCAGTTCCATGATTTCTTCAGCTACTAGCATTTTCACGTAACCAAGTTGTTCAATTTTAGGCAGGTGGTTTTTCCAAAACCTAAAATCCCGCCAGACGTTGAAATTGATATACAAAGGTTGATTATTGGCAATTTGCCATACAAGGGTAGGCGTTTGAGAAAGTTCGCCACTTGTCCAAGCTGGTAGTTGCTCTATGGCATAGCGATAGCCCCAAAAAGCATGGGGACAAACAACTTTGTAATTATCCTTAAAAGGGCAGTCAGTACAGTCGATGTCGTGATTGAGAAATTCTTCGCAGACATGAACTTCTTTACTCATGACCTTACGCTCATACAGTAACGCCCAAGGGATTGTTGCCTTTCCCAATCCTAAAATTGGGTTAATCGGGTTGACTTGGATGACACTATCAGGTTTCAATACGGCGCGTAATTTTTCGCCATTGTCTTCACCTAACGTTCGACCTTTGTTTTCAGGGAGTAATGAGCGATATAAATATCGTCCAGCATCGGCTAACTGAGGTAGCCAAGTATTTAAAAGCTTCATATCGCCTTGGGTTTTAAACTGATAACCCTCTTTTGTCGCAGCCATTGAGTGCAATTTTTGCCGCACTCTGGCGATCGCACTTCCCAGTCCAGATTGTAAATTTGTACTATAAGATACTAATTCTAGATTGCCCTGTGTCCTGTCCAGAAAACGTAGGTCAGTGCTACAATCTCGTGTATCAATCTGTACATCTACAGTTAAGAATCGCTCAGGCAACAGTGCTAGCTTTTCATGAGTCAGCAAGTCGGTGGTAGTAAAAGTAATGCTGGCGGTTTGAGGTGGGCGCAGTGACTCTGGGATTTCTGCCCCGGCTACGGGGATGACAAGGACTGCGAGTTGCTTAGACTGAAGCAGATATCCGCGATATAACAAGTCCACCTGAATGTAGCCTCGACCTTCAAATAAGTTAGGTTTAACGGTGAACTGTACACTGTCTGATGCACCACTGCGGGGTAAGGTTAGCTTTTTGACTGTTGCATCAATGTTAAAGTCCTTAGAAGCCACCACTAAATCTAGAGGTAGGGATTCCGAGTCATTCCACACCTGAGCCAATTGGCAAGGTTTAATCAACCATGTTACAGATAAACACTGGCGGGAAGTATTTTTGCTGGTAGTTGGCATGATTAAGAATGCTGAGGAAGTGCTGCTGATGATGAAGCAAAAAATTGATTATATAGCTTCAGATGAGAAATTGCAGCAGTTTCTAGCGTGGCTACATCAGAAATTTATTTCTGTTAAAGCTGTATATAAACCAGCATCTCTGCGGGCTTTCTGTCTTTCACTTGCTCTTTCTCCACCAGAACTTAATTTCGTGCTTGCTACTGATAGGTTTGATACTTTCTCTCTATCTTGGAATGTTGACAAAGCAATAAACCCATTGGGATTTGATGCTGAACCAGACTATAACTTTATTGAATTTTCCCGTATTTTTAATCCACAAATAGAGGATTTATTTCAAACACTTCAAAATCAAGGTTTCAGAGGGCAATGTTCAGAAGTAAATAAAAGTAAAAAATACTTTGAGCAATGGTGGAGAACTAACGGTCACACTTGGACTAAGGAATATAGAGATATAATACTTGAGCATCACAATATTAGTCACAGTTGGCAGTTCAGCGTTCGCCAGAAAAAATTGCTTCAGCAGTATTATGATGCTAATAAATTACTATTAGATTGCCTAAATACCAATTGTGTGGTAAGCAATGCAATTCGACAGGAAATAGAAAATAGTTTATTATTGCCTATCGCTGAATTTGAGAACACAAGAAGTTCAGGGTTCATTTCGGAACAATGAGAGCTAAACCTCACATGAGTGCTAGCAGTAGCAAATTGATCTGAACCTTCAGCTAAAATGTAGCAGCCCTCTTGCACAGGAGCAGTAATCGTGACTGTACAGCTATCGCAACCTGACTTCCAACGCCTTACCCGCATCGTACAGAATTTACCAGACTTTGCTAATGTGCGCGATCGCCGTCGTTTAGTCGCAGGTGCATTACAAGGTGTAGCCCAAGCAGATATTATCCTAGCGCGGTTAGATTTGGATGGTGCGCCGATGGGTGTTTCTGTGGAAGTGGTGCAGTTTTTAGCTCAATTTGGACGAGTTGCTTACGATAAAGAAGCCCTTGCTGTCTTTCTCAACTATATTCAGCCTTATACTGGGGATGAAGATAAAGACTTTATCGTAGAACTATTTCAGAACTACCTGCTTGATGTTCCAGTCAGTCCTAGCCGTGGAATTGGCAACTGGAAGGGAATGGATAGTACGGCTGATATCAAAGAAAAGATTATTGGGGAAAATACATTACGCGATATCTACATTTTAAACTTAGCTCTAGAAGCCTCAAAAGCTGTGGTGCGTATTGCTACTCCCAAAGGTGCGGGTACAGGGTTTATGATCGCACCTGATTTACTAATGACGAACAATCACGTCATTAAAACTCAGGAAGTAGCGGAAAAAAGTAATTTTAGCTTCAACTATCAACTGGATATCAACGGTAAAGAATGCCCAACACAGATTATTGGGGCTTTATCGGATGGTGCTTTTTACACTAACGAAGAACTGGACTATACAGTAGTAACCCTGAAAGAAGTACCCGACTTCGGCAAACCCTTAATCTTCAAAAGTAAATTAATGCGGCGAGATGACCGCGTAGCAATTATTCAGCATCCTGGCGGTCATTTGAAGAAAATTTCCATACAGAATAACTTTGTTGCTTACGCCGATAATCAAGTATTGCAATATACTACTAGTACAGAACCAGGTTCATCGGGGTCGCCTGTTTTCGATGATGATTTTCAGGTGGTTGGTATTCACCATAGCGGTGGTATGTTAGTAGAACCAAATACCCAACAAAGGTATTTACGTAATGCAGGAACGAGTGCGATCGCATTGTTGAATAACCTCCAGAAAAATGCACCGGAGATTTACACAAGGTTGCAGAGGTAATTTAGATGGCAGAAATTAGTGGGGAAATCATTCAAGAATTATCGCATGTGTTGCAACCATTTATGTGGGATAAACAACAACGTCAGGCTTATCTAATTATAGCTTTAGGAACTAATGCAAATCTATTGAATCGTTTGGTATGGGATACACCTGTTGATGTTTTTATTCCCCAAATGCTGAACGAACTGGTAGCATTTGGAGAAATTACCCCTGGTAAGCCTGCACTTTGTAGTTTATTGGAAGTCCTACGTGAAAATGTAGGCATAGATAGTCAACCAAAAATTGATAATTTACTGCGACAGATTACAGAAGAACTGACAAAAAAACAAAATCAAGTTCCCAAAATTTACTCTGATGCTTTAAATGCCTATTTTACCGTCACCTTAGATAGACTGAGAAAACAAGGTTGTTTGGATATTCGTAAAAATATTATTTATCCTAACGGAAAATTCAATTACGGTGCTAAAATTTCAGATTTTGAGTTTTCTAGTATGCGTGGAGAAGCATTCTTTCTGTTTTCTGAGTTTGCTGAAATCAATATAAAAATATTGCAGCGATTTGCTTCTCAATGCAGTGATTGGGCTAAGAAGGAAGCTAATCCATCTGCGGTTGGTCAAGCGTTGTATAACTTTAGAGTGCCTACTCACCTTTGTTTTGCAGTTGCTATTGTTGACACAGTTGATGAAACAACAGTATCTAAAGTCAAGACTACCAATCCTTTAGACCATAATCTAGACTTGTTGTGGTATGAAGTCCCCATAATTTATGACCTTAGTCGCAAACAGCTTTACTTTTATGACAAACCATCTAATTTCTGGGAAAATTTTAAAGGAGAAATAGTCTGGAAAAAGTTACGTCCGGTTATTCAAGATATACTGCCTGGATAAACTTTTTATAAGCAAATATAATTATGGCAATAAATAGTGATTTAATGCAAAAAATATTGCCTCTTCTCACCCAATATTTCAAGGATGAGAAGGATTGCCAATCTTATTTAACTAAAGCTTTTGGTGTTAATGAAACTATATCCAAGCGTATTACATGGAATACTTCAAAAGATATTTTTATAACTGATATGGTTAAGGTACTGGATATCTATAGCGAAATTACCCCCGGCAAACCTGCAATTTGTGCTTTACTGACAGAAATCCGTAAAGATGTCGGTGTAGATATCCAGATAAACATTGATAAAATTATTACAGAGTTTCAAGGTTTCCAAACACCAGCGCATTTACTATTTGACCTGCTGTTGCAAATGGACTTCAAATCACAGGCGCGGCTAGTTAAAAAAGTTATGGAATTACACCGAACTGCTGCTTTTTTAGTTCACGGCGAACCTTACTGCGGACAGCAACTTTTGGTAAATCGTTTGTTCCGGTTGAAGCCAGAGTGGAAAAATATCTCGCCAATTAAAATCGACGTAAGTCACAACGGTGCAGGTAGAAGTATCCCTCACCTGTGGCGACAATTGGCATCTTGGTTTCGTTTACCGAAAGATGTAGAACCAAAGGAGATTACTCACAAAATTTGCGATCGCCTTTTCACTCAAGATGTAATTTTGATATTTTACACCGTGGATTATATGCCGCCAAAGCTTCTAGTGGCATGGCTGCAAGAATTTTGGGAACCACTGGTGACACAAGTTGAAGTAAATTCCCTTCCCACTCAACAGAATACACATTTACTAATGTTTTTGGTAGATAATAGCGGCAGTGTTTGTGAATCAAATGTCCTGTTGGCAAAGCAATTCGATGAACCAGAGTATCCCCGCATCCCTCTGCACTTACCACCCGTTACTCCCTTTGGGTTAGATGTATTGGATGATTGGATTGACATGGTGACGGCGATAGAAAGTATGCGGATACCTACTGGGTTAACAGCCAAAATATTGTTAGAAAAAACAGAAAACGGTGTCCCAGAATTTGTTTATGAAGAAATTTGCTGTCATTGCGGTCATACTTGGGAAGGAGATTTGGCGAAATGGTTGATTTAGCAAGTGTACTCACCGCCAATGGTAAGCAATATTATACTGGCAAGCCAATTTCACCCCAGGAGTGTCAAAAGTATGGGCTTTCTCCTTACTTGCCATCATCGGAACTCATCAAAGCCGTTAACCTCGCCATTTTCTTAGAAAAACGTCCCTTATTGCTTAAAGGTGAACCAGGCTGCGGTAAAACTACCTTAGCGCAGGCGATCGCTCACGAATTGGGTTTACCCTACGAAACTTGGTATATTAAGTCTACAACCAGGGCGAGGGATGGACTTTATACCTACGATGCTGTTGGTCGTTTGCATGATGCTCAACTGGCTCGCATGGGGGAAGCAAAGAATTCTAAAGTTGAGAATTTAGATAATTATATTAAATTGGGGCCTTTGGGACGTGCGTTTAGAAATGAACGACGCACTGTAGTGCTAATTGATGAAATTGATAAAGCTGATATTGACTTTCCCAATGATTTATTGCGAGAGTTAGATGAACAGAAATTTACGATTGAAGAAAAGGGGGAAGAAGTTAAAGCAAATTACCCTCCCATTGTGTTCGTTACCAGCAACGATGAAAAGGATCTACCTGACGCTTTCTTGAGGCGTTGTCTATTTTATTATATTCAGTTTCCATATCCACAGTTAGCTAATATTGTCAAGTCACACTTTTTGGAATCTTCCTCTGATTTGGTGGAAGCTGCGGTGAAGCGTTTTAGCGAACTGCGGCAGAAAATGGAGAAGGGGAAAGCTGGTAAAAAGGTTAGCACCAGTGAGTTGTTGGATTGGTTTGCAGTGTTGCGGCAATTTCCTGAAGATGAGGTATTAAAGCAGTTAGAGGGAGAAATACCTTTTCCGGAAGTTCTGTTCAAGAAATGGGAAGACCATCTGCGGTATTTGAAGTATGAAACTTGAAGAACTACCACTGCTGGATATTTTTAACAGCCTGCGATCGCGGCATGGTTTGCCGTTGGGGGTTGAAGAATATCTAGTGGTTGCACGTAGTTTAGAAGCGGGGTTTGGTGTCAATAATCGCCAAGAATTAGAGCAGCTTTGCTGCATGTTATGGGCAAAATCTGAGGAGGAAAATCGCCTGATTCGTCGGTTATTTGAGCAGATGTGGAAGCAAATTGAATCGCACCCAGTAAATTTTGATTCACCTACACAAAAAAGTTCTCAAAATTCCATAGACCAAACGCCATCAAGCACTGACACACCAAATTCAATTTCACACTCATTTACACAAAAAAATTCCCAATCTTCCTCAATAGAAACATCAATATCTGAAGCACCTTCAATTGATGAACCATTACCTGATTTAGAGACAACTCCCACTATTACACCAGAACCAGTGCAAGCTGTCCAAGCTGTGCGAAGTAGTCGCAAAGATAGGGAAATGAAACGCCCTAACTATATGCTTTTAACAGAATATTTTCCTGTTACCAAAAGACAAATGAAGCAATGCTGGCGTTATCTGCGTCGTCCGGTGCGCCAAGGAGTAGCCACAGAATTAGATATTGAAGCAACGGTGGCAAAAATTGGGCGTGAGGGGATTTTACTACAACCTGTACTGATGCCTCTGCGTACAAATCGCACTGATTTGGTGTTACTAATTGACCAGGAAGGCTCGATGGTGCCGTTTCACGATTTATCGCGCCAGTTGGTGGAAACGGCAGAACGGGGAGGACGGCTGAGAACAACTAATGTATTTTATTTTCATGACTACCCGGATGAATACTTGTATCGTCATCCGGCGATGCTTGATGCCAAAGCTGTTTCTGAAGTGTTGGAGGAAATTGGCGAACGAGCGGCAGTATTAATTATTAGCGATGCTGGAGCAGCACGGGGGAATTTTGACCAAGAACGGGTTGATAATACTAAGGTATGGATTGAGCAGTTACAGCAGTCGGTGCGTTATTATGCTTGGCTCAATCCGATGCCTAGTGAATGCTGGGGACAAACTACGGCTGAGGAAATTGCCCGTTTTGTGCCGATGTTTGAGATGAGTCCACAGGGGATGAATGCGGCAATTAGTGTGTTGCGGGGTCGATATATTGTAGTAAAAGAGTTGGATGAATCTTTATGCTTTTAGAGTTAAGACAATTGAGGATTCAACCGGGACAGCAACTGTTACTTGAGGACGTTAGCTGGCAGCAATTTGAAAATATTTTGGCGGAATTAGGAGAACATCGCGCTGCCAGAATTTCCTATAGTGATGGTTTTTTAGAAATTATGGTTCCCTTACCTGAACATGAAAAAGCCAAAGAAATTATTGGCGATATAGTCAAAATTTTACTGAATGAACTAAGTATCAATTATGATGCTTTAGGTTCAACCACCCTAAAAAACGAAAAAATGAGTCAGGGAGTAGAACCGGATACTTGTTTTTACATTCAAAATCAAGCGGCAGTTATTGGTAAAAATCGCATAAATTTAAGTGTAGACCCACCCCCAGATTTAGCCATAGAAATTGATTTAACTTCTCGCACGCAATTGGATAATTACCAAATTTTGGGAGTACCAGAACTTTGGCGATATGGAAAACAAGGCTTACAAATTAACGTCTTGCAAGGTGGAAAATATATAGAGTCAAATTTTAGTCCTACTTTTCCAGATATTCCGATAATTGAGCTAGTAAATCAATACGTCCACCAAAGTCAAGTTGTTGGTAGCAGCCAAGCAATTCAAGCTTTTAGAAATTGGCTGCGGGATAATATTTAATTGTGCCTTTTATTTGGAATGAGTTATTTGCAATGGCAGTCAGTTGAGGTTATTTAATGCCTACCACAAACAAGGAGCGGGAAATACGAATCGCCCAAAGAAGGGTTGAAGGGTTTGCCCAGCAGTTTGGGGAAGCACATCGCAACTTGGCTCGTCACGCGGCGTTTCCTTTGGTACTTACACCTGATTTACTCTACCAAATTTGGGCAAACTTTGTCCCTGAAGCCCCTTGGACGGTGGTTGCTCATGTGTTGCTGTCGCGGTTGTGTCGCCAAGTGAGTTATGAGATGTATGAGATGGATATTGCTGACCGTAATTTATTGTTGCGGGAATTGAAGGAGGAATTTGGACAGGAAAGATTTGATGAGTTGGGGGAGTTTTTGCTGGATTATGTGGCACAGCGATTGAACGATGATGACGCAGACACGCGGGATTTGCGGGAAGCGCAGGAGTGGACGGCATTGGCTTATACTAAGCCAGATGAGGCGGCGCGGGAGTTGGCGCAGAGATTGAGTGAGATGGTGCAGCAGGAAGATATGGGGGAGGTTTTGCGGCTGGCTTCTTTGGTGGATACTTTAGCAGATCCATTGGTGGAAGCAGGTTTTAAGCCTTTAGTAATTTATTCTAAAGCAATGGTGGCCGTTTCAGATGGTGAGCAGCAAGATACAGTATTTCAATTGCGTAAACTGATAAGTGTAAGCGATAAACAGACAAATACAATCCTATGTTACCTGTACGAGAAACTAGAGCAAGATATTTTTATTGAATTTGTAAACGAGAATTACTATTATTTTGAAGATTCGGAGCTATTATTAACTGCTATATACAATAATGAATACCTTGATTTTGAGTCTTTTGTAGATTTAGCAATTGAAACACTAAAACCAGATTTTGATGGAAAAGTTTATGTCAAGTATGAAAGATATTATTCTACTCACGATGAAGGGGAGAGGTATCTTGGTTCTTTAGGTCAACAAGCTGACCAAATGCACCTGAGTAAAGTTCCTGAATTTATAACTGAGAGTCACAGCGATAGTTTAGGTGTCATCTTAGAAAATGAACAAGACATAGAAATGGTGCTGGCTATCTTAAGCACTGGAGAATATGAATTACCTGAAAGTGATATTGAAGGCGGTACTGTTGAAATTTCCATAAAAAAACCTGAATTACTTGAAGATTCATACGAGGAATATGAAAATCCTTTAGATTCTAGGGAAACTATAGAATCTCTGGAATCGACTAAAACAGATGCCTTGGTAGAACTTGATAAAAAACTTTCAGATATTGTTACGCAGGTAAGACAGTCTAAACCGTTGATAAACCATATAAATTACCGTATTCACGTTTTAAGACTTTCTAGCTATGTATCAGGAGAAGATGTAATCCAATATGCTATCTTGTGTCTACTTCAAGAACTTCATTCTGGGAAAGATATCAAAAACCCACTAGCTTGGGCAAAGGTTGTTTGTCAACGATATATAAATAAGCAGTATAATGAAAATAAAAATACTCAGGCTCAAGAATCAAGCCAAATTGAACATCTAAAAAACTTGCAATCGCAAGTAAATTTTGAGAATAATACAGAACAATTACATCATATTATCTTACAACTCAAACCCAGTAGTAGAAAAATTATTGAAATGCGATTTTTTCAAGAACTATCTTGGACTCAAATTGCTGAGGTACTATCAAATCAAGAGGGAAAAGAAATTAGTGTGGCGGTCGCTAGGAAAAGAGTTGAGCGTGCAATACAAGAATTACGACACTTTATGACGGTTACAGGATAAACATGAAAGTGCCAAATTATCCTCTGTGGTTTCACCACTATGTTTTACTGCAATAATATGGTCTACTTGGTGGGTATAAATAGAAAGATGCTGATGAATAAGACAATATTCACAGCGCTTTGAAGCTCTTTTTATTATTAGCTTACGCAGCTCCGCAGAAATATAATCAGAAGTCATGTTTCCTAATCGCGTTTGAAAGCTCGTGCCTTTAATAAAATCATCATATGTTCTAATTGCTCATAAACATCTAACTCGGCTAATTCCATTGAATTAAGTGTTGCAGAGCGGTTTTTTTCTAATAACTCTCCCAACCGCGTTTGAGCTATTGATGAAACTTTAAAAGCAATAATTTCTTCTGGTGTTGGACGCTTGATTAAAAAATCCAAAACTTCTTGATAAACTGCGGGAATATCTGTAGTCTCTGTTTTAACTTTTGGCTGAGATATGGATGGTAAATTTGCAACGTCTAACAATCGCCAAAGCAATTCGGGTAAGCGATTTTGCAGAGGCTCTAAACGTTGAGCTAGTTCATCTGAAATTTGAATCGTTAATTCTGCCATATGTGATTCTTCATCGGCGCTATCTGGCTTGTCTTTTATCCTAATTATAGCTTTGCTACCTTTCAAGTAGATTTTATCACAGCCATCATCTCTGCAATAAGCGGCTGATATTGAGAACTTGAAAAGGGGCTAAAATCATCTCTGCAAACAACACTCATTTTACACAACAGGCGAAATTGAAGCGGAGTTGGAGGTTTATTGACACGCTCTACCCGCACCTCTAAGTTAGAATTTTGTCGAAGCAACTCAAAAACTTCTGCAAGCAAATATCGCGGACAATAACCAACAGTGGTCTGAGGTGTTTAAAATTAAAGCCTGAGAATCGCATTGCCCAAATTGTTGAGACAAGAAGCTTGCTTGGAGCGAGCGTCTATTTCTTGTGTAATTACCAATGCTTGCCCATAATCATGAATTGCTTCCTCAATTCTCCCTAAGTTAGCTAGTGCCTCGCCTCGATAAAGCCAAGCTTCATAAAAGTCTGGTTTAATTTCTATAGCTTTATCGTATGATGCGATCGCTTCCTCAAATCGCCCTAATTTAAACAGCGCCAAACCTCGTTCAATAAATTCTTGGCTAATTTTGAGCGATCGCTGCGTCATAGTCGCTAAAGGGTGGGTTACTTGGTCGCAATTGAGATTATTTTAGTGGTTTTCCACTGTGCTGTCTCATGTATGACTATAAATCGTCCGCATTAACGCTTTCTGAATAGCTAAAATGAGAGCTTAGGAAAATTTTCAGCCATTTTCTTACTGCACCTTATTAAGAATTGCGCGAACTACACCACTTTTACCTCGACAAGCTAGAAACAATACATCACCTGTTAAAGCACCATCTTTTTTTAAATCAGAGACAATTTGACTTAAATCATGACCCATATATCCAGTAATTACTGCAATTAAATTACAGTTGCTTATTTGTGCCTGTACATTACTACGACTTATATATGCCTCACTTGAGGGCGCAACCTCAACAAAATTTTGTAACCCGTAATTTTCGCACAATTCACGGATGACTTCTCGTCGAGTTGCTTGGTGGCCACCAACTAACGCAAGATGTATGGATGCCAAGTTTTGAGTTTTTGATACTATTTTTTCATCTGAAGCTACTTGTACCTCCAGCTTAGTAGCCTCAGCACGACGTTGTTGGCGATACTCAACAAGCTCATTCGCTGAATCCGAGTTAAGGTAGAATAAAGCGCGTTTTAAATCTTGAAAAAAAGGCGCTTCGATTTCTTCTTGACGTAATGCGTTATCTACTTCAGCAATAGCTAAACCAAAGTAGTCATTTGCTAAACTTTGACGTAAAGTGGGTTGAAAATTGATGTATGCTTCCAGTCCTTCAAGTAATTCAAAATACTGTAGCGAACTGATTTTTTGTTGGATTTCAAGATTTCTTAAAATATCTAGTTCTTTGTTTAAGTCTTCCCACTTTCCCACGTTAGCAAGCCAATCTAGCCAGTCAGCATAAGCGTTGATCATTCCTGACGTGTTTTGTAACTGCTTCCACAAATCTAATCTGTCTTTTAATATTTCTTCTGCCTCTGGTAAATCCCGCAGGCGTACTCCAGCCAAATTTACACATAACTCATAATAACTAACTTTATCATCATCAGAAATATCACCAAAACCATCAAGATTAGCAACTCTAGCCATTAAAGCGCGGTCTGACAATGTTAATTGTTCATCAGCTGTTTCTAGGAGTATTTGATATACCTCCCCTGCTTTAACTGGATCGCCAACTGTAGCCCATAATTTTGCTAAAGGTAGCAGAATTTTAACTCTACGTTCACCTCCTTGCCACGCCTTTTCTAAAAACTCCCTAGCTTGTGTTTTTTGGACTAAGTTATAAAGTGCAGCACCACGCAATCCCGCCAATGCTGGTGAAAGTTCAGAAATTACACTTGGTAATAATTCAATTACTTCTTGGAAACATTGAATATTTAAAAGTAGTTCTGCATGACGTTGTTGCAACTCTTCTGTATTTTCGGTAATTGATTGATATATTTGTAAAGCATATTCAGTAAGATCAATTGATATGTAAGCATCAGCTAAAGCGAGTAGTACATTAATAGCTTTAGGATATTTATCTTTAAGTTTATCAAGTTGGGAGATACGTTCACCTGGTTCAATTTCTAATAACTGCGTCAATTGTTCGTTGAGTGTAGCTCCTTCTGTTGTTGGTAAGGGTTCTTGAGGAACCAAGGACAAATGTAACAGTTTTCGTACTCCGTTGGCTTGGCGTAACCTCTCTAATTCGGGTAAAAATTCTTGTGCTAATGCTTGCACAGAAGCTAATAACTCTTGTTCTTTTGTTTGTTGGTAATACTGGAGATGAGCAGTTACTAATTGCTCTACCAACCTTCCCGAAACAGGTAAAGCCAGAATACTTTTATGTTTAGCTTTACAAAGTTGTACTAATTGCTCATGCTGTTCTGTCTTGGCATAAAGTGCAATTAATGTTCGCAGAGCATTGCTATCATTAACATCAACTTGCCGCAGCAGATGGTCTTCAACTTCAGTAATACGTCCAGCAGTAATTTTTTGTTCTAGGATATTTTGATTAATTTCTTGGACGGAACTTATCGGATTTTGATAGTCATTATTTAATTGTTTGATAGCCTTACGAAATAGACTTTGCCATGATTTAAAGTCTTTAACATTTGGTTCTTTTTTGACGCTATTAGCATCATTTAAAGCTATGGTATTAGCTTTAATTTGTGGCATAGCATTACTGACGTTATCTTCTGTAGCAGTCACGTAAACAAAATGAGTATAATCTTCATGACTTGAAGGCATCAAGCGAGTGACGTTGAAACCAGCTTGTCTAAGTCCTCGATAAATTTCATCTGCTTGAGTTTGACCATTACACCGCAAACGTAGTCCCACTTGGTCAACACTTCCCAGTTTTGGATTAATTTCATATTGAAACGACATTATAGTGGCAACCCTTGTTCAAAATGCTGTACGCATATGTTCCGTAATTCAGCAATACTCCGTTCGTCATGATTGTACGTGAAGAGTTCAAAATTTTGATTAACTCCCCCATCAGTTAAATTTAGTGAACCGTTAATAGCACCGTAACGACCAACGTATGCCTTGGCATGGAGTTTGGAAAGTACCCGTACCTTCAGGCGATCGCTTTTATTGCTCAGTTGTCTTAATATTGGATAATATTCTTTATCGCTACCTACTGTGATGTACACTTTACCGCCATTGGCGGCCATTTGATGCAGAATGTCAAACAGGTGTAGTGCTTCTTGCTTTGTCTCTACAATTTCCCCAAAAGAGACATAGTAGGGTTTTTCTAAACGGAAATTTGTTACCCAAGGTGAGACAATCCAAAACTCGTAACTGCCCTCTAGTTGTGATGCTAAAATCTCATTGAGCAGAAAGTTGTAAATCATTGCCTGACCACTGAGTTGCAATTGAGTTGATTGCTTTGCCACTGGGGGAACCTCACTCTATAGGACGAACTGTTACTTGAATTACAGGTGCTTCACTTGGTCTTAAGTCGTTAGGATATATGGTTTGAATATCAGTAATCATTGGGTAAACCATACCGATATCTCTGTCGATGCCAGCGTCTGTCAAGTAGCTAATTGTGTTACAGAGGGACGCAAGATTATCGCTTCTTACCCGTAAATAAATCGTTTGACAGCCATTTTCCAGCAAGGTTCTCATTCTTTCACAGATGCTAGCACCGCTTACAGTGCCATCTAATTCTACGGTTTGAGCGGCGCGAACCTGATTTAACCATTCTGTCAGTAGGGGACGATTAAGAAGGTTACGGCTTAAACCTGGTGATTCGATGTCGCCACTGCGGTCGTCTAAGCAACTAGAGCAGTTGCAGCGACAATTTAAAAGCATCCGGCGTTCTATCCCTGCTTCAAATGCTTTACGTGCTTCAGGTAACGAAGCACCATATTCGGCTTCGTAAATTTCAAGTAAACGTGTTAACTCTGGATAGGGCGGTGGTTGTTTGTCACGTCTGGCTTTAACTACTTTGCGGTAAAGTAGTGCCGTTGCTTCGGTAAATGTAGGGTCACGTTTTAGCTGTTCAGAACACCAAGGAAGAAACTCGTGGTTAATTTCCCGAAAAATACGCCAGTTAACCAGAGGTGTATCGCCTAGTTGCTGAATGTAGTCGGGAATAAAAACCCGTAGTAAAGCTTTGAGTTGAGTTTGGCGCATAGGTACACCTAGTTGTTGCCGTACCTGTGCCATTAACTCTTCAATTTTCTTTTGGCGATCGCTAGATTTACCTGCTGCTATAATTTGATTTGCTCTAGTTACACACTCTTCTAACCAAGACTCAGGTTGTGCTAATAAATGACGCAAAAAAGCTTCCTCTTGGGCAGTGGTACAGCGAGTCATTTTGTTGGCGAGGGTTGTCCAAAATTTATCAGCATGGTTGCGTAGCAAGTCATGGGTTGCCCGCATTACACCAATACCCCCCATCCCAATTTCGTACAACCAAATACGAGGGGCAGCCTTTTCGTCAAAGTCAGCGTGTAACTCAGTCCAGGCTGCAACGTAATTTAGTGCCTCAA
The DNA here is from genome assembly GCF_036917935.1 of Nostoc sp. GTDB lineage: Bacteria > Cyanobacteriota > Cyanobacteriia > Cyanobacteriales > Nostocaceae > Nostoc. The sequence continues at coordinate 51,731 of NZ_JBALEL010000059.1, read as the reverse complement.
CACCTGCAACTTCTTGTGCTAGAGACTTTAAAGCTAGAGTCAGACTATACTGAAAGCTGTCCCGTAAGTATTGCTGATAGTGCAATCCACCACTATGAATTTCAGCATATAGGTTCAAAAATATTGATAAGTAATCATTGTTACTATTTACTAATTGGTAAACAGCTTGTTGATTTTTACGGGACAATTGCTGTATCTCGTTAATTGCATCTGCTAGGCAGGTGTCAAACTGACTGTGATCACGGGTAAACCAATCACGTAGCCCTTCAGGTGTTCCTCCCTCTCCACCACACCATGTATCTGCTATAGTCAGCAGCACATTAACAAGATATTCAGCAGCAAAGTAGTTTGCCTGATATTCAACCGTGAGAACACTAACAAAGGCATGGTGGATGGCATGGTAACACAGATTTTTCTGTGTCGAAGTAGATAATTGGAGTTTTGTTAGCAAATCGGAATTGAGGTCAAAACAAACTCCCTCCGTCAATATCTGGTATCCTAAAGCACAGTTGCTCAGGCTTTCCTCTTCTGCTGTAAAACCGACAACTCCACGAATTTCTTCAGCTGGTGAATTGTGGAATTTAATCGTGTATTCACTTCCTAAAATAATTCGCTGCACATCTAACAAATTAAGATTTGCAGTTTCGTCACTGTGAAAAACAATTCGTTGTATTAATTCTTGCCCTAATGGATCGCTCTTAAGCGAAGAATGACCAGGCTTAAGGGTATATGCAGGCGTGGGAGTGTCACCTCGGACAGGGCGAATTGCTACCGCACTGATAGCGTTAGCCGAACAGGAGTGAGCTAATGATTGTGTATCTTGTCCTGCATTTTCAGATGTACGGCTTTCAGATAACTCTCCTGTGTCTGGGTTATGCCACCAAAATGATGAGTTATAGTCTCGACTAAACTGCTTGGGCTTAATTGCAGTAGGACGATATAAATCTAAAGAGTTGGTACTTTTTTTAGTAATGTCAACTTTCTTTAGCGCCCGCGTCGGCAGGTTAACTGTGTAGGGAAAAGAGCGAATCCGGTCAAATGTATAGTACTGATTAATGGCTATTCTGGCAGGTTCTCCATCGGAAATTATTGGTGGTATCCAAGTTGAACCTTCACCACCACGAAATGTTACATTCCCTGGGATTGTTTCACTCACCGCCAAACTGATACTTTCAGAGTTAGGCTTCTTATTCGGGTTGTTATTATCGGGACGGTAGTCAACTTGCACCTCTGGCAAATTAATGTCAGAAAATAAATTCTCTGGTAAGTGTTTGCGTAACAAATTTCTCAACTCTTTGGAATTAATGCGCTGCTTGTTTTCGCGCTCAAACTGCGGGTTTACTCCTTTCATTAAGCCTTCGTAGAAAATTTGACACAAAAATCCTTCTGACTCATCGTCAAATACTTGTTTGATAGCATCATCTGGTATCGCAAAAGTTTGTTTGAGATAATCTTTAAATTCCAACAACACTCCGAAATCGACACTTTGCTCCATTAAATACTCGTACCCCTGCCGAGATAAATTATCGAGTTCGAGGTCGATTCCTGCACAACTTGCCCGATAAGTTAACCAGTCAAAGAAAGCGTAAAACCCATGAATTCTTTGCAGGTATCGGTTTTGGGAATTGAGAGGAAGTTTTTGGAAAGTAGGGTCTGTAAGTATGTGTTCGTTGCGAAACAAAAATAAGTCAGTAGATTTATAGGGGCTGAGTACTGTAACTACAATCGGTCGTGTGCCAACTTTCCGCCCTCCCCGACCTTTACGCTGTACAAAACTAGCAACATTTGCAGGTGCTGTGTATTGTAAAACACACATCAATGCTTCGTCGTCGTAACCGACTTCTAATGCAGTTGTTGTAATTATTAAGTCATCATTAGGCTCGATAGTAATTGAGCGATCGCTCCCCGTTTTCCGTTTAATATTTAGAGATTCTTGACGTGCCTTATCTTTCTGGCTGAGTACCCACCAGCACTCTCCTGCTTGGAAGTATGGACAATTCAAATCTGGGCTACCACTGTTATGACAATTACAGTTACAACTAAAATTTGCACCAAAGAAGTTAGGAAAAAGTTGCCGATTAAATGGTGGATATCGATAGGCATATAATGGAATGTACCTAATTTGCCTTTGGTCAAGAGGCGTTTTTTGCGATTTATATCTTTCTCTTTCTCTGCGTTGTTCTGGTTTTATTTTCTCTGCATCTTCCATCTGGTATAACCAGCGACCTGCTATATCTAAAGACTGGACAAAGCCAAATGTGCGGTAGCGCTTTAGGTCTGAATCTGCGGATGGTTGCGGCATAGTGTGTAAGACGCACATCGCCGTTTGAATTAAAGTTGAAATTACAGCAGTATCTTCGTTATCCTCAGCCCGGACAAATATATAGCGTTCGGCACCAATCGTCTGCATTTCATTATCTTGAGGGTATACCCGTTTAATGCGAGGAGCAGGTATACCAGATAACTCCGACAGAAATTCAATTGGCTCTGAAATAGTGGCACTTAATCCTACAAATGCTAAATTGCTTTGTTCGTTGCGATGCTGCTTACCCAAACGAATCCTTGCCATCAATCGTCGCAGCAAAAGTGCTACTTGAGTCCCAGCAGTTGAAGTTTGTAGGTGAATTTCATCTAACATCACAACTGAAGGCGCACAAAACTTATCATTACCAAACAGGTATTGATATTTTGTTGATAATAGCCGCCGATGAAGTGATTCTGTCGTGGCGATGAGCAAATCGGGTGGATGTTCTGCCATGACATCCCTAGAAAATTTTATAAAGGGATACTGCTTATTGCAGATAGGGCAAATTAAAGTTTTGGTATCCGTAGGACGGACAAGCAGTCGTTGTTTATCTTTTTTGCAAGCTTTGTCGTCTGTTCCAACGCAGTAAGCAAAAGGGGACAGATAACCTGTATACTCGTCGTTAAAAGTCCAGCCCCGATCCTTGTTTTTCTGTTTACGTTCGTCAGTTGTGTCTTGGAAATCTCGTAGTTGGTAAACTGCTGCCCCACTTTCTAGCCCAATTGTCAGTTGTGGAAAATTGTACTTTGCTAGTACTTGGTTGAGGTAAAATAATACTTCAATAAAATCAGTTAGTTGATTTTCAGACAGCGCAACCCGTGGGTAAATGCAAATGGCTTTAACCCCTTCTCGACCTCGCAAGCAACGTTCCAGCACCATCTTGGCGAGTACGGGTAAAAAGAAAGCGTAGGTTTTACCCGCTCCTGTGCTAGCAGTAACTACAACACCTTGTTCAATACCTTCTTCTGCTTTTAACTCGATTGCTTCAAGGATTCTTTCTAAAGTTCGTTTTTGGAAGCCACTCATCTGACGTAGCTTCGGTAGATAGATGTCAATTACTTCTAAAAGTAGCTTTGCTGTTCGCTGTTGCTCTGTATCACCACTAAGTAAAGCTGTCATGCAGGTTTGCACTGCAATGTTCCTTCGAGGTACGCGACGAGAAGCGACACTAAACTTAATATCTGCCACTAAACGCTTGCTATTGCTGATGCGGTGGGCTACTTTGAGGTTGTTTTCTCGAACAATTCTTTGACGGAGTTTTGATAGCAACCTTACAGTTTCTGCTATTCGACTGCGGAAAATCCAGTCATCAGGAGACTCTACTTGGTTAAACCGGATAATTTGCAATTCATTTGCAAGTTGCGCTAAAGCATTTCTGAGTGCTTGTGTTTTTTCTTGAGCAGTTAATACGATGTCTTCGGAGGGTTTGAAGTTATCAATTACTTCAACTCCTGCCATTGTTACATCGTAAATGCCGTAGGCAACTTGTTCTGCTTCGCGTTGTTCAATAAACGTCAGAACTTCATCAGCCAGTCGTTTAATCGTGTCAGGGTGTAAGCTCATGGTTTTTGGACTGTACGGTAGATGAACCTATTGACACTCTCAGCACTAAGCGTCAAATTTTTTCTGCCCATATTTTTTGAACAGGCTAAGGCAATGGTTTCAATACCGCTATGTAACTGACCCTAGCATACATACTACATACAGCTAATAGTACCATGTATGCTTGTATGCAAGTTTGGCAGACAATGAAATTTAACTAGAAAAACAATGTTTGAACTCGTTATAAAAGGCGTTCCCGTACAGCGCGGTTCTCTAGGTGAACAAATAAGTTATGTTGCCAGTATTACTTTTGCTGATGTTGTCCGACTGTTAAATGACGGTCATCTTTATATCCCCAACATTGCGGAGTTGCCAGACTTTGCCCAACGCAAACTTAACCAGACGCGAGTTAAGGCGATCGCTCGATATATCCTAGAGACTTATCAGGATGGAACTACCTTTTTCCCACCGATTTGCGTTAATGTCCAACCGTCGCCAACTTACAGAGATGGCAATATCTACCTTCCTTACCATTCGGTTAGTTTGCGTTTAACCGACGGTCAGCATCGATGCTATGGCATTCGCCAAGCATTGCAAGATATCCAGACACAAGAATCGGAATATGCCATTATCCTGTCACAATTAGAAATTGGCGTGTTGATATATGCAGGACTGTCATTAGAAGAGGAACGCCAAGCTTTCCGCGACCAAAACCTATTAGTGCAAAGACCAAGTGTGTCGCTATCCCATGCTTTTGACAAGCGATCGCCCACGGTTTTAATTGCCAAAGACTTGATCTGCCGAGTTCCTCAGTTTCGTGAGAATGTGGAAACAGTAGAAAACGGCTTGGGTAAACACAATCCCAAGTTACTGACTTTATCAACCTTAGTCACCGCGACTCAACGCATGTTCCCCAATTTAAAATCTCAAACCGATTTGGAACCTCTGATTGATTGGGCAACAACATTCTGGGCAGCAACCGCAAGCATTATCCCTAACGATCCTTGGAGGATTATGAATAAACAGGAACGTGCTACCCAAAGACAAGAGTTACTAGCAGTCAGCGCTGTTGTTTTTCAGGCGTTGGGTATGTTGGCTCATGATTTGTTAGTAGAAAGAGTTCCGGCAGAAGATTTGGTTAAGTGGTTGAGTAGACTGGAAGAAATAGATTGGCAGAGGGACTCCCAGTTGTGGCGAGAACGAGGAGTAACCCAAGTTGGTGCAAGTGGAGAACCAATCATTTCCAATACAAAGACAACTGTTGATGCTTGTCATCGGGTTTTGCGTGAGTTTGTCGGTATTATTTCGATGATCAATGTATCGTGAGGGTGTCAAAAGACAGGAAAGGAGTATGCGGTATTATTGATAACTATAATGTTGGATAATACATAAGCAGCATGGCGGACTACAATCTCGCTGGATTATCTACACGCTGCTTTGAACAATTAATCCAAGCGATCGCACTCAAGGTAGTTAGTCCTGGAGTTGCGGTATTTGGTGATGGCGCGGACGGAGGACGTGAAGCTACCTTCAATGGTCTGACTCGTTACCCATCTGAGGATAATCCTTGGAATGGATATATTGTAATTCAAGCCAAATTTCGACAAAGACCTCAAAATTCACAAGAAGATGGCTATTGAATTATTTTATTGTGAGAACATTGAAGAATATAAGCTTATTTATAAAATAACTAAGTTATTTGAATCCATAATTACATTTAGTGAAATTTACCAATCTAACTTGTTAGAGTCACTTATACAACTCAAAAAGAAGCTACTACAGTTAGATACGAATTCAGAAAAGATTATACACTGGTGCGAGAATGGAGATTTGGTATTAGAAGACTTCAGAGATTGGATAGTTGAGCATCGCAATATAGGTAATCAGGAGTGGATTATGGACAAGGAATTAGAAGTTATACTGCGCTATTATCAAACCAATAAATTGCTAATAGATTGTCTGAATCAAAGTCAAGTATCTCTCGAAGTCCGCGCACTTCTCGAAGACAACCTATTCTTACCCCTTGATTCTTCACCCAGCTAAATACTCCTGTATTGCACGCAGCATACTTGCACTACCTTTACTATTAACTAAAATAATCGGCGCAAGATGTGATGGACGATTCGCTTCAATAAAACCTGTGGCTGCGTGTTTAGCACTAGCCGTCACCATCACAACAATGTCAGAATTTCTCACCCACTGACGCAGCCTATCATTACCTCCTTTGTCATGGCTGAGATAAACTGTCACTTCTTTACAAGCTGCTTCTAAAATACTTTTTACTCTGATTGCTGCGGTTTCTGTGAGAGTGTAAATAAGAACAGATTTACTCTTGAGTTTTTGGAAAATATTCACCTCAACTTCCAGATTTTGCTCGACTAAACTCGCTGGTTCGTCAAGCAAATCTGGAAACGATTCTCCTAAGTGTAAATCTTTTACCAAAGCGCGAAAGATTCCCCTTTGCACTTCATCAATACGTTCTGTAAAACGGCGTAGAGTTTCAGCCGTAGCAAATAATAGTTGTTCGCGCTTTTCTAGGACTGGGCAGGGGTATGATATTAGTACATCTATTAAGTCAAGCATCCAATCAAGTTTTTTGGGTGAGGCAAACCTGTACCAAAGCTCCAAAGCATAGTCTACAATCTCAGTATATTTTGCTGTATTAACTCCCAAAGTTAAAATAGCGATCGCTAAATCATTGAACAAAACCAAATCAACATCCCCACCCTCTGTACTCAGGACTAGTAGTTCTAGCAATGAGTAATAAAGGCTCTCGAACTCGCCACGGGGAAATTGCTCATCTTTCTGAAAAAATCCCAGCAAGTAAGGAAGCGCATCGTGCAGGATAGACTCAGCTGTTGAGCCTACTTTACTTAACAATTCGTCAAATTCTGCCACCGCCTGTGGTTGCATCAGCAAGCTAGTCACATCCCACTCGGCAGAACCCTGGCGTGCAGTGTATAACGCTCGTTCCCAGGTTGGCTTTTTGTCCAGTTGCGATAACCACTCCAGCCAATTCGTTGGGACAGATAAAGCTGTTGGGGTGTCTTTTGTTGTACCTTCCTGGCTTCCCCGCAGTTGGGTAAGAAAATCTTGGTTCCAACGTACCTTTAGTAAGGCTGTTTGCTCGTCAGCAGTCAACTCGTCAAAGGCTTGCAATACAGCTTTTTCCACTGCCAAAGTTTGCAACTCGTAGGCGCATTGAAGGAGCAAGCGAACTTTCTCTTTCGACGACGGAGCATTACAAAGCAATGAAAATGCTTGATCAAAGTCTCCGTTTTTGGATAGCTGTTCGGCTTGTTGCAGGGGGTCGCCTTCGCTGTTCGGGGTAGCATCCTTTAGCAGTGCAGCTAACCTTTGCAAATAGCTGCGGTGAGTTTCTTCAACTTCCCCAATTGCTAGCAGTTCGTCTCGAAGTGCAGGTTTCGTTGGTTCTCCACCCACCGCCAGCAGCATAAATAATTTCAGTACTTCTGGGATTTTACTGCCTGCACGGACAGCAAAAAGATTGTTGTAACGGGGGAAAACTACTTCTTGGAAATAGGCTACAGCACTGCCGGGGGCGTTATTGTCCTCAAAATGTTGCAGTTCAGTCCGGTATACTGCTCTAAGTAAGGCTTGGGTAACGGCGAAGGGTCGGCGAACCTGTAAAAGATTGCCCAGTTCCGGGAGGGTAAGCAACTCATTCCATTGCTCTAGTTCCGCCAAGAGTTGCACCCGCAGAAACAGCAGATTCAGCGCATCCAGGCGGTGCTGGTCTACCAGGTATTGTAGTGAGTTTTCCGCAGAAATGCGATCGCCTGCTTGCAATGCCATATAAAAGTCCCGCAGTACGCGACCTGTGGGACGGGGAATATCTGCGACCCGTTTCACTCGTCTCTCACTAACTCGGCGCATCCGTTCTAGTGCTTCCCAAACATCCGTCGCCTGTCCGCACAGTTTAACCGCAGCACCGCCAGTAAATTCGTATACTGCTAATTCTATAGGGTCTTGGGGGTTTAGTTGCGCTCTTTGTCCACGAAATGTCGAATATGTGGGGCCAACAAACGCCATTAATTCTTCACTCAAACGGCGTAATTGGCGTTCTGAAAGGGCGATGGCGTACCAATCTACACTATCTTCCCGCCAGCAAGGAAGAATTGTTGGCTGAGGTTCGCCTTTGGTCAACAACTCGACCCAAGGACGGATTTTGGCTTGTTTTCCTTCGCCACCTTCAATCTTGCCAAGGTCAAATTTGTTGTCAGTGCCAAAAAACTGCTCTAGGAAGTGGCGGATATCTGCATTGCTAGCATTAGTCATCGCTTTTGAATATCACATAGTTAATATATTAGGGTGTGTAATAAAAAATACTCAAATTGTTACAGGATAAAAATTAAATAATCTAAAATCCAAAATAGTATTACGCCCCTCCCCATCGGTTAGTAAAAATCAACTGTTGTTCGGCGATCGCTTCTGGGGATGTTTCATAAGTTACAACTTCCTCATTGATTGTAATGCCGTTGTAGGTGAAGTTCATCGAACCTGCAAGATAATACCCATCTCCCAGGATACCTTTTGCGTGGAGTTCTTCGGTAATGTGGAATCGCACGGGAATGTCCTGATAGTCAGTTTTGCCTTTGATTTGTTCAAGAAATCTGTGGTTGTGAGAGTCGGGACGGGTAGCAATGTGTACAGTCGTTCCCCGTTCGGCTAGGGTGGCGAGGACTTGGGAGAGGGGAATGCGGGAACGACTCCATGAGGGTTCTAAGCAAAGGAAGGTGTTGGCGGTGTTATCGATAACGGGGATGTCAGATATCCACGGGGAAACAAGCCACACGCATTGGCTGGGGGTGATAAGTTCGGCGACGAAGATTGTTTGGAGTAAGTCAGGGATTTGGCGGGAACTTAAGCGGGAGTGAATATAGCGGGAAGGCATTTTTTCTTATTCTTGACGTGGATCTGACTGGGGTGGATGCCAACCCGCTTCTACCCAAAAACGACGAGCAACTTGAATGGAAGGCTCATCGCGACGTTCATCATTGAAGTCAAAGCGATCCCTAGTAGCTCTCCCTGTAGCAGTTGTACCTATAATTTTTATTCCATCTTTTGTCCAGATGAAATGCTCAGACCATTGTTGCTGACGGGGATGGAATAGAGGAACTTGTTCTTGGGTTTTAGGATCAGTACCTACAATAAAATTATAGTGACGTTCATTACAGCGATGGCAAGCTAACGCCAAATTATCCAGTTCATCAGAACCACCCAAAGACTGCGGCATAATATGGTCAATGGTAAAACGGTCTGGACTCAAGTATTCTGGAGAGTGACAGTATTCGCAGAGATATTCAGATCGTTTTCTTACAAGTCTTCGAGTTTGTTCGGACACCATTTACTTTTGGCTGCTAGTTGAGCGTTAATCAAGGTAAATATTCGCTCAAGTTCGGAAATGCCTACATATTCAGCTTCTTCTTCAGGAGTGAGCGCATCAGCTTTTTTCTTCTGCAACAGTTCTTCAAAGCGAGACTGTAGCTCATCGGTAAATTTAAAAAGATAAATATCACCGAATTCGCTCATCCTGATACCAGAAGACATTAAGGATGAGGGTTGAACCATCAATTGAGTAGTCATTGTGTGTTCACAGTGCCTTTGGTTCTATTGTGCCTCAATTAATCAATGATTATAACGGTGTGGGTGGGTGCGATCGAGTAATTTTCAGATAATTCTACGTATAGGAACTTTTGCGGATGTTATCGATAACGAGCATACTAGATATTCAGGGAAAAACGAGCCACACGCACTGACTACGGTTGCTGAGTTAAGCGGCGAAGATTGTTTAGAGGAAGTTGGAGATTTGGCAAAAGTTTAGCTTAGACTGTAGTTGATAGCAGGAGGACATTCTGAGTGGCTAAGAGATGTCATAATTAAATTATTAGGTGCTTTAAAATCCATTGCAAGTCACTAGAATATTGAGTATATAAACTAACAAAAGGAGTAAAAATAAATGGATATTGAAGAACAAGATAGCGATGTAATTGAAAAAGATGAAGATACTGCTGAAGAAGATAGAAGTGATAATGGGGGGTTGTATCCTTATGACCCTACTCAAGCAGATATTGACATTAGAGTAGACCTTCAAACAGTTTTCGATTTAATGAGAAGATATGATAATAACAAACTGATTATTGATCCTGATTTCCAACGTAATTTAGTTTGGACACAAGAAAAAAAAAGTAAATTTATTGAATCACTAATACTTAACTTTCCATTACCTCCTTTGTGTGTTAATCAAACTGTAGAAGGTAAGTATATTATTGTAGACGGTTTACAAAGAATAACCACATTACACGAATTTGTTAATGATGAATTTAACTTAACAGGCTTAGAAGCTTTAACAGATTTGAATGATTATAATTTTTCAAATCTCAAAGAATTACCGGGTGACTATCAAACGAGAATAGAAGATAAACAACTTTATATATACATTATTAAACCTTCTGTACCAGCCAAAGTTGTTTACGATATTTTTAATAGAATTAATACGAGTGGGACATATCTTGAGCGTCAAGAAGTCCGAAACGGGATTTTTTCAGGAAAATCTACTCAACTCCTAAAACAGTTATCAGAAAAAGATTATTTTAAAAGAGCTATTGATTATGGAATATCTCCTAAAAGAATGAAAGATAGAGAAGCCATTTTGCGCTACTTAGCATTTAAAATTTTTGATTATGAAAGAGAATATCAGGGAAAGTTAAGCGATTTCTTGGACAATGCAATGAAAAAAATTAATCTTATGACAGATGAGGAAATAGAAATTTTAAAAAAAGATTTTATCAGAGTTATGAATTTAAGTTATGAATTTTTTGGTAAAAAAAACTTCCGTTTACCAGCAGCAGAAAGGAGAGGAAGAATAAATATTGCTATTTTTGAATCGGTTTCTTATTTTTTCTCAATTAACAGTGATGATTTTTTACAAGACCATAAAATGAATATTCAGCAAAACTTTGACAAGTTACTACAAAATCCCGAATATATTGATGCTATAAGATATGCTACGAGTAGTAAAGCTAAAGTAATTACTAGATTTAAGCTTGCACAAGAAGTTTTAGGAAATGTATAATGCTTACAAAAATAGAATTAGAAAATTTTAAAGTTTTTAAAGAAAGAACATCTTTCCTATTAGCTCAAATAACTCTGTTAACAGGAATAAATGGATGTGGTAAGTCTACGCTTCTTCAGTCTTTGCTATTAATGAGGCAATCTATTGAGCATAATGATAGTGCGTCTCAAGTTGTATTAAATGGTAGTTGTGTCAACTTAAGTAGCTTTACAGATATTAAAAATAGTAGTATTTCCAGAAATGAATCAATCAAATTTATATACCATTATGAAGATAAACATATTCTGAATCCTAATCAAGAAGATAATTTCAAGCTTCACGGCCACGCAGAATATGAATTTGAGGAAAATTTTGAAGATGATATGGTAGCTCAGATAAGCAATATTACTTTTTCCGATCAAGGGATCATAAATTTTAATAGGAAAAAATCTGATTATGGATTTGAAGGAGTATACAAAAAGATTAAAGATTCAAATATTTTGAATATAAATAGATTTGATTTTGATGAAGGAAAGCGAGGTGAATTACCAGGGCTAGTACCAGAACGAACAGGCTCTTGTCGTCTTCTTAATTTATTACCTTTCTATGGTGAGGGATATGATTTTAAAACCCCAGAAAAATACAGCCTCAGATTGGATGTATATTCGTTGCATAAATCTCTGTACTTTTACAAGATACATTACATTTCAGCAGACCGTTTAGGCCCACAAGAATTTTATCCTAAAGCTACTTTGAACAAATTTCCAAATGTAGGAGCCAAAGGAGAATTTACAGTTAACTTACTCTATAAAAAGAGAGATGATTTAATCAATGAAAAGTTATGTCTAGGTCAAGATGCCAAGACTTTATATACTCAAACAGAAGAATGGCTTAACGAAATTTTTAATGGGGCAAAAGTCGAAATTCCTAGTTCTGACAGTAATATACTCGAACTTTTATTTAATACGAGTAACTCAAAAGATCGTTTTAAACCAGCTAATGTTGGGTTTGGATACCATTGTATTTTGCCAATTGTTGTTTCAGGATTGATTGCTCAACCAGGTGAAATATTAATCGTAGAAAATCCAGAAGCACATTTGCATCCAAGAGCGCAATCCCGATTAGCTCAATTTTTAGCTAGAGTTAGCAGTTGTGGTGTACAAGTTTTTATTGAATCACACAGTGATCACATCTTGAATGCTCTGCGGATAGCCGTTCTTGATAAAATTGTCACTCCAGACGATTTAAGTATATTATATTTCCAGCAAAATCCAGAACAGCCAGTAGTGCAAATCCCCGTCCAGCCAAACGGAGGAATTGAAGAATGGCCAGAAGGATTTTTTGACCAAATGGATAAAGATTTCTCTAGGCTTTTTGGAATGTAAGTAATGGAAATATTTATTAACGAAGTATCCCTAGAAGGACAGTTTATAACAGAGGCAGAATTCCGGGATGCTATAAAAATGTTTAATTTGATTTTTGAATTAATCAATCAAAAAATTAAAGATAAAGAACTTTATAAAGAAGATAGCAATATATATGCTAACTATGAAGCAATCAAAGGATCTAGTTTCAATGCTAGTCTTAACCAACTGAAAGATAGATCCTTGAAAACTGCTTTTATTAATGTCGTATTCAATAAGTCAAATCCTAAAGAATGGCGTAGAGAGAAGTTGCATTCTTCAGAAGACTTATTTGATTGCTTAACTATTGACAATGATTATAAAAATGTTAGTGAGACTTCTTTGGCAGAAGTAGCTGAACGAAAAAGTCAAAATGGTAATAAAGAATATCTGTTAGTTAATTTTATTAATTCTAGTTTTAAAATCACTCACCCACATATTATTAGCTGTTGTTTAATTACAGTGATTAAAAATAATGTGGAAGACAATCAGATATGTATAGATGGTGTTGATAGTAAACCAGCACTGGAATATTGGTTAGAAAATAAATTAAATCTAAGCTCACTAGAATATTCTTTAGATTTTACTGAACGTCCAAGAGATGAACAAACACTTTTACGAGATACGATAAGATTTAAAAAAACATCATTTAGGTATGGTGGAAGATTTGTTTATTGTGAATTGACTACAGGACGATATTGGTATGTAGACAGTTTGCATAGGGGTGAAGCTGCTCATTTAGAAGTTTTTGATAAAAGAGGATTTCATATTGGAGAAGCTGACTTGCAAGGTAATATTAATACTGCTAAAAAAGATAAAGACAAAATTATTGATTTATCCTGATAAATACTTGCTCCTCAGCTATTCACTTTAATATCACTGCATAGCTTCTATTACTCGCAACTGCACTGCAAAACCAAGGTAATGTCTTTGCACCCCCTCCACCACTGGATAAACCTGCAAAAACCCAAGTTCCATCGGTTCCACTGCTAAACTTAAAATCGCTGACTTTAAATCTCCTCTCGCATCAGGAGGTGCTATCAGCGAAACTGATGCACCTTGCTTAAACGCTTCCTCCACTTGTTCCCGCCAGTCGGGTTCATTCAGCCAAACTGTAAAATCGCCCACTTGCAAAACATCCAGTAAAATTTCTCTATCAGCATCGGCAACCACAGCAAAGGGATTATAGGAAGATAAGGCGCGAGAACGAATAATATTTCCCCTCGCCCACAACAGCCCATAAATCACTTGAAACCGCCAATAGGGATTAGGCTGCACTAAACCAAGATGCAACAACGCCTGATCTAACTGGTCATCGTTGCTGCCGATATAGGCAAACACCCGCGCATCAATTTCAATACCTAAACGCGCTTCTTCTTGATGCCATAAACGAATCAAATCCAGCAGTAGTTTATCAGTTTCCGGGGTACTTCCAGGACGCAAAACCCGTGCGTTAATTGCAGTCATCACCGGATGCGTTACCAAAATCCCCTCTGAGGACAGGACTTTGCGGAGGCGATCGCTAGCTTGTTTTAATTCACTATGTCTTTCGGCTAACCGCACATCTGCTATTGCATCGGCAACATCTGCACTGGTTTGGGTTAACTCCAGTAACCGCGTCAGTTCCGAGTCCACAATCTCAAAATCCGCAGGTGACAACGCACTCCCCGCCAAGCGGAAAAAATTCGCCGGATCAGCAGCATAGCGTCGCAAGATTTCCTCAATCACCCCGCCACCACCAATGGTAGATTCAGTTATCCAAATTTCTTCTACTCCCTCTGAAATAGCAGGTGCATCTGGTGGACGCGGGCCAGGATCGATATCTAAAATCAGATCGCCCAAGTCAAAGTGGGGACACAATTGCCCACAAGCATCCAGCAGCGCCCCTCCCAAGGTCGCTTTAAAACGTAAAGCTGCCCAAGAATGCCACTCCTCATCAGGTTCTGACCAGAGAATCGGTGCCAGGTCATTTAATATAGTTTGGATTATGTCTGCGTTGCCAAGTGCCAGCAACCTATCATGTACCCTCTGCCGTCCCTGAATTTGTTCCGGTGCAGATTCCCCTTCTTCCAGTAGGGTTTCTTCGACGTTCAAGGTTTGGAAGATATTGTCTAGAACCCTTGCCATTTCTTGACCCATATTTCCACCTAAAAGCGTCTCAAAAGCTTCAGGTAAGGAGATTTGGTCTGCCAAAGCGCGGGCGGTAAGCATTGATATATATATTTGATAAAGCCATTCGCGTTGAAAGACATTTGTTAATTCACACAATCTCGCATCTGTCAATACTCGATATCGGAAATATGCCGTGCGAAACGCCCGAATCTTCTCTTGATTGGCATCGCTGGGACTGATGTTGAAATTAGGCGGAATACAAAAGCGAAATACTAGACCGTCAACAGATTGGGCAAATCCCACAGCCGCAGGACTACCATCTTGTCTCTGAGTGAAGCGAATTGTCGTATCAAGTTCCTGGCCATTTTGGAAGCGGATGTTAGCATGAGATGCGATCGCAAACCGCCGCACTTCAAGGGGCGATTGTTGAGTGTGAGTAAAGCAACAAACTTCTGTAATAAGTTTGCACCACGGGGAACCTTGAGCCAGTTCGAGTTTTATTCCCAAGTCGGGTGGTATAATTTGACTGCGCCATTCCAATTGGGCGTTAGAGGTAATTGAAATATTAGGCGGAACTTGGGTAGGATTTATTGCCCAAGGGCGAATGCAGCGAATATCTACAACTTGCCCATCTTCCCATAATTGAAAATACCCTGCTTCTTCAAATTCGGCACAATAGTCTTCTACGGGTAAAATTTGTTCTCTTTGTTGTAAATCTGGCGGTGCAATCCAGTGGGTTGCATAGATATGCTGCACCCCGAAACGGCGCGTCGCCCTACCTGGGGTAAAGGTTTTTAGGGCTTGGACAATGGGCATGGGGTTAATATCTGGATGACCGTGGCGCGTCTGTGCTGGTGTAGTAATCGTTACTTCTGGCAACAGCAGGTCACTAAATAAGTTCGGGGGAACAAAATCAGGTAATGGGTCACGGGTTTGATAGTCTTTGTCTGATTCATCTTGCTGAATAGGAAGGCGCTTCCAACCAGACTCTAAACGCCGTAGCAAAGTGGGAAGCACCGCCATCATCAATGACCTGGGCGATTCCCAAAGAACTGCTTCGACTTCATCTTTGGTAAGGTGTAGTGCTGATTGTAGATATATTTCTAAGTTGCGTTGTCCTGCTTCAGTTTCCAAAATGTTTTTGATCAGTTTTATTTCTAGTCGCTGACGGTTAATTAAGTATAAATCAGTAGTAGCAAAGTCTCTCCAGACACTTCCCTTAGTTGCAGCTAATTGCTGTCCAACCCAATCCATAAAGGCGAAAACTGCTTGAATGCGAATAATATAGCGGTTGGCAATGGGAAGCGATCGCTTTTCTAAAACTGGGTTAAACAGCAGATCGTAGCCTTGATAGGCAATGCGATCGCGTCCGTAGTCAGAAAGCACCACCACCGTCCAAGGTCGCATAGTTCTGCGTCGTCCCGCCCGTCCTTTCCTTTGCAGAAAAGATGCCATATCTCGCGGTGCTTTGTGCTGGATGACACCTCCCACTTCTGGGTCGTTAAATCCCACTTCTAGGGATGCAGTAGCAACAATCACGTCTGCATTTGGCGTAACTCCAGTATCTTGGGAACTGGTGCGCCCAATATTCAAAGGCAGTTGCAAACCGTGGCCGATTTCTTCACATAACAGCCAGGATTGTGCGGCAATCAGCCTTTCTCTACCATCAGTTGCACCATGCGATCGCAATGCAGCTAATGGCTGTCTTCCGCGCAAGGGATGACCCCAACTATCTCGACCTTCGGCATCCAAAAGGTTGTGGAATAAGCGATTGGTAACATCTAAGTCATCAGTGAAGGCGAAAACACGGGAACCATAGAAACCTTTGCTAGGGGGGTCTTCAGATGGGTCGAGTACACGCCGCAGCAGCATCGCCGTTTGGATGCTGGTAGATAAAAGACTTGTCCCTGATACTGGGTCGCCCCTGAGAACCAATTGATACTCCATTCCCTCTCTGCGAGACGCTACGCGAACAGCAATTTGGTCTTCACCAGGAGAAATTTCCTCCACTGAACCAGGGTTTAAACCTGTTAGTTGACTGAAAAATTCTGCCGCACTTTCTAGAGTTGCCGAAAGTCCAGTAAATTGGACTTTCTTGTTAATGATTTTCTGCCAACGCCGCAGCAGGTAAGCAACTTGTGCGCCGTGGATACCTGTATAAGTATGCACCTCATCCAACAAAACTATCTGAGGCTTTTTCGCCGCCGCGATGCCAAATACATGACCATAACGGGAGTCTCCCATAGACCGGTTTAGCATTTCTGTGCTGGTAAAAACTAGGTCTGGGGGAGTTTTCGCCATGCGATCGCGTGTCAGAATCACCTCATCTTCTTGGATAACAGCACCGCAGGATGCTTTGAGACAAGAAAGTTTTTCTCTACCAGCTTCCACATCAGCCCGTCGCCAAGATAGCGCACCCTCGCATCTGGGACACCGCAGGTAAGGACAAGTAAACCCACCACTTTCAGCTTCCCATTTATCCTGCACCCGATCCAAAATTGCGCTTCTGGGAGTTAAGCCAAAAAATGCACCAATGAGAATTTTACGTTTACCTTCTGCCTTGAGGACAGCATCGAGACGACGTGCTTCTTGATAGGTTTCAGAAAATTGGTCTTTGAGAAGTTCGTTACGGGGATAAATTGCCAGTCCTTTACACCAATACTCATCCTTTTTCAACAAACTTGCAATATGCGCTAGTGCTGGTAAGTAAAAAGATAAAGTTTTCCCTGTTCCTGTCCCAGCACAGACAATCATCCCGCGACTTTTTGTGCTGTTTAAATCCCGCAGCATCCGGCTTGTAGCGCGTAGCTGGAAGTCTGCAAGTTGAACCTCACCGCGCAATGGCGATCGCAGTATCGCTGTAACGGCTTTTTGCTGTATGGGAGTTAGCAGTTTGTCTGCTTTCAACTGCTGAATTACTGCTTCTGGCGTAATATACCTTTTGGGATAAATTCTCGGACGGATTTGTAAGCGATAATCAGCGACTAGGGTAGGAGATGTTTGCCAATTATTATTCGGGAACAGTTGGCGAAGACGGGCAAATAATCTCACCGCTTCCGCCATCCGGGTGCGGAAAAGGCGATCGCCTCTGAGGTTGAACTCAAACAACAATTTGCGATCGATGATTTGGGCTATAAAATCCGAAACATCCTCATCAATCTCGCAATTATTCAGAAAATCTTCTGCAAGTTCTTCTATTTCATCTTCAGAAAATCCACCATCAACAATTCCCCACGTCAAAAGTTGGACTTCCTGGCGTTCCAACTTATCTAAAAATTCTCTAATTATTTTATCCCAGTTGGTAGTCACCCTTGCTCTGCCCTTACTTTAGTTTAAATCAAGCGAATTTTTAAGGAATCAGAAATCCCATGTTGATTAATCCAATCTTGAACTTCTTCAGTTAAAAGATTTAAAGGCGCTCCTTGATTTGCTGCTGCTCGAAGAAAATGCAATACAGCTTGGGGAACTTCATCAGAGCTAAGACTATTCCAATAATATTTTAATTGTTCAATTTCACGCTCACATATTGTAAAATCAGCATTATTTTTAGGATAGATAACGTTTTTTATCTTCTTATCTATAATCTGAATTTGCAAAACTGTTTGTTTAAAAGCTTCTACTTTAGCCAGCAAATTAAGGATTTCATTGTTAGTGCTAGGCATTTGTTGATCGCGGTAGCTTTTCCATACTTCGCTCAATTGCTGTTCTAGCGTAGCTTTTAGGTTTTCAATATGGGAATTTAAAATATTACCTTTAAAGTTTTTATTGTCAAGAATCCACTCAGAATTATTTTGCAAATTTTCCTCAGCATTCATAACGAAACTTAAGATAGAC
Organism: Nostoc sp.; assembly: GCF_036917935.1. Classification (GTDB taxonomy): domain Bacteria; phylum Cyanobacteriota; class Cyanobacteriia; order Cyanobacteriales; family Nostocaceae; genus Nostoc. The sequence goes on along the minus strand of NZ_JBALEL010000059.1, from coordinate 33,460 downwards.
TCTGCCTTATGAGTTAAATCAATATTGTCAATACCCCTTTGGCGAAAAGCTTTTAATGCTTCCACAAGTGGCTGAATAGTTGCAAGTGCATCAGCAATTTGCTTTTGCCTAGTTTGAATAGTTTTAAGATTACCTACAAAGTTTTGCAGAGATTTTCTACGTTGAGATAAATCAATTAGTTCTTGTGATTTTTCTAAGAGCATTTTGTGTCACCTTTAATTTCATTCATTAGATTCCGTAAGTTAGCTAACCCCTCACAAATTTCTTCGTAACTAGATTCTACTGTTGCACCATCAGATTGCTCTAACTCTGCAATACGACTTTTGGCTTCAAGAATCGAAGCATCCAGAAAATTATTAGTGTTATCGAGGAATTCTGAAGAATCAGTAATAACTTTTGGATAATCTTTGCTCAAGTCTTGAAGTAATTTACCGACGTTGTTTTCTGGGTTTTCTTTTTCAGTTTGTACGCGCTTCATTGTATCTCTGTAAGGGTTAATTGGTGTACGCCTGAATTGATCTAACACAGTTGTCATTCCATCAAAGTCTTTTTTACCACGAAATACAGCTGCATCTTGTGCTGCTTCCATTGCAGCTTTGAGAGCATCAACAATATCCTTTTTCTTAATGTCTTCTCCTAATTCGGATATTAGACGCTGATAGATATCTAACTGTCGTTCGTACTCTTCTTGGATAGCTTTCTCTAGCAGTTCATCGACTTGTTGACGTACCTTTTGCAATTCTGGAAACTTATCGCGGACATCTTCAGGAATTTGCTGTTGAGGTTGCCAAGATTTACGCACTTTTTCTAGAGGTTCAATAATTTGAATTGCATCAATAATTTGAAACGTTGAATTACTGCCTTTTGTACAAGCAATTCGACTTTTAACAATATCTAATAATGCTTCTCGGTTTCTTTTGAGACTAAAGGTATCAAACAGCTTTTTCCAACTAGATGCACGAGTTGTATCATCGCTTTTATCTAAGTCGAGAAACAAAGAATTAATCAGATTTTCGAGTGTATTAGTAGGATACCCTGCCATTGTGGCGCTAATCGCTAGCAATTCTACCGCCGCAGGTACGGGGTTCCAAGGTTCACCAGATTCGCGGGGATAAAGGCGAATTTTTTCGACGACATACTGACTCCAACGTTCCAAATACTTTGCGTATATGCGAAAATAGCGATCGCCATTGGTAAACTTCCAGTTCTTATAGTAGTTGTATTTTAAAATACCTTGAAATACGTATGCAATTTCTGTAAATTCCTTGTCATCATCTGGGTTAAGGGGAAGCGATAAAACAACCCCAGAATAAGTACCTCTCTTGACTTTAGGGTTGTAGAAAATGAGATTTCGCTGCTGGATTAACTTACCACTACCAACGAAACTACCTTTCAGTAGCATTTCAGTATCCCATTCTATTTTTTCGATGATTGCGGGGAAAAGAAACTCACGGATATCTTTAGCGATCGCATCTGGTAAAATTTCTTGATTGTTCCAACTATCGAGGATTTCCAGCTTTTTTGTCAGCGTTTCTGGAATCTCTTGAACTAAAGTATCAATCTTATATTCCCCTGAAGGATCTACAACGCTTGGTGTTACTTGACGAGGTTGGGGTGTAACCTGCTGAATTTGTCTCGGTTTAGTTTTGACATCAAGCAGAGGTAAATTAAAAGCAGTATGAACTTCTGGAGACAAATTGCAAAGCTCATTACTATCATCCCACAAGTCTAAAAATACCTCACGACGCTTGATATTTTGCGCGTCTTTAGCTTGGATATTTAACCTAACTTCAGCACTCAATCTCATGTTACCAAAGTGTTTTCCTAAAGTTACTGAAGGGAAACGCCCATTTTCAATATCATCAATAGAGTTGTCTAAAGTGTATTTTAATACATCTCTAATCAAAATCCTGGGGTTAAATTCATCTGGGTTTACTCTACTAAACATCTGTTCTAAAGCTTTAGAATTGAAAGGATAAAGACCCATTCCCTGAACATGGCCAAAACCTGTATGACAAGCGTGGGAATGTTCGCATTCGCTACAAGCACTTTCTATTTCATCTCTATTTTGAGAATTAGCCCAGTTTTCAATGTCTTGTTCCTTTAAGCGAACAGCATTCAGATATCTAGCAACAAATACTTGAATATCATCCTGAGTAATTAAAGATTTCTCACCAACTGTATCAATATTAAGATTGACGCTGAAGGTAACACGCTGTTGCACTGTATCAATCAAATTTTTAAAATAACCTGTAGTACAAGCTAAGGCAGTACGCATAGCACATAATGGCTTATTTTCAGCTTGCTGAGGTCTTGCTAAAACTGCTTCCAATACTTCTCTATCAATACCTTGCAATTTAGCAAAATCTTCAATTAAAAGTACTAATTCAATATTTTTTTCTGCTAATGTTTCTCGTACTTCGCGCATTAATTGCTGCAAGTCTTCTCGACCAAAATTCAAAACTTGGGTGATAGCTTCATCTAAGTGATCATTCAACCAAGTTACAGTTGGCTTTTGTATATACTCAGGATCACCTACTAATGAACGATAAAACTCTTTTGCCTTGTATCCGGCTTTTCCGATATCTTGAAAATTAAGAGGCAAATCCTCAATAGAAAACTCACGACGTTCGTTAATATCTTCAATAGTATATTGATATCCAAGTGTATGAATCACCAAGCGATGAATAATTTCTCCATCTCTTAATAAATGTTCTCGAAAAAAATCATCATATAACAAAGCAGCTAAATTTTCGATCAAATATTGCTGAGTCTCTTCATCAGCAAGTTTAGCGCGTGTATGTTGTCCGTTAATACCAACTTGAAAAGCTAAATTGTTTAATAATTGTTCTCTTGCAGCCCTATCTGTGAAAGTGCGGCTCGATTGATTTAAACGTTTGCGGTACTCATCTAATTTATCTGCCTCAAATTCCGCAATATTTAAAATCTTTTCAATTATATCTTTTAAATTTGTCCCAATTCTGGGAATGAGTAACACCTTCCGTCTATCCGTTGATTTTATATTAGCTTGCAACCAACGAATCAGGTGAGATTTTCCCGTACCCGTTTCACCTAAAACAGGTACAAAGGCAAAATCTTTCTCAGCTAAAAAATCATGGAGAAACTGTGCTTCATCGTATTCGTTCTGTGATAATGCCTTAATAGAATCCTGACGATACATTGCTATAGGATGATGTGTAGCTAGAAACAAATGATTTGCAGTTTGGGTTGCTTCGACATTCATCACCTGACGAATCATATCCAGATTCCAACAGACAAACTTTTCAAAAGTCATGATTTTTCTCCTTTCCAAATAATGTGAGAAATCCGCCCATCATTATCAATTTGGTTATTGGCTTTTGGTAAAATCATAAAGGCTGAATCAGATTGTCTCTCAAGCTGAATCTCACCCTCGTCGTGAAGTCGAAATAAGGCAAAAGCTGTACTGGTAGAAAGAAAATTATTTTCGCGTCTGCCAATTTGTGATTCTACCTCTTCTCGAAACTTTCCAGTTTCAAATAAAGGACATTGTTTTGCTAATCTATTAATAAAATATTGGATTGTAATTTCTTGTTGTCCATTAAACAAAAGCTTGAGATTTCGTTTAATATAAGCAGTTGGGTCGGGAACTGTTACCTTTACTGATTTTTCTCCCAAAGTATGACCCCATGCAAAACCCAGGTAGCGCATCCAGTCATCCATTTGGCTAAAGAAGGGGTCACTAGACATTTTTAAAAAATCGCCTACTTTTTGTTCGCTAACCTGATTTTCCACTTCTTTCGCATTTCCAGGTGCATCATAGATATCTTGCGCTAAATACCAAGCGCAAACCCGCCCGAAGTCTTCTTCATCTTCGTTATTAGAAGCAAAAAATAGGTGAGTGAGAGTATCAGGTAATAACTTATTACCTAATAGGGTATTTCGAGCATCTTCTGGTAAATCTGGGTTAATAGCAATTTCTTCTTCTTCTTTCACTAATAGACCACACTTAATACTTTCTCTAAGAGAATCATTAAACATAGGACGTGACAATTTTTTACCTTTCAATCTCTCTTTGTTTTCTGGAATATGTTCAACTAATTTATCAGGAGAAATTATATTTTCCAATATACTTTTCTTCTCTCTTTGTCCTTCGTTTTTAAGTAAATACCTAAAGATTCCTTGAATACGACTGGATTTTGCTCTTCCCGTTTTTAAAATACTCATATACTAATCTCCGTACAAAATACATCAAATTTAAAATATCTGCCAGAAAAAACATTAATTAATAGTCTGTCTTCTCTATCTGGGTCTGGTGTATTTATAGGAAGTAAAATGATGCGTATTGTGGTTGATATACTGTAATTTGATAAATATTTTAGAGGTAGATGTATTCCTGGAGGATGAAAAATCAGAGTGGGTATGCGTGGCATCAGTAGAGGCTCATAACTATCAAACAAAAAAATAAATGAGTTATGTATTCTACTACTTTCTTTCAAAAACTGTCTATATTCTGGAGAAATTACAATATTTTTTATTCCCTGTTCTATTAACCACTTAAACAATTTTTGACCTCTTTGAAAGTTATTTATTTGTTCCAACGAATCATAGAAAATAAGCAAGATTTTTTCACCTCCTAGCACTCTTTGCATTTCTTTACCTGGAAGAAAATTGGATTCTTGCCATACAGGTCTGGAAGTAGGCATAATTCCTGGAAAAGGCGTAACTCCATTTTTTCTACAAACAGGACAACCTCCACAAGCACGAGAAACTATCACCGGACTTCTGGTTTCTGGAGTGTGACGTGAGGGGATACTATACGCTTGTGCAAATATTTCTGAAATACAACGTTTAGCTTTTAAAGCTTCTTTCATCAATTGCAGGTTTTTATGACTCCAACTTTGGCGTTGATGGCGAACCGGTTCAACTTCAGATTCCCAAGTTAATTTTTCTAAATGAAGCTGATTGCGGATACGAATACTGCGAGAATTTCTATGATATTTCCAAGCTGCTTGATAAGCTTCTTCAGATTCTGATTCAAAGTTTTTCTTCTGGGGAGGCTCGACTGAATCAATTGCAATTAAATTGGCTCGATTCATCAACGTTAAAGTACGAATATTCCAAGCCCTGTTTTGGTCACTCTGCATATCAATATCTCCTTCTAGCAAAGATGGAGGATTATCAATAGGTACGCGATATTTACCGTCTTTTAAAGCTTCTTTTTTCGCAAACATACTTTGCCAACGCTGCAATCCTCTCTCAATGGTAATTGTCGATTTTTCGTTTAAACCACGAGCAATACTGAAATCTTCAGTTGTATATAATGTTAGCGATATACATGCTTTACCATCCCTTCCTCCCCGTCCAACTTCTTGATAGAAACGGTCAATAGTTTCGGGTATACAAACGTGAATTACTGCTCTGACATCTGATTGGTCTATACCTAATCCAAAAGCAGAAGTAGCAACAACTATATCAATTTTTCCTGCCTGCAATTTTTCAATTAGTTGTAACCTTTGTTGAGAGGTAGATTTACCTGTCATTATGTCAGTTCTTTTAAAACCAGCGTGGGTTAATTCTCGTTTCCAATCCTCGATATCTTTAACTTTAGTACCGTAAATAATTAACGGACGAGGAAGATGATAAACTGCCTCAATTAGCCTTTCTTTTCTAATTTCTTCAGTCTCACATCGTTTAAACCAATAAGCAGGTTCTGGTCGCAACTGTACAGCAGATATAACTTGTAAATCTTTCCCAAATAATGTTTCCAGTGTGTCTAAACAAGATTCTGTTAATGTTGCTGTTAATAATAAAGTATTAAAAGAGCTAAGACGCAATAAATCTCTTCGCAAACCAGGAATTTCTTGAAATGCGGGACGAAAATCATCACCCCATTGCTCTACCATGTGGGCTTCATCGATAATAAAATACCTTAATATTCCACGCTTGGCTGCTTCATACAGAGCAGATGCCAGAGAATCCATTAAACTTTCAGGAGAGGTAAAAATTATCCTTTGGGTTCCGGCGCGAATGCGATCGCGTATCCCTTCCCTTCTCTCTTTACCATCCACAGAATCATCGCTATAATACGCTGTGGCATGGTGTACAGAAGATTTTGATTTTAATGCCCGTTCTTGGTCAATAGCCAATGCTGTAGTCGGGACAACTACCACGCTGACACCATTATTATTTCTGGAGTTGAGCAATGCAGGTAGTTGAGCGCAAAGGCTTTTTCCCGCACCTGTAGGTAAGTTAATGATTAAAGTTGAATTATCAGGAGCAGTCAAAACGGAACGAATTGCTTCACGCTGTCCGCTACTGCGATATGCGTCTAACTTTACAAGTTGTAAAAACGGGTCGCCGGAAACTGGTTCATAATTCCGTCGAGGTTTTTCATTAAATAAGGGTGCATCTGGTGGAGATTTGTCAGCAAAGTCAAGCCATTCTGGTTGCCAAGGACGGGCGCTGATAAGATAGTGTTCTCTATCTTCGCGCAGCACGGTTGTACTAGCTGACTCCCAAATACTGCGATTAGGAAAAGGAGGTTTGCAAGGTACTAAAAGAGTTGTTGTAGAACTTCCACCTTGTTTTGCATCCTCGCGCCGCAACACATGACGCACTAGACTAGCAATATCCCCAGACTCAGGCGAGTTTTGTAACGCATCCAACAAGCGCCGATGACAAGGTTCTAAAAAATGACTAATATCTTCAGGGATTTTACCTGTTTTGAGAATTTCCCGAAGTTCTGAAAATGAGTCAATCATCAATCATCCTCCTCAGATTTAGCTGGAGGTCGTCCAGAAACGATAATAAAACCAACAGAATCAAGACGAATGGTAGGATGACGAATTCCTTCGATGATTACTTGGCTTAATGCCGTTTCGTTATTTAGTTCTTGCTCCAGTACCGTATTAGAAATTCGCTCTTGGTTAGTAAGTCGGTTGAGACGCAAGCGCAATTGGTCTAGTCTCTTACCTAACTTTTGTTCAGCACGGATGGCGCTATTTTCACATAATGCAATAAATTCGGGACGCTGACTGAGCAATTCTAAAGAGGTGCTACGCGCCTGATAGCAAAATTCTTGCCAATTGCTAGAGTCAATAAAGTTATCAAGAATAGATAAACGACTTTTAGCTAAGTTGTAATCTGGGCATTTACTCCCTTTGCCTTTATAAGGACGTTGCAAGATATTTAATAATGTTTCATCTTCAACAACACACATTGCTTTATATCGTGCATCAATAAATACACTTTCTACAATTGGAGGGAATAATCCATCTACGCGTCTTTGCAAAGTTTTATCTTTTGTGGTGTTTTTGTAATTCGTTAAATTTGTTTCAATAACGTAATTAAATCGGAAACCATACCACTCTTCACCTTCCCCAGAATCCCAAGTTTCTGCAACTCGCCACATAGCAAAAGCTTGACCCCGGTCGTCCCAATGGATATAAGATGATAGTGCTTCTACAAATTTTTCACCAATGCGGTAGAGTTTCATACCAGACTGTTGATTTGCTACCCTACGGTTAAAAGTCCCAAATTCTTCTAAAACACGTGCAAAATTCCTGTTCAAATCATTTGCTGGAATTAATGTATTTTCGGTAGGTTTATAACGCGTTAGTGCCGAAAAATTAGGATTAGTAATTGGCTTAAATCTCAACGCATCACAAATCCAATCTTCAGTTACTTGCTGGATTTCCTGATGACGAGCATCATAATCGTCTAAAGCTTGAAAATATTGGGTAGCGTTATCATCTAGAGCATCAATTTCATCAAGGGCATTTTGTTCGCTAATTTTTACTTGTTCTTGCTCAATTTCTTTTTGAATTACTTCTATATTTTCTAATAACCCATTTGCACCAATTTTAAAGAGAAGTTCTGCTAATATAGGTAACTTTTCATCAACATAAAATTGGAGACTGGCAATAGATTGCCCAAAGATATTAAACCCTTCTTTCAATAAGCGATACCATGCATCATGGAGACTATCGGGTAAGTCTACGCCAGCAAATACTGTAAACTCAACTTTCAATAGACGACCAATCCGGTCTATCCTACCAATTCTTTGTTCTAGATGATTTGGCGACCAAGGCAAGTCAAAACATATCATGTAGTTGGTAAATTGTAAGTTACGACCTTCTTCGCCGGAGGAGTCGCAAACTAAAATAAAGCATTTGGGGTCTTTTTTAAATCGATTTAAGTTCTCCTCTACTTGAGAGCGAGTTTGTCCAACTTGATGACTGACAACAGTCCCCTCACCAAAACGATCGCTCAAGTAAGATACAATTTCGCCACAAGTTTGCACAAAACTCGTAAATATAACAATTTTGGGCAGACTGTCTCCCGGTATCGGTCTTTTTATACGTTGTTGAACCTCTGCAAGCAAATTAGGGAGGTTAGATTGTAAGGATTGTAATTTTAAAGGTTCGCAGAGTTGATGGAGGATGACTGTCTTGAGTAATTCCAGGCGATCGCCATCCTCTGAAGGTTGTTCTATAATTCGCAGTAGGCTTTGCAAAATATTTGCTTCCCCGTTAGCAAATTTAGGAGTTTCAGTCAGGATGCGAACACTATCAGCACCAAACTCCTGAATTAATTCCGCAGTGGACACACCACTTAAACGTGCTTGAATTACCTGTTTTAAAATACCCAGCCAAGTACCAGAAGCACGGAAAAACAATAAAAAAATGTGGTGATATGGTTTGTCATCGGGAGCTACATCACGCCACTCTTCAATTAATTCGTGGATGTCAGGCGATCGCTCATCTAAATCGTACTCGGCTTTCGGTGTAATATTACGGTCAAATATCACATCTTCTACGGAAGCGCGACGATTGCGAAGCATCCTGCGGTGAAGTCTGTAGGTATCGCTAATATGGGTACGAATTTCCCTGACAATTTCAACTCTATCGCCAGCATTTGCTTGTAAACTATTTTCTAGCTTGTCTGCCAATTCAAGTAAATACTTATCTTGAGCAAACAGGTTGCGGAGTTGTTTGAGATTAGTTTTCAGGACGAAAGGGTTTGCTCCTTCTTTAAATGACAGCAGAATTCGGCCAATATCTTGGCGTTTTACTACGCGATCGCCAAAACCTGCTAAGTCATCAAGTTGATAGGTTGCAGGATCGAGCAGATGCAGCATCGCTAAAAAATCTTGCTCGTGGTTGAGAACTGGGGTAGCCGATAATAGAAGCAGGCGATCGCTTTTATGAGCAATATTTTTGCAAGTCTCAAAACGCTGGCGTACTGCTGCATCATTAGAAGTCGCCATTGCTGCAATGTGGTGTGCTTCATCTAAAATTAGCAAGCCAATATTCGCTTTCTGGTTGATTTTGTGAATATCCTCAACCGCAAGCACTGCTACCCGTTTGGGAAAGTGGGAGATGTAAAACTTATTTTCTAATTCCTGCTGCCATTGTTCCAGTAAATATTGCGGAACTAGCACTACCGCACCTCCAGAAGGTTCATCCAATAAGTATTGACGAAGAATAGCACCAGCTTCGATGGTTTTTCCCAGTCCAACTTCATCCGCCAGCAGGTAGCAGTAAGCGCCGGACAATTTTTACTTAGTGTTTCCCATCCGCGATCGTGCTATCTGACGCTGTTCTATAAGCTCGTTTAGTAGCTGAGTTTGACTATCAGGGTGTTCCCAGTCTTCAATAAATCGTTTCAAAGCAACATTTACCATATCTTGTATGCTTGGCGCAGCTTTCATGTACTGAGGATCAAGAGAAAACTTGATCTGCTGCAAAATTGCATAGATTTCATCTGGAACTCTTACTGGTTGTGGCAAGGCTTTTGACTCTGGTGAAACTACTCTGTTATTATTTTATTAAATATGTGAGCTTGTATACAAGCATTAATGAATGCATATTATTATTTCTATCTAGTTTAAGTCCTAAAAATGTTATGCTTTATCAGCTTTTAAGATTCCAGAGAAAATTAGATGGAGGTGCTGCTGTTTTAGCCACGTCAAATTGAATATCTGTCCAGGGAGAAGCCTTTTGTATATCAGCAATTAATCTAGCCCAATCAAGATTATTCGCTATTTTTATAACCCGCTCTGGTTGCTCATAACTCTCATATAAAAGAAGACTAATCTGCTTCATTTGCTGTAGTTTAAACAGAGGTGATGGAGTATTTTCTAAATTTGTATAATGGTTAATCCAAACTTCATGTATAAAGTCAATACCAGGAAATAAAAATAACAAATAGACTGCTACTACTCCCTGATATTTTAAAGTTCCCGCCTTTAATTGGATTTGCACTCTTTCACCGAGTCTCCAACTCTCTCCAGGTTTCATTTTAAATAGAAACATTGGAGAATAATCAGTAGTAAGACAGTTACTTTCTGTAACAACTGGAATAAAATAATACTCAGAAAGCTGGTCTTTTCTTACCCAGTTCCAAACTGATGTTCCAACTTCATCATTTAGCAGAAATTCTATAAAATCGATTGATTTCGATTCATTCATAACTCTTAATAGGTTGAAATTTTTGAATTATGGGTGTACTAACATCTTACCTTCAGCAAGAGTTTATACGACGAGCTTACCCTGGATGGGTATGTCGTCATGAGATCGCCATATTGCCCAAGGAACTGACAAATTTCTTAGGCTATGCTCCGCGTGTAGATATCCTACTAGAACGTCAAGATGGTTCAAGGCGGCTATGGATTGAGTTCGAGATTAGCAGAGCAGATCCAGTGGCTAACCATGCAAAATTTGCTACTGCTCACTTATTCAAGCCACAGCAAGAAACTGACAGCTTTATTAGTATGGTTAGTTCTCATGTGGCTCGTGGGCGGCGGAATTTGGCAGCAAATACTATTTTATTGATGCGGCATATAGGTATGAATGCCTTTCAAACGGTACTATTCCCACAGATAGCTAGAGAAGAAATTCAGCATCTCAATCATTTGAGCTTGAAAAGCTTAATAAACGTTGGTCTTGCAGTCAAACCTGAAATTGAACGTGCTATGTCTATTTCAGCAACTATTTTGACTGCTTTATCTCGTCGGATTCATTTTGCAGGTGACATGATGGATGTCATGCTCAACCTTCGACAATGGAATAATGATTTAAACACTCTTCAAGGACAGGCATTATGGGGCAAGCGCACAATTACTTACTTTGTTTTTGATCCATACTCAAAAAGTTTTGCACCGTCAAAATTCTGCGCTTACATAGCTATTCCATCTGTATTTAACCCTAATATTACTAACGTTGGTTATATCAACAGAGTGGAAATGACAGTAGAGCTTTATGTAACTTTGGATGGTACAGATAGTCGTTTTGATGGTCGTAACGCTCACAATCATCTCACTCAAAGTTTAGCTATGACTCATTGCAAATATAATCAATCTCCAGAGATAGCAGTTATATTTAATGAGTGGCTTAATAATTACTCAAATAGTATTAAAATTCACCCTAATGGTGCTGTGTTTTTATTACCGCCCTCATGGTTTAAGTAGTCAAAACAATAACTCGTAAAACCGCTTTCGTATAAATGTTTAATTCGTTGTGACTGCTTATCTACAAAAGGAATACGCACAGCAGCGTAAGCTTTACCACTTAAAGTATGATAATTCTCTACTGCATCAAACCAAGCTTTACGTAATGGACTTGCTGAGTCAAAACTAGTTACTCCCAAATGGCGGAAATAAGGAAGAGCATCAATACGTCCTACTCCAAATAAATGTAATCTAGTTTTGGGTGTTAAATGTTGATAAACTTCTTTCAATATTTCTAGAATTTCTATGGTTGGTGTCCTGGCAACTCCTCCTATAGCAATATAGTCATATTCCATTTCAACCAGTTTTTTTACTGCCTCAGCATAAGTTTCAGGACTCCAACCTTGAGCAACACCAATAGGGGTAAATGTATATCCAAATTTTTGGTGTTTTGATATAAATTCCTCTGCGTTTCGCAAAGTAAGATCGTAACGTTCTTCTCTAATTCCAGGCTGTGCAAATGGCCCTACAATTAAGTGGTCAATACTTACCCCATAATCGAAGCCTAGCCGCTGATAATAATCTAAAATTTCTATAGTATTATATGGAGGTTCTGGCTGCTTGATATATCCAAAAGCTCCACAATCCCCCATAATTTCTCCTGAGAATTTTAAATATTTTTGGATACCTCCTGCTGCTTCTATATCATTTCTTTTGGATTTTCTCTTATCAACAACTATCTTAGATACTAAAATACTGTCATAGTTGGGTTGTGCATATATTTTTTGGTCATGAGCATAAATGTCATCTTTATAAGCGTTCCGATTAGGACTAAACTTATCTTGTACAAAGTCATATCCAGCATCTACTTTATCATCCCATTCGGGAATGAAGTATTGCATTGGTAAATGCTGATTAATTGCTGGTGGTAATTCTAGAAAACAACGTAAATCTTCCTCTGTATATTTAGTTTTTCGATGGGTTTTATTTTTGAAGTTTGAGCTTTTTTCTGTTGAAAATGAAATTCCAAGAGGTAGTTCTAACGGATTTGGTTGTTTATTTAGAAGTTCTTCTAATATTTCTGGATTGTTATATATACTTTCCAATAAATGTGGATCTCTGCTGACTTCAGTCGCAATCAGCTTTAGCAGATGCCCCTTTAAACCCACTAACGCACAGCTAAAACGCGATGCAGACTTATTGGAAAGAGTTAAAGTTAATAGCTTGGCATTACCTGAATCTATATAATTTATACTTTTATTTGAAGCCAAAAAAATGAAAGTTTGGTGGGAATGAGTCTCAACTGGTAGCTTTAAAGTACGCAGGTATTTATCCCCAAGCAAGACAAATATTAAATCATATCCGACAATTTTTTGTTGAAAATCTTCATGGATTCTGAGATAATTCCCCCACGAATAGACTTCATCATTCTTCATCGAATTAAAGGTGACAGAGTAGGGAACGATCGCTTTGTCTTCCGAGATTAGACCATAACCTGCTGAAATGATTTTTACATCTACTGCTTCTTTTCCAAAATGCGATAGCGACGCGCAAAGAGCGAGTCCGCGTACTCTTTCAGAGAAGCAAGCTACGCTTTTAGCGTCTCGTAAGAGAGCGTCTGCCTTTGGCAGTAAACTACGCAGGATATCCACCCCCTCCATTAGCCGTAGATGTTGCAGCCCTGTGTACATCTGGGCAGACGGACAAGAGAATTGTGAAAGTGATTGTGTGCGTTCTCTTAATCTCTCTGTGTCTTTAAAATCTTCTATTGTTAGCTGATTTGTTGGGTTATGAAGCTTTTTTCCAGTACAAGAAGTAATAATTAGTGTGCGAAGGCGTGAAATTGTGCTAGTTGAAACCAAGGGTTTTGTTAAGGGTGATTTAGTCATCTTCATACTCTACCCAAGAATTGGGAGTTTCTGATACTGCAACATGCATAGCTGTACATCAGAAGGCACTTGCTTCTTAGTTACCGAAAAATTGGGTTTAAAGCCCCGTCGTTCTACGACGGCTTTTAATTCATTAGTGTACTAAGATGCTGCTATACTAATTGTAGTGGAAAGGTAATCAACCACTTAAAAAACCTAGCCGTCGAAAGACAAAGCACTGAACCTTGATAATTGAATCTATGCGGTTCTACTGCATTATTCTAGTTTCCTCCTAGCAGTAGGTAAAAGGTTTATAGGGGCTAGACGAATCAGCATTTTGAAACAATTTGTTTCAAACGAAACAGGACTTGCACTAATGCAAATAGGGTAGGGCATACCCGAATTAACGCTTAGGGAGAATCCCACCTCTGGTTTAGACGACGCAAGGAATCACTGGTTTTGTGGTTTCGTTGAACTAAGAATCCCCGTCGATTTATCGCGGGGAGTGTCAAGTCATAGATGTATTTGGCAATCATCTCCGCTGTCGTTTCATACTCAGGAGGCAATACCTCATTGAGAACACAATGATCTAGCCCGCCTTTTGTAACGTCTTGTTTAGCCCAGCGTAAGGTTTTGAAATCAGCAACCATAACTGGATGGGGACAATATTGTGAAGAGTGTAACTTCGATGATGTTGCTTCAATTCGCACTTTGTAACTGTGCCCGTGCATCTTACCACATGGTCCATCATAATCTTTAATGTAATGGGCGCTATCAAATGTAAATTCTGTTACTAGTTTCCATTTAGGCATTTAGTATTCCTTTATCTACCAACACAAAATTAAAACCCGTATTCAGCAATTTCAGTACTGATTGCTACTTCATTGCCTTAAAGGGTACTTCTGCATCATCTCCTAAAGTGTCACAGCTTTCTCTTCAGAGGTATAAACTACTTCTCTAGTCATCGCAATCACTATCCTCTGCTTCCGTGCCCAGCTAAACCAAGCGCTTACATCAGAATTTACTTGTGCCGCCTCCGACTTTGTACCTCCTTTACAAGCAGCGACGAATACAGCCTCCGGATATTGAATTTCCTTCCAGGTTTGGAGCGCTTCTTTAAGCTAGGCGATCGCTAGAGAGCACATTCGACCAATAACACCTCAGTGTACGTTCGATTTCTGCATTCAGACGGAATCCCAAGACAGAACAGTAAGCCAAACTACCTTCAGAGGTACGCGTACCATATACCATAGCTAATACGCCGTGCAATGACAGCATATCTTAGGGCAGGTTCAGCTTCATTATTAATAGGTTGCAATCCTGGATCACAGACAAACGCAACTACAGCATCCTATTAAACAAAAATCATAATCATTATTGTAAGCCTGTAATAAACTTACCCGATATTTACGATTTGCGCGGCTTTTTTGAGGATGAGGTTTTTCTATAGTCTTACTCGCAATACTGACAAAATCTCTCTAACTGGCGCTTTATCCGCTTCTAGCTTCTCTATTCTCCCTAATAGTCGTTTTGGAATATACTTGCACTTTTTGGCCTTAATTTGACGGCATTCGGAAGCAATTTGTGAAACGGTAATACCCCTTAAGTCATTCATATAAAGCGGCAGTTCTGAAGCAACACCGACGATTTTGGCAATGCTTGTAAATTCCCAGTCTGCTAGGGGTTTATTACCTGAGCGATGTCTGCGGATGCGATCGCTTTTTAGTGGCGTTAACTCTAAATGCTTATAGGCGTTGGTAATACTAATTAAGCTCCACAGCCTGTACTCCAATTGTTTCTTTGTCATCTCCAAGGAGAAGATGACCACAGGTAGATTGTGGAGTAGTATCATTTGGAGGGCAAGAAACAGAGCAATTTGGGACTTCCCCATTGATGGCCTACCCGCAACTATGGTGAGTGTGCCGCTTTCAAATCCCACCATCAAATTATCGAGTTCATGAAGCCGTGTATGGTAAATGGGGTTTCCTGAATTTAAATCCTCGTAAGCAGCAACGTTAATCGTGCTGTTATGTTCAGTGTTTGAAGATAGGGTTTGATTAGATAATTGGAAAACTTTCTGTTCTGATTGGTCAAGAATCTGTGGTAACTCAGTTTCTGTCTCGTAACCCAGATATACAATTTCATTTCCAGCCTTGATTAACTGTCTACGCACGAATTTGTCCATTACCAACTCGGCTAAAGCGTCAATATTGACAGCTGACACTGTGCGGTCTACCAGAGTTGCTAATTTATTTCTCCCGCCGATACGCACTAGTAAATCGTGGTCAGTAAGCCAAGCTGTAACTGTGAGTAAATCAGTGGGTTTACCAGAGCAATGAAGGCGCTGCGCGGCTTGATAGATATCTTTATGGGCGCTAATGTACAAGGCTTCGGGAATTAAGCGTTGTTTACCGCCGTAGGCATCGCTCACCCTATCGATTGCTTCTGGATCAAGCATGATACCGCCTAAAATCGCCTCTTCCGCCTCGATGTTTTGGGGTGGCAATTTATCAATCACGTTTCACCGCCAGTATCAAGAGCGAGATTTTGACTTTGCGACGTTATCAGCAGTTATTCGATGAGATGATGAATCGCTTCAATTTGGAAGCGAAGAAAACTGCTGAACAGGCTAAAGTGTCGGAAGTAATGTTATCGCGCTTTCGTCGCGGGAAGGCGGATCTAGGAGCATCAAAACTAATATCGCTACTTTTGGCTATTCCGGTAGAAGCTAGGGTATGGTATTTATCTGAGTTATTTGGTCAGAGGCCAGGAATTAGCCTGCGATCGCTGATTGCTGAAGCACCTCCAGAAGAACAAGCTGAAGTTTTACGAATAATTGCTGATATTTTTGTGAATAACAGCCGTGAGGCTACAGATCCAGTGCAGTTACTTAAAGCTTTATAACTCACTGTTTGCAATAGGATTTAACTAAGAGGAATTATCCACCAAGTTGCAAATATCCCAGATATTGGGGCAGATATAGCGTAGCTGAGTGCGATTACCTTAACCTCTCACGGATAGATTAGGGTTAACTTAATCGTTAACGTTGATTTTCTTAGCCAATGTCTGAAATTTGCGTTGTTCACCGGCTTGTTTACGCTGTTGATAACGTTTTCTAGCTTGGTTTAGTACCTCTTGCAATAATTCCTCATTTTCTGAGCAGACGATAAATGCACCTTCAAGGAAAGTATCTCTAGTAATTTTATTTACATTGCAAAACGTATCTAGCTTGGTATCAATGTCCTGTTCTAACCTGATTGTTCGCCTGATAATCTGGGGTAACTCTAACTGCTGTTCTTGATTAGAAGTGCTTACCTTATCGTTTATAACTTCCTCACTATCTAAATCTGGTTTTGGTTTTTCAGGTAAATGACTAAATTCAGTAATTTGGTCATTTAGTAAGTTATCATGTTGTACTTTTACAAGTGTTGTATCCCGTGCTGGAACACTTGGACGTGTCTTTAACGATGTTCGTCAGCAACTTCTAAAACTGCACAAAAGATGCAGACGTTCAACCTATCCTGTATCTGACCTTGTGCCGATCGCGTTGAGTCAGCTAACGTTTTCCGCCAGTGCTTCTGCGATGCAGAAATTGGACTCAACAAAGCCAAAATCCTGGCGCTGCGCTACTCGCTGGCTTGGAAGATGGAAGTTACAGCGATCGCTCAACCTTTCCATCCCGAATGGCTTGTCCCCAGTTACAATACCCTAATTGTTGTCACTGCTTGTGTAGATAATGCCAAAGCCAGAGAGTCAATTGCCCAAGTACTCCAGCATAACAATCATCGCCCTGCCCCTCACATTTGGCATTTAGATTGCGGTAACTCCAAGCGTAGTGGTCAGGTACTATTAGGTTCTCATCTGTCTACTAACCCCAATGACTATGATTTTGAGGCTTTAGGCTGCTTTCGCTTACCGGCCCCAATCATACAGCAACCCGACCTACTGGTTCCACAACCAGAAGAGTTGGCAGACAACAACTTGTCCTGTGAACAAATGGCTTTGCTCAATAGCCAGTCCTTGAGCATTAACCAGCGAGTTGCTGCTGAGGCTTTTGAATATTTGTTGCAATTGGCGATGGGGAAACTACGACGATTTGCTACTTATTTCGACTTAGAGAGTGGTAGCGGAAAATCCCTGTATACAACACAAGTCAGTGTTATGCAGGCGATTCTCCTGGGTAATTCCTGTGCGTAGGCGTACCCCGTCGTAGACATTGCTCTCCTCTCAAGTTAACAACCAAGCACTGTACAGTGACTTCAATTGAGCAAACCAGCCCGCAACGCTAATACAGCTGCTTGGGTGCGTAGGCGCAGCCCGCCGTAGGCATCGCTTGCACAAAGCTTGTTCGTACCATCTGCTCTTTGGCAAATGAAGTAAGCATTATTACTTTAGTCTGTGCAGCAGTTTCCGACACTAGAGATTCCCGAAACTGCTGCACCAGCCATATTCCGTCTCTATCCGGCAAGCCAATATCAACGATCGCTATGTCTGGTTTTGTACTTTGGAGCAGTTTCAACCCATTGGAGGCTGTAGCTTCATCACCCACGACTTGAATACCTTCTTGCTCGTTGAGAGAACTACGCATTCCAATCCGCGTTAAGCTATGGTCTTCAATAATTGCTACTCGAATATCTACCATCATTTACCTCAGCAGCTTGGTAACTATACTTTCTTAACTGTCGAATATGGTTTCAAGGAAAGGATTACTCCATTGGACGAAAAATTTTAGCTATTCAGCCAAAATGTGGCTATTGAGATGCAAAGCGGCATTTCAATGTTATTAAACCTCATCCAGGTTGAAACCAGTAGTTTTTACAGTATTGGTTCAAAAGTTCATATATCAAGGGCTACACATCTCAACTAGCTGTTGAAAAAACTCCAGTGTTCAAAATGGACATCGTTTAATCTGAAAATTCTCTGAAAAAATCTTCCTAAAGTATAAAAAAATATAAAAGCACTGAAGTTAAACTGAAACCAATACAGTTTATTCTGACTTGTGTCCACATCACACTTAGAGGAGGATGTAGCTTATTTCTAAGCGAGAACCTTGGCTCTTACACATAACATAGCCAGATTAACAATTCGTAATTACTAATTCGTAATTACGTTATGCATGGAAATTTAGACCTCAATCATAAGGTTGTGACCTGTAGAGATGGGAGACTATAACCAGTTTCTTAATTACCAATTACGTAGCTTGCTACTCGTTGGAGGCGAGTATTACGAATTAGTAATTATATTGACCAATGCCTTGAATTCTAGAAAATTCTGATGAATGTTCATCGCGGTGTAGTGGTCAGCATGGCGCTTGAAAATACACTTTTGACAACGAAATTTAGCTTTATTACTTTTTTCTCTGCTCAAAAGAAATTAGGTTTATCAAAGGCGTTTTATGAACACTTTATCTTGGAATATAATTTCAGAACAAAGAAACCAAAGAATTCTGCTGGTGGATGACTCAGCTGACAGCCTCCGCTTGCTGCAAGTCACCTTAAAGCTGAAGGGATACAACGTGATCATAGCCGACAGTGGTGCTGAAGCATTGGTAAAAGTTGCCGAATCTCCTCCCGATTTGGTACTGCTTGATGTAGTGATGCCGGATATGGATGGCTATGAAGTTACCCGACAAATTAAGCACAACTCAAACTTACCTTTTATCCCAATTTTGCTGGTGACAGGTTCTGAAAAATCAAGTGTCGTCAAAGGTTTAGATGCAGGTGCAGATGAATTTATTCGCAAGCCGGTAGATAAGAAGGAATTACTGGCCAGGGTGGGGGCTTTGCTGAGACTGAAACACAGTATGGATGAACAACTATTCCTCAGTCAGCGACGGGAAGATTTTGTGACCCGCCTCACTCACGACCTGCGAACTCCGTTGATAGCTGCTGACCAATTCTTAAAGTTGCTGCAAAAAGGTGTTTTTGGCAATACCTTATCAGCAATGCATGAATCTTTAGAACAAATGGCTCAGAGTAACCAAACTTTGTTGTCAATGGTCGATACCTTATTAGAAGTTTAGCAGTATGAAGCTGGAGGAAAAACTTTGGATTTCTTTGTGGTTGACCTGTGGGAATTATGTCAGCAAGTAGTGCAAGAACTAATGCCTTTGGCTAGTGTTAAACAGTTAATTCTCAAAGCTGTCTTGACAAAGGGTACTGAAGCTTCTTTAGTTAGGGTTAGAGGCGATCGCCTGGAACTACGCCGACTACTGACTAACTTAGTTGGTAACGCCATTCGCTTCAGTGACGGGCGTTCCGCCATCGCAGCAAGATCAGTCAGAAGAAGCTTTTGACGAAATTGAGGGTAATGCTAATAATCAAGCACAGGAATCTCGCTGGATTTCCCTACTCCGCAGCGATAAATATGGTCAATTGATTGAAACCCCTAAATTTCGCAAGTTTGCTACCGATTACATAGCCAATCAATGGCGTGACCTAGCAATTAAGGGAGGATACAACCATAATTCGGGTATGGCAATGCCATGCGATCGCCTAACTCGTGGCACAATCTGTGTACCCCATCTACCGGAAGGAGATGTCATTCTCACCCGTTACCCCATCGTCAACTCAGACAACATCCGCCTCTACAGTAACATTCACGACCCAGAATTGAAGAAAACTCGCAACGTAGTTTGGATTCAGCCCAAGGATGCCGAGGAATACCACCAAGCCGATTTTGACGGCGACCAATTAATGGTCAGCCCTACCAGTAAACTGCCTAATATTGCTCAAGAAACTCTCCGCGCAGGTGAACCGGGACGATTTGAGCCAGTTAAACAACGCCCTAAGCTGGCGTATACGGAAATTACAGATGAGGAAGGCAACTTCAAATACAAAAATTTAGCAGAGATTGCTGCTGCCAGCAGTCAAAATAAAGTAGGGCTAGTAGCAACAAACATTGGGCGTGTACAGTCATCAATGCCCAAAGACGGTGAGAATGTGGAGCGATTTGGCAGACGACAAAGGAAGCTACTAAACCGTCTATTTCAGGCACTTCAGGTTGAGGTAGATTCGCCCAAAAGTGCAGAAAGATTGGAAGATATCAAGGAAAAGGGAGTACCTCACAAACGCCAAACCCCACTTACTGCCTTAGCAGACGATTGCCAGCTAAAACCAGTTTCTGTACTGTTGCGTAACGAGCAATTGCGGGTGGAACAACTCAAGGAAGCAGGTTCTCGCCAAATCTGGAACCAAATCGCCTTCTGTACTTGGACGAGCGATGATGAAGCTGGTTCACAGCACAAGGATTTTGTGGGTGGACTGATTGAAAAATGTAGAAAATTCGGCTCTTGGGCAGTTGAACAAATTACAGGAAATAAGCGCATTTACCAAGAAGAGTTTTTCAAAAAGCTCTTACTGCAAGGGTTTCAGCAAGGATTTATCCAGTGGGAATTACTGCTCAATACCAAAATTGGCTTAGAAGTAACACCTTGCAGTGCTACAGATTTGTGGGAGTGGCTTTGGAATCGATTTAATGAGGGTACAGCACCTCCTATTCCCCAAGTTATTACACTGAAGGAAACTGAGACGGGACTGGAGTTAACAGAAACCCTAACCACCAACAAACACATCTGTACATTACTGATTGAAGGACAACAGGGACGTTCTGCTTGTCCCGAACATCGGGGAGATAATGACCGAGTTTATCTGACAGGTAAAAGCAAGGTTTGTGGAGTCATGGTCGTAGCAGATCCCCCCGTTGGTTGGTCTAATGCCCAAGACCAGCTAAAGTGGGTGTGGAAAATCCTTGCTTCCAGCTACGTCCACGATACAGAAGCTTGGATTGAAATCAGCCGCAGCAATGACTTCTTCATCCAAGACAACCTGGCGCGTCAGGCAAAACAATCCAAAACAGCCCGTACTTTAGCCATCACCAAAGGACAGGGACGGGACGTTGGAGCGGAAATCAAACAGGAGGAATCCTTTGAAGCCCAGCGACGACTTTACGAAGGCACGAAAGCGTTGCACTGTGCGCCTGTATTTCTAGTTTACCGTCACAGTGCCCAAGAGTTAACCCACGCTTGCAACTTGTTGGCTAACAGTTTTGAGACTGCCAAAGTAATTCGAGAGCGTAATATTGCTTGGGAAATTTGGCTGCAAACCCTGCCGATTACCTGCAAATGGTTGCTGCATGGAGGCAATCTCAGCGAACGCAGAATAACTTTAGATACCCATACTGTAGCCGGGATTATGCCCCTAACTGTTCCCAAGGACATCGATAAACAAGGTGTGGAATTCCTTACCAGTCGTGGTGGTAAGCCTATTTAGGGACTTCCAAATAATAAATCATTCCAAAAAAAACAAGACACAGGATTTTTACAGAATGATAATCATTTTTACGGGGGGAGAAAAGGGGGTGGTGAAGGGGCTGCCCCTTCACCACCCCCCTAAAATGATTATCATTATTGTTTATGGCATAATTTATTTTTTGGAAGTCCCTAATATAAGACTTTAGAGGTAATAAAGTCTTAATTCTTTTGGCTGGGTTGGAAATGCGTTTAATCCTGGTAGATAGACTTGATGAAATAGGCGTAACTATTGACTATAACTAAGACTGCCATGAACCCTAGTTTTTTAACTGCCCATACTCCAACCACGATCGCTATTGTTGGCGGAGGTTTTAGTGGTTCTCTAGTCGCTACCCATCTATTGAAAACTGCAAGCCAACCTCTGACCATTAAGCTAATTGAGCGTAGCGATAAAATCGGCAAGGGAATTGCCTACAGCACAGATACCAACTGTCATTTGCTGAATGTATCGGCAGGCAACATGAGTGCATTTGCCCACGATCCAGGGCATTTGTTACGTTGGCTTCAGCACAACCGCGATGAGTTAACAGCATTTTTTTCAGAAGAAGTCAATGCCAGTACCTTCATACCTCGTAAGGTCTATGGTTTATACATTCAATCGGTTTTGACAGAAGCAGAAGCCACAGCACCTAGTGATGTGCGACTAGAACGCTTGATCGATGAAGTGGTAGGAGTACAGCCTGAAGAAAAAGGCGCAATGATTTCTCTGCGTAGTGGTCGCTGTTTTGCCGCAGACAGAGTTGTGTTGGCATTGGGGAACTCACCTTCTGCACCCCCCACCATTCAAAACCCCAACAGTAATGATGAAAGTTATCTGCGGAATGCTTGGTCAGCCGATGCCTTAGCAGACCTTGATGCTGATGCACCTGTGTTGCTAATTGGTACGGGACTGACGATGGTGGATATGGTTTTATCTCTGAGCGATCGCCAACATCGGGGTAAAATTTATGCTGTGTCCCGACGAGGATTATTTCCCCTAAAACATCAAGCGGCTCAACCTTATCCCTGCTTCTTGACCCTAGAAAATTCACCAAAAAGTGTGCGCGGCTGGTTACGTCGGCTACGTGCCGAGGTGGAAATTGCTGCTGCCCAAGGCTACGACTGGCGAGCAGTAATTGATTCTCTGCGTCCCATGATTCAGAAAATCTGGCAAAAACTACCGACGGAGGAACAGCAACGTTTTTTGCGTCATTTGACACCCTATTGGGACGTGCATCGTCACCGCATTGCCCCAAGAGTGGCGGATGTTGTCACCCAAATGCTGGATTCTGCTCAACTCACCATTGCCGCCGGGCGGATTCGGGAATATCAAGCTTTGCCGGACGGTGTAGCTGTTACCGTATGCCAGCGCAAAACCCAAACTAATCATATCTTGCACGTTCGTCGGGTAGTTAATTGTACAGGGGTAGCAGCAGATTATCGGCGATCGCCTCATCCTCTGATTACTAATTTGCGATCGCAGAAATTAATTCGCCCCAATGCCATCGGTTTAGGATTAGATACAGATACCCACGGTGCTTTATATGCAGCAGACGGTAACGTTTCGACGCTGCTTTATACCTTGGGAACTCCCCGCAAGGGTGACTTGTGGGAAACTATTGCTGTACCAGAATTACGGGGACAGGCGCAGGAATTATCTAAGGCGTTGTTGCAGTCACTACCAGTGCGTATGCGGACTATTGCGACGATGCCTTTGTTAAGCGTAAGCGATGTCTACGACGGGCTAGGCCTACGCAGTGCAGAGATACCGCAGTCAACTTTCCTATTTCGGCAATTTTTTGACCCTGAAACTAGTAGTTACACTTATTTAATTGCCGATCAGCAGACAGGAGATGCTGTTCTAGTTGATCCTGTATTAGAGCAAGTTGACCGCGATTTGCAATCATTGGATGAACTGGGATTAAAGCTACGCTACTGTCTAGAAACTCACCTTCATGCCGATCACATCACAGGGGCAGGCAAACTCAGGCAACAAACAGGCGCTCAGGTGATCGTTCCTCAGAATACTGCTGTGACAAAAGCCGATCGCTCCCTTGTCGGTGGCGAAATCTTAGAGGTGGGATCGGTAATCATCGAAACGATTTTCACACCAGGTCACAGCGCCAGTCATATAGCATATTTGGTGAACAAAACCCATCTATTAACTGGTGATGCCTTATTTATTCGTGGTTGTGGACGCACAGATTTTCAGGGAGGTGATCCTGGAACTTTATACGATGTCGTGACACAACGCTTATTCACCTTGCCAGATGATACCTTGGTGTATCCTGCCCATGACTATAAAGGGCGTACTGTTTCCACCATTGGCGAAGAAAAGCGGCTTAATCCCAGATTTAGCGATCGCAGTCGCAGCCAATTCATTACCATCATGAATAATCTCAAATTGAGTTATCCCCAAAAGATGAATGCAGCTGTACCTGCGAATGAATACTGTGGTGATTTTATCCCCCAAGAAAGCTTAGACCAGGCTACGAGTTCGGCAACAGATGAAGAACAGAAACAAATAGAACTCACAGTCATGACTAATACAGAAATCTACAATGATTACTTTGCTATGTATATTTAGAGTAGAGTGAAAATCAAAATTTTTCTACCCAAGGTCGCAATTCAACTTCCCAAGTCCAAGCAGTGCGAGGTTGGCGGAGAATGTTGAGATAAGTTTGAGCGATTGCATCTGGATCAAGTAAACTATCTGGTTGATTATCTGGTTCTATGCGGGTAGCAGAACGAATTCCTCCATCAATCACAAAATGCGCCACATGGATATTCTGAGGAGCCAATTCACGGGCAATGCTTTGAGCTAAACCCCGTAAAGCAAATTTACCCATTGCAAACGGTGCAGACTGAGGATAAGGGATATCAGTAAACTGCCTAGTATAAGCTACCATCAAAGCTGTTGGACTAATTGCATCAAAAAAGCTTGCTTGTGATTGAACCATCTGCTACCTCACATATAGTTGTTTATCTGATCTAATATTTGTGTATCTAATACATAATACGGTAAAACTATTGACTTAGCGTATTTGCCAAGCACAGTTCTTAGGGAGAGTTTCAACCCTCTACCTGCTCTATCTCTACACCCGTTCCTTGGTCTAGTTCTATGAACTTTGGCCCGGCGATCAGAACTACGATCATCATTAAAATACTCGTCACCATGATGATGCTGACTACGCTGGGATCTTCAAAATTACTTGTAGCTACTAATAATGCTGCGGCAAAATTACGTTGAGCTGTTCCGACTCCTAGCACTCGTTGAGTATCGATACCAGGGCCGCCCAAAAGATAACCCACGGTAAAGGAGAAGACTATGAAAACAGCACAAACTAAAATTGCACCTGTTTGTAATAAGCCAATGATATCGTTAGTGTGAACTATCAGCCTGACAACCAAACCTAAAAGCAATCCAGCATTAGATAATTTGAACAAAATCGGTTGGATAATGGGGGCGATCGCACTCAATTTTGCTTTGATGAATAACCCAATGATCAATGGGCTGACCATCATTAACAATAAGGGTTTGGCAATGTCCCAGGAGTTAATTTGCACACCTTCCACCACTAAGGGCAATACAATCGGCATATAAAAAATTGTGCCCAGCATTAGCAACATCATTAATCCCACCGAGAAAGCTATATTGCCTTTGACTATGTGGGCAAGTTTAGGTAGTGCTGGAGGCCCTGATGCTACTGCCATGATCAGTAAGCCATCTCTGAGTGGTTCACTTAAATGTACTACTTGCAATAATAAATATACAAAAAGCGGCACCAGCACAAAATTTGTCAGCAGCGATGATATGACTAAGCGAAGGTTGCGGAGTGGTTCCCATATCTGTTGTACGGTGAGACTTAACCCTGCACCCAGCATCGTGAACACGATAAATGTGAAAAGTGCGAGTTTATCGATTAGTGACAAGATTTCATTCATGATTTTTTTCTCACGCAGAGACGCAAAGGCGCAAAGGGGCAAAGGAGCAGAGGAGAATAACCAATGCCCAATGCCCAATCCCCAGTCCCTATTACTTCAATTCCAGGGTGACTTGCTGTAAGTTGCCGGTGAATGCAAAGGGTGTTTGGTAAGTATCTACCACAGGTGTGCCAGTATCTTGACCAACATCAAAGGTTTCATCTAAACCAAATCGGTAGCCTACAGTTTTATCAATGCGGCCTTCTGCAACCTGCTGCTCATTAATCAAGAGCTTACCAGTACCACCTGCTCCCGGAGCGCCACCATCATAAGTAAAGTCAAATTTGATTTGGGATTTGCCGATCGCAATTGGTTGGGAAGATTGAATGATTGTGCTATCGCTATTTAAGAAGTTGTAAGCAAAGGTGGGTTTACCCTCTTCCAAGAAGAAACTCCAACCCGCAAAACGTCCGCCTTGGGTGACTAAAACGCCTTCAGTACTATCTTTCGCAACGTCCACATCGGCAGTGATGCTAAAGGAGCGATTCTTAATATTGGGAGCGCTGCCTTCGGGAATCCCTGCAACTGATGTGTAATAAGTAAAGCTATTACGTTCTGTACTTAGATTGGAACGAGTTTTGACATCAAATCGTTGAAGTAAGCGATCGTCCAAGGGGAGAACTTTGTATTTCTTTGCTTCTTTCAGAAATAGATTTTGTAGTTGCCCTAACTTGGCGGGGTTCTGCTTGGCTAAATCGTTGGCTTCACTGAAGTCTTTGGTAATATCGTATAGTTCCCAATTATCTTCATCGAAGGTGGTTTTGGAGACACGCTCCCAAGGTAAGCGTCCATGACGGGCGGCGGCTACCCAACCTTGATCGTAAATGCCACGATTGCCAAACATCTCAAAATACTGGGTTTTATGATGGGATGGTACAGCAGGATCATCAAAGCTATAGACAAGGCTAGTACCTTCGATGGGTTGTTGTTTTACACCGTTGACTACCTCTGGTTCTTCAATCCCCACAGCTTCCAGAATGGTAGGCGCAATATCAATTACATGATGGAATTGGCTCCGCAGTCCACCACGATTTTTGATGCGATCGCCCCAAGCCACAACTAAACCATTGCGAGTTCCGCCGAAGTGAGAAGCAATTTGTTTTGTCCATTGGAAGGGGCTATCCACTGCCCAAGCCCAAGCTGCATGAAAATGATTGAAGGTTTTTGGCCCACCTAAATCATCTAAAGCTGCGAGGACTTCTTGAGGACTTTCTGCTACGTCATTAAAGACTTTTAATTCATTAACACTACCTGTTAAGCCGCCTTCAGCACTCGCACCATTATCCCCGGCGATGAAAAAGACTAAGGTGTTATCCAATTCACCAAGTTGATCAATCGCGTCAATGACTCTACCAATTTGTGCATCGGTATGGCTGAGGAAACCTGCAAATACTTCCGCCTGACGCGCATAAACTTTCTGCTCGGTGGGAGTGAGGAAATCCCAAGCTGGGAGTTCCACCGGTCGAGGAGTGAGCTTAGTATCGGCGGGAATCACACCCAAGGCTAGCTGACGAGCAAAGATATCTTCGCGTAATTTATCCCAACCTTGAGCAAATTTACCCTTGTACTTGTCGATCCATTCTTTGGGCGCATGGTGAGGCGCATGGGTTGCGCCAGTGGCAAAGTAGGTAAAGAAGGGTTTATCTGGAGCGATCGCTTGTTGGGTGCGAATCCACTTAATTGCATGATCTGCTAGATCGGGGGTGAGGTGATAATCAGGGCGATTTGGTTTCTGAATATGTTGGGTATTTTCTACCAAGGCTGGACTCCATTGATTGGTATCACCACCTAGAAATCCATAGAAGTATTCAAAACCTAAACCTGTCGGCCAGCGATCGAATGGGCCGGCGGCACTGGTTTCATAGTCTGGGGTATTGTGCCATTTGCCAAAGGCCGCCGTGTTATATCCATAGTTTCGCAATACTTCGGCGATCGTCGCCGCACTTCTGGGCAGAATTGCCGTATAACCTGGATAGCCTGTGGCTAATTCCGTAATCACGCCCGTACTCACAGAATGATGGTTGCGTCCCGTGAGCAATGCGGCTCTAGTAGGAGAGCAGAGTGCTGTGGTGTGGAATTGGTTATAGCGCAATCCCCTTTCTGCTAGACGGTCTAAATTAGGCGTATCGATCAGACCGCCAAAGGTGCTGGTTTGTCCAAAACCGACATCATCAAGCAACACCAGCAACACGTTTGGTGCATTTTCTGGAGCCTTAATGGGTTTGGGGAAGTCTGGCTGGGATTCTTTGTAAGTAATGCCAATTTTGCCTTTAAAAGATGGTTGGGGTAATGGCAATTTGTCGCCATAGTCCGCCCAAGCAGGTAGAGGTAAGAGACTAGAAAATATTAGCGTCAGGGCTGTCAAAAAGGCGATCGCGCCAGAAGTTAACTTGAGAGATACATACAAAGAATCTCTCTTGTGAGGATCAGTCATACAATTTTGGATTTTAGATTTTGGATTTTGGATTTATTTCACAGATAAATCTGGGGGCTTGTACGAATGGCACTAAGAAAAGGCGAAAGGCTTGTGTCACCTCGTTCCCAGTCTGAAGACTGGGAATGTATTCCAAGAGGCTCTGCCTCTGGTCAAGCCACTGGAGGCGGAGCCTCCGAGAATGGGTTAAGAGCCTCCAGGCTCTTAACCAGTTAGGGCAAAGCTTATAGCTTTTCTTAGTGCCATTTGGTCAGTGATGCCATTATTGTTCCTCATCAAAGGTAGTGTGCTGGAAGCCAAATTTTTAACTAGCCGAAACCCGATATGAGTCGTTCCCGTATCCGGTGATTCTGACTCCCGCGCCGCCGGACGGAAGCGGCTACAGTAATTGGGAGCGCAGAGATATGATCCCCCCTTGATTACGTGTAACTCTGATTCATCGGGCTTTTTGGGATCAAAGCTTTGATTTAAGGCAATAGGATTAATTTGATGGGATTTGCGATCGTGTCCGACTTGAAAGAAATCAGTAGTCCATTCCCACACATTGCCGGTCATATCATAGAGTCCATAACCATTGGGTGCAAAAGAACCGACGGGAGCAATGCCCAAGTGACCATCGGCTTTGGTGTTGAAAAAGGGAAAAATTCCTTGCCAAGTGTTGGCTCTATGTTCAGAATATTCATTTCCCCAAGTGTATGTTGCACCATCCAAGCCACCACGGGCGGCGTATTCCCATTGAGCTTCGGTAGGTAGGGATTTTCCTGACCATTTGGCGTAGGCTAGGGCATCTTCGTAAGCTATGTGAACAACTGGATAGTTGGATTTACTAGCAATCGCACTGTCTGTCCCAAAGGGATGTTGCCAATTCGCACCAGTAGTCCAATGCCACCAACTCAGAAAGGAAACTTGCTTGACACCTGGTTTTGCCATCTCAAACACTAAAGAACCCGGTAATCGCTGCTCATCGGGTAAATCGGGAAACTGTTCTTGAGATAAGGGACGCTCTGCAACTGTCACATATCCTGTTGCCTTGACAAATTCACCAAACTGTGAATTCACTACCTCATATTTATCAATACAGAAGTTAGTCACAGTTACATCTTTAGGCGATCGCTCCTCCACAAAACTGGAATTATCAGACCCCATTTTGAACGTTCCTCCTGAAATCATCGCCATACCTTGGGGACAGGGATTGACTGTGGCTGCCAATGCGGTTGTATTGATCAATAAGAGTGCGATCGCTATTCCTTGAATAAATATTAGTGTGAGAAAGCAATATTTTTTTCCATACCTAATATTCTCACTTTTGCTATTTCTAATTGAATGCATATAGTCCATGAATAAAACTCAACTTTTTTTAAAACTTATATCATTTTTAATTTGAGATAAACAATCCCCATTTTCGTTGTATTTTTCGGTAATCTATTTATCGCATTACATTATTTATTGTCGAAAAATCTGTATTTCCTAACAATAAATCTTCAGAAATTTTTCAATCTTTGATACTATCAGAAACTGTTAACTCTAAACTTAGGCTAATTTACAATAAACATCTTTATTTCTGTTAAGGGACTCACGGCTTGCTTCCAGTCAAGCTATAATATACTGTAAATTTATCGGTTTACCGTGTTTTATAGATATTAAATCAGACTTTCTCACAATCGGTGATAAAAATCAAGAGGTCTTTACAATAAACTTAGCAAGAGCGTGAAAGCCCTAGAGGAACAGGGGCACAGCGTCGTATTCTCTGCTTGAGATTTTCTCTTCCGTACACTGAAATGAGCAATAAACGCCACAGCCAACAAAAAGAATCCCAAAGCACAAACGCCTGATTAAAACGTATTTCAGGTAAATGAAGTACAGAGGTTGGGGCACAAAATGTTGTGCCCCAACCTCTGTACTTCACAAAGTTGCTGTATGTCTAGCTATTTATTTAGTTGCACTAAGTAAGTGGGCGGGAAAATTTATAACTATGTCATTGCGTTCGCCCTTGGCGTTCCCGCAGGGTACGCAACGGAGTGGAGTGTTCGCGTAGCGTGTCGTAGACAAGCAATCGCAAGGTTTTCACCGCTTTTACTTTTCGTTACATAGTTAGGTTTATTTGTGCCTACCTACTTAATAATTAGGTATGCATATTTTCAGAAAGACTGTATAATATTCAAAATACATTAAACCGATTGACAATCTGTAGTATATCATATAATAACTGACGTAGATACCTGCCAGTCAATTATTTAACTGCACTAATCAGAAAACAGAATGGTTTATTTCATCCATAGTGGGCGATCGCTCATGAACAGCTTCTGTTTTATTGCTTTAGGTTGAGTTGTGCAATCTAATAGTCTGCATGTCACGATGATTATAAGGAAAAGATTTCATGAGCAACATACAACTATACTTCGCCAAAGCCTCTACTTTCTCTCAACGGACTCGTGTAGTCTTACTGGAAAAAGGCATTGACTTCACCCCGATAGAAATTGACTTACAGAACAAACTCGATGGGTACACGCAGATTTCGCGCTATGGTAAAGTTCCAGCTATCAAACATGGGGATGTTGAAATTTATGAATCCGCTATTATCAATGAATATCTAGATGAAGTTTTTCCAGAACCACCTTTGTTACCCCGCGATCCCGCAGCTAAAGCGATCGCTCGGATTTGGATAGACTACGCCAATACTCGCCTTGTCCCAGCTTTTAACAAATTGCTGCGCGGTAAAGATGGCCAAGAACAGGAACAAGGACGAAGAGAGTTCACAGAAGCACTTCTATATATTGAACAAGAAGGATTAGGCAAAGGTGATTACTTATTAGGAGATCAGTTTAGCCTAGTTGATATCAGCTTCTATCCTTGGTTTGAGCGTTTACCACTCTTAGAACACTTCCGCAAATTCAGATTACCAGCAGAAACACCTCGTTTGCAGACATGGTGGAATCTGGTACAAGATCGCTCCTCAATTCAAGCAGTAGCAAACCCTGTAGACTTCTATTTGGAAAGATTCGCCAAAGTTCTTGGTGAACCTGTTCCCCTTGGTGCAGTTCAAAAATAGGACGTATGAATTGACAGAAATTAACCAAAATTCAAAATAGGATAACCTATGAGCTTAAATAACCAAGTTCTAGACAAACTGATTTCCGCAGAACTGCCATACGTAGAGGCTAACCTCAGTTACCTGATCCCAATGGCAGAAAAGCCTGTTAACTATATTTACGAACCACCGGCCGGGATTCCTCGCACGAATGCAACTTATCAGACGCACAAACTGCCAATTTACAATGCTCGTTCTATCTCAGAGAACATCTCGTTAGATCGAGAAGGATTCGCCTTTACTGGACATAATACTAATGTCCGCAACTTTTACGATGAAGACGAAGTACACCGCGTCTACTATCCAGAAGCGGAGCAATTGTTAAAAGAAGTAACAGGTGCAACGAAGGTAGTGATATTCGATCACACCCTGCGTAACGCCGATCAGTCAAAGCCAGGTGAGAATAATATTAAAGAACCCGCCAAGCGTGTACACAACGACTTTACCGCCAAATCCGGCTATACTCGCGCCCATTTGGAACTAGCAGCGCGGGGGATAGATGATATTGATGCGCTACTAAAACAACGATTTGCCATCATCAATGTTTGGCGAGCGATGGCAACACCAATTCAAGAGTCACCATTAGCAGTGTGTGACGCACAAAGCATTGCAATAACAGACCTTGTAGCTGGTGATTTAGTGTACCGCGATCGCGTTGGTGAAACATACGGAGTTACATATAACTCCAAACATAAATGGTTCTACTTCCCGCAAATGCACAGAGACGAGGCACTATTTATCAAGTGTTTCGACTCCGCAGAAGACGGACACGCACGTTTTGCAGCCCATACAGCCTTTGAAGATCCAAGTAGCCCAGCCAACGCTCCCCCACGAGAAAGCATCGAACTACGAACATTGGTCTTTTACCCCGCATAAATAGCAAAAACTTGTCTCAAACTCCTACTCTCTGCGCCCCTACGACAGGTAAAGCATCGATTGTTTCGTCATCGCCTAGATGTTGCAAGGTTTTGACAGCTACTATACGATCATTCACGTCAGGCGATCGCAACATTTCTAGCCAATGCTTGAGGTCATCATTCATTAATTTTTACCACAGATAGTTAACGTAACAAAAATGGAATTTGTACTGTAATTGCATTGGTTGGACATTCTTTTTCACAAGGCAGGCAAAACCAACACTCATCATATTTGATGTAGGCTTTGCCTGTTTCTGAATTTTTTGCCAATACATCCAAAGGACAAACTTCAATACAGGCTGTGCATTTTTCTAAACATTTTGATTCATCAACGATCACAGGAACATCTATTCTTTGATTGATTAAAGCCATAAAATAACTCCATAATTTTGTATTGAAACTGCTAAACGGGAAAATAAATGGGGTAAGCTTGCATGAATTATCTCAGGATTGTAAGTTGTTTATAGGCATTATGGAATATCGCAGAGCCAAGATAGAAGGAGGTACATTTTTCTTTACCGTTGTTACTCATAACCGCCGGGAATTTCTTTGTAATGCAGAGAATATTCTGCTGTTAAGACAAGCATTCAGAGAAGTAATGAGCAAATCTCTATTTATTGTAGATGCCATTGTCATATTACCAAACCACATACACTGTATTTGGACGTTACCACCAGGAGACAGTGATTTTTCGGATCGTTGGCGATTAATAAAAAATTATTTTACCCATCATTGCGATATTCAATATCAAGGTAAAATCTCTGTATCACGTCGAAAGAAAGGTGAAAAAGCTGTTTAGCAACGCAGATTTTGGGAACATCAAATTCAAGACGAAATTGATTTCATTCGTCATGTTGATTATATTCATTATAATCCTGTCAAGCATGGATAAGTTAAAGCACCTAAAGATTGGAATTATTCAAGTTTCATTTTGTATGTAAACAAAGGAATTTACGATATAGATTGGGGTTCAGGGATAGAGATACAATTTCCCGAAGATGTAGGAAATGAATAATCTATTTGTAGGTTGGGTGGAGGCGCAAGTTAGTATCTTGGCGACAAATGAACAATTTATATTGCGCCGTAACCCAACATCAAGCGGTATTAATCTTAGCGAATAATTAAATATCTAAAATAGATTTAGCATTAATTTTTACAAGAGATTGAGAGATTATTATAGTGTTAACATTTTCTGTTTTCCCGATATCGTGTGTTGGGTTCCACTACGTTCCACCCAACCTACAGGAGAGAGCGATCTATTTGTAGGTTGGGTGGAGGCGCAAGTTAGTATCTTGGCAAAAAATGAACAATTTATATTGCGCCGTAACCCAACATCAAGCGGTATTAATCTTAGCGAATAATTAAATATCTAAAATAGCTTTAGCATTAATTTTTACAAGAGATTGAGAGATTATTATAGTGTTAACATTTTCTGTTTTCCCGATATC
>NZ_JBALEL010000058.1:0-113663 GCF_036917935.1 Nostoc sp. | reverse complement strand
GTAAGTTTCGCTGTACTTGGCTTCTACCTGACCTGTCCAACGCGCTGAGAAGGTATCTGCACCAATGGACGGATCTGGAGAACCAGCGCCCCAGATAAAGTTCACTGTTGGATCTGTGCGAGTTACCTTCAGGTTGGTGAAGTCGATGTTGTCGTAGTACTCTGCTTTGAGTCCATCTCCCTGAGAGACCAGGCTAGACCGAGCG
This sequence comes from Nostoc sp., assembly GCF_036917935.1. GTDB lineage: Bacteria > Cyanobacteriota > Cyanobacteriia > Cyanobacteriales > Nostocaceae > Nostoc. The sequence continues at coordinate 113,458 of NZ_JBALEL010000058.1, read as the reverse complement.
GAAACGCTGGTTTGTCCCTGATCAATGCTTTCTAGAGATGATTTAGTAGCAATTACTGAACTTACAGATGTTGATAACTTTTGATCTGATGCCATAATTCATGTTTCAGGATTAGTTTTATATTGAATATTTCCAACCAAAAATGCGTGATAAAGCTTGATATAAACATATTGATAAGCTCATCATTTATTTGCCTATTAATATATTTAGTAATTCTGCTACTATCTCACTCAATTGCTGATGCAAATTATTTTTTATCTATGCTCCTTTGCTCATTTGTTTTACTCATGTGCTGGCTATTTGGATCAACATGAAATAGTATGACGTGACATATCTTTCTATATATTCTCTAAAAGTAGATATATAGAAAAATGTGTATTGCACGAAATACTAAAGATTAATTGAAGAACATATTAGTCTTTATTAATCTCTATTTTCTTTCAACAAATTTCTGAGTTCTCATCTCACTGATGTGCAGGTGTATATCAGTGAGATTAGCAACGCCCAATCAGAGCAGATATATACGTAATCATTCCAAGCTAATAAATTTACATCTCTTACTTAAGTATTCTTCTAGATTCAATCAATTACATATTTGACAATAGATCACGGTGTTATGTCTATCTTTTTTATATAACTTTGTTTAAATATTCACATTAAGATATCCTTTCTTAAAGGAATATCAAAGTTTTGATGAGCTTTAAATAAAAATTGCCAACATCCTGGATAATTTAATGTTTTTTATCTACAGAATTATTCCTATATATAAAAATTAGATAAAGAAAAATTTGAATATTTAAAGATTTGAAAAATTGATATTTATCTATGCTTCATCTTGCCTATCAATTCATCTCTTTGTTACGAGAACCAGCAAAAATATAGTACCAACCTAAAGTCAATGGAGCAAAAAATTTTGCAAAAGCCTCATCAGTGATGAATTTAAGCTAGGAACACAATCCGCTGGAATTAAGAGATGATCGATATTTTTCGAGTAACCCTGTTGTCGGTGGATTATCCCGCGAATCGCTAGGCGACAGTTTCTCTTCTTTACGAGAGGCTGCGCCAACGAGACGCCCGGATATCGCTCTTCGCAAAGAATTGTCAGTGTCTAAAACCCTTACTATTTCATTTATTTACCAAAGTTTTCAATTTACTCCAAGTCAGAAAAATTACAAGTTTGACGTTAGACCTCTTGCAAAAGTCCATAACACCCCACCCCCAACCCCTCCCCGCAAGCGGGGAGGGGAGCGTTTGCTTTACTCAAATGCGGGGTGGGGTTCTTTATTTTTGATTTATGCATGAGGTCTGTTCCACATTCCCACTTTCCCCTAGACAACGTTGCGGGAGTTGGTGACTTCTCAGCCTGAGCAAATTATTGGCGAAATTATGACCCGTGATGTGGTGTTTGTCCACACTGATACAGACGAGGAAGAAGTTACCAGATTAATCCAAAGATATGACTTTCTGGCTGTGCCTGTGGTTGATCGAGAACAGCGTCTAGTAGGTATTGTCACGGTCGATGATGTGATTGATATTCTCCAACAAGAAACCACCGAGGATATCTATGCCTTGGGTGGTGGTGTGCAGTCAGGGGGCGACAACTATTTTCAGATGAATTTACTGGAAATTGCTCGGAAGCGGGTTGTATGGTTATTGGTTTTACTTGTAACCAATACCATCACAGGAACGATTATTAAGTCGCAAGACGATCTTTTGGCAAAAGTGGTGACACAGACGGCGTTCATCCCTTTGCTAACTGGTACTGGTGGTGATGTGGGGGCCCAATCTTCCACAGTGGTGATTCGCAGGATGAACACTGATGAAATCCGATCGCTTGGCGCATTACAGGTGATCGGCCCGGAAGCGATGTCTGACGACAAGCCGCTTTGCGTCTACGCTGGAGCATTATTGGGAGGAATGTTAGGTGCGATCGCTACTGTCTGGGCTTATTTTCTGCAAGGACGATTAGAAGTAGCGATCGCTGTAGGCACTAGTTTGGTAGCTATTTCTCTTTTAGCTTCGATCTCCGGTTCAGCACTGCCGTTTCTATTTCGCTATCTCCGTTTAGATCCGGCATTAATGTCAGCACCATTCATCACCACAGCAGTTGATGTAGTAGGCGTTTTGATTTATTTTAATTTGGCGCGGTTAATTTTAAAGTTATGAAAATAGTCATTAGTCATTAGTAAATAACAAACTACAAATGACAAATGACTAACTGTTTACAACTCTGATTCTGTATCTGGAGCAACAATTTCGCCAGTACCCAATTCCAGTATCATGTCCTGGTCAGTAATCAATCCGCTGAGTTCTTTAACTTGTAGGTTCATTCCTTCACAAGCTTGTCTGAGTTCTTTGGCAAATTGGTTGAGGTCTTGACCATAGCCACATTGATAAGCAGCAGTTTCAATTCCTTGCTTGGCATTTGCTCTAGCACAATCTACTAATTCTGTGCCATACAGTGGTGTCGGAGATGCCATAGACGTAGTTATTATTTATTAAATGTTTGCTGTTAGATAGACTATCAATATTTCAACATTGAATCATCCCTCCAATGGAAGACAATGAGGGTAGACTTAAGAATGAATAAGTAAAAATTTATGATTCTAAATTCTAGCAATTTGGGATTTTGAATTTTGGATTAAAAGAAAAATCTAAAATCCCAAATCTAAAATCCCAAATTGAATAATTCCTAACTATTCTACTTACCCATTGACAACATCTCCACCATTGACATGTAACACTTGTCCAGAGACATAAGAACCATCATCAGAGGCTAAATATACGTAGCTAGGAGCAACTTCTTCTGGTTGTCCGGCTCGTTCCATTGGTACTTGTTTACCAAAAGTTTCAACTTTCTCTTCCGGAAAAGTTGAGGGAATTAAAGGTGTCCAAATTGGCCCTGGCGCGACAGCATTAACGCGAATTCCTTTTGATACCAAATTTTGTGATAAGGAACGAGTAAAAGCAACGATCGCACCTTTTGTAGACGAGTAATCTAGTAGTTGTGCGTTACCTTTATAAGCTGTTACCGATGTGGTATTGATGATCGAACTACCCGCTTGCAAATGCTTGAGTGCAGCTTTAGTCATGAAAAACATCGAGAATATATTAGTGCGGAAAGTCCGCACTAGTTGTTCTTCGGTGATTTCCTCGATACTATCTTTCGGATGTTGTTCGGCGGCGTTGTTGATGAGAATATCGAGTTTGCCAAATTCACCAACTGTTTGCTCTATGGCTTGCTGGCAAAAACTTTCATCACCAATATCACCTGCGATGGTTATTGCACGACGCCCTTGTTTTTCTACCAAATGTTTTGTTTCTTTAGCATCGTCGTGTTCGTTAAGGTAAAGGATCGCTACATCTGCACCTTCTTTTGCAAATGCGATCGCAACAGCACGACCAATACCACTATCTGCACCCGTAATCAATGCTACTTTATCTTGTAACTTACCACTACCCCGATATTGAGCATCATCTGCTTTGGGTTTTGGTGTCATTTCTGATTCAACACCTGGGGCTTCTTGTTCCTGTGGCGGTTGTAATTTTTGCTCTTTTTTCTCTTTTTGCTCTTTTGATTTAGCCATCTGTTTTGCCTTGGTAATTGAATATTGAATTGGGTATTGGTTATACCCCATCTTTCTGATCTCTCCCATTCCCCATTTCAAAACTAAACCTTGGATCGAAAATTCAACCCAAGGTTTATTTCTTGCTTTGACTCTCACTAGCCATTTGCAATTTTAGGCATTTAGATCCGGGATGTTTGCCAAACTTACTTATTCCTAGCAACTGTACGCAAATTAGATTATTTATCCTCAGAACTGACCATGAAAAATAAGTAGACAACTCTCATCTGATGAATAATTTATCTTTTTCATCTGCTTACAAGTTAACTATTATGTTGCTGTAGTTTATCGCTCCCTAGAGGGAAAGTAAGCTGCAATTAGCTCAACCTTAAGACGGAAAATAAATTAAAGAAGTCGGCGATCTGCGGGTTGCTATAGTTTGATTTATCCTTGCGGACTTGCTTAATTTTTTGGCAAAACTAGCTGAATCCTGACACGGCGACGATACATCGTCCAAAAGGCTGCATGGTACGCTACATTGAGATCATTAGAGGGCAGGGGTTATGGCAACACTAAATATTTCCGAGTTAGAACAGGTTGAAAAGTTTCGCCAGTTACAATTAACCCTACGCGATCGCTGGAAAACGAGCGAACTATTTGACAATAGTGAAGCGGATATTTTAATTATTCCCTCCTTGAGTCTTGACCAGCGCGAACTCCAAAAGATCGAAGGCTGTGAGCATTATGAAGAAAGATTACTATTTTCCTTAATTCGGTTGCAGAATCCCCGGACTCGGCTGATTTATGTAACATCAGTACCGTTGCATCCTAGTATCATTGATTATTATCTACAACTGTTGCCAGGAATTCCCTTTTCTCATGCTCGCAATCGCTTACTGCTACTTTCTACTTACGATTCCTCCCTTAAGCCTCTTAGCCAAAAGATTTTAGAACGCCCCCGCTTGCTAGAGCGGATTCATCAATCTTTGAGGCTAGACAAATCATTTATGATCTGCTACAACTCTTCGCACTGGGAAGGCGAATTGTCTTTAAAATTAGGTGTACCTCTGTATGCTGCTGCACCAGATTTACAGATTTGGGGGACAAAAAGTGGCAGTCGGCAAATCTTCGCCCAAAGCGGAGTACCGCATCCAGATGGCAGCGAAAAAGTTTGGAACCACACAGATTTGGCAGAAGCTACCGTTGATTTATGGGAACGCCAACCGACATTAAAACGGGTAGTGGTAAAACTTAACGAAGGCATTTCTGGAGAGGGAAATGCACTGCTGGATCTGAGACCGATTGCGAATTTAGCACCAAACATTGGTACTCATGCCGAAAGGGTAGCAGCAATTAGCGATCGCTTCTCAACAATGCGCTTTCAAGCAAAACAAGAGACTTGGGATAATTTTTCCGGAAGAATCCCAGAATTAGGGGCAATCACCGAAGCATTTGTGGAAGGGAAAATTAAGCGATCGCCCAGCGTCCAAGGACGGATCACACCCAATGGCGAAGTAGAAATCCTTTCAACCCACGACCAAATTCTCGGAGGCCCAGACGGTCAGATTTATCTTGGTTGTAGCTTTCCTGCTGATGAAAGATATCGATTGCAATTACAGCAATTAGGACTTCAAGTTGGCAGAAAGCTAGCAGAGAAAGGCACTTTAGAGCGATTTGGTGTAGATTTTATTGCCGTTGACAATGGTAACGGAGATTGGGATATTCAGGCGATCGAAATTAACTTGCGTAAAGGCGGTACAACTCATCCATTCATGACCTTGAAATTATTAACAAATGGTCGCTATGACCTTTCCACGGGTTTATTTTATAGTCAACAAGGTCGTCCAAAATACTATATTGCCACTGATAATCTCCAAAAAGAGCGCTATCAGGGATTATTACCGAATGATTTGATGGATATCATCGCTCACCAGAGACTACACTTTGACAGTGGTACAGAAACGGGTACAGTGTTTCATCTTATGGGTTGCCTTTCGCAGTTTGGCAAGTTGGGATTAACTAGCATCGGTGATTCCCCGCAACAAGCACAAGACATTTATAACAAAGTTGTCAAAGTTCTGGATGAAGAAACCCGCAGCGAAAATCATGATTTCTCCGCGTTTTCAGATTATTCCTTTCCCGTGGTTTGGGATGAATATAGTTAAGGAATATCGTTTGCAACAGATGCTAGGGGCACAACAATGCTGATTGGTGTCAACTTAAGCCAAAACCCTTTTCAAACCTCGTTTCCAGCCTCTGGCTGGAAATGCTGCTCATTGCGGCTCTGCCGCCAGTAAAGGAGGAGTGGTCTGTATTTCATGCAATTGAGAACCGCTAGAGAATTCGCAGCTATACAAACTAAGTCCGCTCAAACTTCTCTCTGCGTCTGGCTCAAAAAAATTGAGCGTTTGAAACCCACGGAGGCGGGTAAAGCCTCCTGTAAACGTGGTTTCTGACTGCCCCTTTAGTTCTGAATCCGCCCTTTATTAGGTAAATCTTGTTGGTTGCTTGGCTGTTTACCAGATTGCAGTTGAGTATACATATAGGTTACTAATCCTAAAGTCAGCCCAATCGCCAACACCACTCCCACGATTCGCAAAAAATTGGGAGTAATTCTCGTAGTTAGCTGCTCACTTAGCCTTGGTTGGTAAATAGTGTCATCCGTTCGCGCTTGTGGTCTGCTTTGATTAGGCGCAGGTCGCGGTTGATACAACGTCTTATCTGGTGGCATTTGTTGCCCGCCTTGATTAGACCCAGGTCGCGGTTGATACAACGTCTTATCTGGTGGCACTTGTTGCCCGCCTTGATTAGACCCAGGTCGCGGTTGATACAACGTCTTATCTGGTGGTACTTGTTGCCCGCCTTGATTAGACCCAGGTCGCGGTTGATACAACGTCTTATCTGGTGGTACTTGTTGCCCGCCTTGATTAGACCCCGGTCGTGGTTGATAAAAGGTCTTATCTGGTGGTACTTGTTGCCCGCCTTGATTAGACCCAGGTCGCGGTTGATACAACGTCACATCCGGTTTGCTGGCGTTCGGATTATTCACAGGATTGTGTTGATTTTGCTCAACTGGGTTAAATGGTCTCGGAACGGTTTCGTGATTTGAACCTTGGTTGTGTCCAGCCTGAATGGGAGGAACGCTTTGCTCAGATTGGTTTTGCTTAATCGGGTTAAATGGTCTTGGAACAGTTTCGTGATTTGAACCTTGATTGTATGCAGATGGAGGACGCAGAATCGTGTCGTCGTTTGATTGTCTCGGAATAGTTTCGTGATTTGAACCTTGATTGTATGCAGATGGAGGGCGCAGAATCGTGTCGTCGTTCGATTGTCTCGGAACAGTTTCGTTATTTGAACCTTGATTAAAAGAAGGTTGCGATCGCTCAGTAATTTGTCCGGGTACACTAGATTCTGTGGCAAATTTGGCAGCAGCTTGCAAAGCCTGATTCAGTTCTTCTACCGTTGCAAATCGGTTGGCTGGGTTCTTGTGGAGGCATTTCATCACCACCGCTTCCAATTGTACGGGTAAATGCTCACACCCTGGTTGCGATCGCAGTGGTTTCGGTGGCTCATAAGCATGAGCTAATACCCAAGAAGCCTCACTGATATGACTACCCTTAATGCTGATTCCAAATGGGTCGGCTGCACTCAGCATTTCATAAAGGATAATCCCTAAACTGTAAATATCACCTCTAGCGTCCAGGTTTTGATCGCTTTGGATTTGTTCAGGAGGTGCGTAACGAAATGTACCGATAAATGTACTCGTTATATTTGTAATATTGGAATTCTCTGAAGATTCACTACGAATTTTGGCAACACCAAAATCCAAAACCTTGACCCACTCTCCCAAATCTGTCGGCACTAGAAATATATTATCTGGTTTCAGGTCGCGATGAACTACCTGAATGTGTTCAGTGGTTTTGCCGCCTTCCCGTTGGACAGTCACTCCTTGATGGGCAAGCTGTAGACCCTTGCAAACTTGCGCCATAATTTTCACCGTCCGCTCAACAGATAGCCGCTTTTCGCGCAGCAGCAGTTGTCCCAGTGTTTGCCCCCGCAAATATTCCATTACGTAAAAGGGAAAACCTTCCGGGGTTACACCACAATCACTAATCTTAACAATGTGGTCACTTTGCAAAGCAGCACAAACTGCTACCTCCCGCTCAAAACGCTTTCTCATTTCGAGTGATGCCACCAGCGTATCTTTGAGCAACTTCAACGCTACCTGCTGACCGACACGGGTATCCGTTGCTAGGAAGACTTCTCCCATGCCACCCCCGCCTAATCGGCTGTCTAAACGGTATCGCTGGTTATCACCTACGAAGCGACCATTCCAAGAATTTGAAGAAGGTGGGGATTTCATCTGGGGGAACCCATCCTAAGTTACGTTAAAGTGTTAATTTTAGTCCGAGATAGTACTAGTATTACAAATATGAGTGCTTGCTTAGTAAATTAGATAAGCATTAGTAATATATGTTACTATGGACTTCTCTAAGTATACTCAGCTTAACATCAAAGTAATGCTAGCAATTTGATAAAATGTTTAAAATTAAGACTTGTTGAGAGTTGAAATTTGTTCCTGATGTTAAGTTAACGCAAATTCGACGAGCGTCGTCAGCGGGATTCTTTTTTACGCAGAGCAAGGGAGTGGAGATTGGGAATTGGAAGAATTTGGTGAGAGATTCATATACTTAAACTAAAATATTTTATACCCAGTAGCCAGTAAATTCTGTATGGCGTGCTGATAGTCTCCGCTAGAGAATATTTAAAGTTTTGCAAAATATATTCTGTCAATTTGCTCTGGCGTACATGATTAATATGTGCTATTGCCATGAGGAATCAGGATGAGTAATGTGCTCTCTATAGCCGCAGTGACAGCAGTACTAAAAGTCTTGCTGGAAAATGGTTTAGTCAGTGATCCGATCGCTGCTAGTGTTGGTGATGTGATTGTAACTGCCCTACCACCGGATCGAATTTCAGTTGAAGCTGACGAACGTGCCCAAATCAACCTCTTTCTCTATCAAGTGACGCAGAATCGCAATGTCGATTGGGTATCTCAAGAATTTCGGAGTAGGCACTCACGTATTAATGGAAACCCGCGCTCTCCGACTCCACCACTAGCTCTTGATCTCCACTACTTACTAACAGCCTACGGAGCCAAGGATTTTCAGGCGGAGCTTTTACTGGGCTATGCAATGCATTTATTACACAAAACACCAGCTATCACATCTGATATTATTGAAAATACTTTGATAAATGCATCTACAACCAATACCTCAAGTGCTTTTTCGCAAGCCGTAGCAAGTGTGTCTGTATCCGCTTTAGCTGAACAAATTGGACAGATCAAACTGACTCCAGAGTTTTTTAATATGGAAGAAACTTCTAAGTTATGGTCTGCTTTACAAACACACTATCGACCTTCAGCTAACTATCTGGCATCAATGGTATTGATTGAAAGTAGCAATGACAACTCTGAAGGTTTCTACATAATGCCCTTGTCTCAACCGAATATAGAGCAAGTTATAGCTCCGGCAAAGACTGAGCCAATGATTGTTGCAGGCACAACATTAGTAATTCGTGGTAAACGGTTACGCGGTGAGATCACACGAGTTCGTTTCGGTAATACGGAGACATTACTAGTACCTCAGGAAGTAAAAGAAACGCAAATCAGCTTGTTAGTCCCGCCAGATTTATACGCAAGCGTCCAGGGTGTCCAAGTTGTACATCTAACAATGGGCAATGCAGGGCAAACGAATCATCTAGTGGAATCAAACGTTGCGGCTTTTGTCCTCCATCCAACAATTACAGCATTCGTCGCTCAAGTGGAAAATAGCGGCGACAATTTACGCACAGCAGAAATTACCGTTAAATTCCAGCCCAAAGTAGGTAAGGCACAGCGGGTAGTTTTGCTACTTAATGAGGCGTCAGATGATAGTCCGGGAGCTTACTCTTTCTTGGTTGCACCACCTACCGAAGACACTGATGCAATCATGATTCCGGTGAAAAATGTCAAGCCAGGAACTTATTTTGTCCGCGTGCAGGTAGATGGGGCCCAAAGTCCACTGCATAAAAATCAGTCTGGAGCTTATGATTTGCCACAGGTGACAATTTTATGAATGCTACAGCGATTAATCGCAATTGGGATGAAGCAAACCAGCGCTATCTATCAGCAGCCCTAGCCGTAGTACGTAGTATTTTAGAAAATCACACGACAAGGGAGCAAAATCAACCAGAGGAGAAAGACCAAGAACATTTACAGCAAGCGTTACAGGAAGCTGCTACTGCTATGCCTGCACCATCGGCATTGGATAGAGTATGCAAAATGTTTAGCCTCTCATCCTTTGAACGTGATTTGTTGCTGTTGTGTGCAGCGATGGAATTGAATGGAGATTTTGCCAAATTGTGTGCTATAATCCACGGAGATTCACAACGGGCTTACCCAACCTTAAGTTTAGCTCTAGCTGCTTTACCTAATGTCCACTGGGATGCGATCGCTCCAAATGCTCCCTTACGTCATTGGCGGTTAATTCAAATTGGTGATGGTCATGCCCTTACCCTTAGTCCGATAAGAATTGACGAGCGGATTTTGCATTATTTGACGGGTATTCAATATCTGGACGAACGTCTAGCTGGCATTATTGAACCATTACAAGAGGTTAGTGATTTAGTACCCTCGCACCAAGATTTAGCAGAGCGAGTCGCAGCAGTTTGGTTGCAAGCTTACAAGGTTAATAGCTTGCCAGTTGTCCAGTTATGTAGTACCGAAACTGCTAGCCAACGTGCCATAGCCGCCACAATTTGTCAACTTCAGGGTTTAAACCTGTGGGTAATGCCTGCACAAGTCATTCCCTTAGCACCTGGCGAGTTGGATAATCTGATTCGCCTGTGGACTCGCGAGACGATTTTAAGCAAGAGTGCCTTACTCATAGACTGCAACCAATTGGATACTAATGATACAGCGCGGCTGAATGCGATCGCTCGTTTCATCGAACGCACAAAGGGTTTTTTAATACTCACCAGTCGGGAAAGGATCGGCTTATCACAACGCCTAGTAGTTAATTTTGACGTACATCAACCAACTAGCAAAGAACAAGGTGCAGTTTGGCAAGATGCACTAGGTACGATGGCATCGCAAATGAACGGGCAAGTTAAAACCCTAGTGGATCAGTTTAACCTAAGTGCCGCAACCATTCGCGCTGCTTGTGCAGAAGCCGCAGGACAGTTGGCACAAACACCAAAAACCGATACCACTAGCATTTTATGGGATGCCTGCCGTGTGCAAGCACGTCCGCGCTTGGATGAACTCGCCCAGCGCATTGAGCCATCTGGAGATTGGGAGGACTTGGTATTACCAGAGGCACAGAAACTAATTCTCCGGGAAATTGCGGCTCATGTGCATCAACGTAGTACTGTATATAACAATTGGGGTTTTGGGGCGAAGAGTGCTAGGGGATTGGGAATCAGCGCTCTATTTGCAGGTGCTAGCGGCACTGGTAAAACCTTGGGGGCAGAAGTACTGGCACAGAAATTGCGCCTCGACCTCTATCGGATTGATCTATCATCGGTAGTTAGCAAATATATTGGGGAGACAGAGAAGAATTTGCGTCGGGTATTCGATGCCGCAGAGCAAGGCGGGGTGATTTTGTTGTTTGATGAAGCTGATGCTTTATTTGGGAAACGGAGTGAAGTTAAAGATGCCCGCGATCGCTATGCCAATATAGAAGTTAGCTACCTATTGCAACGCATGGAAAGTTACCCAGGTTTAGCAGTCTTGACTACAAACTTGAAGAGTGCAATTGATACAGCCTTCCTGCGGCGGATTCGCTTTGTTGTCCAGTTCCCTTTCCCCGATACAATGCAACGAGCCGAGATTTGGCGACGTGTTTTTCCAGCTGACACACCAACCGCAGATTTAAATGCTCTGCAACTGGCACGGCTAAATGTGGCTGGGGGGAATATTCGTAACATAGCTTTAAATGCAGCTTTTTTGGCTGCCGATGCCGGGGAAGCAGTGCAGATGAAACATGTATTGCGGGCGGCTCAGACCGAATATAGTAAGTTGGAAAAACCCTTGACTGATGCGGAAGTTGGAGGATGGATGTGATTTGACAATTTTGACCTTAGTAGAAAATGCTGGTAACTAGATAGGTTGTAAAATTTGTGAGCGATGTCTCGGACAGGCTATACCTACGCCAACTACCATAGCAAACAAAATTACTCTGGTAATTCACCAAATCTTTCCCGATAGCGAGCAAGCATGGACTCCATTTGGGCAAGTTGCTGTTCGGCTTGTTGACGCTGTTGCTGTTCTTGGTGTGCTACTTCTTCTGGCGTGGGTGTCAGTTGTCCATCGGGAGTGAAAAAGCGCAACTTCGATTGATAAATTCCCAAATATAACTGCAATTGCTGACTCCATAACCAACCTGCTTCATTTGCTTGCAGTTCTTGATAACGACCATCTAATAAATGAAATCCTTTAAATTCTAAACTTACCGGGTCAAACCAAAAATAATCAGGAGTCCGCCAAATATCTTGATAGATTTCCTTTTTCAACCCTCTATCAGTAGCAGCTGTTTTGTCAGAAAGAATCTCTACAATCACATTTGGGTATTTGCCATCTTCTTCCCAAACTACCCAGCTTTTGCGTATTTGGCGTTGGGTATTTAAAACTACAAAGAAGTCGGGGCCTCTAAATTGCTCAGACTTGCGTTGACGCGGACTGTAATAAATCGTCATGTTACCGCAAGCGTAGAAATCTTGACGTTCCTGCCACAACCATTCCAAACACTGAATCAACAGCAGTATTTGCCGCAAGTGAAGTTCTGTTTCCAAAGGTGGTTCATCACTGTATAAATCACCAGGAGGAAATATAACATCTTCTGGTGTGTCTTCTAAAATTATTCCTAAATCTTGAGCAGAAGACATAATAATTTCTCTTTTGACAAGATAAATCTAACTTAAGCCAATTCATTCACCTTCAAAAGCGATGGCTTCTCTTTCAGAGACGCGAACGCCTCAATTTTTCATCCCAGCTTTCTACGATTATAAGTCTCGCTCACACAGAGTCACTGCTGGCACAGAATAATTTCTACTTAAGTCGATAGCGATCGCCACTAAACAAATTGTATAATTTGATTCAAAAATATGCTATGAGGATGTGAGATGAGCGAGCGCATATTTGGGCCTAAAAAAGCAGGTACATCCACTTTGGCAAATCCGTCGCTGGTCTCAGCAACAACTCCAACGCTGGCAAATCCAGTGCGCGGCTTTGACATCGCAAATAAAGCTTCAATCCAAACATCCTCTGAGGTATCAATCGACCTGCAAGCTGCACAATCTGCTGGCGAACAATCCTGCGAATCACAAGCTATCGAAAAAAAGCCCGTTCACGACATTAGTTGTATGGTGTTGCGTCATCCACAGGCAAAACTCACGGTTGGAGAACCAGGAGACCAGTATGAGCAGGAAGCCGATAGGGTGGCTAATCGAGTCATGTCAATGCCTAATACTGCTGTGCAACCGGAGATGACACAAGAAGAACAGACTCAAGAGGAAGAAGTACAAACCAAACCTTCATTGCAACGGGCTACAAATGGCAGCTTGCAGCCTGGTGAAAATATTGAGAGTCGCCTGAATAGTAGTAAAGGTGGGGGAAGTCCGTTAGCCGATGAGGTGCGAGGCTTCATGGAACCCCGCTTTGATGCCGATTTTAGTCAAGTGCGGGTGCATACGGATGGTGCGGCCGTGCAGATGAATCAGGATTTGGAGGCGCAGGCCTTTACTCATGGCAGCGATGTTTACTTTGGGCAAGGGAAGTCGCCAGGGAATAATGAGTTGATGGCGCATGAGTTGACCCATGTAGTGCAACAGAAAGGTGGAGTATTGCGTAGAGATGTGTTGCAGAGAACGCCAAAAAAACAAATAGTTACAGAACTTTCGACAAAACTGCCAGTTACGCAAGCCAACGCAAGATTAATAGATGCTTATTATAATTTAGGTAGTATTTATGTAGATTTATCTGTGGTAAATACTGATTTAATCAGTACAAAATTAAGAATTTTCTCCCTAAATTACGATATGGCTTACAGCAATTACTCAAGAGTAATTGGTCAAGGAAGAGCAGAAGCACAAAATCAAACTCTTTGGAGAGGCATATTTTTAGGGATAGGAACGGGTATTTTAGCCGGTCTTGCCGCCGCCTATATTGCTCCTTCTACCGCAGGTGCATGGTTTGCTCTCACTCTAGCGGATGCAGGTACAGCAGCTGGTTCTTCATTTTTACAAGCAGCTGCATCTTCCACAATAGCTCTTGCTTTATCAGATGCCATGACAACGCGAGGCAGTGATTTACAACCTGGTGGGCTTTCACCCGATGTGCTGCGAAGTAATATCTGGCAGCACGTTGCATCTATGTATCGTGGTGCATTGCAAACCAATGGAGTATTAGCAAACTTACATAAGAATACCGTTATTCTTGAGCGATTAGTTGCAGAGATAAGGGTACAAATCGCTGGTGGAGCATCGGAACACTCGGCGGCAGATATACTAACAGCAACTAATATCATGATTGATCGCATTAATGGAATGACAAGTGTCTTTAACGAATTGAGACAAAAAACAACTGCGATGAGTAGCTTTAGTAATTCTATTTCGGCTTATGACCCTACTAAGCCTGGAGTCGATCAAATAGAAAAAGATATTTGGATAATGTGGATGGGAACTTTAAGTAATGATGACTCTGACATTCTTGATTTAGATAATATTGAGGATCATTTGAAGAACATCGGAATTTTAGGTAATGGTGGTTTATTAGGTGTAGATTTTGGAGACTATACCTCAGAAGACGATGAGCTAGCGGCTTTAGCAGCAGCTCGTCCTCGCGCTGCAACCATAAAAGGGAAGTACGATCAAACCGCTTCTCAATGGACTGCACCAAGTCCCTAAGAGGATGTTTGAAAAGTCCTTGGTGATGTATCAAATACTTTTAGATCCCCCTAAATCCCCCGATAAATTGGGGGACTTTGATTCCGTTTCCCCCCTTTTTAAGGGGAGCCAGCGCGGTCTTCTCTACGAGACGCTGCGCGATGGGGTCTCCCCAAGTGGAGCGACTGGCGTGGGCTAGGGGGGATCAATAAGTGCCTAATATCACAGCTGACCACTTTTCAAACAACCTCTAAGTCAACTTTTAATTATTTACTTTGATTTGTTTGCAAAGCCGTCTACTAAATCAAAGATTTTTATATCGTTTCCAATCTCCGACTGGTGACACAGATTTGAGTAGCACATTTTAAAATTTTTTCAACTTGTTTCGGTGCTTTGATTTCAGTAAATAGCTGAATTGCTCGATTAAAATTCATTTGACTTTCATCAGACTTTACCATTTGTTGATTAGTTAAACCCAATTGAAAATAAGCTTCAGCGAGATCGCACTTTGCACCTATTTTATCCAAAAGTTCGATTGCTTCTGTATGATTAACAAGAGCTAATGCAAAATCTGTTTGTTGTCGATGAATTTCTGCTAAACCATTGAGTGTTTTTGCTTTTACCTGCATATAGTGACTTTCTTCAGCAAAAATCAAAGCTTGATGAAATATTTGATTTGCCTGGGGAAATTCTCCTAAATTGACGTATGTTTGACCTAAAATTTGCATGAAATAGACAAATCTTCCAGTCTGTTCCACCAATTTTTCGTTCGTAATATTTTGATAAGCTACATTTGCTAATGCAGATGAAGCATCACGCAAGCCTAAATAAGAATACACCAAAGCTAAACAAACTGAAGCTTTCTCTGCCCAGCGATGATGCTCGGTATTTTGAGCCAGATAAATTACTTGCTGAAATAGCTTTGCGGCTGCCTCTAGTTCCCACAAATCTATCTTATAAAGACCAATACTTAATAAAGAATCTACCTCTAGCATCCTCAGATAGTAAACTGGATGTTTATTTTCTGACTGAGGTACAAGTGATTTGAGTGCTTGCGTTGCCAGAGTAATAGTTTTTTCTTGACAGGCGATCGCTTGATTAATCTTACCTGTTATCCAATATAAATCACCCAGTATATTGTAAAGTTCGCTGAGATTTTGGTCATTTTCCAGATTGTTAACAACTTGATTAATTGCCGCAAGTATCGGTTGAATTAAACCCATACGATACAACGTACTACCAAGAGGCAAAAACTGCTGCCATTGATTATTTCGGCTTTTTAAAATCACCTTTCCAGCCAACTCAAATTTATGAATTTCTATATAATGATAATACGCTTCCAGAGCTTGCAAAGCATCTTTAAAGGTTTCAATTTGTTTAACACTAGTTGTCCAAAATTCTGCGGCTTTGTGGTTGGCAATTTCCCATTCATCGCTGGGGCGTAAACGCGCGATCGCTTCTTTCCGAATCACCGGATGCAGCCAATATTCACCTTTATCGCACTCCACCAAAGACCGATTTCTCAGGGAGGCAATGATTTGGCGATGTTGATCAGGTGGGACATCCCAGAGCAAACAAAACAACCCTTGAGATGAGATGGTGGGTATATCTTGGTAACGATAACATCCCAAACGGCAAAGCAAGCGATAGGCTTGGGGGTCGAGGGTTTGCAGACGATTGATTTGACTAACCGCTAAATTTTTTAAGTCGGTTGCTGCTAGCGGATCGGCATGATTTTCTTGCCAATAAAGAACCATGTCACCGTCAAAATCTTCCTGAATCGAACCACAAAGAATTCCCATTGCTTTAGCATTACCGCCATAAGTGCGATGCATGATTTGCAAAGTTGGCGAGTTGATGGCTAATCCCCGGTTGCTAAAAAACTGTTGCCATGCGCTTTGATCCAAACCAGGAAGCCGATAGTGATTCACATTTAGCCCAGGTTCACAAAGGCGATCGCGACTAGTAATCAAGGTAACAGATTGCACCCTAGCATCAGCCAAAACCCGCAATAGTTCTACATAGTTGCGGTGAGAAGCAATCAACCCACCTTGTTGATCTAATGCAGGTTCTAGATTGTCAATTAACACCCCAATCCGCCGATTGTGAAGTTGGCGCTTGAGTCGTCCCAATGTAACCCCAAATTCTACCCCAGGTTCTTGAGCAAAATCTTGTTTGAGCCATTCCTCTACTACTCGTTCGGCGGGGGTAATATTCTGCGTTTCCTTCGCCATCAGCAGTTCCAAAACCAAGTCAAACCCCTGAGTTTGCAGATATTGCTGCGCTAGAGTGGTTTTGCCCAAACCTCCCTCACCTTGGATGACAATGACTTTTGAGCCTTGATTTACCAAAGTATTCAGGTGAGCGATCGCTGCTGTTCGTCCAATAAAATTGGTATCCTCTAATTTTGGGGTAAGATTTTGGGGCGATCGCGAGTAATCAATCAAACTGGATATCGCAGTAGTTTTTCTCAAAACTCGCTCCAAAGCAGCGCGACAATTACTTTTGGTAATCTTTTCTCGCAATACTTTAGAAAGCAGCTTCCATAACTGAGAACCAGCATCCTTGGCGTGTCCTTCCGTACAACCGTAAGAATGAGCTATATCTAAGTATTTTCTACCCAACCAAACTTGCACAAGAATCACTTTTTGCAAATCGCTCAACCGTTCCCCAGTCTGCGGGGGAATTGTGGCGTCTAACCATGCTAATGCTGCTTCAGCGTCCATTGTGTAACGACGAGGGAGTTCAGATTTTAGGGACAACTATAAATCACTTTACAGTTATGTTGTTAAAGTTTTCGGATAAGATTCTGTAAATCCGACTTTTTTCCCGACTTTTTCGACATTGGCTGGAAGCCTCTAGCGAAACTCTTCTAAGTGTCACCGTGCCAAAATGGGAAAGAAGTTGCACAATTGGTGTTGAAAACCTACAAATTGTTCTGCATATAAACTAGATTATTTAGTTTGGGAAAGTTTGAGCGTAAAATGTCAGAACTAACTGAAGGACTGAAACGAATTCATACATGGTTTACCAAAAATAGACCTGAGCAAATTTCTTGTCTAGCTCCAGGACTTTCGCGTGAAGATATTGAACAAAGTACTAGATTTCTGCCATTTAAATTACCTGAAGAGGTTTACGAACTGTATCAATGGCGTAATGGTTCATCAGGATATAATTTCCTATTTGAAAATTATGAATTTATGTCTTTGAATGCAGCTGTAAGTGCTTACCGCGAGCAAATGGGTGAAATTCGCTATCACGAGCGAGAAGAAGCATACTGGTTTGAACATAGTTTCCCTGTTTTCCAGCTTTGGTGTAACGGCGGTGTTTTGTATACAGTTGTGCCTAATGTACAGACAAATAGCATCATACGCATATACGACTCAGAATGTAATGACTATTCACTGCGTTACCACAATTTGACTAACCTAATTTTGCATGGAGCAGATTGGTATGAAGCAGCTTACTTTGTGGAGAAGGAAAATGCTTGGGATATTATAAATGAAGAAATTAACTGTTTGCTTGATGTCAAGTATATGGCAAGAGATTATCTTGCAAATTCAATTACCCGAAAAGGAGTAGCAGTTTCAAGAATATGCGAGGAAACATATCAGCGTTATATTAATGGCGATATTTCATAAACCAGCGCCTAAACTCTTTGAGATAAATTTAATCCTCGGCGATCGCCTTTATTATCCTTCTTGTGGTCGTCAAAAGGAAGGTACAGAGATAAATTCCTTCTGTCCTCTGCCTTTCCTGATAAAATAAAACTCATTAGGTCACTCCACCACCATCATTACTTATGGTGAAATCAGACCCCCGTCAATTGCCTAGCAGTGCTGAACTTCCTTGTTCAGACGATACCCCTGTGGATAACGAAGACCAAAACTTTATTCCTAACCTGCTTCTCTTCTTGCTGCAATATATTTGGGCAAACCGTAATGACTGGTTTTTCAGTGTGGATATGGGCGTTTACCATACCACAGGGGTTAGTCCACTTGTGCCGATTGTACCAGACGGATTTTTGAGCTTAGGTGTAGAACGCCGCAAGGAAGGTAAATCCCGTAAAAGCTATGTTGTTTGGGAAGAAAATAACATTGTACCTATCCTGGCTTTAGAAATTGTCTCCTTAACTCCGGGTGGAGAATATGACAAAAAATTAGATATTTATGCCAAGTTAGAGGTACTGTACTACATTATTTATAATCCAGAGTATTGGCAAAGAGATCGCCACCAACCTTTTGAAGTTTATCGTTTAGTAGATGGTAGCTATCAATTGCAAATTGGTGAACCCTTTTGGATGCCAGAAATTGGTTTGGGAATCGGTAGAGGGCAATACATATCTGGTAATATCCAGCGTCAAGTTTTGTATTGGTATGACGAACAAGGAAAGCGCTATCAAACTCCAGAAGAACAGCTTGAATTAGCGCAAAAACAACTTGAGCGTTATCGTCAGCAATTTGGGGAACTATCAGAGGGTTGAGCAGTGCGATCGCTATATAATTTGGCTATCTATTAAAAAATATTAAGGTTAATTGTAATTTATATTCTATGTAATTTATGTCTTTGATAAAAAGTTAATTTTAACCATAAAATGTACATTTTTCGAAGTGAAAATCATATCAATATGAACAATTATCAATGGGAAAAAGAAGTCAAAGAATGGTTATCTAAACACAAAAAAAATATTCAATCAAATTTAGAACAAGATTTTATTACTTTTTTTGAATATGCTTTTATTAATACATGTTATCCTGAGCAAGCATGGTTTGGTATTCATAAAGAAGTTATCAGTCTTGTTATAGGTGGAATTTTTTTGGCAGCAGTTCATTTAAGAGAAGGTATATGGCTCTTAGTAGATCAATACCCACCAAAAGTCTATGGATTAGACTATCGACCTGTTAAATCAACTCTAAAGTATGAAGCTCCACTAATTTGGGCATACGCTGATTGTTTCGACATAGTTTCAATAATCATTGAGAATAGTGATATATGGAAATCTTACGCTAAGGCCTCAGAAAAAATTCTGAACTATGGAATTTCTAGCCCTCGTGATTCAATTCAGAAAAGCCGGGTCAAAAAAAGGTTGAGTGATTTCTGGATTGCTAATTCCAGCAAAGAGAAAAATGGATATTTACAAGAATTAGAAGAAAAAGTTAGATATTCTCAAAAAATTAGTAAGTCAGAAAGAAGAGAACGACTTGAAAAAGCTCATAAAATACCTGAAACTATTCAAATTAATCAAATAGTATTCAAGAGAAATCCTGATGTTATTGCTGAAGTTTTAGATAGAGCAAATGGAATCTGTGAAGCCTGTAGAAGTCCAGCGCCTTTTATTCGCGCTTCTGATGGTACGCCTTACTTGGAAGTTCATCATAAAAAGCTCTTAGCCCAAGGAGGGGACGATACGGTGGATAATGCTATTGCTGTATGTCCTAATTGCCATAGAAAAGCACACTATGGTTAACTTTTAGATTGCGCTAAATTTTTTTTCAAGCGCGATCACCTTTTCTCTACGGGACTCTTCGCTAACGTAACCCATCAATCAAATCCGACGTTTTCCCCGACTCTTCCAACTAAATTATACAAAACTACCGACTTCAGCCGACTGACAAAACAAAGTGCGATCGCTTAGGCTATTGAGCATAGAGATAAAAATTAAAGTATAAAAAAATGCTTAACACTCTCAGCCCACTCACAGAAGACTTAGCAGGTCAAAGCTATCCTAGTCCTCATTATTTGCAAACACAGCACCGCATTCGTTCGCTCATAGACAGATATATTGCAGTTGAAAAACTACACGATCGCCTGCAAGATTTACCGATACAGTTTGCCAATCCCCAACCGCGTCCCTGGAAACTCATTGACTGGCAGACGATTAACCGCAATCAAATTATCGGCTTAGACGCAGAGGTATTTGTATCTATATTGATAGGTGCGATGGATACAGAAGCCCCCATTCGCGGCTATACCCAAACCAGTCGGCAGTATTTGGAAAAATTGCATCCTCAGATGGCTCGGTTTGTTGGTGGAACAGTCGGTGAAGATGGCGAACTGCTGGAACTTGGTTTGTGGGAAAAGGAAGAACGTCAGCACACACCTGCATTAATCAAAATCTACACCCAATTAACAGGCGAGAAAATTACCCCAAAACTTCGGACTGTTAGAAGCTATCTCCCCACAGATGACGCCAACGAAGACTTATATCGCCACGGCTTACACCGCATTGCCACAGAATACGGTGCTACCTGTCTTTATATTTGGCTGATGGCTCACACTACTGGCGCACTCCAGGATGTTCTAGAAGAACTAGCACAGGATGAAATCAACCATACGACCAAATTCTGGGGGTTTGGGGTCTGGACTTTCCCTGATACTGGGTTGATGCGAATTGGACGCACACTCATCAAAACGCGAACGCCAAACTATCAGCGTAACAACCTCATGCGTACCCTCCACCGTATGATGGCTACCCTCAACTGGAATGCTTGGTCATTGACTAACAAAACAACTCTCCTCTTCACCTTCACCTACACAATGCATCGCTTGTGGAGTTGGAACAATACCCTCACACCAAAGTACTTACAAAATTTATTTGAAACAACTCATTAGTAAAAACAAAGGACAAATGACAAATGACAAATGACAAATCAACATTACCCACCGATTTAAATCCCGAAAAAATACCCCAACATATCGCCGTGATCATGGATGGTAACGGCCGATGGGCAACCAGTCGAGGATTACCGCGCATAGCTGGACATCGCCAAGGAGCAAAAACACTCAAAGAACTATTGCGTTGCTGCAAGGATTGGGGAATCAAAGCGCTGACAGCCTACGCTTTCTCAACAGAGAATTGGCAGCGTCCCGTTGAAGAAGTGAATTTTTTGATGCATTTGTTTGAGCGATTACTACACCGCGAGTTGGCTCAAATACATCGGGAAGGAGTGCGAATCTCATTTATTGGAGATTTATCGGCTTTACCCAAGTCTCTACAGACTGAAATGGAGCGTTCGATGGCGGAGACATTGAACAATCAAGCAATACACTTTACTGTTGCAGTCAATTACGGCAGCCGCAACGAAATTACCAGAGTTTGTCGTCAAGTAGCTCAACTCGTGCAACAGGGCGAACTCAGTGCCCAAGAAGTGAATGAAAGTCTTCTAGAACAACATCTCTACACAGCAGATACTCCAGAACCCGATTTGCTGATTCGTACCAGCGGTGAGATGCGGTTGAGTAATTTTCTCTTGTGGCAAATGGCCTATACAGAGATGTATTTCACCGATATTCTTTGGCCTGATTTTAATCGAGAAGCATTTCATCAGGCTTTGTTGAGCTACCAAAGACGCGATCGCCGTTTTGGTCAAGTTAAAGCTTCAGTGTCAGCTTAGTCTACCAAACACCAGACATCGCCTCAAAATTATTTGCCATGAGCCATAAAGTAAAAGCACCCACATTACCAGGATGGTATATGAGCGCTCATAAATAAAAACATTATCGAGGATAATCTATCTGCTATGACAGACCGAAGTAACTATAAGAATAACAGGCGGTGGGTAAATAAACTGCAAGGGTAGTTACAAATGTTTTGTTAAAAATACTACTTACTGTAAGAGATTGTTAATTTTGCTAAAATGTGCTTTGCAAAATTGGTGCTATGCCTACGGCGGCTCTACACTAAAAATAAACTGCGTAGATGTAGCTCATCGTAGACATCACCCTACAGATAACCTAATTATTTCTTTTGCCTGATTTACCAGTTTGATTTGAAAGTTGGTGCTTTTGTATAACCCGCTCAATCTGGCAAGTCACCGCATTGATTCTATGTTTAACCTTATCAAAATCAATATTCACCCAAATATAGGCTTTGTCAGATCCTTGTTGGTGTTTGCTATTCATACATTGCTTAAATTCTCAAGATATTTTTTATATCTATACAATATAGTCTTATTAATTTCTAAACTACTTTCTCTAGACGTATAAGTAAATATGCTTAATATTTACTTAAGGTTTAATCTACTAGAATTTCAATCAAACAGCGATTTGATTCGTAGGTAGCACAGCTAGCTGTGTTACCTACGGCGTATTACTCTTTACTGAAAGAGACACGATATTTCGCGCCTCTAAGAACCAAAATCAAAATTCTAAGTGTTAGCTTAAATCTTTGTTTGTAGATATTGCACCAACTGCGGTGCTTGCATCACTCCCTCTATCCGCTCCACAGGTTGACCCTGCTTAAACAGTACTAAGGTTGGGAGAGAGGCAATTTTATACTGAGTAGCCAAATCTGTGTATTTTTCTGTGTCGATTTTGACAATCCGTAGGCGATCGCTAAGTTGGGCATTGACTTGCTCTAAAATTGGTACCATCATCTGACAGGGACCACACCAGTCAGCGTAAAAATCTACTAATACAGGTACATCAGAAGCAGACAGCATCTCTTCAAAGCTGTTAAATTCCTTTTTAGTTGCCATAATATGACACACACCGATTTTCAATTGTTTGTTTCAATGGTAATTCTTAGAAAATAAAATCGGTATAGGTTCATAGGTTTTTGTTGGGAAAAGATTATATTAGTTAATATAGACTAATTTTCTAGCCAGCAATCTTAAATAATTATAATAAAATACGTATATTACTTTAATTTGTGCATTTGAATGAGATATGTCTTTAAACTTATTCTTTATATGCCAATAAATAGTCAATTACTTCACTATCTTTTACTCCATGCAAATTGTGGATTAACTGGTTACGCAGATCATCATCAGCATCTCTTCTACTACAACACCATCTTAATAAATGCCAATCTATAAAATTATTATCTATACTTTTTAACCAAGCAATCAATGCAAAATTTTTGTTTGTAATTTCCAAATCTTTATCTGTATTAACATTAAATCTATTGACAGGAAAAATTAGCTTTTTTAAAATAGTTATCTTCTCACTAATGCTGCTATTTTTAACATAGTCATCTAAAAAGAATCCACGAGTAATCCATTTTATCAACTCAGAGACTCTTATCAGATCCGTTAAATTATAGCGTTTCCTAATCACATGAGGTGCATCTTAGCCCCCTCTTCGCTTGCGGGGAGGGCTTGGGGGTGGGGTTCTTGTACCTCACTCAACCGAGAACCGCTATATGCTATTTTATGTAATAGTAGATGATATTTCTTGTGATAAAAGACGCAAAAAAGTATCAGATTTATTAGAAGGATATGGTCAACGAGTTGAATATTGAGTATTTGAATGTATTCTCAATCAAAGTAAATATAATGAACTACGGAAAAGACTCAATAAACAAATAAAATCATCAGAAGCTAGTATCCGCTTTTATCCTTTGAGCCGTCATACTTTGAATCAAATTGAAACTTGGGGAGAACCACCTGTCACAGAACTACCAAGCTCAACCATTATTTAAGCTGAAACCGATCAACACGATTGTCACCCCGCAGTAGTTAGATTTTATCGAGACAATAGACCTCTTGCAAAAGTCCCTTAACACCCCACCCCCAGCCCCTCCCCGCACTTCGGGAGGGGAGACTTTGACGTAAGTCAAAGGCGGGGTGGGGTTCCTTTTTTGATTTATGCAAGAAGTCTAATATTTCAGATGTTCCCGAAATCACCATAAGATAATTAGCGCAGTATTTCTCAGATTGAGGAACATTAAATGACACTATTACAAGATAAAGTCGCAATTGTCACAGGTGCATCGCGAGGAATTGGCCGCGCGATCGCAATTGAATTAGCCACACAGGGAGCGATCGCAGTTGTCAATTATGCCAGTTCTAGTACTGCTGCTGAGGCAGTTGTTGCAGAAATTACAGAAGCAGGAGGTCAGGCGATCGCTATCCAAGCTGACGTTTCTAAAATTGATCAAGTAGACGCACTAGTTAACGCCGTCATGCAAAAGTTCAGCCGTGTGGATATCTTAGTCAACAACGCAGGTATTACCCGCGACACACTGCTTTTGCGTTTGAAGCCAGAAGATTGGCAAGCAGTGATAGACCTTAATCTCACTGGTGTTTTCTTTTGTACACGCGCCGCCAGTAAAATTATGCTTAAACAGCGATCGGGGCGGATTATTAACATTACCTCCGTAGCTGGGCAAATCGGCAACCCAGGTCAATCCAACTACAGCGCCGCCAAAGCAGGTGTAATCGGCTTCACCAAAAGTGTTGCCAAAGAATTAGCTACTCGCGGGATCACCGTTAACGCCGTCGCCCCTGGCTTCATTGCCACCGACATGACCAGCAATCTCAACAACCCCGAAGATATTCTCAAATACATCCCACTTGGTCGCTTCGGTCAGCCTGAAGAAGTCGCTGGGATGGTGCGCTTCCTCGCCGCCGATCCCGCCGCCGCCTACGTCACTGGACAAGTTTTTAATGTCGATGGCGGCATGGTAATGGCTTAAATAGCAATACGCTTGGGTTAAGAAGAATAGTAGGTTGGGTAGAGCGTAAGCGTTACCCAACAAAGCCTCGATAATATTGGGTTTCGCTCCTCAACCCAACAAAGCCTGTATTCCATGCAATTGAGAACCTGAGTTTTGTAGGGTGTCTTAGCCTACGGCCTAACGCACCGATTTGATCTGTGCCTGACTTCAAATTTTGATATCAAACACCTCTAAAATGCCCTTCTAACAGTTACTTTGTCGTTGTTAACCACGATGGCATCAGCCCTGCCATCGCCGGTAACATCGGCAAAGAATGTTCCCCGGCTTCCATAGTAGGGATTCTGCGTCAAGGACTCGTTAGCAGTAAACCTAACACCGTTGGAACGCCGACCAGTTACTTTGTCGTCGTTAACCACAATGGCATCAGCCCTGCCATTCCCGATAACATTGGCGAAGAATGTTCCCCGACTACCGTAGTAGGGATTCTGCGTCCAGGACTCGTTAGGATTAAAACTAGAACCGTTGGAGCGTCGGACAGTTACTTTGTCGTCGTTAACCACAATGGCATCAGCCCTGCCATCGCCAGTAACATCGGCGAAGAATGTTCCCCGGCTTCCGTAGTAAGGATTCTGCGTCCAGGACTCGTTAGCAGTAAAACTAGAACCGTTGGAGCGTCGGACAGTTACTTTGTCGTCGTTAACCACAATGGCATCAGCCTTGCCATCGCCGTTAACATCGGCGAAGAATGTTCCCCGACTACCGTAGTAGGGATTCTGCGTCCAAGACTCGTTAGGATTAAAACTAGAACCGTTGGAGCGTCGGACAGTTATTTTGTCGTCGTTAACCACAATGGCATCAGCCCTGCCATCGCCAGTAACATCGGCGAAGAATGTTCCCCGGCTTCCGTAGTAAGGATTCTGTGTCCAGGACTCGTTAAGAGTAAAACTAGAACCGTTGGAGCGTCGGACAGTTACTTTGTCGTCGTTAACCACAATGGCATCAGCCCTGCCATCGCCAGTAACATCGGCAAAGAATGTTCCCCGACTACCGTAGTAAGGATTCTGCGTCCAGGACTCGTTAAGATTGAATTGCGCTTGCGCCGGACTTCCTAGTGTTGACAACAGCACAACAGCAGCAATTAGCTTTACAGTTGTTTTTTTCATCGGTTATGTATAAGTAAATAGGACTTATGGATGAAGAAAAGTTAATACTGGGGCTTTAGTCCAAGCTTCAGCTTGAGATATCTAAGACAAATCACTTTCTAGCTGAAAGTATAATTTTTACAATAATTTCTAGCTATTTAAGTATTAGTATTAATAATCACATCAAGCCGATAAGCTTTATCAACCTTATAGTATAGTGCTAGTACCTACTTCATACATAATTTCTTAGAAAATCTACATAATAAGAGGCTTCCAAAGAATATAGGACTTATATAGCGAGTTCTCGGCCCAAGTGATGTACAAGAACCCCACCCCCAACCCCCTCCCCGCTCTTCGAGAGGGGGCTAAGATGTACCTAATATGATTAGGAAATGCTATATCATGTCCGCATAATTAACTAGTTGTGATTCCCACAGTCATTGCACCCCACCCCTCAATCCCCGCCCCGCAATCGGGGAGGGGAGACAAAGCGTAGCTTTGGCGGGGTGGGTTCTTCGGGTTTAATAAGTAATCAAGCGGACATGATATTACGCAAAACTACACGCGGTAGGAGCAATACCCTACGGGAAGACTTAGCGAGTCTTCTCGCTTCTCTACGAGACGCGACGCGATCGCTTAGAGCAAGTCATCTCCCAAAGGGAGACGAAGGGAGACGCCAAGGGCGAACGAGCGTCACAGCCCCTCGTAGACATCGCTTCCATACGGAGAAATAAAACATAGTAGGGCTAGCATTGCAATGCCCACCCTACAAGCAACTAAGGCTGTTGGCGTATCCTTTGCCAGACAGTAAAGCCCAAAAGCATGATAATACTACTGGCGGTAGCTGCCATCACAGCCAAACTCATACCTTGTATTCTCATCGCCAGCAAGTTGAAAACTAAGGTAATTGACCAAAGCGTGAATGCAGCATTGCGCTGGGAGAGTCCCCAATCAAGTAAGCGGTGGTGCAGGTGGTCTTTGCCAGGAGTACTGAGAGGGTTATTTCCTGCTAGTAGCCGCCGCACAAATACTTGAGTCGTATCTAGTACTGGTAACAACAGAAATAAAACCGTAGGAATTAGCGCATAAACTGTGTTTTGTTGCAGTTTACCTAAAATACTAGTTGCTGCCAGCACATAGCCGAAAAAGTACGCTCCGGCATCACCCATAATAATTCGTGATGGATGGAAGTTATGGCGCAAAAAACCCAGTGCAGCACCTGCCAAGGCTGCGAGTACCAAGATTGCTGCTGCACGATTGTTAAATTGGGCTGCAACTGCCAACAAACTCATGGCGGTAATAAAGCTGATTCCTCCTGCCAAGCCATCCATACCATCCATCAAGTTGATGGCGTTGGTAATCCCTACTACCCATAGTACTGTTAGCGACATAGACAGCAGCGAGTCGATGGGGGTGCCAAACATCACTTTGACGCTGATGCCATTAGCTACCAGCAACAGCGCTGTGACAATTTGTGCCCACAATCGAACAGAGGGCGGTAAGCCGAACTGATCATCGATAAAGCCCACAAGGACTAATATCGAACCCCCCAACAAAATAGTTAGCACTTGAGCCAATACGTTTTGGAGTTCGATCGGTCGTAAAAGGCTAGCTAATACCAGCGCGGCAATCACACCTGCGTAGATAGCCAGCCCCCCTGCATTGGGTAAAGGTTCTCGGTTGAGTCGCCGTGCGTTGGGTTGGTCAGCCCAACCTACCCGCAAGGCGAATTTGCGTACTGTCGGAATTAAACGCCAAGTTACAACCCAAGCCAAGAGGAACGTAAATACTACTGCCAACCAGCCGGTGCCGCTAGGGTCGGCAATACCAAGGTACTTAAGGGAGTTGTC
Source organism: Nostoc sp. (assembly GCF_036917935.1). GTDB lineage: Bacteria > Cyanobacteriota > Cyanobacteriia > Cyanobacteriales > Nostocaceae > Nostoc. Next base: position 85,578 of record NZ_JBALEL010000058.1, on the reverse strand, counting down.
TAGATTCATCTCCCAATTCAAGCATTACTGCCAGTATCTAATATGAGCATCACCTGTATATTAATCAATTTTTTTTATTTCCATTTGTAACTTGAGCCGCTTGAGAGATTAGCACTCTGGCGCTGTGAGTGCTAAATTGTCTAATGGAAGCGCTGGAGAAATCAAACATGGCGAAAATTATTGCATTTAACGAGGAATCTCGGCGAGCTCTAGAAAGGGGTGTTAACGCCCTTGCTGATGCCGTAAAAATCACCTTGGGTCCCAAAGGTCGGAATGTCCTTTTAGAGAAAAAATTTGGCGCACCTCAAATTGTCAACGATGGTATCACTGTTGCCAAGGAAATTGAATTAGAAGATCCTTTGGAAAATACTGGTGCAAGACTCATCCAGGAAGTGGCCTCAAAAACTAAAGATGTCGCTGGGGATGGTACAACCACCGCCACAGTTTTAGCACAGGCCTTAATTCGGGAAGGTTTGAAGAACGTCGCGGCGGGTAGTAACCCAGTTAGCTTGAGACGCGGGATCGACAAAACTATTGAGGCACTGGTACAAGAAATCGCCAGGATAGCCAAGCCAGTAGAAGGAAGTGCGATCGCTCAAGTTGCCACTGTCTCTGCTGGTAACGATGAAGAAGTTGGCCAAATGTTAGCTCAAGCAATGGAAAAAGTCACCAAAGATGGTGTAATTACCGTTGAAGAATCCAAATCCCTAACCACCGAACTAGAAGTAGTTGAGGGGATGCAGATTGACAGGGGTTACATTTCACCCTACTTCGTCACCAACAACGAGCGGCAAATCGTCGAATTTGAAAACGCCCGGATCTTGGTTACAGATAAAAAAATCAGCAGCATCCAAGATTTAGTGCCGATTTTGGAAAAAGTCGCCCGTTCTGGTCAGCCTTTGCTAATCATCGCTGAAGATGTCGAAGGTGATGCTTTGGCAACTTTGGTAGTGAACAAAGCGCGGGGTGTACTAGCCGTGGCTGCAATTAAAGCGCCTGGGTTTGGCGATCGCCGCAAAGCTTTGTTAGAGGATATTGCTATTCTCACCGATGGACAGTTGATTTCTGAAGAAATCGGCTTAAGTTTGGATACGGCTTCTCTAGAAGCGCTGGGAACTGCCCGCAAAATCACCATTGACAAAGAAACCACCACAATTGTCGCTGGCAGTGTCACTAAGCCAGAGGTACAAAAGCGGATTGCTCAAATTCGCAAACAGTTGGAAGAAACCGATTCTGACTACGATCAAGAAAAACTGCAAGAACGCATCGCCAAGCTCGCTGGCGGGGTGGCAGTGATTAAAGTGGGTGCAGCAACCGAAACCGAACTCAAAGACCGCAAACTGCGGATTGAAGACGCGCTAAATGCGACTAAAGCTGCTGTGGAAGAAGGTATTGTTCCTGGTGGTGGCACAACTCTAATTCACTTAGCTAAGAAGGTAGAAGCGATTAAAAAAACCCTACAAAATGATGAAGAAAGAATTGGGGCTGATATTGTCGCACGAGCGCTAGAAGCCCCCTTGCGCCAAATAGCAGACAACGCTGGTGCTGAAGGTTCTGTGATCGTCTCGAAAGTCCGCGATAGCGACTTCAACATTGGCTACAACGCCGCTACTGGCGAATTTGAAGACTTGATTGCTGCTGGTATTATCGACCCTGCCAAAGTCGTGCGTTCAGCTTTGCAAAACGCTGGTTCCATTGCTGGTTTGGTCTTAACCACCGAAGCGATCGTTGTTGAAAAGCCAGAGAAGAAATCTGCTGCTGCTGCCCCTGATATGGGCGGTATGGGCGGTATGGGCGGCATGGGTGGCATGGGCGGCATGGGCGGTATGGGTATGTTCTAATTTTTGCTCACCCAGAAAAATATTTTTTTAGCAGTTTGTCTTGCCAAGGCAAACTGTTTTTTATAGTATTGCTGATTCAGAGGCAATATGTTATCTGTATTGCTGGTAACTCATTGAACGTAAATAAACTTACAGCAGTTTTCATCTATTAAAACCACAAGTATCGTAGGGGCACAGAAAAAGCTCATTGGTGTCAACTTAAGGTGAAAGCCAGCCTAGTACAAGCTTTTAGATATTATCTCGTTCCCAGTCTCCGACTGGGAATGTCGTCCTAGAGGCTCCGCCTCTCTTGCTGGCGGCAGAGCCGCAATGAGCAGCATTTCCAGCCAGAGGCTGGAAACGAGATTTTAAAAGGGTTTTGGCTTAAGTTGACACGCATTAGCATTGCTGTGCCCCGACAACTGAAAATAGCTGTAATTATGAAACTTTTCAGTGGTTAGTTCTAAATACAACTGACTACCAACAAAATGCTGATGACCAAATTAGCAACCTAAATAATTGCTTAATTTAGAAATTACCATCTTTATATTAATTTTTGTAAAATGACGTGTAAGTTATCCTTATGTCATTTGTGAATAACAAAGGACAAATTACTAATCACTATTAGGTAATATTGCATGGCACGAAAACTGCGTCGCGTTCCCAAAATAGTCACCAAGCCGTATGAAGATGAGTTTTATCACCAACCAGGGACTATACCTGGAACCATTTTTATTGATGCAGATGCTCCACTACCGATAATTTTTTTAATTGACTATAACCAAACCAATTTCATCCGCGAACAAATCGCAACTCCAGAGGAGTGTATCCCCTATCTTAATGCGGAATCGATTTCTTGGGTAGACGTACAAGGTTTAGGTAGTCAAGACATATTACAACGATTGGGTAACGTTTTTAAGTTACATCCTCTAGTTTTAGAAGATGTAGTCAATGTACCGGAGCGTCCGAAAACAGAGGATTATGAAGACCAATTACTATTCATTAGCCGCATGGTAGTAGCAAAGGAAAGAACATGTGGTTTTTACAGCGAACAAGTGAGTTTGATATTAGGGAAAAATTATTTGCTGACAGTACAAGAGGAACCAGAACATGATTGCTTTGAAGCGGTGCGATCGCGAATTGAAAAAAACAAAGGTATCATTCGTAAACAGGGAGCGGATTATTTAGCTTATGCTCTGTTAGATGCAATTATTGATGGCTTTTTCCCGGTACTTGAGCTTTATGGGGAGCGAATCGAAGAGTTAGAAGAGGAGGTAATAGTCAGACCTACCCCACAAACACTACAAAATATTTATCAAATTAGGCGAGAATTACTGCAACTACGTCGTGCTATCTGGCCCCAACGAGATGCAATTAATGCCTTAATTCGAGATGCTCCCGATTTGATTAGTGAAGAAGTGCGAATCTACCTGCGAGATTGTTATGACCATACGGTGCAAGTAATGGATATGGTGGAAACTTACCGAGAACTAGCATCTGGATTAATGGATGTGTACCTCTCAGCAGTGGGTAACAAAATGAATGAAATCATGAAGGTGCTAACAATAGTTTCAACAATTTTTATTCCACTGACTTTTGTGGCCGGAATATATGGTATGAATTTCAATACTGAAAAATCGCCATATAATATGCCTGAGTTGAATTCGTATTGGGGCTACCCTATTTGCTGGGCAGTGATGTTAGCGATCGCATTTGGGTTACTATTCTTTTTTTGGCGACGAGGCTGGCTGCAAAATTCTGTAGTAATCAAGCGCAATTAAAAAATGCAGAACAGCGATGAGTAAAATATACATTCATTAGCACCGGGAGTTAAGATTCTGAGTTATGAGGAGTAGCGACCAGAATTTAGTAGTTTTGACGATTTATATTATCGGTGTTTCTTATGTGTTTAACCGCATGGTTGAATCCATCGATGACCAAGTTAAATTTGAGTTTAAAAAAGGAATCGTTGACGAGCAACTCAAAGAACAAAATCTCGATGATAAAATTGGAGTTTCCTTTAAACTCAAATCCTCATATCCAATTGACGATTTGAAAGATTTAGGAATTAGTATTGAAAATAAATCTGAGAATGTTGCTGTATACGTTGACTGGGACAACAGTTCTTTAGTAGTTGAACATAGCAAGCAATCGCGTCGTGTAATTCGGAAATCACCAGACTTAACCCGCGACTTAGCAGTACCCCAAAGTCCTAGTCTGATTGCTCCCAAGAAAACACTTTCTGAAACGGTGACAGCAGAAGATGTTTTCGAGCGCGATCAAGTAGCTGGAACCTATTCAGCAAAAAAACCACTAATTGATATCAACGGGCTACAAAAAGGGCAAAAAAAGTTGTACAACGATTTTATTAACAGAAGAAAGGAGTTGGACTTTTCCCTACAACTGGTACTCAGGATATCTGAGGTGCGTTTAGGTCTAGCCCCAGGTCGTGATTTTCCTGCCATTAGTATTATCAATTGTCCTTTCACAGTCAGAAAGCTACCTTGGACTTACGCTCTACCTTGGAATAAAAAAAAGCAATAGCAACCAGACACACAATGCCATCCAAGATTACACTGGATCTAAGGAGAGAGTAGTCGCAGGCGGTTGCAGATCAGTCATAGTCACTGGTTTGAGGAAAGTCCGGACTCCCGAAAGACCAAACTTGCTGGATAACGTCCAGTGCGAGCGATCGTGAGGATAGTGCCACAGAAAGATACCGCCAAAACAATTTTAGATTTTAGATTTTAAATTTTGGTGAAGCAGCGCGGTCTTGGGGGTTTCCCCCATGAGTGACTGCTGAACCCGAAGGGATTGAATCTAAAATCCAAAATCCAAAATCCAAAATTGTTTGGTAAGGGTGCAAAGGTGCGGTAAGAGCGCACCAGCAGTATCGAGAGGTGCTGGCTCGGTAAACCCCGGTTGGGAGCAAGGCGATAGGAACTACGGTTGGTCTTTTACCAGTTCCGCTCAATGAGAGCCGCTAGAGGCGTTTGGTAACAAGCGTCCCAGATAGATAACTGCCCTCGCAAGAGAACAGAACCCGGCTTATGTCCTGCTCTCTCCCCTTTAATGGAGTATGAACCTTTAACGGTTTGTACTCTATTATTTTTTGTACGGGTTTTATGCGATCGCTAATTCATTATTTAAGTTCTAATTCTGTGCGTTTGACACTCCCCGCAATAAATTGACGGGGATTCTTAGTTCATCGACGTGCCTTAAAATTGTCTATCCTTGCGGCAGTGTTTAAACCTGATACCCGTTCAATAGAACAAAGTGCCGAGTCTAATTTAAACAACCCCAGTGGGCGTCATCTCCCTAAGCGTTAGAGAATAAATCCTCTTGTTATCGTGTGCCCCACGATACGTTTTAACTTCCTCAAAAATTTAGGTTTACTGGTATGGATGCGCGTTGGCAGCCTAGTTATGTTTGTAAAAAGATGGTTTATTCACTACCCACTTACCATTATTTTTTCCTAGCCAGTCGTTTTGGGATTGGTTATCCATTTGTGCTAGCGGTTACTCTACCTGTGGTATGATTAAATTGTAGCAACAAATGTAGCAATATGTCAAGACAAAGAATGCTAAGAATCAGGGTTTCTGACTACGAATACGAACAATTGAAATTAGAGTCAGAGAAGCAAGGGGTTTCAATGTCTGATGTAGTCAGAAAATCTATTTCAACCCTGCCTAAACCAGAAATATCCAATCTTCCAAGACCGAATAAATTCGGTTATTCGCTTATATCCCCCGCATGAATGACGGGGGCTTTACGCATCACGACTCGTAAAAGTGGGAATCGGTGGATGCATACCCTCAGAAAGTTTCATCCGCCAATTAATCGTTATTCAATACGCTTCCACATTAGTACAGCTTTATTAAGTAACGTAAAGTGTCTAAAGATAATCGCGGTAATCCAGATATTAAAAATTATGGTTTCAAGACTGGCAGGGAAGAACCTCTGACTGAGAAGATGAATTTACGCATGACAAAATCTATGAAAGAGGAAGTGCAGCAACAAGATAACCCTCCTGAATTCTGTAGAGAAGCTATCCAAGAGAGGCTAAATAGAAATAAAGGGAAGTAGTTAAAAGTTGTTAGAGTATTACTTCGAGAACTATTAGAATAGATAGCTAGTATTTATGTCCTGCTTTCTCCCCCTATTTTAGTACTGAGTTAAAAGTTAGCAGTTAGGAGTGTATATTAGTTTCCTCCTGCTCCCCCTACCCCCTTCCCCTTGTCACGTAATGCCCCTTGCCTATCCACGCCGTCAGCGGCAACTCGAAAGTTTAGTCCAAAAATTTGGTTTGTCGCTAGAAGCACCTATAAAGTGGGAACTGCTAGATTTAGCGCTCACTCATCCCACTGTCTCTGATTCGGCAAATTATGAACAGCTAGAGTTTGTTGGCGATGCAGTGGTGCGGCTAGTGTCGGCTGTTGTGTTATGGGAAAATTATCCCGATTGTCCAGTAGGGGATTTTGCGGCAATTCGTTCGGTGTTGGTGAGCGATCGCATCCTTGCCCAATTGGCCAGAGTTTATGGTTTGGAGTTATACTTACTAGTTGCCGGCAGTGCTACCGCTGATAAAGTTGGTCTAGAGTCACGACTAGCAGATGCTTTTGAAGCAGTTTTGGGTGCGCTTTACTTAAGTACTCAAAATCTGGAATTGATCCGCTCTTGGCTAGATCCTCATTTCCAAGAACTAACGACAGAAATTCGCCTCGATCCTGCCAGACTTAATTACAAAGCTGCTCTTCAAGAATGGACTCAGGCGCAATTTAAAGTTTTACCAGAATATCGGGTTGTGGAACTGACTCAACCGCACCGCAATCAAGAACGTTTCGTGGCTGAAGTGTGGCTGCACGGAAATATGCTAGGAGTTGGTAAGGGACGCTCGATCAAAACCGCAGAACAAGCCGCAGCTAAGGTAGCTTTTTTAGCAATTTCTAATCCGCAAATACCCTGAGCTTAAAATAAGGGGGATTAGTCATAATCAGTTGATTGTCAGTGGTGGTTTGTCCCTCGTCCTTTGTATACAAATAACTAATGACAAATGACAAATGACTAATAACTAATAACTAATGACAAATAAAATTAAAATTGCTGTCATCGGAGTTGGGCGTTGGGGAGTGCATCTGCTGCGGAATTTCTTAGCACATCCCCAAGTGAATGTAGTTGCTGTAGTAGACCCCCATCCCGAACGATTAGCGGCGGTAAAGCAGCAGTTTGACTTAGATGAAAATGTTTTATTAACAACCCAGTGGGACGATTTAAAGAGAGTGCCAGGGTTGACAGGAGTGGCGATCGCAACTCCTGCTACCACCCACTATGCTTTAATTAAAGACGCTCTCCATCAGGGATACCATGTTTTTGCAGAAAAACCCCTAACTCTCAACCCAGCAGAATGTCGGGAACTTTGCCATTTAGCAGAACAGCATCATTTGATACTGACGGTTGACCATACTTATTTATTTCACCCAGCAGTTGAGCGAGGAAAAACTGTAGTACAAGCGGGTAAATTAGGAGATTTACGCTATGGCTACGCTACCCGCACCCATTTGGGGCCTGTCCGGCAAGATGTTGATGCGCTGTGGGACTTAGCTATTCACGATATTGCGATCTTTAACGCTTGGCTGGGTCAAATTCCTGTGCAAGTACAAGCAACGGGTACGGTGTGGCTACAGGGATGTGAGGAGCAGGGATTAGCTGACCTAGTATGGCTGACACTGACATACCCAGATGGCTTTCAAGCTTATATTCATCTGTGCTGGCTGAATTCTGATAAACAGCGACGGCTGGGGATTGTAGGTAGCCTTGGTAGTTTGATTTTTGATGAAATGTCACTATCATCACCTCTCACCCTACTGAATGGTGAGTTTGAACAGCAGGGCAATCAATTTATTCCTGTGAATCAAAGGCAGATAGCGCTGGAATTAGAAACAGGCGAACCATTGGGGCGGGTTTGTTCCTCCTTTATTGTCTCTATTCTCAACAATACTCCCTCAGAGGTTTCGTCTGGCTGGGTAGGCACTGAATTAGTAGAAATTCTTGCTGCTCTAACAGTATCTCTTGGGCAAGGCGGTAAACCTGTTTTTCTTACCAACTGCTCTCAACCGTAATTTTCTGATAAAACTTATCCAAAGTTTTCCCAACTACACCTTTATACTATAGTCCACGAAGCTCTGAGGTTCATCAACGGAGTTCAAAGACTCATTCACGAAGCTCTGAGGTTCATCAACGGAGTTCAAAGACTCATTCACGAAGCTCTGAGGTTCATTAACGGAGTTCAAAGCCTCATTCACGAAGCTCTGAGGTTCATTAACGGAGTTCAAAGCCTCATTCACGAAGCTCTGAGGTTCATTAATGGAGTTCAAAGCCTCATTCACGAAGCTCTGAGGTTCATTAATGGAGTTCAAAGCCTCATTCACAAGTATTTATCAAAAATTAATCCGGTTTTTAGCGATTTTCGGGTAAGTCCTGATAAAATCAGCCAACGTATGAGCATGATTATGCACAACCGTATATTTACTACTTTATTTTTAACTCTATTTCTGGCTACGACACCCCAGTTTGTATAGCGGTTCTCAGTTGAGTGAGGTAGAAGAACCCCACCCCCAACCCCCTCCCCGCTCTTCGAGAGGGGGCTATGATGCACCTCATCTGATTAGGAAACTAGAGGAAGCATTAGCCGCGCACCAGAAAGCGTTACAACTCAACCCTAATGATGCCGAAGCTTATGTTGGTATAGGGAACGTGCTAAATGCTCAAGGTAAACAAGAGGAGGCGATCGCACTTTACCACAAAGCCTTGCAACTCAACCCTAACTTGGCTATTGCTTACAACGGTCTAGGTAATGTGCTATGTGGACAGAATAAATTAGATGCCGCAGTTGCCGCCTACCAAAAAGCAATTCAACTCAACCCAAACAATGCTTATGCTTATAGCAATCTCGGCAATGCGCTTTATGAGCAGAAGAAATTAGATGCCGCCATTGCCGCCTACCAAAAAGCGATTCAACTCAACCCAAACAATGCTTATGCTTACAGTAATCTCGGCGTTGCGCTGAGTCGGCAGGAGAAGTTAGATGCAGCAGTTACCGCCTTCCAAAAAGCCCTAACATTGCCAGAAGATAATTCTGGAACCCCAGCCAGCGCTTATACTCTCGCTAATAATGGCTTGGGTTTAGTGTTTGAAGAGCAACACTTCTAAATCAGGGTCAAAACCATAGCCGTTAGGAGTGAGGAGTGAGGATTCAAATTTATTTTTTTGAATTTTGAATTGGAGTCTAACAAGGATTACCTCTTGAAAGTCCCATTTGCACAAACTCCTCCTTTTGGAAGACTTACCAAGATAGTTTGCAGCGGCGAAAGGCGAATCTCGCAAGTCTCATTTCCAAATAGTAACTGGGACTTCGGGAAATTTTCTTTGTCTACTTCTATTTTCACAGATTTGTTGATCCCCAAAGAGGAACTTCCCCCAGACTCCTGTAAGCTGGGGTAGCGGCTTGCCTTTACCCCCTCATTCCCAGAAGAAAATCCCAGATCGCCGACATTTACTTCTTTATTTGGAACAGCTAACAGCGAGATATCAATCAAAGGTAAGGTAATTTTCAGTGTCGTACCTTGATGAAGTCCCATACTCTCAAGAGTAATGCTACCTCCCATGAGTTCGATTAAGTTTCGTGAAATCGCTAGTCCCAGTCCAGTACCTTCAAACTGGCGCGTCGTAGTGCCATTCACCATTACAAAGGGGCGAAATAGTTTGTGCTGTTGAGTCGGATCAATGCCTATACCTGTATCTTTGACAGCTACTACCACCTGAGATTTACCACTACTAGATTGAATTTCTGTAGTAATGGTAATGCTTCCGGTGTCAGTGAACTTGGTGGCGTTGCCGATAACATTAATCAGTACTTGCTTTAGTTTTCCCGCGTCTGCCTTAATTGGTATCGCTTGGGGATCTAATTCACATTTCAATTGCAAGCCCTTTTGTTGAACATTAACTGATTGTAAATTAATCACCTCTAACAATATTTGTCGCAGGTCAATAGGTGTGGAGACGACCGAAAGCTTACCTGCTTCAATTTTAGAAATGTCAAGCAAATCATTAATAATACCTAGCAAGTGAATCGTTGTTTCATCGGCACGTTTGAGAAACTCCATTTCTTCTTCCCGGTCATCACATAAGCCCTCTTCAACCAGGCGAATACAGTTAATAATAATATTTAATGGGTTTCTCAATTCATGGGAAGTCGTAGCCAAAAATTGGCTTTTAATCTGGTTAGCGGTTTTTGCTTCTTTCCAAGCTATTTCTAGTTCTTCCGATCCAGCTTTCAGCCGTTCTACCATTTGGTCTAATGCTTGGGCCAGTTGATTGAATTCCCGAATTTGAAAATTGTGCGGAACTGGTTGTGCGGCATGGTGAGAGTGAATATTGAGAGCGTAGTCTCGCAATTCTTCCACAGGACGGGCCAAGTAAGGAGCTAAATATAGGGATGCTAACAAACTTGCGCCAATCAAACCAACTGTCAAAACGATGAGAATTAGCTTGATTTCCTCTAACCCGAAAAGCGCATTATCAACACTAGTAACAGCTAAAACTATCCATTTTTGCTGCTGCTGTTGGGTGAGTGGATTTGCAATAGCTGTATAGCCAGCGACTAATTCTTTTCCCTCTGTAAAAGATAAATTTATCGAATCGTTTTTTCCCGTAATTGCATTTTTAATTATGCTCTTGATTTGGGAAGCATGAGGGTGCTGATCGATATTAGTTCCTACCCAATCGGTGAATGGGTGTGCCAAAATTCTGCCATCTTCAGCAATCACTACCATAGCGCCTGTGAGCGATCCCGGCGGATTTCTGGTTTGTTGGTACAATGCAGACTGAATACTTAAGCTGTAAATTAAATTTTTTCTACTATCGGAAACTGGTGTAGATAAAACTATTTGCAGTTGATTTTGGGCATTTCTTTTTCCAGTCATTCCTGCCTTTGGCGGGAAGATTGTTTTGACATCAATTCCGTCACTAGGCAAAGGTAATCTCAATTCTCCAATTGCTTGCTCCCCACAGCTACTAGCAATTATCTTGTGGTTTAGGAGATTTGTTAGTTGGATGCACTCAATACTGGCTGGAAGTTGTTGCCTTAACTGCGTGATAATTTCTTGCTCTTGTATAGACGAACCCGACGGAATAACCGTTGTTTTACTTACACTTAGCAAATTAGCTTTTAAGATTGCGATCGCATCTCCAATTCTCTCCCCTTTACTGATGGCGCTTTCTGTTAAATTTTGCCGTGCAGTTCCCAATATACTAGAACGTACCTTATTTAAGGCAACAATTTCGCCTACAAGTAAAACTGGAACAAACAGCAGCAATATTCTCGTTACTAAAATTCTACGAAATGAAGATTGGCGGGAATTAGTCATCGAGTGTCTCACTTTGCACCTGCAAACTACAACACCAAAGATATGCAATTAGACCAGCTTGATGAGACATTTTATTAAATTATCAGAATTTTATTTTCAATGTTTAAAAATAACAAATTGCTATAATTCAAAAAGAAACGTGGTATACCAAAACTCGTATATGCTAGATGTAGAAGCGATTTTTGTTGCATATCAATACAGTGGTGAAATTATAAAACAGTAGCTTGCAGGTATGGTTTATTTTGAGAATTTACACACGACTAAAGAAAATCTTAAAACTATCAAATCAATTTAATGTTGCAACATCGTCCTCATACTACAGTTGTTTTAGCAATGAGTGCAGATGGCAAGATAGCAGATTTTAAGCGATCGCCTGCTAGGTTTGGCTCAAGGGTTGATAAAGCACACTTAGAAAAACAAATTGCTGCCTCTGATGCCGTTTTATTCGGTGCTGGTACTCTGAACGCCTACGGAACAACACTTACCGTAACTGATCCAACTCTAGTGCAACTTCGGGCGCAAGAAGGGAAGCCTCCGCAACCAGTGTATATAGTGATTACAAACTCTGCAAACCTTAATCCGGAAATTCACTTTTTTAAGCAACCAGTTAGACGTTGGCTACTCACCACAACAGCAGGAGAATTTTCGTGGAAAAGACGCTTACAGACGCTTCCCTCAACTCTGGGAACCGGAGTACAGGAGTACCCTCCAGAATTTGAGCAGATTTTGGTTTTTGAAACACCAACGCGAGAAATTGACATTCTCACAGCTTTGAAGCAACTAGCAACTCTACATATAACACGCTTGGTGGTCTTGGGTGGAGGTGAATTAGTCGCTTCCTTGCTGGAACTAGATTTAATTGATGAATTATGGCTGACTGTCTGTCCGCTGATTTTAGGTGGTAATACCGCACCCACACCCGTCGAAGGGAAAGGATTTTTACCCGATTTGGCTCCCAAGTTGCAACTTTTAGAAGTTCATACAATTGAGCAAGAAGTGTTTTTGCACTATCGCCTGCAACGACCGACAGATTAGATTACGCTAAGTTAAGTTATTGGGCATTGGGCATTGGGTATGGGTTATTCTCCTTGTCCACCTTGTCTCCCTCATACCCCAGTCCCCAATACCCAGTCCCTAGTCCCCAATCCCTAATCCCCAGTCCCCCTAAAAAGTGGAACAACCTAAGCCTCGCTATTCTGTCGTTTGGACGAACAAAATCGCTGAAGTACCCCAAAATGCCTGGAATGCTTTGGCAATGCCACTCAAAACGCCATTTTTAGAATGGGAGTGGCTGAACAATATCGAAACCTCCCAGAGTGCTACGGCTAAAACTGGTTGGTTGCCAAATCACTTGACATTGTGGCGAGATAGAACGCTGATTGCTGCTGCGCCACTTTATCTTAAAGGACATAGTTCTGGTGAATTTATTTTCGATCACCAATGGGCAGAGTTAGCCGATCGCATCGGAGTCCAATATTACCCAAAATTGCTGGGAATGACACCATTTACTCCAGCTGAAGGTTATCGCTTCTTAATCGCCCCAGGAGAAGATGAGGATGAAATCACAGCGATGATGGTGCATGAAATTGACACTTTTTGCTCCAAAAATGGAATTTCTGGGTGTCATTTTCTCTACGTCGATCCTCAATGGCGTCCGATGCTGGAACGGCATGGCTTTACAACTTGGCTACACCACAGCTACGTCTGGGAAAATGCTGGCTTTACAACTTTTGATGACTACTTGAAGGTGTTTAACGCCAATCAGCGCCGCAATATCAAGCGGGAACGCAAAGCTGTGGAGAAAGCAGGTTTACGATTGCAACCGCTCAGTGGCGATCAAATTCCTCAGTCTTTATTTCCTTTGATGCACCAATTCTATGCAGACACCTGTGATAAGTTTGGCTGGTGGGGTAGCAAGTATCTCACACGGAGGTTTTTTGAGCAGCTACACACCGATTATCGCCATCGAGTCTTGTTTATTGCCGCATATAGCGAACAAGATAACTCTCATCCTTTAGGAATGTCCTTTTGTTTGTTTAAAGGTGACAAACTCTATGGACGCTATTGGGGGAGTTTTCAAGAAATAGATTGCTTACATTTTGATGCTTGCTATTATGCACCGATTGAGTGGGCGATCGCTAACGGCATCCAAATTTTTGACCCTGGCGCGGGCGGGCGTCACAAAAAACGGCGCGGTTTCCCCGCTATGCCCAATCACAGTCTGCACCGCTTTTACAATAATCGTTTAGGACAAATTATCCGTCCCTATATTAAGGAAGTGAATCAACTCGAACAGCAGCAGATTGAGGCAATTAATGCAGAGTTGCCATTTAGTGAGAAAAATGCTTGAAGAAAATGAACTACTTTCATAGCATAGTTTGCCGAATAATTAAGCTTTATTCGGCAAACAGATGCAAATTTTCCTTATTTTCAAAATTGTGAAATTATACTGTTGGCGATCGAGATGTCATTTGATGAGCAAAGTACAATTTATAGCAAATCAGAGAAATTAGCTTTTAAGTAAAAGGAATCAAAAATATCTGAAAGATACAGCGCTTCCGGCTATTATGCAATACAGTTTTCCTCTTACCCCTTTCCTATCATAGCTTTCAGCTTTGAGGATGTACCTCATAGCCGCCGAAAGTGCTGTATCAATAATACTAAGGAAGAGAGGAATTACACTTGATATAGAGTTTGACACTCCCCACGATAAATCGACGGGGATTCTTGGTTCAATGAGACCACTTAAACTAGGTTCCTTGCGTTACCTAGCCCAGAGGTGGGACTCTCCCCAGGCGTTAACTTTGGGTATGCCCTACCCTAGTTGCATTGCTGAGGCAGTGCGTTGGGCGGCGAGCCACTCTTGTTGCAACTGCCGTGCAAGTCCTGTTTAGTTTGAAACAAATAGTTCCAAAAATCTGAGTCGTCTAGCTCCTATAAATCTTTTACCTACTGCTAGGAGGAAACTAGAACAATGCAGTAGAACCGCATAGATTTAATTGTCAAGGTTCAGTGCTTTGTCTTTCGACAGCTAGGTTTTTTAAGTGGTTGATTACCTTTCCACTATCATTAGTATAGTATATTGGTACACTAATTAATTGAAAGAAAGCCGTCGTAGAACGACGGGGCTTTAAACCCAATTTTTCGGTAAAAACCCTCAAAAAAGAAATTTCCTTTTTAGAATGCTTATGGATTTGATGGTTGAAAATTTAACGGCAATTGATGATAAACTTTCCCAGCGTCATATTGACCTTGATCCCGGTGGATATTTTATTATTTACTTGGATCGGGATGCAGGGTTAATTTATGCCAAGCATTTTACAAATGTGATTGACGATCGCGGTTTAGCTGTCGATCCCGAAACAGGAAAGGTAATTCCGGCGCGAGAAAAGGTAGAACGAACTTACACAACAGTTTTTAGCGCGAGGACGGCGAAAGAACTTTGCGTGAAGATTTTTGAAGAAACTCAGCCCCCTCCAATAACTCTATTAGATCATGCAGCTTATTTGGGTCGAGAATTTGTTCGGGCTGAGGTGGCTTTAGTCACAAAGCAAGAGTATGTTCAAGATTAAAGTTAGGAGTGAGGAGTTAAAAGTTAAAATTCCTAACTCCCCACTCCCCACTCCCCACTCCCCACTTCCATCACCCATTAGATGAAGGCTGATTTATCTGATAGATATAGTAAGTTGCCATTGGAATAACGGTGGCAGCGATTAACAATCCTACTACCCAAGCAGTAGCATTACCTTGGTTGGTTTCTTCTGCTTTCTTGAAAGTGCCTCCAACCTGCACATTGTCAATTATTTTGGGTGGCCCTGGATCGGTTTTGCCAGAGAGAACGGCGACAAGGCGATCGCTTGCATCGAGAAATGCCTGGTTGTATTTGTCACCATTACGTAACGGTACACTTACTGTTTCAGTAGCTACACTCTCGGCAATAGAGTCAGTAAGTATTGGCTTGACTTGATCCCCAGTAATAATGGCGGTACCATTGGTAACTGTATCAAGAACCAATAAGGTTTGATTAGCTTGGGCTGCTTTTGTCGGAAACCATTTTTCAAACAGTTCTTTAGTAAAGCTTTCTGGTGTTTCACCGTAGTCGAGTCGGCGAACAGTAACAATTCTTACTTCATTATCTGTTTGCTTTGCCAAATCCTTAAAAGTGCTGCTAATCTTGCCTTCATTCAGACGGCTGATGACTTCACCTTGATCCAAAACCCAGGTATTCCCCGGTATGAGATTGGGTATTTGATACACACCTGTGGCTAAAGCAGGTGTGGCAAACAGCGAGGCTGCGAAAATAACCGTCACCAAAGGTAGAATTAGCCGGATGAGGTGTTTTTGACCGCTAAAAACTTGTTTGAGGAGATGTTTCATCGTGTGATCCCTAAGACAGACTTGCACCAAAAATACTACAGAACCACTGCAAAAATCACCTCTTTCCCGATTTTCTCCAGTGTGAAATTTCTGATATTCCCAGCAAATATGTATTGTACTGGATTTTTGATTGCACAAACTTGTTCTGAGGGCGACTGCAAGCATTAAACTGACGCTAAAGCCCTTACTAGTCGCAAGAAACACCGCCCATTTTGGGAATTAACCCAAATGCTTAGGGCGGAATTTGCAAACCATCTAGAAATCATATCGCACGATCAATATTTTTGGCAGAATCAAGTATATGTTTTCATATCTGCAAGCAGCTTTTCCTGCCGTACCCATTAGATATCTGAGTGAAAAAGAATGTAAAGACGTTACAATGCTACCTTTCTACAAGGTTTCTGGATAATGCATATTTAATTTATAGAGATGTCTCTTGATGGGTGATATCTGCATTTTTCTGACATTTTAGCTAAATCTATATCAATAATATATACATGACCATAATTTTAACTAACGACGATGGCATTGATGCCCCCGGTATCCGAGCGCTGCTGAAAGCTGTAAACGGCAAAAATACTATTATCGCTGCTCCTGCCGATCATCAGTCTGGCTGTGGACATCAAGTTACTACCACTCGTGCTATTAACCTCCAGCGACGTTCTCAGACTGAGTATGCGATCGCAGGTACTCCCGCTGATTGTGTGAGAATTGCAATTACACAAATTGCCGCAGATGTCAAACTTGTACTTTCAGGTATCAATGCTGGAGGTAACTTGGGAGTCGATGCCTACATTTCTGGCACAGTGGCCGCCGTGCGAGAAGCCGCAATGCACGGTATTCCGGGAGTTGCCATTTCCCAGTATCGCAAAGCCAAGCAGAATTTTGATTGGGATCTGGCCGCCAAATTCACAGCTGAAGTTTTAGCGGATTTACTCAAGCGTCCCCTAGAACCGGGAAGCTTCTGGAATGTGAATCTGCCGCATCTGCAACCAGGAGAACCAGATCCGCAAGTGGTGTTTTGCCAATCCTGTACCAAACCTTTGCCCGTGAACTATCGAATTGAAGGCGATAATTTTTATTATGTAGGGGAATATGGCAAACGCGATCGCATTCCTGGTAGTGATGTGGATGTATGCTTTTCCGGCAATATCGCCGTCACCCAGTTAAGAGTTTGATATCAGCCATCAGTTATATCATGTCCGGCTGATTAGTTGTCATTGCGAACGTTCCACTTCGTTGCACTCGCAACGACTATCGTAAGTTATTAAGCGGACATGATATTACTAGTTAACTGCTACCACTGTTTAGTGGATATTGAGGAGAGCATGTAGGGCTATTAATTAATCTTATGGCTATTGTTGCGATCGCGATCAAAATTTTCAAGGATTTGAAATCTGGTAAAGTTTTCAGAGGTACTGAACATTAATTTCAAAAAAAGGAGAACAATATGCAGTTTCTCAAAATTGTTCTTGTCGCTCTCGTGTTGATGGTGAACCTGCTAATTGCTCAACCCTCTTGGGCAGGCAAGGATTTTACTAAGGGGGCTGACTATGCTGAGGTAACTCAGGCGCTCAATCAACTTCTAACTGTAAAGGATACACCTGAGCAAGCTGGCTATACACCTCAGCAGTTCCAGCAGCGACTGGCACAATTGCAGTCTCAGAAAAATGTCATAGAAACAGCTAGAAAGCGGGCACAGTGCCGCAATGAAACTGGAAAGACGTTGGCTGTCTATGCCAATAAACCAAAAAAATCCCCAACCCAACTCTACTTTCTGGGCGCAGGAACAATCACGGATGATGATTGGGATTGCGATGGCATTTACTTACCCGCAGGTTCTCAAGTAGTTTTAGGCCCGAATGCTCAACCACAAGAACTGACTCAACCCATCGCCGTTAAGTTTGTCGATGGCACACAGTCTCTTGCTAGAACCAATCTAGCCACTGGTGCAATTGAATTGAATGTTGAACCTGCGAAAGTATTTAAGGCGGGTGAGAGTAGCTGGCTTCTCCCTACTTTTTCCCAAGCGGATATCGATACGCAAATTCCTACCCCACAACTCATTGACTAATCTCATCTAGATAATTCAACTTTTATGCGGTAAGTGCATAAAAGTTGAACTAAATAAATAGGATATATAAAGGAAAATCTTTAACCATTGAATAATCAACTTTTAATTAAGGAAAAATTACAAGCAAAGCTTGAGGATATTCAAAGCAAGAGCGATGGCTCTCCTATTACCGATTTACAGCTAGACAAAATTTTAGCCGCAGAAATTGAACAATTGACGACGGAACTAGAGAGCGTCAATCCCAATCTCAATCCTCTTCTCTACGCTACTTCTTTACTGGAGGGAGCTTGGCAGCTGCAATACTCCACAGCCAGAGAAATACGTTCTTTAGTTTCCCTCCCATTGGGATTAAAACTGGGTAAAGTTTATCAAGTAATTGATGTTGCAAATAAATTGTTTTTTAATCTAGCTAAAGTTAAACATTCTCTGGGGATAGTATCGGGATATGTGAAAGTGACAGCTAGCTTTGAGCCAGCCAAAGAAGATTTAGAGCCTCTACAGAACAAACGTATCAACGTCTATTTTGATAAACGCTACCTATCGATTCAGAAGATTGTTGGCATTAATACCCCCCAACTCAACCCATTTAAGGTTGTCCCAGCTAATAATCCTACTAGCAGAACTGCTACATTAGACATTACCTACTTAGATGAAACCTTAAGAATTGGACGTGGAGGAGATGGAAGCTTATTCATTCTTAGGAAATCTCATGATTTACCTGACTTTACCTCTTCAATTTGAAATTGCTCGCGCCACTGAATGAATATGGCTCTCTCAATCATGCATCTTTTCACCAAAGTAAAACTAGGCTCGGCGATGGTAGAGCTTAAGACATTAAATTTAAAGGTAAATTATGGTATAGAAGGAGATATTAATGCCGATCCTATAAGTCCCAGGCAAGTTTTAATTGTTAGGTACGAAGATATTTTTGACTTATCAATTAAACCAGGAGAATTGCGAGAAAATATTCTAGTTAAAGGTATAGAATTTGATAATTTTATCCCTGGCTCTCTGCTAACCTTTGAAAGTGGTGCAGCAATTCGGCTAACTTTTCACTGCGAACCATGTAAGCGAATAGCCCACTTGCTAGAATCATTAAAAAGCATCCAAGATAAAAGAGGAATTTTAGGTGTAGTTATTAAATCAGGTCAAATCCAGGTTGGTAGTAACTTTCAAGTTAAAGCCAATGAATTTCCACCATTATCTGAAAATCCATATAAACGATTTCTAAATTTTATTATCAAAATCCCCAGTGGAAAAATAGTTACATATAAAGAGATAATCAAAGGTATAGGAGTAGATAATAGCTATCTAAGAGCTATTCCTATATACCTGAAAAAAACTTCGGCTGCTGATTATCCGGTACATAGAATATTAGACTCTAAAGGTTATTTGATAACTTATGTGAGCCAACAACAAAATAAGTTAGAAAATGAAGGGATTAAGGTTTTCTCTGAGGCAGATTTATTGAGAAACTTCAACAAAAATTTTGTAGCTATTAAAGATTATCTCTGGGAAGATGGGACTCTATATTTAGAATAGATATTAAGTAGGTAGGCACGAATTAATCTAAGAGGATGTTTTAAAAGTGGTCAGATGTAATTTTAGGCACTTCTAGATCCCCCCTAACCCCCCTTAACAAGGGGGGAACCGGAATCAAAGTCCCCCAATTTATCGGGGGATTTAGGGGGATCTAAAACGTTTTGTTACCGACCAAAGAACTTTTAAAACATCCTCTAACTATGTAACAAAATCTAAAACCGTCAAAGTCCTTGTGATTGCTTCTCTACGAGACGCTACGCGAACGTTACACTCCGTTTCACTCGCAATGACATACTTGTAAATTTTCCCACCTACTTACTGTAATTTTCATAAGATTTGCAATATTATCCTGCATTCCGGGTTTCATCAAGATGATCCCTGATTTTTGATTTGTTTAGATGTAGCTTCCATAAAGTCGATAAAAACTTTTATGAGCTTATGAATTCCCTCGCTACCTCCGGCAATTAAACCTCCTGTCAGCAATGCATCTAAACAACGAAAAATAACTACTTGTATGGGATTATCTAAATCAATAATTACAAGTGGTTCAATTGAGCGAATACCTATTGCGCTCATTAAAAGACCGAATAAAAGGGATGTCCATAGAGCAATTGTTCGTGTATCAGATTTATAGGCTGCTCTTTGGCGCTCTTTTTCATTTATATCATCAATTTGTGGCTTGAATATTTTTAATGGTTCTTGTTGGTTTTGCGTAAAATTTTGGATGATTTGCTGTTCTAAACTCATTCCTTCAGGTGGGAGTCCACTGATTTGATTGGATTCTAAAGAAGTGAATTGGTTCTGTTGTACTTCCATAAGTCTTATCTTCTCAGACAGTAGATCCTTTTTTTGCTGAATACTAATATCTAATTGTTCGACGAATGGGCCCCGCCAAGTAGTTATAAAAACTTCTAAAGAACGCTCTAATAACAAAGAAATGAATAATTGTAATGTGAGCAATTGGACAATATCATTAACCCCAAATGGTTTTAAAACAAATGGTTTAGATGACAACCAAGTTGACAAAGTTACTACTAGAAAACTAATAATGATTAACACAATAAATAGAGGAGATTCTGGAGAAAGCTTTAGCAACGTATCTATACTCCTGTTTCGCGTCACAATATTTAACACAGCCTGGAGGTGAAAACTACACCTGCTGAGTAACTTAACAACGTTAATTGGATAGAACAGTAAATAATTTATTACCCAACCCTTTTTTCTAAGAGTGTGATAGCCTATGCCATTGTGGAAGCGATGTTTTCAACGGGCTACGCCTACGCACCTTAGTGGTAGCAGAAAGCATTCCAGTGCTACTGTAGATTCCGCGATCGCACTTTCTCCCCGCTTTCCTCTCGAAAAGGTGTTTTAGGGCAAGGGGGCGACGCTAGAGCAAGTAGCAACCGTAGCACCAACTAAAAACCCCTCCAAGGTGTTGGAGGGGTTAAAGTAATTTTCGGTAATGGGATGGAGATTAGTGGAATATAGCAGCTTTTCCTCCTTTGTGATGAATTCTCTTATCAAAGCAACGAGATGATAGTACAGCATTTCATAAATCCGTTCCGAACCTCTGCAACGCTATGTTTAGTGAGATAAATTACTATAGCGTTTCCTAATCATATAAGGTACATTATAGTCCCCTCATCGCTTGCTCTTAGGGGGTTGGGGGTGGGGTTCTTGTATCTCACTCAAGCGAGAACCGCTATAGTCTTGTCGAATGTTAGAGTTGATAGCTATAGGTTCGCCACTATTGTGAGTAGCTGTTTGAGCGCCATCGATTACAGGCAATAAAGCAATAGAAGCAACAATCAGTACAGAATCTATCAAGACAGAGAGTTTCATCGGATTATCCTTAGTTAGAGTAAAGTGCAATTAGTGTTCTTGAGTAATAGAGTCTTATTTTTTATCAGGTTCAACTTCCTGCACTCAGTTCACCTGAACGGTTGATTTGCTCCTCACCCATTCGGGTGAGCTAATTGAGCGCATCCTATGGATAATTCAAAGTTGCTAAGAGGATGTTTTAAAAGTCCTCTTGTCGGTATCAAAACATTTTAGATCCCCCTAAATCCCCCGATAAATTGGGGGACTTTGATTCCGGTTCCCCCCTTTTTAAGGGGAGCCAGCGCGGTCTTGGGGGTTTCCCCCATGAGCGACTGGCGTGGGTTAGGGGGGATCAAAGTGCCTAAAATCACAGCCAAATACTTTTAAAACATCCTCTAAGATCCATCATCTGATAAGCAAGAACATCAGTATCAAAGGGTTTGAGGTAATTGATATTTGTGGAATAGTTGCGTAAAGTATTCGATTTGATAGCTGTGTTGACTGTTTTGCAACTCTTGCCATGAGTTGCTATTTGAGTCCTAGCGATTCTAGGTAGGACACTAGAATCAACAATGTGTGCAAAATTCAGTGAGGGAAACAGTTTCATCACTGATGCTGTGTTGATTAATAAATCGGGGGCTAAGTTCAAGACAAACTTGAACAGATATGTATTTAACTGAGGTTATCTAAAAATTTATGCAGCGCTGTTACTCAGTTGTAGGCATCGCATTTCTGCGCTATCCCCTTCAACAGCAGATTTATTGGTTTATTACAATTGAATTGGTCATGCGAGTGACCAGGCTTTTTTCTCAACACTAAAGTGCTGAGAAAAAAGTACTAGAGATTTTCGAGAGTTTTCAGCACCTCTGCTGCCGACTGATATCGTTGAGTGAAGTCGAAATGTACCATTCTATTTAAAATCATAACTAACTCATTTGTAGCGTCAGCTAATTCGCGCCAATGTTGCCAAAACTGGTGATTAGCATCAGATTCACCTTGGATAATTATTTCACCACTATTTGTATCTCTACTAAATTCTCTGGGATCTACTCCAGTTAAACCTTGTATCCCCATAATTCCCAATGCATAAATATCGCTGTTGAGTTTTGGCAACCCGCTCATTTGTTCAGAAGGTGCATAACTAGGAGTACCAATTGCAATGGTCTGAGCTTCTTGCTGCTGAGGTTGAATTTGCTTAACAGCGCCAAAGTCAATTAAAACAATGTGCTGATCTGATTCTCGCCTAATCAAGTTACTAGGTTTGATATCTCGATGGATTACGCCATAGCTGTGAACAAAAACAAGCACGTTTAAAACTTCTTTGAGCATCTCCACAACTTCAGCTTGTTTGAGTCGCTTACCAGAGGTTAGCTCTTTATCCATAGCGTGCCCTCGAACAAATTCTTGCACTAAAGAAAATTGGCGATTTTCTTCAAAAAAAGCTAGCAGTTGAGGAATTTGTGGATGCTTACCCAAAATTTCTAAAATTTCTGCTTCCGCGTCAAATAGGCGTCTGACAACATTTAAATATTCTGTATCTTGGCGAGGAGGTCGCAACTGTTTAACCACACACTGCGGATTACCAGGACGCTGGATATCGTCAGCCAAATAAGTATTACTAAATCCTCCAGAACCCAAGGGTTGAGTAATTTTGTAGCGGTTGTTTAGTACCGTCCCTAGTGCAATTTCTTGCCCGATGAAATCAGCAATTACCGTTGGTGCTTCGTTTGAGGCATTGCCACGCTGCCGTAAAAGACCTTGCAATTCCACAATTAATTGTTGATGTTCTTGAACCCGTTGGGTAATTTCTTTTTGCTCTTGCTTGGTTTGATAAGCACTATAGGCAAGGACACTGCCGACGGTAAATACAAACCCCAATGCCGGAGGTATGACTGGGAACCATCCAGCTTGGGTAAAAATGATAAAATTAGCTCCAAATAATACTGCAAGGGTTGTTGCTGCTGCCAATCCTAAGACTAGTGGATGTTGAATCCGCCATACCAGCAACCCACCAACTACAGTCCATCCCCATATCCAAAGAACTTGACCCCACTCAGGCAAAAACCAAAATAGAGGCTGTTTGTTCAGAACAGCACTGAGAATTTGACTAACGCTGTGGGCATGAATTTCAATTCCGGCCATCTTGCCAGAATTATCTGACTTACCACTAGCAAAGGGCGTATTAAAAATATCATTTAAACTATTAGCTGTTGAACCAATCAAAACGATGCGGTCTTTTACCAAATCTGGTTTAACCTGATTTGCAAGTACTTCTGTAATAGTTACCTGCTGGGCGACCTGATGACCAGAACGGTAGTTAAGCAGGATTTGGTAGCCATTTGTATCCGCTTTCTGATAACCGCCAGCGCTACTTTGCAGGGGTTTAAATATAGTATTACGTAGTCGTAGTTCCTTTTTAGGGGTAAATTCTAGTTGGATACCTCCAACTTCTAAGTATTTAAGTGCTAGTTGTAAG
Organism: Nostoc sp.; assembly: GCF_036917935.1. Lineage (GTDB taxonomy): Bacteria > Cyanobacteriota > Cyanobacteriia > Cyanobacteriales > Nostocaceae > Nostoc. The sequence continues at coordinate 62,043 of NZ_JBALEL010000058.1, read as the reverse complement.
CTAAAGGAATAAGTACTTTGACAAGAATCAGACTCCTCTGAACTTACTAATAATAGATTGCGGCGAATTGTAGCATCAGTATCTTCTACGACATCATTAAATCCGACTCGCTCTGCTTCAACGCCCTTTGGGGGCGCTATTCCCGGATTGTTAGAACCAGAATGTTTGCAGATAGGAATGATGATATCGCTCTGTTGTAGGCGTTGCAGTAGCTTCTCATGACCTGGCTGTACTGGTAAGTCACGAAAAATATCTAGACCAATGGCTCGCGGTTGATATTCTTCAAGTTTGCCTAACAGTCGGTCTAGAAGTTCACTAGATAGGGGCCAATTCCATTTTTGGATATCTTTTTCACTTAAAGCAACAATCAACAGACGGGAGTCTGGGCCTGAGTCGGCACGTAATTGCATCATTTGGTCGTAGACTTTCATTTCCAGAGGCTCGAAAACCCCAAGTTTTTGAATGCCTACTAGTAAAATTGTAGCGATCGCACTTGAAAGAATAACTGGCTGTCTAAATAAACTTTTAAAATTTACAACCATTTTCTTAAATAGATTTTACTTTAAAATATACGTATATTTTTAGATTAATTTTTATTATTGAAATTATTCTACGTAATTTGCAACTTTTCCAAAAATATAGCAATCATATTTTACTTGCAAACACCGAAATGCTCAGATACCCGACTTCTTTAAGAAGTCGGGTATCTTTTTGTTCATAACTAATTTAGAATTGCTATATATGTTTCAGATAATGCACAATCGCCTCTGCTGTTGGCAAATTAGTAGCCAATAGAACTTGATTAATAGTGCATAATCTCAGCAGTGCTTCTTCATTTGCTTGACCAGGCTGAGATTGCAGCAAATCTCGCAGGAAAATAACGGCTACAATTTCTCCGGCTCCAACCAATGACGCAATTGTTTGATATCCTCCAGAAGTTGGTGCGGGGGTTTGTTGACTAATAGTTATTCCTGCCTGTTGATGTAAGACTTCGCTAACAGATGGCCAGGTAATTGTAAAGCTTTCTGCAAAAAATTCTTGATGCTGAGAAACAAATTCAGCAAGTTCTGATTTCTTGCTTTCGTGAGCGATGAGTACTATATTTCTTTCAATGATAGTTTGAGGAGGCTCACTGACATTTGTTTCTTCTGGAATTTCATCAGGTTGAGTTGCTTCTACTTCCGAAACTTCTTCAATAGTTTGACTGAGGCTTTCAGGATATTCCGTTTCTGTTGTTTCCAAAGATTGAATATCAGCTGAGTCAGAAACTTCACTTACTTGAAAAGAAACATCATCAACATCTACACTGACTTCTTCAGTCCTGGTATTGCTCAAATCAATATCTTGACTGCTGAAAATTTCTGCAATGTTCTCATCAGGCGCAGTCAATGTTTCAGGAACTTCATTGACTGTTTCATCAACAGCAGAACTAGGTTCTACTTCGTTAACATCTGCGCTGTCTTTTGCTGTAACTGACATATCCCAATCTACCGCTTCATCAGTGATATCTTGTGTAACTTGGTTCAATGTTTCTTGCGGCTGAATCTGTGCGTCTTCAACAACTTCACTGACTTCTTCTGCGACTGGCGTATCCAAATCTACTACTTCATCATGAGTAGCTTCGGGAATCTCACTCTCCTCCTCAGATACTTGGTGGAAAATATCGCGCGGCTGTACGAAGGTGACTTCTGCTGCTAGTGCTGCTTCCAACTCTGCATACTCATCGTCGGTAGCTTCTGGAATGGCATTCTGTGCAGGAACTTCGTTGAAAATATCACGCGGCTGTACAAAGGTGACTTCTGCTTCAAGTGCTGCTTCTAACTCTGCATACTCGTCGTCGGTAGTTTTGGGAATAGCGCTTATGTCACGCTGCTGTACGAAAGTAGATTCTGTAGCCAGTGCTGCTTCAAAGCCTACAGCCTCATCGTGGTTAGCTTCTGGAAGGACACTTTCTTCTTCAGGAGTTTCAATGATGTTTTCAGGTGCGGCTATTGCGTCATCAGCTTCAGTGAAAGAAACTTCTGAGGCTTCGCTGACTTCTGCTGTAACTAATGTAGGCAAATCCACAATTTCATCGCGAGTATCGTGTGAAACTTCGCTAACTGCTTCTGGTGGCTGAATGATGTTTTCAGGGGCGATTATCTCAACAACCGGTATGACATCATCAGGTTGAGTCGAAACAACTTCTGAGATTTCGCTGATTTCTGGGGAAGGAGAATTAATTTCAGGTGTTTCTACTTCTTGACTAATTGGCGTTGGAACTTCGTTTACTACCTCTGGGGCTGGATTAACAACATTGGCAGCGCTGACATTTTCAGGCGATCGCGATCGAGAAAACAGTGAAGGATCTATAATTCTAAAGACTGTCTCTGCTTGCTGATAAGCGGGAGCAACCGCTTCCAAAATCAAAACGTAATCTGCAATCCTGATAACATCTCCATCGCTCAAAGAATATAGTCGATCTTTTTCAGCTTGTTTCCCGTTAAATATTGAGCCATTTCTACTGCCAAGGTCACAGAAGTAGTAATTTCCACTTTTAACAAAAAACTTAGCATGTACCCGACTGATATCAGGGCTGTCTAGGACTAAATCAGAATCAGGAGAACGACCTATTAGCCATTCTCCTCTCGTTGTATTTTCTATGCTAAGGTCAACTTCATTGACTTCACTTAGATTTGGTGAGTAGCTAACTTTTACTTTCATATTATTTTTTGGTTAATTTTATTGATTTCTGCCACCCAGCGCTGACGGGTAGTATGTTCTAAATTTAAAATATCATCTTGTGACCAGTGGAAATGATAAGCAATAAAAGCTACCTCCTCATATAAAGCATCAGAGGGGTAGCTTACGACTCCCCCGCTAGTTCTAGCTCCACTGAAAATTGAGTATTACAGTGGGGACATTGTGTCGAAATGTGTACATTGCCTTGCTGATTGATTCGATTGTAAAACTCTCGGAGATAGGCAATGTCATGTAGGAGCAGTTCTTCAAGTAAATCAGGACTAACAGAGTTGAAACTGCCCAAGCGTGTAATAACCCGTGCAAGCATCACCAATACGCCGTAAGCTGGATTTTCCTGAACTTTGCGCTCTTGTTGCACCAAAATTTCATCTTTGGCGGTGGCTAAACGCATCACCCCATGACGATGTATTCGGTGTTCACTATCACTCAACCCTCTAGGAAGAGTGAAGGCAAATTCTGTGCAGAGAGTATCTTTCTTACGGCGCATAGGTTAATTTTATTTGGGCATTGGGCATGAGTCTCTGACTGGTTCCCAGCCTTCAGGCTGGGAACCCATTCTGCGAGGCTCCGCCTCCTATTTCTTGACGAGAGGTAGAACCTCTCGGAATACATTCCCAGCCTAGAGGCTGGGAACGAGATTACACAGGCTTTTGGGCTTTTGTTAGTGCCATTCGGTATTGGGCATTGAGAATAGGGGATGAGTCTTTGAACTCCATTAATGAGTTTTTGCTCTCTGCTCTCCTGCTTCCTGCTTCCCATTCCCCATGCACAATGCCCAATGCTCGACTCAATTATGAAGAAGTGCTTCGGGAGAATTTACTGTATCTTCCGCTATGGAAGTTTCGCCTTCCAATCCATTGATTCGACGGTAAAAATCTTGGAGATAATTTAAATCTTGGGCAAAAAAGTTTTCCACGATTGCAGGAGTCACTTCTGATAAAGCACCCAAGTGCGTAATCACTCGCGACAAGATAATAATTGTGGCATAGACAGGATTAGCTTTAACGCGTGGGTCACGCAAGGGTGCAATCTCGTCTATCGCCGTTGATAACCGCATTATACCTTTGCGGTGGAGGTTGCCTTCAGAGTCTAGATACCCCTTTGGCAGTATAAATTCAAACTCTGTAGGAAACATAATCCTCCTAATTATTTCACGCGCTTAAATTCCTCAAAAGCGACCTCCACTTCCTCAATTTCAATGTCATGGCTGCGGGCGCTGACATCGGCAATTTTGTAACTTGCGGGCCAAGCACCGGCTAATTCAAATCTAGCTACTTCTTCACTTGCCTGATTATAAATAGACAAAGCAACAAGTCTACGTTGCTCAGACCAATTACCTTGTTGGACTTTTTCAAACCACTTCCAAAAATCCATAGATTTGGTGGTACCTCTACGCAGAATGAGATTACCACTCTTGGGATTGCTAGGAAGCTTAGTTCTCACCACCTGACCTTTTGACTGCCCTTTTGTACCCCAGGTTTGAGAAGTAACTTCACAAATTTCAATTACCTCTTGTGTTCTTTTGAAGCCTTGACACTCCAAAAAAAAGCAATTGGCATCGTTTTGACCTTCTAGTTTCAGTTCTAAATAGAACCGATGGGCTGTAAGAACTTCTGGAATTCGGCTTGCGGATTGTACCACTGTTAATTACTGGATAAGCTAATTATTTAATCCGTTTAATTCCTTCGTGAACCAATTCAACCGTCTCATTTGCCATATCACCACCAGAGGCTGTTAAGGTAGGCCCAGTGTATTTACAAGGATAACAATTGACAATGTTCCAGCGTGCTTTTTCCGAGCCTTGTTGGTCGTAAGCAACCACCGAACCAGTCTTACGATTTTGTGACCACTTACGAGGATCGCCCATATCTTCGTTACAATCTTGATACCATTTATAAAGGTCTATATCATCAGTGGCGATGACTTTTACTGTGATGTTGGTAAATTTTACAACAGTTGGTGTAGCTTGACGCATTAGTTTAGCGCCCTTTGATGAACCGTGAACTTCTTGTGCTGGTGTATTCTCAACACCTAGCCCGCTAATTTCTTTGATAAATTTATCAGTAATTCCATCAGCCTCAAAGTAAAATTTACAAGAGGTTAAAAATTCGCCTGCCATACTTTTAGACTCCTTTGTGTGTGATTAATTTGGGGAATGGGGACTGGGGGGAGAATAATCATGCCCAATGCCCAATGCCCAATGCCCAATGCCCAATGCCCTACTCGCTATCTTCAATGCCATTCCATTGGCTGATGCGGAAAACAACAAACTCCGCTGGTCTGACGGGACAAACACCGACTTCGATGTATAAACGTCCTAAAATCCTGGTTTCTGGTGGGTTCAATTCTTCATCACACTTCACATAGAATGCTTGGGCTGGAGATGCCCCAAACAAAGCACCTTCACGCCAGATGCGCTCTAAGAAGTTACTGACGGTGCGGGTTACACGCGCCCATAAATCTTGGTCGTTCGGTTCAAAAACTACCCACTGAGTCCCCAGTTCTAAGGATTTTTCGATATAGCTAATTAGTCTACGCACACTGATGTAACGCCACTCTGTTTTATCTGGTTCAACTAAAGTGCGTGCCCCCCAAATGCGGATACCTCGGTTAGGGAAGCTGCGAATACAATTTATCCCCAGGGGGTTTAATAGTTCTTGTTCGCGGAAGTTTGTGTCATAGCCCAAACCAATTACGCCTCTGGGAACTTCATTTGCAGGGGCTTTGTAAACTCCTCTGGTTTCGTCGGTGCGGGCCCAAACACCCATCACATGACCACAAGGAGGTACTAAAATTGGATTACCGCGATCGCGTGGATTCGGTACTTTGATCCAAGGATAATAAAGGGCCGCAAACATCGAACGACGGTTAAATCTATTCAACCATTCCACTACTTGCTGCGGTTTAACGGCTTCCGGTGGCGAATCAAGTACAACCATGCGGTTAGGCGGATTGGGAATATCGCCACTGGCAGAACCCTCGCACATACTAATCATCAGTTCGATGATGCCGTGGACTTGATCTAAATTCAGTACTTGCTCTTGATAAGCCCGCATCACATCAGGACAGGCTAGCATTGTGATTTCATCAACTTCAAAGATACCGCGTACCCCGGTGCGATCGTCTCGAACCCCTTCTAAATTTTGCGAAAATCTATCGGGTGGAGTGGCGACAATGGGCGGTGCTAGTTCATATTGACCATTAACCGGACGACGAGCTAAAGGCTGTCCACTTTGAGTTATGTCTTCTACAGTGACATACATCGAATTTCTCAATGCCGCCAGCGCATAAGTTGCGGCTTGAGCACCAGGCTCGCGGTTCATCGTCAAATTTTCATATTCCTCTAAAAGCTCATCTCCCCGACGAATTTGAATTGTGAAGTATTCGCCTGTATTTGGAGGCGCTTCTCCTTCAGTACCTTCAGGTAAGGCGCGGGGCGAACCATCAATAATGATGAGATTTACTAATCCGCCTGCTGCTTGCTCAGGGCGCAAAGTAAAGCGCAGGGCTGGACGATTGCCTCGAGCGTTGATTCGTAAGTTAGCGGGTTCTGGAGTCGTGGGTTTGGGTGCGCCTGGTAACTGAGTACCGATGCTTGTCACCCAACAGCGACCGCCACCATTCATAAAGTAGCCGTAGACTGAAAAGGGTAAATAGGCGTTGAAGTCGGTGAACCCATCAGAATTGAGACGGGCAAAGTAATTGAGATATTGCGTCCAATTGGTTACTAGCACGGGCTTATATAGTTCAGCCCCACCGCGAACGTCTTCTGTAAAGCCGACAAATCCGGCAACTGCCGTGCTAACACCTTCAATCGGTCGGCTACCTCGGTCAATTTCTTCAATGTAGACACCAGGAGCAAAGTAATCAAGTCTAGCCATGAAAGTCTCTCCAAGTCAGTAAAAATCTAATTATTCAGGAGTTAGAAATATTTCTTTGAAAGTATTACTTTGGTTATCTACCAATGCGTTGACGTTTTGGGGTAAATAGCCAGGATGATTCAGAATCAAAACATAATTACCTAAATGAAGGTCTTCAAAGAAGAACAGCCCTTCTTTAGTGGTTAATAGAGACTTTTCAGTTCCCCTCACAGCTACTTCTGTCGCTACCAACGGCAGATTTGTCACCGCACTTTTGACAATACCCGCGATCGCAACTCGCCTGGTTAATACTAGACTGTCACTATCGCGAGACAATTGATTTCGCAAATTGAAAATTCGCTCCCAAACTAAAGGCACTGGAGTAGGTTGTGGCTCGAAGGGGATTGTAACTGTCAAATATAAGGCTGAACGCAATGGCACATTCAGAGCGCTCCATAAAGAGCCAATCTCAATTGGCGGCTCTAGCGCAACTGTCATGTTCAAATTACCATAGCCCCGTAATTCAGGAACCAAAAACTCCTCTTCTAAGGTGCGGTGGCGCAACAGCACAGTCAACGCCTCACTGATAAAGTGATGCTCACCTAAAGCTGTTCTATCCCAGGCTGTTAATAGCAGCGAAACATCAAACCAAGCGGGTGCCCAATTTACAGTAGCAGGTTGTAGAGCGCGTGTTAGCTTGCGTTCAACTTGCCTACCAGAATGTTGTACCTGCTTACTCTCACGTATATCAAAAATGTATAAATTGAGAGTCGGGCCTGCTCCCTCTTCCCTTCGATTACCAGGATGGCTAAAGTCAATTTGCTCTGTACTGGTAAGTGAGGTTCCTCCAGCGAGAATTTCGGCTAAAGTTTGAAGAACGAAGATAAGCATGAAGGTGTTCTGCTGGTAGCTAATCCAGATGCATCTAGAGTATATGTATCAGTCTTCTAAAGTTAATTAGACTTTTGTCGATATTTTTCGATGGGGCATTCGGCATGGTTATTCTCCTTGTCCTACTCATCTCCCCCAGAATCATGAGCGAAAGGGCTGGAAGATATTATATTTTCAATAATCCGAAAAGCAGTAACTTCAGTTTGTAGATAAGTCTGGAGTAGTTTTTAATTGGACGCACTAGATTTTTTCTTGTGAAGTGTGATGGATTTCCGTAGGGTAGCGCTCACTACGAACCAAGCATTATTGCCTTGCTAGAGCATTACTCGTTTAAGTGTTACAAATAAAATCTATCACATACTTATATATACTTAGGGGAGTGATAAGAAACTGTAAATATAAGCTTAATAATTTTAATAATTCTTTGTATGAATTATCTAATCAAGATAACTTAACAAAAAAATAAACATTACTGAGACTGCATAATTTTATACTGATCAGCAGAATAGTAAAAACATTTGGTTACAAAAAGCGAGTGAAGCTATGACACTAGGCTTTTCTATACAAAAACTAGAGAATGGCTCGAATTATTTGAGTTCCTCAGACATCCAAAGCTTTTGTCAGCTAGAGTCTGAGCAGTTAGCTAGTCAGTATCCAATTTTTTTCGCTCGGATTGTCTATCATGATTCATTATTGAGAGCTAATCAAGAGGTTATAAATTATGGTCAAGACCAAGCTCCTTTTTCTCCAAAAACTTTAGCTTATTTGCGCTCAGAAACATGGCTGACAGATTTTCCGCCTGCTTTGACTTTACACGAATTTAAACTTAAGGATTTTTCATCCATTTCTTACATTTGCCCTATATCCTATAGAAATCAAAAACCTGAATACATTCAAATCATTACTCATGAACCTCTCTCATCGAGTTTACAACTATACGTAAAACGCTCTGCTATGCTCCTGAGTAAGTATGTAGATATTTACTTGGACTATGGAAGACAAAAAACTGAAATTCAACTCCTAGAAGATATCCTACATCGAATAGGCCATCAATTGCGTAACTCTCTAGGACTTATAGGATTGTATGCACATAATCTCTGCTTAGGTTTAGAGGATAGCCCTTGGCAAGAGCAAGCAACAATCATCGGCGAAAGTATACAAGATTTAGATACTAATTTAAATGAACTGATTGATTGCGGTCAAAGTGCAAAATTAAGGGTAACACTTCAAGATTTAAGAAGTTTGGTAGTTGAAAGTATCACAAATTTAAAACCTCTAATTAATCAGAAAAAACTTAAAATATTGATTCCTGATACATCAACAATACTGAAGATAGACAGATTGCAAATGAAGCAAGTATTTGATAATATCCTCAGTAATGCTGTTCATTTTAGTCCTCATTTAGGAACTATTACCTGTAGCTGGCAAATTTTTCAAGATGAAGTTTTAATTAAAATCTCCGATCAAGGGCCAGGATTGTCTCAAGAAGATTTAAAAAAAGTATTTACTCCATTTTATTCTCGGCGTAAAGGAGGCACAGGACTGGGTTTAACTATTGCTAAAAAAATTATTCTGGATCATCAAGGAAGTATCTGGGCGCAAGTTTTGCCAGAAAGTGGGGCACAATTTTCTATAATTTTACCTCGACGAAGGAATGGATAAGTAATTCGTAATGGGCTACCCCCCGTTACGCTAACGTAATTCATAATTAATAAGATGATTAATGATAATAAAAAACTTTCAGTTTTGCTGGTAGATGACGAAGAACGCTTTCGTCAAGGGTTACGTACTCTCCTGAATTTTTATAGTATTAATTCTGCATTACCTATAGAAGTTATGGGTGATGCAGATTCTGTTGAGCAGGTTTTAAAGTTTACAGCCCAGAAGTGTCCAGATTTAATTTTGCTGGATATGCAATTGAAAGGATGTGATGGAATTACAGTTCTGACACGTCTGAAAGAAGCTGCTTACACTGGCAAAGTTTTAGTATTGTCGGCTCATCAAGAAGACGACTGGATTTTTAGAGCAATGCAGGCGGGAGCCGCAGGTTATGTGTTTAAAAATCGCGTAGCGACACAACTATGTGAAGCTATCGACACTGTTACAAAGTCGGAAATTTATCTACCTTCAGAAGTTGCTAGTCGATTTTTTCGGTTTTTTCAGGCTTATTCAGACTCTTGTGTGAAAGCATGTCATGAGGTGCATTTAACCGAAAGAGAGCAAGAAGTTTTATACTGGTTAACTCAAGGAGCTTCTAATGAAGAAATAGCTAAACATTTATATGTAACAGTTGCTACTGTTAAGGCGCATCTCACCAGTATTTTTGAAAAATTGAAGGTTACTAGCCGGACTCAAGCGATTGTGGCTGCCCTGAAGTTAGGATTAGTTCACGCTTGAGCGCCAGGGAAGTAATCGGCGCAATTCACAAAACTCTTTGTATATGCCTTCATTTGAATCTTTTTATCAACAATACCCCTGCTCGTACAATTCTCCCTTAAATTGCGATCGCCCCTTCCAAACGGCACAGCAAATCAAGGGCGCTAAGTTTTGTTTGGAATGTGGTTTTCCAGCAACTTTACCGCAGGAAGCTGAGATTAAAGGAAATCAGGGGACTTATCAAATAGCTAGTTTTGTTGGTGTGCGGGGTTTAGGCCGCTTATACTCAGGTATCCAACTTAAGGACAAACAACCTGTAATCATCAAAGAATACCTACTACCCAATCGTTGTTTTAATGAAACCGAGACTCAAAAGCGGAAAGATGCTTTTAAACGGGTGGGTGGGGTAAGTTTAGCCGATAGTCGAATTCAAAATTTCCGTCTTGTGGAAACGAAAGAAGCGATCGCAGATGAAAAAGGAGAACGCTGTTATTTAATTACTCAAGGAATAGAGTCATCCCAAACTTTAGGTAAGTATCTCATAGAAAAGGGAGCAATGACATCTCCTGATGTGCGTGAGGTACTTAATCAAGGTTTACAAACTCTCCAGTTTCTCCACACCCAAAAGCTGCGTTTTCCCTCCAATCAAACACAACTGGGTATAACTCACGGGAACATCAATTTAGATAGTACCTTAATTAAGGTAGAAAATAATCAAAAGTTTTCTATATACTTTTGTGATTTAGCTATCTGGGAAAACTTATTTATTCCACCAAATATTGCTCAACCCGCCCCCGCCAGACCTGAGCAAGATTTAGAATCATTAGGATTGCTAGCCTTTTCTTTATGGGTAGGGCGGACAACTAATTTTTTATCTAACCAGCCTCTCGATCCTAGAGATAATCAACAATGGCCAGATACCGATAGCCATTTAAAGCAGTTTATTTATCGTTTAATTGGGCTGGAAAATCCTTTTGAGAGTGCAGAAGCGGCTCGTCAAGCACTGCTAGAACTTCCTAAAGAAGATCGTGGCAAAAGTTCAAGTTCAGTGCGATCGCCAGGTTCTCAAGAAATAAAAAAGTCTTTGCCAATGCCCTTACTTTTGCTATTAATTCTGGTTTTATTACTACTTGGTGGGGGAATTTGGTATTGGCTTTGGGGCAGAAAAACAGATAGTCCTAATCAATATATACTATGGTCTAGACTTGTGCGGAATTTTTCAGAAGTCTCCAACGTTCCTTCTGGACAATTTACTTACACGGGAGAAAAAGACAGTACATGGAGTTATGTTTTAACGCAACCTGTAGACAACAGTCGTTTAGGAGATTTATTGACCCGACCAAAATCAGATGCAACAGCAACATTTGACTATAAATCTGTTTTGTCATCTAATGTAAATAATCCGATTAAAAGTATTGAAGAAGTCCAAGCAAGCAAAAAAGATTTTGCAATTACTAGTTTGGTAGACAACATCACAGATAAACTTGCTAAAAAACCAGTTGCTAATGACGGGTTACTTGTTTTTGTAGCATTTAATAAAAGAGACTCAAATCTTGCTAATGCTCTTGGGGGGCAAATCAATCTTGAACAATTGCGTCAAATTTACACAGGCAAAATTACTAATTGGCAGCAAATTAGTCCCAAACTTCCCAATCTGCCTGTGAAACCTTTTGCCCCAACTGAACCGGAAGCAATCAGTAAATTTCAAGAAATAGTTCTGAAAAATGCCCCTCAAGACGAAGCTTTATTTGCAGCAAAAGTTACTAAACTTGATACAACAAAAACCCAAAACCTGATACGCAGTGAGACTTTAGAAGGGCGAAGCACTGGTATTATCAGTTTTGGCATTATCAGTAAAACTTCGAGTCAGTGTACTGGCTATCCCCTAGCGATCGCAGATGGTAAAAAGTCAGCGATTCAACCTTTATTTCAAAGACGCGATCGCCGCTCAATTAATCCCTCAGATGACTTGTGTCAGCATGATGATTATTATGTTGATGTCACAACTTTCCAAAGCTACCCTCTGGGATACCCTATTTTTGTAGTGTACCCTAAAGACAGCAGCCGCCTGCCTGGTGGTTCTACATTTGCCCAGATGCTAACTACTCGTCAGGGTCAGTGTTTACTTAGTAAAGTAGGTCTTGTAGCTTTACAACCTATGCCTGATGATATAAATTCCTATGCCTGCAAATCGGTGCCCTAATCCCAGTTGCGAATATTTTAACCGCGCCCTGCCTAACAATGCTAAGGTTTGTCCCTGGTGTTCCACTCCTGTGGGTAATGTAGTTTCTCCTACACCACAACCACCCAATCAACAACCACCCAATCAACAACCGCCCAATCAACAATCGCCCAATCAACAACCGCCCAATCAACAATCGCCCAATCAACAATCGCCCAATCAACAACCGCCTGTTCAGTATCAGCGGCCAGCAACAGACCAATCTAATTACCAGGTTCCCCAACAAACTCCCGTTGATTATTCAACAGTCTATCAGCCACGAGTTTCCTATCAACCAACGCCGCCTGTTTATACCCCCCCGTCTCAAAGAGCGCCAGCCTTAAAGCTGATTCATAGCACCGGCAGAGAATTTAACCTTGTTGGGGAAGGAGGTTATATTGGTCGCCGCAGTCAGAGTCCAGGAATAGCGCCGCCAGAAATCGACTTGACTGGCATTCCTAGTGAGGGAATAGTCTCTCGTCGTCATGCGCGAGTCGATTGGGACTGGTCGCAAAACTCATATATGATTGTTGATATGAGTACAAATGGTATTTATTTAAACAATAATCCTCTAACTCCTGGTATGCAATATCGCCTGTTAAACGGTGATTCACTGCGATTTGGTCAGGATAACCTAGTTAACTTTACTGTATATGTTGTGTAGTAAAAACCTTATTTGAGAATTGACCAATGACCAATGACAAATGAGCAATGTATTTCGGGAATTCCTGCAAAAAGTAGGCAGCGGAAACCACACCGCCGAGAATTTAACTCGCGCCCAAGCAGCCACCGCTACTAAAATGATGCTGCTGGGTGAAGCGACACCAGCCCAAATCGGAGCGTTTTTGATTGCTCATCGAATCAAGCGCCCTACAGGGGAAGAGTTGGCGGGAATGTTGGATGCTTATGAGGAACTGGGGCCAAAACTGCAACCAATAGTCTCTGGGCGACCAGCGATCGCTCTTGGCATACCTTATGATGGCAGAATACGCACAGCACCAATTAGTCCGGTAACAGCTTTACTACTCGCCGCAGTCGGACAACCAGTGGTAATGCACGGTGGCGATCGCCTACCAACGAAGTACGGCTTACCCCTGATAGATATTTGGCAGGGTTTAGGAGTCGATTGGACTACCTTACCACTAGCAAAAACCCAACAAGTGTTTGAGCAAACGGCAATCGGCTTTATTTATCTACCTCAGCATTTTCCCTTAACTACAAGTATTTGGGAGTACCGCGACCAGCTTGGCAAACGTCCGCCCTTGGCGACAATGGAGCTAATTTGGTGTCCTTATGCTGGGGATGCTCACGTAATTGCTGGGTTTGTCCATCCGCCGACAGAAGGGATGTTTCAGATAGCTCTAGAACTGCGAGGAGTAACAAAATTTACATTTGTCAAAGGATTAGAAGGTAGTTGCGACTTACCGCGCGATCGCACTGCAATCATCAGCTTATCTTCATCCGTAGCATCGCAAGAGGTAGAGCGATTGCACCTCGTACCGCGTGATTACGGCTTTACTACCAAGAACGTACCCCTTGGAACTACTGAAGAACTGGTGGCGGATATTCAAGAGGTTTTGGCAGGTAAACCAGGTGAATTGATGCAAACAGCCTTGTGGAATGGCGGATTTTATCTATGGCGGAGTGGTATTTGTCCAAATATGGCAGAGGGTTTAGCTAAAGCAGAAGAATTATTAACCAATGGTGTAGTAGCAGCTAAACTCCAAGAACTGAGACAGGTATTGACGCTCCTCGGCATAAATGCCAAGGATTCTTAGTTCATAGACGCGCCTTAAAATCATCTATCCTTTCGGCAATACTTAAACCTGAAACCCGTTTATAAAACAAAGCTTCTAGTTTAATTTAGCTGACCCCAGTGGGCTTCATCTCCCTAAGCGTTAGAGAATTTATTCTCTCGTTCTCGTGCGCCCCACGATACGTTTAATTTCCTCAAAATTTTAGGTTTACTGGTTTAGATGCGCGTTGGCATCCATGCTATGTTTATCGTGGTTTACTCGCTACCCACTATCCATTATTTTTTCCTAGCCAGTCGTTTTGGGGTTGGTTATCCATTTGAGAAGCGCGGTTATTCTACCTATGGCATAATTAATATTGTACCCTCAAATGTGCCCCATGTCTAGAGAAAAATCGATTAAAGTTAGATTGTCTGAGTATGAACTTCAGCAGCTGAAGAAAGAAGCAGAAAAACAAGGCGTGGGAATGTCTGATGTTCTTAGAAAATGTATAGCTCAATTTTCAAAGCCGCCCTAGAACGGCGGGGCTTTAAACCCATTAATTCCGGTAATAACGTGAGTTTTATGAACCTCTCTCTGCCTTGAACTAAAGTTCAAGTCTTTCCCTCTCCGACTCGGAGAGGGACGGTTTTACGTAGTAAAATCAGGGAAAGGTCTTTTAATTGGGCTAATTAGACGGACACTATATAAGCAGTCGAATTTACGTTAATTAATTACGAATTAGGAATTATTTTGTCAGCGACTTCTCCAAAATAGATTTTTGTTGCAACCAATCCTGACCTACTTGGATACTGATATCTGAGCCAAGGTTGCCAGTACTTTCCACACGCACTTCTCCAAATCCGAGAGTGTTGCGAATTGATTCGGCACTGTCACCATCTCCTTGTTGGGCAACAATGTGAGTTACATCTAAAGGTTCACCCCATGCCTTAGCCACATAGATGTTGCGATATCCAGATTTTTCCAAGGCTCTAATTAACGGTTGGAGGTTAGAGCGATCGCCACCTGTACTATCTTGAATTGCTACACGCAAAGAGCGTGGATCAGTCGTAGTCGCCAGTTGTTCCTGTTCTGAGTCCAAACCAAAGTGTTGAGCCATCAGTTTTGCAATACCATTTTTGTTGGGCAACCAATAGCTAGCATCAAACTCGCCTTTCTCGCTAAAGCGACCAGGCAGCATTAACATTTGCATATTAGAGCGATTTGTCCGCACCCCAAAACCCATTAGCGCCACTAACTCTTCAACCGTCAAGTTAGTATCAATGTGTTCTTTCACTACATCAAGAACTTTAGGTAATTGAGCAACAGTAGCCGGGTTGAGTGTTTGCTCCATCAAAGCACGGATGACCATTTGCTGCCGCTGAATCCGACCAATATCACCGAGTTCGTCATGGCGAAAACGCAGCAATTGCAGTACCTGATCGCCGTTAAGATGCTGTTTACCCGCCTTCAAATTGATGTACAAATGCTGAGAATCATCTTGGTATTTCATATCTTTAGGGACGTAGACAGTCACGCCACCCAAAGCATTAATCAGCTTGGCAACTCCTAGAACGTTAATTCGGATATAGCGATCAATCCCCGCCCCACCTAAGAGATTACTGACGGTTCTAGCAGTCAAAGCTGGCCCACCGTCAACATTGGCAGCATTAATTTTTTTTACTCCATACCCCTCTATTTGGGTGCGGGTATCTCTGGGAATGGAGAGCATATTTATTTTTTTCGTCTCTGGATCAAATTTGACCAAGAGCATCACATCAGAAAGACCATCAAAAGAGTTGACTTGGGGCAAGTATTTGAGATTTTTGGTTTCTTCTGGAGGGTTTTGGATATCTGGGGGAAGTACGCTCATTCCCATCACCAAAAGATTCACCGGACGAGTTAATTCTGAAAATCGCAACACACCTCCAGAAATGCGATCGCTATCAAAGGCCGCCTCATCCTTTGGAGTTAGCTGGGCTTGTTGCAAAGGCGTACTAGTCAAAGACACCGCCAAAAGCGCCCCTGCTGTTGCTGACACCATTGCAATACCACTCATACCTACCCAAAACCACAGCCAACGTCCTGATGTCGAGTTCTGGGAAATTTTTTTACTGGACTTTAAGGCTTTTCCCGACTGGTTTTCTTCCGCCGAACTTCTTTGAATGGTCACAGACTTCCTCACACTTACTCACTAATCAAATTCGGTAATTTTGCAGACTAAAAACATGCAAACAAATCAACCCATAATAACTAACTCTTAATTATCGGTGCTAACTTTTTTAATGTAGTGTCAACCACAACACTTATAGCAGCATTTATTCTTCTTTTGGGCAACCTGGAGATGTTTTACTGAAGTATGGCAATAATAAACTGGATTTGACTAGATATATGGATAAATTAGCCTTAAATTTCCATAAAATCAGTAAAAACACCGACAAATTATCATCCGAAACAATTAAGATAAATACTTGCCAAGCACTCGTTCTGCTAGAGTACTAAACCCTGATAAACGACCAGATTTGCCCTGCATCAGACGCCAAATCAACCAGACACTTACTAAAAAGTAACCCGAAGTGAGAAAGCTATTCAGGATAAATAGACGTAGCGGAAAAAAATCTGAAGTTGCTGCTCCGGTAGCCAATAATAAATAACTCAACAGCCAAGTAAGTGCCAAAGTAATAGACAGACGGCTAATAGCAAGTTGTTCCCGACTACCCTGGCCCCGATAGAGCGTCCACAACGATGGAAAAAAGCCGATGATCGGAACTAAATTTAAAAGCAATTGTATTTTGGGCATTGAGCATGGGGCATTGGGGAAGGTGGGGCCCCCTCTGGGGATAAGAGATAATGGGTCAGGTGGGGCCCCCAGTCCCCAGTCTTCACTCTCTTTCGGTTCAAAATTCTCCATTGAGGTTAGTCTAACTCCTAAACTAGAAGGATGAATAAGACTCATATAGTTAGAGATAATAAGCTGTAAAGAAAAATTTCATTTAGTTCTATTCCGCAATCAGCTCAAAATGCAGACACGTAAGCTACTCGACTGGTGGCAAACATTCACTCCAATAGCGCGAATCGGGGCGATCGCGCTATTCGCTCCGCTGCTAGTTATCAATGGTTGGGCAATTTCGGTATTTTTTGATTATTTCCATTCTCTCATAGTCATTTTAGTCGGAGCCTCAGTGCTAGCATTTCTGCTCAACTACCCCGTGAGCTGGATGGAGCATCATGGTGCTAGGCGAGAGCAAGTCGCTATTTTAGTATTTCTCTTGGCTTTATCGATTTTATTGGCCTTGGGTGTGACACTTTTTCCCCTGGCTCTTACCCAAGCTGAACAACTGGTGGCTCGTTTACCAGAGTTGATCGACTCTGGACGCTCTCAGTTAATGATATTAAACGAAAAAGCTGAGACTTTTGGCTTACCGATTAACCTCGATGCTCTGGTAGTGCAAATCAACGATCGCGTCAAGGGACAATTACAAGCGATCGCTGGACAAGTTTTAAATCTGGCTGTACTCACAGTTACTAGTCTGCTAGATATTCTCTTGACGATGGTTTTGACTTTTTATCTTTTACAGCATGGGGGTGAACTCTGGCAAAGTTTAGTCGAATGGCTACCTAATAAATTTCGCGATCCTTTCTCCAAAACAGTCCGCCTCAGCTTCCAAAATTTCTTCATCACCCAGTTGATTTTATCTACCTGTATGGCTTCAGCCCTCATTCCTACCTTTTTGTGGCTGAAGGTGCCATTTGGTCTGCTATTCGGTCTCACTATTGGTCTGATGGCTCTCGTCCCCTTTGGCGGTTCTGTAGGCATCGCCCTGACTACACTATTGGTAGCGTTGCAAGATTTTTCAATGGGTGTGAGAGTCTTGATAGCAGCAGTAATTGTACAGCAAATTCTTGAAAACTTAATTGCCCCCCGAATTTTAGGCAGTTTTACTGGTTTAAATCCAGTTTGGATTTTAATTTCGGTCTTAACAGGGGCAAGAATTGGTGGACTGTTGGGTGTAATTGTGGCAGTACCTACCGCTGTTGTAATTAAGACTGCTTTAAGTGCCTTGCGTCCTAATCGCGAGACAAGCGACAGTGCCACTGGGGAGATAACTGCATCTCCTCCAGCAAACGAGTCCTCGAAAGCTGACGCCAACAACACTTTGAGCATTTCTGAAGCGACATTGCCCTAATACAAGAAGGTAGGAGCAGGAAGTGTATCATGAGTTATTTATAAGGAATGGTAAGGGGCAAGGGGAAGGGTAAAAAGCTATTGCTCGTATGGTGGGCGACTATTATCAACCCTTTACCCTTTACCCCTCTTATTTATTTATTTATTTATTTATTAAATTCTGTTGCGATCGATTGTTTAATATCAAGATTTTCCAAATACTGTGAAAGGTCAATCCTTGCCACAAGACCTAGATGCCAATTGGTGTTTTGCTTCGATGTTCTAGATAGCCTCCAAGCCTCGCCAGTTCTGTCTTGCGACCATAACACACTAACGCATCCACAGCATTGTCCCAATTCTATTGGAAATTTGCCCGTCGGGTTTCTGACTCTTCACTTAACTCAAATAACTTGAGTGTTCTGGATTGAGTCTTGCTGAAGAATGAAGCATAACCAACATCACTAACCCAATCACAGAAGCTTTTAATTATGGAAGCAAAAACTGCCTATTGTAATTTTCAACAAACTCAATATGGGCGATCGCTTTTAAGCAGCTGTCTTAGCTCTCAATATACATAGGAGTCAAATGAGTACAATCACTACCAAGGACGGTACGCAGATATACTACAAGGACTGGGGAACAGGGCCCACAGTCATCCTCTCGCACGGCTGGCCGCTTAACGCTGACAGCTGGGAAATCCAAGCGCTGTTCTTGGCATCGCACGGCTATCGCGTCATCGCCCACGATCGCCGTGGTCATGGCAGATCGAGCCAGTCCTGGAATGGTAACGAGATGGATACCTATGCCGCCGACCTCGCTACGCTGATCGAAACACTCGACTTGAATGGTATTATTCTGATCGGCTTTTCCACAGGTGGCGGTGAAGTCGCCCGCTATATCGGTCGCCACGGCACAGCACGGGTAGCCAAAGCAGGGCTGATTTCCGCAGTCCCGCCGCTGATGCTGAAAACGGAGTCCAATCCCGGCGGACTGCCGATCGAGGTCTTCGATAAGCTTCGTGCTGGTTCCCTCGCCGATCGCTCGCAGCTATATAAGGATCTCGCCAGCGGCCCGTTCTTTGGCTTCAACCGACCAGGTGCTAAAGTCTCCCAAGGTCTAATCGATTCTTTCTGGTTCCAGGGGCTACAGTCGGGACACAAGAACGCACTCGACTGCATCAAAGCGTTCTCTGAGACGGACTTCACGGAGGATCTCAAACGGTTTGATGTGCCAACCCTGATTATCCACGGTGACGATGACCAGATCGTGCCAATCGGGGCTGCGGGGCTGGCTTCAGCCAAGATCGTCAAGAATACCCGTTTAGAAGTCTATGAGGGCGCACCACACGGTCTCACTAATACTCATGCAGACAGGCTCAACGCAGACCTGTTGTCGTTCCTCAAGGGGTGACACCGAGCCACCAATTTAAAACATCAATGTCGAAGATCCGAACAGGTGCGTTCTCGTTTTTTCGCAGCCCGTTTCGGACAACTTTTTCAAACTCAACAACTACGGCACTCATAATCATGAAAAAACTAGAAGGAAAAATTGCAGTCGTTACGGGTGCATCCAAAGGAATTGGTGCCTCTATTGCCAAACATCTGGCAGCCGAAGGTGCAGCAGTTGTCGTCAACTATTCATCTAGCAAAGAAGGAGCCGATCGCATTGTCGCCGAGATTCTCAGCGAGGGCGGTAAGGCGATCGCAGTACAGGCAAATGTTGCAAAAAAGGCAGAGATCGAACATCTTTTTGCAGAGACGCAGCAGGTATTTGGCAAGCTGGATATCTTGGTCAACAATGCCGGAATTTATGAATTTTCCCCAATCGAAGACATCACTGAAGAGCATTTCCACAAGCAGTTCGATCTGAATGTGCTGGGATTAATCCTCACCTCACAACAAGGAGTAAAGCACTTCGGAGCGGCGGGCGGCAGCATCATCAATATCAGTTCAATCGTTAGCACCCTTGCGCCCGCTAACGGCTCGGTCTATAGCGCCACTAAAGCGGCTGTCGATGCCGTCACGAAGTCGCTAGCCAAAGAACTGGGTTCACGCAACATCCGTGTCAATTCCATCAATCCTGGTATGGTGGAAACGGAGGGCACGCACACAGCAGGAATAACCGTAGCCAAGAGCGAAGGCCGCCAACAGACTGAAGCGCAAACCCCCCTTGGCCGCATTGGACAGCCAGAGGACATCGCACCTGCCGTCGTCTTCCTCGCATCCTCTGATTCAGCATGGATCACCGGCGAAACGCTGTACATATCGGGTGGACTTCGCTAGGTGTTCGGCGCGGTTACTTTAGCTCAATAGACATCTGGTGAAATTAATGATGCGTTACCTGAAACCCTTGTAGAGACGTTAAATATAACGTCTCTACATTCATTGTCGGAGATATCTTAAATCATTTTGAACTATTTTTTACATAAATCTAGGACTTACGCATTGACAAGAAATACTAAATATGAATAAGTTTAAAAACCACATCTTTTGTAAGGGCACAGAAAAAGCTCATTGGTGTCAACTTAACGTGAAAGCCAGCCTAGAACCAGCTTTTAGATATTGTCTCGTTCCCAGCCTCTGGCTGGGAATGCCGTCCTAGAGGCTCTGCCTCCCTTGCTGGCGGCAGAGCCACCAGGAGCAGCATTTCCAGCCTCTGGCTGGAAACGAGGTTTTAAAGGAGTTTCAGCTTAAGTTGACACCAATGAGCTTTTTCTGTGCCCCTACAGCATGGTCTATTTACGATCGCAGGATAATTAAGAAAAGCCTGAAATAACCTATTTTAGTTAATGCACATCACGATGCATTTGTACAGTGCGTAAGTTCTAAAATCTAATTTTTAGAATAATTATCGAATTGATCGTTTAGGGAAGGAAACCACTTTGCAAGAAGCGCTTTTAAATTGCAGCAGCGGTGAAATTGCTAGGTTCTGCACTTGCTGATCAATCCCATCTCCCTGAATAATCACTTGGGAACGTGACTGAATTAATTCCTGTATCTGTGGGCAACCTAGAACAGAAGTCAGTTCTGTTAAAGCAAAGAGAAATTCTGTGTTTAATTTATCTAACGATGGTCGCAATGTCTGGTTTAAGTCTGGCACGTTAGCAAAAGATTTAATGCCTTGCTTTTGCCAATTTTGAAAATCAGCGGTTTGGATGAGTTTTCCTGCTTCTATTTGTGCTTGAAAAAATCCTGCAACTCTATCGGGTTCTAGACTATGGGTTGTAGCTTGTTGCCTAACCTTTAATAGTAACTCTTGTTCGCGCTTTCGATCCTCAATCGGACGTTTTTGATTCCATTTCCAACGGGCTACATCATGTGCAATTAACAATCGCTGTTGGATCAATTTTAGTAATTTATCTACAGGTCTTTGTTCTTCTGCCCCCGTAATAGCTTGGGGATTTACTAATTTTACTGACCCAGAGTTCTGGGCAGCGAAATATAATTTTAACTTTGCAGCAACTACTGTACTACTGAAAAAAAGCCCAAAGAAAATGATGATGACAAACAACAGTGGATGCTTTCTCAAAAAACTTAAATTCATCTCAAAAAGTTTATACATCCTGCTACTTAGTAGGATTATCAGTAAATATATAGGAATACAGTAAGTAGGTGGGCGGGAAAATTTATAACTATGTCATTGCGTTCGCCCTTGGCGTTCCCGCAGGGTACGCAACGGAGTGGAGTGTTCGCGTAGCGTGTCGTAGACAAGCAATCGCAAGGTTTTCACCGCTTTTACTTTTCGTTACATAGTTAGGTTTATTTGTGCCTACCTACTTATTTTTAATCTCAAACAAAATATCTCATAATTACTGACAAAAAGCAAATTCCGGCTTATACGGGTATTGAGGAAATACATCATCAAGTTACCTCGCTATGTTCGGAAAAAGGAATGTAATAAATCGCACAATATAGTTGCTGTTATGTACCATTCTTGACGGGTTAAGGTCATAAACAATTTGTCAATCAGTAATAGTTGGCAAGAATACACCTAGTTGTGCATTGATGAGATAGGTAGATGTAGAGCCGATTTCTTTGTTAAAGATGACTTTTCTCAGTACTGGCACAATTCACGCCTTGAGAGTACAGCCGGAAATGGACTCTGCCAGAATTGCTATTTGCTGGCTAAATTGGGATATAGATGCGGAAAATTTTTCTGTGTAAACTTGACCAGCAAATGGTAATGAAAAACTATTATCAAGATTTTTTAATTCGTGATTGGGTGGAAAGCGATCGCACAAGAGCCGCCGAAGTGATCAGTTATGTATTATCAGAATACGGACTGGGTTGGGAACCAAAGGGTGCTGACCGAGATGTGGTGCGAGTAGAGGAATGTTATTTAGCTACTGGGGGAGAGTTTTGGGTAATTGAACACCAAAGTCAGTTAGTAGGTACTGGAGCATACTACCCCATACGTCGAGGCGAAAAAGCTGTTGAAATCCGCAAAATGTATCTTTTGCCCAGCATCAGGGGTTTGGGATTAGGGAAATATTTGTTACAACAGCTAGAAGCAGCGATCGCAAAGCGTGGTTTTCAGCAAATTTGGATTGAAACCGCCAGCGTTTTGGTGGAAGCAGTCAAGCTGTATGAAAGCAACGGCTATACTCCAGCAACGGGAGTAGAAACAACAAGGTGCGATCGCGTGTATGTTAAATTCTTCAACCAGCCTTAAATGCACACTTGGATTAAAAATCTCACAGGCTTACTCAATCTTTTTCTCCAATCCCATTGCCCCCTATGTCAACGCGCAACTTCTCAAGAATTCTGTCATAACTGCACCAAACAACTGCAAAAATGTCAACGTAAAGACCCGATTTCTCTATGGCAAGGGCCTATACCAGTGTTTGGCTGGGGGGAGTATGGTGGCCCGGTGAAACGAGCGATCGCGGCGATGAAATATGACAATCAACCCCAAATAGCTCGTCCTTTGGGTCAATGGTTAGGAGAAGCATGGTTGTTAAATTCACCGATGCGGGATAGCCAACCTGTAGTAGTTCCCATCCCACTCCACGCTAGCAAACAAAAACAACGTAAATACAATCAAGCCGCACTGATAGCAGAAAGCTTCTGCGAAATAACCGGATTAAAATTGAAACTAAACGGTTTAGCAAGAGTGCGAGAAACGGAAGCGCAGTTTGGTTTGTCGGTATCTAAACGACAAAAAAACTTGGACAAAGCTTTTGCTATTGGGCAAGAATTTCGCCATTGTCCCCCAAATGTCCCAGTGCTGTTAGTGGACGACATTTATACTACTGGTGCTACTGCCAGGTCTGCTGTGCAAACACTTCGTCAGTATGGAATTGTGGTCTTAGGATTAGTAGCTGTAGCCACTGCCGTCAAAGACGGATAGTTCAAGAATTAATGGCAAGCTTTGGCTTAAAAGTGGATGAATTGACCAATTTACCGTATTTTTGGAAAAAATTCCTTGAAGTGTTATGAATAAAGCTTTTGCAGCGGGTTTAAAACAACTCATCATCATTCCTGCCACGTTGCTGGCAATAGGCATAAGTACAAGTGCAGCTTTTGCTCAAAATAAGTTGTATAGTCCAATCCCTTTATCTAACAGTACTGAACTTTCCGATACCCTCTCAGACAAAGACATTCCTACAGGTCAAGGTGGATTTGCCCGTGATTACACTGTGAAGTTGCAGAAGGGCGAGAATTTAGCAGTTGACCTATCATCGGAAAACTTTGACAGTATCATCACACTGCTGGCACCTGATGGTTCGACTTTGGCAGAAAATGATGATGGCCCTGATGGTAGTAGCAATTCCTTACTATTTACTCGCATCGTAGAGACAGGGAATTATGTTATTCGTGTCCGGTCTTTTGGGGAAACTGGGGTTGGGGCTTTTAAACTCAAAGTGACAAAGTTGCAACCGATTAAATGAAGTCGGGATTGGGTCAGGTGGGGCCCCCTCTGGGGATAAGGGGTAATGGGTATGGGGTATGGGGTATGGGTTATTCTCCTTCTCTCCCTGATCTCCCTCATCCCCACTCCTTACTTCCCATTTCTTAAAAGACAGTCAATATGCAGAGAAATAAGGCTTCAGTCCACTCAACGACTGCGCCGTAAGTATCTCCAGTGTGTCCGCCTAGTTTGTGGTTGAACCATGCACTAGTTAAAGTGGCGATCGCACTTCCAACAACTATCATTGTCAGTGCGAGAAATACTTGCTGTTTGTCTATCAGCACAAGTAAACCACTCAAACCAAACAACAACAACAATCCCGGTAACAAATCTTTGTAAGAACGAATGGCTTGTTTGTGAAATGCACCTTTACCAGTTGCTTTCAGATAAGGATATCGGGCGATCGCTAGTTGCTGTCCCCAACGTCCCCAGCCACAAGCAGCCATCAGCAATAACCAACGGTTTTCTGGCAGATCCGTCAAAGCTGTTATTTTTAGTATCACCAAGGCGATCGCTGCCATTGCCCCAAAAGCACCTGTAGCACTATCTGCCATCACCTCCAATCGCCGATCTGGGTCTCCCACTGCTAAACCATCGGCAGTATCCATTGCCCCATCTAAGTGCAATCCTCCAGTGATGGCAATCCAAACACTTACTACCAATGCACTACGAGTTAGTACGGGCATACCAATATAATCCATCCCCGTATCCAGCAACCCTAAAATGCCCCCAATTATCAACCCGACAAGCGAAGCAAGACGTGCCACTTCCCGAAAGTCCAATCCGTTTAAATACGGTAGTGGAATACTAGTGTAAAATATAATACTAGCTGCCAGCTTTAACAGCAGCTTTTTCCACCACTGTTGCTGTTTCGTCATCTGAATTACATTAATATTTGGTAAACTGCTGGATAATAGCCTTGATTTCGGTACAACCGACATGACCAGACTTTAAAAGTTTAGATAAGATTTACTTCTATCAGACATTCTCCTTGAAAATTTTGTTATCCTGGTCTAAGTGGTAAGTAAGTAATATTGAGTACTTTTTATACAAAAAGCGAATGATTTAGGAAGTTAAAATTCCATCAGGGAGCAAAATTTGTATTTTGTATTCCTTAACTAAAAACTTACTGCAAATTATTAGACGATTGCCCCACAAAATTGATATTTTTTTAAATGTAGGGAGTAAACAAGCTATTCAATTCTGACAGTTTAGCTATGTTGTCGCTCTCCTTAGCTCAATCGCTATTTTCCTATGAGTCACCATCTACCCGACACCAGGATACCAGCTCCGTGCATTATTAACACGGGCATCATTGTGAATAAGCTCGACATCCGGCGATTGCTGGCAGATTTAGGTCGAGTCCACTACATCTACACCCAAGAAGATAAGGTACTGAGCGAGGGTGAAGGGGATGTGATGGAAGTTTTTGCCAATCCGCAAAGGTCTACCTTAGTGGCTAACCGCGCACTATATCTGAATGTTTGTAGTTTTGATTACTTGGAACTAAAACAGTCGTCGCAACAAGAAACCTACTTCGATTTGATGCAAGAAGGAGTGTGTCTGCGGTTGATTCCCCGCTCAACGCCCCTACAAGAGCGACGAGAGCGAACCTTCAATGTCAGCGCCATAGAAGCGATGATGGAGCAAGTTCTCTCAGCCAGATGGGATGCAGAAATTGACGATGACTGTTCTGATTCTTTCTAAATAACAATTATTCCAGTATATACTCGTAAAGTTGGTAACTAGGTTAGTAGTGAATGCTTAAGTATTCGCTAAAACTCAATTACCAGTTTTTATTTTTGTCCATAATTTAGCCAAATAATATTAATTTTGCCCTAATACCATTTGGTTTTATGGCTGCTAGTTATGGATTTCTGAAACTCTTCACCAATTAGTGTTTCACAATCCAAAATCTAAAATCTAAAATCCAAAATGGCATGAGTGCGAATTTTTCTTTTGAATGTCTTGCTTGCTGTAGTCAGACAAAAGCTAGAGCCGGGGTGTTTTTCACCCCTCACGGTGTTGTCGAAACCCCCAGATTTATGCCCGTGGGAACGCTGGCAAATGTCAAAACTATTACCCCAGCCCAGCTACGAGATACTGGGGCGCAAATGATTTTATCTAATACTTATCATCTTCACCTCCAACCAGGAGAAGCGATCGTGGCTGGAGGTGGTGGCTTGCACAAATTTATGGGTTGGAACGGCCCAATGCTCACAGATTCGGGTGGGTTTCAGGTCTTCAGCTTAAGCGAGATGCGAAAAATTACTGAAGAAGGCGTAACTTTTCGTTCACCCCATGATGGACAAATTATTAATTTAACACCAGAGCTATCCATTGAGATTCAAAATACTTTAGGGGCAGATGTGATCATGGCCTTTGATGAGTGTCCGCCGTACCCAGCGACTCGCCAAGAGGTAGAAACTGCAACTGAGCGTACTTACCGCTGGTTAGAACGCTGTATAACGGCTCATCAACACAGTGAGCAGGCTTTGTTTGGGATTGTGCAAGGGGGCGTATATTTTGATTTGCGTTGCCGTGCGGCGGAAGCTTTGGCTAAGTTGGATTTGCCCGGATATGCCATTGGTGGCGTGAGTGTGGGAGAACCGCCAGAATTGATGGCTGAGATTGTAAAAGTGACAGCGCCACTTCTTCCACCCGATAAGCCGCGTTACTTAATGGGTGTGGGTACTTATCGGGAAATGGCGATCGCGATCGCATCTGGTATAGATTTATTTGATTGCGTAATTCCCACCCGTTGGGCCAGACATGGGACGGCAATAGTCCAAGGCGGACGCTGGAATTTAAAAAATGCTAAGTTTCGTGAAGATTTTACGCCCTTAGACGAAACTTGTCCTTGCTACACTTGTCAAAATTTTAGCCGTGCTTATATATCTCATTTAGTGCGATCGCAGGAAATTTTGGCTTATACCTTGTTAAGCATTCACAACATTACCGAACTAATTCGCTTTACGCAAAAAATTAGAGAAGCAATATTAAGCGATCGTTTTGTCGCAGAATTTGGTCACTGGCTCAACTCATCTGAATCAGCACCAGATGAGGGTGAAATTAGAAATGACTATTGACCAATGCTCGAGACCCAAACCATGTTAAGATACTTCTCAATTATGAAAGCTATGTTGGATAGGTGGATTTAAACAAACATGGAAGCAGCACTTTTATTAGCAAAACTGCCTGAAGCTTACCAAATCTTCGATCCTTTGGTAGACGTTCTCCCAGTTATCCCCGTATTCTTCTTGTTGCTTGCTTTCGTTTGGCAAGCAGCCGTGGGATTTAGGTAAGTTAATTTATTTTTCAATTTCTAGGACAGGTACTCTACCTGTCCTATTTTTTTGTAGCGCCATGTTTTATAAAGTTAATATTTATTAATATTTTGCAATGAATTATTATAATAAATAAGATGTTAATCAGTCCATGTCAATATGAAGCCTTGAAAGCCAAGCTTACAGTCAAGGAGGAATCAGTTATGGGTAATATCAAATTCGTTAAAGAAAATAAAGAAGTAGTGGCGGCGGATGGTGCAAATCTTCGGCTCAAAGCGATACAAAATGGTATTGATATATATACATTGATTGGCAAGATGACCAATTGCGGTGGTAATGGCCAGTGTGGTACTTGTGTTGTGGAGATAGTCGAAGGACTAGAAAATCTTTCCCCCCGCACAGACGTAGAAAACCGGAAATTCAAAAAAAAGCCGGAAAATTACCGTCTTGCCTGTCAAACTTTAGTGAATGGCTCAGTCAGCCTAGTCACGAAGCCTTAAGTTGTCAAATCTGCCATTGCTTCAATTTGTATCCAGTCAGTAGTCAAAATACTTACCAAAATTAAGTTTTCTCTCTACGAGACGCTATGCGAACATTTTGAATTTTGAATGCAAGAATTTTGAATTGGTATAACTAGGTCATCGATGATGCTATCCTAATGTTGTTGACTGGAATATTTAAGAGAGGCTTTCTTGCCATGCAAGTTAATGACCTGGGGTTCATAGCGAGCATTTTGTTCGTACTTGTCCCCGCTGTGTTTTTACTAATTCTGTACATCCAAACTGCTAGCCGCGAAGGTGGAAAAGATAGTTAAGAGTTTGTGTATAAAATAAATAACCCCTGCACCAATAGTGTAGGGGTTTTTATTTATCAACCAGCAACTTAGCGCTGAGTAGCAAAGACAAGACAAATCTTACTTTACTCTTCTATTACAACAATTATTATACTCAGTACTGTTTACTTTAAGCGATTGTCCGCGCCAACAATACCGGACAAGTGGCATTGACTCGAACATAGTCAGACAAGGAAGAACCGATGAGTCTGTCTATGTCAACAAAACTCTTAGCGATCGATGGACGACGATCTGGAGAACCGAGCAATAATAAGTCTATATTTAACTCTTCTGCCAATCGACAAATTTCTTCACCAGGTTTGCCACTGCTGATATAAGAACGAGATTGGATGCCTAGTTTTTCAGCTTCTGCAACTGCGGCTGCTAAAACTGGATTTTTGTCTGAATTAACTTTAGTTATTTCCGATTTTTTACCGCCAAAATCTGTACTAATATTTGCCAAAATTAACTCGCCACCTTGAATATCTCGGAGTAAAAACAGTGCCAATTTCAAGCATTTTTTTGCTGAGTCAGAGTTATCTATTGCCACCATAATGCGCTTAATTTTTTTAACATAAATGTCATCTTTTACCAGCAACATGGGGCGAGAAGATAGTTGGAAAACATACTGACTGACTGAGTTCGATAAAATCGATTGCAGTCGCTTCAGTCCGCGTGAACCCATAATAATCAAGTCAGCGTCGATTTCATCAGCTACTTGGCAAACCACATCTTTAGGGTCGCCTTCACGCAAAATTGAAGAAACTTGGCTAGGATCTAAATTCAAAGTTTGAATGGCATTCGCCAGAATTTTACCACCATTTTCCCATTTAGCCGTCATGGTAGCAGCAGCATTTTGTGCATGAACAACATGCAAAATTGTCACTTTTGCAGATTGAATTGAAGGGATTTCTTTCAGGGTTTTGAGCATTTCTTCTGCGTGTCCCAATCCCGATACAGCCAGCAAAATTCTTCTGATCATCTTACGTAATTTTTGTGAAGTTTACTTTTGTTTTCGCTGTTAGTACTTGGCTCTGGTCGGATTTTCACCGCCTTGCTCGACAACCTAGTTAGTAAGTTGGCACAAATAAACTTTGTTTTTTAGTATTTAACACTCAAATAAATGACCAAGGATAAAAAACTAAACAAATATTTAAGTTTATTTGCACTTAGTTACTTAAACTTTCAACTAGACTTCAACTATTCAGCATACTCTCAATTTAGTCTGATGAACTTAATAAATTATGATGTTAGGTATTATTTTTAATCTATGTTTACTTTTGTTAATTAGAGGTTAGTTAAGTATTGCAAATAAATGCCAAAATAACTCTAAAGAAAAATTAATCTAGTATAAGCCTTAACAGGCGATGTCTACGACGGGCTATGCCTACGCTTCCGACTTGAATAGTCTACACTCCACCTGAATTTCTCATATTATCTGCCTTTTTTAAGTCTTTTGCAGTTTTGGTAACTCAGATAGCATTGCTATATCCGAACATTCGCAAAATGTGGGATAAAAACATCTGAATTAGGATATTGTTATGGTCGAAATCATATTTAATACTATATTGAAACCCTCCAAATAGAATCTGGAGGGTTTGTTTGATTGGTTGTGAGATTTGCTTAACTTAGATGTGCCCCTGGTTGTCCGTTTTGGACTACAAAGGAAGCTAGGGTTTTGACTGAGGCATTCAAGTCAACAATGCTTGATACAACGCGATAGTCACTTTGCCAGCGTTTTGGGGTCAGGTTGCAGCGGACGTATCCTCGGTAAGCACCGTCAAAGAACTTAGTATGGGGATTATTAGTTAGGGCAGCTTGAGATGGAGCGATGAATGAGGTGGGAAAGTCAGAGGTAATTGATGTTCCGACAAACTCAGTGCCTACAGTTGGTGAGTTTGGGTTACTGAAATCAAGCTTCAAGTCGTGTACCCAACTAGAATGGATGTCTCCGCTAATCACCACAGGATTAGAAGGTTGACGTTGGTTGAGAAAATTCAGGAGCCGATTACGTGCAGCCACGTAGCCATCCCACTGATCCATATTGAAGACACCTACACCTGGACTACTATTGAAATTGTACTCGGCTAGCATAGTCTGTTGAGCAATCACATTCCAGCGCGATCGCGACTGATCTAAACCTTTTCGCAGCCACTGCTCTTGTTCTGAGCCTGTCATCGTAGCATTTGTATCAAAAGCTTGGGGACAGCGAGGCTTAAGTCCATCATCACAAGGTTGATTAGTGCGGTACTGCCTCGTGTCTAGTACATTGAACTCAGCTAAATTACCGAAAGTCAATCGCCGATAAAGCAGCGCGTCTGGGCCCTTGGGCAATGAAGACTGACGTAGAGGCATGTGTTCGTAGTAAGCTTGGTAAGCATTAGCTCGCCGTTTTCTAAAAGCCTCTTGGGTTTGGTTGTCTTCGGGGCTTAAGTTGGCATAGTTGTTGTCAACTTCATGATCGTCCCAAGTGACAATCCAGGGAAAAGCCGCATGAGCAGCTTGGAGATTTGGGTCAGTTTTGTACAGAGCGTGGCGATCGCGATAGTCTTTAAGAGTAATGATTTCTGGACTGTTATGCTGGCGCGGCCCACCAGACTGTGGCCCGTATTCGTAGATGTAATCACCCAGATGAACCACAAGGTCGAGATTTTCCTCAGCCAAATGCCGATAAGCCGTATAGTAGCCATTTTGCCAGTCTTGACAGGAGACAAAAGCAAAGTTCAGTTGCTGGGTATAGCTATAAAATGCTGGTGCTGTACGAGTCCGTCCAATGGGGCTAACTTCCTTACTTACTTGAAATTGATACCAGTACCAACGGTCAGGGTCTAGTCCACGGACATCAACGTGGACTGAGTGTGCTAACTCTGGTGTCGCTAGTACTGTTCCTCGCCGCACAACTCGTTTCATGTTTTCATCGAGGGCGACTTGCCACCGCACTGGGACATTTACCAGTGGCATTCCACCTCCAGAGAGTGGATTTGGAGCCAGTCGTGTCCAGATAACAACACCATCCGGCAAAGGATCGCCAGAGGCAATACCAAGACTGAACGGATAGCCAGAAAACCTTGAGCTAGCCAATACTGGATGCAATTGGCTAGCTACTGTTAACCCCGTTAAGAATCCTGCACCCAACAAAAAATCCCGCCGTCTGCAACGATTTGCTAGTAGGCGCGTACCATCCATAAGTTCCATATTCACCCCTTCCCAGATGTAAATACAGTTGGCAAATTTTAGGAGGGTCAGTTGTGAAAAGCACAAATAATGGCTTGATTTGACTTGTTTCCCAATTGCTGCTCAACCAAACACAAGGAACCTACCAACCCAGGATCAAGTAGAAATTAAGATTTTGTTAAGTTTAAAATTGAATTAGGGGATTGGGCATTGAAACTGGGAGAAATTTGTGGCGCATTTAGAGGATGTTTGAAAAGTATTTGGCTGTGATTTTAGGCACTTTGATCCCCCCTAACCCCCCTTAAAAAGGGGGGAACCAGAATCAAAGTCCCCCTTTTTTAAGGGGGATTTAGGGGGATCTAAAATGTTTTGATACCGACAAGAGGACTTTTCAAACAACCTCTTAGACGCACCATCAAAATAGTAAAGAATTTATGACAGTTAACGATTCAGTTTTGGGAGGGATTGAAAGAGTTAAGCAATTGCTGGCGCATGGAAAGGTTGAACAAAAAATTGATGCCCTTCTAGATGCTTTTGAGTATGGGGAAGCTGGCTTAAACTTGATTATTCAAGCTTTACAAAACTCAGAGGTTGATGTTCAAGAATCAGCTTATTGGCTACTTCAGGAAAGTACAGAGCCAAGAACTAAACTGGCATTACAGCTATACAACCCATATTTATTTTTTGAGTATCTTTTTACTATTGAAAGGTATACAGATGAAGTTCGCAGTATAGCTTGTGTAGATATAAGCCAAGAGTTGCAAACCTTAGTTACTTGTAATTATAACAACATAATTCAAGTGTGGAATATGAAAACGCAACAAGTAATATGCACATTCCAGCCAGAAGCAACGAAGGAATTTGATCAAATCGCTATCGCACCCAACAATCGCGTTTTAGGACTTTGGAATTGTAATGATTATGCTGAAGTGTGGGATATAAAAACAAAGGAAAAAATCTTTAATACACATAGACGTTCAGATTGGTTTTGGTATATTGCCTTTAGCCCAGATGGTCAATCATTTTTAAATGCTGTTGACGGAGAAAATTTTGAATTGTGGGATCTACAAGTAAAAGGTATAATTTCCTATATTTATATGTCCGATCTAGGTCATAATTTTATCTATTCAAATTCGCAAGTTTTAGTAACTGAAGAAAAAGACCTTGACCAAAAATATAAAATATGGGATTGGCAAACACAACAAGTAATTTGTACCTTAAGTCTTTCAGGGTATATGCCTGTAATTACTGTCAGTTGCGATCAATGCTTTTTACTTAGTGGTAGTCGAGAAAATGGAACCATTAAAGTGTGGAACATTCGGACAGGACATGAACTTTGTAGTCTCACAAGTCATTCATCGTCAATTACTGGTCTTGCAATTAGCTCAGATGGACAGAGACTATTTGTTTGGAGTGGAGACAGCACTGTTGAGGTGTGGGGAATTTAATTTTTCACGGTGATTTGAGATAGTTTTACTTCAGAATGCTTATAAATTACGAATTATTTAAAACCTACCATTTCCCTGAACAATGTGCTTAACGGTGGTCAAAGTTTCCAGGCTGATAAATCCCCGACGATGACCTTTTTGGTTAGACATACCGAGAAATACTGAATCTCCCCGCGAAGGGTTGCGGGAAAAACGCGGGGAAGTGTTGATGTAGGTAGAGGCACTGTTAACTCCCAAAGCAAACTGCCGACTTTCCTGGTAGGATTCAGTAACGATGGAGTCGGCATGACCACTGCTGTGTTCATTAATCCAAGCGATCGCAGCCTCTAAGCTATCCACCAGTTTAAAAGCTACTGTCCTGGTTAAATAAGGGTTTCCCCATTCGCCTTCCTTCACCAGCTGCAACTGGGGAAAGGCTTTTACTAGTTCTGCATCCCCTTTAATTTCAAAGCCTTTTTCCATCAAGCTGTTCCACAGAACGGCTAAAGATGATGGCAAGGCTTGACGATGAATGAGTACCTTTTCAATAGCATTAACTTGGTCTGGTTCACTTTGATGACTATTAAGAATCATCCAGCGCACCATTTCTAAGCTACTATTGGGCGACCAGTAAAGGTAACAGTTACCCATCGCTGACTTTAAAACTGGGCAAGTTGACTGTCGGACTACCTGCTGCACTAAGCTAGAACGTCCGTAGGGAATCACTAAATTCACGTACTGGTCTTGGGTAACTAAATCCCGAATCGAAGCACGATGTTCGGCTGTGATCAGTTCTACACAACCTGGTGGGAGTCCAACTTCTGCGATCGCATTTTGCAATGCCTCAGCGATGGCGGCGTTGGAATGGCTAGCTTCAGTACTGCCTTTGAGAATTATACTATTGCCAGTTTTAATACAAAAACCCGCTGCGATCGCCCCTAAATCGGGAAACGCTTCATAAATAAATCCAATCACTCCCAAAGGCATTAACTGGGTATAACTCTGGGAATCTTCCAGTTGATAATCAGCGGTTCTGACGCGTCGCAGCGGATCTGATAATTCCCCCAACCGTTGTAAAATGTCTACTGTCATCTCTAGCCTGGTGGGAGTCAGCTTTAGCCAGTCCAATATCAACTCTGGCACTGCCATTTCTCGACTCGCTTCTAAATCCAAGGTATTGGCTTCTAAAATGTCGTCAAATGAGCGCTCAAGCGCCTGTGCCATCGCCAATACTGCACGACTCCGGTCTGCTCCCTTTGTGATCCCCAACTTTAGGGAAGCTTGATAGGCTCGTTGGGCGCTAGTAATCGGTTCGGGGTGGTCATCCAAAACTTCAACAGTCATTGAGTTAACGTCTGTAGGTAAGCCAGACCATTAGCGCTGGCAGAATAGCCAATAGCACCGCCACCATTGCCCAAGCAATAATGCTGGAACCATTTGCTAATCGCAGTGCTAATGGCAGCCATATAATCACTAGCACGAAAATAATGCCAAGTGCTATAGGCAGATAGCTTTCTCCCAAGCGGGGATGGACAACATGCCAACTATTTCCCATCCAACGCCAAGCCCGTTTGTAGGGATAGGTGGTAGAAAGCTGTTCTAGGACATGACCATTATCTTCTACAACAAAGATTTGCTGACAGCGATCGCAACCAAATGCTTCTGTCAACGTAATC
The DNA here is from genome assembly GCF_036917935.1 of Nostoc sp. Taxonomy (GTDB): domain Bacteria; phylum Cyanobacteriota; class Cyanobacteriia; order Cyanobacteriales; family Nostocaceae; genus Nostoc. The sequence continues at coordinate 27,749 of NZ_JBALEL010000058.1, read as the reverse complement.
GGAATTAACTGACCCCGGCGACGACAGGGACAGGGGTATTCGGCATTGAAATCGATTCTTTCGGGTTTTTGAGATTGCACAAGCGTTCTAATAACTTGAGCGTGTTTTACACGAACTGCGAGAATATAATCACTTGGTAAATCCCTGATAAGGCTTCTTTCTTTATATACCTGGACAGGCGATGCAAACATCGACATGATTGCAAACAGTATATTTAGCCAAATCTAAGTATCGTAAATTAATCTGACTACGGAGTCATCTGTTTTTAGTCTTTCCCCGTAGCTGGCAATCTTGTTTACAAATTTCCTTCTCTTCATCTGTCGCTTTCAAGGTAATGTGGTTGCGTTTTTGGGCATTTATTATGCTGACACACCTGGTACAATTTTAAGAATACGTGGCGATCGCTCCTAAAACAAATCGTTTGAGAAGGCTACGCTCATAAACAACAGACATCAACAAACCCCAGATTTTCCTTTGGGTTACTATATATTACTATCCAGCTATCAAGGATAGATCGGGATTATGTCCAATTTCTATTCCTTGCAGTTTACAAGCGTTTCCAGAGCGGGAATTGCCAAAACATCCAGAGCGTGTGTGACTCTTTGCCCAAATAGATTATGGCTAACTTCACTGCGAAAAGACGTTTTGCACCTGACAACATTAGAAGTAGCCACCTTTAGTCCAGTGTAATACACCCTATACGAAACAAATTGATTACACCTATAAAGATTGTACTCAAGCTAATGAATATCTAAACTAATGTGAAGCTGGGTTTTATATTTCTTAGCAAGTGGGTAACACAATTTGAGTGGGCAATATCCAAATTGGGAGATTAGACGATTTGTTTGCTCGATCTGTCCACAGGAGTGGAGAGTGAATCGACAAACACTGAAATGCACCCTAAAAACACTAAACCCCTTAGAATTTTTAACTCTAAGAGGTTTTAGTTGGAAGCGGGTGACGCGATTCGAACGCGCGACATTCACCTTGGCAAGGTGACGCTCTACCACTGAGCCACACCCGCAATCAATTGCCATACACAAATATCTCAGATTTATCCCTTATTGTCAACCCCTTAATTTATTTTAGTCATTGGTCATTAGTCATTGGTCATTAGTGAATAACAAAGGACAAATGACTAATGACGCCTTAGCCTAGTTCTTCTGACTCCGCAGTTAAATTGCCGATGCTGGCACTTTGAAAAGAGGCTGGCAAAGACTGGCTATTACGAGAATATGGCTCTGCCAGGTTAGAACGCAGTTGCCGCATGAGGCTTGCCATTTCTAGGGCATTCAGGGCATAATCCCAACCATGATTACCTTTTATGCCTGCCCGTTCTAAGGCTTGCTGCATAGTATCTACTGTCAAAATGCCAAAAATTACTGGCACCCCAGTTTGAAAGCTAGCGGCGGCAATGCCTTTAGAAACTTCGGCGGATACGTAATCAAAGTGCGGTGTTTGTCCTCGAATAACTGCACCTAGACAAATTACAGCATCATAACGATGGGAAAGTGCTAGTTGCCGAGCTACTAAAGGTACTTCAAAACTTCCTGGCACCCAAACATAGTCCACCTGAGTACCTTGCGGGTTAGGATCTACACCGTGGCGTTTCAAACAATCTTGACAACCCTCTAGCAGCTTTCCGGTAACGAGGTCATTGAATCGACCAATAACCACTGCAAAACGCAAAGGTTCCGTTTGAGTAAAAGTTCCCTCGAAAACTGCCATGACTGCCTCTTTATCAACTATACTTCTGGCCAATATACATTTCTTATTTAAATGTAGAGGAGCAGGAAAGCGCGGTCAAAATTAAGTTAGTAGGAAAAAGAAAAAAATCTCTTGTTTCCCTTAACCTTTGACCTTGGCTTTTCTGCCCCTCTAGTTCTTATATTATGTGCCTGCGCCAGAGCGAAGCCGTCGCCTACACGACAAAAAAGTTTAACAAACCAACTAAAAATACCAAACCAATCCAGACACCAGAACCAACCCAGAGCAGTTTTTTAGATTCACCCCAATTTTGGGGAGTGGCGTAAGCAACTGGAACGCCCACAACTAGGACAAAGGACAACAGGACTAGACCTATCAAGGCAAATTGGAATATTATGGTCATTTTTGATTCTCCCAATACAGCGAAATAGTGATATGTCCTACATTAACAGTAAGCTGTACAGTGTAGGCTTCTCAGTGACTCCTGCGATCGCATAGGACATTTCCTGAGCTTTAGTTTTATGTCCCCGTGATACCCCAACGGAGACAATTTGATTTTTTCTTCCTTTCGTACCCCACAAATTTTACGACACAGGATGAATTGCTTATGACTTTTGCACTGATGTGTCAACCAATGGTAAATTTGCATTCTTTGAAAGGATGCCTACTCGTTTCACGTTGTCCAACGTTTCACGTAGGTTTCCCAGAGGGCTGTCTAGAGGTGTATCAACGACCGTGGCGGCGAGTAACCAATTAAATCATACAACGCCCCGATCATCTATATTCAGAATATTTGACAATTAAAGTGCTGACTCTCAGGGCTTAAGGGTGAGGCTTCTGCCCATTTTAGCTAAAGGGCGACACTGACACTTTTTTCTTGTTTTTAAGCTACCAGAAATTACAACATTTTAGTCCTTTGTTTAAGTACCGATGACTAATGACTACTTAACTATGGATTTAATTCTTTGCCACACGACAGCTGATTTTGACGCATTAGGAGCAGCAGTAGGGTTAACGCGCCTACTACCGGGAAGCAAGATTGTGCTGACTGGCGGTTCTCATCCTCCTGTACGGGATTTTTTAGCATTGCATCGGGATGAATATCCGCTGATTGAACGCCGTTCGGTGAATCCAGAAAAAATTCGCTCTTTGACTGTGGTGGATACACAAAAGCGCGATCGCTTGGGTAAAGCTGCTGAGTGGTTAGATTTACCCAATCTAAAAGAGATTATAGTTTATGACCATCACTTAGGACAAGAATCAGATATTTCCGCCACGCGATCGGATATTTCCGCAGTAGGAGCTATAACAACTTTAATTGTGGAGCGATTGCAACAACAGCAAATTTCTCTCACTCCTGCTGAAGCAACTGTGATGGCTTTGGGTATCCACGTTGACACTGGCTCCTTGACCTTTGACCAGTCCACACCACGGGATGCTTTAGCTTTGGCTTGGTTGATGGAACAAGGTGCGAGTTTATCAGTAATTTCTACCTACCGTGACCCTGGCTTGTCTTTGCAATTGCAGCAGCTATTAACTAAGGCGCTGGAAAATTTAGAATATCTTTGCCTACATGGATATACGCTTGCTTGGGTAACTATAAAAACTGAGGGTTTTGTACCAGGGTTATCGAGTTTGGCATCCGAACTCGTGGAATTAACCGAAATTGATGCCCTACTGTTGGCTAATGAATATGCTGTGGGTGAAAGTGATTCACGCTTAACTGTAATTGGGCGATCGCAAATTCCCAAGACAAATCTTAACCTATTATTCCAACTCTTGGGTGGCGGGGGTCATTCGCAGGCCGCATCGTTAAACTTACGCCAAGTAGATTCGCAGGCAATATTAAAACAACTCCTTGACGGGGTAAAAGCACAAATTCCCCATCCCCCCACAGCTAGGGATTTGATGTCTTCTCCTGTCCGCACGATTCTGCCTGAAACCACAATTGCCGAAGCCCAGCGCATTTTATTACGCTATGGACACTCTGGTTTATCTATAGTCGATACTCAAGGGCAACTAGTAGGTATTATTTCGCGGCGGGATATTGATATCGCCTTACACCACGGATTTAGTCATGCACCAGTCAAGGGCTACATGACCAAGAATCTCAAAACGATTACACCAGATACGACATTGCCACAAATTGAGTCGATGATGGTGACTTATGATATTGGACGCTTACCAGTATTGGAAAATGAACAGTTAATGGGCATAGTCACCCGTACTGATGTCTTACGGGAATTACATCAAAACAGTGCGGTTAGCGGTAACGGGGCGTTTAGCCCGTTCCCAGTGCTGAGCTCTGAGTCTCAATCATTACTCACAAACCAGCACTTAGGACTTAGGATGGAGTTGCAGAATAAACTTGCTCCTCAATTGTGGCAATTACTCACCACAGCATCGCAAGAGGCAGAAAAACGGGGTTGGCATCTTTATCTAGTGGGCGGTGCGGTGCGGGATTTGCTATTAGCAGAAGCAGTAGCGGACACCTTGATAATTAAAGATATTGACCTCGTAGTTGATGGCTTTCATAAATCAGCAGATGTGGGTGCTGGTGTAGAATTAGCAAAGGCACTCCAACAACTTTACCCTACGGCTCGCTTAGAAATCCACGGGGCTTTTCAAACTGCGGCTTTGTTGTGGCACAAAGACCCAGAATTAGATTCTCTATGGGTAGATATTGCCACCGCTAGAACAGAATTCTATCCTTATCCAGCCGCAAATCCAGAAGTTGAGGCGAGTTCTATTCGTCAAGACTTGTATCGTCGAGATTTTACCATCAACGCCGTCGCCTTGCGCCTGACTTCTCCTCGTGCTGGTGAATTACTCGATTTCTTTAGTGGATTACTAGATTTACAAGCTAGGCAAATTCGGGTTTTGCACGCCAATAGCTTTATCGAAGACCCCACCCGCATTTTTCGTGGTGTGCGCTTTGCAGTGCGCTTCGGATTTGAGATTGAACCGCAAACTGAAGAGTTTATCCGCTATGCCATTAACAGTGGTGTTTACGATCGCACTTCCCAAGAGAATAGCAGAACTCCAGCCCTGCAAACTCGACTGAAAACAGAACTAAAACACATCCTAGAAGCCCCCTACTGGAAATCAGCTTTACAGTTACTCGATAATTTAGGGGCATTGCAATGCATCCATCCTACTCTGAAGCTAGATGTGGAAGTCCTACGACAATTACGTTTGCTAGAACGCTGTTTGCGGCGATTTGACCCGCAACCAACCCTCATCCATTGGGAAATGCGCTTAGAAGCGTTAATCGCCCATCTAACACCAGAATATCGGGCAAAAGTGGTAAAGAATCTGCAACTGCAAGAGGATAGCATTAAACGCTTACAAAACTTGGCTTCTGCCCAAACTGAGGTAATGGAATCTTTGCCGAAGTATCAAAGTCCCAGTCAGGTAGTGCAGTTGTTGCGACAATACGATTTACCAATGCTGATTTTAATCGCGGTGCAAAGTCTGCAAGAGATTAGACATCAAATTTGGGAATATTTAACTGTTTGGGCTAATGTGCAGCCACTACTGAATGGCAATGATTTAAAGAAACTTGGTTACAAACCAGGGCCGCAGTATCGGCAAATATTAGATGATATGCTTGCTGCTACCTTAGATGGAGTAATTAAAGATAAGACTGAAGCTGAGGAGTTTTTAGCGCAACACTATCCTAAATGAAATATAGGACTAGTATTTGATTTTTGAAATGCACGTAGTGGACTGTCTAGGCTTTAATAGTGCATTAGACGTAGACTTTTGTTGGGTGGAGGCTTTGCGTAACCCAACATATATCAGGATGTTGGATTGCGCTCCGCTCCACCCAACCTACACTCATGACAGTTCACTACAAGACTACCGAGATTTTTTCAGAAATCAAATATGATTCCTATAGCTGTGGTCTAAATTGTATCTGGATCGATATTTAACTCCCGCAGTTTTGCTGCTAAACGTTCTGCCTTTTGTTCGGCTTGTTCTGCTTTTTGTTGTGACTGTTCTGCCTTTTGTTGTGACTGTTCTGCCTTTTGTTCGGCTTGTTCTGCTTTTTGTTCAGCTTGTTCTGCTTTTTGTTGTACCTGTTCTACCGTTTCTTCCGGTGTTGGTACTAGTTGCCCATCTCGTGTAAAAAACCGCAATAAACCTTCATAAACTCCCAAATATAACCCTAGCTGATGACTCCACAAATATCCTTGTTCACTTGCTTGTAGAGGTTGATATTCTCCATCTACTAAATGAAATCCCGCAAATTCTTGTGTGTAAGGGTCAAACCAAAAATAATCGGGTGTGCGGAAAGTGTCTTGATAAATTGTTTTCTTTAAACCTTTGTCAGTATTAGCTGTTGAGTTAGACAAAATTTCTAGAATTACATTCGGATATTTGCCATCTTCTTCCCAGACTACCCAACTTTTGCGGGTTTTACGTTCAGTTCCCAGCACAACAAAAAAGTCTGGCCCTCGGAAGTATTCTGATTTGCGTTGGCGGGGACTGTAGTAGATAGTTAGATTTCCCGCCGCATAGAAATCATTTCTATCTCGCCACAACCATTCCAGACATGTTAAAAGTAGGATTATTTGCCGTAAATGCAGTTCGCTTTCCAAGGGAGGTTCGTCACTATATAAATCACCAGGGGGAAATATAACATCTTGGCAGATGCCTTCTTGAGAATCTAATTCTTGAGCAATGGTCATAGAATGGATACGGCATCAAGTAGTTATTAATTTATTTTACCACTGTCGTAGTTAGCGATCGGTCTGACGGCATAGCTATGGCTTACCGCGCTACATTAACGCTTGGCAAAAACAGGCGATCGCATCCTCCCTTTCCGAAATACCTTCGTGCTACACTGTAGTCAATATCAAACCTCATCACAACTCCAGCGAGATAGCTGAAATGAAGTAGTACCAAACACCTGTTGCACCAAAGCAACAAATGTCAACAAAGAATAAACGCAACCAGTTTGACAGGGTTACTTCACATAGTCATGCACTAAAAATATTGTCATCACTCCTATTTACATAAAACCGCTTGACCAGTGTCTAAGGCTGGTTTTTTGTGTCTAATCTACCCGAAGTTTTTGGAAATACGCGGGTGTTAAGTTTGCGAATTGAGCTTTGAGAATAATGCCGAAAAAATCAATATTATTAGCTGATAATTTAGCATATAAACTCAGCGTAGATAGAACTTTGTTTCAAGGGATTCATCTGAATATCGACGCGGGCGATCGCATCGCTTTAGTCGGTCGCAACGGGGTAGGAAAATCAACCCTATTAAAGATACTTGCAGGTCAAATAGACCCCAGTGCAGGTTCCACTTGGCGTAATTGTGTTGTCTACTATTTGCCACAAATCAGCACTATCAGACAAGAAATTACAGCAGATTCAGTACTTATTTTTTTAATTTACATCTCTGATGAATGGTGGAAGATTGAGGAAATTTTGCAAACACAATTTGGTACAAATCTTGACTTCTCTCTACCAATTGCTAACTTGAGTGGTGGAGAACTGACAAAACTATTTTTGGCAATTGGTTTAGCTCAAGAACCAAACTTGCTGTTACTTGATGAGCCAACCAATCAGATGGATTTGCAAGCATTAGAAAGCTTAAAGCAGTTTCTTCAAGATTTTGCAGGTGCTTTTGTAATTGTCTCGCATAAGCCTTTTTTCCTAAACCAAGTGACAGATATTACTTGGGAACTTACATCTGTTGGCTTGAAAATATATGGTGGTAATTTATCGTACTATCGAGAACAGAAAGAAATAGAGTTAGAGGCAGCATTGTGTAGACGCGAAGCCGCCAGAAAGGAACTCAAACGTACCCAAGCCACAGCTATGCAAGAGCAGCAACGCGCAGCCCAATCTAGTCGCAACGGTCGCGCCAAGTTTCTTAATGGTAGTATCGATAGGATGGCAGCAGGGCTGATTAAAACCAAAGCTGAGGTGTCTACCGGAACTGCGAAAAAGAAACATGAAGCAGCAGTAGCAAAGGCTAATCAAAAAGTTGCAGAGACAAAGGTCAAAACTACCAAAGTAATGAGTATTCAGCTAGAAGAAAAAAATCAAAAGCGCCGAAATCTAATTAATATCCAGGGTGCGAATCTTAGGATATCAGAGCGTCTATTGATTCAAAATATTCAACTGCATATATCATCTGGCGATCGCATAGCCATTATCGGCGCAAACGGTTCTGGTAAATCGAGTCTAGTAAAAGCAATTTTGGGAAGGGAAAACCAAACAGCGGTTTTAGAATCAGGTGAGGTTTTGCTCACACCAACGATGAAAGCTGTATATCTCGATCAAACCTACGAATTGGTTAATCGAAAATACACACTTTTGGAAAATATGCAAGCTGCCAATCCTAATCTCAACTATCAGCTTTTGCGTCAACAACTAGGACACTTTCTCTTTAAATATGATGACGTTCACAAAAGCGCCTCTGTGCTCAGTGGGGGTGAGTTGGCAAGATTAGCCATCGCTATAATCAGTATCTCAGAAATCGATCTGCTGATTCTCGATGAGCCAACTAATAATCTGGATATTGAAACTGTTGAACAAACGGTAGTAGGTATCAATGATTACCAAAGAGCTACTTGGGTAATTTCCCACGATATCGATTTCCTCAGCCGGATTAATATTACCCAAGGTTTCAAATTGAGGGAACAAACTTTGCAAACGACAACTTATTTACCGAGTACACCAGAGCAATATTATCGAGAGTTGCTGGAATGTCATAAATAAAGCGATCGCCTCTTGTAAATTTCTAGCTCAACAACAGAAGCCGCAAAGCATACAGGCAAGTTATAATTCTCTTGCGGTGCAACGTAACAAAAATTTATGAGTAATCCCCTTGTGCAAGCCTTTTTCGTAGGCAGAGCGGTAGCCGAAGTAGTTAATGAGCGTTTAGAGGTCGCCTTGACCGATGCTTTGAGCGATCTGGGCAAATTTGATGCGGAAGCTAGAGAGCAGCTGCGCCAGTTTACAGAAGAAGTCCTAGAGCGGGCAAATCGGGCAGCAGAATCAGCTAATGCTGGTCAAGCTACCGCAGGTACTGGGCAAGCCAGTTCTGATTCCGGTGACTTGCAAGCAGATATTGACGAATTACGAGCAGAAATTGCCCTGTTACGAACAGAATTGCAACATTATCGCCGAACTTCTGCATAAATTTTAGTCATTAGTCATTGGTCATTAGTCACTCGTACTGAGCGACTTGCCCTGAGCGCAGTCGAAGTATTAGTCAAAAATTATTCACGAATGACAAAAGACAAATGACAAAGGACACTTAAGAAAAAAACAGTTTAGGAATTCAGAGTGTCTTTTCTTCCAAGTGATTCGGTTGCAAACCAACGGTACACAAAGTATATGGAACAAGGTTATTCAGATAAGGCATACCGTTGGAATCGGGAAAAATACTCTAGCAGACGGCGTTTTGTGGACATTTGGTCTTTTGTCTTAACCTTATTGTTCAAACTTTGGCTATACAAGAAACCTTGGAGTTATTCGGGTGGTGTGACTGAAGTAAAGCAAGCTGCAAGACGCAAAACCCAAGCGGTTTGGATTCGCAATACCCTACTGGATTTAGGCCCAACCTTCATCAAAGTTGGGCAACTGTTTTCTACCCGTGCTGATATATTCCCTGGTGAATATGTAGAAGAACTAGCCAAATTACAAGACAAAGTGCCAGCATTTAGCTATGAGCAAGTAGAAGCAACCATTGAGAAAGAACTAGGCAAGAAAATTCCTGAACTCTTCCATAATTTTGAACCTATTCCTTTAGCTGCTGCTAGCTTGGGACAAGTACACAAAGCTGTGCTGCATTCTGGGGAATCGGTTGTTGTCAAGGTGCAACGTCCTGGACTAAAGAAGTTATTTGAAATAGATTTACAGATTCTCAAGGGAATCACCCGCTACTTTCAAAACCATCCTAAATGGGGACGGGGGCGAGATTGGTTAGGTATTTACGAAGAATGTTGTCGCATTCTTTGGGAAGAAATTGATTATCTTAACGAAGGTCGTAACGCCGATACTTTTCGCCGGAACTTTCGCGGCTACGATTGGGTGAACGTCCCCAGAATATACTGGCGTTACGCCACTTCTAGAGTGCTGACTTTAGAATATCTCCCTGGAATTAAAATTAGCCAATACGAAGCTTTAGAAGCAGCGGGTTTGGATCGAAAAGTCATCGCTCGTCAAGGCGCTCAAGCCTATTTAATTCAGTTGCTCAATAGTGGCTTTTTCCACGCCGATCCTCACCCAGGTAATATTGCCGTTAGTGGAAGTGGTGCTTTAATATTCTACGATTTCGGCATGATGGGGCGGATTAAAGCCAATGTCCGCGAAGGATTGATGCAAACACTGTTTGGTATTGCCCAAAAAGATGGCGATCGCGTTATTCAGTCTCTAATCGATTTAGGCGCGATCGCCCCAACCGATGACATGGGGCCAGTGCGGCGTTCCGTCCAGTATATGCTGGACAATTTCATGGATAAGCCCTTTGAAAACCAATCAGTCGCGGCAATCAGTGACGACCTTTACGAAATAGCTTATAATCAGCCATTTAGATTTCCAGCAACTTTCACTTTTGTGATGCGAGCCTTTTCTACCCTAGAAGGGGTAGGCAAAGGCTTAGATCCAGAGTTTAACTTTATGGAAGTTGCCAAACCGTATGCAATGCAACTTATGACCGATATGAATGGTTCTGAGGGGAATAGCTTTCTGAACGAATTAAGTCGCCAAGCAGCTCAGGTAAGTAGTACTGCGTTTGGTCTGCCACGTAGATTAGAGGATACACTAGAGAAACTAGAGCAGGGAGATATGCGCCTGCGTGTTCGATCTATAGAAACGGAACGCCTGCTGCGGCGACAGAGCAGTATTCAACTCTCAATAAGTTATGCTCTGTTAATCTGTGGTTTCACACTTTCAGCTACGATCTTAGTGGTTAGCAATCATGAATGGTGGGCACTAGTGCCTGGTTTAATTGCAGCAGGGCTTTCAGTGATCCTGATCCGACTACTTTCACGCCTCGACCGTTACGATCGCATGTATTAATTGTTGCAAAAAAATTTATGAAACTTAATTTCACGGGTTATAGCGATCCGGGACTTATTCGTTCTAATAATCAGGATGCTTACTATATCGACCCAGAAGGGCGGTTTTTCGTTGTCGCTGATGGAATGGGTGGTCATGCCGGAGGTGAGGAGGCTAGTCGGATTGCCACTGGAGAAATTCAGGCGTATTTGGTCGCAAATTGGGAAACTTCTAAGTCTTCCCAAGAGTTGCTAGAGCAAGCTTTGTGGGGTGCCAATGAAGCAATTTTGCACGATCAGCAAAGTCATCCCGAACGCGCCGATATGGGTACAACGGTTGTGGCGGTAATTTTTCGCTACCCAGAGTCGCCTTGGTGCGCTCATGTTGGCGATTCGCGGCTGTATCGCTTCCGAGAGTCGCACTTAGAACAGGTAACAGAAGACCACACTTGGGTAGCACGAGCAATCAAAATCGGTGACATCACCTTAGATGAAGCACGATTACATCCTTTTCGTCATGTATTATCGCGCTGTCTGGGGCGTGAAGACTTGCATCAGATTGATTTACAACCACTAGATGTAAAAGTTGGCGATCGCTTGTTGTTATGTAGTGATGGTCTTACAGAAGAACTTGTCGAACAGAAGATTGCTAGCTGCCTCCAAGATAGTCCTTGGCTTGATAAAGCCGCCATCTCTCTAGTTGAGTCTGCTAAAGACCACGGAGGGCACGATAACATCACAGTTGTCATCGTCTCACTCGAAGAAAATAGTCATTAGTCATTGCTTGTTGTCCAAGGACAAAGGACAAAGGACAAATAAATAATCCGGTAAATATACTCAGTAATTTGTTCAGCGTGAGCATTTTTCCTTTTTACAATTTGATACAAATATTTTTAGCCTCTAAAATGACCTAAAGAGGCTAAATTTGCATAAATTGGTAAATTGACATCTTGCACGTAATAAGCTAGAGCGACTATAATTCACGCTTATTACCATTTATTCTCCAACCTCCTTAAAATCTCTGCCCTCCGAAGCTTCCTCCATACTGGAGGATATAGCATCTTAGGTTTTTTAAACAGAAAAACTAAGACGGTTAAGCATACCACCTGATCTTCTCCTCAAAGGAGAGTTGTGCAAAGCAGGAAGGAATGAGGAAGGTAGTTATACCTATTTGAGTCCAAATAGAGCCTATTTTCTGGAATATGGTTCACCTGACTTGGGTGGTATATCAGTAGGATTAGGTGCAAGATATCAGAGCAGAAAAACTCCACATTTTGGATGTGGGCAATCTGTCAAACAATTGTTATCTTTCGTAATACGGAGGAACAAATGTGGACAGATATAAGTCCAAATATTATCCCATTTGGACTTCTCTGAGCGATATCACCTTTACGCGTTGTTTTTTCGGAGTTAATTATGAATCAACCAATGAAACTATCCTTGGAACAGCAATTCAGTATCTGCTCATTTGCTACTCAGGTGCAAAATATGAGCCACGATCAAGCTAAAGACTTTTTAGTCAAGCTCTATGAGCAAATGGTCGTGCGCGAGGCAACCTATCAAGAGCTTCTTAAGCACCAGTGGGGCTTAGATTCCGGTTCCACTATGGCATAGAGTCGTTCTGATGTCGCAGTGGGCGACCTCCTTCTCTTGCTTGGTTCCAAGGAGGAAAAGAGCTGGGGATGTCGGGGCGTCAACTTCGATAAGTAATTCCACAAGAGCAGCGAAAAAGTTGAATTCCCGAAATTAACTAAGAATGAGTAAACACTGTCTACGGCATATCTGCTGGAGTCTAGACTTAAGTTTAGCTTTGTACACTAAATTCATTGTTTGCTTTAGCCAAACTTTTTTTTGTTTAGTCTAGTCTGAGAACCACACCTGCATAAACTTACAATCTACTGGAATATTTCTACAGGAAGATTCTGAGAGAATTTTTATCCCACTGCTAAAGGAGCTAGTGACTTCACTCTTTATACATATAACTAGAACTTACATCTTTATATATACTTTGTTTATAAAAGTTTACATTCTTTGAGTGTCCACCCCTTAGTTCCATATAAAATACGTAACATTAAGAAATTATGCCTAGCTGGAAAGATCGTATGGAGAATCTGTATCAATACTTTCCAGTTTTGTTAGAATTTGAGGCTTAATCTTTTCGTACTCGCTTTTGAGTAAACTTTTACTGATTTGCGGGTCGGCAGAGGACATTAACGTATTGCTCATTGCGACCCACTCTTGCAGTCGTTGGCGCTGGGCAGAAGCGACGCTGGAAACTAAGATATGGGTACAGCGATTTGGTGCTTCTCGGGCAAAGAATAACAGGCGGTAGTAACCTGTCTGCTGTAGTAACCGGGTAATTTCTTGACCAAGGCTGGTTTTGAGGTCAAGGTAATAAGGCAGCCATTTAGCACCATGCTTGCGGTTGTAGATGACAGTAATCCATAGCAGCATAGGATGGGGGATAGAGATGAACAGAAATTGGTTATAACGATTACAGAGTAAGCGTTTTTGAATTTCCTCTTGCGGTAGCATCACCCATAAAGCTGGTAAAACCTCCCCATTGGTATGAATGGGCTGGGGAAAGACAATATCAGCAATTGGTTTATTTTGGGGCCAGGAAATGGTACGAGCGATTTCATCGTTTGACCAGGATACCCGCAAATCGGCTTTTGTCTTTTGTTCAAACTCAGGACTAACTGTAGTAGCAGGAACTAGGCTATGGCTGTCTTGTTTAATTTTGCGTGTATGCTCAGGCTTTTCTAGAGATGCTAGAACTCTGAGGATTTCAGTGATACTTTGAGGGCGATCGCGTGCTACTTTAGCTAGACAACTCATCACCAAATTTTCGATTTCTTTTGGTAGTTCTAATCCAGGCACAACCTCAGCAAAAGAACGTGGTTTTTGATAGTGATGTGTTTTATACCATGCTCCAAAAGAGTGAGTTGGTGCCACCAGTGGCATTTTGCCTGTGAGCATCTCAAACATCATGACGCCCAAACTATAAATATCAGCACGGTTGTCTAATTCCTTACCCTCCATCTGTTCGGGAGAAGAATAAGCCAATGTCCCCAAATAGAATTTTGTATGGTCGCCATCTGACTGTAATAACTTAGCAATACCAAAATCCAGAACCTTGACCAATTCTCCAAAACTGGGATCTTGAATCACCAGCATATTGCTTGGCTTGACATCGCGATGGATGATTGGGCAAATAGCGCCATCAACCAGGATGCCATCATGGGCGCACTGTAACCCCAGGCTGAGTTGACGCGCCATACTGAGAAATCTTGGTAAAGGCAATCGTTGCTTGCGAATAATATTGTTTAGGCTTTGTCCTTGTAGGTATTCCATGACGTAGAACGGGGTGTTATTCTCATCTACGCCATAGTCCATAACTCGAACAATGTGGATGCTTTTTTGCCCTAGTAAAGCACAGGTTTTTGCTTCTCGTTCAAAGCGGTCTTGCAATCGCATCTTTTCATTTTGGATTGATAGCGCCAGAAACTTAACCGCAACAGGTACACCTCCCAACAATGTATCTTTAGCACGATAAACCCGACCCATTGCTCCAGTACCGATTAACTCTTGGAGTTGGTAGCGTTTGCTGAGTAAGCGACCAATGTTGGGGTCTGACATAGAAAATTCGACTCCAAAAGCAGGTTGTAAGTGTTTGGGAGGACAAGTGCATTCAAACTGATATCTGATTTATTGCGCCTAGAAAGTCCTTTCTCGGCTGGTACTGCAAGGGATAAATGGAAGTCAAAAGGCAAAAAGCTTATAGGCTAGGCTTTTGTGCGATTTCCAATAGTTAGTCTATTTACGCGGTGCTATACTAGCTTTTTTCAGTCCTCTTTTAGAAGATTGAAACCACGATCTGCCAGTTTGCAACCGAGACGGTTATTGCAACTGGTGCAATATACCAAATCAAACAAGCAGAAAGAGTAAATTTATAATGACGCTTTGTACCATTTTGCACTTTAATTGTGGTGTAGTTTTAGTTTGCCCAATTTTGACTAATGCGCTATCACCCTTGGCGTCTCGCCAACTCTTAGAGACGCTCATTCGTGTTCGGAGAAGACCGGGCTGGCTTGGCTACACGAGACTTTATCTGCCTTTGCAGGTTAACAAACCCTTGAATTTGCATTAGTCCACGGAGATAGACTTTGCTTGTGTAATAGCGAATTATATTCGCCCAATACTTTTAAAACATTTTCTGATTACCTAACAATATTTTTAACCTTCAGGTTCATTTTTACTATTAAGAATGCATTATTGATTGATAAAACTGTGATCGCCTAAGTGGTAGTTTTTCGTTTTCTCTGTTGGTTAGGATATATATCAAAACTAGATTTATTATTCATTACATAGTATTGAATTCGACGTTCGAGAATACTATTAAATCGGGACATGAAATCATAAAAGAAGCCTGGATTTTTCCTTATTTCGGTGAATGCTGTTAACCATTTTCCTTGTTTTATAGGTTCTACAACTTGAAGGTAAGCTAGATTTTTCTTATAGACTGCAAGATTATAAGATAGAGCACGCATGAGAGCAGGATTTTTTTTCACAACCTCTTGTTGCATGAAAGAATTAGCAGCTTTGCAAGATTGATTTAGACGTGGTAATTGGCTTTGATATACAAGAGAACCAGGGCGTGAACGGTAGAAATAATAGGGTTTTGGTTCAATAAAAAACCTAGCTCCTTTGATTAAGCATTTCATATCAAGCCAAAAATCTTGACCCATCCTAATTTCATCATCGTACTCAATGCCATGCTTAACTAGAAATTCTCGTTTGAATAGAGGTTTGCTTAAGCCAAGATGCAATCCTGGTTCCCCAAAGACATCAGTTTCTACAAAATAAACGATATCAATTTGGAGAATTTTATCTATACGTTCTCCACTTTCTTGAATCAATGTACTCCAAGGAGATGTTGCACCGTCTTTGATAAAATAAACATCATCAACAATCATGTCTGCATTGATTTCATTTGCCAGAGATACAAGCTTTTCCAATCTATCGGGAGCATACCAATCATCTGAATCAAGCACAGCAATCCATTCTCCTTGGGCTGCTCTGAAGGCGCGATTACGTGCAGCCGCCGCTCCAAGATTTTGCTGATTAACTATCACTTTGAGACGTTGATCGGTAAAACTTTTAGCGACTTCTACAGTTTTATCACTTGAAGCATCATCGACCATGATAACTTCAATGTCAGTGAGTGTTTGCTCTAAGGCTGACTCTATTGCCTTCCCAATATAAGTTTCAGTATTGTAAGCAGGGATAATAACGGAGACTTTAGGATTCACGAAACTCAACTCCTGACTACACGGTTAGGTAAAATGCTAAAATCCTGACCATAATCTGATCATTTCTTTTTTACTATACAACTCAGTCGGTCGATAAGAATAAACAATGATTGGTTAAAGTTGGACAGGAGATATTAGGCCTTGGGAAACCAGTGCATTGCCAAAGTTTTTGAACGGCGGCTTTTGGTTTAGAAGAACAGCAAAGCGGTGAGGCAACGCTGCCTTTAGGTTGACTGACGCTCTAGGCTAGCTTCCATTGTGTTAGTTAAAAAATGACCAGCTAAGATACCACTACTGAGGTAGTATGTATCTTCGGAAATCCGGTGTAGGGTTTCAAAGCCACTACGACGCTGAGGATCGCCTAGTACCCAGTAACGCTGTACGATAGTGTCCAGACCAATCCAGCCTTCGCCTTCAACCTGCCCCAAAATATTATGTTTTAGTAAAAAAGTATACTGACGCTCTCCATAATGCAACCTCCCCTTGTATTGAAGAGAGATTTCGGAGCGATCGCTACCTGGGAATATCAGTTTTGTGGCCATAGTGAACCAGTTATCTCGATTCCAAGCGACCAAGGTCATACCCTTGACGCTGATTGGCATACCATTACGTTCCAGCCAATTTCCTTCCATTGCCCACCGTCCTGGTTCCAATAAAAAAGTATGAGCCACCTTTTATTCCCTGTCTTGCTCGAGTGCCGCCAAGACTACAGTTATAGCAGTGCTAAGTTGCGTTAGCGATAGCGGGGCGTTTAGCCTGTGCTGAGTTGCGAGTGAAGAATGAAGAAATTTTTTATCTTGTTTATTGTTCCTAACTCAGGACTGACCTTGGTGAATTTCTCCCAAAAGTACTTCTTGAGGTGCACCTGTGGCAGTAGGTAGGTTGCCAGGAATACCCAAATGTCGCCAGTACGCTAAAACCGCGAAGGCGATCGCTTCTTTAAAATCTGCACTCAAGCCGACTTCATCTGTAGTGCAGACTGGTATTGATGTCAATAACAGCTGTAACCTTTCTTTCAAATAGAGATTGCGACTACCACCACCACATAATAGTACTCGTTGTGGCATTTCTGGCAAAAAAGTGCGGTAACTGTGAACAATTGAAGCAGCGGTAAGTTCTGTGAGAGTTGCCAGTAACTCGGCAGCACTGAGTTGGTATGCTTGAGCATCTTTTAAACACTCATGCAGGTAAGCTACACCAAATAACTCGCGTCCAGTGGATTTGGGCGGCGGTAGATGAAAGTAGTCTTGGTCGAGCCATTCTTCTACTAATGGATCGCAAGGAGTACCACTGGCTGCCCAATTGCCATTTTCATCATAAGTTTTAGCACCAGCGCTTAAATGCTCCACCGCTAGATCCAACAGACTATTTCCTGGGCCAGTATCCCAAGCCCGAATTTTTGAGAGCCAGTCACCATGCCGAGGCGGAATATAAGCAACATTACCAATACCACCAATGTTTTGAATACAACGCCCCTCTTCAGGATGACTGAGTAAATAAGCATCGACTCTGGGCACGAGAGGCGCACCATGACCACCTATAGCAATATCAGCAACGCGGAAGTTGCTCACAGTTGCAATGCCCGTAAGATGGGCAATTAATGCACCGCGCCCTAGTTGAAGACTGTAACCCAAGGGAGTGCCCAATGCTGTTAGCCGGACGTTTAGCTGGTGAGGAGTGAGCATTTCTCTCCCTCTGTTCCCCTGTTCCCCTGCTCCCCCTTTGGGTGGTCGATGATAAACCGTCTGACCGTGGGAGCCAATGAGAGTGGCAGGCTGATGACCAATTTGAATATTTTGAGCGGCTTGAGCAAAGACAACGGCGATCGCATCATCTATTTCTGCCAATTCTGCCATTGAGATGGCAACGCCTGCACCAACTGCTAATATTCTTTCTCTGAGTTCGGCTGGATAAGGATATGTTGCCCCGGCTAGTAACTCAACTTTGAGATCCAATTCTGTGCCGGAAATCTCTACCAACGCAGCGTCTATGCCATCTACGGATGTGCCACTAATTAAACCGATAACGCGAGTAGGGACAGCAGCTTTTTCAGTTGGATGCATCGATCGAGATTCTTTTGTTGATTGCAAGAGTTTAGTTTAATTCATGTTGCTAGCTATGTCAAAAAAACTCAGGTGGCATAGTTGGCTGGAGAAAGACGAGTAGATAGAGCAAGGGAAGAATATCAAAACCAATAGCAATGGCCAGTGTTGTCTTTATTAGTCCTTAATCAGGACAACATCTGAAGATACAAATTCTTAATATATATGATCTAACTTTACAAGTTTTTTATCTTCAGATAAAGAACAGCTCCTCTATCCACTTTTTCGGCAAGTAAAACTACTTGTTTATCTTCGAGAATAGAGCAAGCTATTTACCAAATATATGGATTTTTCAGTAAATACAAATCCAGTAGTTTCATCCTATTCTTTTTTCTGGAAGACATTACATAATGAACTCAAATCGCACAACGAATTTTTCAACAACTAGAAATACCGAATCTCCAAATTATGTCTCTTACAAAAATTGCTTGTATCGCTGCTCTATCTTTATCTGCTATCTCATCATTTATCTATGCAGGTTCTGCCCAGGCTATTTCCTTCAAAGTAACCACTGGCATTGCAGCCCCTAATGGAGATACTGACCAAGGTGCTTTTTCTGAGTTTACTCAACTTCCCGGTACGACAACTGTTAACTTCAATAATGGTCAAGCACCAACCACTGGTTTCGCTAAGTACTCATTTGAAAACAACAGTGGAAGCAGCAGTGTTAGGTCAGATGTATGGGCACCTGCTGGGGCAAATGGTGAGGTCAATAATGGTAAGTATTTGGCAGTTTTCAACGGTGATAACGTCACAATTAACCTTGCAAGTTCCCTCAATTATTTCGGTATTGACTGGGGTGCTATTAGTTCTGGTAACGTTTTTTCCTTCTACAATGGCGATACTCTGATAAAATCATTTACAACTGAGGATGTGAACCCAGTTGCTCCAATTCATGCGTCACAGCATGGTGGTGAAGGAAATGGCTACCTTCACTTCTACTCAGATAGTAGCAACGATATTTTCAACAAGATTGTCATTACCCAAGCTGGTGGTGGTGGGTTTGAAAGCGACAATCATTCTTTCCATCTAGGAACTGACAAATTTACAGGTTTTGACCCTAAGTCTGTTCCTGAGCCTGGTGTTACTTTGGGTATGCTAGCTGTAGGTGGTATGTTTCTACGCAAGCGCAAGAATGAGAAGTTGCAAAGTGTAAGGCAGTCTCATTAAATATTTCAATCCTAGCTCGGTAAGATTTTCCTTATTTTCTCTACACGCTACCCTAGCCTGTACAAGGACTTCAAAACTTCCGATACAAAGTTAACATTAAATACAAGTTAGGGCGAGCTTACATAAGTAAACTCGCCCTAATCCTTTTACCATTTATGATCGGGCCTTCTTCTACGATCAATGCTACGCGTAGCAAGCTTTAGAAAAATTTTCTTTCTCTATACTCAATACTGCTTAGAGGTTGTTTGAAAAGTGGTCGGCTGTGATATCAGGCACTTATCGATCCCCCCTAGCCCCCCTTTTTAAGGGGGGAAACGGAATCAAAGTCCCCCAATTTATCGGGGGATTTAGGGGGATATAAGAGTATTTGATACATCACTAAGGACTTTTCAAACATCCTCTTAGAGCTTAACCGAACCGTATTGAGAGTGAACTGTAATTCTGACTCCTAACTCCTAAATCCTCCTATAGGTTGTTGCATGAATAAAATATACATGGATTAGTTTAGATATAATAATGACTCATTCTTTGTTGTCCTAACTGGAGAAATTAATGGGTCGCGCCAAAAAGGTTGTCCTGGCATATTCTGGCGGAGTAGATACCTCAGTTTGCATCCCCTACCTCAAACAGGAGTGGGGTGTGGAAGAGGTGATTACTCTAGCAGCAGATTTAGGTCAGGGAGATGAATTAGAGCCAATCAGAGAAAAAGCTCTGAAATCGGGTGCAAGTGAATCCCTAGTGGCAGATGTCAAAGACAGCTTTGTTAAAGATTACGCCTTTGGAGCGATTCAAGCCAACGCCCTTTATGAAAATCGTTATCCTCTAGGAACCGCCCTGGCTCGTCCACTCATTGCCAAGGTATTAGTAGAAACAGCCGAAAAATATGGTGCTGATGCGATCGCTCACGGTTGCACCGGCAAAGGTAACGATCAGGTTCGCTTTGATGTCTCTGTCACAGCCTTAAACCCCAACCTGAAGATCCTCGCACCAGCTAGAGAATGGGGGATGAGTCGTGAGGAAACGATCGCTTATGGTGAAAAGTTTGGTATTCCCTCACCAGTCAAAAAATCTTCTCCCTATAGTATTGACAAGAATTTGCTCGGTCGTAGTATTGAAGCTGGTTTACTCGAAGATCCGTCATTTGAGCCACCAGAAGAAATTTATGAGATGACCAAAGCGATCGCTCACACTCCCAATGAGCCAGAGTACATCGAAATCGGTTTCCAGGGTGGTATTCCCATAACCTTCAACGGTATAGCCAAAAAGCCAGTTGAGCTAATTGAAGAACTCAATCAGGCAGTAGGAAATCACGGCATCGGCCGGATCGATATGATTGAAAACCGTCTGGTGGGGATCAAATCGCGGGAAATCTACGAATCACCCGCGATGTTGGTGCTAATTCAGGCACATAGGGATTTAGAAAGCTTGACTTTAACGGCAGATGTCACCCATTACAAACGTGGGATTGAAGAAACTTACAGCCAAATCGTTTACAACGGTTTGTGGTACAGTCCACTCAAAGTTGCACTGGATGCCTTTATTCAGAAGACACAAGAGCGAGTCTCTGGAACTGTGCGAGTGAAGTTGTTCAAGGGCAACTCTACGATAGTTGGGCGTTCGAGCGATCATTCCCTCTATACTCCCGATTTGGCAACCTACGGAGCCGAAGACAAATTTGACCACAAAGCCGCTGAAGGCTTTATTTACGTTTGGGGACTACCGACTCGCATTTGGTCACAGCAGGTTAGAGGTTAGGAAGATAAGGGGGATGAAAGGGATGAGGCAGAATCTCTCCCGACTCCCTCATCTCCCCACTTCGATTACTTACTCTTCTGCTGCACCCTTAACTTGGCGAGACTCCAACCACAGGGGGACAACAATTAAGGCAGCGAGGATTAGTAATGCTGCGATCGCAAATTGACCCACCCAAGCAACCAACTGTTCTAAAGAGACAATTTTGCCAGCAAAAAAAGCTAATGTCACCATTAAACTAGCCCAAGCAACTGCTCCTAACAAGTTGTATAAAAAGAATTTTCCAAAGGGCATTTCAGCTATACCAGCTAGTGGTGCAGCAAAAACTCGTAACAATGCCAAAAAACGTCCAAAAAACACCGCTTTAGCAGCATTTTGACTAAATTGATCTTTAATACTCAGCAGCCGCACTTCCGAAATCCGAAATATGCTGCCAACTTTTACCAGAAAAGCCCAACCACTAACTCTACCAATCCAATAGCCACAAGTGCCACCTATGACAGCACCCATGATTGCGTCACCGAGAACCAGCCAGAAATTTAGTTCATCGCTGCCAGCTAAAAACCCGCCCACTAAGGTCACGGTTTCACCAGGAAGGGGAATGCCTAAATTTTCTAGCAAAATTCCGAAAAAAATTGCCCAATACCCGTAATTATGAGCAACTTCCTGGATATTTTCTAGGGAAATCAGCTCTAAAGACATTCCGCACCGCCGTCTTTACAAATTTTTACTTTTACTATATCTTTGCTTGTTTTTGGGTGGAGTGTCAATCAAACCAATACATAGAGTCATTAAGTCATTAGCTTAATACTGAATAATCCATAGCTTCTAGTCTATGGTAACTATTAATTTTTGACTATTAATTATCCAATTTTTGGAACTTTTACCACAAGTTCATATTTATTAAAAAAAAATTAAAAAATTTATAGAAAATTTATAAATATCCCTTTAAATTGTGAAAATCTTGTAAAAGATACGGTTGATACCGAAATTGTTAGGCGCTTATGCCTATATTGATGAAAGTTATCACAAATTATACGACATGAATACTGAAATAATCTATCTCAACTGTAAGACTGCAATTGCCCAAATATTTGCGTAAAACAGTCATTTTGCCGTTGAAAGAGAAAAAGTATTGATGTCTTTTTCAATTTTTTGTCAAGTGTTCCAATTACCCTGTTAAATTCATGGCTCTCACACAAGAATTTCAAGTGATTTTGTTTAAACCCCAAGGAAGCATAGATTTGGAAGGCGGTAAGGCTTTGAGTGAACAGATGGCTAAAGTAGTGCCTCAAGCCGATCAACTCTGGGTTATCGACCTAGCAGAAGTTAATTTCATGGACAGTTCTGGGTTAGTCCCTTTAGTAAAAGGGTTAAAAGCTGCACGTCAGAGTGGTTGCCGCTTGGTTCTATGCAACGTGCAAGCTCCTGTACGGTTAATTTTGGAACTTACCCAACTCGATACAGTGTTTGAAATTTTTCACACTTACCAAGATATTTTTACCACCGTCAAAGATAACAGTCTGGTGCTAGCAGGCTAGCTAATAAATCTACCTATAGAAGGATGGTGGAGTCAAGCAATATTTGCATTTTTTCATATTTTCTAAGATCACAGTCTGGTGCTAGCAGACTGATTTTCTTTTTTGTTTAGAGAAGAATGTTGAGGAAAACTTATGGTTTTGAGCTAGGTAGTATGAATGGCAGATCAATAAATCTGCTTGCTGAAAGTCATCCACCTAAAGCAGTCAAGTCAGAAATGACCAAAATCGATCAAAGCAAATGCAATTGTTTGTAACACTCCCCAGCCTTTTAAATACAGGGTTTTTAAATTAATCTAAGCTAATTGTTGTATATCCAACCTAACTATTGAAAGGAAGCAGGAGGTAAGAAAGGTTAGAATATCAGCCTTTACTTATTTCTAACTCTATAGTTATTTTTGCCTTTATCTACTACTTGGATGCCTCCAATATCCTTTGCCGCACCAATTTCTTACCTCTTAGATTCCACCATAATGGTAACTTTACGCATTCTGGGGAGTCGAAAAATTAGTTTGTTCGGATTCTGGGCGAGGAAAATTTGGCAAATCAATACCGCTGTGACTAGCATTGCGAGTTTTGAGTGCTAAACGGTAACTCACACTTTGCAGTTCTGCTTGCAGTTGGCGGTTTTCTCGTTGTAGCATTGCTACCTTTTCTCTGACTGGCGTCATCCGCTCCTCAAACTTCCGACGGTAAATTTGAGGCAACTCTTGTACTACTTGCTCCAACATCCGAGTGCGATCGGTGAGTTCTTGGACTGACTGTCGCAATTGGTAAATTTCGGAGTCACGAGTTGTAATTTGCTCTTGGTAGAACGCCACCTGCTGCTCTACAGCTTGGAGTTGTTCTTGTAAAGCGTGTAACTGGGTCAGATCGCGCTCAAGCTCCGGCTGCTGGGGCATAAAACTAGTATTACCCTTTACCAGTCGGAAGAGTTCTTGAGATAGTTGTTGCACTAATTGATCGCGAAGTTGCAACTCCTGGCGTAGCTGCGATACTTCCGTCGAGAGAACTTGAATATTGGGTGTATCAGATTGGCTCACAGTAGCTTAAAGCTCCCATTCAGAATCTTGTCCACTCTTAGGTATAACTGCGGGAGTACTACCTTTGGCAAGTATTTGTTAATTTAGCATTCCCAGATAAGTCACAAGAAAAGAAAAAGACAAAATTTTATTGAATGGGATTGGGGATTGGACATTAAGTTTCTTCCTTAATTACTAGTTCCTAGTCCCCATTACCCCTTATCCCCAGAGGGGGCCCCACCTTCCCCAATCTCTAGTCCCTTAGACCGTTGCAGCTACTTTAGCTGGCTTTTCCTTTTCCTCTTTAGGGGGTTTTTCCTCTTCAATTTCCTGCTTAATTGTCAAATAGCGAATCACTTCTTCACTCAAGCGCATAGCGCGTTCAAAAGGGGCGATCGCAGTTGGAGGCGCAGTGTAGTTTAACTGGATGTAGATGCCATCGCGGTGTTTTTTGATTTCGTAAGCCAGACGCCGCTTACCACGATTTTGAATTTGGATCTCCTGGGCGCCTTGATCGCGAAGCAAATTCTGATATTTAGTAATTGCTAGCTCTGCCTGCTCGTCTCCCAAGTCAGGACGCAGAATGTACATTGTTTCGTAATTTGTAGTCATATTTTTCAGTTTCCTCATGGACATAAGTGGCTGCTGATGTTAATTTATACCTTAATTTAATTAAAAATACCCGTATCGATTAACATCTGAAGCAACAAGGAACTATAATCTTACCAGTTTTCAATTTGAATCATTAGCCAAATCGCCGAAGTTGGGATTTTTTGGATGTCCCTAATGAAAACTAGGTTGGGAGGCAACCCCGATATTTCTTTAACAAGATTGATCAAGCTATCAGCTTCGCTAAAGGGTATCTTTCTTTAAGGGCATCTATAGCGATCGCTTTTTTGCTCAAGGCTCAATCGGTTTGCTAAACAGCTAACTGACGATTGCTACCTGCTCACAGCTTCTAATCCAGATAAAAGGATATTCATCAAGGTTATGGCGCAGCGCTACGTGCGAATTCAAAATCCAGAAGGACAGATTTACTATGGGTTACTACAGCTATCCCTAAATGTGCAGGTGCTAGATGCTCCACCCTGGTTAGATGGACAACCCACTGATTTAATTTTGACACCAGAAAATTACCAAATTCTGGCTCCTTGCGCTCCCTCAAAAATTGTGGCGGTGGGTAAAAATTATGCAGATCATGCAGCAGAAATGGGAACTCCAGTACCTTCTGAGCCATTAATCTTTCTTAAGCCACCCACGTCGATCATTCCATCTGAGAGGGAAATTAAGTATCCTCCCCAGTCGCAAAGAGTTGACTATGAAGGAGAGTTAGCACTAGTAATTGGCGATTACGCCTTTGAATGTACACCAGAGGTAGCCCAAACCAAAATTTGGGGCTACACCATCGCGAATGACGTAACAGCGCGGGATTTACAAAAACTAGATGGTCAATGGACGCGAGCTAAAGGTTTTGATACTTTCTGTCCTTTGGGCCCTTGGATTGTGCGGGAATTAAATCCAGGAGCGAGATTGCAGACTTTTGTAAATGACGACATTAATCCAGTCCAATCTGCCTGTATCGATCAGATGGTATTTTCCCCCGATGTTTTAGTTGCCTATATCAGTCAGGTGATGACGCTACTACCCGGTGATTTGGTGCTTACAGGTACACCGGAGGGTGTAAGTGCTTTGCATCCAGGCGATCGCGTCCGCGTAGAAATTGAAGGTATTGGTCGCCTGGAAAACACCGTAGCGACCCGTTAACTTCTAACGCACTTGCATATACACTGCATCGGAAATTGCTGGAATTTCCGCATAACGCCCGCTCACAGACTGGATGACTGAATATGCAACTGCTCCCACTATGCCGATAAAAATTGTTGTGGATAGGGTTTGAATTGCAAAACCACCAGCCGGAACTAGTCCCACAACATCAGTTAGGATGCCAAACAAAAAGATAATGATGTCCAAAAGGATTGCTTGCATGGTGTTGAAACGAATAAAGTGACTAATTTTTTCGTTTCTCACTACCAGCAAAAATAAAGCAAAGAAAATAATCATTCCTGCATAACGCACGCCGTAGTAAATTTTTAATAATGGCAGAAGCGGCAGAAACAGCAGTTGTAGCGCTGGAAACTCTGAGAGCAAATATCTACCAAATACAAAAACCTCAATCAGAGGAAGCAAATAAGGCAAGGAAGCAAAAATCCGATCTGAAACCGTTGTAGACCCGCGCCAAGACATTATGCGTTCTCCTGTGGTTAAATTTCAATAGTTACTTGAGCTTAGGATAACGCAGTTGCTAGGTCTTGCTGACAAATTCACCTATTCTATATGGGCGATGCGAAAACCCATCATGCATTCATACTGGTCTGGCTGCTGTTGAGTAAGTTTGCGAATGGCTTGACCACAGCGCAGTTGACCCCCACGCCAACGGGGTTGACCGCTCCCATCAGCGAGTAAACAAGACTGGCAAACTTGCTCAGGGGCAAGGATTTGCTCGTCCATTAAAATGACTAGCATCGAATCCCTCCTGTAAATCCTCATTGTGAACCCACATTTCACTCAGGGGAGGACATGTTTTGTAGCGCTTTAAAGAGCCACTTCAGATAGATTAGATGCGTTTTGCGCGGTTAAGTGTTGTAATTTGCGATGGGCTTTGCGCCCACCTTGGGCGATCGCAGAGGACACTTAAGAGCCACATCCTACCTCTTTGTAGCAAAAATGTGAGCAATTACGATTCAATAAAAATTCTCAACTGAATCTTAATTTATTGTAAGTTGTGTCTATTACAAAGTTGAAATTTTAGTAAAAAATAATACAAAATTATTTGCACTAAGTTGAGCAAAGACAACTAACAGTATCCATTGCATCCTTGTTAATTTAGCACTACGGTGTGTCAAACTTAATATTCAGAAAACAACAAAAGCTTTATGCATAAGCAAGACGGCGACCCATTGAAATTACCTTGACGTGACTAGTTAAAGCCAGAGGAGTCAAGTCAGTAAAACTGAGTTAATTTGATAGCCATTTAAGTGATGCATTTCCAAAATACTGAGGTAAACTTGCAAGCAAGTTAATACACAATATTACTCAGCGGCTCGTCGGTCTGGGCATCACTCACAATGGAACACTGGCAATTTCTGATACAGGAACAAGGCGCTCGCTCATGGCATATCCTAGAATCGCCAAATTTGGAAATTTTGGAAGGGCAGTATAGAGTTTTGGCTCGTTCTAACCTTCATAATACAGACGTGGAAGTGCGGGTAACTCACTCTTCAACCGAGTCAGTTCAACCAACGCGGCGAATTTTCAAGCGATCGCGTCGCACTAACTCAGAAGGCTTAATGGCGGTAATTCCTTTTACCTACTTCCAGGCGGGAGCTTGGGAGTTGCGCTGTTCCGGCGATTTGATGTCGGAGCTACTCGGTAAATCTTGGCAATACAGTGTCCAACTGCAAGTCTTCTCCCTGGTGGCAGAGCGGAAGCAGAGGGAGAATGTAGAAAATTCACCCGATCACTCAGATACTATTTCTGAAAACTTGGAATATACTGTTCCAGCAGAACCCGAAATTACCTTAGATAATGCGATCGCTGTTTCGGCAGAACTGGCAATTACTAAATACAGCAACCCCACTACCTTTGTTGTGCCAGATGAAGGGAACTTGGAATATACTGCTCCAGCAGAACCCGAAATTACCTTAGATAATGCAATCGCTGTTTCGGCAGAACTGGCAATTACTAAATACAGCAACCCCACTAACTTTGTTGTGCCAGATGAAGGGAACTTAGAATATACTGCTCCAGCAGAACCCGAAATTACCTTAGATGATGCGATCGCTGTTTCGGCAGAACTGGCAATTACTAAATACAGCAACCCTACTACCTTTGTTGTGCCAGATGAAGGGAACTTAGAATATACTGCCTCAGCAGAACCCGCAATTACCTTAGATAATGCGATCGCTGTTTCGGCAGAACTGGCAATTACTGTTGTGCCAGATGAAGGGAACTTAGAATATACTGCTCCAGCAGAACCCGCAATTACCTTAGATAATGCGATCGCTGTTTCGGCAGAACTGGCAATTACTGTTGTGCCAGATGAAGGGAACTTAGAATATACT
>NZ_JBALEL010000057.1:0-14082 GCF_036917935.1 Nostoc sp. | reverse complement strand
TCTGTCTGCTGGTTAGAGGATTCCGTATTTACTAGTATTATAAACTACCAATTTTTTAGCGATCGCTCTTTGGGGAAAAACTTTTTGGTTTACTGGTTTATATTTTTAATTGCTTATGCGTCCTCGCCAAGAAATTACGGGCATGTTCTCAACATTCGTGCAGTTGGAAAGAGGCAGATTCAGCAAATGGTTGACTGATGCCAAACTGTATAGAAATATGCAAAATCACTTAGAGCATTCGTCATCAGCACCTAAATCAGAAAACTTTTG
Source organism: Nostoc sp. (assembly GCF_036917935.1). Taxonomy (GTDB): domain Bacteria; phylum Cyanobacteriota; class Cyanobacteriia; order Cyanobacteriales; family Nostocaceae; genus Nostoc. The sequence goes on along the minus strand of NZ_JBALEL010000057.1, from coordinate 13,812 downwards.
GGCGCTATACTGGCACAAACAATGGCGCTTTAAGTTGAATAACCTTGCCAGAATGCATTTATTAGCTTATTTACAAGAAGCATGTTATTGGGTTGCTTCAAAAACAGTTGCTAAATTTAATCTCAGCCAATACATGCTCGCTGATTACTTTCAAATGGCGATCGCAGAAGTCGAAACAATTCTTAAAGACTTCAACCCCAAAAAATCTTCTAGCTTAAAAGCTTACGCCATGATGGTAATGCCCAGTCGCCTGAGAGATATTTTACGTCAACGCAAGGAAGCTGATATTTGCACCAATTGGGCATTGTTACGCAAAGTGAGCAAAAAGCTGCTTAGTGAAGCTCTTAGTGAAGCTGGATTATCACAAAGCGCAGTTGCTCAATATCGTTTAGCTTGGACTTGTTTCAACGAACTTTACATCCAAAACCAACCAGGAGGTACCAGTCAGTTACCAGAACCGAATCGCCAACTTTGGGAAGCTATTGCCAACCTATACAACCACCAACGCCAAAGCCAAATCACTCAACCTACTGAGCAACGCAACGCACAGACAATTGAACAGTGGTTAACCCAAACAGCTCTCTACGTGCGTGCTTATCTATTTCCATCTGTGAAATCTCTAAATGCGTTCAAGCAAAATGATGACAGGACAATAACATTTGATTTGCCAGACCCATCCTCTGACTCACCAATGGCTGATATGATAGCCGAAGAGGATGTCCAAAATCGACAAAACCAAATATCTCAGATGTCTAGTGTATTGTTAAAAGCTTTACAGAGTCTAGATGTACAATCCCAAGAAGTACTTAAGCTTTACTACGAACAGGGACTGACTCAGCAGCAGATTATGCAACAGTTGCAGATGAGTCAGCCTACGGTGTCTCGCAAACTGGTTAAAGGTAGAGAATCAATACTTGCAGCACTGATTAAGTGGAGCCAGGATTTGAATAATTCTGTTAATTCCAACCAAATTAAAGATATGAGTCTTGCTTTGGAAGAATGGTTGAGAAACCAGCATGGTGAGTACAACATAAATCCTTAGTTTTCACAAGGTAGTAAAAATGACTTGCGCGTTTGCAGATCCCAGAGAATGGTTGTTAGAAATATCACCAACTATTCAGGCGCAATCCTGGCAGCAAAGCCAGGTTTATGCCACGTCTAGTAGTCGCTGGTGCGCTTACATAAATCAAATTTGCCTCCATGCTTTCTTGGATTGGATCTCAACTGAGGATTTTCCCCAAACCAGTGTTTGGTACAGTTTTCCTGGTACTCCAGCTTTTTGGGAATTTGTCAATGGCACAGCAATTTTGCTAGAGGGTAGGCGAATAGTGTTGATCCCCAGTGAAGCAATTGATGATAGCGAGTTAGAAGTCCCTCAAGAATGGGTAGATATTCTTAGCTGGGCAGCAGACTACTATTTAGCAGTGCAAGTCAAACCCGATGGCGAGTGGGTACGAATTTGGGGTTACACAACCCATGAAGAACTGAAATCTCTAGCTCACTATGACTCAGTGGATAGGACTTATTGTATAGATGCACGGCATTTGACAAAAGACCTCAATGCTTTCTCTTTGAGTTACCAATTTTGTCAAGGAGAAGAGATGAAAGCGGCTATAGATCCATTACCACAATTATCCACCGAGCAAGCAGAAAATCTTGTGCAACGGTTAGGCAATACCTCTTTTCGTTTCTCTAGATTGGCAGTACCATTTATAACTTGGGGAGCGCTACTAGAGAATGAGCAGTTGCGGCAGCGCTTGTACCAACAACGGCAGCAGCCACAATCTTCCCAAGTGCGAGTGAATCTGAGTCGTTGGCTAGAAGGTATATACGATGATTCTTGGGAAGCAATAGAAACATCTTTGCTTTTCAATTCCAACAGTCTAGCTTTTAATTTCAGGAGTGGCTCTGGGTTAAATGTTGGTAGTATAAAACGAGCCAAGCTGATTGATTTGGGAATGGAAATAGAGTCTCAAAAAGTGGTGTTATTAGTTGCCTTCATACCAGAGGATAGCCAACAAGTTAGTATTCGCGTGCAACTACATCCTGCCAATGGAGAATATCTACCTGTTAATATCAAGTTAGCTTTGCTCTTAGAGTCAGAAGAAATTATTCAGAAAGTGCAAGCAAGAGAACAAGATAACTACATACAATTGAAACGGTTTGATGGAGAAGTAGGAGAATGTTTTAGCATCCAAGTTACTTTTGATAGTCACCAAATAACAGAAGATTTCGTTATTTAACCGTTAGTCATTAGTCATTCATTAGATAAGGACAAATGACAAATAATAAACCACAAATGAGTAAGCTAGTTATCTTCAGCTTGTTGGGAGGAGACTTAAATCAAGGATTTCCTATTGTCACGGCTCAACTTTGGCACAATAACCAATTATTTAAAATAACAGGGAGTCTGCCAGCAATACCAGAACTTTCCGAACTCTACAGAAGATGGAAGTTACTCTACGAAGCTATCCATCAACGTTTGGGCAACAATCAACGTATAAAAGTGCATTCACAAGATATTACCAATATTTCTGTGAATGATTTCGATGAAGTATGTCGTCAGTTACAAACACATATCAATGCTTGGTTAAAATCTGAATCCTTCCAAAATATTGAACGACAGTTAAGGACTCTACTCAGTCGAGATGATGAAATTAGAGTTATTTTTGAAACAAATATAGCTTTACTGCATCGATTACCTTGGCATTTGTGGGATTTTTTTGAGGATTACCCGAAAGCAGAATTAGCTTTAAGCAATCATGAGTATGCATCTCCTCAAGTTGTACAAGAATCTACTACAGATCGAGTCAAGATTCTAGCAATTTTCGGTAATAATTTTGGTATTGATATTGATAAAGACCGTTCTTGGTTGCAAAGTTTAACAGATACTCAAACTACGTTTCTTGTCCAACCTACACGAAAAGAACTTGATGAGCAACTGTGGAATCAGAATTGGGATATTCTATTTTTTGCCGGACATAGCGCTAGTATTGCAGATGGGGAGATAGGAGAAATTTACATTAATCAAAGCGAAAGTTTAACAATTTTTCAATTTAAAAATGCACTTAAGACAGCAATTACACACGGTTTAAAACTAGCAATTTTTAACTCCTGTGATGGTATTGGTTTGGCACGAAATTTGGCTGATTTGAACATTCCCCAAATGATTGTGATGCGGGAAGGGGTATCAGATTTAGTCGCACAGGAGTTTTTAAAAAACTTTCTTGTCGCTTTTACAGGAAATAAGCCATTTTATTTGGCTGTGCGAGAAGCGCGGGAAAGACTTCAGGGGTTGGAGAATAACTTCCCTTGTGCTAGTTGGTTGCCAGTGATTTGCCAAAATCCTACAACTGTTCCTACAACTTGGCAAGAACTGCGCGGTGGTTTGGGTGACACCGAGATTCGCAACGAAGTTTCGACTCAAAGCACAATTTCGCTCGCCAAGACCAAAAGCACAATTGCAACTCGAAAGGGCAGACTTTGGACTGTACTGCTGAGTACTGCTATTGTGACTCTTTCAACGATAGGTTTGAGATACTTGGGGGTTTTTGAGAAAGCTGAACTGCAAACTTTTGACCAAATGCTACTCCTGCGACCAAAGGAAGATTTAGATCCAAGATTGCTCGTTGTTGAAGTTACTGAAAAAGATATTCAATCCCGACAAGAGACGACCACAGGAGTGAAATCTATTTCGGATAGTACGTTAGCTCAATTACTCAACAAATTACAAAAGTATCAACCGCGAGTCATTGGACTGGATATTTATAGAGATTTTGCTGACCCCCCAAATGAATCAAAGCCGATACAACTCTCCACTGAACTGAGCAAAGAAAATGTGGTAGTTGTCTGTAAAGGCAGAGATCGTAAACACGACCCCCAAGGTGTTAAACCACCTCTTGAAGTCCCTGTAGAACGTCAGGGTTTTACCGATGCAATTCAAGATCCAGATGGTATCGTCCGTCGCCAAATTATGATGATGGCACAAGAGCCTTCGTCTGTTTGTACAACGCCTTACTCACTTTCGTTACAATTAGCTGCTCGTTATTTATCTTACGAAAATATTCAACCTGATTTAAATGAAGATTATGTACAGTTTGGTTCTAAAGTATTTAAACGCTTAAAGCCTGGTCGGAGTGGTGGCTATCAACAAAGAGTTGATTTAGGCGGATTTCAAATACTTGTTAATTACCGTAATGTAGATTACCAAAGAGTTTCTTTGGCAGATGTATTGAGTGATAAAGTTAACTATACTTTTTTCAAAAATAAGGTTGTTCTCATCGGAGTGACAGCTAACACTATCAGCGATACTTGGTCAACTCCCTACTCAGCTGCACAGCAACCTTACCAGGAAATACCAGGCATATTTATACAAGCGCAAATGGTTAGCCAAATTTTGAGTGCAGTTTTAGACAAGCGTCCAATTCTTGGGGTTTTACCTTTTTGGTGCGACATTCTCTGGATATGGGGATGGTCGAGTGTGTCTGGTTTGATTGTTTGGCGCGTGCGTCATTCACTACTGAATAAGGGATGCGCCATGTTTGCGATAGTTATCATTTTATATGGAGCTTGTGCGATCGCCCTTTGGGGAGTTCCTTTTGGGAGCATCATCCTTTTAAAACAAGGGGTATGGTTACCATTTATTCCCTCAGCCTTTGCTGTACTTGCAAGTGGCGTTGTTGTGTTGTTTGTTCAACGCAGTCAGAAATTTCCTACATCCTCTGAAGTGAGTATGCAAAATCCGGCAAAACTTGATGAAACAAGGTAGTATTTACTTTTTATAGTTGCAATCCCTAAACCTAATGAGTCAACCAGATAACAAAGAGTAACTTGCTTGTTGAGGGAAAAAGTTTGGTTTCAAGCAAACATTCTCCATCTCTGTATGAAACACTTCGGTGGCAGAAGCAGAGATAGGCGGAACAATTCTGCCCCAATCAGCAGGAACCATCCGACCAGCCTGTGCTTCTCGTTCCATGTGTTGAATAAACTGAGATGAAGCCGTATGGTGATCGACAATCGACACGCCTCGCTGCGCGAAGGAATGAAGCACCGCAGTATTTAGTGCCACCAACGCCCGATCTTTCCACAAAGAAAGTTTAGAGCGAGTATCCAACCCCATTTTTTCTGCAATGATGGGCAATAGGTTGTAACGCTGCACATCTCCCAAGTTGCGGGCACCAATTTCTGTACACATATACCAGCCACTAAAGGGTGCTGTTGGGTAGGAAATGCCACCAATTTCTAAACGCCAGTCTGAGACAGCTGGTAAGGCGTGCCACTTCAAACCTAAATCAGCAAACCAAGGGTAGTCAGGATGGCTAAGGAACACTTCCAAAATTGCCTTTGATGGAATCTCAAACCATTGAGGAGGCTGATCTGGCATCTGAATAATCAGAGGTAATACATCAAATGGAGTTCCTTTACCTTTCCAACCGAAATGTTGACAAATCTCGGTGAATTCGCAGTGTTCTGGATCGCCAACAACTGAGCCATCTGCTTGACGATATCCAGCGTAGCGAATCAGTTGTGGGTTCCAAATACGCATACCCTTCTTGCCTGGTTGTTGAGGTGCAAAAATACTAATATAGGGGCGGATACTGCCATTATTGGTTGCTAACTCAATGTGTTCAACGAGGGTGGCAAAAATCTCCTCGGCTGTCGTCAGATGGCGCAAGTCGCGGACATTTAGCGACTGCCAGAAGATTCTCCCAATGCAATTTGTGCTGTTGCGCCAAGCAACTTTGGCTCCGTAGGCAAGTTCTGCTGGAGTTTGCCAGTAGGTTTGCGATCGCTTATATTCCTGATACACCTCTGCTAGTCGTGCTTCGAGGTGTGATTCTGGTTGATCGTGTTCTCGATAAAACAATCGGAGGTAGTCGGTTGCCTCTAGCAGCATTGGCAAAGCTTCTAAGTAACTGAAATCGTGCATAGTGACTAATGCCTCCTTTAGAAACAGTTTTTCAAGGCAACCTGTGCGGCTGCTGCCATAACTAGTTCGATGATTTGTGGATCTTGCTCACAGATTTCAGACCGAAAAAAGACAAGCACTGCTATCACTTGAGCCTTCGCGAGAATCGGTACTCCCAATCCAGTTTTGATACCGAACGCCTTGGCAATGTAATGTCGTAAAAAGTAAGTTTCTGAGTGAGCCGAAACATCTAAAATCCATTCGGGTTGCTGTGATGACCAAACTCGCCCTGGTAAGCCAACACCAGCAGACAAGATAAACGCTTCGCTACACAACCGGAATTTCTGCAAGTCAGACACTTGCTCGATGCTTCTTGCTGGGTTGACGTACCAAGCTGGACTAACTTCTAGAATCGTGCCATCCTGCTTAGGAATCCAAGCTTCTCCATAATCCCAGTTGATGCTTTCACAGATAGTACGAAGTGTGGCAGTAAGCACAGCATTAAGCTCTGTTGTTTTGCTGATTGACTGATTCAGTGTATGTAACAGTTGAATTTTTGCCTCGGCTTGTTTTGAGTTGAGCATAATCTTTACAAGTTCGAGAAATGTTGGACTTTGCTACTGAATCAACGCAGGTGGATTACCAGTTGAAGGCTAATTTATAGAAATAAATGTTGAGCTTTGAGCTTTTAGTATCGCTGCCGTACAAGGTAGTGTTTGGCTGCCCTTGTCAATTGCTCTGCTCTACTTTCGGAATGGCATTGTTTTCAGCAAAAGAAGGACTGGGTTCCTGGAGAAAGAATCCGCAGAGGCTAGCACAGATCAGCGCTACCACGCCCATTGTGGAGAATAGTGTCCAAGTATTCGTGAAGTTATAAACCGTTAGATAAACTACGCCGCCGACATTACCGTAAGCCCCAACAGTACCTGCAATCTGACCTGTAATGTCTTGCTTAATTAACGGCACTAGGCTGAAGGTGGCACCCGCACCTGCTTGGACAAAGTAAGCACACAAGAGCGTCACTCCAATGGCAATTGGTAACGACCAATGACTGTTGATTCTGCTCATGAGTAAAAAGCCGACTCCAATACCAGCAGTGAACAGCGTCATCGTCCATTTGCGACTACTGCATTTATCGGAGATGAGTCCCCCACTCGGTCGCGATACTAGATTCAAAAAGGGATAGCTAATGGCAGCTATTATGCCTGCTGTGACCCGATTTAGGGCAAAAGTTTGTTCAAAGAACATTGGCAGAATTGAGAAGACGGCTAACTGAGCGCCAAAATTGGTGAGATAGGTGAAGCTTAGTAAAGCAATTTGACGAAACTGATAGCGTTGTGTAGACGGATAGGTTTTACTACTTTTGAGAAAATTCGAGTTGAGCGGGTTCAAGGAACCCACGACTTCTCGATTCACCTGCCAAGACTTATAGGTTTGCAAGAGGAATAACCCTGCCAGAAATCCCCAGCACAATAGCTCTTGCCAGCCCTGCAAAAAGTGAATTTGCGGTTGTGTGAGGGGAAAGGTAAGTATGCCCAACGACAGCCACATCCCCAAGTCCAGCGCCATCATTGCCCAAAAGCTGTTAGCGGACGTGACAAGCATCGCGCCATGTCGCTGAGGTCGCTGATAGACTTTACCTGGTGGAGTATCTTCAACGCTAAGTAAGTAGACTACACCGTAGAGCGCGGCAACGATTCCGGTCAACATAACTGCCAATCTCCAGTTAACCGCACCATTTGATAAAAAAGTTGTGGTAACGGCTAAAGCAGGTAATGTAAATTGGGCAGCAGCGGCTCCAAAGTTGCCCCAGCCTCCATAAATCCCTTGAGCAAAACCAATTTCTTGAGGAGGAAACCACTCTGCCACCATGCGAACTCCCACTACAAATCCAGATCCCATAATCCCGGTGGCTAAACTGCTCCAGACTAGTTGGTTGAAGTTGGTTGCAGTTGCAGCAATCGAGCAGGGTATGAGCGCCAACACGAGCAATGCTGAGAAGACAAGGCGAGGACCAAAGCGATCCAGAATCATGCCCACTACAATTCGCGCTGGAATGGTCAAGGCTAGATTACAAATTGCTAAAACTTTTAGTTGCTCAGTGGTTAACTTTAAATCCTGCTGAATCGTTGTAGCAAGCGGAGCCATGTTAAACCAAACGACAAATGAGAGAAAAAAGGCAAACCAGGTTAGGTGAAGAATGTAGTAGCGATCGCGAAATGACAATAATCTTCGGATCACGAAAAATCTCCTTCTTGGGGTCAATTTAGTAAATCTAGCTGTCACCCAAACCAGTTATCGTCCAGGTGACACCAGTAGCAATGCAAGTGGAAAATCAAAGGTTTTTAGCTTTACCTTCTGATTCTTAATTGGTAGCAGTGACTTTGGTTTATTCACTATCTAACCTGAGTCCGGGTTAAGACAGAAGCTAAAAAGCTGATTCTGTAAGGATTAAGCAAAACTCTAAGTGATAAAAGAAGTAATTACAGTGGAATCATTTTGTCAATAAGGCTCACAAATGAGATTAACATCAACAATATGCCTTATTGAGAACCGATTAAAACAGAGCTTCAGACCGAACAACGAGAAATCATGGGTTTTGAGGATTTCTTATCCCGAACTTAGGTTATCTAGAACTGCCGGGAGGACTCCAGATAGGCGCAAAGCAAGGTGGAGTCTTGATTAGAGTAGGAAAATTACGTAAAGACAGCGTATTTCAGGTAACTACAGTACACCATTTTTATAAATAGTTACATATCTATTTTTATGGGTAATTTCTGAATCACTCTTAAAGGTGTACTTCATTTCCATACAAAGCGCTGTAAATTGAGGACTCACTAGCTAAATTTCTTTATCAATAGGAGAGTGCAATGTCTGGAGTATCTATACGTTTGTACTGGTGGCAAGGTCTAGAAATTGCGATCGCGAGTGCAATAGTCTTATATCCAAATAGCTCAGTTGCTCAAATTACGCCAGATGGGACTCTGCCAAATAATTCCAACGTGAGATTAGAAGGTAATACCAAGATTATCTCAGGTGGAACGACAAGAGGCGCTAACCTATTCCACAGCTTTAGAGAGTTTTCTGTTCCCACTGGTCAGACAGCTTTCTTCGATAATGTATTCGATATTCAAAACATTTTCACACGAGTCACTGGCTCAAGCGTTTCAAACATTAATGGGTCGATTCGTACCTTGGGTAAAGCCAACCTGTTTATCATCAATCCCAATGGGATTATTTTTGGTAAAAATGCCAGTTTGAATATCGGCGGTTCGTTTGTTGCCACAACAGCGAATGCCATAGGATTTGGCAATCAGGGATTTTTCAGTGCCTCGAATCCAGAAGCACCTTCACCGTTGTTAACAGTAAATCCAAATGCCTTATTATTTAATCAAATTGCAGCTGCACCGATTAAAAATAGTTCGACTGCACCAGCAGGATCTACTCCTGGTGGCAGGAATGCATTTGGTCTACGTGTCCCAGATGGTCGAGGTTTGCTGCTAGTAGGCGGCAATGTGAACATAGATGGTGGAAGATTGAATGCTTTTGGTGGACTCGTCGAGTTAGGTGGGTTAGCTAGTGTTGGTACAGTTGGGTTGAATGGGGATGATAGTAATAGTCGTTTGAGTTTTCCCAATAGTGTAGAAAGAAGCGATGTTTTCCTTAGCGATCGCGCCCAAGTAAATGTATTGGCTGGCAATGGTGGTAGTATCACAGTTAATGCCCGGAATTTAGAGATGACAGGAGGGAGTTTCCTGCGTGCAGGCATAGACAGTGGATTGGGTTCTGATAATAGTAAGGCAGGAAATATTTCGGTTAATGCTACGGTCGCAATAAACCTTAACAATAACAGTGAGATTTTTAATCAAGTGCTATCAGAAGCAAATGGACAAGGAGGCGATGTCAGTATCAATGCTAGTACCTTGCTAGTGCAAAATGGGGCACGGGTAAATACTGGCACTTCTGGTACGGGCAAGGGTGGAAATTTGAGGGTTGATGCCTCTGATGTGCAAATCATTGGTAGAAGCGCTGATGGTCAGTTTCCTAGTGGCTTGTTTACTTCTGCACAGCCAAACTCGACAGGGGATACGGGTGATATAACCCTAAGAACCAATACCTTGCTAGTGCAAGATGGGGCACAGGTATTTACTGGTACTTTCGGTGCGGGCAAGGCAGGTTTTTTGAGTATTGATGCCTCTGATGTGCAACTGATTGGTAGAAGCGCTGATGGTCAGTTTGGCAGTGGCTTATTTGCTCGCGCACAGCGAAACTCAACACGGGATGCGGGTGATATAACCCTAAGAACCAATACCTTGTTAGTGCGAGATGGGGCAGTGGTAAGTACTAGTACTTTCGGTGCGGGCAACGGGGGAAAATTGACTGTTGATGCCTCTGATGTACAAATCATTGGTAGAAGCGCTGATGGTCGGTTTGGCAGTGGCTTGTTTACTCGTGCAGAGCGAAACTCAACAGGGAATGCGGGTGATATAACCCTAAAAACCAATACCTTGCTAGTGCGAGATGGGGCAGTGGTAAGTACTAGTACTTTTGGTGCGGGCAACGGGGGAAAATTGACTGTTGATGCCCAAGATGTGCAACTGATTGGTAGAAGCGCTAATGGTCAGTTTGGCAGTGGCTTGTTTACTCGTGTAGAGCGAAACTCAACAGGGAATGCGGGAGATTTGACGGTCAAAACCAATACCTTGGTAGTGCAAGATCAGGCAAGAGTAAGCGTAGCGAGTCTCGGAACAGGAACCGCAGGCAACATGACATTAAATGCACGCTCTATCCGTTTAAAGAACAACGGCTTACTCATCGCCAATACAGGCAGCCCCAAAGTTGACCGAGATAGAGAACAGGCGACAATTAACATTAATTCAAAAGATTTAATTATGACTGGCAATAGCAACATCAGAACCAACGCTACAGGAAAAAACGTTATCGGCGGCAACATCAATATTAATACCGATATCCTGGTTGGCTTTGAAAATAGCAACATCAGCGCTAATTCTGCTAACTTTCGTGGTGGGAATGTCAGAATCAATACTAAAGGTATCTTTGGTATTCAGTTCCGGAATGTAAATTCCCGAAACACAAGCGATATCACCGCCACAGGGCGAACTCGCAGGTTAAGCGGTAATGTAGAAATCACTAGACCTGATATTGACCTCACTAGCAGCTTAATTGAACTTCCTACTAATCTCGTTGATGTCTCACAGCAAATTTCCACCGCTTGCACTCCTGGAAGTCGGCAATTTCAGAGTTCTTTTGTGTCAACAGGACGCGGTGGACTACCGATGAGTCCCACTGAACCATTACAAGATACAAGTACTCTCTCAGCGTGGGTGAGATTAAAACCACAACCCGCAACAAGAGCTAAAACAACAATTTCGCCACAACCAACAGCAGTCTCAAATAGTACTAAAGTTGCTGCGGCGATGACCATTGTGGAAGCTACTGGTTGGGTAGTCGATCGCAATGGGAATGTAGAACTCGTGGCGCAAGCACCTAATGTCACTCCTGATAGTTCTCGACAAACTCCTGCTTCTTGTTCTGCATCTCGCTAAGGTGTGAAATATGCATCCATTTGCGCTGACTAAGCGACTCATGAGATTTGTGATAAGCTATGTAGTCCTATTTACCCTTGCTTTTTCCCTAACTATTATCCCCAAGACATACGCCAACCAACCCCAAATAAATTCACTCGCCAGATTGTACACCCAAACCACCAAACCTTCAACCACAACACCAGAGCAACTTGTCTCTCAAGGAGAAGCGCTTTATCAATCTGGACGCTTTGCTGAAGCTGTAACTGTTCTACAACAAGCTGTCCGTATCTATCAACAACAAGGCGACAACCTTGTACAAGCCGCAGCACTAACTAACCTCTCTCTAGTGTTTGAGCAACTCGGCTCATGGAAAGAAGCGTCAAAAGCGATTAATAACAGCTTAAATCTACTTGGCTGGGACAACACAAATCAAAAGTTAAATGTCAACAATCTCAAGTCAGAATTGCTAGAAGTTCTAGCACAAACTCTAGATATTCAAAGTGGACTGCAACTCTCACAGGGACAGGCAGATATATCTTTGAAAACATCACAGATTTCAGAGCAATTTTGGAAGCGCTTAGGTAAACAATACAATGCTGGAGTGACGCGCAGCCGTATCAATCAAGCACAAGCTCTACGAGTTTCTGGTTTTTACCGCCGTGGCTTAGACATATTGAATGAAGTCTCTCAACAGTTACAAACCCAACCTGACTCACTGGAAAAGGTTACTGCTTTGCGATCGCTCGGTAATGTCCATCGACAATTAGCTGACTTAGAGCAATCTTGGAAAAATTTAAAACACAGTTTAGAAATTGCCAAACGTCTGCAACTACCTTCAGAGACTAGCCTAATAGAATTTTCTCTTGGTAATACTGCTAGAGACTTAGGTAATAAAAAAGACGCTATAGCTCATTATGAAAAGGCGGCTTTAATTGCGCCAAACTCACTCACCAAAGTTCAAGCTCAAATCAATCAACTCAGCTTGCTTGTTGAGAATGAACAAGTAGCACAAGCAAAAACAATAATACCCACAATCCAATCTCAACTCGCAACTCTGCCTACTACTCAAGCTGGTATTTATGCACGGATCAATTTTGCTCGCACCATAAGTAAAATTGGTAATAAAAAAGATATTGCAGAGACTTTGGCAAACAGCGTTCAACAAGCCAAAAACATAGGTGATGAGCGCACTCAATCCTATGCTCTAGGCAGTTTAGCAGAAGTCTATGAGCAAAACAATCAATGGCTTGATGCACAGAAATTAACGCAGCAAGCATTGTTTCTCGCTCAAAAACTCGATGCTTCAGATATAGCTTATCGTTGGGAGTGGCTGTTGGGACGCTTGCTCAAAGCACAAGGAAATATTGAGGGAGCGATCGCTGCTTATGATACCGCAGTTGCAACTCTTCAGTCTCTCCGTACCGATTTAGTTGCGGTAAACCGAGAAGTGCAGTTTAATTTTCGTGATAGCGTAGAACCTATTTATCGCCAGTCAGTAGAACTGCTTTTACAACAGAAAGGACAAGAAAAACCCGATTTAGATAAAGTCCGCAAGCGAATAGAAGCTTTGCAATTGGCAGAACTAGATAATTTTTTCCGAGAAGCTTGCTTGAGTAACCAATTTGTAGTATTGGACAAAGTGGTAGACCGCGATCGCCCTAATACTGCCATTTTTTACCCGATTATCTTAGATAACCAATTAGAAATAATCCTCAAACTTCCCAATCAACCTTTGATACATAAAACTTCTGTGGTAAACCATCAGCAAGTAGAGCAGGCGATCGCCCAAATGCGAGAGACGATAGTCCAACCTGATGCTAATAATAAATTTGAAGTGGTTTCCCAGCAGCTTTATGATTGGTTAATTAAACCAGTTGCAGGTGAACTCAAAAATAGTAGAGTTAATACTCTAGTCTTTATTCCAGATGGGTCATTACGAAACATTCCAATGTCTGCATTGTCTGATGGCGCATTGTATTTAGTCCAGAAGTACGCTATAGCCATTAGTCCGGGATTGCAACTATTTACCCCCAAACCTCTAGCACAGAAAAAATTAAACGCTCTTGCTGGAGGACTCTCGCAACCACCCAGGAACGAAAAGTTTGCACCGCTTCCCAATGTCAAGGTTGAACTCGAATTGATTCAGCAATCGGGCATATCGACAACGATATTATTGGATGAAAATTTCAAAAGTACAACTTTACAAAAAACGATTAATGCCCAACCATTTAGAATCAGTAAACCAAAAAGTTTTTCCCCAAAGAGCGATCGCTAATCAAGTTTACGTACTTCAAAGTACTATATACTACTAAATATATAATTAATGCTTATGCTGCTGTGAAAGGTTTCAAAAAA
>NZ_JBALEL010000056.1:0-15190 GCF_036917935.1 Nostoc sp. | reverse complement strand
TCATTATCGTATCTGCCAGGGGCAGGAACATCACCAGCAACGCCCCATTGTCTAGTAACTGCTAGACCTGTAGAACTGTTAATTACATACCAAGTACCATTACTCGGTCGCCAGACTGCAAAATCAGTTTTACTATCATTATCATAATCGCCGGGAACGGGAATATCGCCACCGACGCCCCATTGTCTAGTAACTGCTAGACCTGTAGAACTGTTAATTACATACCAAGTCCCATTACTCGGTCGCCAGACTGCAAAATCAGTTCTACCATCATTATCGTATCTGCCAGGGGCAGGAACATCACCAGCAACGCCCCATTGTCTAGTAACTGCTAGACCTGTAGAACTGTTAATTACATACCAAGTCCCATTACTCGGTCGCCAGACTGCAAAATCAGTTTTACGATCGCTATCATAATCGCCAGGAACAGGAATATCGCCACCAACGCCCCATTGTCTAGTAACTGCTAGACCTGTAGAACTGTTAATTACATACCAAGTACCATTACTTGGTCGCCAGACTGCGTAATCAGTTCTACCATCATTATCGTAATCGCCGGGAACGGGAATATCGCCACCTACACCCCATTGTGTAGTAACTTCAGCTTGTGCTTTAAAATTTAAAATTCCCAGAAGTAATGGAACAGTTAAAGCAACCGTGAATAATTTGCAACCAATCTTCATGAGAAATCCTCCTTATAATCAAAATGACTCAACAGTGTTTTTATTCAAATTGGATATTTAAAGAAAGATTCTAAGTTTTATGCTTTGTGATGATGAAATCTGAAATTGTAATCTTATATTACTTTCGCCAGCAAAAGTAATTTAGCATGGCACGCATAAGATTACTTACAAGATTTGTTGAGATATATTGATGTTTATAACGTAAAATCAAACTATATTAAATTTCTAAAAATAAAAAAAATAACTGCAATGATTCAAGGAAACTAATTGTTAAAGCGAATCATTCTGAAAAGATGAATGACGATTAGCTGATCGCATCAAAAAACTGGCAGCAGAATATTATTTCTGTTGCCAGTTTTTAAGCGCCTGTAACTCTAAATTCTTGTCTGGTTTCAGGCAAGTTTACTTGCTGCTGCAAACCGCTTGTTAATCTCATCCCAATTAATCACGTTCCACCAAGCATCTAAATAATCGGCGCGGCGATTTTGGTAATTGAGATAATATGCATGTTCCCATACGTCATTACCCAGGATGGGATATTTACCTGCACTTAAGGGACTATCTTGGTTAGCTGTAGTTGTCACTTCCAACTTGCCACCTTTGTTACGTACTAGCCAAACCCAACCACTACCAAAACGACTAGCCCCAGCTTCATTAAACTGTTTTTTGAAAGCTGCAAAAGAGCCAAAATTTTGATTAATCGCGGAGGCTATATTTCCTGTTGGTTCTCCCCCACCTTTCGGCTTCATAATTTGCCAGAACATTGAGTGGTTAACGTGGCCACCGCCATTATTGCGTACTACTTTGCGAATATCTTGTGGTACATTGTCAAGTTTCTGCAACAGTTCTTCAACAGTTTTGCCTTTGAGTTCTGGGTGTTTTTCTAAGGCTGCATTCAGGTTTTTCACATAAGTTGCGTGGTGTTTATCATGGTGAAACTGCATCGTTTTGGCATCAATGTGTGGTTCCAGTGCTTCGTAGGCATAAGCTAAAAGTGGTAGTTGGATAGCCCCTGTTTTATCTGGTGTTGTATTTAGTGTTGTATTTGGTGTTGTATTGGGGGTTACAGTGTTTTTTTCAGGAGATTTCTCTGCCAATGCACAAGCATCTAAGGCAAAAGCACCTGCACCTGATGTGAGTAAGAACAAGAAATGCCGTCGATTAATAGTCATATAAGTTTTTGCAGCGAATCCATTAAGTCTGTATTTCAGTTTTTATTTTCTTAGATTCTGGCTACAAAAAATTGGTAATTTGCGATTATTTCTGGCAGTTTAAGAAACTTTTTTTAGACTTGTAATATTAATTACTAATATTCAAAACGTTATGTATTTTTACTTAAACTATCTTTTTACAACTAATCATAGGTTCGCACCCAACCACCAAAAATAAACCCCGTCGCCACAAGAGACGCTACGGGGTGTTAAGGCAATTATCGGATATTGGGTCATTAATCGAGGTCGTCAGGCATTCCAGCCACATTAAACTTTTTTCCTACTTTTTTTCTAGCTAACAAATATAGGCTGATCAACGCCTTCGGGTAACTGTAAATGAAACATATACTTATTTATGTTAGTAGGATCAGATGGGTCAACAGTACGCTTAATCCCGTATCCCTTAGTATCTCTTAAGTATTTACCGAAGAACGTTCGCGATCCTTCCCGTCCGGTTCCGATATTTATTCCCTTATTTTCAAATTCATCAAGCGTTGATCCTTCCATGAGTAAGGTAACAATTGTATACATTTGAGTATTTTTTTTAACAGACTTAAGTTCCTCCTTAGATTTAGGAGCAATATCGGCGTATTTGTCAACACTTTTAGTTGGCGTTTTCTTGACAACTTGCTCCCGTTTATCGTCAGTTTTATTTTCATCTAACATATCGCTACCACTACCCAGTAGAGTGCCATTTTTATATTTTGCAATTTCTCAATATTCATAGTCAGAATATCTTCAAAATCAATATCGAATTCTTTAGCTAGCAATACCAGATATGCACTCACGTCACCTAATTCTTTAGTCAAATTTTCTTTGAAGTTTTCAGCTTTAGCATCGCCTCTAAAATGCCGTTTGACAATTCCCATCACCTCACCAACCTCTTCAGCTAGTCCACTGCTGTAAGTTGGCAAGCCTTTATCAGTGCCAAATATAGGGTAGTGTTTACTGATTTCGATAATCTGATCTTGGTATTCATTGGGGGTCATTTTATTAATTCCTAGTTGTTTGAGGTTTTATATTTTTGGTGAAATGTCGGGAAATGAGTGTTTATGAATAACGCACTGAAAAAATTTGTTCAACAGTTAGATTTAAATCTGGAAATGCTGGCGACTCTATACGGTCGTCACCTCTAAACTGTTTACCACGATATTCACCCTCATCACTTAAAGAGTAAATTGTGATTGTTGGCTGTTTGGGATCGCCTATCAATTCCTTGCTACCCAAAGCAGCATAATCCACAATCCAATATTCTTGAATACCCATTTCTTCATAATCGGCAAACTTTTTATGATAATCATCTCTCCAGTTAGTACTCACCACTTCAATCACTAATGGAATTGAATCTGGTTTACTAAGGATAGATTGTTTCTCCCATAATGGTTCATTACCCAAATTAGAAAAATTCATTAATAAGACATCAGGATAGTAGCCTGACATTTTATTTTCTGGCTTCACTGTGGCGGTTTTAGGTATGCCGTAATAAAGTTTAAGACGAAGACACTCATACCCTAACATCATTGTTAAAAATGCTACTATTTGCTCGTGTTTGCCTGATGGTGGCGGCATTTGAATAATATCTCCATCGTGTAATTCATAACGAATGTTTTCCGGTTGTGTTTCTAAAAACTCTAAATATTCATCAAATGTAAATAGTTTTTGTAGTGATTGAATCATTATTTCATCCTGATTATGGATATAAACACTTCTCACTGCTGTAACCTGAAAATTGAGAGTTAACAGGGTGTAGCGGTGAAAGGTGAAAGTAAATCGGCATGGACGCGCCAAGGTTCTTACTCAGCAAGAGATACAGCAAATTTTCGCTATTGGGTTAACAAATGACCGCGATGGCTACGCCCGCCGCAGGCATCGCACGAGGCAAGGGCAAGGTCAGAGTTACGGTCAAAAATTGGATTAACGGCGGTGTGGTGATGATTCTGGATGCGATCGCTAACCTATTCCTCGCCACCAATTACAGCGATTGCCCCTACACCCCGTCACAGCGATCGCACACAAAACAATTATATTTTACGCTCCGAAGCGCTTATAATATTCTGTCCCCAGTTTTGGGATCAAACACAAACAAGTGATTTAAATCGAGTTGTAGAGAAAGGCGATCGCCTGGACGCAAACGCACATCCCCGCCCACCTGAATATTCAACACCACTACCGAACTAGGTAAACTAGCACGAATCAAAGTTTCCCTTCCCAAAGGTTCCACCACCTTAACTTCAACGGATAACAGTCCTGAGTTTTGAGTACTTAGTTCGGAGTCAGTATTAATTTTTATATGCTCTGGACGAATCCCCAAATCAAAACTGTGTCCCTGACGCAACTGTAAGTTTTCTTTTACATCTGCTGGAATTGCTAATAACTGTCCACTCACATCAAAACCATTATTTTGATAGATTGCAGGCAAAATATTCATTGGCGGACTGCCTAAAAAACTTGCCACCATCTGATTAGCGGGACTTGCATAAATAGTTTGGGGATCGCCAATTTGTTGAATCCGCCCGCGATTTAGCACGACAATTTTATCAGCCAAAGTCATTGCTTCAACTTGATCGTGGGTGACGTAAATAGTTGTAATGCCTAATTCTTGATGTAGCTGTTTCAATTCTGCCCTGGTATCATCGCGCAATTGGGCATCTAAATTAGATAAAGGTTCATCAAGTAAAAACACTTGTGGTTCACGAGCGATCGCTCTCCCTAATGCTACCCGTTGTTGCTGTCCCCCAGAAAGTTCTTTGGGTTTACGATCCAGCAGATGATCTAGAGAAAGCGATCGCGCCACATTCATCACCCGTTCTTGAATGATTTTTCGGTCAACCTGACGCATTTGCAAGCCAAAGCCGATGTTTTGCGCCACGCTCATGTGAGGATAGAGAGCGTAGTTTTGGAACACCATCGCCACATCCCGTTGTCTGGCTGGGATATTATTCACCAAGCGATCGCCAATAAAGAGTTTGCCAGATGTAGCGGTTTCTAAACCCGCGATCGTTCGCAAAATTGTCGACTTCCCACAACCCGATGGCCCAACTAAAACCCAAAACTCGCCATCAGGAATTTCAAAGGTAATGTCCTCAATAGCGGTAACGTTATTGAATCTACGCTTAATATCTTCTAGACGAACGTTTGCCATTATCTGATTTGATATTTTCAGTTTGGGATCTGCGGCACTTCCAACTCAGCACTAGGGGCTTTTGTCCGCCCCCTCTGAGGAACTGCGAGGCTGCTTTGTAAGTGCAGAAACTTGCTTTTCCTGCACAATTCTAATCAGAAATATTAGAGCCTCATTGACGGCATCAGCATTAGGAAAAACCTCTGCAACATCAGGTTCTAAAGGAATTGTTGTCTTACCAAAGCTCTTGCGTTCAACTCCGAACTTTCTGACTTTTAGGCTCTTTAAGTCATACTCTGATCGCAGACTACAGCATGAAACTTTTGACTTTTCAGACATCCTCTAAACAAAGTTCAATTACTTCTTTCATATTAGCCATCAACTGATCAATTGTTTCTCCCTGACTGTAACAGGCTTGTAGCTGAGGGACTTCTCCGACATAGTAGCCATCTTCATCCCGTTCAATGATCACGTAGAATTCTCGATTAGTGGGATTGATCATAATCTATTTGTACATAGGCTCAAAATCATTTTTCTGAATTCTTTGTCCAAGCAGGGTGAGAGAGTAAAGAAGCAAAGACTCGTACCCCCCGAAGTTGATTAGAGAGGGGTAAGTGACCTCTAGGCGCACTCAAATTCCAGGTAAACTCGTTGGGGTATCGCGTCCAGGTGTTACCTGCTTTCCAGCCAATTTTCGGCCAGAAATTCTCCCAGTTTTTACCCAAACTTAACCAGATTTCTCGCTGCACTGAAAAGCCAAATTTAGCTTCAGAGTGGATTAACCAGAGGTTGTTAATGGTTTGCAAGTCAACAGCCGAGACATTTTCTACCTCACTAAAATACAACCATTTTCGTTGTACAGCCGTTGTCCCTGATAGTTCACACATTTTTTCGATGGTGACGCGATCGGCTGCTTGGAAGTCTTGAACAGCTAGTAGCTGTTGCAAAGAATTGTAGTTAATCTTGGACTCTGATTTTAGAGGTACAATTCCCTCAGGAAAACAGGAGCGCAAAAATTCTTTGGCTTGAGGTGCATCAGAGTTGTAAAGGACTTGGTAAGCTTTGCCATCAATCCAAGTTGCTGGGTTCTCACGTCGTTTTAGTAAAAATTCCATCAACACGTCTAATCCCTCATTACCCAACTCAGCTAATTGTGGGATTATCTGCTGTTGGACTTTTTCAGACCCAGCGATTAACGGTCGTCGGAGGGAGTCGATGTCATTAGCAGGGCCTGATAAAATCATTGGGTCTGTCATGCCATTCTCGTTTTAGCGGTCAGTGAAAGAGCGGTAAGCTATCGGGCATTCTCCAAGGTGAAGCACTGATAGCGAAAAGTAGTTTACTATTTTTGATCGTACAAAATTGCGATCGCTTCACTGAATCCCACACTTAATCCCCAAATAATGTACAAGGGGAATAGGGGGAAAATCTGTGCCTTATGGCTTGGTGAACAAAAGACATAGCAAAATATACAAGCCTGCCACATAAGGTTTTTTTGAATAGCAGCGTATCGATTAGGAGTGTGTGAACGATGTACGAAAAGATTACCCCCCCCGCAGCCGGAGCAAAAATCACCTTCAAAAATGGTGAACCAATCGTACCGGACAATCCAATTATCCCCTTTATTCGCGGCGACGGCACAGGTATAGACATCTGGCCTGCTACCCAAAAGGTGTTAGATGCTGCGGTAGCCAAAGCATACAAGGGTCAGCGTCAAATTAGCTGGTTCAAGGTTTACGCTGGGGACGAAGCTTGTGATTTATACGGAACTTATCAGTATTTACCTCAAGACACTCTCACGGCAATTGAAGAATATGGTGTAGCCATTAAAGGGCCTTTGACTACTCCCATTGGTGGGGGAATTCGTTCTTTGAATGTGGCGCTGCGGCAAATTTTTGACTTGTATGCTTGTGTGCGTCCTTGCCGTTACTATGCAGGTACACCTTCACCGCACAAAAATCCCGAAAAGCTGGATGTCATTGTTTATCGGGAGAATACAGAAGATATTTATTTAGGCATTGAGTGGCGACAAGGTAGTGAAATCGGCGATCGCTTAATTAAAATTATCAACGAAGAACTGATCCCCGCCACCCCAGAACATGGCAAAAAACGAATTCCTCTTGATTCTGGTATTGGCATCAAACCGATCAGCAAAACTGGTTCCCAGCGCTTAGTCAGACGTGCCATCAAACATGCCTTGCTATTGCCCAAACAGAAGCAACAGGTGACTTTGGTGCATAAGGGCAACATTATGAAGTACACCGAAGGCGCTTTCCGTGATTGGGGTTATGAATTAGCAACCAGTGAATTTCGCCCAGAAACTGTCACGGAACGGGAATCTTGGATTTTGAGTAACAAGGAGAAAAACCCGAATATTTCCTTGGAAGAAAACGCCCGCCAGATTGATCCTGGGTTTGATAGTCTCACCGAAGAGAAGAAAGCGGAAATTGTCAAGGAAGTTGAAACTGTTCTTAACTCAATTTGGGCAACCCACGGCGATGGCAAATGGAAAGATAAAATTTTGGTGAATGACCGGATTGCTGACAGTATTTTTCAACAAATCCAAACTAGACCGGATGAGTATTCAATTCTGGCGACGATGAACTTGAACGGCGATTACTTGTCTGATGCCGCCGCCGCCATTGTTGGGGGATTGGGAATGGGGCCAGGGGCAAATATTGGCGATGCTAGTGCCATATTTGAAGCTACCCACGGCACCGCCCCCAAACACGCCGGCTTAGATCGGATTAATCCTGGTTCACTGATTTTGTCTGGTGTGATGATGCTGGAATTTCTAGGTTGGCAAGAAGCCGCAGACCTAGTTAAGAAAGGTTTAAGCGATGCGATCGCAAATAGTCAAGTCACCTACGATTTAGCCCGGTTGTTAGAACCACCAGTTGAACCCTTAAAATGTTCGGAATTTGCCGAGGCAATTATTCAGCATTTTGGTTAAGTCTCATAGCCTCTGAGAAACCTCACCCTGGTTTTGCCGAAGCAAAACCTGTCCCTCTCCTTACTAAGGAGAGGGATATCTGATCGGACAGGGTGAGGTTTTTCTTTTGTTTGAGGTAATTCGATCACTTGTCTATACACCGTAGGCTTCTGGGGACGGAATATAAGGAAAGAGGTTCATCGAACTCAATTACACTAATTGCTTTAGCTGTGATTTTGCTAATTCATGAGGTGCGATCGCTCCATTTTCTGTAATGATGGCTGTAATCAACTCAGCCGGAGTCACATCAAAAGCTGGGTTGTAAAAATCTACACCCGCAGGTGTGAGAATGGTATCACCAACTTGATATATTTCTGTGGGATCGCGTTCTTCAATGGGAATTTTGCTGCCATCGGCTAATTCAAAATCAACGGTGGAAAGGGGTGCAGCTACAAAGAAAGGTATATTATGGGCTTTAGCTGCGATCGCTACACTATATGTACCAATTTTATTGGCACTGTCACCGTTAGCAGCAATGCGATCGGCACCCACAACTACAGCATGAATCAAACCCTGTTTCATGCAATGGGCTGCCATATTATCAGTAATTAATGTCACTGGAATGCCTTCTTGCACACATTCCCAAGTGGTGAGTTTTGCACCTTGTAAGCGGGGACGGGTTTCATCGGCAAATAAACGTTCTAAACGTCCTTCCCTCCAAGCCGAACGCACAACACCTAAAGCAGTGCCATATCCTGCGGTAGCTAGCGCCCCAGCATTACAGTGAGTAAGAATCGTCAGCTTTTCTGGGGTAGTGGGCAAAACTGCTAAACCATTGTCGCCGATTGCTTGACAGGTTTGCAAATCTTCAACGTTGATTGCCTGGGCTGTTTGGAAAAGGGTTTGCTTAATTTCTTCTACAGTTCCCAGCGTTTCGTTGGCAGCTTTGATCATCCGGCTAATTGCCCAAAATAAATTTACCGCCGTTGGACGAGTAGAACGCAACAACTGGGCTACTTGATCTAAGTGTTGCAAAAATTTGGTGCGATCGCTTGTTTCAATTTCCCTTGCACCAAGATACATTCCATAAGCCGCAGCCACACCAATTGCTGGCGCACCTCGCACAATCATGGTTTTAATCGCCCGCGCCATATCTTCACTGCGGTGAATTTCTACAAATGTATATTCGTTGGGTAAGCGAGTTTGGTCAATTAGTGACACTGAGTTGTTGTGCCAAATAACGGGATAAACCTGGTTTGTAGAAAGTGTCATAGAAAGAGGTCGTTAATGGATAGGCAATATTTTTTACTTTAATACACATTGATGATTTCATTTTCAAAACCAAAATTCAGTTAACTATTTTTAGCTCCAGATAAGGTATCACTTCCAGCACCACCTAATAATTGATCGTTTCCACCTAATCCAGAAAGGGTATCATTACCGTTTAAGCCTTGAATAGTATCATTTCCAGAACTGCCGACTAAATTATCGTTATTGTTTGTTCCTTGAATAGCCATAGTTTTACTGTACTTTTTTGGGTTTAAAATGTGCAGACAGAAGTTGACATATCATGTAATAGATATTACATGATTTTTTTGAAGTCAATAATTAATATTAAAAATTAATTATTATGTTGTTCTTCACTCTCAATCAATCTATCGAAATTCGGTTTGATTTTTGAAAAAGACCACGACAAAATACGGGGTTAAACTTCATTCGTCGAACCCATGAAAACTATAAAGCGATCGCCTGCTACTAAATTGATACTGCGATTGAATTGATGGTATAAGAATCTTACTAATTAACTAGATTAAGTATACAGATAAGGAAGCGATAAAAGTTAATTCAAGTAATTATTTAGTACCTAATGATTTTCGGTAATTTACTAAGGTTTAACCGAAGATCATATTACGGATATTAAACTTGCCGTTTTCATAAGCAAATCGCCCACACCTGAGTTCACAAGTGTAGGCGATTTATTACTACAAAGAATTAACTAAACAACAGCAGATACTTGCTGCTTAAAGAAAGCTTGCAATACTCTCTCTGCTATTTGATGGCTTGTTAAACCTAATTCTGTTTTAGATTCATTGGGTTCAGCGTGATCTACTAACACATCTGGCACACCGAATCGCTTGACAGGAACCAGAATTTCTGCATCCATTAAGGCTTCGGCGATCGCAGAACCAAACCCACCCATGATACAACCTTCTTCTAAGGTGACAACCCGGCCGATTTTCTTAGCCAAAGGCAAAATCAACTCGGTATCCAAAGGCTTAACGAAACGGGCATTAATTACAGTTGCTTCAATGCCGTGTTCGCTGAGAATTTCAGCGGCTTGCATTCCTGGATAGACCATTGTGCCATAAGCAACGATTAACACATCATCACCTGTACGCAGAATCTCGCCTTTGCCGATTTCCAAAGGTTCCCAACCTTCTTCCATCAGGGGAACGCCGTAGCCATTGCCACGAGGATAACGCATCGCAATCGGCCCACTGGTATGATTAACGCCAGTGACTATCATGCTTTGCAGTTCTGCTTCGTCTTTGGGGGCCATGATTGCTATGTTGGGAATGCAACGCAGATAGGCAATGTCATACATACCTTGGTGGGTGGGGCCATCAGCACCGACAATTCCTGCCCGATCTAAGCAAAAGAATACTGGCAGGTTTTGGATGCAGACATCGTGAATTATCTGGTCGTAGGCGCGTTGCAGGAAGGTAGAATAAATAACCGCAACGGGGCGCATCCCTTCGGTTGCCAGTCCTGCTGCTAGGGTGATGGCGTGTTGTTCTGCAATGCCAACATCAATATATTGATTTGGCAGTTTTGCTTGAAGTTTATCTAAGCCTGTCCCCGTTGCCATCGCGGCAGTAATCCCAACGATTTTGGGGTTTTGTTCGGCAAGTTTCACCAGAGTGTGAGAAAAGACTTTGGCATAAGCCGGGGGTTTGGGTTTATTAGAAGGAATGGCTTTGCCAGTCGCGACGTTGAAGGGGCTTTGGGCGTGGTAGCCAACTTGATCTAGTTCGGCAATTTCATAGCCTTTGCCCTTGATTGTTGCCACATGTACCAAAACTGGGCCTGGTATCTGATGTGCTTGTTGGAAGGTGGCAATCAATTCTTCGAGATTATGCCCATCCACTGGCCCAATGTAGGTAAAGCCGAGTTCTTCAAAAACTGCACCTACCTTCGGAACAGCCAAACGCTTCATACCTTCTTTGATGCGTCCGAGTTCGGGTGAGAGGGATTCGCCAACGAAGGGAATTTGCTTTAACTGTTCCTCAAGATTATCTTTAATAAATTGCACCGGTTGGCTGAGGCGCATTTTGTTGAGATAGCGGGGAATTGCGCCGACGTTGCGAGATATGGACATGTCGTTGTCGTTGAGAACAACCAACAGGTTAGTTTTCGGCATGTGTCCGGCATGGTTGATGGCTTCTAAAGCCATGCCGCCAGTCAGTGCCCCATCGCCAATCACAGCAACGGCTTTAAATTTTTCACCTTTCAAGTCTCGCGCTAAAGCCATGCCCAATGCTGCTGAAATACTTGTAGAAGCGTGTCCAGCCCCAAAGTGGTCAAATTTGTTTTCACCCCGTTTGAGATAACCTGCAACTCCGTTTTTTTGTCTGAGGGTGTGGAAGCGATCGTAGCGTCCTGTAAGCAGTTTGTGGGGATAAGCCTGGTGTCCTACATCCCAAATCACTTTATCCCGATCTAAGTCCAGTGTTTGGTAAAGTCCTAGTGTTAATTCGACAACACCCAACCCTGGCCCCAAGTGTCCACCATTAACTGCTACTGTTTGGAGATGCTTATCTCGAATCTGACGGGCAATCTGTTGTAGTTGGCGAACAGATAAACCGTGCAACTGATTAGGATGGGTGATTTCGCTCAGATGCATATTATAAGGTTTTCCTCTCTAACTTCGAGTATCGGTATTTTGATTTTCCCACGGTCGGGTTGTCCACAGAATCAAACTCTTAGATTGTTACTAAGTTGTAGCGGAAAGTATAACTTCTTAATTGATAATGGTGAAAAGTTTGTTGACCATTAACAATTCGTCAAATAAGGTTGCAATCAGTTCAAGTTATAACACATTTTCCCATGAGTAATGCTACTTAAAAATTGTCTGCGATCCGTATAGAAAAACAAGTTTTTTAGGAGCAATTTGCGGAAATCGCCTAAGTAGATTACTCAATTTTGCCCTCTGAAGTTATTACAAAAGAAGGTTAAATATTTTATTTATAACTATATATCTAGCATAACTGCTGGTAAATATTTAACAATAGTTTCTTCTCTTCTTCAGTGACAACAGCTAATTTTTATCAGCGATCGCTATTTCACCTAGACACAAAAAGTATGTATCTAAAGCTACTTGATTATTTTATCTAACTTCATTTATTTATTAAATATTCCTCTGTCTCCTTAAGAGTCTCCGACTGGAAACGAGGCTTTAACTAAAATCCCCTGTAAGGACGTAGAGCTAGCTGTGCTACCCTACCATCATGGTTTAACTACCTGAAAATTGCTGTAATAATATTGACGTAACCTGAGACTTTCCGAAATTATTCGTGAACAACAAGATTTCCGACTTCTTTAAGAAGTCGGAAATTTAAAGCTTTTGATTTTCACAAATCCAATAGGATTGCTATATCTATTCTCTACTTACCAAAAGCATCTTTGATGTTCTCAACAGTACGTTCAACAACATTCTTGGTGTTGTCTACTGCTTCTTTAGTCCGAGATGCATCTTCGTCTGCTCTTTTCTGAATTGTAGCGGCATCTTTCTTGGCTTTGCGCTCAATAAAGCTACCATTGTCTGTTGATTGGTCAACTTTATTGGCATTGCTCTTGGCAGCTTGCTTAACTTTATCTGCCGTCTCATCAATGAAATTTTTGGTTCGTCCAGCATCTCTACTGGCTTTTTCTTGAGCGCGATCGCCCTCATCTGAGGATGCAATCAAGGTTGCGGCAGGATCAGCCATTGCTGAGGTGTTCGAGAAAAATGCACCTTGCCAAACGAAAGCGATCGCTAGCATACAAAACAGTGTTGTAACCATCCAGCGTTTTACCGTAGAAAGCTGTTTTGTAACATAATTCAGTTTCATAGAATACAAGCTCGTATGATTTAGCATACTATTTTTACTTCATTTAGCTGATTAGCCATATCGATCCCTAGATAGAAGTTTTAGCGTCAATAGTTATGAAACTAATTCACTATTTTGATAGATTGAATTTTGAGTAAAGATTATTCCTGCTAATCAAAGGTCGAATTAAACAGTTTACAGATTTTGGAGATGAGCGTAGACGCGTAGCGGCTTGTCGTTAGACATCGTGCTTAGACAAAAGTTAGCGATCGCCCTTCAGTTAATTAACTTGCGATCGCTTCCAGGGGGGCGGTTACGCCATCGCAACTGACTTTTTACGATTGGGACGCTTGCGTTCTGATTTTTTCTTCAGTCCAACTGCTTGGGCTTGATCGCTATCTGAGCCATATTCCCCACGAATTACTTCTTTCATGGCTAATACAGCATTGTGAAATTCCCACTCTGCTAATCGCGCAGTATCGGCAGCAGCACGATATAAAGTTAGTTTTTCAGTTTGGGCTTGTTGTTGCGCCAACATAGCTTGATAAGCTTGCTGTAAGTTTGCTACAGACGCATCAGCACGGGTTGTGTTGTATGTGCTGATAGTTTGCAAGCCGTGCAATGAGTTTATATCTTGACTAATTAACTGAGAAGGCAAACGCCGGGTTTTATCTTGGACGGGCATATATGCATACTGCTATAGGGTATACCTTTAATGTGCCCATTACAACAAAAAATCTAACAGTCAAGTGAGATTTTTAAATAGAACAAGGTTAAAAAAGGCGTGAGTTAATTTTTGCACGTCGAAACAATGGCATTGTCAGTCGAAACAATGGCATTGTCAGTCGAAACAATGGCATTGTTAGCCGGAACAATGGCATTGTCAGTCGAAACAATGGCATTGTCAGTCGGAACAATGGCATTGTTAGCCGGAACAATGCCATTGCAGGAGGTTACATTAGATAGCGTGGCGATCGCAATTACTAAACTGGAAGATGCTTTATTGTTGTATCACCCTGTGAACTTCCTCCACAGACAACACTAAGAAGGCATCACGCTGACATCAATTGCTGGATGCGCTGTGGTTCTTCTCCCAGCCAATCTGGGTTTTGGGCAGTGCTGTCGAAGATTGATGAGGTTTTGAAAGGCTCAAACTCGCCGCGTGATGCCGCTTCTGCCGTTTTTGCTAAGAGCGATCGCACTTGCTCGTCGTTCATTGGCTGGAACGTCCGCACTGCTTCAAAGGCTTGCTCTAAAATCTCCATGCTGTCAATTCCGGTAATCACAACCGATGTCGGCAGATTCAAAGCATAGTGTAAACATTCAATTGGCGTTACAGTCTTTGACCGTAAAAGAATACCATTTGCCAAGCTTTTCATTCCCAAAACGCCGATGTTTTGTTTAACAAGTTCTGGCACAACCAGCTTTGCAAAGCTCCGGTAATGGGCATCCATCACATTCAGCGGCATCTGGACTGTATCAAATTTAAACCCGTGAGCAGCGGCAACTTCTAGCGTATGTAGATGAATATGGGGATCTTTGTGCCCAGTGAAGCCGATGTATCGGAGTTTTCCAGCTTCTCGCGCCTCAATGAAGGCAGCATTTGCCCCTTCTGGGTCGAAAATTCGATGAGGATCTTCGTATCGAATCATTTCGTGATGCTGAACAAGATCGATGCAATCAACTTGCAGACGTTTGAGTGATTCGTCTAATTGTTTTGTGGCTTCTTTCTTAGAGCGACCATCAATTTTCGTCATCAGAAACACCTTATCCCGGTAGCGATCGCGCAGCGCTTTGCCCATGCGAATTTCGCTGACTCCACCGTTGTAATCCCAACTGTTATCCATAAAGGTGATGCCGCGATCGATGGCTGTTCTCACAATGCGGATAGCCAGTTGCTCATCAACGTGCTTCAAGGCGATGTGCCAACCACCCAACCCGATGGCGGAAACTTTCTCTCCTGTGCTGCCGATAACTCGGTATTGCATTTCTGAATTTGACGTAGTTTCTGACATGTGTTCTCCAAGTCTTTCAGCTATTACTCAAGTATATATAGGACTAGTATTTGATTTTTGAAATGCACGTAGTGGACTGTCTAGGCTTTAATAGTGGATTAGACGTAGACTTTTGTTGGGTGGAGGCTTTGCGTAACC
>NZ_JBALEL010000055.1:0-22371 GCF_036917935.1 Nostoc sp. | reverse complement strand
TGTCTGCTGGTTAGAGGATTCCGTATTTACTAGTATTATAAACTACCAATTTTTTAGCGATCGCTCTTTGGGGAAAAACTTTTTGGTTTACTGATTTAGCTAATCAACGTGATTTTACAATTCGATTGTTGAATTTCGTGTTACTAACGATTATTTATCACTGTGAGGCTCGACAGTCCAGTATCAGTTTCACCTTTACAGAACTTGGGACTATCGCCACAATCTGTAATGGTCTAAAGTCACAACCACATCCACATCCAGCACTTGCAGCATTAGACGCTTACGTTCAACTACTGGAGTTTTAAAACAGATGAAAGCACTGTCAGTCCGTCAACCTTGGGCATGGGCAATCATTCACTCCACCAAAAACATAGAAAACCGTGGCTGGCCTATTCATTATCGCGGCGACATTCTGATTCATGCAGCCAAGACTTGTACCAAAAAAGCGTACTTTGAGGCGAAAGGATTTTGTCAAGGGATGGGTGTAGTAATCCCAGAATTAATCTCTTTACGTCGCGGTCAAATCATCGGTATTGTCACAATAGTTGATTGCAAGTTTTCACAAGTTGCGTCTGGTTGGGGAATGCCTGAGCAGTACCATTGGAAACTGGAGAATCCACGCGAGATTACACCGATTCCTTACATTGGGCGGTTGGGGATTTTTGAAGTGCCAGATGATTTGGTCATGGAGGTGGCTGCATGATTAAAACAGCCCGAAGTCATACGCTACTTCCAAAACCAAAATCAGTAATAGTTGAGTTATCTGCAACACCCGAAAAAATCAAGCGAGAAAGGGGTCAAAGCCTCACAGGGGGAATCAGTCGGTTGTCTTTATCAGTACCTCGAAACTAAAAAGCTACTTGATGGGGAGACTGTTTCTTATCCCCGTGTGATTGGTGAACGTGACCCGAATAATCCCTTTCATTGGCGATGGGCATTCAATTGGAAAAAGAAGATAAACGGGGCATGGAAAGGCAAAAGTATAGGTTCAATTCCCCCTGGGGCTGTGACAATGATTCGGACACTGCAACAAGAGAGGGCAACACGAGAGAATATCATCACTTTTATCAAAAAAGCGAAAACCAAAAAGACATCGCCAAAATTAGATGTCTGCAAAAATTTTGATAACACAAAATTTTAAACCAGTTCTTCCAGATGATGCACCGATCGCTGTAGTACTTTTCGCGGGTGGCGGCGGGATTGAAGCGGGGATGGTGCAAGCTGGTATTCGCCCAGTCATTGCAGTAGAGTTCGACCCAAGCAAACCAGAATTGAGTCGGGCGTTCGTCCTTGACGTTGCCGAAGGCATCGCTTTCAACCATCACCACAATTTTCATGAGTATGGCTGCAAAGTAATTCAACAAACAGTGCAAGAAGTAGCACAGTCAGAATTTGCAGGATTCCCCCGTCGTCCCGATTACCTTCATGACTACCAGACCATGACTACCAGACCATGACTACCAAAACCCCAAAACCCCAAAACCTCCAATCTATTTTTAGGGTGTTGGGTGTTAGGCGATGCCTACGGCGGCAAGCTACGCACTTCCACAACCGCCACAATCGCCTACAACAGTTTTCGGGTAACATTCCACAGTCAACACCATACACACGCGGAGAATCTCACTCATTACCCCACTCGTGATTTAAGTGGGGCATTGTGGAAATGAGGGGAGAGGGAGGCGGGAGGCGGTAGTCAGGCATACGAAGCAATCGATCGACTGATTGCCGAGGGGATAGTTCGACAATCAGAGAATGGGCGGTATCAGGCGATTGGCGCGTGAGGACTACATGATCCCAAACGTTTCGCCATTCTTTATAGAACCCATTTGATATCTCTAAGAAGCTGCGAGTCTCTTAAGCATGAGCCTAACAAAACAAAGATTGAGCTTGGTCGTGGCATTCGATAGTGTTCGCTCAAAGTTCTTGACGCTTGATCTTGCAGCGCCCCATTCAATTGTTCCTTCTGCCCTCAGCATAGCTGCCTTCTTCAAAAATTCTCGCGTGACCCCTAGTTGTACTCTCCAGGAAGATCAGTTTTTCTAACAGTAATGCTGCCAACTTTCTTACCTGACATTCTCAATAATTCATCACCTGAAAATTCAAAACCAAGCTTTAGTGCTATTCGCGCAACATCATCTGCGGTTGGTGCTGCGAGCACCTCGTTTTTAAGTTCAGGTTCAGACTGCATTTTCTTTAAAAATGCTTCGATTTGCTCAAAAGCCATATTTAAAATTTGATCCTCGCTAGCTACTCGTAATATAAAGAAAAACAGCAGTATATTCTTTAAGACTAGCAGCACAAGGGTATCAAGATTCGGGGGAAAGATGATTATCGCGACGCGCTGCTCTTCATTTATCAGAATCTTGCTTATAAGAAACCACCTTCTGATAAGTAGTCATTATCATGAGGAGAGGGTAAGGGGCAGGAGGCGATCGCAGTAGCAGAAGCCATCCGACAGTTGCAGCCACGGGTGTTTACGCTCGAAAATGTACCACGCTATCAGAACAGTCAGAGTTTTAGTATCATCCTGGATGCTTTGGAGTAAGAGGGATACTCGGTCAATTACAGCGTGGTCAACATGGCTGACTTTGGGTTGCCCCAGGCGCGGCGGCGGTTAGTCCTGGTTGCAAGCAAGCGTTTTCACGTTGCCTTACCAACTCGCAGAAAACCAATAGGGTGGTACGAGGCGATCGCGCATCTCATCCCCACCATGACCGCTTCCCAACTACTCCCCAAACAACGGCAAGCTTTGGAGAAATTTTTAGCCGGGAATGCGCCAACACCATTGCTAATACAAAGAGTTGGGGGACGTTCACAGTCCAAGTACAAACCTGGGCATTTACCCTGTAATACCATACTGCGATGCCTGTGGCGGGCTGCGCCTACGCATTTCACGGATCACAAGGGCTGCAACCGTAGTAAATTCGCTGATATCTGGTTGCCTGATGGTACTGTCAAGTCTTTGTCTATTGAGGGGGCGGCAGTCTTGCAAGGGTTTCCGTGTTGGTATGAGTTTCCAAAAAAGACTGCTACGGCTGGGTCAATCATTGGCTACTCTGTACCACCCAGTTTTGCCACGCAGTTATTTACTCACATACAGAAACAATTATCAGGAGCATTTTTATGACAAACCGAGAGCAACTCACTTGAAATGTGTTGCTACAGGTAAGGAAGAGGACGATCAACAAGCAGGGGACAAAAAAGAAGAAGCACAGAGGTTGTGCGGTGAGAGCGAATTTCCGCCTTCCGTCTGCTTTAATGGTTTTGTTTCCTTAGCGACAGTTCACATCTGGGTTCGCAGAAATTTATTAGTGGGATAGATTCATAGCTGCCTTCAGCAAGAACTGCCCTCTGCCTTTCTCAATGAGTTACCTCCAAAAGATTAAAGGTAAGTAATTCGGATTAACTACCAACAGTTTTGAAATCATTTTAGTTAAAATGCCCTAATTAAAGTGCCTAGAGTTGGCGTACCTAAAACTGAAGAGGCTAAATTCCCTGGGATATTCCCATCAATTATCCAGCAGTCAATCCCTAAACTAGAAATAGTCAAAAACTCCTCAACTTTCTTCGCCATCCCGCCAGTAACATCTACTGACTTGCTCTTGCCCAAGAAAGGTTTAATCTGAGAATAGTTAGCTTGAGTAATATTGGAAACTACTTGCCCATGTTGGTCATATACACCTGCATAATTCCCAACATTTATTAGTCTAACTTTAAACTTACCTTGAAGATAGAAGTATTTCGCTAGTTCTGCAAGCATTGCATCTGTCGAAAAGACAGTACCACCAATAGCTTGATCTAGAACTACATCACCGAAAACTAAAGGAATTAAACCTGCTTGTAGACTACTTTCTATCACACTAAAGTCACTATTAAATAGTTTTTTATTGTGAGTGGTTATCATAGTAATAGGTGGCAAACTTACCACTGGCAAACCTGCCTGTAAAAAATTTTTAGCTAGGAGAAAATTTAAATCTAAAGCATCTTGGTGAACCAAGCATAATCCTAGTTTTTCTTCATCACATGAAAAACCATTAATTGTATTATATTTATTCGCTGATTGGTGGGCAAAAGAACCAGCACCGTTACCAATAATCAGTTTCAGATTAGGATTTTCATGTTTGATTAGGCTCACTTGCTCAACCAATTGTTTTATAACTTCTCTTCGAGCCGTATAAGGTTTATCCTTATCAGTAATTAAGGAACCTCCTAGCTTCACTAATACTAATTCCATAATCAAATATTAAATGAGAAAAAATAAAAACTTATAAAAAACTAATTCTAGACAAAAAAAATCAAAATTGCTAATAATTTCAACACAATTTAACAAAATACATGAAAGGAAACAGTAAATTTTGGTTACAAAATAATGCAAAAGTTATGTTAAATCTGCGTTGCCAATGGATAGCTGGAAGTTGGGATAATTTTTGTGGTTCTATCTTTAACTCTTTTATTAAACCTCAGATTACTTAATAAAATTTATACTTAAATTTTCATGTTCAACTATTATTCACTGTTTAACCTTTACCCTAAACCCAATGCCGAGCTAATGCACAAAGCGAGCAGTATTGCGGTTAAGCCTGTCGTGAAGCACCGCAAACTACTACAATGGCGGCGATCTTGTTAAGTTGGAGCTAAAAGTTTTCAATGACTACAGGCTCAACTGGTTGGGCAATTTCAAAATTGAAAATTCGTGAATAAAAGTAAAGTTCTGCTGACAAAGAACGCTTGATGTTTGCGGCTTTGCGGAAACCATGTTCTTCACCCTCAAAAGCAACATAAGCCACAGGTACACCTTTATTTTGTAGCGCTGTAACCATTGCTTCAGTTTGGTTGGGCGGAACCACTCGATCTTCTAATCCCTGGAAAAAAATTATTGGGCAAGCTAGACGCTCACTAAAGTTAATTGGCGATCGCTGTTGATAAATCTGACGCTGTTCTGGGTAAGGCCCAACTAGACGATCCAAGTAGCGCGATTCAAACTTATGTGTATCACGAACTAAAGCTTCCAAGTCACTGACACCAAAATAACTGGCTCCTGCTTTAAAAGTATCTCGGAAAGTTAAAGCACAAAGCGTTGTATAACCACCAGCACTCCCGCCGGAAATAGACAGGCGAGCAGCGTCTACATCTCCCCGCTTCACTAAGTACCGCGCACCAAAAACACAATCATCCACATCTACAATTCCCCAGTTTCCATCCAGGCGTTGCCGATACTCGCGCCCGTACCCTGTACTACCACCATAATTTACATCCAAAACCGCTATGCCTCGGCTAGTCCAATACTGAATGTTAAAATTGAGGCTACTAGAAGTTGCTGCGGTGGGGCCACCGTGACTTTTGACAACCAAGGGCGGTTTTTCAGTCTCAGGAGCCGTATAGTCACGGTTTCGAGGTGAGTAGAAAAGGGCGTATGCTGCTTTGCCATCAGATGTTTCGTACTCAATGGCTTCAGGTAAAGAAAGATAACCAGGATCAATAGTTACATCACTAGAACACCGTAGTACTTCTAGCTTTTTAGTTGTCAGATCCAAACGGACAATTGCTGCTAATTGAGTTGGCGAACTTGCACGAAAAACTACCTGTTTAGAGGTGGCGTGGAGAGAGCTAATATCTGTGTAGGGCGTATTTATTAGTTTTAACTGACGTGTTAGTGTATCAAGGCTTGCTAAATACCAAATGCCTTGTTGGGTATAAGTACAAATAATCTGGTTGGCAGACCCAAAAGCATAAGTGGACATCCCAAAATTCCATTGCGGCTGACCAAATTCTGCTTCCATTTGAGTTAGCGCTTCTACATTTTCATCTTGCCAACGATATATATTCCACCAACCTGTACGGTCAGAAACAAAATACAACTTACCATCTGGCGACCACTGTGGTTGAAAAATAGACTCATCTAAATCCCCAGCAATTTTTTGAGTATTTCCCAAAGAACCATCTGCTTTTAATTCCCCAACCCATAGTTCAGTCCCATCCCAAGGCATATTCGGATGGTTCCAAGTCAGCCAAGCCAAGCGTGAACCATCCGGGCTAAGGCTTGGCGAAGCATAAAAGTCATTTCCCGATGCTAATAGTTGGATTTTATGATCTCCATCTAGTTCCACGGCGATTAAACTATTTCTCGCCTCCTTTGTCACATCTGTGTGATCTTCATACACACAAATAACTCGGTTGTTTTGACGATCAAAAACACCGTCTGCATAGCGTGTGGCAGCTTTTGGGGTGATGGCTTGCGGCTCTTGATCGCTCTTTTGATAATATAGGCGTTGATCAATAAAGTTGGAAAAGTAAACAGTGCCATCCACTACAAGAAAGGAACTGCCACCATATTCATGCACACGAGTACGCACATTGAAGCCACTAGGCGTGAGGGACTGGATTTTACAATCTGCACCCCGCCGCACTATGACATTTCTACCTGACTCTGATGGTCGTAGCTCACTCCAGTAAATCTCTTCGCCACAGAGGGCAATTTGTCCCAATCCAATTATACTTGCGGTAATTAGGTCTGTTGTTATCGGCGATCGCCAACATCCGTAAGACGCTACTTGTGCTTTCATCACGCTCTATTCTGCTCCCTGTTCCCAAGAATCATACATTGTCTGTATAGACAAAACTCTGGCACACCCACTTATACTAATCCGTAATTCGTAATCCTAACCTCTTTTTTGCAGCAAGCTACGTAATTAGAAAGTTCTTTAATATACGTTATTTCACGCCATCTGGTTTAGATGTCTATTACCCCAAGAGAGCAATCATAAGCTGTGAATAGATAACCCAACTTGCTAGTTAGGCGATCGCCAGCTATTGGCTGGTGTGTAGGGTCACTATTGATAATAAAATCCCCTCCAGGTTGAAAAACCAGAGAGGAGAATGCTATCTGCCACCTGGTAGTGAAGTATATACTGATTATATTTCCGAAGATGACCTTTCTGACTCAAGTCAAATTGAGTTGAAAGTGATGCATAAAAAGAACTCGAAGCGTAAGGGAGAGGCTTGGAATATGTAAAACAGTGTACTAGTACCGCAAAGCGGAAGTCAAAAGTCAAAAGTATTATAGAATAAGCACTTTAGGGCTTTTCAATGCTCTGCTTATTTACGCCATGCTGTACTAGGCATTACATAGAAACAGTATTTAGTGCTATTACTTACGCTTTTCCAAAATCTATCCATGCTGTTACTTTCAAAGGATTTTTATTGAAGCTTGAAGTATTCACTTTTGCATTTACTCTAAAAAAAGCATTTCTGGTATGAGTAATTTGTAATACTTTAGCTCCTTAAACATTTGTGTTTTTAAGGTAACTCTAGCTGTGGTTACGCTACGCGCAACCACACAATTTGTTGTGGACACTCGCATGGCTTTGCGGGTGCGAAGCACCCAGAATTTAATAACCCGGAACTTTGGTTAATCCTATTCCTACTTACATTTTTAATCGGTAACTATTGATAAATAATCTT
Organism: Nostoc sp.; assembly: GCF_036917935.1. Taxonomy (GTDB): domain Bacteria; phylum Cyanobacteriota; class Cyanobacteriia; order Cyanobacteriales; family Nostocaceae; genus Nostoc. The sequence continues at coordinate 14,910 of NZ_JBALEL010000055.1, read as the reverse complement.
CATCATAAATGTAAAATACTAAGAATTTCTTAACACTACGCTAACTCAAAAGTACCCAAGTTAATATTATTAATGGGTAAGTAAATGCATTTGTTTTGTAGTGCAAAAAAATCGAGATAACCTTTAATGAGTAACCTATTGTCGGACAATGATGTAAGCATTTTAGTAATTGGGGCTGGAGTCAGTGGTCTAACAACCGCTATCTGTTTGAGAGAGGCAGGTTTTAATGTTGTAATTGTTGCAGATCGTTTTGCCCCAGATTTAACCTCTATTGTGGCAGGTGCATTGTGGGAATGGCCACCGGCAGTTTGTGGTAGTCATGGTACTCCTAGATCCCTGGAACGCTCTAAAAAGTGGTGTATGACTACCTATAATAAATTCAAGAAAATACACGCAGAGTTTGGTTCAGAAGAAACAGGACTTTATTTGAAGGATGCGTATTTCTATTTCAAGGATATTTTAGAAAATCGACCTACTGAACTTCGCAAAATGAATGAGTTGAAGGATAAGGTTGATGGATTTCAAAGAGGCTTACATATTGTCAAAGAAACGATTGATTTGAGTTTTAAAGGAGGTATAAAAGATGCTTATAAGCACATGGCTCCGATAACAAACACCGATGTCTACATGAAGTGGTTACTTCAATACGTAAAGGATATTGGATGTGAGATTATCCAGTCAAAAATCACTGTGAATGTGGTTCAAAATGAACAGGAACTACTTCGTCGTTTTAATGCAAAAGCAATTGTTAACTGTGCTGGGCTAGGTTCGATATCAACTACAGGGGATAGTTCCATGTATCCCTTGAGAGGCGCACTTGTCAGGGTTAAGAATCTGGGGAAAGTTGTGAGAGACGCTCATTGTATTTCCCACGAAGAATCTTCTTCAAATGAGCAAGACATCGTTTACATAGTTCCTAGAGGGGATGATTTGGTGGTCTTGGGAGGATTAACGCAGCAAGATCAATGGGGTACAGATATCTCTGTTGAGGTTCCAATTATTCAACAGATGTATCATGGCTGTTTGGAGTTCCTACAGGAATTAAGAGAACTCCCACTAGATGAAAAAGAGCCTGTTAGGGCTGGTTTACGACCATTAACAAAGGAAAATGTGTGTGTAGAAAGAGTTCCAAACACACACGTATTTTATAATTATGGACATGGAGGCTCAGGAGTAACTCTGTCATGGGGATGTTCACAAGAAATTGTCCAGTTGGTAGAACAAATGATCCGCGAGGATGTAAATCCAGTTGCCTTGGACAGAAGTAAGATAGATAGCAATAAACAGACTGTCTTTGTGCTGCATGATATGCTGACCAGCAAAACTGATTTTAGGCATATCCAAGCAGGTAATAGAAATCTAGTTTTACTCTGTAGTAGAGAAGGACTCAGTAAGGTTATACCCTCCCAGTATCAGCACTTGAATCTTGTACGAATTGTAGAACCTTATAATTTGCAAAATCTGCTCCAAACTTATCAACAGATTAAGACTGAATATAGACTATTAGATGACAACTGTCGGATAGTTACCAATGATGAATATTCAGTGCTGTTAGCCGCACAGTTGCGTGAAGCTCTAAATTTGGCAGGCGATCGCCCAACAATGATCCGCCAGTTTACTGATAAGAGTTACCTCAAATCGTCCCTCAAAAATTCTCTCATTCGGATGCCAAAGTATCTGATATTTGCTCGAAACCAATACCGCAAAGAGCCAGTTTCATACTTAAAGTTTGTTCTAGAAGAACTAGGTAATCACATCTTTATCAAATCCCTTACTGGAGCCGGAAGTGAAAAAAATAAAATAATTTATACCATTGATGATTTGAAAGCCTGGTGTGACAGCAATGTAGGTTTAGATGAAGAATTTGAATTCAATGAATTCATTAGATATCAGCTATACAATACAAGTGTTGTCATGAAAAATGGTCAACCTTGTTATTTTGCTGCTTGCAAGCACTATCGACCTAATGATGAGTTCATCTATGGTCATCAAATCGGTAATATTATTGTTAGAGAAGAAGCTCCAGAATTTCAGAAACTCTGGCAATTTTCAAGTGATACGTTAGAAAGTTTAGAACACGGTTATCCCCCAAATGGTGTACTCAATATTGATTTATTCCTACAAGAAGGTAGCGAAGAACCAATTTTGATGGGAGTAGCTGCACGCCCCCCTGGAGGGCTTGTATCAAAAATGTTTTACATCTATCAGGGGGTAAGTCTAAACGAGTTACATCTTCAACTACAGATTGGTGATTCTCCTGATATCCTTCTCAAGGATAGGAGTGAGTGGAAGTACAGTGCTTCCTCAATTCATCCAAAGCAGAATGGTATTGTTACAGCAATGGAGAAGCCAATCCTCGAAAGCGATGTGGAAGTTTCTTGGCAGATTTATTTGGGAGAGAGATTGAAAGAATCACAAACTATCAACGATGTTGCCATTGCTGTTTTTTTAAGCCATCATGACTTTTTAACTCTTCAAGAGGATTATGAGGTAGCGAATTCTACTAATTTCTACAAGACTAAGAAAGATATTTTCTAGCAGCTCGAAGCTATTTTTACAGCAATACAAACAAACAGATGTGAAATCGTTGGGCGCACTATACGAATGACGTATTTTATCAATGAATATCGTCAAAAAACCTAAAAAGGTGACTTTGAAGGAAATGATGCAGATTGAAAAAGCCTCAGACCAAAATTTCCCAACCGATACGCTCCAGCGCAATCCAACTATATCTGACAGTTAACAGTTCGTAAGTGGAAGCTCCTCTAGCTCAAGATTGCCTTTTAGCAACGCTAATTACTACTTTACTTATTAGAGTTTTTGTGACTCGTAGGGTCAACTAACCGATATAATTGGTCAGATTCACTTGTTGGAGGAAACCATAAAACAAGGCAGAGTTGAACTTACTTCCTAAGACAGTTGAGCAAGCGTAATGTAGCTGCTGCGGCATAATTACGCCGTGTCCCAAGATTAGGAGAAAAGGCATTTCCAGTTTCGTTGAGGGGAGTTGCAACACCGCAGTAGACAGACATCTCTGTAATTGGTTTTTTCGCCCAATGGTTAGATATATCACTGAACGCTATTGCCTGCTGCTTATTTATCAGGGCTGAAATTCCTCCGCCCTCATGAGCATATTGGACGGCTTTACGCAATACCGCCATCAACTCAGCACGGGTTACTGTTTGGCTAGGACGAAAAGTGCCATCAGAATAGCCTTGCATAATCCCGTTAAATTTTGCCCACTCAATCATTGCAGCGCTCCAACGAGTTACCTGTACATCCCGATAAGGCTTGCTAGTCACTTTCAATAAGTTTCCTGCTGCTGGTGGTGGGTCATGTGGCACAGTTAAAGGACTTACAGGTAGTTTACTGAGGGCATTTATTACCATTGACACCATTTGTTCCCGTGTTAGCTCTAACGTAGGACGAAAGGTATTATCAGAAGTAAAGCCTGCAATAAGCCCTTTCTGAACAGCCTCTTGAATCTCTCTGGCGTAAACATCATCGTCAACATCGGTAAAGCTTGGCACTTGAGCAACTACTGGTTTAGTTGTGAAAGCACATAACAACATAATCGCAGTAGTACCTGCTCCCATTTTGGCAGTTAGTGAACCCAAAAAGAAGTTAAAAGTTTGTTTGAGCAAAGGTTTCATAATAAATTGAATGCTTACTTTTGTAGACATTACTCTCTTTAATCAGGTTTCTTCAAGTTATTAGTTATACCGGAAATTCCGCTATTGATGCGTGGGTAGGGTCAAGAGTTACGACTATCTTCCCTCTGGCTGGGAAAATGTGGAGGTGATTGCAGATGTAGCGATGGCGTGACCGCCTGGGAACAATCGCAGGCTGTAGAGGGGCGGTTGTAACAAGGGCACAGGAGAGGCGATCGCTTACGGTACACGCACTTTCACAAAAATACTCTACTGAGTTATTCACATCAATAGAGTATATAAATTTACTATAATCATCTTTTACCAGCATTCAGTTTATACTTTAGTCATTATTTATATCCCTGTGTAAATACTGCAAATCTTGCCTACATTTACGTGGGGTTTCCCTTGCGTCGGCACAGGCAACTTACAACCGAACACTAAAGAAAAACCTATGTTTCGACTCGGTAAGTTGGTCGAGTTTCGATTTTACGGTGATGGACCATCGATTCAAATTATCCAGGGCATTTTTAATCTCTGTAGGCCAATAATTAAGGCTCTATTCCTTCATCAATCCAAGCATCAATTGCTGTTTTTACGTTTAATTCAGTCACGGCAGACCATTCTTTTTCGTTGATAGTTGTTTTAAATACCGCTCTTTTACCGTGACCAACTTTTTCCATTGAGTGTCCGCGATACACATTTTTAGGCTTAATCATTTTTCTTAATTATCTTTATATAAGATTATAAACTGTCGCTCAATAATCAGAGTAGTTTTAGGGTTTTCCGAAAGTTATTGGAGCTAGAAAAAGCGAAGCTCGTTCATTCCATACTTTCACAAGAGACTGAGCTAGTCTTCATCATAAACACGGCTGCGACTTTATAATCTAATCTCGCGGCAATATGTATATTTTAGCCCCAAAACCTTTTATTTTCGCAATAAGCGCATATAAATGTGAGAAAATTGACCTCGTAATTCATGCCAAATTTTGAATTGATCAAAGTCAATTTTATGAAAAAGAACTATGTTTTCCTAACTTTAGCCTTATTGATTTGCACTGCTGCGCCTCAAAAAGCTCTCTTCATGAGGTTTGGAAAACGGAAGAATATAAAGTGGTTTATCAAGAAGATCGTAATAAAACTGCCGTGTGGCGTTATGGTAGCGATGGAGTAATCTTCATTGATGGTTTAGCAGGAGTGTTTAATGACCGAGGTTCATACAATGGCTACTGGGTACAAAAGTCTTCATCGGTACGTTGCGATACCTATAGAGAAGGGGCAGATGGTAAACCTACCTATCATTGGGGCAGATTTAAAGTCACTTTCATTGATTCAAAATTCCCCTCCCGTTGGAAAGCTGATATTAGCCTTTGCGATCGCAAACCTGTAATGACTTTAAACGGTACACCTGTTACACAGTAATCACCAGAGTTGTATGTAGAAGTGTGGGCTACACCTACGCTAAAATGTGATGTTCCCATTCTGAAATAGTGGCAATTGAATGACTTGGATTTGTTTGGCATTATCTAGATTTGACAAGGAAATGCCCAGTAACCTAATACTGCGATTCTCCAGGTCAATCGACTCAAACAGTGCTTTAGCTATCTCAAAAATCGTAGAGAGTTCACTGATGGGAGCAAGCATTGTTTTACTGCGGGTTATCTGATGATAGTCAGAGAACTTGACTTTTAACGTTAATGTGCGGCCTCGTGTTTCGTGCTGCTCTAACCGTTGCTCACAAGAAAGGGCAATTTGTTCGAGTTCTTGCAACATCTGGCTGATATCGCTTAAGTCTTGTGCAAACGAATTTTCTGCGCCAATCGACTTCCGAACTCGATTTGCCTCTACTGGACGGTCATCTTCTGCCCTGGCAATCCTATAGTAATAATGACCTGCTTTACCAAAGTGGTGTGTTAACTCAGTCAGCGATCGCTCCTTCAAATCTGCGCCAGTATGAATGCCGAGCGAGTGCATTTTAGCCGCCGTAACTTCCCCAATACCGTGAAACTTCTCAATCGCTAGCTGCTCTACAAAGGCGATCGCTTGTTCTGGTAAAATAACCGTCAGTCCGTTGGGCTTGTTCTGCCCTGATGCCATTTTTGCAAGAAACTTGTTAATCGACACACCTGCGGTTGCAGTCAACTGGGTTTCTTGGAAAATTGCAGTTTTGATGTGTCTTGCGATCGTAGAAGCGTAGGGAATGTTTTGCCTATTCTCAGTAACGTCCAAATATGCTTCATCTAGTGCAACCCCTTCCACTAAATCACTGTAGCGTTTAAAGATAGCGTGGATTGCAGCAGAAATATCTCGGTAAACGTCGAATCTCGGTCTGACAAAGATAAGGGTAGGACATTTGGCAATTGCTGTTACTGAGGGCATCGCAGAGTGAATACCAAATTTTCTGGCTTCATAACTGGCTGCTGCAACTACGCCTCGCTGATTCGGGCTGCCACCGACTACTAACGGTTTACCTCGGTAGCTAGGGTTGTCCCTCTGTTCCACCGATGCGTAGAAGGCATCCATATCTACGTGAACTATCTTCCGAGTTCTAGCGACAGATTCTTGTCCCAAGGGTAGCTCCACCACAAACAGTCTCGTTTTTTACGCACTATGCCACGAGCAAATTAAATCCTAAACTACAAATCTTATAGTACACTAGCACTAGTATCTCGTTCTAAGTCCCTCACCATTTAGTTGAACCCTTTGGTGACAATTATTTATCCCCCATTAACACAAAAATAATTGTTAACTTTTTAACAGTACTATCTGTTTGCCCCATCTCCTCAATATCCAAAAGATATATGAATATCGACCGATTACATGAACTAAAGCGAAAACTCACGAATGACGCAGACTTGTCCGATATTTGGCTATTTTACATGGATCATTTTGCGGATCATCCAGAATTTACTGATCTGGGTGAGCCTGCCGATCATGAATACCTAAATGCTGTCCTCCAAAAAACTTGTCAGCAGATGTTTAACAAGGCAATAAAGATTAGTGACTTTTTGCTGATCTACATATCTCCATATGATTTATTTCATGGAGCTTTTCAAATTAAAGGACGTATTGGGGGTGTGATTTATTTCGAGGATATAAAAATTGGCTTAATTGCAGTGTCAGAGGATTATCCAGCTACTAATGTGGTTAAGTATTCACGGTTCTCTGAAATGATTCAACTATCTGCACCACAGGGCAACGATTACAATTGAGATTAACTCTTTAATGTATAGTCAAAGGAATCCCATTATCTTTGGGTTTTAAATTGAGAATAAATGGAACAGCTTTCAATACCCAATCGGACACAGGTGTATAATTAGCAGCTTCTTCTCCAAAGCTAATAGAAAGCATATCTGTATGAATAATACCTGGATTAAGGGGTATAGCTGCCATACCACTTGGCAATTCTTGTGCCAAAGAACGAGTTAATCCTTCGATTGCCCACTTAGAAGCACAATATGGTGCAACTTGGGCTGAAGTCGAACGTCCCCAGCCAGAACTAAAGTTAACAATAATACCTCGTTTCTTTTTCACCATTGCTGGTACAAAATGGCGAATTATATTCGCTACTCCTTTTATATTGATATCTATAACATCCGAAAATTCTTCAGATGGTATTTCCCACAAAGGTGCTGGGTAATTAGTAATTGCCGCATTATTTATCACTATATCTGGCGGTGAATATTTTTGAAGTACGTCTTGGGCCCATTTTTTTACAAATTGTTCATTTGCCACGTCTACAGATGTGAAATCATTGGGCGCACTAAACTTTTGGCGTATTTTATCGAGCGCATCTGATGAACGGGCACAACCAATAACAGTATGTCCCTGTTGAATAAAACCCTCGGTCATCGCATAACCTAGACCTTTACTTATGCCTGTAATTAAGATCAGCTTAGTCATATTTTTCTGTTATTATTAGATTTCAGTTTTTTTCCGATCGGTTTCGTGGAGGTACAGTTCGTCCATCATAAAACTGAATAACCAATTTACTAAGTCCCATCCATGCTATTGCAAAGATTAAGGGAGCTAGAGTTTCAATCACAACTACTACAACTGATGTTGTCTGAAAAAATAAAAAAAGCATTGGAGTCCAAGCCAAAGTAAGTACTGTTGCAACTCCACTCCCAAATCTCAATCGCTCAATAATAGAAAGCGCCGAGCTACAACTGGCACATTTTTCCGTATGAGAATGATACCTCTCCAGCAGCACTGACTTTGCCAATGGGGGAGAAAAAGTCTCTTTGCCAAATGGTTCAGCGTTATATTGGTTTACCCACTGACGCAATTCAAATACAAAACTATCTGCTTTGGTTGGAAGGTAAAAAGCTTTAGTAAAGTTCGCGCTACCTCCTTTAGCTTCAAGATACCTTTCCTGATAGTGGAGAAAAATTTGATCGTCTTCTAAAACACCATTTTGTCCAATGTGGTAATACCAACGCGGTCTAAGCTTAATAAACCAACCTGGAAGTTTATCAGGAAACTTAAAAGGAAAACGTGCAAATACACGGCATTCTCCTTTGCGTATGGGTGTAGCATAAACAACGGTTAGAATTCTGCCGCGCTGGGAGTTGATGTCATGCCACATTAAACTTGGAGCGACGAAGGTTGTAGATAACTCTCCTGATTGCCCTGGTTTCAAACCTTGTTTCCAAATCCCTTTGAATCCATGTTTCCCAGATTCAATCACTTCAAGTTCCAAAGGTGCTGCATTTGCCCTATTTCCTACCGTTTTATGGTGTGTAAAGGATATGTGGCTAGGGTCTAGTATATTTTCTAATAGTGTTAATGCATCATAAGGTACATCTCTAAATGTATTAATTACAACCCATCCTTCGGGAGATTCTTCTAATGGTTCAATTATTGGAACTTCGGTTTCGGCAGCATTTTCATATTCACCAACGTATACAAATAGCAGCCCTTGTTTTTCAATAGTTGGCAATGATGCCACACAAGCGCGTTTTGATATCTCTGCTGTTCCACCTTTGACTTGTTGAGGAATCCTTTGACAATTTCCATCGCCAGAAAAAGCCCAACCGTGATATGGACATTCCAAAAGCCCATCGTCACTAATCCTGCCTTCAGACAACGGTGCTAAACGATGAGGACACTGGTCTTCAAAGCTTCTCCAAGATTGAGCAAGTCTATCCCACCAAATTACAATATCTCTTCCCAACACTGTAAAAGGCGTTGGTTTTGATTTGTCTAAGTCTTCCAGATAATGGATGGGATACCATGTCTCTTTATAATCAAAACTATTTGGGTCGCTGCCGCCCCCAGGCTGTTTTGAGTGAAAACTATCTCTGACATTAACTTCTTTCTCAAGCATTTTTGATGTTTATTAATTTTTATTGCCTACTCTCAGATTTATTTTAGCTAGTATGAACATTGGCTGTATGGCGATCGCAATTACATTATTTATTTGATCAATAGCCACTAAGACGGCAGATAATATGCTATTGGTAAACACTGACAATTTTCTCAATCCTCCCCTACGCCGAGAACTCTTACCCCATTACCCTGCTTGAATAGTGGCTAAAACAAAAACTGCCTTCAAATACTTGGAACTTGACCACACCTGGGTAATGTTGAACTATAGGATTTTTGCTTTTAACTTGCTATAAATCAAAGGTTATTTTACTTGACAGGAAATGCCGACTTCAATAATGAAATAGAGCCATCAGCAATAAACCGCACACCAATTGCTAAGATGAAAAAACCAAAAACTCTATTTAAGGCTCCCACACCGTTTTTTCCTAACCTATTAATCAGTGGTTCTCCTAAGACGAGGCACAGGTAAAGGCTAATCCCGATTAAAACAATCCCCGCTAGAGATTCTAGATACTCTACCCAATGATTAAAGCTAACAGATAAACTTGTTACCACCCCAATTGCTCCAGGCCCACTGATTAATGGTACTGCCATTGGTGTAAAAGAAATATCCTCTTTGTCCATAGCCTCATCATTTTCTGATGGAGTTAGGCGTTGACGAACCGTTACCATTTCCCACGCTGTATGAGCAACAAGTAATCCACCTGCTAGCCGTAGCACCTGAAGTGAAATCCCAAAAAATTCTAGTATCCATCTGCCAGCTACTAAAAACACAGCTAAAACTAAAACTACATTCGTGGCAGTTTGTATTGCCTGCTGATGACGCTGTGATGATGTTTCCTTCGCTGTTAAACTATAAAAAACCGGAACTGCACCTATTGGATTGGCAATTGGAAAAAGAGCTACGAAGGTTGCTAATGTATTTGAAATTAACGACATTATCAATATTTGGATATCTTGGTTCCCTAAAAGCAGAGTTTAGCAGACAGCCGGGACGGGATAAGGTTGTACCCACTTTACTGCTTTAACAAAAACTCGAAGAACCATTGAAGCAACTACAGATAAATCAATTGGGTACTACCAATGACGGTACTCTTACCCCAGCCAAATCTACTACCGAACATCTGACTATCCCTGAACTGCGGGCGTGGGGTTAAGAGTTACGACTATCTTCCCCTGGCTGGGATAATGTGGAGGTTATTGCAGATTTAGCGATGGCGTAACCGCCCGCCGGAGGCGATCGCAACTCCAGTACAAGTCTACAATCTCGTTTCCCGGCAGTGGCAACCAGGAGCGATAAAAGCACTACTCTTCACTTGAGGCGGAGGCTAATCGTTGGTGCAGCCAAGGTCTATCGAGCGTACACAGCAATTACAAATGATTAACTGTTTAAATCAACAGAGCGAACAGGAGCTTTATTCCTGTTCTGATTCAACAATTCGTGGGAAAAAATAACCACTACCTCTTGCTGTAATAATGAATTCTGGGTCGTTGGGGTCGGATTCTACCTTTGTTCGCAATCGGGAGATATGCACATCTACCACACGAGTGTCTGTATTCATCTCTGGTACAAAACCCCACAATTGCTGTAAGATTTCTAACCTTGAAAAAACTCTTCCCGAATGATTTACTAACAACTCTAGCAAGCTAAATTCTATACCTGTTAGCCGAATGCGTTGCTCATTTTTATGGACTTGCCGCTTATTCACATCGATTTTGAGATTACCGACATGGATTATAAGAGAGTTAGGAATAATAGTATTGATACTGGTTTTGTGGGAGCGCCGTTTTAGTACGCAGGCAATTCGAGCTTCTAGTTCTTTGGGGGAGAAAGGTTTTATCATGTAGTCATCAGCACCAAGTTCTAACCCAGTGATTCGGTCTGCTACATCTGCCAAAGCTGTGAGCATAATGATTGGCACATCCGATTGTTTCCGTAATTCAAGACATACACCATAACCATCCAGCTTTGGCATCATTACATCCAGAACTATCAAATCGGGGGTCAACAGACGAAAAGCTGACAAAGCTTCTTCACCATCACTAGCTGTAACTACACTGTAGCCAATCATTAAGAAACGTGTCTGTAAAATCCGGCGAATGCTGGCTTCGTCATCTACTACTAAAATTGTGCTTTTATCACCTGATAAGTTTCTCAACGCTGTTCCTCCACAGCGATAACTCTCAACCATTATCTGCTTATTAGGAGTCAAAACCGCAAAACAATCTTGAAGTACAGTCATGAGGAAAGAAGCGATCGCTTAATACTTGCATCTGTGCAACAGATTATGCTGGGACATCTACCCGAAAACAGATTTGTACACAATTAATAAATTCTTACAATTAGGGACTCGTATTTTCCATAGTTTTGGTGTACCTTGTTAATTCTGTGCAAATTATTTATACCTAACTTCTCCCAACTTTACTGCCATCCGATTTTTGAGCCAATGCCTTCGAGAGAAAAGCCAATGAATACTTCTAATGAGATACATACCAAGAAGATCATCAAAAAATCCGACAAGCTTACCCTGAGACAGATGAAGCTAATCGAGGAGGCTGAAGACCAACTTCTTGAAGCTAATACTGTCAATTCTACTGCCCCTGTGGTTGAGGAGCAACCAGTAGCAATTTCTGAGCCTAGAGTTCCTGACTATGTTCCATTCCTTGACAATCCTCCAGTACAATCTGTGGGCAATTCCGGCTGGCAGATTTCTGATGTCTGGCGGGATCTGCGCGTGGATGATTTCTGTGATTAATTAAATCAGATAAGTTGTATTCTCAGATGGTTCAACATCAAGGCGGTTGCAGTTATCCATGAGCCGAATCTTAGAGATTGAGGAACAGGCACGAGGCAAGGGAGAAAAGTTTTCCCGAATGCATTTTTGTGCAGCAATCATGATTTCAAGATATCCTTAGCCTCACTTGCTGTTTGCCCTGTAGCAGCATTTGATTGACTTCATGCTCTCGGACTCGCTTCTATCCTCAGTCACTGACTCATCCTAAATTTTTGAATTTGGAATTGCTAACGTCAATGGCATGAGATTTCGGGCAATTGAGCGAGTTAAAGGTTTTAATCGACGACATCAGTTCGCTTTAGGGCAGCCACCAATTCTGTCATGAATTCAACAAAGACGCGCACTTTAGCTAAGAGATAGCGTTTCTGGGGATATAATACGGCGATCGGGAGTCCAACTTGAGTCGCGTAGGATTGAAGAATCGGTTGAAGGTCGCCTCGCGCGATCGCATTTGCGGCAATAAATTTAGGCAGTTGAACCACACCCGCGCCTTGAATAACTGCCTCTAAAATGACTTCTGAATTATCAAATCGCAGATAACTGTCCACAGCAAGGTGAATTGCTTTGCCATCTTGTTCAAACTTCCAGGTCGCTTCTTGTCGGTTTTGCGGATAGATAAAGTTGACACAGCGATGTTGCGATAGCTCTGTGAGCGTTGTGGGTATACCCTTCTGAGCGAGATACTGCGGCGAGGCACAGGTGATATAACGTGCATTTGCTAGGTGGTACATGATTAAACTGCTATCGCTGTTGAGTCCAATCCGCACTGTTGCATCAATACCTTCCTCAACTAGATCAATCAAGCGATCGTTAAACGAAACATTCAGCTTGAGATCAGGGTATTGTGCGGTAAATTGCAGCAGAGCCGGAGCAATATGCAGTTTGCCAAACGCAAAGCTCAGATCAAGCCGCAATGTTCCGATCGGCAGGGACTGCGATTGTTTAACTTCGAGTTCGGCTTCTTCTAAATCGTTAAAAATTTGCTGACAGCGTTGATAAAATCGGTTGCCATCTTCGGTCAGTGTCAAACTGCGTGTTGTTCGCCCAAGCAAGCGCACCCCCAAGTGATCTTCTAAGCGCAATACGGCTCGACTCACGGCTGACGGAGCCATGCCCAACTGCCTTGCTGCCTTTGAAAAGCTGCCACACTGGGCGGAGCGCACAAAAATCATCAGGCTTTTGAGCTTGTCCATTGAAGCCACCGCATCTTTGAATTTTTTGCACAAGTGTTTTGAAGTTTAACTACTTTTTCTCTTTTCTTGTACAAGTTACTGTTTAAAACAATTCGGAATTCGCACTCTTGCTAACGCCCCGTTCCGCTAACGCAATTCGCAATTACGTTTTGTGTCGGGGTCTAAATCCCCGTCACAAAACTTGCTGCCTGTAGAGACAGGGGACTTAAACCCCCACCACTTGTTAAATAAATTGAAACTTTAAATCCATAAACAACTGTGAGAAAACACGTATGGCACAGCAAACAAACCCAGAGCAACTCATTTTAGTCACTGGAGCCACAGGCAATCAGGGCGGTGCGATCGCACGTCATCTTCTCCAACGCGGAAAATTCAAGGTTCGCGCGATGGTTCGCAATCAAAATAAGCCTGCTGCTCAAGCGCTTCAACAAGCAGGTGCAGAACTCGTCCAGGGAGATTTCAACGATCGGGCTTCACTTGATCGCGCTGTGCAAGGCGTTCACGGCATTTTTTCGATGCAGGACTTCCGAGAAGGAGCGGAGGTTGAAATTCGTCATGGTCAGGCACTCGCTGACGCGGTGAAAACGGCTGGCATTGAGCATTTTGTCTACAGTTCGGTAGGAAGCGCCGACCGCAACACTGGCATTCCACATTTCAACAGCAAGTTTCAAGTCGAAGAACATATCCGAGCCATAGGTTTGCCCTATACGATTCTGCGTCCGGTGTTCTTCTTTTACAATTACAACGGGATGCGATCAATGGTGGAAAATGGAACGCTGTTCCAGCCACTGAGTCCCGATACAAAATTGCAGCAGTTGTCCGAGGAAGATTACGGGGCAATGGTTGCCGAGGTATTCGAGCGTCCGGCAGACTTCATAAACCGCGAAATCGAAGTCGCCAGTGTGGAGATGACTATGACAGAAATTGCTGCCGTGTTTAGCCGCGTTTTAGGAAAGAACGTCGCATACCAACAAATTCCATTTGAAGCATTTGAGCAGCAAGCTGGAGAGGAAGTGACCATCATGTATCGCTGGTTTGAAAATGTCGGCTATATCGCAGATTTGGCGGGGTTGAAACGCGATTTTCCTCAACCAACCGATTTTGAATCCTATTTGCGCGTTGGCGCAGCCTTGTGGACTACCGCGACGTAGCGGCAGTCGCAGCAAAGGCGCTAACGAGTGACGAGTTAAGCTACGGAACATTTGAGCTATGCGCTCCGGGCATGATCAACCGCGTAGAACTGGCGGTGATGATGGGCGAGGCGAACGGGCGCACGATTGAGGCGGGTGAATCTCCCTTCGATGAGTGGGCACAAGGCGCACACATCCCGGACGGGCTACGCGAGAACCTGCGGGTGATGTACCAAGACTATGAGCAATATGGTTTTCCTGGCGGGAACGCGATCGTGCTGCGAACACTGCTTGGACGAGAGCCACGATCACTACCGCAGTACTTTCAAGAACTTGTAAATCGCAAAGTGGCGTGACGGCTAGTCAATCGAAGTTTGAGTGGCAGAGCTAATCACTGGAGTTTAACTCTTGCTGGGCTACAGACTGTCCTCCATAGTTAGGAGTGAGCGATCGCAAAAAGGCCAGAGGTAAGCCCATCGCTCAAAAGTGCGTTTTTAATAGCATTTGGGGTGTCGTTAAATCAAAGTCAAAAAATTTCACTTGATCTGCAAATTGACTATTTAGCTCAAACCCTTACCCCACAGTCGATTTCACTTTATGCGCGAATATAGTCGCCCCAAACCCCTGTAACTGCGTTGTCCAAATTTCATCTTATGTGCAAACCCACAAACCGACAACAGTCACAGCTCCCCTGCCTCTCTGCTGGGGGAAGTGGTATTAACAGTAAACCAAAAAGTTTTTTCCCAAGAGCGATCGCTAATCAAGTTTACGTACTTCAAAGTACTATATACTACTAAATATATAATTAATG
>NZ_JBALEL010000054.1:0-192117 GCF_036917935.1 Nostoc sp. | reverse complement strand
TCGGAAGTTGAGCCTTTGAACTCGGAAGTTGAGCCTTTGAACTCGGAAGTTGAGCCTTTGAACTCGGAAGTTGAGCCTCTGAACTCGGAAGTTGAGCCTCTGAACTCGGAAGTTGCACCTTTGAACTCGGAAGTTGAGCCTCTGAACTCGGAAGTTGCACCTTTGAACTCGGAAGTTGCACCTTTGAACTCGAAATTTTGAAAATTCTAAAACTCTCAGAACTTACGCACTCAAAACCTGAAGCTTCGATCCCCCCTAGCCCCCCTTAAAAAGGGGGGTATCTCAATCAAAAGCCCCCTTTTTAAGGGGGTTGGGGGATCTCTTATCGACTGGGAACGAGGGAATATTAAATTTTGGTTTAAAACCCCTGCATTGCTACCCACACTACCCCAGCCGCTACTAGAGGTACGCTGAGGTTATCTGTGCCGTGGGGTGAGACTGCCTCTGCTAGGGTTGCAAAAGTAGCAGTTACCACCGCCGTCAACAATGCCCATCCTGAACCGAAAGGCGTTGCTAGGGGACTCAGCGACGAACCAGGTAGCAATAACAGCACTAAGAAAATCGTCACTGTACTCGCTACAAACATTGCTGCTGAACCTTCCCAGGAACGTACAGAATTTCCCACTTGGTATTTATGCTGCCCGAAACGTCTACCGATTAATGCTGCTAGTGCATCACCCCAGGTCATCGCCATTATCCCAGCTACAGCGATTGGGGCGCTATCTACTGGCCCATCCGGTCGCCACAGTAGCCCGAACAGCAGCGTCACTGAGATCGCGAAATAAACCGTACCAGGTGAGCTATCTTGGGTATCCATTGCGCCGATGATTCGGTAGCGGTAAAACAAGTAATTAAGTCCGATAAAGGTAGCAAAAGGTATAATTCCGATTTCCCAGTGGCTAAACAGTAGCAGGACGCCGAAAGCCCACATCCCTGCACCAATATGGATTACCTTGCGAGTCAAATCCGGCTTCACAGCAAACAGCTTACGCAGTCCCTCGCCAATGACAAGCAGACTGGTAGCGTAAACATAAGAAATTGCTAGCCCGATAAAATCATTTGTCATTTGTCATTTGTCATTGGAGAAAGGCTTACAGAAAGCTGCCTCTCTGAGCGCCTGGTTCACTTCGGTCGATCGCTATTTCGTCTAAAGTTCTTTTCTACTGACGAAACGCTACCAATACCTTGAAGAATACCACGACCGATTAAACCTAAACCCCGACCAACTATTTGGGTAAGGATGAAAACGATACCGCTACCGACAAAAGCTAATAGTGATTTTAAACGCGGTGCGATCGCATCACTAAATTCAAGGAGCAATGTCACGACTAAAGGAATATTAGAAAGTTTTACTAACTCCTGATTTCGCGGAGCATAAACTGAAGTATTGGCAATACCACGAGGCGCAATTACAAATAGTTCATAGCGACTTTCAAAAACTGCTTTTGGCTCATTTATATAATTTTTTAATCTATATTTCCACGACAAATCATTTCTAAACCGTTCAATCTCTCTTGTAGAAATTAATTGGCGCACATAAAAGTTTTGCTTCATCTCTTCTACATCTGCTAAAGAATTTAACAGTGGTTGCACTACCCCATTCGCTACTTGAATCAACAAGTTCTCTAAAATCATTAATGCTTGGGACTTGGCTTCTGCGCTCACTATCGGATAGGAGGTATTATCAATGTTCAATTCTGTTTGAAGTAAAAGATAAGAATATAACTCACAAACTAGCGGGATTTTATTCAGAATATCTCTTTGCACAATCTCTGTATTTTGCAGCAACAAATTAACGATTTCTATATTTCTATTACCTATTTTTATCCGAGAAAACTTCCCAAAAAAGTCTGTAATTGCTACTTGCCATAAATCACATATCAAGGTATTTCTTAGTTCATATAATTGATTTATCTCTATTTGAGAAGTACGCAGTTCATCCAACTGTTCAGCCAATTTTTGCAGGATAAGATAAAGTAATTCTCGTTTTTTATCCTCACGCAAGATGTCAATTTCTAAAGGGATATCTGTGACATTTCGTAAAGCAAATTGAAGTTTAGTAACACAAGATGTAAACAAGGCAGATTGTAGGGTTCCCGGACTAAGTAAAGGTGATACAGTTTGCCTTTGTTGAATGGCACTACTTAATGAAGGAGTCAGAGGCGGCTGATCAGCAACCGGAATCTGTTCCTCTTGCCTTTCTTGTGATGAAACCAACAACCGATTTAGCAACCAACGGGCTGCTAGCAGTTCTCGCCGCCGTCCAGCTAGAATGGCACGATCTAGTACTGATAGTCCGGGAACTTGTAATTGTGCTGTTACTGCGGCTAGGGTAACGTCAATATTAGCGATTCCTGACAAACGTAAATTATTTCGCAGTTTAGAGAAAGGGAGTGAGGAGTTAGGAGTGAGGAGTGGGGAATTAGAAGTTATTATTGCTTTCGTGTCCTGAAACCAATAGGAACCACCATATGTAACTTCTTGCATGGCAGCGACTAACTCAGGAAGTGGTGTACCTTTGGGGCAGTAGCCATTTACACCAATAGATTTCGCAGCCAATAGCAGTCCTTGTTCTTGCACAGAACTGAGGAGCAAAATTGGTAGGTTGGGATATAAGGCTCTGAGTTGCCGACAGAATTGAAAACCTAGCTGTTGACTGGTGGTAGAGCGACCATTACCGAATTCCAAAACCACCAAATTTACCTGGTTAGGGTCTTTTTCGGCAATTTCTGCTAAAATCTGCAAGGCAACGGTATCAGTTTCTACAACTGCGATCGCTTCCAAGTTAGGAATCGCTTCCAGAGCTACCCGTAATCCCAAACGAAAAATCGGGTCTTGGTCGATTAACAATAATTTTAGAGGGCGATCGCTCATAGTCCACTCAATTACACAAGCACTGTTTTTTACCAATCAGAAAACAGCTTTGATCCAAAACTTTGTCTTCCTCATTGTTACCTGTTTTCGCAAACTGATAAATCGATCATAATTGCCATAAACAGCCTTCACTGTGTGATTAAATGAACCTGAGTATTCGGCACTGGTTGGCAGAACGTCAGATCGCAATCAATCAAATCAGAGGATTTTCATCGGGACAATTGGCAGGTATTGCCTACCGTATTGTTCAGGATATGCAAGTCAAAAGCCTGATGCCTTTTGATATCTGTAGCTTGGTAGAGGTTTTAGAACTGCCCTTAAGTATTGTTTGGGAAGAAATCAGTGTTATTTCCCAGTTGACAGAAAAACTGTTGCGTAGCCTCAGCCAAAAAAAACCGTTAAAACGTAACGAAGGGACGTGGCTAGCGTTTCAAATTGCCTATCTCCAGGCTTTGCAAGTAATTCTAGAGCAGGAAACAAGCCTCCAAAAACCGTGGTTAGACCGGGCAATTATACCCATACAACCACACATACTTAAAGAGAACGTAGGTAAACTGATCCTCCAAGATCCGCAACTACAAGGATTGCTGAAAACTCTCAGTCCGGGTAAATTGACTGATACGCAAGCTGAACAAGCACTGTCTTCGGTTGCAGATTCATTACTGGTGCAACAAATAAATAACGCTGCCATAGCTTGGTTAGTTGCCAATGGTGCAGAGGAACCTGAAGCTAAACTTTTAACACAGCGTTTGGTCAACTCACTTCCTGGTGACATACTAGTAGTCGTCACAGAGAATGCTGCACCTTTAGCCCAACTGCAAAAATTTTTCCGTTTGGGGATTTCATTATCTCCCAGTTTGATCGCCCCAGAAATTGGTTCTCCAGTCGGTGAGAAAATTGATTTGCACCGAGAACATTACCGTGCAAGTTTGATTAAAAACCTCAGTATACCTTTGCTGATGGAATCCTTTGCTCTTAAGGATATCTATGTCCCACAAAAAGGCTTACCAATAGAGGAAAATATTTCTGAGCAAGATAAAAAAACTATTAAACCAGTTGATTTAAAAACATGGGCGCAGCAACAGCTAACTGATTTAGAAACGATCGCTGTTATTGAGTCAGAACCTGGTTATGGAAAAACTAGTTTTTGCCAACTTTGGGCAGCACAGGTAGCAGAGGAATTGTACCCTACTTGGATGCCTATAGTAATTAGGTTGCGAGATGTAAAATACGGTAAAACTTTAATCGAAACTCTAAATTCTGCCTTTCCGATTAATCTTTCTACTTGGTTAGAGCAAGAAAATCTCCCTTGTCTGTTGCTGCTGGATGGTCTGGATGAACTGCCTCATTCTGCTCAGGGTATCAGGGCACAAGCAATTTTTATTCAGCAATTACTAAATTTTCAATCTCAGCACCGACACAAAATTGTGTTGACGAGTCGGTCAACGACGTTACCAGAAATTGTCTCGGAACTACCGCTATTGTTGAGGCGAATTATTATTCAGCCGTTGGATGTGGGCGAATTCAAGCAATGGTTTCAACAGTGGACAAAAGTGCAATCATTGCCCATTGCTCAAAATTTCTTTACATTGCTAAAACAGGCAGGGTTATTTACCAACCAATCAAAGTTTAGAGAATTATCTACCCTGATCCGTCAACCCCTAATGCTGCATTTGTTGGGCATTTTGCACCGCGAGGGATTGCTAGATGATGAACTATTGCAGTTAGCTGCTAATGCCCAAAAGTCTTTTCTGTTATGGGAAATTTATCATCGCCTAAGTCTATGGTTGTTGGGTTATCCGCTAATTGGTGGGAGCAAAACGATGCTACTGCGCTCAGGATCGGCTCATATCCACCGAACTCCAGAAGCGATCGCTAATTTACTTGCTGGTCGTCATCCCCAAGATTTACTTGAGCAGATGCAAGCGATCGCTCTCAAAATTTTACACTCGCAACGTCATCAAATTAATCTAGCTGGTGAATTTAATCCTTTACCAGGGTTTTATTTTAAAATTTGGGATGTAGAAAGCTCAAGCGAAAGCGCAGCAAAAAGTAGTTTAATTGAGTTTTCGCATCTCAAGTTAGGAGAATCTCTTTGTGCTGATGCTATTGCTGCCCAACTTAAATTTCTGACTCAGTACCAAGATGAAGCTTATGGTACGCCCACTTTTGTACTTGATTCTCCCAGTAGCGTAGCCCAGAATATTTATAGTTTACTAGGTTACGGGATAGTTAGCCCAGAAATTGAAGAACTGGCGATCGCCGGATTGCGTCGCCAACAAAAGCACAAATTTTCGTTTGAAGTTTTGTTTCAACGTCTTTTATCTTTCTGGCGTGCTTACTGTCAAGGACGTTGGTTAGATGAGGGGATAGCCCACAACGCTTTGACTCATTTTCACGCCCTGCAAAACCCTGTGAATGTTGAACAGGTGAATGCTGCGGTAGGACTAAATGTGTTTTTATTGCTTTGCGCTTGCTACCGAGAAACAAAAGTTCCTTTTTGGCCTTGTGGGAATCCAGTCAATTTGACAGAATTCAATCCAGAGGTGCTGAGTGTGCTAATTGCTAGGACAACGGTTTTGCATAAAAGTGCCTTCGCAATCCGAATCAAGTCTCTGGCTGGACTCAATTTATCGGGAGCATCTTTATTGCAAGTGATGTTAACTGGGGTAAATCTTGAGCAAACAAACTTATCTAATGCGGAGTTAATGGGGGCGAACCTCACAGGCGCGAACTTGCAACACGCAAACCTCACAGGCGCGAACTTGCAACACGCAAACCTCACAGGCGCGAACTTGCAACACGCAAACCTCACAGGTGCAAACCTGCAACAGGCAAACCTCACAGGTGCAAACCTTAATTCAGCTAATCTCACCAACGCCTGTTTTTTTGATGCCATCCTTGCTGAGAATAACAAAAAATTGGCCGCTGATAATGGTGCCTCCTTCTCTAAAGAGTTGTTTCAAAAACTGAAACATTTGCGAGCGCAGCAGCCCTTCTTAAACACCGTAAAAATCACGCCAAACACAAATGTTAATTGGAACAAGACCCCTGCGATGGGACTAATAGAAAGCTCCGAAGGCCGAATTTCGCAACTAGATTTAGATGATGATGAGTCCGATGATGAGACAGTTTTTGGCAATAATTTTATTGGGGAATAGGGAATAGGGCATTGGTTATTCTTCTCCTTGTCCCCAGTCCCCAGTCCCCAATCCCCAATCCCCAATCCCTAGCCCTCTTGCGGGTTGCGGTAGCCAAAAAAGTTAATACTGTAGTCAGTAATTCGCACTCCTGTTTCTTCTTCAATTTTGCGGATCAAATCTTCTGGTAGTTCCACATGAACATCAAGAATTTGATTTGTATCCACACAGTTTATATGACTGTGAGAGTCACTGATATTGCCGTACAAACGCCCATCACAGCGTTCAATACATTCAATGATGCCTTGACTGGATAATGCTTCTAAATTTTGATAAACAGAGGTATGACCGATCTCTTTGCCTTCTTGGTTCAAGCGATCGTAAATCTCTCTTGCAGCAAGATGTTCATTTGCTTGCCAAAGTAGTTCCAGAATAAAGCGACGCTGACGACTGACGCGCATACCCAGGATTTGACAGCGCTCAAGCGCATCTTGTAGGGAACGAATTGGTCTTGTAGTAATTGTTTGTTTTTGCATATTACAGCTTGTTAACTGTTGGGGGAATTTTCCCATCTAAATGTTTATTGGTTATTTAATATATGCAATGATATTGCACACCGCTGTTTTACCTGTACTTATTTTTTGGCTTTTGATGCTGTGGAAGTAACAGGTGGCGATAATGATTTTTTTGCTTGTTGACGGCTACTTTGTCAGACCTTAATCTAAAACAAACTCATTACAACTTTAACTTAAAATTGCTGTAAATGTCCACCTTGGGGCAGGTATTGCCTTACCCAAGTAGGCTAATTCTAATGGCATATATTAATCGTGTAGTAATTATTTAGTTCGATGCGAGTAATTATAGCAATGAGAAAAGTAACATTTAATTTTAGTAAAAATCGGTAAGTGACTGGCGTAGGCGTAGCCCGCCTTCGGCATCGCCAGCGGCTCAGATCAAGGCTAGTAACTGGATGTATATTTGTTATAACCAGCGAAAATTAAGCAAAAGTATCAAATAAATTTCAGCAGGTCAGATTTGGGGCTAAAACTTGTATGGGTTGACCAAATTATCAGCAAAAAAGTATCAGTAAATACTAATTGATTTGTGAAGAAGACTTTGTGCTATTAAAAGTCAATGTAGCGTCAATCCCTGAAAGCTGCTACTGTAGATCCTCGATCCTACAGTTGAGCATCAAGAAAGTGGCTGCTGAATCAATAACAATTGCGATCGCACTCAATAATGACTTCATTAACAATCTGGATTTGTCGCCTGCGTCAACGGTGATTGAAAAACTGTTGCAAGATGGGGTCGCATCCCATGAACAGCAGCTACGCTTTGATATCAATTACAATCTCCAACCTGGCGACCCACGGGAACTCTCAGAAATTCCAGAGGTGCGGCTGTGGTTTGTGCGCCTAGATGCCAAATACCCCTGGTTAGCATTTTTACTAGATTGGAAAGCTGGAGAATTTGCTCGTTATGCCGCCATGCTTGTACCACACCAGTTCAGTTCCCAAGAAGGCATTCAGTACAATCCTGAAGCCTTAGAGATATTTTTGATGCACAAAATCTTTATTTTGGGTGATTGGCTCAAACAGCAGGATATCCCCAGCCTCTCGCGGCTGAAGTCTATGGCCCAAATGCTGGGTTATGAATTAGATGATGCTTTTTTTGAGATATTTTAATGCCGAATAATATCATGTCCGATTGATTGCTTATTAAACTCGAATCACCCCAAAGAGCCAAAGCTACGCTTTATCTCCCCTCCCCTTGCTAAGGGGGAGGGGATTAAGGGGAGACCCTTTAGCGCATAGCGCAGCGTTAGCGAGTCCGCGTTCGCGCAGCGTCTCGTAGAGAGCGTTAGGGGGTTTCCCCCATGAGCATCTGGCGTGTGGGGTTTTAGGGACTTTTACAAGATATCCAAGTAGATTGATTGCAAAAATTAGGACAAAGTGCTGGTTTAGCCGCCCCAAATTTTCTCCAAAACTGCGTTTGGTGAAACATCCGCCGTTTTTCCCGTGGGGGATTCAATAGCCAGGAATTTATCGTTTTTCGGCAACAACTTAGCTGGATCAGTGGGCCCAAATAGGGCGATGGTATAAGTTTGGACTGCAACACTTAGTTGTAGTGCCGCACTATCAGTAGACAACATCAAATTTGCACCGGCGATTATAGCAGTTAACTTGCCAATATCATCTGGGGCAGTCACCTTGATATCTGGAGAAGACCCCAGAAGCGATCGCACAAACTGCTCATCGTCAGTTCCCTTAATCACCACCACAGGCAGATCCGGCTGCTTGTCTTGGAAGCCTTGAATAATTTGATGCCAACTTTCGACAGGGTAGATTTTATCTGGTTCTTTAGCCTGGGATAACTGGCCAGAACCGCCATGAATCAAGATATAGCCTGTTTCATGAACCCCTAAACGTTTTTGTTCCTTTTGTGCCCACTCAATATCTGGTTTTGGCACATTTACTGCTAACTCTGGGACAGGACTATTTATTTCCAACGGTTGCAGCAAGTCATGGTAGACTGCTGCCGCATATTGGGATGGTTTGAATGGCACAGCATGGGTAAGAAAACCCGATCCTTTGCCTTGGTAGCCAATACGTACAGGAATTCCCGTCAACCAGAGTAAAAGACCCACCAACCAATTTTGCTTAACAGCAATGGCAACATCGTATTCGCGATCGCGAATTGTCCCCACTAAATTACCCCAATCTGCCAGACTGTTACGGTCATTAAAATCAAAGTTCAGTACCTCGTGAACCGACTTGCTCACTCGGTAGGCAGCCTTTGACCGGGGTTCAACAACGACATCTATCTGAGCGTTAGGGTAATTGCGCTTCAGGTCATCTAGAGTCGGAAAGAAGAGAATTTGGTCGCCAATTCCGCCAGGTACAAGGGCTACTACTCGCATAATATTTATTGACGCTTACTCGCTCCCTATTTTAGGGGAAAATATATAGCTTAAAGATTGAGGAATTCTGTGTATTTACTAATTCCATCTGCGGGAATCGGAAAAAGAATGGGGAGTAACCGCAATAAACTCCTGCTAGTCGTGCGATCGCAACCAATTATTGCTTGGACTTTATTAGCCGCAGAAGCCGCCAGTACAATCAGTTGGATCGGGATTATTTCTCAATCTACCGATTGGCCGGAGTTCAAAGCAATTATCGCCGATCTGAAGCTGACTAAACCAGTGGAATTGATTCAAGGCGGCTCCACCCGCCAAAAATCTGTTTACAATGGCTTGCAATCTCTGCCAATAGCCGCAGAACAAGTGTTAATTCATGATGGTGCTAGATGCCTGGTCACACCAGATTTATTTAACTCTTGTGCCGAGGCCATTCGCCACTGTCCCGGTTTAATTGCTGGTGTACCCGTCAAAGACACCATCAAAGTTGTCGATGAACAAGGCATAATTAAACAAACACCCGACAGACGGCAACTATGGGCGGCACAAACTCCCCAAGGATTTGATGTTAAGTTGTTAAAACAGTGCCATGCTGAAGGTGTCCGTCAAGGTTGGGAAGTAACTGACGACGCGGCTTTATTTGAAAAGTGCGGCATCGAAGTCCGAATTGTCGAGGGAGAGGAGACAAATTTAAAAGTGACCACTCCACAAGATTTAGCGATCGCAGAATTTATTCTCACAAGTAGAGGGATTGGGAACTAGGGACTGGGGATTAGGGGAACAAAAAAGTGTTTTCCAATGCTCAATGGCTAGTTTCTAATTTGAGAGTGTCAAAATATTCTTTGACTTATGTTATTAAGATACAATCCCATACACTTGTTGATTGTTAGTTGTCAGACTGCTAATGACTAATGACTAATGACTAATGACTAAATGATTACAGCCACAGCGACGAAGATAGAAGCAATTCTCTATTTAAAGGGTAAACCCTTGTCGCTCGGCGAAATCGCCGAGTATGCCGCGTGCGATCGCGCCACTGTCAAAGAAGGCATAATTGAACTAATGGACAACTATGCCCACCGAGATAGCGCCCTAGAGGTAATAGAAACCCCAGATGGTTACAGTTTGCAACTACGGTCTGACTTTCATGATTTAGTGCAAACTATAATACCAGTAGAATTGGGTGTAGGTGCATTGCGGACTTTGGCAGCGATCGCTCTCAATAGTCCCATACTCCAGAGCGACTTGATTAACTTGCGCGGTTCGGGAGTATATCAACACGTTCCAGAACTCGTCGAACTCGGTTTCATCCGCAAGCGCCGAGACAGCGATTCTCGCTCCTACTCACTCCAAGTAACGCCGAAATTTCATCAGTATTTCCAAATCGAACAACTCCCGCAAATACTTTCTACCAGCCAGAAGGAAGAACAACTAGAACTAGAACTAGAACTAAAGGGAGTGGGGAGTGGGGGGATGAGGGAGTAAGGAGTGGACAGTTGACAGTGGACAACTAACTGTCCAATGCCCAATGCCCAATGCCCAATGCCCAATGCCCTTTCCTCTTAAAGACTTAATACCCGTCGTGAATGCGCTAGCCTTGTACTATGGTTTAAAGTGGAGTTAGCAATTAAGCTAAATAAAACTGCCAATGGTGTTTAATCCTGAATTTTTAAATGACAACTCTGAGGAACACCCTAATCAACTTCTTTCCGACCACTCTGAGGAATACCCCAATCAGTTACTCAAATATCTACAGCATCAGTCTCCTGATGTTTTAGCTAGGGTTGCTCAGTCCGCCAGCCCCGAAATTAAACAAATCATCTCGCAAAATGTCCAAGGGCTAGTGGGAATGCTCCCCGCAGAAAATTTCAATGTGCAAATCACAACAGATCGCGACAACTTAGCTGGGCTTCTAGCATCGGCCATGATGACGGGTTATTTTCTGCGCCAGATGGAACAAAGAATGCAGTTAGAGCATTTGTCTAATGGTCAATAATCAATAGTCAGTAGTCAAACATTCTGGGACTATTGACTATTGACTACTTCTTTTCAGGATAAGCTCCTGATTGTACTTTGAAGGTTTGAACTTTACCGCTGCGGTTGACTTCGATAGCTAAAATGTCACCAACTTTGCTGAACTCTACCAGTTTCTGAACTTGGGCTGAGGTTTTGACTGGTTTACCGTTAACTTTTTGAATCACGTCTCCAGGAAGCAGTCCTCCACGCTTGGCTGGGGAATCGTCTGTGACTCCTTTAATTACAATCCCAGCTTCTTGCTGAATGTTTAGTTGATTTTCTTGATTAATCTGCTGTTTTCTGATCGGAGAAAGGTCTGCCATTTCAACACCCAAGAAGGGATGTTCCACATGCCCTTTGGTAAAAAGTTCATTGGCGACGCGGGCGGCCGTTTCAATGGGGATGGCGAAACCGAGTCCTTGAGCATCAGCGCGGATGGCAGTGTTAATACCAATCACTTCGCCTTGGGCGTTTAATAAGGGCCCACCAGAATTACCAGGGTTAATTGCGGCATCAGTTTGGATAAAGCTGACTCGCTTATCTGGGACACCAACTTGAGTGCTAGTGCGATCGGTAGCGCTGATGATACCGATAGTGACAGTATTATCTAAACCCAGAGGATTGCCAATAGCGATCGCCCATTGTCCCGGCACCAGGTTTTGCGAATTGCCCAGTTTCACTGTCGGCAAACCATTCGCTTTTATTTTCACTACCGCCACATCTGTCACAGAATCAACTCCTACCACCTTCCCCTCTAAACTCCGACCATCCTTGAGGGTAACTTGTACTGTATCTGTATCTGCTACTACATGAGCGTTGGTGAGTAATTCTCCATCTTCGCTCAAAATAAATCCCGATCCTGTACCGCGCTCAATGCGTTCTTGAGGAATTGGTTGGTCATCCTCTCCAAAGAATCGCCGCAAGATGGGATTTTTCAAAGCGTCAGAGATCGGATTGGCTACTTTGCGAGTGGCATTAATTCGCACTACAGCCGGGCCAACTTTTTGCACTGCCGTCGCAATAAAATTCACGTTATCGCCACCAGTAGCCCCAATAGCTCCGTTAGGAGAATTCGGAACTACGGATTCTGGGGGCGAAGCCATTGTTACATTTTTTAACTGTTGGAACGAGCGATTTTGTGGCAGAAGATAGCGACTGCCAAACAAACCTGCACCACCGCCAATTACCAGTAAAAACACATAAACCGCCAGTTGCTTTAAGGATAAATTCATAATCGTTTTGCTCAAGAACAGCAATGCAGTTGCTAATTTCTAAGTGTAGTCAAGCTAACGGCAAGTGGACAGATCAATTTACGAGAAATTGGGGATTGGGATTGGGCATGATTATTCTCCCTTGTCTTCCAAGTTTCTAATCCCCAGTCCCTAGTGGCTAGTCCCCAGTCCCCAATCCCCACTCTTCCCATCTAAAATCTAAAGTTAATCCGCTCTTGATCTGTGTACATGACTTTACCCTTTCGTCAACTGTTTCTCTGTAGCTTAGTTAGCGCCTTGGGCCTAGTAAGCATACTGCCATACTCGAACAGTGCTAACGCTGCTGTGGGTGGTTGCCCAACTCCAGCCCTATCTCGCTTCCAACGCCATAAAGTTGTTCGTGGCGAAACTTTGGAAAGCATAGCGCAGCGCTACAATCTCATTCCAACAACTATTATCGGTATGAATCCAGCTTTGCAGAATGGTGCGATCGCAGCCATTGGTAGTGTGCTTCAAATTCCTCCCTACAATGGGATTGTAGTCGAAGTCCCTCGCCGTGAGACTTGGCGACAAGTGGCGGCACAATACAAAGTTCGTGCTGATAGCCTTTTTGAGGTGAATGGTTGCCAACAAGACCCCAGAATCGTATTTGTTCCAGGGGTAAATTGGTCGCCCAATGGTGTTGTAACTAAGTCCCCTTTACCTACTGACGCAGCTACGCCAAACCGTGCATCCCTGTCTGGATATCCTTTGGCACAAGTGGTAACTGTGGGATTAGCTTACGGGTGGCAAATTAATCCGGCAACAGGTGAAGTTTTCTTCCACAGTGGTGTTGACTTATTAGCAGCAGTTGGTACTAATGTGCTAGCGATCGCACCTGGAACTGTAGCCTTTGCCAGCGATCAAGGTTCTTATGGCAAGTTGGTCATTATTAACCACAGTGGCGGACTTCAAAGCCGCTACGCCCAGCTTGACAGTATCAAAGTTACTGTCGGTCAACAAGTGAAAAAAGGAGACTTACTAGGAACGGTAGGCACTAGTGGAAAACCAACATCCACTCAACCGCATCTCCATTTTGAAGTACGTTCTAGCTCATCTCTAGGTTGGGTAGCGCAAGATCCCAAGGGTTATTTGAAGAAATGAGGCTTGTTTTTAAACGCAGCGGAACACAGAGGGAAATGCATAGGCGCTTCTCTACGAGACGCTACGCGAACGCCTTCCCGCAGGGTAGGAACGCGGCGGAAATCTCTGTGTTCCTTTGTGATACTTTGCTTTAAAAAAATGCTATGGGTTCGCTAGATTTTACGATGTGCATTCCTGCTTCTGCAAACCTTGTAAATGCTGCATCTGCCTGTTCTGTGTAGTCAACAACACCGGGAACAACAACGGGGGAAGTGCAATCTTCTAGTAGATAGATTTTTTTCGCAAGGCTAGCATCTACCTGTTTAATTTCTGTTAATAAATCGTCGATTGTCCAGGCAACGCAGTGACTTTTAGCTTGACCACCGATAATAACAGCATCAAATTCTAAAAGTTGTTTTATCAGGCGGATGTTCTTTTGAGCAAGTGGACGTTGCTCAAAATCCTCCAACACCTCTGGACGTAAGATGGAATAATTTTCTGTTAAGGGATTTTCACCTTTGATTTCAAATTGTGTCTGACTCTGACGCGCAATGCAGTGGAAAAATATCGCTTCTTCTACTGATGAAACTAAAGCATGACCAATACCACCCAATATAGAATGATAAGGCCAAACAATAAGCGGATATTTCCCGTCTTGACTTAGTTGCTTAACGTAATGGTAAGCGTGTTTTTCTAATAATTCGTAATCCCCATTAGTAATACTGTTAGCTACTGCTGGGTTTACTTTCCAAATACCTTGTTCGATATCTTCAGCAGTGATGCTAGTCGCTGCTGGCGTTGGATGTTCTCCGGCGGCGTTCACCCAAAAGATCGGATGAAAAATTTGCGTTGCTGTGTGGCTGTCCAGGGTGGGTACAATTTTCGTAATTACTCCCAAGTTGCGATAGATAAACTCACATAACCTGACGTTATCATCCACCGCCGCAGTACCGGATTTTCCACCTACAAATAATTCAAATCCAGGAATGCAGAAGGTGTTTTGGACATCAATTAATAGTAAGCAAATGCTGGTTTTATCTAAAGATGCAGGTTTGATCTCCTGTTGTTTTGCCCAGATTTCAGCTTCTGCTGCACGTTCTTGGTAAGGTACGCGCCAGACTTCGCTCACCTTAGCGGGGTTAAAGTGCGGAGGAATGGATAGTTCGGGTGTTATTTGGGTGTTCATAATTACAGTCGCTTTTATTCTGTAATAACATCTATAATTTCAATCCCCAAATTTTATTAAGTCTAGCGTTATAGCGTTTCCTGATCACATGAGGTACATCATAGTCCCCTCTCGAAGAGCGGGGAGGGGGTTGGGGGTGGGGTTCTTGTACCTCACTTAAGCGAGAACCGCTATACCTTAGTAAACATCATCATGAGAACCTAAGGTCAACAAAGAAATTACTAATTCTCCAGAATCTGGATGAGGAGCAAACTCAAATAGAATAGGATTGTTGTAGTCTACCGAACAAGCCCATGTACCCAATAAATCCCCTTTAAGTTTATGAGTACGCAAGCTAGGGTAAAAGGGATCTTCAGCAAGTTATTGTAATGTTTGCTCAACTACAGAGCGTAATTGCTGATTTCGACGGGCTAAACGCTTAAAATCTCGAATAAATCTTGCACTCCATAGCAGTTGCATCAATCATCCAACTCCGCCATTAAATCAGCAACAGTTCCACTACGTACTTCCCCTTTAGCATAGGCTTCACGAGCTTCTGCAACCGCCTTTAATAAGTCATCCCGTCGCTGTTGTTTGAGGCGCTTTTGGATAATATCTACAAGAATAGCCTGAGCTTCTGGATCTAATGCTTCTACCGCTTCTATGGCTTTCTGGAATGTAGATGTTTTTTCTAGCATGGCCGTCAAAGAATTTGGTGATAAGTCTAATTTAGCTCGTGGTAGGGGCGATCGCTCCTCATCTTATTTATTTAATAGTATATTTGTATTATTAAAAACAAAATTTAGCGTTAGTGAAGCTTAACGAAGTTTAACGAAGTTATCGCTCTCATCCAAACTTCGCAACATCGTCAACCGTTGATCTAACCACTCATCTGTAAACCAACCATAAGGCAAAACAAAGTATGCAGGAAATTTGGACAAGAATAGAATTCTGGCTCAAAGCTAATGCTCCACAAGTTCTTGATACATGGAACCCTGGAGCATCAGAGAGTCAGATCAAGGCAGTAGAAGACGCTCTGCTGATACAGTTTCCTGATGATGTCAAGAGTTCTTACCGTATCCATAATGGACAATCAGGCTACGATTATGGGCTGATTAATGGACGAGAATTTCTATCTCTTGAACGTATTCAAGATGAATGGCAAGTTTGGAAGGAACTTCTAGACGGAGGTAATTTCGATGGTTGTGAAAGTCAGCCAGAACCAGGAATAGGAATTTGTACAGATTGGTGGAGTCCGTTATGGATACCACTAACCTATGACGGTGCTGGCAACCATGATTGTCTAGACTTAGCTCCTGCTAAAGGTGGCAAAGTTGGACAAATTATTCAGATGTGGCACGATGACGGCAAGAGAGAACTCGTCGCTTCAAATTTTCAGAACTGGCTAGAGGAATATGCCACTGGTTTAGAATCTGGTCAATATGTTTTCTCCCATAAATACGGAGGTATAGTCAAAGCGGAATGGCACTAAAAAAAGCCCATAGGCTTGTGTCGCCTCGTTCCCAGCCTGGAGGCTGGGAATGTATTCAAAGAGGCTCTGCCTCTCGTCAAGCTACTGGAGGCGGAGCCTCCCTGACTAGTTCCCAGCCTATAGTCTGGGAACCAGTCAGGGCAAGGGCTGTATCTTTTATTAGTGCCATTCTAGTAAAAGTGGCTGATATCTGATGTTTGTAAATCTAGGAGCATCGCAACTTAGGCGGGTTAAAGCGATCGCTACTCAAACTACTCACTTAAAAGGATTTTTAAGCAGCATATCTTTACAAAAGAGCAAAACTCCTCAATTGCCCTTTGTTTCTTTCCCTGCCTCATTCTCCATTTTTTTCTATATTAATCGTCCAAAAAAGCGCTAGCTGTGGCAATCTGGGAAACAGAGATTTATTAAATCTGATATTTGAGCTACAGCAAATTTACCTAATCAGGTTATGCAAACTCTGCCCACAGTCAACACTTCAAGCATCACATCAACTCAAGCCACCTTTGATACAACTATTAAGCGGCGTAAAACCCGTCCCGTAAAGGTGGGAAATGTCACCATTGGCGGCGTCTACCCCGTTGTGGTGCAGTCAATGATTAACGAAGACACTCTTGATATTGATGGTTCCGTGGCTGGTATTCGTCGTCTGCACGAAATAGGCTGCGAAATTGTCCGCGTCACAGTGCCGAGTATGGCTCATGCTAAAGCTTTAGCAGAAATTAAACAAAAATTAATTAAAACTTACCAAGACGTGCCAGTAGTGGCTGATGTCCATCACAATGGGCTAAAAATCGCTGTGGAAGTCGCCAAACATATTGAGAAAGTGCGGATTAATCCGGGCTTGTATGTCTTTGAAAAGCCAAACATCAATCGAACTGAGTATACTAAAACCGAATTTGACGAAATTGGCGATAAAATCCGCGAAACCCTAGAACCTCTAGTAGTTTCTTTGCGAGATCAAGGTAAATCGATGCGAATTGGGGTAAATCACGGTTCCCTCGCTGAAAGGATGCTATTTACCTACGGTGACACCCCAGAAGGAATGGTGGAATCTGCCATAGAATTCATCCGTATTTGTGAATCTTTGGATTTCCGCAACTTGGTAATTTCCATGAAAGCCTCACGAGTACCTGTGATGCTAGCCGCCTATCGCCTCATTGCCAAGCGCATGGATGACCTGGGTATGGATTACCCGTTACATTTAGGCGTTACGGAAGCCGGTGATGGTGAATACGGGCGAATTAAATCCACGGCTGGTATTGCTACCTTACTTGCTGATGGCATTGGTGATACAATTCGCGTCTCACTAACAGAAGCACCAGAAAAAGAAATTCCCGTCTGTTACAGCATTCTCCAAGCTTTGGGATTGCGAAAAACGATGGTGGAATACGTCGCTTGTCCTTCCTGTGGACGCACTTTGTTTAACCTAGAGGAAGTGCTGCACAAAGTTCGGGAAGCCACTAAACACTTAACTGGGCTAGACATTGCAGTTATGGGTTGCATTGTCAATGGCCCCGGAGAAATGGCAGATGCCGACTATGGTTATGTTGGCAAAACCCCTGGTTACATTTCTTTGTATCGTGGTCGAGAAGAAATTAAAAAAGTCCCAGAAGATAAAGGTGTAGAGGAATTAATTAACCTCATTAAGGCAGATGAACGCTGGGTAGAACCATAAAGGGAGCAGAGGGGCAGGGGAAGCAGAGGAAGATGAGGGAGACAAGGAGAATAACCAATGCCCCATGCCCCATTCCCAATGCCCAATCCTCAAATTCGGCAGATTGTCAAGTATTTTGTTTAAATTAGAAATACATACTCCGTCTGTACAGTGGTAGCCTGTGTTAGATTGAGCATACTGACTATATATTTTCCCTCTGACGCAGCTGTCATTATGGTGATTACAAAAAGTAGGCTTGTTTTGGGTGCTACGGCAGTTACACTCTCCACGATCGCTGTTACTAGCCTTGGCATTCACTCGCGAGGTCAGGCTTTATTTAAAGCAAGTCCTAAAGAATTAGTAGATGAAGTTTGGCAAATTGTTCAACGCCAATATGTAGACGGTACTTTTAATCAGGTAGATTGGCAGGCTGTTCGCAAGGAATACTTGAGCAAGTCCTACAGTAATCCGCAGGATGCGTATAAGTCCATTCGGGAAATGCTGAAAAAGCTAGAAGACCCATATACCCGGTTTATGGACCCAGCGGAATTTAAGAATATGCAAGTGGATACCTCTGGAGAATTGACAGGCATTGGGATCACCATTAGTCAGGATGAAAAAACCAAGCAGTTGGTTGTAATTGCGCCAATTGAAGATACACCAGCCTTTAAAGCTGGTGTTTTGGCAAAAGATATCATCCTCAAAATTGACGGCAAAGACACTAAGGGGATGGATACCAATCAGGCAGTATCCTTGATTAGAGGTGAAGCAGGATCTCAAGTCAGCTTGACAATTGAGCGTGACGGTAAGACAAAACAGTTTGACATCAAACGGGCGCGAATTGAAATCCATCCAGTTAAATTTTCTCAAAAGAAAACCCCAGCGGGAAATCTTGGTTACATCCGCTTGAACCAGTTCAGCGCCAATGCTGGCAAAGAAATGCAAATTGCCATCAAAGATTTAGAAAGCAAACGGGTAGCTGGATATATCCTTGATCTGCGTGGTAATCCAGGCGGCTTACTCTTCTCTAGTGTTGATATTGCCCGGATGTGGATAGATAAAGGTAAGATTGTCTCCACCGTTGAACGCCAAGGAGAGGCAGAAAAAGAAGAGGCAAACGGAAGAGCCTTGACAAATAAACCGTTGGTGGTACTGGTAGACAAAGGTTCAGCTAGTGCCAGTGAAATCCTCTCAGGGGCTTTGCAGGATAATAAGCGTGCTACTTTGGTCGGTACTCAAACCTTTGGTAAGGGACTAGTGCAATCGGTGCGTCCCCTGGAAGATGGTTCAGGATTGGCGGTGACAATTGCTCATTACTATACCCCCAATGGTACAGATATCAATCACAAAGGCATTTCGCCAGATGTGAAAGTGGATTTGACCAAAAAGCAGATGGAGGAATTGTGGCTCCATGAACGTGATAAACTTGCTACCCTAGCAGACCCTCAATTCGCTAAAGCAGTGGAAGTCATAGGTAAAAAAATTACTGCTAAGGGTACACCCACGGCAGAAAAATGAAGAGTTAGGAATTAAAGTTAGGAGTGAATAGTGAGGAGTTAGGAATAAAGGCCGTCACTGTCAACTTCTAACTACTAACTTAAACTGGTTGGCACTTTCCAGCCCTAATAAGTCCAACCCGCCGAGCGATCGCTTCTTCTTGCGAACTAAAAGGCCCCCACTGTTCTATAATCTCTAGATTATCATCGCCAACTTGGTCGCTGGGGATAATTTCGCAATTTCCAGCAGAACGCTTGACAATATACCAAGTTTGTGAATCGTTCATATTTTAAATAAAAATCTTGTTTTTATAGTAAGAATTTTACGGCATACAGAAAATATTTTTGCACTTACTGCTAAATCTCGGATTATGTAGGTGCGATCGTAAAACCCTGTAGGTTTTTTGCTGACTAATCATATCTTGAATGTTTGAGGGTAGTTCCTGTTGCTCTGTCAATTCGCGATGAACTTACTTATGTAGAGGAATAGCATTAGAATTGAGTATGAGCCTTGCTAATGGACTATTATTAAGTACATATCACCATAATTAGTATAACTTGTAAATAAGTTTTAACAAATATTACCTGGAACAATTAAAAATACATGAAATTAGACTTAGTGGAATATTGTCAGGACATGTTTATCCAATACCCATATCTCAAAAATCTAAGCTTATAACTGGTTTGCGTTATTCTTTGCCAGCAGGAACAATTTCTATAGACATAGTTCTTGCTGTGATAGAAATAGAAACATGGTTTTTAGCAGAATATAATCATTTTATCAAAATAGATGCAAGCCTAACGCCAGAGAGAATTCAAGAATCTTTTGGATTTAACCCTAAGACTGATGATATGGAAGCAAGACCTAAACCTTCCGATGATATGAAACAGATTTATAATCTTGTAGGTAAAGGTTATAACAAAAGCGAGAACCAACTCAATCGACTTGCATCTAATCTCGATTATGAGTTTCTATATATACAACTTACTAATAGTGTTCCTAGTCTTAGAGAATTTGTTGGATATCTTGACCTATTTCTAATTCCTTAGTCAAGTGTGTGTCATTATCCAACACCCCATCTAATTTATAAAATCAATTAAGTATGAAAAATAAGGTATTTCAGCTTTTATTTTTCATACTTTATCCTTTGCTAATACTTCCGCTCTTTTGGTTCAAACATAGTAATCGCCACCGGTCGATATTGAATCTCAATTCCCGCTGGTGAATAGTAAGCCATTGTGTGTTTGAGAAAGTTAGCATCATCTCGCTGAGAATAATCTTCGCGGAAATGAGCGCCACGACTTTCTTGGCGATTTAGGGCTGATGCCAAAATTGTCTGTCCTACTACCATCAAACTTCGCAATTCTAAGGCTTCCACGAGTTCCGTATTCCAGCAACTACCTTTGTCATCTAAATAAATTTGAGGGTATTTTTGTTGTATTTCTTCTAGTTTCTGCAAACCTTCACTCATTAATGCCTCAGTGCGGAAAACACCACAGTACTCAGTCATACAATCTTGAAAAGCTTCACGGACTTGGTTAATGCGATACTGTCCTGGTTGTTCTAGCAAAGCTTGAATTTGTTGCTGGGCTTCCGTTACATACCGTTGCTCATCTACAGAGGGTAACTTACGTTTTTGCACAAATTTGGCGATCGCAGCCCCAGTTCTCTTACCATAAACTACACACTCCAGCAGTGAATTACTCCCCAAGCGATTGGCACCATGTACGGAAACACAAGATGTTTCACCCGCAGCAAAGAAAGCATCAACAAAACCATCGCCACTACTACGAACTTGACCATCAGTGTTAACTGGTATACCACCCATACAATAGTGAATTGTCGGGCGGACTGGCATAGGTTGAGTTACCGCGTCAACGCCTACTAGACGATGGGCTTCTTCCCAGCAGAAGGGAACGCGACTCATAATTTTTTCTTTACCCAGATGGCGTAGATCGAGATAAACAAAGGGGCCTCCAGCAGTTCCATCGAGATGAATACCACGTCCGGCGCGAATTTCGTAAGCGATCGCTCGTGAGGTAATATCACGAGGAGCTAGTTCCATCCGACTAGGTGCATAATTCACCATAAAGCGATCGCCTTCACTATTAATCAGATACGCCCCTTCTCCCCGTACCGCTTCTGAAATCAGCACCCCTACCGGATATAAACCAGTGGGATGAAACTGCACAAATTCCATATCTTCGAGGGGCAAACCGGCGATCGCAGTCATTGCCAAACCATCACCCGAAGAAGCGTAATCATTAGAGGTAGTGTTATAAACGCGACCATAACCCCCAGTGGCAAACATCACCGCCTTAGCCCGCACCACCTCTATATGTCCATCCAAAAGATGGAACATTACCACACCCTTCGCCTCATTTTCCTCCAAAATGAGACGCATTACATACCATTCTTCATAAACTTGCACCCCATAACGCCGCAAATTATTCACCAATTCGTGCAAAATCGCGTGACCGGTCTTGTCAGCGGCATAGCAAGTGCGGTTGTGGGAATGTCCCCCAAAAGCTCGTTGGGCAATGCGCCCATCGGGTAAACGAGAGAACAAAACGCCGATATGTTCCAAGTCAATTACCACATCTGGCGCTTCCTGAGCGAGAATTGCCACAGCATCTTGGTCTGCCAAATAATCAGAACCCTTGACAGTATCGAAAGCATGTGCTTCCCAACTATCCTCCGAATCAACATTTTTCAGCGACGCAGCCATACCACCTTGAGCCGCAACCGAGTGGGAACGAATTGGGTGGGTTTTGGCAACCACAGCAATATTTAAACTAGGGTCGGTGCGGGCAATTTCCACAGCAGCGCGACATCCCGCCAATCCACCCCCGACAATAATCACATCATGTTCCAGCATATTTAGCCCCGACTGCAAACAACTGCTGTTCTATTGTAGAGACGTGATTAATCAGGTAGTGCGTTGCGACAGTAGCATCTCTACAAAAAAATTCCCTGCCTATAGACAGGGATGTTATGACACATTTTGAAATTAAGGAGTGAAAAGTTAAAAATGAAGAGTTATGGCACAGATGGAGTGACTCATAACTCCTAACTCTTTAGCTAGTTGCTTGTACAGGTTGTTGCTGAGACACATTACCTGGTATAGGTTCCATTTTGGTTCCCGGCCCTACAGGACTAACTTCAATATGATTTAACAAAGTAGTGACAAACGCAAACAACAAGAAAGGTAGCGATAGCAGAACGACGAGACCCGCCGTTGCTAAAGCGTACACGGGTCGCTTGGCACCCATCAGCGCCAAAGCTGATGCCAAACTTAGGGTAATTGTAATTAACCAAACAATTATTTGACCGTAGATATCACCGAAAGTCAGGGTACAGACAAACCGATACTTTTGAATATTATTTCCGCTCATCACATTTGCCTCAAGTCTCTCCTAATAGGTTCTACGTTAGAACTATGTTTGACTTGTCGGCAATTTCTAAATATTTTTGCAAGCTTCGTAATATCACTTCACAATCAAGCCGCCTTTAACGGCAAGGAAGCTGTGCTGGAAGAAAACCTCTTCCCTTCTCTGCGAGACGCTGCGCGAACATGGGAGAGATCGCAATCCCGATCACCTCCTTAACAAATAGTCTTTTTGCTTAATGTCATCTGTCAAATTGAGGATATTCAGAATATATAGCAATCTTATTTAATTGTGAAAATTGTAACCCACAGATACCTGAGTTCTTTGAGAAGCCGGGTATTTTGTTTCTCACAAATGATTCAGGATTGCTATAGTATTTAATTTTTTGCTAGTAAATATTAACTAGAGAAATCAAGTAAATTCAGGGTGTAAAACCGATTTTTTGATGTTAAATTTTGAGTATTGCCCGAATTTGTTGACTTAAATCAACAAAAACCTTTATTTTTCGTGGCAACATTGTTTTAGGAGTGAATGTGAATACTATTTTTCTTCGTAAAGGTGTTTTTTGGTTGCCAAGTATAGCTGCTGTTGCATTCCTGAGTAGCGGCTTATCTGCAAGCGCCCAGACAGTAGACAAGGTGAGCAGTCAACCATTAACCGAATCTTCCGCAACCGTAGCGTCTCCCAACGAGTTTAGTCCAGAACTCGACACTGCAAGCCAAAATCTCTCTAAAGAAACAACTGAAACTTTTACAGTCACAAATTTAACTAAGGTACACCAGTTACCTAACACTGCGATACAGGAAAATGCCAGTGTAACACCCACACCCGTTCCAGGCACAGTCGCAACCTCATCTGCGACACTCACCTCTGAGTTTGTACAACCGACTTCTCAAACTACTGTTCAACCCTCTGCTCCCAAAGTGGCGCAATCGGATATTGATTTAGGTAGAACTACCCGTGGTGGTAGCAGCTATCTTGGCGTCGCTGCTAACATTGGTTTGAATGGTGGTGACACGTCTTTGGGCGACGGTAACTTTGCGGTAGTCAGCAAAATCGGACTGACAAATTCTATCTCGGTGCGACCCTCAGCCATATTTGGGAACAACACCACAGTTCTAGTTCCTATCACCTACGATTTTACTTTCAAATCAGCAGATGCTTTTAGCGAACCATTAGCGATCGCTCCTTACATCGGAGTGGGTGCAGCTTACAAAACTGGTGATAATTCGCAAATTGCTTTTTTGGCATCTGCTGGCATTGATGTGCCCCTAACTTCTCAATTTACGGCAACGGCTGCTGTGAATGCCGGATTTTTCGATGAAACTGATGTGGGCTTATTGTTAGGAGTTGGTTACAACTTCAGTGGGCTTTAAGAATTAGGAGTTAGGAGTTAGGAATTATTAAGATTAAATTCATAACTCCTAACTCCTAAGTTTCTACTTAGGGGTAACTTTGTCAATCACCTTGATTGTGCCATCGTCCCCTACTGTCCAAACATCGTATACACCGACAACATCGCCGTTAGCATCAACATCTACGTTGCCGCTGGCTCCTTGGTAGTTAATCTTTTTACCATCTTTAAGTAATTTCAGTCCCTCGCAGACATCAGTAACTTCTGTACCAGGCCCATCAGCAACTTCACGGATTTTGCTGGCTATAGCAACGCCTGTATTTTCTTTAGCAGCTTGTGCCGCCAATGTCAATAAAGCAGCCGCATCCCAAGCTTGAGGAGCGTATTCCCCTGGCGCACCACCCTTTTTATCCTTCCACAGCTTGTTGAAAGCTTCTAATGCTTTACCATCGGAACCAGGTACTGTACCGATCGCTCCAGTTAAAATATATTTACCATCACTGCCTTTGCCAACTTGTTCTGGAAAAGTAGGTGATTTTACCCCATCTGTCAACAAAATCTGTATTCCCTTCGCCACACCTTGCTGATAGGCGGCTTTCAAAAACAGACTACCAGTTTCCGCGTAGAGTACAGCCAGAACTGCATCTGGTTTACCAGCAAAAGCAGCAGCCGCTTCTGTATCAAATGTCTGGGCTTTCGGATCGTAGCGGACAGGCTTATCTTTATTAACGATGGTTCCCCCCAATTTTTCAAAGGTTTGCACGAATGCTTTTTCAAAACCAACGCCATAGTCGTTATTAATCACGACTGTAGAAACTCGCTTGAAACCTTTTTTTCTGGCAAGTTGGGCTAAAGCTAGTGCTTGGTAGGTATCGGGGGGGGCTGTACGCGCCCAAAAGCCTTTGAAGTCACCTTTTTGGGCTTTTTCAGTAAAGACGGGACTGGTACTACCAGGAGAAACCAGCATGACTTTATTCGGTGTGGCAATGGAGACTGCTGCACTAGAAACGCTGCTGGCAAAGGAGCCAACTACACCGGCCACTTTGTCCAAGGTTGCTAGTTTGGTCATACCCGCAGCTCCAGCTTTCGGGTCGGTTTGGTCGTCTACTTGCACCAAGCTAACAGGTTCGCCATTCACCCCACCGCAAGCGTTGACCGTATCGACTAATAAAGGGACGGAACCTAGCATCTGCTGTCCCACAGAAGCTAAGTCGCCTGTTGTCGGTAGTAGGGAACCAATTTTTAGTCCTTTACCACTGGTTGTAGTAGTTGATGCCGCTGGGGTAGCGGTACTTCCACTGTTAGCTGTGCCATTAGGGGTACTGGTATCACCACAACCCCCAACTAGCAACCCA
Organism: Nostoc sp.; assembly: GCF_036917935.1. Classification (GTDB taxonomy): domain Bacteria; phylum Cyanobacteriota; class Cyanobacteriia; order Cyanobacteriales; family Nostocaceae; genus Nostoc. Next base: position 166,928 of record NZ_JBALEL010000054.1, on the reverse strand, counting down.
GTTGCTAGGGTAGCTATACTGAAGGTTAAAGCGGCGCTAAGTTTTCTCATAAATTACTTTCACTCCTCAGATATTTAGGAGCCTAAAAATAAGATTCAAACTAGATTTGTAACTTAGCTGGATCTTACTCTAGACTCCAAAGGATAAATCATATCATCCATCTTTGGGAGTAGAAGTATTTACCCCGGCATTAATATTTATTTTTGTACACAGAATATACTCGGTGTATCAAAGGCTGAAAAACGGAGAGGGAGGGATTCGAACCCTCGGTACGGAGTTGCCTGCCGTACAACAGATTAGCAATCTGCCGCTTTCGACCACTCAGCCACCTCTCCTGACTCACGAATAATAATGGTAGCAGGTTTGTTGGGAAGAGTCAATAGTCATTTGTCATTTGTCATTTGTAACGACGAGGACAAATGACTAATTGCTCAAAGGACTTGCGATCGCATCCAAGCTATGGGCAAGGTGCGTAACTTTTTCCACTGGGGGACGTAAGCCCGCTGACTGAATACATCGTAATCGTTGCGTTCAATCACCTCTAAAATTTGACCGTACAGCATCGATGCCGCCCATACGGGCCAACGGGCATCGGATGCTAAATAAGTAATTCCCTGGTCGGATGTGGTGTAAAATTGGCGGGCGCGGTCAATTTGAAAGCGCATCAATGCCCGCCAACGATCGTCTACCACACCTTTGAAGAAGTCTTGCTCGGTATAGTTGAATTTTGCCAAGTCCTCAAGGGGAATGTAGATCCGCCCCCGCTTGGCATCTTCTCCCACATCCCGCAGGATATTAGTGAGTTGATTGGCAATTCCGAGAGCGATCGCTTCTTCTATGGGAAGATAAGGTTGTTTGTTCTGCCGCCACGGTGCTGTGTATATGGTGCTATCGACACCCATAACCGCTGTTGACATTAAGCCGACAGTGCCAGCAACGCGGTAACAGTAGAGGTATAAATCCTCAAAGGTTTCATAACGACTGCGATATAAGTCCATGCGCTGACCGGCAATCATATCCCGAAAGGGCTGAATGTCCATCGGAAAGCGCTGGAGGGTATCAACTAAAGCTACATCGTAATTTTCTAATGGGCGTCCCGCAAAAATCGATTCCAGCTGCTGTTCCCATAGGTCTAGGGTTTCTGGCGTGGTAATAGCAGATGCGGGGCCATCCACCAATTCATCTGTACGGCGACACCAAGCGTAAATTGACCAAATAGATTGACGTTTTACCGGATTCATCAGCAAAGTACCCAGGTAAAAAGTCTTGGCATACTTTGCTGTGAGATGCCGACAAAGTTTGTATGACTCGTCTACAGAGACCAGCGTTTTCATGCGCGGGGGGGAATCAGGCAGTTGCAGCATTCGTTGCGGGCGGTCGGGTGAGCGTTTGCAGGTTTGAGGAATTTGCTACCGGGAGGGCCTCAGAAATCGCCTGCGCTGTCAGCTTACCAGAAAGTACGGCACCTTCCATACTGGCTAGGTAGCGTTGCATGGTGTAATCCCCGCTGAGATAGAAGTTAGTAATGGGGGTTGTTTGCGAGGGACGGTACTGTTGACGACCAGGGGTCGCTTTGTAAACTGAACGGGGCGTTTTCACCACATGAGATTTCAGCAATGTTGCTGGATTGTCTCCCCCAAAGTGATCGGGGAAGAGTTTTTCTAACTCGGCAATAGTTGCGGCCACAATCTCCTCATCGGATTTGGCAATCCAATCTTTTGCCGGGGCTAGAACTAATTCCAGCATTGAGCGATTGGGGTTGGCGTATTCACGGCAGGTATTGCTCATATCAGCATAAACGCTGAGGAGGGGCGATCGCGAAAATAGCAAGTGATCAATTTGTGTAAGTTTACGATCAAACCACAAATGCACGTTAATCACAGGCACGCCTTCCAACCCGTCTAGCTTTTGGAAAAACTCCATAAGTTTCCAAGGTGCTGGCAAAATCACCTTCAGAGGGTCAACCGGCATGGCGGATACATACAAATCCGCCGTGAAAACTTCATCCTCTTCCCCATTCAATCCTCGAATCAAGTATCCTTTCACGCTACCATCGGCGTTCAGCAAAATCTCTTTTAAGGGGGCATTCAAGCGTACTTCTCCGCCGCGTTCGGTGATGTAATCTACTAGGGGATGACACAATCGTTCTGTTGGCGAACCATCCAGAAAGGCCATTTTCGAGCCATTTTTTTCCTGGAGGAAACGATTGAGGGCCGTTAAAAGAATGGTTGCCGAAATTTCATCTGGCCCGATGAAGTTCAGCGACTTGGCCATGGCAATAAAAACTTCTTTATTGACCCGTTCTGGAATGTTCTGTTTACGCAGCCAATCTGTCCAGGAATATTTGTCCATTTCTTCAACGTACTTTTGCCCCTGAATCATGGCCGGCAATAAGCCGATGCCAAAGCGGATTTTTTCTGGCCATGTCAGCATGTCGTTGTTTCGCAGAATTGCCACTATACCATTAATTGGTGCCGGCAAATCTGGGAAATCAAAGCGACTGTAAGTACCTGGTGCATCCGGCTGGTTGAAGATCATTGTGTGTTCTTTCCACTGCAACCGATCTTCAATGTCCAGTTCTTTGAATAACTGCAACATATTGGGATATGCCCCAAAAAAGATGTGCAGGCCTGTTTCGTACCAGTCTCCATCAGCATCTTTCCACGCGGCCACTTTACCGCCTAGAACGTCTCGACGTTCCAAGACAATGGGTGTGTGACCTGCGTCCGTGAGATATTTCGCGCAGGAAAGTCCTGCTAGTCCCGCTCCCGCGATCGCTACTCGCATGTAACCCTACTGCTCTTCAATATTTCTTAACCGTTTTATCGTTCTCATTATACGTTGCAATCCGTTACATTTGGCAGTTATTGTGCGATCGCTTCCCCAAAAAACTTTTGCCCAAGGGAATTTTACCTACGCGCACCTACCCAACTAAATTGCCAATACCATTGTTGGCAATAGCTTTGCGGCGTGCATTTCATCTATTTTTACATATAGAGGATTTAGCGAAACAAAAGTATTTCCTTTGACTGAAAATAGGTAATTCAAAACGTTGTCTTAAAGTAGTTGATTTCTTTGCTGATTTGTGTATTTGCTCTGAAAAAATGTCTGGGGCATTGCTTAAAGACAGCTAGTTAATTTCCCACATATAGCAATCCCAAATGAGTTACAAACAAAAAGATCCCCGACTTCTTCAGGAAGTCGGGGATCTGATCCTCTATATACTCAGTATTCGCTATTAGGACAAGAATAAAAAAACTTACCTTTGAAAACTTTCCGCTCCTACGAGGGTGTAGGATAAATGTTTATGTCCTCTAGGTTGAACAACTCAGTTGTTTACCTTACAACTTATAGGTAAAAGATTATGAGTGTATCGCAGGAGCTAAGGCGCTTTGGACATCACCTGGTTCTAGGTATTTCCGGCACTAAATTAAGCGATGACGATAAACGCGCACTCAATGAATTGAGACCAATTGGGGTGATCTTTTTCGCCAAGAACTTTCTGGATGGCACTCCATATCAGGTTTGGCTAGAAAGCTTCAAGGATTTGAACAACCAGATACGAGAATATACTGAACGTGATTCCATGTTTATCACCCTGGATCATGAAGGAGGTCGTGTAATTCGTACACCATTGCCAATTACCCGTTTTCCTTATGCCTTGTTGCTGCGATCGCACGCCCGTGAAGTAGCAAAAGCCACAGCAGTAGAACTAAAATCACTGGGCATAAACTTATCCTGGGCACCCGTAGCAGATATTTTTTCCCATCCCAATAACCCGGTGATTGGGCCTCGCGCCTTTGGTAACACTCCCGAAACTGTTACTCAAGGTGCCCGTGACTACTACTTTGGATTGCAAGAGTCAGGAATTATTGGATGCGCCAAACACTTCCCCGGACATGGAGACACCAGCAACGACTCTCACATTGAGCTACCAATACTAAATTTAACTCTAGAAGACCTGCGACTTCGAGAACTTATACCTTTCAAAGCCCTAATCGAAGTACAGATTCCTTTGATTATGACTGTCCATATTTTATTTCCCAAGATAGATCCTGATCTACCTGCAACGCTTTCCCAGGCTATCCTCAAAACCATACTTAGAGAGGAACTTGGCTTTGAGGGAGTGGTTGTGTCTGACGATTTAGATATGAAAGCGATCTCAGATATGTTTATGAAAGCTGGTACTGTGGCGCGGTCACTTCATGCAGGCTGCGACCTGTTTATTGTCTCGCGCAATATTAATTCATCATCTATAGAAAGAACTTATCAGATTGCTGAAGATTTTGCCGACTCCCTCAGTAACGGTAGCTTAGATGAAGCAGTGGTAGAAGCAGCTAGAGAAAGAATTGAGAAACTACTGGCAGTAACACCGCAATATCCCATACATGCTCTGGATAAAGAGATATTATTGCAACATGCTCAACTAGCGATCGCTAGTTCCTATTCATAATGGGTGGTATAGGGGTCGAACCTATTTCTGCGGGTTAAAAGCCCGATGCACAGCCGTTATGCCAACCACCCTCGTTAATTTGAAAAAGAAATGAGCAAGTGCGATCGCTGACATCGCAAGCGTTGTTAACACCAACACTAGATATAAATCCACCAGGGAGGTACTGCCCCTCCTATTTCTGTGTTATCAGCACAGTGCCTCGCTTTTCGGCTTCAGGTGGAAAAAGAGGAAGATGGAGGAATCGAACCCCTACAGTTGCCTGTACTCCAAGGTTCAAGCTTGGTTGCCGTCCATTCAGCAGCATCTTCCATTGAAGGGTATCAGACGGGACTTGAACCCGCTATGACTGGTTCCACAAACCAGTGCCTCGACCACTTTGGCTTCAGATACCATCAGTGGAATCAATGGGACTTGAACCCATAACCTCCTGCTTGCAAGGCAGGCGCTCTATCCATTTGAGCTATGACCCCATCAAATAAGTAAAAAGAGCAAAGTAAAACTAAAAAGAAAGAGAAATAATTAAATTCATTCTTTTGATTTTTGACTTTTAACTTTTGACTTGTTTAGGCGGGAGTGGTAGGACTCGAACCCACAACTTTCGAGGTAGAAGCTCGAAGCTCTATTCCATTGAGCTACACTCCCAATATTTGGTAGTCCTGGCAGGAATCGAACCCGCAACATTCTTCTTGTAAGAAAGACACTCTACCAATTGAGCTACAGGACTACGCAAGCGAGTGGAGGGAGTTGAACCCACGCACTGAGTATGGCGCACTCAGATGCTACCGATTACATCACACCCGCAAGTTTCAGAGCGGACGGCGAGATTTGAACTCGCACGAAGACGGTGGAAGCGTCTCATGCTACCGTTACATCACACCCGCATCAGTCAAGCTGGTGACAGGAATTGAACCTGCAACCTACTGATTACAAATCAGTTGCTCTGCCAATTGAGCTACACCAGCACTAATTTTGGTGACGGGGGCAGGAGTCGAACCTACCGATGTTCAGGTTATGAGCCTGACGAGCCACCGTTGCTCTATCCCCGCATATTCACCAATACCCCTGACTGGATTTGAACCAGCAACCTCTTCGTTCTAGGCGAAGCGCCTCTTCCGTTGGGCTACAAGGGCAAAATCTGAGTGACAGGGATTGAACCTGCGACCTGGAGTTCCCGAAACTCCCGCGCTCCCAGCTGCGCTACACCCCGTTGGTACTCCTGGTGGGAGTCGAACCCACAACCAAACAGATTTTAAGTCTGTCACCTCTTCCAATTGGGCTACAGGAGCAAATTTTGGTACTCTTGGTGGGAATCGAACCCACAACTTACCGTTTTTGAGACGGCAGCCTCTTCCAATTGGGCTACAAGAGCAGGGTTTGGCAGCCCCACCAGGACTCGAACCTGGAATCTTCGCCTTCAAAGGGCGCTATGTTGCCAATTACACCACAGGGCTTTATTGCCAGGGCAGGGTTTGAACCTGCAACCTCATCGTTCAGAGCGATGCGACTTACCAATTCGTCTACCCGGCAATGAATGGCTGCCTCAGTAGGACTCGAACCTACAACCGCGCGGTTAACAGCCGCTTGCTCTACCATTGAGCTATGAGGCAACGAAGCCCCCCAGGTCGGAATCGAACCGACGACCTCCTGTTTTTCAAACAGGCGCTAACTACCAACTGAGCTACCGGGGGATAAAATAAGAGATCATGTAACGAGAGCGGAGGGATTTGAACCCTCAAATCTTCAGTTTCGTAGACTGAGATGTTATCCAGTTACACCACACTCTCAAGGCGGAGAAGACAGGATTTGAACCTGCGACGGGTATTAACTACCCGTTTCCTCTTAGCAGGAGGATGCTTTGGGCCACTCAGCCACCTCTCCATAATGGGTCGAGCAGGATTTGTAGCTTGCTTCCCGTTCGCGTAGCGTCTCGAAGAGAAGGGTACCTGCGTGCAAAAAAGAACAGTTTTACAGACTGTCGCCTTCAGCCAGACTCGGCCACCGACCCATAATCATTCCCTCGACGAGAATTGAACTCGCATCTGTGCTTTGAAAGAACACTGACTTAACCATTCGTCCACGAGGGCATAATTGACTGAATTTTAGATTTTAAATTTTAGATTTTGGATTAAAAAATTTAAAATCCAAAATTGTCTGACACAGGGACTAGGATTTGAACCTAGAACATCGGATTTGGAGTCACGAGGTGTTGCCGTTACACCATCCCTGCATTTGGTGGCAGTGGCGGGATTTGCACCCGCATATACCAGGGTATGAACCTGGGGCTTTGCTAATTAAGCTACGCTGCGATCGCACCAGAGGTCAGGGCGGGATTTGAACCCGCGCTAATCGGTTTTGCAGACCAACGCCTTACCAACTTGGCTACCTGACCATTTGGGAGTCCCGACGAGATTCGCACTCGCAATCTTCAGCTTGAGAGGCTGATGGCTTAAACTATTCGCCTACGGGACTATAACCAGGGTGACGGGATTTGAACCCGCAACATTTCCGCAGACAACGGAACGCTCTAGCCAGTTGAGCTACACCCCGATTTTTTGGAATCTGTGCCTAAACTTTTAGGTTTTTAGGTACAGATTTTTGGTGAACTTGCCCATTTCTTATTCAGTTTTCAAGGTTCAGAAAAGTTAGCTTTTACTGTTAGAAACTGTTAGGAAAACAACCGAAACTCTAGGTAGCAAGCCTGTTGTATATTACGGATGTATTCAGTGGTTTTGATGAGTGCAAACTTAGAACTTTTTTCGTTTCTTGCTTCTACTGCCGATGGTTTGCAAGTAGGAGCAGCTTTGTTTACTAAGGACTTTGGTTGATTTCAACACCTGTCCTTTAGTTGTATGTAGAACATGATTTTGACCCTTGCGAAGCTTTGTCTTTCGCCTCACTACATATATACTACAAAATACTACAAGAGGTGTCAAGGGGTTTCAGAAAGTTTTTTTGAAATTGTCTATAAAAGCTGCTGCACTTAGATTTCAACGTGCTAAACCCTCTCAAAGGTCAAACTACAGCTTATGATTGGGTGAATATTTAAAAACCTGACGTGACAGACAACTACTTCAAGCGACAACAGATAATTAGTGTTGTCGCGATCGCCTCTACGATTACAGCTTGTAGTATCAACCCACAATTGGGGTTGAACAAGCCTTTAAGCAAAATCCATACTGCACAAGTTCAAGATCATCCAGCAAAAGCCCAAATTAATGCCCAATTACCGCCATCAGTCAAAGTAGAAAACCCTACCTTTACAGTCCCAGCTAAATTTCAGGGAAAAACAGTTTATCAGGTGCATCCCAGAAATAACGAGAAAGTCATTGCTCTAGGCATTGATGATGGCCCCTGGCCGAAGACAACCCTAGAAATGCTGGATATCCTGAAGCAAAATGATGTTAAGGTGACATTCTTTTGGGTAGGACAGGCTTTGCAAGCAAATCCTGACCTAGCCAAGCGTGAGGTAGGCGAGGGACACGCCATTGGCAACCATACTTGGCATCATTGGTATCGGCGAATGGATGAAGCCACAGCCAAGAGTGAAATTGATCGCACTTCTGACCTGATATACAAAACTACAGGAGTCAAAACTGCTCTGTTTCGTCCTCCTGGAGGCTTTTTAAATAACGGACTAGCCGCTTACGCCAAAAGCCAGAAAGACGCTGTAATTATGTGGTCGCTAACTTCAGCCGATACTGACCCTCACGCCAAACCGCAGGCATTTGTAAATAATGTCCTGAAAGGCGCGAAACCAGGTTCTATTGTTTTAATGCATGATGGCGGTGGCGATCGCCAAAGAACTGTACAAGCTTTGCCACAAATCATCAGCGGACTTAAACAGCAAGGCTACCGATTTGTGACAATTCCCGAACTGCTGCAAATAGAGGAATAAAGGGTGAGAAATTCTCCTCACCCTACTATTATGTTTATTCGCTCATGACAGAAGCACTGCTCTCTTGAGCTTCCTGCCAAAGTTTATGCAAAAAGAACTCAGCGCGATCGCTCATAGTGGTGACAAACACACCTACAGCATCCTTAGAACTAGCTGATAGCCAAGAACCCCGCAATGTGACTTCCATATATTCGGCATCGCAGGCACAGAGGGCAATAATTTCTCTGTCATCTCTTTTTACCTCAGCCCTGAGTACTTCTACTCCTAGCAAATCAACAGGAAGCAAAAAGGAAGCGGTAGTGGGTTCAATGCAAAAACTTTGCCCAACTCGCAGGGCTAAAATCACTCGCTGCGCTACCCATTCTTCTAGCGACAGAGTGACACATTCCAAATCAAAACTGCTTTCAGTGTAAGTTAATTTCAGCATTCCTTATGCTCTCCTGTTATTCCAGGTTTGCTTGCATATCTATCCAAAACTGTTCAGCAAAAGAAATCGCGGGGTGGATTGGCGCTTTTGGTTTGGTACGCAGTTGCATACCAGCTTCAAATAAGGTGCGATCGCCTTTACGGGAGTTACATCTTTCACAAGCTGCGACTACGTTATCCCAAGTGTGAGAACCACCTTTAGAACGCGGCATCACATGATCTAGCGTTAGATGTTTGCCGCTGCCGCAATATTGGCAACTGTGATGGTCTCGTCGCAAGACTTCCCGCCGATTCACTGGCGGAACTTTCCACATCCGCTCATTAGAAGTGATTGTCAAGCGAATATGTTTTGGCACATCAATTACCAAACTGGGTGAGTGAACTTGCCATCCGCTTTCTGTGGTAAAACCCAACGGTTGCGCCTTGTTGGTTACTAACAGCACAATTGCCCGCTTGATATTGACCCGACATAGTGGCAAGTAATTTTGAGAAAACACCACCACAGATTGCTCTAACACTTGCATTGCGTTCGCGCCGCGCATGGAAGATATCGTCACAGCTTAACTCCTTATAAAAAAACCCCCGCTTCAAGTTTTCGGTGAAGCGGGGGTTAGAATTGACCGGAAAATTTTCTGGTCTCATATTGGTACAGGATTCCTTTGCCTGTAACCCCCGCTTTGTTGATCTAGTTGTGGTTTTGCAATTAGTGCACTAATACCTACATACTTATAATCATCATTACCTTCTGTGATTTGCCCATGATTTCGGCTTCCATCGCCCATAAATAAATACTCCACTTCCATAGCAGCTGATTCCCAATTGGTTCGGCAATTGGTAGCGCACAAAATTGAAGTAGAGATGGGGTAAATGGATTTCACAGAAAATTTCACCTATTGAACATTCCTTTAAACATACTACACTTGTATTACTATCCTGTCTATACCTTTAAGGAGAAAAACTGATGCATACGATCGCTCGCACCCCAACCACCGATATGGAAGTTACCAGCATTCGCCTAGAGCGGGAACTCAAAGATAAACTCAAAGAAATAGCTGGGAATCAGGGATATCAAGCTCTGATCCGAGATATCCTTTGGAATTATGTCCAGCAAAAATCAGGTGAGTGGAAGCCTCGATTTTCGCGATCCGACATTCGAGCTAGCATAGCTGCCACAGCTCAGCAAGAAGAACGCTGTGTACTGACAGGTCAACTAATTCAACCCCAACAACCGATGTTGTTAGGACTGACGAGGAATGGCGATATGGTTCCCCTGAGTGTCGAGAGCTTGGCTGGATAAACCTCGTCCATTTTGAAACCTTGAGTAGGGCGGGCATCTAGTCCGCTACTACCAGCAGAGAGTACAAAGATACTCTTACTACTTTAAAAACTATATATAGTTCTCAAAGTAGATGTGGTTTAGTTTTATATTTAGACAAATGCAGCCCAGTTATTTTTACTAATAACTGGGCTGCATTCAAAATTTAGCAAGAATTTAAGCTCTACTCCAAATCTCTGCCACAGTTTGAGAGCAAGACGCTCACAGACTAGCTACCTACACTGATAGTGTGGTCTGAACGTGAGTACGTCTCGTTGGCGCAGTCTCTCGTAGAGAACAGAAGCCTATACTGCAAGAACAACCTCCTGCCTCCTTCACTTCATTGATATTTTACTGAGAGTTACGGAGATTAAAGAGTAGCTTGTTAAACCTAATAGTTTTTAAAAAAATGTAATAAAACTTTATAAATTAAGTTCCGTAATTTTACGTGATATAAAGGGTAATTTTGCTGTAATTCCAGAGAAATTACGGTTTATGTATACTTACAGACAGGATAAAGTTAGTGCATTATTTCAAAATAGAGCAGTTAAAAATAAGCTAACTGAAGCATTTATAGGATATCTTAAGTATTCTATTACTTATGTACCAATGTAGCAATTTGCTTGATAAAGTGGAAATTTGGCCATCTGAGATAGAAAAGGGCTATAACAGGTGAGAGAAAGTATTTACACAAAATTTGTCAATTATCAGGGTGTAGCAACACAACTAAAGGTGAAGAATAATGCCAAGAGGTTGGGTGCAAGAACAATGGGGTTATTATCCGAGGGCGTGCCAAAAATGAAAAAGCCTTTATCATCGCCGCCACATTACGTAGATGACATAGATCGACTACAACCTTACCAAGTCAAGCTGATGCAGCATCAGGAAGAACCTGCCCGCGAGTTGGTACAAAAAATTAACCAAATCATTGCTAATAGCTCGGCTACAGCATTGATGCTGCAAGATATTGCCCAATTGCTAGGAGTTGCTTTTCAAGTAGATTGCTGCTGCTTGGTTTCAGTGGCGGATGAGACATCCGACGAAGCAACTACTACTAATTGGTGTGCTGATGAGTATCTAGGGTTGCCACACCCAGAAGAAATGTTTTCAATGGAACAGTTACTTATGCACTCGCCAGTGCTGCAATGTGCTGCCCAACCATTGACTATTGAAGACATTTCCATCATTCAGAACAGTCTGGTAACTGGGTGTCAATATTTGCCACTACCGATAAAAGCGGTTTTGGCAATTCCGACTCGGTTTGGTGGCAATAATAATGGAGTGATTAATCTGATTAAATTCCAGCCTTATGAATGGAGTGAACCAGAAAAACAATTGCTCAAAGAAGTGGAGTCGGCTTGCGCGATCGCTTTTTCTGGAGTGGCACAAGCTCAACAAATTACTCATCAAGAGCAGTCTCTGCAAAAGAGCAAGCAGCATCAAAACTTGATCAAGCAATTAACTTTATTGAGTCGTAGCAACTTGGAGCTGAATCAAATGCTCCAGTTAGTTATCGCCTCGACTGCCGAATCTCTACAGGCCGATCGGGGTTTGCTCATATTACTGAAATATACAGATCCACTATTTAGGACTCAAGCTAAAAAACAAATTCCCAAAGCGAAAGCTACCGTGATTGGTGAATGGGCTAGGGAAACACAAAGTTCCGGCACTAGTAAACTAGACACCTTAGCTAAGTCTTTCTTGGTTTCAGACTGTGGTTTATGCCAGCGTGCCTTCATGGATTCTGGAAAACCAGTAATCTTCGATGACTATACAGATCAAAACGAGACCTTGACAGCTGCTCCATTATTTGCAATAGAGGAATTGCCTGCAATACTTTTAGTGCCATTAGAGAGTCAAGGTAAAATTTTAGGATTCTTGGTGCTACAGCAATCTGTGATTCGCAATTGGCAACCAGCAGAATTAAATCTTGTGGAAATGGTTTGTGCTCAAGTGAGTAACGCCATAATTCAGTCACAGACATTGCGCCAAGTGCAAACTTTGGTAGATGAGCGGACGGCAAAACTCCAGAGTAGCCTGGAACTCCAAGCGAAATTGCATGAAAGAACACGGCAGTATGTTGAACAACTGCGGAAACTTAACGAACTCAAAGATGAATTTTTGAGTAACATGAGCGATCGCTTACGCTATCCCTTGACAAATATGCTGATGTCAATTCGGAACTTGCGTTTGCCAGGAATAGCACCAGAGCGTCAGGGTAGATATATGGATATCCTAGAGCAGGAATGTACAAAGGAAATCAACTTGATTAATGACTTGTTGACACTCCAAAAGCTAGAGTCGCCTCACGAAGCCCCGCAATTAGAATCTATAGATTTAAATACTAAAATCCAGGATATAGCATCATCTTTTGAAAAAAAACTTGGCGAAAAGGGATTAAAGATTTCTGTAGATTTGCCAGAAGATTCGCTAAAACTGCAAACTGAAGTAGAGAGTTTTGACCGCATCCTGCAAGAATTGTTAACGAATGCCTGTAAATACTCAGAGCATGATACTATCGTCCACCTTGAAGCTGCTCACCGAGTTGATCAACAAATTGATCAAGTTATCATGAAGGTGACGAATACAGGACGGGCTATCTCTGAAGAAGAAGCAACCTACATCTTTGATAAATTCCGTCGTGGAAAAGGGCGCTGGACTCCAGGGACTGGCTTGGGACTTGCTCTAGTCAAGTCTTTAGTGCAGCATCTGAATGGAGCGATCGCGATTGAAAGTCTCCCAATCTCGGATTCGGAACAGAGCGAAATTTGCTTCACCTTGACTCTGCCCCAATTTTCTGACGAAAGCAAACCATAATTCTGAAAGTGACTAAAACAGAGAACCCAACAGAGAACCCTGATTTGCAGTCTCCCACTGATGACAACAACCTAGAAGGGGATTTGCTTGCCAAGGTAGAAGTTCAAATTAAGAAAATAGCAGAGCGACAGCGGCAAATCTGTGCCAAAGTCCAAATTCCCCAACCAGTAGAGCAAATCTGGAAGGTTCTGACAAATTATGAAGCCTTACCTGACTTCATCCCCAACCTCGCCAAAAGTCGTCTCATCGAGCATCCCAATGGTGGGATTAGGCTGGAGCAAGTAGGCTCCCAGCGCTTACTGAATTTCAAATTTTGTGCGCGGGTAGTTCTAGATTTGGAAGAATGCTTCCCCAAAGCAATTAATTTCCGTATGGTAGAGGGAGATTTTAAAGACTTTTCTGGTAGCTGGTGCTTAGAGCCTTATTCCTTTGGTGAGTATATGGGAACAAATCTGTCCTACACAATTCAAGTTTGGCCTAAACTCACTATGCCAGTGGGAATTATTGAAAATCGCCTGAGCAAAGATTTGCGGTTAAATCTTCTAGCTATTCACCAACGTGTAGCAGAACTCGCCAGCAAAGAACCCTATGTATAATAGTTAAACCATCATTTAGAGTATTACTAAATGATGGTTTTTATCTTTAAACTTCAAACAAAAAAGCTTTTGCTTTTTATTGTTTTTAAGTACCCCCAGGGGAATTCGAATCCCCGTTACCTCCGTGAAAGGGAGGTGTCCTAGGCCTCTAGACGATGGGGGCATCGGACTCAGACCTTTTATAACTTAACCAATTTCCTTGCCGTTGTCAACAGGTTTTGCCAAAAAAAGTTTGTGGCAGCTAAACTGGGTGGGAGCAAAAGCTTGAAGAGGATACAAAGATATGGAGACACACAAAAAAGTCCGTAGATGCTTCTGCGGTCAGCCGCAGGGTGCGTCAGCGTTCGGCGCTGGGAATTTAGGGGCATACACAGATATAAGAAACGCTGAAGACAGCAAGGAACAAAGGGTATGATGTTGTACCCTGTAGAGTTAATATCTACGGTTTTTTACAAAAGATTTTGAAATAAATCGCTCAAAATCTACAACATGGAAGCATCTTTTGAAATTACCCTACAGATGGCGATCGCTGTCTTTGCAGGCATTAGCGCCCAAGTGCTGGCTGCATACCTTCGTGTACCCAGCATCGTCTTGTTATTGCTGTTGGGCATCTTGTTTGGCTCCGATGGCATAGGGCTATTGCATCCCCACGTACTAGGCACTGGACTGGAAGTTATAGTCGCCCTAGCAACGGCAATAATTTTGTTTGAAGGTGGACTTAACTTGGATCTGCGAGAGTTAGGCAGAGTTTCAGTCAGCCTACAATTGCTTGTCACTCAAGGAACGCTGATCACATTGCTTGGTGGGAGTATGGCAGCCCACTGGCTGGGTGAATTTCCCTGGAACATAGCTTTTCTCTATGCTTCCATAGTTGTGGTGACAGGCCCAACCGTCGTTGGCCCTTTGCTCAAACAAATCAATGTAGATCGGCAAGTGGCAACACTTTTGGAAGGAGAAGGGGTTTTAATTGACCCTGTAGGGGCGATCCTCGCCTTCGTTGTCCTCGATACGATTTTGAACGACGATTCTGACCCGATTAATGCGATCGTTGGTTTACTCATGCGCCTGGGCGTTGGTGCGGCAATTGGTGGTGCTGGCGGTTATCTGATGAGTTTGATTTTCAAACGCGCCAGTTTTCTGTCATTCGAGCTAAAAAACTTAGTCGTATTGGCGATACTTTGGAGCCTGTTTAGCTTATCGCAAATGATCCGCAGTGAATCGGGAGTAATGACAACAGTAGTTGCAGGGGCAGTCTTTGCTAACTCCTCAGTACCAGAAGAACGTCTGTTACGGAGCTTTAAGGGTCAGCTGACAATTCTCAGCGTCTCGGTACTATTTATCTTATTAGCTGCTGACCTATCGATTGCGAGTGTGTTTGCTTTGGGTTGGGGTAGTTTATTCACCGTTTTGGTACTAATGTTTGTCGTTCGCCCGATTAATATCCTCTTGTGTACGTGGAACAGTGACTTAAATTGGCGACAGAAACTGTTTTTAAGCTGGGTTGCTCCGAGAGGAATTGTTGCCGCCTCTATAGCTTCTTTTTTTGCGATTTCGCTGACACAGCGAGGCATTAACGGCGGTGATTCCATCAAAGCTCTAGTTTTCCTGACAATTATCATGACTGTTGTCTGCCAGGGGCTAACAGCTGGCTGGGTTGCTAAATGGCTGCAAATCACCTCCAAGGACGTAACTGGGGCAGTGATTGTGGGTTGTAATCCCTTGAGTCTTTTGATTGCCCGCTTCTTTCAAGAACGGGGAGAAAACGTGGTCATGATTGATACTGACCCCGAATGTCTTGTGCAAGCCGAGGCGCAAAATCTGCGGGTTATTGCCAGCAGTGCCCTGGATGCTGCTGTTTTAGAAGAGGCAGGACTTGCCTCTATGGGTACTTTTTTGGCGATGACAAGTAATGGCGAGGTAAATTTTGTTTTGGCTCAACGAGCAGCTGAGGAATTTAATCCGCCGCGTGTCTTAGCTGTTTTTCCCCGCGATCCGCAAGCGACTAACTCGGCTAGTAATAAAGTTAATCAAGCTTTTATTCCAGACTTAGCGATTAAAACTTGGAATGAGTATTTGAATGATGGGCGAGTTAAGTTGGGAACAACCACTCTGAATGAGTTGGAATTTTCCACTCAATACGATCGCATTCAAGAAAAGATTCGGACTGGGGTGTTGATACCGCTATTGGTAGAACGAGAAGAACGTTTACAGGTAATGCCAGCTAACCAAGATTGGGAAATTGGCGATCGGATTATTTATCTGTTACATGACCCCAGACCTAGCCTTTTAAAACGCTTATCTGGCGCCACCCAATCCACTCCCCTCGCTCTAGAAAAGTTACCAGAGGTTGAAGACTTATCCCTGTCCCAATTGTCTCAACTTTCCGCTAGTGAAGTTCCTGGGGGATAAGGAGGCTGAGGAAGAATATACAGCAGATTGCAACTTCTCTACGAGAGGCTACGCCAAGGTGAGGTACAGATCATCGTCGGGGCACAACAAACATGTTGTGCCCCTACCCGTGTACTTCATTTACCTGCAATACGCTGTAACTCCTAACTCAGCACTCTTTATTAGCTTTGGGAAGGAACAAATTTGCCTTCTGGTGGTTGTTGCAAATTACCAATTTCTACTCTTGGCGTTTCTTGATATATTTCCCATTCCTGCCACAGTAAAGCAGATAAATGAACTATGGCAAGAATTAGCGTCGCCATCGAAATCAGATAACTGTGTATTGTGTAAAGGTGTTCGACAGTAACTGTGTTAATCGCTCCACCCCCAGTTAAAATTTCGCGCAGTTGTCCACCAATAAAAGGAATAGCTTCGATGGTTCCTAGTTCAATGTTAAAACGCCAGTATCCTTCCTGAGTCCAATCTAGGATCATCGCTGTCCAATTCAGCCCGATCGCACTTAGGGTCAACAAAATCACACTAATCCAAGCAGCCAGCCAACTCTTGCGAAATTGCCGACCCAAAAACATCACCACAATTTGAATTAGAGCGATCGCAATTACTCCGTTACCAGCAATATCATGCGCTCTCAGAAACAACCAACCGTATGGCAGTTGGGTATTAATCATCTTTAGGGAGTTATAAGCTCCTCCTGCTGTCGGTTCATAGTAAAAAGAAAGCATTACTCCGGTAGAGACATAAATTAAACACAGAGTCAAAATCACGACTGATAATATCGTCGCTATTCGTCGCAAAATCTGATCGAACTGGGTGCTTTGCATGGCTCACCCCTCCTGTTCTTAACTAAGTATTTATTCTTATTACAATTTTAGCTAAGAAATATTAATAAATGTTGCATTGTTCCGAGAAAAATAAAGTTTTTTAAATCAAATATTGCACCCAAGCTTTTAAGGGTTCTGCTGAACCATACCAAATCCCAGGACTTCTGGGAGAATGCCTCACACCTTCAATCACCAGATTTTCTGCCCCTTCTAGGTGAGCAGCTTCGATGGGTGTGATTCCATCTCCCCAAGTGTTACCCTTACCACAGGTTAATTGATAACTACTGTAAGCTAACCAGCTACCGCGCCGCCTTTGGCCATAGATAGTTTTGCCAGCGACACAAACATAACGAACGTTTTTGTAAAAAGCTCCTGGGTAGTTATTGGTGACAAAATCTAGATTGTGGCGTGTCCAGCGTTCTTGGCTAATGTGGGGTGTACCCAAGGTGATCAGAGTAGCAACCAAGGGATGCGCTTGCCAGAGAAATGGTTTGACATCACCGCGTGCTAAATAGGGCTTTTCTCCCATATAGATGCGAGATATCCAACCTCCGGCTGAGTGACCAATCAAATTAACTTGAGTAGCATTATGTTGCTGCAACGTCTGCTTGATCGTGCGATCGAGTTGTTGGAGAATCGGCGTTACGGGTCTTCCTCCGAGAGTGGGTAGCCAGTCACGTCGTCGCAGTGGTACTGTAACTGTGGGAAAATCTAACTTTTGTAGGGATTGTTCGAGTTGGCGGTAAGCGATCGCGCTTTCTAGATATCCAGGCAAAATAACTGTCGGTAACGGCATTTTAAATTTTGGATGCAATGATTGAGAGCTTGAACTTTTTTGACGAAGAAGTAGTCATGATCCAGGAGCTAGAATTGCGATCGTCTAATTCACTCCTTTGAGAAAACCCCAAATAGCTTTGGTGGGATTTAGGGCTAGAATGTCAATAAAATTGTACAATTTGCAACAGTTTGATGGGCTGCCGATGTGGTAGTATTTTCACATAGGGACTAGTCTCGGACAAGCAAGTGTGCCATCTGTTACAGAAGCGTAGTTGACTGAACAACAGTAGAAAAAACAACGCAACTTCGGCAGGTGTTTTTATGTATTCAAACTTGTGCGTTCACTTAAACTTTATAAAACTCCCAGATATTAATCTTAATTGTGTGCGTCATAACAATAAAAAATCAAAAGTAGTAATTTTTCAAATATCTCTTTAGCAAGCTCAAATTTGGAAGAATATGATACAGCCTCATTGATTAATTAAAAACTTGAATAAATGGCAATTTTGGCGTTTTGATTGCCAGCAGAGGAAGTTATTATTTCCTTATGAGGAACGCATTTCTTGCAAGAGATTGCAATATCGGAAAGAGAAAATCGCTAGTCAACTGCAACTGAGTGAGTGAACGATAACAGCTATGTCTTACGTCTCCCTGCTAAAAAATATACCAGATATCTTAAGCCAGCCAATTGGGATAGCAGCTATAGCCTCCCTTGGTATCCACGGTGCGATCGCTATGATCGTGCCATTGATGCCGATGGATTCTAACAAGCCCAAAGAAACAGCATCATCCAAAACAGTCGGACTTTTGGAATTGAGCCAAGCCGATCAAAACCGTTTGCCGCAAAGCACACCCCAAATTGGTTTACAACAATTACCTCCAGTCGCCCCACTTTCTGCTCCAAACTTTAGCGTCCAACCTGGATTAACCCCATTAGCGCCATCACCATCTAGTCAGCTGGTACTGCCTCCCCTACCCCCATCATCGAATAACTATCGAGTCTCCTCCTTGCCTACAAGACAGTCTTTGCGGATGATTCCTAGTGATAATTTACGGTTTGACGCATCTAAATTTGATAGTTCTAAATTTAATACCAGCGCCAGATTCTCTCGAGCAGTCCCTCGGATGAGTGAGACTCGCAGCAAATACGAGCCACCTAAGCCGCTGGCTATAAATAGGTTGCCAGATAGGTTGCCAGAATTGCAGTCGCAGCAAATACCTGATGATATTCTGCGGAATGCCCAACCTCCAATTTTATCTGACAGTACCCCCATTGCAACAGCACAGGTAAATCCGACTTCGCAAATGACGCAACCAATTGAGAATGCGTCTAGAATTGCTCAAAACCCGCTGATAAATTCTCTAAAACAAGCTCCAAGGAATGGGGATACTTTAATCGGAACTAGAGGAAGCACACTCCAGACAGCGGATTTATCGGCGAAGGGAACTCAACAGGCAATTGCACAGTTAGACTCCTACACAAACCTGAGAAAGCAAGTCCAGCAACAATACCCCAACGCTGAACAAAAACCAGTCATCCGCCAAACATTATCCACGGATAAGTCCAATCTGGAAGGTGCTGTTTTGGGTGTATTGGTGGTAGATCCTGATGGTAAGGTCTTAGATATCAAATTTCAAGACAAGTTAATTTCCCCAGAATTGCAATTAAAAGCAAGGCAATACTTCAACAAGCAATCCCCCAAGGGAGATAAACAGATTAGTTCCTATCCATTTAACCTACGTTTCCAAAACAGCACGATCAATATTACTGGGACTACTCAAGAGCAAAAGCCCTCGTCATTATCTGCACCGGGAATCAATAACAATCAGCTGACTCCCTCACCAGCAGCTACTTTTAAATCATTACCTGATCTGCGAATCAGAAATAACCAGCCCACGTCCTTACCGACAGGTACTCTCAAACCATTAGCTGCACCAGGAGTCAATGGCAATCAGCCTGAGTTCTCACCGACAGCTACTCCCAAACCATTATCTGAACTGCGAATCAGAAATAGCCAGCCCACGCCTTCATCGGCAGTTACTACTTCCGAACCGTTATTGCTGCCGAGAATCAATAAGGGTGAGGCTACAACCTCTGCTGAAGCGGATCAAAAATTAGTGGAACAGTTGCGCCAAGTGAAGGAAAACAGACAAAATTCTAATCCAGAAAAATAATCACCAGCAGGTGATTTTGGATTCAGGTAGGGGCAATTCATTTAGATGCATTCG
The DNA here is from genome assembly GCF_036917935.1 of Nostoc sp. Classification (GTDB taxonomy): domain Bacteria; phylum Cyanobacteriota; class Cyanobacteriia; order Cyanobacteriales; family Nostocaceae; genus Nostoc. Next base: position 147,190 of record NZ_JBALEL010000054.1, on the reverse strand, counting down.
CAGCGCGTCTGTCTGCGCTGTTCGCGTTCGTAAACAAGCGGCTTTCCGCAGGGGTATTGCCCCTACCTGAAAATCAGGGTTTCGGTTATTGTTTGCGTAAGTGCTGTTTAAAATATTGTTTTTAGTAGTTGACGAACTGGCGATCGCTAGTTCGTCAACTACTAAAGTAGAAAGTTCGTTAGAAGGTTCTAAGAGGATGTTTTAAAAGTTCTCTGGTCGGTAGCAAAACGTTTTAGATCCCCCTAAATCCCCCGATAAATTGGGGGACTTTGATTCCGGTTCCCCACTTTTTAAGGGGGGTTAGGGGGGATCTAGAAGTGCCTAAAATTACAGCCGAACACTTTTAAAACATCCTCTAAGAAGGAAATGCACTGAGGGATTTCCAACAAATAAATTCTCCAATCTTGTGGGGTGTGCGTCCATCCCGCCAGTAATTAAAAATAGGCAATAAAACGCTTACCCCACAAGAATTAGACGGTATAGCTACTTTACCAGCCTTGTTCTGCATTTTGAAAAACGTAAGCAGCTACCTCCAAAATCTCCTCAGAACTTAACTTGTCTTTAAAGGCAGGCATGGCATTTTTACCATTTTGCACTTGGTGAATAATCGCCTCGATTGAGTCCCGATCATAATTTTCTAGGTACTTTGACAATGCTTCCTTTTTCAAGGTTTTCTGGCTGATAAGGATGTTACCGCCACCTATATGGCAAGAAGCGCAGTTAGCCTCGAAAATTTTAGCACCGTTGGAGATTTCGGCAGCTAGTGCTGGACTAATGAATGTGAATTTGAATAGGGCGATCGCCGACAGTAGAATTAATAAAAGTATTCTCAAGAAAATTTCCTCGCAACAAGCCTCCAGCAAGAGTATAAACGCGATTAATCCCCAATTAAGTCAAATTTGATCAAAATTGGCGGTAACGAGTTCACCTCTCCAGCGCTACAGGTTGTTTAGCGTCTTAGGAAAGGATAGGACTCGTTACCGCCATTTGTGCGTCACTCTAAGAGTGTGGCGTATTGCTATGAGCTAATTTCACTGAGTAATCATCTTGTGTCAAACGATAGTGTTTCTAGCCTTCGACAGTGATTGTACCAACCATACCAGCACCACGGTGAGGTTCACAATAGAAGGTGTAGTCACCAGCAGGTGCGTCTGCTGCAAAGGTGGTTGTTTCCTTTTGACCAGGACTCATGAGCAACTTCTTATGAGACAGAGATTTAGCTAAATCGGCGCTCTTAGTGGGGTTTTTGGCTGCATCAAACACAACATTATGGGGAGGGACTTTATTGTTCACCCATTCAACTGTGTCGCCTGGTTTAATGGTCAACTTTTTCGGTTCAAATGCCAGCATTCCTTTATCGCTACCCAATTTCACCTTGTAGGTTTCAGCCGAAGCACTGGGAGTAAAAACAGCAAAGCTGCTAACAACTAAAAGGATTGTCAACACAGCTAAACCAAGACGCCGCCAGCTTGCCGAAATTAATTTCATAGCTCTCTCCTAACAAACAATTTTTTTCTCTTTACTCATTTTAAATAAAATCAACGCCAAAGTATGACAATCTGTCATAGATCCAATTTTTTTTTAAGAATGGAGAGCAATTTATTGCAAAAAGCTATGCAATCAGTAGGGAATGGGGAATGGGGAATGGGGAATGGGGAATAGGGAATGAGGAATGAATTCTTCCCAATGCCCAATGCCCAATGCCCTATTCCCTATTCCCAAAGACTCAGTTCCAGGATTTAGTAATAGATTTTTCCGCCTCCCCACTTAGTACCAACGATTTTGGGTTGTAAGAGAATATGACCAGCGATCGCCTCCAAGTCATCATCCGTCAGATTTCGCACTGCTGTGAAAATATCTGCGCTTTTGAGACTGGGGTGTATTTCGGAAATCTCTTCTTCCCCGTCGTAAGTAGTGGGATTTTTCAGGTAATCTACTAAGCCTTCAACGTTGTTACGGTTGGGTGTTGCCAGTGCCAGATCGTCTGGAGTGAGTCCCACATTTTGGTTTGTCTTGGTAACTCCACCAGCATGACATTGGGCGCAAGCGTAATTAAATAAGCGTTTGCCTTCTTTGACTTGTTTAAGGCTGAGTACAACAGTATCGCCTTGAGTATTTAATGGCACTGTTCGGGTAGCTTCGTCCAGTTCCACTGCTGTCGCACTACCGACAAGCAACTGAAACGAGAGTAAAACAGTAGCCACAACAACGCCAATTAGTTTTCTAAACATGTTTCCCCTTAAAGATTTTGACGTTCAACACAGCTAAGAACGCGATTCTCAATCTCCAAGCTGCTAATTGCTAATGACTGATTATTTTTTGTCATTAGCTATCAGTGATTAGCCAAAGCCGAGATAACCCTTCAGATGACTTCGTTATCACCCACTGAGTCGCTAGTACCTTTTGGGCATATTTCAGACGATATTTGGGAAATAATTGCCTTTGCATCTTCTAACGCCAAACGGGTCTTTTGGTGTTTGTAGGCGATTCCCAGTTGGTTGCACAGAGAAAACACTTTTTCTACAGGAATGCTGTAGTCGGCTGCTATCTCTGCGATCGATAGGTCTGCAAAACCCATAATGCTTGTTAACTAATAGATAGAGATTGAGTCGCTGTAATACCAATATCACGTTAGGAGTGCAATTTGTTGCCCAAAATACTGTTTGGGGGATGGGGCATGGGGCATAGGGGATGGAGAATGGGTTCTGGGGTCTGAGAAATCAGGCATGGGGAACAGGGAGAGCAAAGAATTAATCCCCAATCTCCAATCCCCAATGCCCAATGCCTATTAACCTTTTCCCCCGGTAAAGGTGACGCTTTGAATAAAGTAACGATTAAAAAAGGCGTAAATGCCTAAAGCTGGCAGGGTAAAGACCATAGAAGCCGCCATAATGTAGTTCCAATAGCTGATGTATTGACCTTTGAAGGTGTTCAGCCCTAAAGAGAGGGTAAACATTTCTGGGTCAAATAGGATAACTAGAGGCAGTAAAAAATTATTCCAACTCCCCATGAACACAAAAACTGCCTGCGCTGCTAGTGCTGGTTTTGCCAAAGGTAAGACAATATGTCGGAAAATTCCAAAGGTATTTAAGCCATCGAGTTGAGCTGCTTCTTCTAGTTCTTTAGGAAAATTAACGAAAAACTGCCGCATCATGAAGATAAAAGTGGCATTAACCATGCTAGGCACAATCATGCCTTGGTAAGAATTCAGCCAGCCGATCGCTTTCAAAATCAAAAATGTGGGAATTAGGGTGATTTGCGCCGGTACTGCCAGCACAGCCAAAATTAGGAAGAACCAAAAGCGCTTGCCTACAAAGTGCAGTCTTGCCAAGGCATAACCAGCCATTGAATTTAACAACAAGTTTAAAAGCGTGACGCTGAGTGCGATCGCCACACTGTTGAATAACCAGCGCCAAAATAGCGGTTCTTCTAGAAAGATTTGCTTGTAGTTATCGAGAGTAAAATTCTTGGGGAGAAAGTTGGGTTCACCACTGACAATCTCTGATAGCGGCTTAAATGATGCTGAAAGTGCCCAGAGAAAGGGAATCAGGGTAATAATCGCATAGAGTGTCAGCAAGACGTACAACAGGGCTTTGAGGCAGGATAAGCCAGAGGTGTTAGTCAAATGCGTTCACCTCCGAAAAGTTGCCGCTGAATCAAAGTGATGGCAATAATCACTGCTGCTAACAAAAATGCGATCGCAGCTGCATATCCCATTTGTAAATTCCGAAACACAGCTTGATAAATTAGCAGCACCACAGTTAAGGTAGCGTTGTTTGGCCCGCCAGTACCGCCAGAGAAGATGTAAGACTGGTCAAAAAGTTGAAAAGTTCCAATCACCCCCACTGATACCACAAAGAAGGTTACAGGCTTAAGCAAGGGAAGGGTAATGTAAATAAACTGCCGCCACCCATCTGCGCCATCAAGTTCCGCCGCTTCATAAAGAGTTTGGGGTATATCTTGCAACGCCGCCAGATAAATCACCATGAAAAACGGCGCGGTTGACCAAATGTTCATGATCATAATGCCTTTGAGCGCAACTGCTGGATCGCCCAACCAGTTATAAGTAGGTAGCCCCACAAAAGCGAGAAAATTGTTTAGTAGCCCATCAGTGTTATAAATCCACATAAAGATCAGCGTCAGCACTGCTGAAGAAGTGACTGTGGGCAAAAAATAGAGGATGCGCCACCAGTTTTTACCACGAATCCCAGAATTCAGTGTTACCGCCAGAATTAAAGCCAAGATAGTTTGAGTTGGGACAACAATAGCTACATATTCGGCTGTGTTTCTCAAAGCAATCCAAACCCGTTCATCTTCAGCTAATCGCGTGAAGTTCCGAAAACCGATGAATTTGTACTCAATACCGCCAAGAAGTTGAACTTTTTGCAAGGAAAGAAAAACAGCGTAGAGAATGGGTAAGACTACAAAAGTCCCCAAAACTAGAATGGTGGGCATCATAAACATATACCCCGCCAAGCCTTCGGTGATGTTCCACCTGGGGTTATTCCGTCGCCTGTTGATTTCAAACACTACTGAACCTCCGCTTAATCCCGCACTAAACCGACTGTAGCGATAGGTCGTGCATGATTATTTATGGTACTCCTGTACAAAAATATTTAACCTGATTAAATGAGTCTCTGTACTTTACTTTGGAAAGCGTAGATGCAAAGCAACGAGTCAAGAGACATCGCTTGTGTGAGTTAGTTGTATATGTAACTTAGGGAACTATATATTTAGTTTCCTTGGGGATGCTAATTAACCCGACTCAAGCCATAGGACACAAAATGTCATATACAGCCTACTTACGTTCAATTAAAAGTAAACTCCAGAGAACTGGTAAAACTCAAAATAACCTACGAGTCAAAACTATCATAGAACAATTTGGCTACCAGCGTAGAAGTCAATCATTCATAGATGATTTTAATACTGCCCTTGATGAATTGGGTCTTTGTGCAAATCCTCGGTTGGATTTGCATATTCCGTTAGATACAAAAATAGCTATTTCTATTAAAGGTGTAGAACCAATAAATGAAGTTGCTGAATGTCAATCAATTTCAGCTAAACTAAGAGAGGCAATTTCAGTCAAACATGATTTTTTCTACTACTTGTTTGATTTTGGCTCTGAACAGGAATATGAACGATTCCAAGCGTGTTTAGATTCTCATCAGCCAGTAGGTATTTTTTTGATTCCACAAGTAGAAGATTTCTTCTGTGATATTGTTGTCAAAATCTTTAATTATGAATTAATTAGAAAATATCAGTATAGAGGTTATGATAGTACACCTATAGCTGCCACTAGGAAAATTCCGACCAGTATTGCCTCAGAGCAAGATTGTAAAGATGAACAAGAAAATCCTATTTCTAATGCTAGTATCTTTCAGTTTCATCGCTCAACTATGACCAGCATTATACTTGGTAACACTGGTTTAGAGTTGCTTGATTCTGAAAAATTTGATCAGCAGTTTGAACAGATATCTCTATCTGCCAATAAATATAATTCCGAACAGTTTTTTATTTTATTTCATTGTCCATCGCTATTAGAAATCCAGGCTCATCAGCAAGAAGATGCTTTAGGATACTTGGTAGATAGAGTTGCTAGTAAAATTCCTTTTACTTTTACTCTCAGGTGTAAATATCCAAATGAAGCCTCTATTGAATATAAAGAGGAAGTGTACGCCCATTTTCGTCTCCTACTGGAACTTCCATATTATGAAATAGAGGAAGATGATGCATCTTTGCAAGATTACTTTGTAGAACTACAAAAGGCTCAAGTACAGGCTGAATCTCAGTTATTACTGAACATGAAGGCTGAACATTTTTACACTCTGAAGTGGCAGCAGGAAAGTAAAGAATATATTTACCTTAAGTATTTTGCTATCAAAACGTTGGAAAGTCTAGGATATGGATTGTCTAATATCGGCTGTGAAGTTGAGTTGACTTCTAGGGATGAAGAAACAATCGATGAAGATACATCAGATGATGATGAAGAGTACCAAAGTGAAATCATAGAAGTCTATGTAAAAAATCAGGTAGTGGTTGAGATAGAAACTCTTAAATACCAGGATTTTCAGGATACTAATCTTTTTTTAGATTCAATTAAGAGAGTTTTGAGAAAATCAAAAGTATGGCCGAATCAACTAGAAAGTCTTTGGTTGGTAATTCCCGGTTTTGAAATCGCACGCAACTATTACCAACTGAAAAAAGCTAAGGAAATATTAGAATATAAGTTTTCTGGATATTATGGCGATCGCTTCCAAGTTGTAATCATGGCTCCTGATTATGAAAAACACCAATTAGTCGCAGTATCATTTGACTCTATCGACTATCCATCTTTTGAGTATGGGGCTAAAAAACCTAGTTTAGTACAAGCATATCCAATTACTAACCGCATCAAAGAATTTAAGCTTGACTTTAGCCAAGTACAAGGGCTAAACGAAGAAAAAGAAAAACTAACTAGACTCCTGAAGCTGCAATCTAAAGGGCATAAGAGTTCAATTGGTGGAATTCTTTTCTATGGCTTACCGGGATGTGGAAAAACTCTACTGGCAAATGCTTTTGCTAATGAGTCGGGGAGATATTTCTTTAAGTTCTCTCCTGCCGATATTGTCAGTGTTTGGATAGGGCAAAGCCAAAAGAATATTCGAGATATCTTTGCTCAAGCTAAAAAAAAATCTCCTTCACTTTTATTCATTGATGAGTTAGATAGTATTGGGTTTAATCGTAATGAAGACAACGCACATACAGACCAAAAAGCAACTATCAACCAATTACTCATAGAACTAAATAATCTGCAAAGTAGTGATGTAATTGTCATCGCTGCTACTAATTATTTGAGTGGTATTGATAGTGCTTTGAAGCGTTCTGGTAGATTGGATTGGAAGATTCCTATTTTCCCACCCTCTCAAGTAGAAAGAAGAGATTTATTCAAACACTACCTGTCCAAAATTGATATAAATCAGCTAATTATTTTTGAAGTTTTGGCGGATAAAAGTACGAGATTTACTTCATCAGATATTGAGTTGGTTTGTCGGGAAGTTAGAAATGCTATTCTCTTAGAAGAAATAAGTTCGGATTTAACAACTTCAGATGTGATTACTTACATCAATAATCTACAAGATGGTGGCTTAAGTCTTAATGAAGAACAAGTCAAAGAATTTTTAGAAGAGTGTAAGAGAATGAGTGTAAAGAATCCTAAATTAGAAACTCTGAAATTAGAATGGGGATTGTATTAGCAATTGAGCAATAGTTCATGCTATGTCCTATTAGAATATGACTATAGTCATGACTACGGTTATTATGAAATCAATTTCCAAAAGTGAACTCAAATCTCAACTTCTTGAGTTCCTACGACTTGTAGAGTCAGAAGGAGAAGAAATTGTAGTTACCGATCGCGGTAAACCAGTTGTGAAAATTTCCAAATACGCACAAGCACCTTCAACAGAAGGTTATTTGGGGAAATGCGCGGTAAAGTGAAGTACTTTGAGGATTTAACTACACCAACCACTGAGGAATGGCCACAATTGTGAAGATAGTCCTTGACACTTGTGCCCTAATCTGGTGGAGTTTAGAGCCAGCCAAACTTTCTGAACAAGCTAAAGAAGCGTGCAACCAGATGGAAAGGGATAAAAATGGTCTTGTCCCTTCTATAGCTATATGGGAAATTGCCATAAAAATCAAAAATAAAAAACTAGATTTAGGAGTCAATCTTAACGATTACTTAGTAAGGCTGAAAAAGTCTAGTACCGTTCAGATTGTACCCATTGATGAAAATATTTGGATAGAAAGTGTCAATTTAAAATGGGGTCATCGAGATCCATTAGATCGAGTTGTCGTCGCACTGGACAGAAGTAATCAAGCTGCAATAATTACAGCAGATAAAGAGATAGCAAATTTCTACTCAGAAGTAATTTGGTGAAGGTAAGAAAGATTGTTTACTCCATCGCCTTAATCTGCTGATTAGCTTCATTCTCTGCCTTCAACATCGCCTGCTTTAATGGTTGTTGCCCAAGTAAGGCGCTGACAAACTGGTTATCAAAGTTATTCACGATCGCACTTGGATACTGACCTACCTGCCACGGTGTAGCGTAATTAACTCCCGCCACTAATGGCGATCGCAGTGGATCTTGGTCATAGCCCAAATTCTTTGCTACTGATTTACGTGTTGGCAAAGCAAACCCTGTTCCTGTCCACTTTTGCATTCCTTCTTTACCCGTGAGATAAGAAATCAACTCCCAAGCTTCGGCTTTGTGCTGTGCAAGATTATTCATCACGTAGGCAACTGTAAAGACCATCGTGCCTTTTTTGTCATTAATAGTAGGCAATTGGGCGGTAGCAAACTCTAGTTGAGGAAAGGTTTCAGTTAGATAGGGAATTGCCCAGTTACCCTCAATCACCATTGCCACTTTATTCTGACCAAACATTTCACTACCTGAGTTTGTCCCCACATCAGATTTTTGAGCAGAGGATTGGTCTTTTTGATACTGAGCTACTACCAACTCTAAACCCTGTAAACCTGCTTCACTGGCAAAGGTAGCATAACCATTTTGATCAACAAGTTGTCCAGCAAAGGCTTTAATCTTATAAGCCTGACGCGCCAATTCTGGGATTTCTCCAAAGCCGTATTTGTTAACTTTGCCTGTCAATTGTTTCGAGTAGTTACGTAATTCATCCCAAGTCGCTGGCGGATTACTTAAGCCGGCGGCGGCAAAAGCTTTTTTGTTATAAAACAGAGCCAGGGTGGAATAATCTTTGGGAAGACCATAAATCTGGTTCTGATATTTAAAGCTGTCGAGTAAGGTATCCTCGAAGTCTACTAGGTCAAATTTGGGGGTGATGTAAGCATCTAACGGTTCCAGGACGTTTTGACTCATCAAGAAAGGAGCTTCTAGTGCATCTAGATAAAAGACATCAGGCGCGGCTTCCCCAACTAAACGAGTTTTGATTACATCCATGTATTGGTCGGAAATTACCTCATATTTGACCTTAATAGTTGGATGTTGTACCTCAAAGTCTTGCAGTACTTGTCTCAAGAGTTTTTGCTCAATAGGGGAGCCTCCCCAACCACTGAGTTTGATGGTGACTGCGGTAGATGCTAAGGGTTTGCTTGGTAATTGTAGACTTTGACAAGCAATAATAGCGATGGCGATCGCGATCGCCATCGCCAATCCCAAAAAATTAAATAATCTTTTATTGATCACAGACAGATAAAAGTCTTTCTCCTCACTTATATATAGCGGTTCCCATCTAGATGCAGTACAAAATTATATCGCTAGGTATAGGCACACGGCACTGCTTATATGTGTCAACGGAAGGTAGAAGTTAGGTTAGATAAAGGGTTCCAAGGTTGCCCTCATCCCCTAACCCCTTCTCTCATGTTGGGAGAAGGGGTTAGGGGATGAGGGCAAAACTCATGCAGTCAGAAGATTTCTGCTTAAGTTGACACCAATGGGCACTGCCGTGCCTCTACGGGTGTACATCACATAAACGAGAAGCGTTATATCTTGTTTAAAAAGTGAGATTTTACTTATTTGAAATTTTTGTTGAAAATTGCAAGCTAAAATAACAAAAACTTATCAGGAATGCTAATTAAAGCATACTGAGTTCGTTTGCAACCGGCTTTCTCCCCGGATACTTCACCCATAAACATAGATTATGGATTCTGTTCAGGTTGAAACAACTGCGCCACTGACTCTGAAGTTTACCCAGATTGCCTCACCACTCACAACACTTTCTCCAAAGTATCGAATTCCTAAGGATACTATTCGCACTAGTTTAAAAGCTTCCACTGCGGATTCTGTCTTAGCAGCGGTTTACTCTCTTGGAACTGGTGGGATTTTACTCAGCAATTTCTTGGTGGAATTGGGTGCTAGTCCAGTGGTATTTGGGATGCTGTCTTCTATCCCCATGTTGGTCAATCTCATTCAGCCGTTGGGTGCTTACTTGTCGGAACGCAGCACCAGCCGCTTTCAATATTCGCTTCGGACACACGGAATTGGTCGGCTGCTATGGCTGGTTTTAGTAATTAGTATTGCAAGCGTCAGCTGGGGAGTGGTTGATACTCACCAGTTAGTGATATTGACACTCTTGATTGTTCTATTCAGCCATCTTTTGGGAGGACTAGGAACTGCATCTTGGCTAAGTTGGGTGGCAATGATAGTTCCCCGACAATTACGAGGCAGGTTTTTTGGAATACGCAATAGTGCTGCTAACCTCACCACTTTGCTTTGCGTACCAATTGCCGGTCTAGTTGTATCACATTGGTATGGGGGATCTCTACAAGGTTATGGGGTAGTTCTGCTGATAAGCGTTGTCTTTGGGCTTGTGGGATTGGGATGTCAGTATTTCCAGGTGGATATGAATCCGCAATCGCAAAACACTTATTATGGCAAGTTACCTCAAATAAGTGAGATTCAATCAGAGGTTGCAAAAGATGAATCTTCTGAAGTACTTCAATCAATTCATCCGCCACAAGACCAGTCAACTAACAGCATCTGGAAAAACTCTAACTTTTTGATATTTCTGCTGTATTTCAGCTTCTGGAATCTTGCTGTTAACCTCAGCAGTCCTTTTTTTAACCTCTATATGCTGGACACGCTGGATTTGGATGTGAGTTACGTGACTATCTACAACAGCCTTCAGGCAGGGGCGACTTTGCTGATGGTCATCCTCTGGGGAAAATTAGCAGACAAGATAGGCAATCGTCCCATTCTAATCTGTATTGGGATTTTGGTTGGAGTCACACCACTCTTGTGGCTGGGTATTGATGCTAATCGCCTTGACATCTGGTTGTGGCTACCTCTGTTACACATCTTGGCTGGAGGTACTTGGGCGGCCATTGACTTGTGCAGCAACAATATACAATTAGCGATCGCACCAATTAAAAATCAGTCTATCTATTTTGCGATCGCCGCTGCCGTTGCTGGAGCGAGTGGTGCTTTGGGCACAACTATAGGCAGCTTTCTCCTCCAATTTTCTCAGTCTGGAGGCTTACTAGGTTTGTTTGCCCTTTCTGGTCTATTCCGACTAGTAGCCCTTGTTCCACTCATGTTTCTTCAAGAGCCGGGGAGAGGATGAGGAAGTGGGGAGTAAGAATTTTAGATTTTAGATTTTGGATTTTAGATTGAAATTTAATCCAAAAGACGCTCTCTAGGAACGCGAACAGCGTCTCGCAGACAGACGCTGCGTGTAGCTTGCTTCTCTGTAAGAGTACGCGGTTACGCTATCGTCAATCCAAAATCCAAAATTGAATTGCCCTATGCTTTATTCTGCGGCAGTAGAAGTCAAGGACATTGTTTCCCACAACAGCATGTGAGGTGTTGTTAATACAGGCTGGTGTAGGGCAATCAGCTGGGCTAGAGTGTTCTTTAATTGGGTACGGGGTACGATATCATCAACAAAACCGTGCTGGAGCAAATCTTCAGCAGTCTGGAAATTTTCGGGTAGTTTTTCCCGCAGGGTTTGCTCAATCACTCGCCGACCAGCAAAACCAATGGTTGCTTTGGGTTCTGCCAAAATGATATCGCCCAACATTGCAAAACTAGCGGTAACGCCGCCCGTTGTGGGATTGGTCAAAACGGGAATATATAATAGTCGGGCGTCTTTATGGCGCTGTAAGGCTGCGGAGATTTTCGCCATCTGCATCAAAGAGAGCATTCCTTCTTGCATTCTCGCGCCACCGGAGGTGCAGATGATAACTACAGGATAGCGTCGTTGAGTGGCTTGCTCAATCATCCGGGTCAGCCTTTCTCCCACGACCGAACCCATACTACCACCCATAAAACGGAAGTCCATAACCCCAAGGGCAATGGGCAAACTATTGATTTGACCTAAACCAGTTCTAACTGCGTCTATTAAGCCAATTTTATCTTGGGTTTCCCGCAAGCGATCGCTATAGAGTTTGCGATCGCGAAATTCTAGGGGATCGGTTGGACGCAAATGCTCGTCCATCGGTTTCCAGGTATTATGATCTATCAATTGACGGATGCGCTCATCGCTGTCTACCCGATTGTGATGACTACATTCGGCACAAACCATCTGATTAGCTTTCAGGTCTTTTGTATATGCCAATACGCCACACTTAGAACATTTATGCCATAGCCCGTCCGCGATTTCACGTTCTTGGCGTTCGAGGCTGGTAGATCCTGACTTCCGTCGATTTGCAAACCAATCAAATAGAGACTTTAAACCACGTGATTCTTCGTTGTTAGCCATTTTTTATTTTATTTTAAGTGGGTATGAGGTCGAAAACATGTCAAACCGTATTGGGTTGTCCTTAGTCATTAATCATTTTTCTTTATTAATGACTAATGGCTACGTCGTTAAACTACGCTTTTAAGCAATTCAGACCTTAATTTTCATCTTTGGTTGCCAGCTTAACGAAAATACTTATACCAATACAAGTCTCTTACTCTTTTTTTCAGCAGACTTAATTATATGGACGTACTGACAAAGCCATGAGAATACTAACCTCCAAATAAGATGCTCTCCCCCTCCCACCCAAATCAATTATTCGTATTGCTAGGTTTTGAACAATCAGCATCTGTTGTACTAGTTGCGCTTGCCAACGGTTAATCGTCGTTAAGAGGGTAATACAAGTCACAAGCTGAATATTATCAAAATGTGAAGGGCAGATGGGGTAATGTTGGTTACAGTCACGAATTATAAATATTTTTTATGAATGGGCATTGGGTATGGGGTACAAGAGGCAGAGGAGCAAAGGGGCAGAGGGGAAAAACTTACTGCAACTTCTCCCCTGCTCCCGCACTCCAATTCAAGACGCTGGAAAAAATAACCGCAGGTAGCTAGACAAAATGGCTTTGCCACTAAACAGGGTAATCACAGATCCTAAAGCCAGAAAAGGGCCAAAAGGCATCTTTTGTCCTAACCTTTGTAGCGATATCTCTTGACTGGGGGCTTCTCTACGTTCGCGCCGCGTGTCGCAGACAGACGCTTTGCGTAGCTTGCTTCTCCGTAGGAGTATGCGTCTATACATAATAACACCGCTGCCAATTAACGCTCCCATAGCACAGGCAATAAAACTAGCTAAGAGTAAATATTTCCAGCCTAACCAGGCTCCCATCATGGCTGCTAATTTGGCATCACCTGCACCCATTGCAGTTTTACCAAAGGCAATTGAACCCAATAGGGCGATCGCATCAAACAACCATAAGCCCAATACTGCACCAACTATCGCCATTATCAGGTGATTTACCAATGCCACGTAACTAGCCTCTGGTAGAAAACCAACCACCATTTGAAACAAAATCCCTACCACTAAACCCGACTGAGTAAGTGGATTGGGTAGGGTCATTGTATCTAGGTCGATGAGCGATAGCGCCAATAACCAACTGCAAAAAGCCCAATAGCCTATTGTTAAAGTCGAAACTTTAAATATCAAAAAAATCAGTAAAAAAATTATGCCCGTTACCCCTTCTACCACGGGATAACGGACAGAAATTTTACTTTTGCAATATCGACACCGCCCTCTTAAGGAAATCCAGCCGAACACTGGTACATTGTCGTAAGCTTTTAGCTGGTTTAAGCATTTAGGACAACGAGAAGGCGGCCAAAGGATTGACAACCCAGCAGGTAGCCGATAAACAATAACATTGAGAAAACTACCAATAGATGCACCTAAAGCAAAGACCATTACACTCGCCGGGATGGCGAACAAAATGTCCATAAAGTCATTTGTCCTTTGTCATTTGTCCTGTGTCATTTGTCGTTTATCTTTTGTCCTTTGTCGAGAACTAATGATTAATGAGCGATGACCGATGACTAATGACTAATGACTAATGACTAATACATGTGCGATTCAATTTGACTCAAGGGCACAAAACATTCTTGAGGTAATAGAACTGGTTGGTTAGTAAAAATAACTTTACCTCGATGAGTCATGCGATTAATTGCTACACCGGAAGGTTGCCCAGCTATTTCGGGATGTACTTCACAGTGAGTGTAGTAAATCTGCCCAGCGGCCCTGATTACGGCGGGATCAATCAGAGGCGATTGGTTCTTCGGGGCGGTAAAATTTGCTTGTCCTTGTCGTAATGCGTACACTATCGACTGTTATTTGATTGCTAGATTTCCCTTTAGTCTACCCGAAACTTATAGCAAAGGTTGCCAAATTGCCCAGGTTGCACTTTAAAATTCGTAATTCTGTAACATAAAGGGGATTTAATGCCAAACTGGAGTGGAGGTTTCCGACCTAGACGCTTTGCTGTGAGGGAGTCACAGTCTTGGCAAAACGAACAAACTTTTCCCTACACCCCAACCTCACCCAGCAATTTTGGCTTGGTCGAGTACTTGAATCAATGCATCGCCCATAGCGCGGCAACCTAAAAGATTTTTTCCTGGAGAAATTATATCCCCCGTGCGATCGCCCTGCTCTAAAACTTGCAATACGGCTTGTTCGATCCGATCTGCTGCTTTTGGCTGGTCTAAACCGTAGCGCAACATCATCGCCGCACTCAAAACCTGTGCTAAAGGATTTGCCTTATCAAGTCCAGCAATATCTGGGGCGGAACCATGAACTGGTTCAAAAACGCCAGGGCCAGAAGCACCCAAACTAGCTGAGGGTAACATCCCAATACTACCCGTGAGCATGGCAGCAGCATCAGAGAGAATATCACCAAACAAGTTGCCTGTAACTATGGTATCGAACTGCTTGGGAGCGCGTACCAACTGCATAGCAGCATTATCTACATATAAATGAGAGAGTTCGATATCTGGATATTCCTGAGAAAGTTGGGTGATGCGATCGCGCCACAACTGAGATACTTCTAATACGTTTGCCTTATCTACCGAACAAAGTTTTCCACCGCGTTTTCTAGCCGCCTCAAAAGCCACTCGCCCAATACGTTCAATTTCCGATTCGGTGTAAACCATTGTATTCACACCGCGTTTTTCACCAGTTTCTGTAGCAAAAATCCCTTTAGGTTTACCGAAGTAAATGCCACCAGTGAGTTCACGCACCACCATAATATCCACGCCTTCGACAATTTCGCGTTTCAAAGTTGAGGCATCGATTAACTGGGGCAAAATTTTCGCTGGGCGTAAATTGGCAAATAGTCCCAAACCCGCACGTAGCCCCAATAAACCTGCTTCTGGGCGTAAATTAGATGGTAGAGAATCCCACTTATAACCACCAATCGCGGCGAGTAACACAGCATCACTGTTACGGCAAGTATCTAGAGTGGCAGATGGTAGGGGTTCGCCTGTGGCATCAATTGCTGCACCACCGATGAGGGCTTCTTGGAATTCAAACTTCAGATCAAATTGCTTCCCTACGACTTTCAGCACATCTACCGCCACTGCCATAATTTCAGGGCCGATGCCATCGCCGGGTAGTAGAGTAATGCGGTAGTTCTGGGTCATAGCTGATTATTACTAGGTAAATGCTTACAGATTAAATATCATACCTAGCAAAATGTACTGATGGAGTTTTTAATTTATTTGGGTGTGGCTCTAACGTAATCATCTGGCATTGGATGAAACTACCAAAAAAGTCCTATATCCCTAGTTGAGCGGATCGAAACGCTGCAAGATGAGAGCTATAAACACCACTGGCAAACCTACACCCATACAAATGAGAGCTTGGATAAATGTTAAAGGTGTGGTCAGTTAGAAGCATATCCGCCGATTCTTTGGCAACCTCTGCCCCGGCTATGCCCATCGCTACACCAATATCTGCCTGTTTGAGAGCGGGAGCATCATTTACGCCATCTCCAGTCATAGCAACAATTTCACCCTGAGACTGCAACGCTTTCACCAAATGCAATTTTTGTTCTGGCGCAACTCGCGCAAATACCATACCTTGTTGAGCTGCTTGGCTGAATTCTTTTTCATCCATCTGAGCTAATTGCCGTCCGGTGAAAACTTGTGCTTCAGTCGAGCAAATTCCCATTTGGCGGGCGATCGCAGCTGCTGTTAGTGCGTGGTCGCCTGTAATCATTTTTACCTGAATTCCAGCATATTGACAGGCTTTTACTGCGGCGATCGCTTGATCACGAGGCGGATCGATTATGCCTTGAAGTCCCAAAAACACCAGTCCTCGAGCGATATCATGGCGATTTAAAGAGCGCTTAGTGGCAACTTCTTTGGTGGCAAAAGCTAGCACTCGTAACCCTTGGTTTGCCATACTCCATGTTACGGTGATTACGGTAGAAGCTAATCGCAAACTGCGCTGGTTATGGCACTTTTTGATACCAGGGTTATTTGACGTTGAACATAGCTTTATCATTTCGGGTCGGGAGACATAAATCGATCGGCAAAGAATCGCGTGTGTTCAACGTACACCAAATCTAGAACTCGGAGGGCAAAGCAAGATGACTGATCAAACGAAACTCGGCGGCAATTTCACGCTCCCAGGGACTTCACTAACCTTGAACCGTATGGGGTATGGCGCTATGCAACTCGCTGGGCCCCATGTATGGGGGCCACCGCGCGATGTCGATGGAGCGATCGCCGTCTTGCGCGAGGCGGTTGCGCTCGGAATCAACCACATTGACACAGCCGACTTTTACGGTCCGCACATCACCAACCAACTCATTCGACAGGCGCTCCACCCCTATCCAGAGGAGTTGGTCATTGTTACCAAGTTAGGCGCTAGCCGGGGAGAGGACCAGTCTTGGAACCCTGCTCTTTCAGCCAAAGAACTGAAAGCTGCTGTAGACGATAACCTGCACAACCTCGGTCTGGAGGCCCTCCACGTCGTCAACCTGCGTGTAGGAGGAACCGAAGGGCCCTCTGAAGGGTCTATCGAAGAACCGCTCGCCACACTCGCTGACCTCAAGGCTCAGGGTCTCATCCGTCACATCGGTCTCAGTAACATTACTTCCCAACAATTCACGCAGGCGGAGTCAATCACCGAAATCGTCTGTGTTCAGAACCACTACAACCTGGCTCATCGCGAGGATGACACCCTGATCGACGAACTTGCGGCCAAGGGCATTGGGTTCACACCGTTCTTTCCCCTCGGCGGGTTCACGCCGCTACAATCTTCGGCACTTGAGGGTGCCGCGAAGTCTCTGAACGCTACGCCGATGCAGGTTGCACTCGCCTGGCTTCTACAGCGCTCTCCGAATATCTTGCTAATTCCCGGCACGTCGTCCGTCGACCACCTCCGCGAGAACCTCAAAGCCGCAACGTTGCAGCTTTCTCCTCAAACGGTCAGCGATTTGAACGAAATCGCCGCAAACGCCGGTCAGTAAAAGCGGCAGCACAAATCACTCTCGGCTGTACCCTGATTACGGTTGATAAAGATTTGTACTCAGAAATCGAATCAAGCTATGCAACCCGTTCAGCAAGCCTATAACCAGCTACAACGCTTTACATCAGATGCTTCTCATGAGTTGCGATCGCCCCTTTCTGCGATTTTGACCAATGCCCAAGTTGGGTCTTAGAACCTCACCCAGATCGGGCAGTAATTCAGGTAATCTGCCTCTGGAATTCCAATTCCAGAGGCAGATTTACCTTACATTTTTGATCGCTTTTACCGAGTTGACACAGAACGTGCCAGAGAAAGCGGCGGATTTGGGTTGGGATTAGCGATCGCTCAACAAATTGTCCAGGCTCACGGCGGTAACATTCATGTGATGAGCAATGAGGGTAAAGGCTCGACGTTCCAGATAAAGTTACCGCTGATGAGCCATTCTTAAATCACCTTTAAGAGATGATTCATAATGAAAATCTAAAACAAATAGCTATATTTAACGACCCACCAACGCAGAAGGCACTGTTAGCGAATTCAAGTTAAATTACAGCAATTTTCATGTATTAGTTAAATTAATCCAAACGTGGACTATTACAAATACATCCTAGAGTTGAGGTAAGCTTCTTCAAAGGTGTAGCTGTCGGTTTTTTGACAGGTAGTAGATTACTTCGATGCCTATGGCTACTCCTACCATGAACACTAAAACCCAGACGGTTTGTGGATCTGTTTGCAAAGCAAACCAAATTAACATTCCTAGTGCCACCAAACATATTCCAGTACCTATAATTGAAATCCACTGCTTGCTTTTCGTATAACGATACATACGAGCATTAGCTAAATTAACCGCAGTAAATATTAGGAGAAACCCAGCACTACCCATCGTTGATATCCGACTTATATCAAAGAAATTGGCGATTATGAGAGTGATACCACTAGTAATAAATAAGCCAATTGAAGATTGATCTATGCCATTTATTTGGCTGCCAGAGTCAAACCCCCTAGATTTAGCAATAACAGAGCTAAAACGAGCTGAACCGTAGAGTGTGGCGTTACTAGCCGAGATAGTTGAGAAAAGAGCAGCAATAGTAATCAAAACAGATCCAAATTGCCCCATAATTGGTTTGGCAACTTCAGCCAAAGCATAGTCTTTTGCTGCCAAAATCTGTTCTATTGGTTCTGCTCCCAATGTAATCAGTGCTATTAAAACGTAAAGCAAAATAACGAACCCGATTACAGAGTAATAAACTCGTGGCAAAGTATGCTTGGGATTGACAAGATCCTCTGCTGCATTGGCGATTAGCTCAAAGCCTTCATAAGACAAAAAGATCACCATTGCTCCTGCCAAAATTGACTGTAGCGACGATACTGAAACTGGTTCTAGACGGGAAATGTCGATATGACTACTTCCCATAGTAATGAACAGGATCAAAATCCCCAGTTTGAAGCTGACAATCCAGATTTGAGATTTACCAATATGATTGGCAGTTAGTAGATTTAGTCCAGTTGTCCCTAAAATTGCCAAGCTAATCAGTAAATGCTTCCAAATAGGTTGAGTAGATTCTGTGAACAGGCTAACTCCATAACTACCAAAAGCCTGCAAGTAAAAGGAAAGCATGACTACATAGCTAAACCATAGTAGAAGATTCAGTGTCCCACTAAACAGCCCTGAACCAAAAGCCTGGTTTAAAAAGGTTACTGTCCCGCCTCGACATGGATGAGCTACCGAAAGCTTTGCATAAGCATAAGTAGTTATCAAAGCTATTGTCCCGGCGATCGCAAATGCTAGTGGTGCGCCTGCACCAGTTACTTGAATTACAACTCCCAGCGCTGGAAAAAGTCCACCGACAATGCCTCCTACACCCAATGCCCACACAGACCAAAAACCGATTTTTTTGCTTGACACCTGTAACCTCTTTAGGAATATATAGTTTTATAGTCGTTGACTAGCACGCAGATAATCAAGCTGAGATTAGGCGGTTGGGAATATATCGGTTCTCGCTCAAATGAGGCATATCCTCAAAGTTGAAAGGGTTTATATATGAAGTCTAGCTATATCTCACCAGCATAGGAAGCCCGATAAAAGCCTTGCCTAAAGAACTTGGCCTCCTCCGAGAACACTTTGCTATTTTGCTGCACAGTACAGCAAAAATTAAAAAAAAAGTATTTATACATGATTTTGATTTAATTTCTTGTATGTTTATTGTGTTTAATAATTCACAAACAAAAAAAATTATGGATTTCAGACAAATTAGCCTGGTTGCTAGTCAACTTTTAACTCTGTTTGGACTAAAAGTTTTAGGTGCGATCGCTCTGTGGCTGATTGCTCAACGCTTGATTGATTTTGCATTGAAGCTAGTGCGACGTGCTTTCCGAAGCCAACACGTTGACCCGACACTCATTAACTATCTTCTGAATATCATTGGCGTTACGTTGAGAATTATTCTAGTTGTGGCAATTCTCGGCTTCTTTGGGGTTGAAACAACTTCCTTTGCTGCATTGCTAGCAGGAGCAGGCATTGCAATTGGTGCAGCATGGGGGGGACTACTGGCCAACTTTGCAGCTGGAGCATTTTTAATCGTTTTTCGACCATTCAAAGTTGGTGATTTCATCACGACGGCAGGTGTCACAGGTACTGTTACAGAACTTGGGCTGTTCACAACTAGTATTAATACGCCTGATAACGTATTGACGATTGTTGCTAATAATAAAATCTTTGCTGACAATATCCAGAATTATTCCGCCAATCCTTACCGTCGGGTTGATCTGGTGGCTCAACTCCATCATGATGTGAAACACAACGAAGCGATCGCACTTTTAAAAGCGAAAATTAGCCAAATTCCTAATGTTCTCCAAAATCCAGCACTGGATGTAGAAATTCAGGATTTCAACTTTGCAGGCCCTGTACTAGCAGTCCGTCCTTATTGCAATAATGACCATTACTGGCAGGTTTACTTCGACACTAATAAAGCCATCCGTGAAACCTTTAGCGAAGCTGGGTATCCAATTCCCGAATACCGTTATGCAATTAGCGGTTCATCTGGTAATGGGATTAATAATGTCATCCCACCACTATCGGAAATAACTTGATATTAGAGTAAAAAATCAAGATTTCATTTGCAAATATTTACTAAATAGCAGAATACGAATTAAAAAGTAGATAGGGCAGATGCCTTACCTACTTTTTTATGTCACCTATTTTCTTAAAGCCAGTTTCAATTTCTGAAACAAGCAGGACAAATGCTGTAGAAAAAGGTTAGGTTAGCTGTTAATCACAAGCCGCACCCCAGCAGCGATGGTAAAAGAATTAGCAATTTGTACCCGTGGACTAACTAAGCAATTTGACCGGCACGTTGCTGTCAATGATGTTGATTTAGAGATTCAGGCGGGGGAAGTATATGGATTGATTGGGCCGAATGGCGCGGGTAAAACAACTCTCATCCGAATGTTGGCAACTGCTGAGGAACCAACTACGGGTGAAATTTATATTAATGGCGATCGCCTACTCCGTGACAAGAGTAATCCTAAACTTAAGCGTCGTCTAGGCTACTTACCCGATGACTACCCGCTATATGAGGATCTGACAGTCTGGGATTACCTAGATTATTTTGCGCGTCTGTATCGTTTGCGAGAACCGCGCCGCACTCAACGCCTGCATGAAGTTTTAGAACTAATCCAACTTGGTAATAAACGCCATAGTCAGATTTCTACTCTGTCGCGGGGGATGAAACAGCGCTTAAGTTTAGCGCGAACCATTATCCACGAACCAATTTTACTATTACTAGATGAGCCTGTTTCTGGGCTTGACCCCATTGCTAGGATGCAATTTCGCGAAATCATTAAGGCTTTGCAAGAAGCTGGGATGACTGTGATCATTTCTTCCCATGTTCTCAGTGATTTAGCGGAACTCTGTACTTCTGTGGGAATTATGGAACTTGGCTTCTTGGTAGAAAGTACTTCCCTACAGCAACTTTATCAACGTCTAGCCCATCAGCAAATTGTGTTATCAACTTTGGGGAACCTAGAGACGCTTTTGAATGAACTCAAACATCATCCTTTGGTACAAGAGTGGGAGGTAATACCAGGAAAAAACAGTGTGCGGGTGAATTTTTCGGGCAAAGATGAAGATAGTGCTGAGTTGTTGCGATCGCTCATCAAAGCAGGTATTCCCCTGACTGATTTTCATTGCACGCAAGAAGACTTAGAAAGTATTTTCTTAAAATTAGGTCACAAACAAGCATCTTGATTCGTCAATAAATATCACTCCCCATTTTTGGAGAATTTTTTGCTATGATGCCCAATTTAATAGACAAAATCGGCGATTGGAATCCGCAACTATTCCGGGAACTCAAAGGACGCCTGAAGTTTTTTAATGTAGCGATCGCAGTTGCGACTTCCTTACTATTGCAACTGGTACTTTTTTCATATCAGTTACCGCAATTTCCCGATGATACTTGGCCAGAGCATTGGGAACATATATTTCTGACGCTGAGTGTAATTTTTGTATTTACACTATTAGTTGCAGGAACTTATTTAATAATCAATGATTTAGCCAAAGAAGAAACTCGCGGTACGCTGAATTTCATCCGTCTCAGTCCCCAATCAGAAACAAGTATATTGACTGGGAAGTTGCTAGGAGTTCCGAGTTTAATTTATCTGAGTATATTACTAGCAGTTCCTTTACATTTGTGGGCTGGACTTTCTGCCAAAATTGCCTTTAGTGGCATTTTGAGTTACTACGCAATTCTTGCTGCTAGCTGCATTTTCTTCTACAGTGCTGCACTTCTATTGGGCTTATTTAGTCGTTCGGGTAGCAGTTTTCAGCCTTTAGTTGGTTTTTTAGGTAGTAGTGTAGTTTTGCTTTTTTTGTTCATAACGATGGTGCTGGCATCATCTGATAGCAACACTTTAAATAATTCAACGGCTTGGTTTAGACTCTTTAATCCTTGGGATGTAACAAATTATTTATTTCCTAATTTGTTCCATATATCCGATGGTTCTGCCCTAAGAAACTTGCAGTTTTTCTATTTACCATTAGGGACAAGTGTTGTGAGTGTTGTTGGTTTCCACTTACTGAACTTTGGATTGTGCAGTTACGGTATTTTGCAAGTTGTTAAACGTAACTTCCGTAATCCTAAAGGCTCAATAATTAGCAAGGAACAAAGTTATTTATTAGTAGCATTTTGCCAATTAATGATGTGGGGATTTACCGTACAAACTGATCTAAATAATGAAAGATGGGATGAACGGGTTGGGGGAAATCTCGTTTTGCTAGCAGTGTACAACTTGGTGTTGATTTTAAGTTTAATTGTGGTTCTTTCGCCTCACCGTCAAGATGTACAAGATTGGGCAAGATATCGACATCAGGGAGTTTCTAGCCGCAAAAATTTATGGCAGGATCTAATTTCGGCTGAAAAAAGCCCTGCACTCGTAGCGATCGCCATTAATCTGACAATTGTTACTATCCCCTGGCTAGTTTGGGTTTCACTTACATCTGTTTTTGATGCAAACAATGACCAAACTTGGCTGAGTAGCGATATTGACAGGTTTAAAGTACTTTTAGCTATAGCTTTGTCTATCAGCTTAATGATGATTTACGCTACCATTGCCCAATTGATACTTTTGCTGAAAACTCCCAAGCGTTCTTTCTGGGCAATTGGGACTTTAGGTACAGCAATGTTTCTACCACCGATAATTCTACAATTTCTCGACATCTCCTCATCGGAATATCCTACTGTCTGGTTATTTTCAACTTTTCCTTGGGCAGCGATACAATACTGTGGGGTGACAACAATTTTTATGGCACTCCTAGCTGAGTTGAGTATTCTAACATTGTTAAACTTCCAGTTAACAAAACGGGTGAGATTAGCAGGCGAATCTGCTACGAAAGCATTATTGGCAGGACGTTAAATTAGATCCCCGACTTCTTTGAGAAGTCGAGGATCTAACATCGTTAAAATTTAATAATCATGCTAAATATCCCTACTCAAGACCTACGCTATACAGCTATCGAGTTTTTAGAACAAAGTCCCACAAAGCGTCTAAAAATTCTTAAGCAACTGGGGATAGCTCGTTATGACTTTTTAACCAAAATGCAACTAAATGAAGCAAATATAATTTGTATGATGCGGTTTTTTAAATATCCAAGTCAGCTAAAATTTCCTAATCTTATCGGAGCAGATTTATCTGGTTTAATTTTAGATGGTGTAAACTTCATTCGAGGAAATTTATCAGGAGCAAATCTACAAGGTAGTAGTTTAGTCAATGCAGACCTATTATTTGCAAATTTTACGAAAGCCGACTTAAGAAATGCTGATTTACGAGGTACAACTCTTAATGAGACTATTTGGTTAGAGACTCTAGTAGATAAGTGTCAGCTTGGCGTAGGTACTGGTTTAGATTATCTGCAACGTCAAGATTTAGAACAACGTGGAGCTATATTTAATTCTTGAGAAGATGATAAAGAAAACACAAAAAATTATAAGATTATTAGATTGAGATTGACCTGGATAAGTTAATGAGTATTAAGTTGCCCCAAAAATTGATGTTACTGGGTTCAGGAGAACTAGGCAAAGAATTTGCGATCGCTGCTCAACGTCTTGGTAATTATGTGATTGCCATTGACCGCTACGCTAATGCTCCGGCGATGCAGGTTGCTGATGCTTATGAAGTTATTTCTATGCTCAGTGCTGATGATTTAGAAGCTGTAGTGACAAAACATCAGCCAGATATTATTATACCAGAAATTGAAGCAATCCGAACAGAGAAGTTGATCGAATTTGAACAGCGAGGGATTACAGTTATTCCGAGTGCGGCTGCTACTAACTATACAATGAACCGCGACAGAATTCGGGAACTAGCGCATCAAGAATTGGGCATCAGAACGGCTAAATATGGTTATGCAACAACTCTAGAAGAATTAATTGCAGTTTCTGATGAAATTGGGTTTAGTAATGTTGTTAAACCTGTGATGTCATCCTCTGGTAAAGGTCAGTCTGTAGTGCAGGATAAGAGTGAGGTTGAGAAAGCTTGGAATTATGCGAGCGCTAATTCTAGAGGAGACAGTCAAAAGGTGATCGTCGAAGAATTTATTAACTTTGAAATTGAGATAACTTTGCTGACAATTAAACAGTGGAATGCACCGACAATTTTCTGTTCTCCTATTGGTCATCGCCAAGAAAGAGGCGATTATCAAGAATCGTGGCAACCCGCACTAATTTCTGAAGATAAGATATTAAGAGCAAGAGAAATAGCCATAAAAGTCACTGATGCTTTAGGAGGAGCCGGAATTTTTGGCGTTGAGTTTTTCATTACCCAAGATGAAGTAATTTTTTCCGAACTTTCTCCCAGACCACACGATACGGGAATGGTGACATTAATCTCACAAAATCTCAATGAATTTGAATTACATTTAAGAGCAATTTTAGGCTTGCCAATTCCTCATATAGAACAGTTAGGAGCATCAGCTAGTGCAGTAATTTTAGCTTCAGAAAAATCTGATTCTATTGCTTTTACTGGTATAGCCGAGGCTTTGTCAGAAAAAGATGTAGATATTAGATTATTTGGTAAACCTAATGCTCATCCATATCGGCGAATGGGAGTAGCTTTAGCGAAGGGTGCTAATGTTCAAGAGGCTAGGGAAAAAGCTACTAAAGCAGCAAGTAAAATCACAATTATCTAAGAGGATGTTTGAAAAGTCCTATTGTCGGTATCAAATAGTTTTAGATCCCCCTAAATCCCCCTTAAAAAGGGGGACTTTGATTCCGGTTTCCCCCTTTTTAAGGGGGGTTAGGGGGGATCAAAGTGCCTAAAATCACAGCGAAACACTTTTCAAACAACCTCTTAGAGGATGTTTGAAAAGTCCTATTGTCGGTATCAAATAGTTTTAGATCCCCCTAAATCCCCCTTAAAAAGGGGGACTTTGATTCCGGTTCCCCCCTTTTTAAGGGGGGTTAGGGGGGATCTAAAAGTGCCTAAAATCATAGCGAAACACTTTTCAAACATCCTCTAATTACCGTAGGAGCTTAAGCTGTCATTATTGTCAACTTAAGCCTGGGCGAATTCATGTAAACCGCAATTTCTGGGGTGAGACGCTACGACATCTCAAGCTTTTGAGGATAGCGATCGCAATTCGCCAACAGAGTCATGGAATTCGCGGCTATACAGCAATCCGGCTCAGTTAACCTCTTTCTTCTCTCGGTGTCCTCTGCGCCTCTGTGGTGCCGCTCCGCGTCTACGTTAAAAATAATTGACTTTGACAAAGGATTTTAGGCTTAACTGAACCGTATTAGGCTATACAGGCAAAGTCCGCCTCCGCGGACTAAGGTGAAATTAAGGTTTTTTAACCCACGGAGGTGGGTTTTGTTTGTGTAGACGCGATTTCTAACCGCCCATTACGCTGCTATCTCGTAACACTATTAGGGGAATTAACCGCAGCAACCGGGTTCTCTTGATTCAGGTAATTGTAAACAAGCTGGGAAACTTGACGAATAAAGTCTCTCCCCCTGCTGTCCTTATAGGGACGGGTGACAAAGATTGCAGCCAAGTAGCGCTTACCATTGGGCATAGTAATAAATCCCGCGTCGCCAATGAGAAAGCCGATATCTCCGGTTTTGTTGGCGATGACTGCACCTTTTCCTAAACCGGCGGGAAGCAGTGTACGAACTGTGGTGTGACGCAGAATATCTAAAACTTGCTCCCGACTCTGCGAGGAAACTAACTTGTTATTCACAACTAAAGCCAGCACCCGCGCCATGTCTTCAGAACTTGTGGTGTTGGTTCCTCTCAAGTCAGCTAAAAGATGGCGAATTACTGTGTCTTTCAGTCCCCAAGTACGGAAACGCTGATTTAATTTCGCCGCTCCACCTAAGCGATCGATAATCATGTTGGTGGCAGTATTGTCACTGATGGTTATCATCTTAGTGATGGTTTCCAAAGCTGTATATTTCTTACCAACTCGCTCATATTGCATACTTCCAGAACCATTGGTTACTAAGTCACCCCGCATAGTCAGGTTTTCTTGAAGGGTGACTTTACCAGCATCTAAATCCTGGAAAAAGGCGATGAGAATTGGCAGTTTGATTGTACTAGCAGCGGGGAAAACGCGATCGCCTCCAATATCCAAATAATCCCCAGTATCCAAATCCAGAAAAAACATTCCTGTTTTCAAAAAACTGTAGCGACTCATCAAGGCTTTAATTTGAGGTTCCAGCGCTTTCATCGGTGAATGCATCGGAACCACGCCAGCAAACAGAGTGCTATTATTACTCACTGTTGGAGAAATACTGGGAGTTATTTCTAAATATTTTGGCTGGGTTGCAGTCAATGGTACTGGCTTGGGTAACTCCACAGACCAATGATTAGGAGATTCTTCTTGCAGTTGCACCTGTGCTAAATCAAAGGTGTAACCGGGTGCTAAAGTAACTACCATGCGGGTAGTCTCTGCGTTAAACTGCTCAATGCGAATGTTTTGAATTACTAACCCCACTCTTTGACTAGTCTGTGGATATCCTAATGTAACTCCAGGCAAATTAATTACCAAACGAGTTGGGTTGGTAAGTAGTTGTACTTTCGGTTGAACATTCTGATCTGTGGTGAAGTCCAGATGATTACGATTGCTATCAAAATGCCAATTTGCGATGGCTACGCCCGCCGCAGGCATCGCAGCATTAGCTTTGACAGTAGAGCCAAACAGGAGCAAGCTTAAGAAGCTGGGTAAAAGCCAGCTAAATTTTACAATGTTTTCTTTGTGTGTGAGTAGCATCAGCGATCGCTTTGTGTGTGAGGAAGATTCTTGAAAAACAAAAACCGCTCACAATTAAAGCACAATTATGAAAAGTTTTGTAACCGGCGCTGAAAAGACACGGTAACGAACGAACCGATTTTCAGCGTGCCCTAACCTACCACATCCACGCGCGAATCTGTTTTGCGTATCGCGCTGACTGTTTCTCCGGCGCGATCGATCGTAATGCCATAATTGTCTCACTGAAGGCTTTTATTACGAAATCCACAGTAAATATCCGACAGTAATACCACATAAAAAATGAGTGTTATCCTGACATAACATTGACATCATAATGACATATCTAAAAAATATCCAATCAACTATACTTTTAAAAAGTCACCATAATTTCTGTTTAGTAATTGCACTGCTCACGAATTTAATATAGCGTTTCCTAATCACATGAGGTACGTCATAGCGCCCTCCTCGCTTGCGGGGAGGGGGTTGGGGGTGGGGTTCTTGTATCTCACTCAACTGAGAACCGCTATATTACTTAATCAAGTATTAACCAAGCAAGTGCTATTGCAGAATTTTCTGTTGCATAAGATATCTCAAATCAGTTCTGACCTAATTAGGTAACTCAAAAAATTAATGTGAGGTGAAAATGAAAGTTTTTAACATATATAAAATTAGTCTAGCTTCGTTATTGTTAGCTACACCCTTATATGTTTTGCCTCTGAGAATACTTGCCCAAACTCCAAATCCCAAACAGCCAGCAGTTATTATTAATAGTGGCTCTACAAATACCTGCAAATATAGAATTCGCGTATTACCATCCGGAAAAGCAAATTACACTGTTTGCAACAAAAAAGGTGTAGGTGAAATCAAAGTTAACACAGCCACGAAATTTTTTAATGATATTTTAGCAGCTAAATTATTGTCAAATTTACCATATAAACCATGTGCGAAACCTGTTTCGTTCGGTACGTCAACTCAAGTCAGGTATCAAGGGCAAAAATCTCAAGATATTAGCTGTCCAAGTAATGATTTGAGAGTGACAAATCTGTATGATGATGCTAAAAGTATTCAAGAGGAATTGAACTTTTCAACTTCCAAAAATTAACTGTCTACGTTTGACTTGCAATCTCAATTAAAATACCGTCTAAGAGAATGTTTGAAAAGTCCTTAGTGATGTATCAAATACTCTTAGATCCCCCTAAATCCCCCGATAAATTGGGGGAGTTTGATTCCGTTTCCCCCCTTTTTAAGGGGAGCCAGCGCGGTCTTCTCTACGAGACGCTGCGCGATGGGGTCTCCCCAAGTGGAGCGACTGGCGTGGGCTAGGGGGGATCGATAAGTGCCTGATATCACAGCCGACCACTTTTCAAACAACCTCTAAGAGAATGTTTAAAAATTTATATTAGAGGTATTAAAACGCTCTAGATACTCTTAATTTACCCGATAACTTGGGGAACCCTTATTCTGGTTCCCCTTTTTTATAGGGTGATCAGAGGAAATCAATAAATTCCTAAAATCACAGACAAATACTTTTCAAACATCCTCGAAATGTCTAAATATATCTAAATATAAACTAGTAATATTTATGCAAGATTAAGTTTTTTTTTAATCATTGAGTCAATTGTATATGCTTCTGAATTTACTGTAACTACTTCATTATAAGAGTTAAATATTTGGCAATTTATGCTAGTCTCACTCCTTTCAAGGATACCGCCTCCTCATCATGTAGCACTAGTATAGCAATCTGCCAAGATATGTCTATAGGTACTTTCATACATTTTTCTACCTACAAGTATAGATCAATAGTTAAAACTTGAGTTATTAAATTATAGAAATATGTGCTACAAAAAAACTATCCATGCTCTCCCAAGATAAACCAAATCCAAAAGATTCACCGCAAGTATCATCTTCAGCACCTTGCCAAAGCATTTTGCCCACTGCCCCATTGCCGGAAGCGATTAGTCAAAATATTGAGACTATCATTGCACTGCACAGACGTTATGAAAAAGACGTACCTCAACATCAACGGGTTGTAGAAACAGTAACAGCCTTTTTTGGCCGTCCGGTATTTCTGTATAGCATCCTGTTAGGAATTATTGTGTGGGTAACACCCAATGTTTTACCACGACGTTTAGGATTATCAAGATTCGATCCCCCGCCATTTTCTTGGCTACAATTTTCACTGACCGCAGGTTCCCTGTTAGTTACAACTGGGGTGTTGATTAAACAAGAGCGGCAGGAAAAATTAGCAGAGCAACGGGCGCAACTTAGCCTTCAGCTTAACCTGCTCTCTGAGCAGAAAATCGCGAAACTTATCGCCTTAGTTGAGGAATTACGCCAAGATATTCCTAATGTCAAAAATCGCTCTGATCCGCAAGCCCAAATTATGAAAGAAGCTGTTGATCCGCAAGCAATTATAGATGCGTTAGAAGAAACTTTAGCATCAGAACTAGCTAATTTTCAGAATAAAAAAACACTAGATCAGCAGTAACTCTTCCTTTAATCGCTTTGATTGATGCACGTTAAAATCCTAAATCTACTGCAATCCGATGGGCACAAGCAAACCCAGAAAAAGCGACTGCATTCAACCCTTGACCTGGAAAGGTACTATCCCCTACACAATAAAGTCCTGAAATAGCTGTGCGATTAAAGGGCATGTTTAATAACCCCCACAACTTACGCCGGGGAATTGGCCCATAAGTGCCATCCTCACGACCCAAGAAGCGGCGATGGGTGCGCGGTGTCCCCACTTCTAAATAATCCAATCCGGCATCTAAACCTGGAAAAATTTTCTCTAAGCGGTCAATAATTCGCCAAGCCGCCTTTTCTTTTTTCGCTTCGTACTCACTCACAGAAAGTTCTTGCCAATCATCAATCCAGTGAGGGGTGAACGCATGAATGATCTGATATCCATTTGGTGCTAAATCTGGGTCAAGCAATGTGGGAATCGAAACAAAAACTGTGCCTTCTGCTGCTGTCATCTTTTCCCAATCTTCCAGCAAAATATGGTGACACTCTGTTCCCGTAGGTAAAACTGACTCCTTTACCCCGATATGCAAACTCAAGAAGCTGGGAGATTTTTGATAGTTTTGTTGCCATTTTTTCTCATTATCTGGCATTTCAGCTGCTGGTAGTAATTGTGTAAATGTATCCCAGCGTGTAGCATTAGAAACTATGCGTTTACCCCGATATACTTTACCATTAGCCAGTTGCACAGCTACCGCTTTTCCCTGTTCTGTAAGAATTTTCGTGACTCTAGCTTGGTACTGAATCTGACCTCCAGCCTTCTCTAGACCTTCTACCAGTTTTTGGGCAATTTGCCCCACCCCGCCTTTAGGATAGTTAACTCCGCCATAATGCCTGTCAGAAAAGACCATTCCAGCATTAATCATTGGTGTCATGTCTGATGGAACCACAGACCAGCAATAACATTCCATATCGATAAATTTCAATAATTGCGGGTCTTTGATGTAGCGCCGCACCACATCACCGACATTTTGGGGCAGATATTTAGCTAAACCGAGACACGCTAAAGGATGTTGGAAAAAGACTCGCAGTAGATACCGAGGTTCTTCCAGCGACAGTAAATCCATGCTGTTGAGGCACTTGAATACTTTTTGGCATTCGTCATAAAAGCGACGAATCCCCTGTTCTTCATGGGGAAAATGAGCAATAAGATTTTGCAAAAATTTTTCATAAACCCGGTCAACCTTCAGGTCTAAACCTTGGGGTAGATGATAGTGAATCTGCACCGGATCTGCGATCGCTTCTTGGCTGACATTTACAGCTGATAATGCACGGGTGAGTAGGTTGGTAGTACCGTTCTGTCCCAGCCCAAAAATCATTGATGCCCCAACATCGAATCGATAGCCTTGGCGTTCAAAATAACCAGCGCTACCACCTGGAATCAAATAACGTTCCAGTACCAGCACTTTCGCTCCCTTCGCCGCTAACTGGGTCGCTGTTACTAATCCACCAATCCCAGACCCAATCACGATCGCATCAATATCTTGCATTTTTGTCATTAGTCATTAGTCATTAGTTATTCTCCGCCATTCCTAATGCCCAATCAAAAAAAAAGAGGGACGAGCCTAGCTACTGCTGACTAATCCCGTCTGCCGATCCTTAAAAGAGAGGAGAACACTGTATAAGAATATAGCCTTGATTGAGAATTAATGTCAACTACTAATGAAAAAATTTATCAATAAAATTGAGAGCGTTAATTTTTAGCTGTCAGCCGGATGCAGGAAAGAGTATTATGGTGTTTCAGTTCTTATACAATAAAAAGGCGCCTATTTCTGGCTATGACGCTACAATTGCGCGTTTATGTTCCACCCCATCCCCTGATCAAACACTGGCTGGCAGTTGCCCGTGATGCAGGCACGCCTTCAGTATTGTTCCGTAGCGCCATGACTGAGTTGGGAAGATGGCTGACTTATGAAGCTGCGCGAGACTGGTTGCCGACCCAAGAAACAGCGGTGCAGAGTCCTTTGGATACCTGTCCAGCAACAGTAATTGATCCGCAAGTGCCTATGGCAGTAGTGCCGATTCTGCGGGCTGGGCTAGGATTATTAGAGGGAGCGCAGACTTTACTGCCTTTAGCATCGATTTACCACCTGGGCTTGGCGCGAGACGAAGAGACACTGCAACCTCATTGTTATCTAAACAAGTTACCAGAAAAATTTGACCCCCAAACACGAGTGTTAGTTACCGATCCAATGTTGGCAACTGGAGGGTCAATGATGGCGGCAATGGCAGAATTGACCCAACGGGGTGCTGATCCATCTCTGATAAGGATTGTTTGTGTCGTAGCGGCTCCACCAGCTTTGCAAAAATTGAGTGAAGCTTATCCAGGTTTAATAATTTACACCGCGACTATTGACGAAAAATTGAACAGCAAGGGGTATATTGTACCGGGATTGGGAGATGCAGGCGATCGCATCTTTGGGACTTAAGCTACTATGCAGCTAGGGCAGGAAAATAGCATAACTACTGTAAAAGTTGCAAGGTTTGTTGAAGGCGGTAAAGATATGAGTCAGCGAGATGGTTTTGGCAGTGGTTTTGTAGCAGGGGCGTTTGTTGGTGGCGTATTTGGCGGTGTTATCGGGGCACTGATTGCTTCTCGACGCGATCCTCAATTGCTAGCAGAAGAGGAGACAGAACTGACAGATAGCCAAGGCGAAGCTAAGAAAATAGCAGCAAAGCGGCGTCAGATGAAAGCCTCAGAAAGCGAGAGCATCGGCATAGAAACGGCCAGGCGATCGCTAGAAGATAAAATTGCCCAGCTAAATGCCACAATTGATGAAGTGCGAAAGCAACTAGGGAACGTGAATAGTAGTTCACCCCAAGTAACCAATGACCGCTCCCTCACTAAAGACTCCTGAAGTTTGTTCAGGCGTGGTGAAAGTCTCAAGTGTGGTAAATGTGAAATCCGCAAACACCATGACATGGACTAAATTAAAATTAAAGATAAGACCGCGTTTGACACTTAGTAGGAAACCAACAAATCCATGTACCTTCTGATTAACACTCTGGCCAGTTTCATCCAGATTTATACTGTTTTGCTAATTATTCGCGTTTTATTGACCTGGTTCCCCAATATCAACTGGTACAACCAACCATTTACCACTTTGAGCCAGATCACCGATCCTTATCTGAATCTGTTCCGCTCAATCATTCCCCCTTTGGGCGGTATGGATTTTTCCGCAATGTTAGCTATTATACTGCTTCAAATAGTAGGTGGTGGTCTGCAATCCATCTGATAGCACAGAATTTGCAGTTTGCTCCATGTTCAACTAATGAATTTTAGGTCTGGGCTAACCAGCTCAGACTTATGTAATGTCAAGCCTAATAAGCATAATCATGGATGCAATAGTTGAAAACTGACGCAATATTATACGATACATTTTAATAATCTACTAGTACTTTATTTAAAGTTATTGGTCAATCTCATAATAAGACCAATGTTTATAAGTTTATTGCACCAGAAATCAAACAACGTTCTTTTCGTTTAGATGGAGTATTTTCTTCTCTAGAAGGATTTGGTGATGAACCACTTTATTTTGTAGAAGTTCAGTTTTCCAAAGACGAAGAATTTTATCACCGTCTATTTACAAGTATTTTCCTTTACTTTATTCTGTGAAGGAACTATAGCGGTTCTCAGTTGAGTGAGATACAAGAACCCCACCCCCAACCCCCTCCCCGCTCTTCGAGAGGGGGCTATGACGTACCTCATGTGATTAGGAAACGCTATATTGGTATTTGCCCGCTATTCATCCCGACACCGAATCTTGGGATAAAGTGCGGGACTTATAGCGGAAAAAGTTAACTTAACATTTATTACTTACGCACTTGACCGCTAAACCCGGCAGCCTTGAACTGCTTTAGCTTCAACGGAGTAGGCTGATTCGCAGGTACAGAAATCCTCAATTCAAAATCGCTAATGCCTGGTGGCACCTCAGTAATGGAACCTAAGCGAGTGCGGTTTTGCATCACTGAGTCATTATTGGCATCATAGATGCGTCCAAAAATATCTGCATCGTAGACTGTTTTGTTGGTGCCATTTTCTGCTTTGCCAATGACAATAAAACAATTGGCCGCGGCGCTACCACTACTGATCACAGCCCCTTGTGCTAATTCTGGTGGACAATCTTTATAAGAGACATCAAATAGTTTAATCTGTGTCAGGGCTACAGCTGGGGGAACAATCACCCACGATAGAAAGGTGATGAGACAGGAAATAAAAATGACCGTGAGTGAGCGCAACTGCATAAAAGACCCCATGACTTAATTCAATAATTATTTAATTTATAACCTCAGCTTACAACATACCCCTACTCTCTATTCTCTACTTCCCTGATTAATTCGCCACTGCAAATACCTGCTCCACTATCAATTCCCAATCAGGTACTATATCTGATGCAATGGTCGCCGTCCCCTTCAACACCGTATTCTCATACTGTCCCTCCACCCACTTAAGTAGTGGAACAGAATTAATTACACAACGTCATTGCGAGCGAAGCGAAGCAATCGCAAGGGCTGGGATTGCTTCGCTTCGCTCGCAATGACTGTAAATATTTTTGTCCACCCACTTACAAGGCATCTTAAGTTTAATTATGTCCAGATTTAACTACAAGGTGATTGGAGACTTTAATTTAACATTTGTAATAATTAGGGAAATAAACCCTCAATTGCTATTAACTTATGACTCCAGATGAGATCGAAACAGCTATGCTTGCAGCCTTTAATAGTTGTGATGCCGCAAGCTGTCCTCTCACTGACACGCAGAAACAGATATTACTGCGACTGGTCGAGCAAATTCAGGGAAATTCTCCCTCTGGGATGCCAAATATTACCAATCCCTTAGACGAACTTACCCCAGAGGAGTTAGAAGTATTTTTACAGTTTGTTAAGGATGAAGAACAACGCAACCGCACTTGGAAAGTGCAATTACTCAACGACTGGTTACTAGAAAATGACTCTGGAACAGTCCAATTTATTCGCCAACGCTATGGTTTACAGTGGCTGAATCGTGTTGAGTCATATCATTTTGATAAGTATTCTTATTTTGAGGATGCACTAAAGTTAAGAGTAGGCGATCGCATTGAAGTTTCCAATGCACTATGGGAATGGGTGCAAGAGAATGGCCCTTGTAAGCGGGAATGGTTTCCCTGTATGGTGATTAAGGTCGAAGAAATTAGCGATGTCTACGACGGGCTACGCCTACGCGATGATTCCTCTACTAATTGCGTCGTCCGCTTCTTCAACGGCGCTGAGTATGAAATTCAAGGCATCTACGAATGGAATCGCTACAATTGGCGCTGGCCTCAAAAGTAAATATTGAAATATTTTTAATAGATACGGCATAATGCCGTATAGACTTTAAATATAGACTTATATTTGTGTTTTATGAGTGATAACACCTTGCAACAGACAGCTCGATTAGAAGCACGCGTTAATCCAGAGATAAAAGCTCTATGGCAAAAAGCTGCGGATTTACAGGGAGTCACCTTGACGGATTTTGTCATCGCCAGCGTTCAGGAAGCAGCTTACAACGTTATACAGCAGCATCAAACACTCAAGCTCAGTTTAGATGATGCTGAAGCTTTTGTAGAAGCTCTGCAAAACTTACCGAAACCTTCCGATTCTCTCATCGCAGCAGCTTTACGTTACAAACAAATAATCCCAAAAAATGGTGTTAACGATTGAGTTGCTAGATAGTAAAAGGCACAACCGCTCAATTTTTGCTTGTGGAAATGATAATTTAGACGCCTATATAGTTAAATCTGCATCTCAAGACCTGAAGAAAAAAGTCGCTACAGTGTTTGTTTTGATTGACTCTCCAAGCATGGATATTATTGCTTATTACACTCTTTCAACTTATACAGTAAATATTACTAATCTAGACAAAACCTTTACCAAGGGTTTACCTCGGTATCCTTTGCTGCCAGCTATTTTACTTGGTCGTCTTGCTGTTGATAGCAGTCGTCAAGGTCAAGGTTTAGGAGGAGTGATTCTGATAGATGCTTTGAAGCGTGTCCTAAGAGCTACAGAGCAAGTTGCATCTGTTGCAGTAATTGTAGACGCTCTAGATGAAAAAGCAGTTAACTTTTACCAAAAGTACGGTTTTCAACAATTTAAAGAACATTCCTTCAAGCTTTATTTACCTGTTAAAGCGATTGAGGAACTTTGTCTACGTTTTGAAATTTAAGTGTATCTTAATAAAATCATTGCTTGAACAACGCCCAAGCCAAAAACCTCTCAGTATAATACAACGCTAATTGATTGCTCACACCGTTGAAAACGGCATCAAAAGCGTGTTCTGCCCAAGGAATCTCTAGAAAAACCGCAGTATTACCAGAGTTATGTAAACGCTCATACATCTGTCTACCAAATCGCGCTTCTACCAAATTGTCACGACTACCGTAAATTAATAAAGTTGGCGGTAAAGGGTGGGTTAGGTAATTTATCGGTGAAGCAATTTGATACTGATTAGGTAATTCTTCTAAAGAACCACCGAGAAATGCTTTTAAAACAGCGCGGCTGTGAATGGGATCGGGATTTGGGGGTGTTTTGTATCCTTCAGTTAAGTCAACGGGCCCGTAATAGTTCACCACAGCACGAATGGGTGGTGCATCTACAGGGTAAGCCGCTAACATTGCTAGATGCGCTCCCGCAGAACGTCCTAAAAGTACCATACGTTCGGAATCGGCTTCATATTCAGCTGCATGTTTGCGAATAAAATTCAGGGCTGTACGCACATCATCTAACTGAGATGGAAAACGATATTTAGGTGCGTGTCGATAGTCGATCGCAAATACCGTATATCCATGATTAGCAATATATTGATTAAACTCGGTATTGGCATGAGTATTGCCATATTGCCAAGCTCCACCATAAATTACTACCACTGCTGGATATTTTCCTACCTCTGAGGGTTGGTAAACTTCCATTTTTAAAGACACTCCCGCAGGAGAAGCAAAGAGAATATCTTTTTGATGACGCGTTTTACCTAATGGAATACCCCGGAAGAAATTAACTAAGTCAAAAGGATGGTTTTGCATCTTAGCCCTTACTTGGACTGGAATTTGCTCTAGATAATTTGCTCCCAATCCTTGTTTCATCGCTTGAGTCATCTGCATTTGAGTTATTGGGATATTCACTAACACCGATCCACAAAGTAGCAATCCAATTAAACTGAAAATACCAGCTAAACGCTGTAATTTACGGCGACGGATGTAAAATAAAGACAGCAATAAAAAGATAAAATTTAATAAGAATAACCAAGGACTGACTTCTGGCGCTCCCACTGCTAGCGTCAGTAAAAACATATTTGGAGCAGGAAGAATAATCCAAGAACTAAGAAGTAGACTTGCAAAACTTAGTAATAATGCTAGCCATGATAAAAGTATTTTGGGTTTAGTAAACATAGGACTTACGCACTTTACATATTGAGCATAATATGGATGGTTAGCTTGTTAAGCTAAAAGTCTTACCCTGCCTCGTTTCCAGGCTCTGCCTGGAAATGCGATCATAAGGCTCTGCCTCCCGTCAAACCAGGAGGCAGAGCCTCCCACAAGAGCATTACAAGGCAGAGCCTTGTAACGAGAGGTAATTCACAGTTGGTTGTCTCTGTCAATGCGTAAGTCCTGAGATTATAGAGCGGTATAACGACTCCAAAGAAGTACAATTTATCCGCTAATGCTAAGGTTGGCAATAGTTATACCGATTCTCTGTTGAGTGGGGTTTTTGGTAGGCTTTTCCAGATGATGAGAAAAGTCAGCTACATAGACAAGCTGTAAGAGGTTGTTTGAAAAGTCCTCTTGTCGGTATCAAAATATTTTAGATCCCCCTAAATCCCCCGATAAATTGGGGGACTTTGAGAGAGGTTGCCCCCCTTTTTAAGGGGGGTTAGGGGGGATCAAAGTGCCTAAAATCACAGCCAAATACTTTTCAAACATCCTCTAAGGCGCTGATCTTGAACTGTTTCGGCAAAAGTTAGACTTACCTCTATTTTTAGTAAAAATATTGAGCGACTCTACATAATTTTTGCAAGTCGATGCAATCGCATTGTTAGGCGAAACAATCGCAATTGCAGAAGATTGGGTTAAAATAGCACGGCAATACAAATACTAAACCACAAGAGCGGACTTTTGCGAAGAAGCGACTGTCACAATATTTAAATAAGCCTATATATTAATTTCAAAAATGTCTGCTAAACCCAAAGATAGTAGAAGTCGTATCCAATCTAGTGATTGGCCAATTGAGGAATTACCTGGACTGAGCCATGAAGAACAATCTCAACTCCAAAATTGTGGGATTACTAGCACAGTAGCGCTAGTCAAACAAGGGAAAACTTTAGAGGAAAGACTAGCGTTAGCAAATAAACTACAGATTAATCTTCAGTATGTAAATAAATGGATGGCTTTAGCTGACTTGGCGCGTATTCCTAGTGTCGGGACACAATATTGTGGTTTATTGCTCCATGCGGGTATTGCTTCTGTGGCACAGTTAGCTCAAACTCCCACTCACAGATTATACCAACAAATTATGCGCTTGCAGGTAGCAACAATGCAGCGACGAGATTTGTGTCCAGCAATTGAGCTAGTACAACAGTGGAGTCAGCAAGCGAAAACAGTGGGGACTGGGGACTAGGGACTGGGGGGATGAGGGAGAAACCAATTGAAAATTCAAAATTCAAAATTCAAAATTAAAGAACTTTTTCCTTGTGTGCGAGAGGCTTTGCGAACTGCCTCCTCTTTCCCAATCCCCAATCCCCCATGCCCTACTCTTTAACCAAGACACCATTAAGAAAGATATCAGCGAGTCCTTCGGCCATTTCCTGCATTTGTTGAGGAGAGGCGTCAGGTTCGATGAGAGTGTTGTTGGAAAAACCTGCGATCGCAAACATTCCTAAGAAAACTTTAGCAACTAACTTGGCGTCCGTTTGACGATAAATGCCTTTATCCATTGCTGTTTGAAAGAACGCTTCGCCCACATCGGTCATTTTAGTAATGACTTCTAATTGAATGCGATCGCGCAAATCCGGGTGAAACTGCACCTCCATAAAACAAACGCGCATCAAATCGGAATTTTTTTGGAAATTCCACATCCTCCGGCGCATCACCTGAGCGACGGCTTTATAGCTGCCCATTTCACTTAATTCTGTCAGCAAATCTGTGAGAATCTCTACCCAGCCACTCGTGGCGACTTCCACCAAAATCGCTTTTTTATTAGCAAAATGACGAAATAGAGTACCTTCAGCTACACCTGCCGCCTGTGCTAAGTCACGGGTGGTAGTACCCTCAAATCCCTTAGAGGCAAACAACCGTTGTGCTGCCTCTAAAATCCGGGTGCGCGTCTGAGCTTCTGAAGGTGGGGAAGAATTAAAAACTCGCATAACAGTTATGGTTAGATATCCGTAACAGGACTTGTAGCATTATTGTCTAATGTCAAGTACAAAGAGCTACTGAAAGCTCAATACCAGATTAACGCCCTTTTGCTAAGTATCCTGTTATTTAGGTAATGTAACTTTATCTTAATTTTCGCTTATGAACCAGAGCAGTCGGTCAATTTTAGATTTTAGATTGGGGATTTTGGATTGGTCAGATCAAGTATCTGTCATATTGGGGCGGTTGTTTGTCACTTTGTTGGCTTTGATCGTCTTCTCGTGGGGATTACTGCCAGAAGTTGCTCTGGCTCAAACTCAGACGGCATCTCCTCCTCAAGAAACCAAAACTCAAACCCCGCCAGTTCAAAGTTCCATCCAACCTTATCTGGATCGAGTCATCAAGCAGTTAACGGAGTTTCGCCTCGACAATGGTCTAAAATTCCTTGTCTTGGAACGCCATCAAGCGCCAGTAGTTTCTTTTCTTACTTATGCAAATGTCGGTGGCGTGGATGAGGTAGATGGCAAAACTGGCGTAGCTCACTTTCTGGAACATTTGGCGTTTAAAGGGACAACGCGCATTGGTACACAAGACTACAAAAAAGAAAAACCGCTACTTGATGCTTTAGAGCAGTTGAATACGCAAATTAAAACCGCAAAAGCCGATGGTAAAAAAGCTGAGGTTGCTCGGTTAGAAACTGAGTTTAAGCAAGTAGAATCGCAAGCAGATAAGCTAGTCAAGCAAAACGAATTGGGGCAAATAGTCGAACAAGCGGGAGGCGTGGGTTTAAACGCCAATACTTCTACTGAAGCCACCCGTTATTTTTACAGCTTTCCTGCCAATAAGCTAGAACTTTGGATGTCGTTGGAGTCGGAGCGATTTCTCGATCCGGTAATTCGTCGTGAGTTTTATAAAGAGAAAGATGTAATTTTAGAAGAGCGGCGGATGCGAGTGGAGAATTCACCCATTGGACAGATGGTGGAAAAGTTTGTCGATACTGCTTACAAAGTGCATCCCTACAGACGCCCGGTGATTGGTTATGACGAAGATATCCGCAATCTGACAGCAGAAGATGTCCAGAATTTTTTTGATACTCACTACGTACCAAGTAATTTAGCGATCGCTATTGTCGGAGATGTCAACCCGGCTGAGGTGAAAAAATTGGCACAAACTTATTTTGGCCGCTATCAAGCAAAAACCAAAGCTGTTGAAAAAATCCCGGTGGAACCACCACAAAAACAAACACGGGAAGTTACTTTACAGCTAGCTTCTCAACCCTGGTATTTAGAAGGTTATCATCGTCCGGCAGTGACTCATCCAGATAATGCAATCTATGAAATCATTGGCAGTTTATTAAGTGATGGGCGCACGTCGCGGCTATATAAATCTTTGGTAGAAAAGCAAAGTTTAGCGCTAAATGCTCAAGGTTACAGTGGATTTCCCGGAGATAAGTACCCAAATCTGATATTTTTCTATGCTCTCACGGCTCCTAATCATACAGTCGATGAGTTAGCGGTGGCTTTGCGCCAAGAAATTGACAAATTAAAAACTGAGCCTGTCGCTATGGCTGATTTGGAACGGGTGAAAACCCAAGCACGGGCGGGTTTGTTACGTACCCTCGATTCCAATATGGGAATGGCTCAACAATTGTTGGAATATGAAGTGAAAACTGGCTCTTGGCGGAATTTGTTTAAGCAGTTGGATGACATTTCGGCGGTGACGACGGCTGATATTGTGCGGGTGGCCAAAGAGACTTTTACGCCAGAAAATCGGACGATTGGTAAGTTGTTGTCGAAAGAAGCTTAAGAGAAATAGAACCGCAAAGGGAGAGAGATATGCAGAGGTACAAGGTGAAGGGTAAACAATTCAAAATCCCAAATCTCAAATCTAAAATCCAAAATGGAAAGGGGCTGATTTATGCTTTAGTTGCTGTTTTTGCGTGTTTACTTTTAACTTCTAATTTTTCTCTAGCGGCGACGACTCAAGCAAAGCATTACACAGAATTGCAGCTACCAGCGCTACCTGAAATTAAGTTACCCAAGTATGAGCGGTTTGTGCTTCAAAACGGCTTGGTTGTGTATTTGATGGAGGATCACGAGTTACCGTTGGTGAATGGGACGGCGTTTGTACGGACAGGGAATCGCTTGGAACCAATGGAGAAAGTTGGGTTGGCTGGTTTTACAGGCGCGGTAATGCGAACTGGAGGAACTAAAAAGCATTCACCTGATGAACTCAATGAGATACTGGAACAACGGGCGGCATCTGTGGAAGCTAGTATTACTGAAGCTTCTGGTAATGCTAGCTTTGACGCACTCAGTGAAGATTTAGAAACGGTGTTTGGGTTGTTTGCTGAGGTGCTGCGATCGCCTGTATTTGCTCAAGAAAAGCTAGACTTAGCTAAGACACAAGCAAAAGGTGGCATTGCCCGTCGTAATGACAATCCAGATGGGATTGCTAGTCGAGAATTTCGGAAATTGATCTATGGTAAAGATAGCCCATACTCTCGCACGATCGAGTATGCAACAGTAGATCGGGTTGAGCGTGAGGATTTGCTCAAGTTTTATCAACAATATTTTCACCCCAATAATATAATTTTGGGGATTGTGGGCGATTTTGAGGCGAAGAAAATGCGATCGCTCATTCAAGCTAAGTTTGGCGACTGGAACCGCAACCCAGGTATTGCTAAACCCACATTACCAAAGGTTTTGCCAGCTAATACAGGTGGAGTCTTTTTTATAAATCAGCCACAACTAACCCAAAGTAGTGTACTTCTGGGGCATTTAGGCGGACGTTTTGACAATCCCGATTATGCAGCGCTGGATGTATTGAATGGGGTGTTAAATGGATTTGGTGGACGCTTATTTAATGAAGTGCGATCGCGTCAAGGTTTAGCTTACTCTGTCTATGGCCAATGGAGTCCCCGTTTCGATTATCCTGGCATGTTTATTGCTGGTGGACAAACGCGATCGGACGCTACCGTCCAGTTTGTCAAAGCTTTACAAGCCCAAATCAAGCGTACCCAAACTCAAAGAGTGACTGCAAAAGAACTCGCTTTTGCCAAAGAGTCTACACTCAACTCCTTTGTGTTCAACTTTCAAGACCCTAGCCAAACCTTATCACGGTTGATGCGATACGAATATTACGGCTATCCGGCTGATTTTCTCTTTCGCTATCAAAAAGCCGTCGCCGCCACCACAGCCGCTGATGTCCAACGGGTAGCACGAGAATACCTCAAGCCAGAAAAGATTGTGACTCTAGTAGTGGGGAATCAAACCGCCATTCAACCGCCATTGACGCAGCTAGCAACACAGGTGACACCAATAGATGTAACGATTCCTGGTTCGCAGCCACAGGCGAAGAATTAATAACATAGATCCGATAAGTAGACACTCAATATACAAATCAATTGCCCCACCTACGAGGGGGTGGGGCAGTTGACAATTAATTTCCAGAATCTGCGCTTATATATGTAAGCAGAAAAAACAAATAGTCTGATTGCGAACCTCAGCCAAAACAGTAGTTATTGTTACACACGATCGCCAAAAACGCGGATAACATTAGAAAAATCTCACCCGATAAAGAAGGTGAGGCAAAGCTGTTTATCTTTATGTCCTTAGCAGCTGTCTTCCAGACTATGAATTGTTAAGCAATTATCCCGTAGTGAATAGAACTTAATTACATGAGTATTAAGCAAAAAATTCCTCCCAAGGGTGATAATTAGCTTGACAAAGGTCTGCTATTATGCATTACTAGCTAAAAGCAAAGGAGTTTGCAATGCATCGACAAATGTGCTGGTTATCTAAGTCTGGTGGCGACGGAGAGAAAATTCTGTATTTGCAGACAGAACCCAATCAACCCTGGCGTCCTTAC
Source organism: Nostoc sp. (assembly GCF_036917935.1). Classification (GTDB taxonomy): domain Bacteria; phylum Cyanobacteriota; class Cyanobacteriia; order Cyanobacteriales; family Nostocaceae; genus Nostoc. Next base: position 104,484 of record NZ_JBALEL010000054.1, on the reverse strand, counting down.
ACAGCTTTTGGACATTTTGCAGTCCCAGATTATCAAATACCAGGTGGTTCTAAAGGTTGGGCAACTTATCAAAAACTTTTGAAAGCAGGTTGGACACTAGTACCTAGCGCACGGGCAAACGAGTTTGGCAGCAGCAGCTACGCAGAGTCAACAATTCAAAATCAATAGTCATTGGTCATTTGTGATAAGTTATTCTTTGTGTCCTTGCGTCTCCCTCACAAACCTCTGGGAGAACCTTCACCGCGAGGATCAGCCGCCCCTTCTAAAGTTCCATCAGATGTAACAGCGATCGCATTACCATTACCCCAAGGAGTAGTTTCCTTAATTTTATGCCCCCGACGGCGTAATTCTTGCACAGTCAGAGCATCCAAACCCCATGATTCTACACGTAACTCATCTGGAAGCCATTGATGATGTATGCGTGGAACAGAAACAGCCGCACCAACATCCATGTTGTATTCCAGCACATTCAGGATCACTTGCAAAACCTGGGTGATGATGGTGCTACCACCAGGCGCACCTGCTGCCATCCGGAAATGACCATTTTCTGTGACAATTGTGGGAGTCATACTGGATAGGGGAGTTTTACGGGGTGCAATACTGTTAGCATCGTTACCAACTAAACCAAAGGCATTAGGCACTCCTGGCGCAGCAGCAAAATCATCCATCTCATTGTTGAGGATAATTCCAGTTCCCGGTGTCACCACACCAGCACCAAAAATCAGATTAATCGTGAAAGTCAGACTCACGGCGTTGTGTTCTTGATCAACAACAGTAAGATGACTAGTTTCTAGAGATTCATGCCGAGTCGCGTGCAGTTTGAGAGATTGATCAGATAACGGGATGATATTTTTTCTCAAACTCTGATTGTTAGTTTGACTAAAACGTTGTAGCGTCTCTTTATCTACTGGCTTGATCTCAGTCGAAGGTCTAGCCACTTCCATATTAATTTCTTGACGGCGTTTTTTAGCGTAAGCTGGACTGAGCAGTTCTTGTACAGGGACTTTGACAAAATCAGGATCGCCTAAATATTCTGAGCGATCGGCGTAAGCAATCTTCATTGCTTCTACCATTAAATGTATAGCGTCGGGATGATGCCATCCTAAAGATTTTAAATCAGTGTCACCAATAATATTTAAAATCTGCAATAGATGAACGCCTCCTGATGATGGTGGTGGCATTGAGCAAATTTTAGCTTTGCGAAAGTTGCCACAAACGGGAGTGCGCCAGATTGGTTTATAAGCTTTCAGGTCTTCTAAAGTAATTAAACCACCATTTTTTAGCATATCAGAAGCGATCGCATGAGCAATACTTCCGGTGTAAAAACTTTGGGGATTTTCGGCAATAGCTGCTAAAGTGCGTGCCAAATCACGCTGCACCAGTTTCTCCCCTGGTTTATAAAATTCGCCGTTGTGAGTGAAAATTTCTCGCCCTGCTGGATTGTTGAGAATTGCTTGCTTGGAGGATTGGTTTGTTTGCAGAGAACGCCAAATTGGGGCATCACCAATAACAAAGCCAGATGCAGCGAGTGCGATCGCAGGTTTCATTACCTCTTGCCAAGAAAGCTTACCATAGCGACGATGCACTTCATAAAGTCCTGCTACCGTTCCTGGTGTCCCTACTGCTAAATAACCATTAATACTTGCATTCGGGCGCACCTTTCCTTTTGCGTCAACATACATATTTTTTGTGGCTTTCAGGGGTGCGCGTTCCCGGAAATCTAACGCTTTCATCTCGCCAGTTTTCTCAGAGTGCATCAGTAAAAATCCGCCGCCGCCAATTCCCGCCGAAAAAGGCTCAAGTACAGAGATTGCAAAAGTTGTGGCCACGGCTGCATCCACTGCATTACCACCTTTGCGTAACATTTCAATTCCCGCTTCACTTGCTAGGGGATGGGCTGAAACCACCATTCCCTTTTTGCTGTGTAGAGGTAAAGTTAAGGCGGCTGATGCCACTTGGCTATAAAGTAAGACGGTGAAAGAAAAGATTGCGTAGGCAACTCGCTTCGGTTTAGCAACAGTAAACATTTTTATACCATTTGGTTTGATATTTCTTAGCCTAGCGCCTGGGAGAGCATTTTATACGCTGCTTGCTTGTTGATTGCACAGTTGCAGAGCGATCGCTAAATCTTGTTAAAATTCCTATCTATGTTTGTTACCCTGAATTTGTAAGGACAAATGCCGTACATCTTATTCAATTTTCTAATTTTTCTTCTCGGCTGTTTCTGATGATGGAAACAATCGAAAAAATGTTTGCATAAGTAATTTCAAATAACTTTTTAATGTATCTTGTAATCAACTGGCTAACTTAAATTGGTGAAACAGCCGAATATGGATACCGTAATTACACCAAAAAGAATCGAATTGCCACCTGGCGCGGTGTTGAAGCTTTTGGGAGACTGGGAAGACTATCAAGTATTAAGTCAGCAACTAGGCGATCGCTCCTCGCCTCGGATTAAATATCGAAGAGGGGAAATTTTACTAATGGCACCGCTACCAGAGCATGGAAGAGATGCAAGCTTGTTGGCAGATATTGCTAAGGTTTTGCTAGATCATTTAGAGCAAAGATATGAATCATTTACGCCCATCACCATGAGCTTGCCACAAATTAGTGGTATTGAACCAGACTTTTGCTTTTACATTGAAAATTGCAGAGCAGTAGTAGGCAAAAAAAGAATTGATTGGGAGTCAGATCCACCACCAGATTTAGCAATTGAAATAGATGTGACAAGCTACACCGACATTAATGATTTCTTGCCTTATCGAGTGCCAGAGGTTTGGATATTAAAGAATAATCGGTTATTAATTTATCGATTGCAAGCAGAAAGTTATGTGCTTACAGAAAGCAGCTACTTTCCTAACGTTAGAGAAATTGTGCAGCAATGTCTCCAAATGGCCAATGAGCAAACAACAAGTGAAGTCATTAGGTGGTTAAAGAACTTTTTGCGTGGACAACAGTAGACACCCCACCCCCAACCCCTCCCCGCTCTTCGGGAGGGGAGACGAAGCGCAGTTTTGGCGGGGTGGGGTTCTTGGGGTTTAATAAGTAATCAACCGGACATGATATGACATTAACCTAAGAGGATGTTTTAAAAGTCCTCTTGTCGGTAACAAAACATTTTAGATCCCCCTAAATCCCCCGATAAATTGGGGGACTTTGAGAGAGGTTGCCCCCCTTTTTAAGGGGGGTTAGGGGGGATCAAAGTGCCTAAAATCACAGCCAAATACTTTTAAAACATCCTCTAAGAGGATGTTTTAAAAGTCGTGATTGATGTATCAAATATTTTACCCCTCCCTAACCCTCCCCGTATGTATTGGCGAGGGAACCGGATTTTTCTTGTTTCCCCCCTTTACAAGGGGGGACTAAGGGGGGTAACAACGCAATTAAAATCACAGTCAAACACTTTTCAAACATCCTCTAATCCTTTTGATTTGCGAAACTCTTGGACAACATCTTTAATATCACGTAATTCCCCTTCCACTAAATAGTTTAACTGTCGCATTTCATCTGCCGAAATCTTTCCAGCAAGTGAGGCGATCGCTTTTCTTAATTCGGGATACTTTTTTAATATTTCTTGTCGGACAATTGGCACAGTTTCGTAAGGTGGAAAATAGTGTTTATCATCCTTGAGTACAACTAAACCCAAGCGAGAAATCTGTCCATCAGTGGAATTCCCCGCCACCATATCCACCTGTTTTTGAATCAAAGCCCGATATATTAAACCCAAGTCCATAATTTGGGGAGATTTGGCAAAACGTAAATCGTAAGTTTTAGCTAATCCGGGAAAACCATCTTCCCGTTCTAAAAATTCGTAACCAAAACCACCACGCCACTGTGGTGTATATTGAGTAGCTTCAGAGAGAGTTTTAATGTTGTAGCGTCTGGCATCTTCACCCCGGACAATCATCGCAAAAGTGTTTTCAAAACCTAAGCTTGGCATGACTTCCAGGTTAAATTGTTGGGAGTATGCTTGTTTTAACTTCTCATAAACTTCTTTAGGATCGTTAACTGCTTTTTGCTTTAAAATTGCATTAAAAGCTGTACCTGTATACTCAATATATGCGTCAATTTTACCAGCAGTAATAGCACTATGACACACAAACGAACCACCCAAACGGGGACGACGAGATACTTTTAAATTAGTTGTCGCCTCAATTTGCTGTGCTAACAGTTCACCTAAAATATCTTGTTCGGTAAAATCTTTGGAAGCAACAATAATATTACCACCGTTATTACTATTTAAATTCGGTGTGCAACCAGTGATTAAGAGTAACAAGGCAAAAGTTAAAAAACAAAGTGCTAAAAATCTTTTCATGAGAAACCATTTATAAATTCAAATCTTAGAGGATGTTTTAAAAGTATTGGGCAAAAATAATTCAACACGGTTCAGTTAAGGGTAGGGCGTGTTTGTCAAAGTCATTTTTTTACAAACCGCAGAGGCGCAGAGAACACAAAGAGAGAAGAAAGAGAAGAAAAAACTGCTTATAGCGTTTCCTAATCATACAAGGTACATCTTAGCCCCCTCCTTGGTTGCCTACGGTGTACACACGAGTCTGAAATAGCTGATTAACCAAGGTTTTACCCCACCCCACAAGAAGTAGTTCAGTATTTTTTTATTTGGAAGTCCCTAAGAGGTTGTTTGAAAAGTCCTCTTGTCGGTATCAAAATATTTTAGATCCCCCTAAATCCCCCGATAAATTGGGGGACTTTGAGAGAGGTTGCCCCCCTTTTTAAGGGGGGTTAGGGGGGATCAAAGTGCCTAAAATCACAGCCAAATACTTTTCAAACAAAATTCACCTCCGTGGACTAAGAGAAAATCAAGGGTTTTGTCTGTATAGCCGCGACTTCTAGTCGCCAAGGCTTAACCTTTAATTTTTAATTTATTCTCCAACCAGCCAATTGCAAAGTCAGCCAGTAATGCAATTACCGCCGCCGGAACTGCACCAGCTAAAATTAACTGATCGTTCACTACTGATATGCCACGAAAAATAAACACTCCCAAACCACCAGCACCAATCGCTGCGGCAATAGTTGCAATACCTATGGCAATTACCGTTGCTACTCGCACACCTGCTAGAATTACTCCCATTGCCAAGGGAATCTCAACTTGTAATAATAATTGTCTATCTGTCATCCCCATTCCTCTCCCAGCTTCCCGAATCGCGGGATCGACGCTAGTAATACCTGTGTAAGTGTTACGAATTATCGGCAGCAAGGAATATACAGTCAGGGCAACAATTGCTGGTACTGCACCAATTCCGCCAATGATGGGAACAGGAATGAGTAAGCCAAACAGTGCCAAGCTAGGAATAGTTTGGAGAATATTCGCGATGCCGAGAATTGGTTGGCGGAGATAAGTTTTACGTGTAATTAAAATACCTAATGGAATGCCTACAAGTATGGCAATTGCAATTGCAATGCCTACCAAAAATAGATGTTCGAGAGTATGCTGAATAATTTCTGGGGCATACTTAACCAGGAAGAAATTTTTCATAAAGTATCTTGCAGGGAACGCAGACATTGCAGAAAGGCGAGGCTTTCTGGGTGTTGCGATCGCATAAATTCATCTGTCGTCCCCAATACTACCAATTCTCCGCCAGACATTAAACCAATTCTCGATGCCAAAACCAAGGCTTCTTGAATATCATGAGTGACAAAAACAACAGTTTTGCCTAACTCTTGCTGCAAATGCCGAAATTCTTGTTGCAGTTCTAGCCGCGTAATTGGATCGAGTGCGCCAAAGGGTTCATCCATCAACAACACCGGCGGATCTGCTGCTAAAGCCCTGGCTACACCGACTCTTTGCCTTTGTCCTCCCGAAAGTTCGTGCGGGTAACGTCCGGCGAATTGTGCTGGTTCTAAGCCTACCAATTGCAGCAATTCATAAACCCGCGTTTTAATTTGTTTCGGTTGCCAACCTTCTAAAGAAGGGACTAAACCCACATTGCGTTCAACAGTGAAATGGGGAAATAAACCAATTTCTTGAATTACGTAACCAATCTTGCGCCGTAGTTTAATTTCATCCCATTGAGTTGTGGGAATGCCATCAAAAAAAACTTCGCCTTGTGTAGGTGTGAATAAACGATTAATTAACTTCATTGTTGTAGTTTTGCCGCTACCACTGCGCCCAAGTAATACTAATGCTTCTCCTTGGCGGATGGTGAAATTGAGATTTGACACCAATGGGCGATGGTTGCGGCTAAAAGTGACATCGCGGAATTCGACGGCGGTTTGGTTATTTTGCGGCATGAGTGGCTTTTGGGGGACGCTAGCTATTGTATTATCTGCTGATTTTGCTAGCGTGCTAACCCCCGATTTGCTTTTCCTAATTGGCTTAGACCATTTTGGATTGTCTTGTTGTGTCTCGTTCCCAGTCTCTGACTGGGAATGCCCATCGTTGAGGCTCCGCCTCCCTTACTCGCGGCAGAGCCGCAATGATTAGCATTTCCAGCCAGAGACTGGAAACGAGATTTTAAATAGATTATAAAAACGGTGCGTTAGCTTTCGGCATAACACACCCTACTATGCAGTTTTACTATTCTCATCTAATGCTTGTTCTGCAACATTTTTCAAGCGGCTCGACCTGATTTTACGGGCGCGATCGCTATTGCGAACACCACCCGCCATCTCATATTCGCGGCTGTCTTTGCCGTACTTGATAGCAACCACCATCAGCATCTTCTCACAAAGCTGACTCAAATTTTTTTCCATATCTTCAATTTCAGTTTTAGAAGAGTCAACCACAGACAGAGCCGTATTGTAAACATCAATTCTGTTACGTAACTGCTCAATTGACTCAATCAGTTTTTCCAGACTATAATCTTGATCGTATTTGATGTTTGGAACAATCGATTTCAGTCCAGCGGATCTTAACTGAGCTTTTTCTAAAACGCGGGATGTACGTTTTTTACGAGACATAAAATTACTTCTTTAAGATGCTACTAGAGCTAACTTACCTCAATTAAACTGCATTCCGGTTCAGCATAACTCGCAATTTTTCTCATAAAATTTTCAGGTTATATCAGTAATTTTTCGGTATTTAATTACTAAATGTTGGTATTTATAAGACTTCTTGCATAAATCAAAAAAAGAACCCCACCCCGCCTTTAACTTACGTCAAAGTCTCCCCTCCCGAAGAGCGGGGAGGGGTTGGGGGTGGGGTGTTAGGGGACTTTTGCAAGAGGTCTATAGAGATAATTGTCCAAGTTTCGTAAAAGCTTTAATGGAGACTGCTCCCATAAGTTGTGATACCGCTCCCATAAGTTGTGATATCGCTCCCATAAGTTGTGATACCGCTCCTATAAGTTGTGATATCGCTCCTATAAGTTGTGATATCGCTCCCATAAGTTGTGATATCGCTCCCATAAGTTGTGATACCGCTCCCATAAGTTGTGATACCGCTCCCATAAGTTGTGATACCGCTCCCGTAAGTTGTGATACCGCTCCCATAAGTTGTGATATCGCTCCCGTAATATTATGTCCGCTTGATTGCTTATTAAACCCGAAGAACCCCACCCCACCCCGCCAAAGCTATGCTTTGTCTCCCCTCCCGAAGAGCGGGGAGGGGTTGGGGGTGGGGTTCTTTTATTATGGGTAATCTGGCGGACATGATATAAGTTGTGATACCGCTCCCATAAGTGTCAATTGAGAGCCAGAGCAAATGGAATTCGCGGCTACACAAACGTAGTCCGCCTCCGCGGACTAAGGAAAAATTGAGGGTTTGAAACCCACGGAGGTGGGTTTTGTCTGTGTAGCCGCGACTTCTAGTCGCCCGGCGAGTAATAAATTTAGACTTTATAAACATCCTCATTAGCACAGATTTATGCAGCTAGTCACGCGCTAACTCCTGGGTTAGGCGAATCCAATTGCTGCGCCGCACCCCACAAGCCTGAAATTTAGATGGGTTTGCCCTGAAATACAACTCAAAGATTTTGGACTTGACAAAAATATAACTGTTAAAATCAGCATAACGGTGTCAAAATGCGAAAAAAACACACCCAATAGGAGAAAAATGCCAGCCATTGTTAAACTACAACTCTCCTTAGAAACTTTAGCAGAAGCAATATCTTCCCTTGATTTAACAGAAAAACGTCAACTTCAAGAGCTAATTGAGCAACAAATTTTTGAAGCCGAAGAAGCGTTGTACGGAGACGATGCAGAAACACTGGCAGAAATTCAAGCCGTTCGCGCTGAGTATCGAGATGGTGAGTCCGTGACTATAGATGAATATCTTGCTAACCGATCAGAGCAGAGATAATGAGTTATGCGATCGTTATTTCAAAGTCGGTACAAAAGCAGATTGACAACTTACCAAATGATGTTGCCCTGCGTGTTATTGAGAAAATGCAAAATCTTGCTTCCCAAGCACGTCCCGATGGAATTGTCAAGTTAAAAGGTTCTGATAACGAGTATCGTATCCGAATTGGTGATTATAGAGTTCGTTATGAGATTGATGATGAAAGTCAACTTGTACAAATTTTGCAGTGCAAGCATCGGAAAGATGTTTATAGAAAAAGTTAACGTCAAAAACCTTATAGCGTTTCCCAATCCCATGAAGTACATCATAGCCCCTCCTCGCTTGCGGGGAGGGGTTGGGGGTGGGGTTCTTGTACATCACTTGGGCCGAGAACCGCTATAACTTTATTACGATAAAACTATCTGTGTAGGCGATGCCTACGGCGGTAAACTACAGTAGACAATAGATATTCAAATGGTGCGTTGTTGCAAAGCGCAACGCACCATTTGAATATTTTTAATTGAAATATCTTATTTTCTAATACAGTTCTGTTAAGAATAATCGTAGAGTAGTGTATGCCATCGACAGGAAAACTGCTGTATGAGTCGTCCTCGAATCATTCAACCTGGTCAAAGCTATACATTCAGCAAATATTTTGAACTTCCGTTTTCCCCAGAAGATATTCTTGCTGAACTTGGCTGTTCTTATAAACGCGAACGGTTGCAATTACCAAAAACAGAATTTCTTCCTGAGATAATTGCAGAATTACACCGAGTAATTGAGCGCAACCTCCGACGTGTCAAGCTACTTAGTGAGGATGCCCGCAAGCAAGCAATTATCGCACCGATATTACTAGAAGTTTGCGAAATTGCCCAAACCCAATTGAATATTGAGTATCCCATTAATGTTAGTGACCAACTAAAAGGCAGCTTAAATTACTACATTAATAAAGGTAAGGGATTGTTAGTAATTGAAGCTAAACAAGCAGATTTAAGTAGAGGATTTACACAATTAGCAGTTGAACTGATTGCACTCGATCAATGGATAAATTCAGAATTGCCACTTCTTTATGGTTCTGTAACGACTGGTGAAGATTGGCGATTTGCAATATACAACCGTCAGGAAAAACAGATAACGGAAGACCTGAAATTATATCGGGTTCCTGAAGAATTAACTGAATTAGCTCACATTTTAGTTGGCATATTGAGCAATTAGATTTCACATCTTGCAGAGGGGGAATAGAAGCACCGGGCGAATTCATGTAAACCGCAATTTCTGGGGTGAGACGCTACGACATCTCAAGCTTTTGAGGATAGCGATCGCAATTCGCCAACAGAGTCATAGAATAGAAATCGCCAGGGCTTTTAAAACATCCTCTAAGACTCCATCTCAGCCAATTCTAACCAGCGTTCAGTCGCCACATCGATCGCGTGCTTGAGCTTTTCCACATGATCGTACAATTTCTGCACTTGGCTATAATTCCCCGGTGAGACATTCGCTAGTGTTTTCTCGGTTTCTGCCTTCTCTGCCTCTAACTCGGCAATTTTATCTTCCAACTGCTCAAATTCTTTTTTCTCCCAATTGGATAACCTCCGCCGCTTGGTATTCTCTACATCCTTGGGTGAAGCCGCACCATTTTGGACTTCGGTATTTTTGGGCTTCTCCTTAGTGTTCGCAGCTTGTTGCTGTGCCTCTTCAGCCTTCTTATAGTCCAGATAAACTGAGTAATTACCTGGATATTGCCTCAGATTACCGCCTTCCTCAAAGGAAAATACTGTGTCGATGGTGCGATCAAGAAAGTAGCGATCGTGAGAAACTACAATTACACACCCGGCAAAATCTTCTAAATAATCCTCTAATACTGCCAATGTCTGAACATCTAAATCATTTGTCGGTTCATCTAAAATTAAGACATTGGGCGCACTCATCAAAACCCGCAACAGAAATAAACGGCGTTTTTCACCACCAGAAAGTTTACTAATTGGGGCATACTGCTGATTACCAGGAAACAAAAACCGCTCCAACATTTGGGAAGCAGTAATTTGAGTCCCATCGGTAATTTTGACAAATTCTCCTTCTTCTTTGATGTAGTCAATCACGCGCTGATTTTCGTTTAAGGCTGTGAGTAATTCTTCAGAATGCTGGTCAAAATAACCGATGTGAATTGTAGTACCAATTTCTGCAATGCCGGAATCTGGCTTAACCTGACCAGTAATAATCTCCATTAAAGTGGATTTACCAGCACCATTAGGGCCAATAATGCCGATGCGGTCTTCTGGACTAAATTCGTAGGTGAAATTATTAATCAGGGTACGTCCATCGTAAGCTTTAGAAATGTTATCTAATTCAATAACTTTTTTACCAATGCGACGACCAACTGTCGAAATATCAACTTTACCCTGAACTTGTTTAAACTCAGTATCCCGCAGAGTGTGAGCGCGGTCAATTCTAGCTTTTTGCTTAGTACTTCTGGCTTTCGGCCCTTTTTTGAGCCATTCTAACTCGCGGCGCAACAAGCCTTGATGTTTACGTTGACTACTTACGGCAGATTCTTCAGCTAAAGCTTTCTTTTCGAGGTAATATGAGTAGTTGCCTGTGTAAGTGTAAATGTCGCCTCGGTCAATTTCCACGATCCGATTGGTAACGCGATCTAGAAAATAGCGATCGTGGGTAATCAGAAAAAGTGCGCCGCGATAGCGATTTAAATAACTTTGTAACCATTCTACAGAAAGAGCATCAAGATGGTTTGTCGGCTCATCCATGAGCAAAACATCGGGTTCTGCTAGCAAGGCTGATGCTAAAGCAATGCGCTTGCGATAACCTCCAGATAAAGTACTTATCTTGGCATCAAAGTCAGAAATTCCTAATTTTGTCAGAATGATTTTAGCATTAGTTTCTAGTTCCCAAGCACCATTTGTATCCATCCGTTGCATCACCACAGAAAGGCGAGACATCAGTTGGCTATCATCTGGATAGTGAGCTAATTTATCGGAAAGTTCTTCATACTCTCGCACCAAAGCCATGTGTTCGCCACTGTCAGCGAAAACTTGCTCTAAAACTGTGTGATTTTCATCTAAATCTGGCTGCTGGGGTAAGTAGATGATTTTAGAACCAGAGTTGATTAAAATTTGACCGCTATCAATGGATTCTAACCCGGCGATCATTTTTAATATGGTTGATTTCCCTGAACCGTTAGTACCAATTAAGCCAACTTTATCGGTAGCATCGAGGCTAAAGCTAGCATCTTTTAAAACTTCCTTGATGCCAAAGTCTTTTTTGACTGATTGTAGTGTAATAATACTCATAAGATTCAAGTCATTAATTATTTTTCATTAGTTAGTAGGCAAGGCTCATACCCTACCTACATTCGGCGAATTCTAGACAAATAAATCCAAGGGAAGGTGTCCATACATCTCGTTGATTCCCCCTTCATCGTCAGACTGGCAAGACACTAATACTCCACGATGATGTCCAGAGTATGAATCGAGATAACACAAGCCATTTTTACCATTTAATTTTATATAAACTGGGCCTTCAGGTGTAAGTAAATTGTCTGGTGGTTCATAACCCAAAGCTAGAGAATAGGTTTTCATTGCTAATATTCCTTCTTCTGCTGTATCTGCACAAATTCCTAAAATTTGGTAATCGGCAAGCTGGGTGAGCAAAATTAAGGCATTACGAATTACTACCTTTTCTGATGAGTTGAGAATAGGGGCAATGTCTAGACAGTTGAATTTGTTCAGTAATTTTTTCGCTTCTTCGGCGCTGAGATTCTGAGGATTGGGGGTTGACATAAACTTCGACTATTATCTTATTGGTTTTTCTGTTGTGTTTGAGTTGGGACTAGCCCAACTTAATACTATTTTGGATTTGGAATCGTCCAAGTGTTGTAAAATTTGCTTTAGGTCAGAGCAAATTACATAATTTTAGACCATGTTATCTCATGTGCCCACTTCCCTTTTACGGTTGATTTTGGACATTCCCAAGGTTAAATATGAAGGGTACGCCGTTTTTTGAGTCGCTACCCATAACGAGGACTTTCGGCATCTGAGCGCCGCCACTTCTCCAAGCTTCAATTGCTTCTTTTTGCAGAACCAACTGTCCTCCTTGGGCTTTAAGTGTCTCTGCTAAGAGTCTTTGAGCTTCTGCCCTACCTTTAGCGCGATTAACATCTGCTTGTGCTTCTTGTTCAGCTTCACGTGCTACATAAACGGCTCTTTGCGCCCGCTGTTCAGCAATTTGTTTTTCTTCGACTGCTTTGGCAAATTCTGGTGAGAAGGCTAAATCAACTACGCTAGTATCTAACACAATTATCCCATATTTGTCTAAGCGATCGCCTAACGCTTGATCAAAGTCTTCTTTCAATTCACTTCGTTTAGTAATCGCTTCTTCTACTGTTCTTCTGGCTGCGGCAATTTTAAATGCTTCTTGTGTCTGAGGGGCAATGATTTTTGATACAATATTCTCTAATGTTCCTTGTTTCCTTCTCACCTCAACTACCTTTATCGGATCGAGGCGAAAGTTAATCGCAAATCTCGCAGATAAATTTTGCAAATCTTTAGTAGAACTCTCGGCTGGTACTTCAAATTTTTGCACCGTCAAATCATATACATCTATCACGGTGATAAAAGGCGGTTTCACGTGAATACCTTCCAATAAAGCGCCATCTCTGGCTTTACCCAAGATGCTGATTACTCCTGCTTGTCCTGGGTTAATAATGATAAAGGAATTTAGCCCCATAATCACTAGTATGGCTAACACAATTCCGAAAACTGTGGTTTGCCAGTTACCCAATTGCTGATTTTTCAAATTCCTTTCTCCAGTTATAAATTAGTCATTAGTTATTTGTCATTTGTCATTTGTTATTAGGCATTGGGCATGGTTATTCCCCTTGTCCCCTTGTCTCCCAGTCCCCATTACCCCTTATCCCCAGAGGGGGCCCCACCTTCCCCAGTCCCTAGTTTTGCTTTGAAGTTACTAGTTTAAGTTTCTCATTAGTCTGTCTGAATCAATCTTCAGACTCAGAACTTAGAACTCAGAACTTTGTTCCGTGGTAATATCAGTTACACGAAACCGCAAAAAGCCGTGGCTACTGCATTAAAATCTCATCGGGCAGCAAGAAGGCGTAAACATTCAACGCATCCTCTCCAGCGATTACTTGAGTATGGACACCAGTATCGTAAACAAATTTGGCTAGCGACTACTTATTCTGTCCTGAATAAATTTTTCGACTTGGCACCACCCGGCTTAATTGGCGTGGCGGTGGATGTGGTAGTCAAGCAACAGGATTCGATAATTGCACAGTTAGGGGTACGCGATGTCTTTCAACAATTTTTGATTATTTCCTTCCTGACTGTGATCATTTGGATACTAGAATCAGTTTTTGAGTACGCCTACGCTCGACTCTGGCGGAATTTGGCTCAGAATATTCAGCATAACTTGCGTTTAGATGCATACAAACATTTGCAAGAGTTGGAATTGGCTTATTTTGAAGAACGCAGCACTGGCGGTTTAATGTCTATCCTCAGTGATGATATTAACCAATTAGAGCGGTTTTTGGATGGGGGAGCAAATGATATCATCCAAGTTTCTGCAACTGTTTTAATTATTGGGGCTGCTTTCTTTATTTTGGCTCCTAGTGTAGCGTGGATGGCTTTGTCACCAATGCCATTTATTCTCTGGGGTTCCTTTGCTTATCAACGACTACTTGCGCCTCGCTACGCCGAAGTACGAGAAAAAGTAGGTTTCCTCAATTCGCGGTTGTCAAACAATATCAGCGGAATTACTACTATTAAAAGCTTCACATCTGAAGCTTATGAAGCCTCTCGTTTGGAATTAGATAGTGATGCTTATCGCCGTAGTAATTCTAAGGCAATTACTCTTTCTGCTGCTTTTGTACCGTTAATTCGGATGCTGATTTTGGTTGGTTTCACGGCATTACTGTTATATGGCGGGATGGCAGCAGTTTCGGGAGAAATGTCTGTAGGTACTTACAGCGTATTAGTGTTTTTAATCCAGCGCTTGCTGTGGCCTTTAACAAGATTAGGCGAAACTTTTGACCAATATCAAAGGGCAATGGCTTCTACTAATCGAGTCATGAATTTGTTAGATACTCCTATCGCTATTCATACGGGAAATGTGGCGTTACCTGTGAATGAAGTGCGGGGTGAAGTGCAATTTAAAAATGTTTATTTCGCTTATAAAGATAGATTTCCAGTTATTAAAAATCTGTCGTTGGATATTCCGGCGGGAAAAACGATCGCAATTGTCGGTTCTACCGGTTCTGGTAAAAGCACTTTAGTCAAACTTTTGTTGCGGTTATACGAAGTGCAAACGGGAAGCATTACTCTCGATGGTATTGACTTGCAAAGTTTGAATTTGCAAGATTTACGCCGCTGCATTGGTTTGGTGAGTCAAGATGTGTTTCTATTTCATGGCACTGTAGCGGAGAATATTGCTTATGGCAGTTTTGAGACTAGAGAGCAAGAAATTATCACGGCGGCGAAGATAGCGGAGGCGCACGAATTTATTATTGAATTGCCCGAAGGTTATGAGACAATTGTGGGGGAAAGAGGACAAAAGTTATCTGGTGGACAAAGACAACGGATTGCGATCGCACGTGCAGTTCTCAAAAATCCCCCCATTCTGATTTTAGATGAAGCAACCTCGGCGGTGGATAATGAAACAGAAGCAGCAATCCAGCGATCGCTAGAACGGATTACAGTCGATAGAACTACAATTGCGATCGCTCATCGTCTTTCCACCATTCGCAATGCCGATTGCATTTATGTCATGGAACATGGGAAATTAGTAGAGTCGGGAACCCATGAGCAATTGCTGGAGAAAGACGGAATTTATTCTAGTCTCTGGCGTGTACAGTCAGGTTTGAGATAAGTTTCGCCTATTGTCTGTGTCTTCATTACAAATTATTTATGTTTTTTGGTAATAGTCAACCAGAATCAGGTGATACTAAGTGGCGTCGCCAGTTGGATAAGTTTGTCAAAGCAAATCAGCAGGAGTTGGCGGCGGTGTTTTGGGGATTGTGGTTAGCAAATGGTGACAGTCAGGGTACTGTTGGTATTGATTTGCTACCAACGCCACATTTTGTTTATTGTCCGAAAGAACAGATAGAGAAGTTAAATATTAAAGTTGAGAATCGGCTTCAGGAAATTTTGGGAATTGTTGAGAATCATCAGCCGGATGTGGAAGTTGTGATGATTGGGATTGGGAAGGGGGAAATTAAGTTAATTCAGTTTGCACCGGAACCAGCACCACCGATTTGTTTTGAGGTGGTTGGGAAGGATGTGGATGGGTTATTGGATGTGCTGGAAGAGAGGATGAGGGAGGAGATTGTTTTTTAACGCAAAGGGACGCTAAGGGAAGCGCAGAGGTTCGCGGAGGAAGAGGAATAACTCTGCGCTTTTTGTTTAGTTGATTGCTTTGTGGAAATCTGGGTAAGTCAGATTTTCGGCACAATGCCAGATAATGTTAAAGACAGCTTCGTAGCGATATGAAGTGTTTTTGTAGAACTGTTTACTTAGATAGTCTTTTAGGGTTATGACAACTTCCAGTAAATGTTCGCTTTGCAGGATTTTCGTTAAAATATCAGCTATATCCAAGAGAGAGGATTCATAGGATAGTTCATGTGTGGGGTTAATGCTGAATTCGTTTTTGTAGTCATCATTTTCCTGAAAAATCTGAATGTCCTGAACAAGAAAAAAGACGGTTTGTTTGAGCTTCTCTTTAACTAATTTATTGCCTAAATCAAGTTGTTCTAAATTTTGAAAAGCATTTACTACACTTTTAGATGCTTGCAAACACATGAATCTATTTTGACTACTTTCACGTATTTGGCATAAAGTAGCGATCGCCTTCGGATTACCAGGATCAATTTTTACTAGGCTTTCGGCTGCATACAAACGTTCCCATTCATCTTGAGTGGTTTCAAGTATCTGAGATAACGTGCTAAGTGCCACTTTGTTACCAGGATCGAATTCTCCCAGATAGAAAGCAGCATTACGAAGGAAACATTCATCCTGAGAGGTTTGAATCCTCTCTAATAGAGCTGGTATAGCTATTTTATTACCTGGATCAATTTTTTCTAAACTCGCAACTGCATCGCATAATAGATAATCATTTTTAGTGGAGGCGATTAACTCGATTAAAGTTACAATTGCAGCTTCATTACCAGCACCAAAAAGCCCTAAGTCCTGCACTGCTAAGTTAAGGTAAGAATGATCTTCAGCAGTTTTAATTAGTTGAACTAAGGCATTAATTGCAAGTTGATTACTGGGGTCGATTTGCGATAGAGTTCTAGTTGCTCCGTCCGCGATATACTGAGCATAATCTGGATGTTTTGGGGATTGACCCAGATTTTTAACTAGCTCCCATAGGACATGAATTGCAATTTGATTATTAGAGTCTACTTGTAGGAGACTTCTAGATGCTTGCAAACGTTCGTTATCAGACTCAGAGTTTGCAAGTGTTGTTGATAGAGTGGCGATCGCAGTTTCATCACCAACTGGTATTTCCCCAGGATTTTCACTTATCTGGCAGAATGTTTGTTTATTTTCAACAATCGGTGTTAGCAGTGTCAAGGCTGCGATCGCACTTTTATTCCCAGGATCAAGTGTTCCTAACTTCTCGGCTGCAAGTCTAAGAACTGTGCGACTTTCAGTAGTATGAACCAAATGCACAAAAGCCGCAATAACCCGTTTTCTATCGGTTAATTCCAGCGTTTTTCTAGCTGTCTGCACCAATGGTTTTGGTAGTATCTGCCAATCGCTTTTATCTTGCCGAAAATAAGCATAACTCCATTTCAGCAGTTGGGAAGCGATCGCATCACCCAAACTACATTCTGGGAACTGGGATAAAGCCTCAGCCGCCAAAATATAGGCGCGATACCGATAAAAATCGCCGCAACCGTCATCAAAATCTATTAAAGCTTGGATAAAATCTTCTTTCTGCTGCTTATCCACATCCTTTTGGCTGAACCAGTGGAGAATCTCTGCTTTCCACTCCGGCTCAAAGATGCGGTAAGTGCCTTGATTTAAATTGCTGCGATCGTGGTTAAAGAAATACTGCCAATCATGCATTGCCTCCTATCCACTTCGAGATGTGGGACGAAAGGGACTTAAATAAATCTTGCTACATCAGTTGGCTTCCTGTCAAGTCTACACGCAATAAGTATCTGTAAAGTTTTCCCTCTTATGATTCAAAAAAAGCAGCTGGCGAAATGTGAAAAAACTCCGCGAGGCGGGCGATGTGATTAACTGTTAGCTTGCGCTGTCCACTTAAGACTTCAGATACAATAGACTCGGTTTTAAAGATAGGAATTAACTCTTTTTGTCGCAAACAAAATTCGGCTATTAACGCTTGAAGTAATTCTACGCCATGAATATCAGGTATAGAATGATGTTTTTGTTCATACTCGTAAACTAGAGTACCTAAAACATTGAGATAGTCTTGTTCATCTGGTGTTAATTCACCTTTATCAATCAAGGAATCGATTACTTCTTGCGTAGCCAGCAATTCTTCCTCAGAAGTGACGGGACGAGGAGGAAATGATTTGAGTAATTCAATATACGTTTTAGTAACAGGTGTTCCAGGAGTCATTTTACCAGATATCTGATTGTTTCAATCCCTAATAGGGATTTTGATTAATTGCAACTCAAACACTTCTGCTCATATTACTATCTAAATATCCGATCGTTTCAATCCCTTTAAGAGGATGTTTGAAAAGTATTTGGCTGTGATTTTAGGCACTTTGATCCCCCCTAACCCCCCTTAAAAAGGGAGGAACCGGAGTCAAAGTCCCCCAATTTATCGGGGGATTTAGGGGGATCTAAAATATTTTGATACCGACAAGAGGACTTTTCAAACAACCTCTAAGGGATTTTAATTAATTATACTGTTGTTCAGATATCTGAGGGTTTCAATCCCTAAAAAGTATTTTTAAAATTGTTACCCCGAAGAATGGTAGCATCAAGCAAACCAATGATCATTTTTCCAGTCCTCTTAGTCATATTCTCCGTGGATGAGGACATAGCGGATAAAAACTTTTTCATACTTGTAATCTACGAGAGTAATAAGTCGATAGTTATTACCGCCTATGTTGAAAACTGTAAAATTACCAATTTGATCTGCTGAAGGAAAAGCTTGGCGTAACTCTACAAAGTTTTGCCATTGAGCTAATGATGTAATTTTATACCAGAGCCGTAGACTAGTTTGTGCATTCGGGTGCTTTTCCCAAAATTCGGTAAGCCTCAAACGTGTGATAATATGCATAAACTTTTAGTGATCGGTAAATGTTCATAGTTAATTACTCACTCGTTCCGCTTTCACTGGATTTGGATAATCTTAGCAAATCGCGAAGATTATTATTGGGCATTGCCCATCTTACTTTTAGAAAAACGCTACTCACACGGGAGAAAATACTCTAATTGAAGAAACCTAATAAATGTGAAGGGTGCTAAAGTACCGGCGTCGTTTTCCCTCCCTGGTTGAAAGCCAGAGGGTTTCTGAACTTACGTGAGGTTTTATGAAAGAGATCAAAAATAAAATTACGAATAAATTAGATCGACTATTGGAACAATGGTTAGTACCTCTTCTGGTACGATGGGGAGAATACCTAGAAACCAAAATCAGGCGATATAAGCATCAAAAACTCAAGAGTCAATTAAAATTTTGTGGTTCAGGTCTACGATTTAAGCGAGATATTAGAATTGACTACCCGCAAAATGTATCTCTAGGAAATAAAGTCTACATCGGCCCCAATGTCTTATTAGATGGTCGTGGTGGAATCACTATTGGCGACAACACCACGCTTGGTTTTAATGTGGTTATCCTCTCTGCAAATCATGACTATCAAAGTAATGATTTGCCTTATGAACATAATGTCTATATTCATAAACCTGTTGTCATCGAGCGCAATGTTTGGATTGGCGGAAATGTCCTAATTGTTCCAGGAGTTTCCATTGGAGATGGTGCAATTGTGGCGGCTGGTACGGTTGTAACTGCCAATGTTGAACCTTTAGCAATTGTTGGAAATCAACCTATGAGAACAATTAAATATCGCGGCAAAGAACATTATGAACAACTCGCCAACAAGCAACAAAGTCAGGATAATTCGTAATTCGTAATTATTACTTATCCAGGACTTACGCAAACAATAGCCGAAACCCTTATTTTTGGGTAGGGGCAATTCATGAATTGCCCCTACCGCGTGTAGTTTTGCGTAAGTCCTATTATCTAAACTAGGGCTGGTGTATTCGCACGCTTAACTTTAGGTGTAGCAACCATCCGCATTCCGGCTGGTGCAGCTAAAGTTAACCCACGGCGCACAGGACGCACAGGACGTTTATTCACTAGCGAAACCTGGAATTCCGACAAAACAGTTGCCAAGACAATTTTCATTTCATACTGGGCAAATGCCATTCCAATACAGCGACGATTACCGCCACCAAAAGGTAAATATTCATAAGGTGAATATTGTCTTTCTAAAAAACGTTCTGGTTTGAACTGCTGGGATTGTGGGTAGACTTCTTCCCGATGATGCGCTAAATAAATACTGGGGACTATTACCATTCCCTCTCGCAGTTCGTAGCCCATAATTGTAATTGGGGTTTTCACTATCCGCGGGAAAGCAGTCATGACAATTGGGTAAATTCGCAGTGTCTCTTGGCAAACTGCTGTCAAATAGGGCAATTTAGCTACATTACTCAAATCGGGGTTAACTCCAATAGTGTTAAGTTCTTTTAGCAACTTCTCACGCACCTCTGGTAAATAGTCAACCCAGTAAAAAGCCCATGTCAATGCGGAAGCGGTAGTTTCATGTCCCGCAACTAGCAGCGTCATTAACTCGTCGTGTAATTCTTCATCTGACATCCCTTGACCATCGTCATAACGAGCCGCCATCATCAAACTCAGGATGTCTTGGCGATTTTGATCGACTTGGGCCCGACGTTCTCGCAGCAAAGCATAAATAAGTCGATCAATTTTTTGCCGTTGTTGCAAAATCCAACCCCACGGACTCCACGCCCCGAAATCTTTTTGCATGAACCGGAAGAAGAAGGCGCTGGACATTACGGGCGAAGTGATGAAGTCTAGTAAGTCACTTAGCGATCGCCTCAGTTCTTCAAACAACTGTCCTTCATTCAAACCAAATACAACCCGCAGAATAACACGCAAGGTAATTTCTTGCATCGACTCACGGATCTTAAAAGGCTTGCCAATTTGCCATTGATGACTCACCTGTCGGGTTATTTCCCGAATTTCCTCGCCGTAAGCCCGCATCCTTTCGCCATGAAAGGGAGGAGCTAATAATTGCCGTTGGCGCTGGTGGCGATCGCCATCTGATAACATAAAGGAGCGATCGCCAAGCAAAAATTTTAGTCCGATGTTCCCCCTTCCAACCTCAAAATGGCTGGAATCAGCAGTAAAAATCTGCTCTAGTGCTTCGGGTTGACTAAAATATACTAGATGGTTATCCGAGCGATTACTCCTGATCGTGAAAGTATCACCATAAATTTGGGCAAAATCATCCACATATTTCAGTGGCTGACTAATAAACTTGATCATCCGCAGCCAGCGCGGCATTTGAGGCCCATCAGGCAGATTGTAAGTTGTTGTCATCGGATTTTGTGGAGTTGATCGCTTCTAAATTTTATTGTTACGAGTTTTCATGTTCTTTAGGGTTACAGAAAGCGGTATATTCATGATTGGGGACTGGAAACTGGGAACTGAAGACTGTTGACTGAAAGGAAGACAAAGAGGATAATAATAACTCCTAACTCTTAACTCAGCACTCAGCACTCAGCACGGACTAAACCTTAGCTATCCGCTAACAGCACTCAAGAGGCAGCATCGGAAACAAGCAGTGCCAAAAATCATCGCGATTCTCAACGGTAAAGGAGGAGTCGGTAAAACGACTACCGCAGTCAATCTGGCTGCAAACTTTGCGAAGAAAAAAAAGGTGTTGCTGATTGATGCAGATATTCAAGGTTCTGCGAGTTGGTGGTTTGGGCGCAGTCAGCAGGGAATGGGGTTTGATTTATCTCAAGAAACCGATCCCACACTTTTAGGTGATTTAGGAAAGATAACAGGTTACGATTTAGTAGTGGTGGATACACCTCCCGCCCTGCGCTCTGAAGCATTAGTGGCGGTAGTTGCGATCGCAAATTATATAGTTTTGCCTACACCCCCAGCCGCAATGGATTTAGCAATCCTCGTGGAAACAGTCAAGGAAGCCGTCATCCCCTTGGGAACCCCCCATCGGGTATTGCTCACCAAAGTCGATACGCGCAGCCTGGGGGAAGCACAAGAAGCAAAAAACACTCTAACTCGCTTAGGTATTCCTACTTGTAATACCTTCATCCGTGCCTATAAAGCTCATGAACGAGCAGCACTTGAAGGTGTAGCGATTACTCAATGGCGAGGAGGAAATGCACGGGAGGCGGAATTAGACTACCGCCGTGCAGCTGATGAATTACAGCGTGATTGGAGAAAAGAATAATGGTTAGGAAACAAAGTCTCTCTGACTTACTACAAGAAGAGGCGCAAAAATTTACACCCCCAGAAGGTGAATCTGCGATCGAAGTTACAGCAGAAAAAATTGTCGAAGAACAGGCTTTATCTGATGAGGAATCCTCAGCACAAACACTTGAGCCAACTTCTACTAAGCGCACAACTCCCACTAAGGCTGATTTAGAAACAACTATCAAAGAATTGACAAGTAATCTAGAAACAAGTCACAAAAAAGAAGCATCTCTGGGACAAGAAATTGCTGATTTGCAATCAAAATTATCTAAACAAAAAACGTTTGCATCAGAACAAAAATCATTACTAGAACAGCTAACACAAGAACTTGATGAAACTAAAAAAACAGCACTGCAACTTGCAGAAGCAAATTCCCAGCTTATAGAAGAAATTAATGCCTTAAAACAAACAGCAGAAGATAAATCTAAACTTGCTGTAGCTGTAAAAGAAACTAGTTCTATAAAACCCGTAAAAGAACACTACAATCCACTTAACTACAAAAAATCACATCGGTCATCGGAAACACTAGCTCAAAATCAACCTCAAAATCAACCAAATGAGTATCCTGATAGTTCTAATGAGATGTGGTTACTTGACTAGAGTCAGTTAATCTTGCCTTCCCCTTCCCTGGTAGGGAAGGGGAAGGCAAGATTGGTTTTTACTTGCTGAATCGATCTCTAGATAACAAACTGTTTTAAAGGAGTTAACTTTAATAAATAAATTGATAACACAGTAAAAAATACCACAAAAAATCCTTGAATGAGAAAGATTGTACTCAAAGGAGTTCCCAGAACTCCTATATCTATGCCAATTTTATAATTATTAATTAATAGAAAGAACAAGTATTGCCAGTATTTATGTAATGAAAATAAACCAAGAGAGTATTTAGATAATTGTTGTACTAAGAAATTCTCTTTTATTTCTTTTCGAGAATTAACATAACAGAAAATAGTCATAGCTCCACAAATAATCGCAATTCTTCCATAGATGCTTGGGTAATAGCCAGATATACGTAAATAAATATCATGGAACGAAAACAGTATAAATGCAATTAGGTAGTAGAATTTGAAGCTTAATACTTTATCAGGAAATTTAGCTAAGTAAAAAGCTATGGGAACATAAATAACAAAATTTATTAGCCAATGATAAGGAATGCCGATATTTAGTAAAGAACTGGCTTCAAAATAACATAAACAAAATATTCCTATTGTAAAAGATATAATTTTTCTGGAGGAATCTGATTTGATCAGTTGATATAAAAAGGCCAAAATTGTCAAACAAATAAGATTAAATAGAAAATAAAAAACTGAATCTCCAACGAGTGGTAAGCTTGGTTGTAAGCCTGTAATAAGTTGCCATGAAAAATTAGGAAATTCTCTTGTAGCTATAATAAAAAATATATTCTGAACAACTACCCAAAATAAGTAAATTTTAATTAACTTAGTAATTCTCTTTTGAAAGTATTCTACGCCATCAGACTTTTGAAAAAATAAGTAAAGAGAAACAATATAAAAAATCGGAACGGCTGTTAAAGATAATTGCAGTTCCAAATCCCTCAGAATTTGAGCAAAAATAAATACAGTAATATGTGTATGACCATTTACAATAAATTGAAAAGGTCGTAAATGCCAGAGAAAAACAAAAGCAATACTTAATGCTTTTAAGGTGTCCAGACTATTATTTCTTTCTCTTCTCATAGCTATTTCTCTATAAACTGACTTTCTGCTAGTAAACTTTCAAATCTACTCTAATGTACCGCTGTCTGTTTGCTAGACAGGTTTGCGATCGCTCTAGCTACAGAGTTCCCTATAATTATGTGAAAATAACACTATTAAAGAGAAAAATAGTAGCTATGACAGAAGCCATTAGCAATAGATGAAAAAAACTTTACAGATCAGCCTTACAGAAAAATTATTGCTAGTTCTGCTACCTTGATACCCAATTTTACTATTCCAACTAAGTAGGTTGGCTGAAATAAACCGAACTATGTAACAAAATGTGAAAACCTCGAAACCCATGTGATTGCTTCATTTCGCTTCTCTACGAGACGCAAGCGCGAACGCTCCATTCGCAATGACATAGTTATAAATTTTCCCACCCACCTACTTACAACTCAACTCGAAAGTCTAAAATATGCTGCGCGGTAATTTGTGGTTGTTCCAGGTGTGGAAGATGACCACAATCTTGAATCCAGGTGAGAGTACTGTGGGGAATTGACATTTTAAATCTCATAGCATCCTCAGTACCCAAAATTTTATCGGAATCGCCCCACAAAATTAGCGTTGGTTGGACAATTTGTGATAGGATATCAAGTCTAAAAGCGCTGTAACCACCACTTTTAGTGAAAGAAATCAGAGCTTGATTCCAACTCGGCATTTGTAAGTGTAATGCACTACAACATAGCGCATCGATAGAGGCAAGAGTTTGATTTTTATATCCAATGCGGGAAATGCGATCGCGCACTTTCATATTACTCAAAAACTGAGTTGCTAAATAATCTAATGGGGGAAACATGAATTTGCTCAATGGGGAACCACCCGCTAACCCCGCACTATCAATTAACACCAGCTTTTTTACCACTTCCGGGTAAGCCAGTGTAAAATCAATCGCCGTCGCGCCCCCCATCGAAGCACCCACTAAAATTACAGGTTTGTTAATTAGGCTTTTCCAGAAATAATAAAGATGGGTTTTAATCGCAGTTGGGTTATAGGCAATTGCTGAGAGTCTATCTGTAAACCCAAAACCCAACAAATCCACTGCCCACGTTTCATTATCTTCAGAAAGTAGTGGCAAAAGCCGCCGAAATTCTAATACAGAACTATCAAAGCCGTGAATTAATAAAATCGGAGTTCCACCACTCCCTTGCTTGACAAATGTTGTGGTAACTGGTTGATTAATTAAAGGAGTAGCGATCGCAGTTTTTTGAATACTCCGAGCTAGTGCGATCGAAGTAGGTTCTGTCAGTTGCCCAACTGCCGGAGGAAGAAAATTCGGAAACATAAATTTCAGTTTATCGTATTAGCTTGCTTCCACGCATCGCTGATTTTGTTTAACAACAAAGTTACACAAACTTCAGATGCTCAAGTATTATTTGTAATATATAAAACATCACCCAGTGGCTATCAAAACATTTTAACTCCTAACTCTCCACTCCCCACTGCCTCAGAATTATTGGCATCAAAGAAAGTTTTCCAAAATGTCAAAATTGGGACTAAAGCCACGTACAATTAGTATCGCCTATCCCTTAATCCAGGAGCTAATGCCATGCCAATGGCCGTTGGCGTAATTGAAACTTTAGGTTTTCCTAGTGTCTTAGCAGCAGCAGATGCAATGGTCAAAGCTGCCGCAGTCACAATTGTCTATTATGGTCAAGCGGAAAGCGCTCGCTTGTTAGTCGCCGTCCGGGGACACGTTTCTGAAGTAAATAGAGCTGTTGAAGCCGGAATCGCCGCTGGAGAGCAAGTAAAGATTGGTACAGTAATCACCCACTACATCGTTCCCAATCCCCCGGAAAATGTGGAAACCATATTACCAATCCATTTCACTGAAGAATCAGAACCTTTCCGCATTTTCTAAGCAATTTTGGCATCAAAATCTGTAGCGAACCTTCGTAAGATTAACTTGTAGCCCCCATATCGTTTATTCATACAGGAGATTAATAATGTCATTACAGGCAGTTGGAGCACTTGAAACGAAAGGTTTTCCTGCGGTGCTAGCAGCAGCAGATGCTATGCTAAAAGCTGGTCGAGTCACCCTCGTTGGTTATATCAGAGTAGGTAGCGCTCGCTTTACAGTTAATATTCGTGGCGATGTTTCTGAAGTAAAAGCCGCTATGGCTGCTGGTATTGAAGCCGCAGAAAATGTTTATGGCGGTACACTTGAATCCTGGGTAATTATTGCTCGTCCCCATGAAAACGTTGAAGCTGTTCTGCCAATTGGTTACACAGAACAAGTCCAACAGTATCGAGAATCTGTAGAAAATCCCATTGTCAGATCGTCGAACACTCGTTAACATCTCCTCCGGTTTATAACCGGAGTGTCCCAACGGCACACGTTTCATGAAGGCAGCGTTTACGACATGATTTATTTAATCGCGATCGCGTAAACAAATCAATTCGTTGTGGCATTGTTAAAAATGCCCTACTCACCTCGGCTAGGTTTAATCCTAGCTGTGTGGCTACTTTTTTATGAAGTTGGCGCTTCCATTACAATCGGCATTGATGATTTTTAAGCCGCACACTCGTGACTTATAGTCATGAGTTAGGCACTCCATATTTGGGCAGGGAGTCGTAATCAAGACATGATGCCTTGGATGTATAAACCTCCTCAGTAATTGTTAAGATAATTTCCTACTCTGGACAGGTTGTTTCAATCTATCGATTAGCCTAGTCTCTGGTGCGAAATTGTTGGACAAATCAGATATAAAACTTTGTAAATAATCAATAGTTAGGGTTTATAATTTCGCACCAGGAAATATCTAGGTGGGGAAACTCTTCTAGACAAGTTGACTGGTTGAATGTTCTTAATGTCGTTTGGGCTTGATCAAAAACAACAATTAATCTCTTTGCTGATTAATTTTTGTAAATATTTTAACTAGCTCATCTATTTTTACAATTTTTAATTTAATTGCCTTTGTAAATAATTATTTGCTATTGCATTTTTGGTATAACTAAGAAGCAGATAGAATTGCTGCGATCGCTAATAAAAGCAATTTAATCTACAGTAGAGATTAAGAAACTTTTTGCAAACATCGTCTGAAAATCAGGAAAAATATTATGCAACTCTCGCCCCAAGAAAAAGATAAACTGCTAATTTTCACAGCTGCTTTGGTAGCTGAAAGACGTAGAGCAAAAGGTTTAAGGCTCAACTATCCCGAAGCAGTAGCTTATATTTCTGCTGCAATTATGGAAGGGGCAAGAGAAGGAAAAACCGTAGAAGAATTAATGCATTATGGGACAACACTTTTAGGAAGGGAAGATGTCATGGAAGGAATTCCAGAAATGATTCAGGAAGTTCAAATAGAAGCTACCTTCCCCGATGGAACAAAATTAGTCACTGTACACGAGCCTATTCGGAGATCAATTGTTCCCTTAATCCGCTCATAATTTATAAATTTAAATTGAGAATGTCTATCATGATTCCTGGAGAAATTATTACCGCTCACGGTGAAATAGAAATTAATGCTGAACAAGCTCCGATTATAATTTTAGTAGCTAATACAGGAGATCGGCCGATTCAAGTAGGCTCTCATTACCACTTTTATGAAGTTAACTCTGCTCTCAAGTTCGCTGAAGTTATCTATGTAGGTAAACTCAGAAATGTTATTGAATTTGAACGATTCAGTCTGCAAGATAAAACTAGAGGAATGCGTTTAAATATTCCAGCAGGTACAGCTGTCAGATTTGAACCAATAGATGAAGATGCAAAAGAAGTCGAGTTAATACCTTTTGCTGGTGCGCGTAAGATTTATGGTTTTAATAACAAAGTTGACGGATCTTTAGACAATCAACCAAAAGATAACTCATAGGGTAGCTTACCTTATAGCGCTTATCGGCCTTTGTGAGGTACAAGAACCCCACCCCCAACCCCCTCCCCGCAAGCGAGGAGAGGGCTATGATGTACCTCATGTGATTAGTAAACGCTATACCTTAGTTGTTCTACCAATTAGGCTCAGGCAAGGAGACTAGCGATGTCAAGATCAGCAGCCAGACTGGGAGTTGGAGGCCCTGTTGGTAGCGGGAAAACCGCTCTTTTAGAGTGTGTCATTCCGATGTTAATGAATAAAGGTATTGAAGTAGCAGTTATTACCAATGACTTATTAACTACAGAAGATGCAGACCGTCTTAAAAGTCGAGGCTTTTTGCCTGCTGAACGTATTATTGGTGTAGAAACTGGTAGCTGTCCGCATACCGCCATTCGAGAAGATCCATCCATGAATCTCTTAGCGGCAAAGGATTTAGAGATGCTTTACCCTCAACTAGATATTATCTTCATTGAAAGTGGGGGTGATAATCTAGCTTCCACCTTCAGCTACGACTTGGTAGATTCTTATATTTTTGTGATTGATGTTGGCGCAGGAGATGATATTCCCCGAAAAAAAGGCCCAGGCTTCGCACAAGCAGACTTAGTAGTCATTAATAAAATTGATATTGCTCCCTATGTAGGTGCAGACTTAAATTTAATTCGTCAACAAGCTCCTTTATACCGTCGGGGTAAACCGATTGCCTATACCAATTGCAAAACAAAAGAAGGATTAGATGAGGTAGTAAATTTTATTGAACAGACTGTTTTGTTTGGTAGCCCTTCGGCAATTAGAGGTTGAAATCCATCGTGTTAATCATCAATGAGAATAGCTTGCTACCGGTGGCAACCACCAAACGAACAAAAAACTTAGAGCTAGGGCTGGAGTGCGATCGCCACGGTTATACAATAGTTAACCATCAGTATACGGCTTATCCACTCGGTATTTCTCGCACCTTCCGTTCTGATCTTGCCAATCCCCATCACGCTAACCTTTATATTACCAGTACCTCTCCAGGGCTACTGGCAAATGATCAGCTAAATATCTCCTTGGAACTTGCGGCTAATACTCATCTTCACCTAAGTGATCAGTCGGCCACGAAAGTCCATCCCATGCCGATTACAGGTACGAAAGCGATCGTCAATTATGACATTGAAATTGGCGAAGGAGCAACCTTAGAATTTGTTCCAGAACCAATCATCCTCTTTCAAGATGCAACTTTTGAGCAAACAACAAGCATTAAATGCCATCCCAAAGGAAAACTTTTCTGGAGCGAAATCATTGTACCTGGGAGACTAGCAAGAGGAGAATTTTATGAATTTCATCACTATTTTAACTCTTTACAAGTGACATCTCCCGAAGGAGAGCTATGGTTTACTGATGCCATGCGCTTGCAAGGAAAGCTCAATTCTTTTAAAAACAATGATCTCTTTGCTCCAGCTCCTATACTGGGCAATTTAGTAATTATCTTACCGCAAATAAACCTTCAATTATTAAGTGAAAATTTAGAAAATATCGAAGGTATCAATTGTCTTGGTGTAATGTTAGCAAGCTCTTGTTTGCCTCAAGGCAAAGGTTTAGTAATTAAAGCTATAGCAACTGGCACTCGTGAACTCAAAAACTATCTCTTATACGCTTTAAATTGTGTACGTAACTTTGAAGAAAAATCCCAAAGCTAGAGTTATAAATTAAGAATTTAAGGAAAGATTTCAACTAGATAGTAATTAAAGGTCGCCGTTTAATAACACTTTTTTAAAGCTTTCTTAATTCACCGTTTGGGTTTGCCTGTTTGATATATAACTAAAGCTTTTTTTTAAACTGGATTTACCAGCCACAGCAAATTTATACTAACATTCTTTCTTGAACTACCCATTTTACCTTAATCTCCCATGATTGAACTAGCAGAAACTTACCTTGGTAATATCACAGAGAATGCTAGCCTATCCAAACGGATAGAAAAACTTAGTTTGCAAGAGGATTATTTAGAAGTCTATTTGAGCCAAACCGATAGTGGCAAAGGTCGAATTCACACTCATTCTACCTCTGGTATTGAAGTTGGTATTGTAAAAAGTCGGGATTGGTCGCTGCGGGAAGGAGATATCTTTGAAACTCAACAAGGTAAGCTACTGCTGGTTCACTTGCAAGAGCAAAAGGTCATGGTATTAACTTTTCCCGAACCAGTTAGCGATGCTGCAAAAGAAGCGCTACACCAACGCGCTATCGACTTAATTCATCTAGGCCATGTCTTAGGCAATCACCATTGGCCAATTATTATCGAGGATGGCAAGTTATATGTTGAGCTAGTAGTAGATGCAGAAGTCATCGAAGCAACAATCCGTCATTTTGCCATTCCTGGTTTAGACATTGGTTACGAACGGCTATCACCTCAAGAACATCTGACGTTTTCTGAACACGCGCATTAGCATGACTACTCATGAATGTATCTTCCATTAGCCAGCAACTTGCATTAATGCAATTGTCCGACTCTTTTTTCCCTTCTGGATCTTTTACCCTTTCTCATGGGCTAGAAACATTAGTGCAATCAGGTCAGGTGCGTTCAGTACAAGAGATAGAAATTTTCCTGCGGATTTTGTTGCATAACAAAGTAGGCCCGACAGATATTGTGGCATTAATCCATGCTTATCGAGGAAGTGCGATCGCTGACTTAGAACTTGTGCATCAGGCAGATGAGCGATTATTTGCCCAAACATTGATTGAAAAAACTCGTGAAACTAGCCGCAAAAGTGGACGTGCTTTACTTATGGTTGCCCTGTCAACCTGGAAAGACTCTCAATTAAAAATTATCGAGCAAGATGCAGCTACAGGGAAAATTTATTGTTTACATCCAGTAATTTTTGGTGTCGTTGGGCAAGTTGCAGGATTAAGTGAACAAAATACAGTACTGGCATTTGTGCATAGCTTGATCACTGGTTTATTAGGTGCTGCTATCCGCTTGAGCATATTGGGACACTTACAGGTACAACAAGTACTACTCCAGCTAGCACCAGATATAGAAATAACTTACCAAATAGGTGCATCTTTGAATTTAAATCAGATGTGGTCTTGTACTCCCATGATTGACATTGCCCAAATCCGGCAGCAAAAATTACCTCAAAGATTATTTGCTAGCTAGTTGTGCAAATTCTCAACAGATTTTTAACTTATTTAGGAGCAAGAATATGAGTTATCGGATAAATCGGCGGGATTATGCCTCTATGTTTGGCCCAACTGTTGGCGATCGCGTTCGTCTTGCAGATACGGAGTTATTCATTGAAGTAGAACAAGATCACACCACTTACGGCGAAGAAGTAAAATTTGGCGGTGGGAAAGTTATTCGAGATGGCATGGGACAATCTCCCTTTATTAATGATGATGAACTTGCAGACGGCCCTGAAGACAAAAGTCAAAAAATGATCGCCGTAGACACAGTAATCACTAATGCCTTAATTCTTGATTGGTGGGGTATTGTAAAAGCTGATATCGGCATTAAAGGTGGGAAGATTTACAAAATCGGCAAAGCTGGTAATCCAAATACACAACCTAACGTCAATATTTATATTGGCCCAGGTACAGAGGTGATCGCCGGAGAAGGCAGAATCGTCACAGCAGGAGCAATTGATACACACATTCACTTTATTTGTCCTCAGCAAATTGAAACTGCACTTGCTTGCGGTACAACAACTATGATTGGCGGCGGTACTGGCCCAGCTGCTGGTACTACCGCCACGACTTGTACTCCCGGCCCTTGGAACATTTACCGGATGTTACAAGCTGCTGATGCTTTTCCGATCAACATAGGTTTCTTGGGGAAAGGTAATAGCAGTGTACCTGATAGCTTAGTACAACAAGTGGCTGCCGGAGTCATCGGTTTGAAACTGCATGAAGACTGGGGATCTACCCCGGCTGCTATTGATACCTGTCTTAATGTTGCCGAACAATATGATGTACAGGTTGCTATTCACACTGACACTTTAAACGAATCAGGATTTGTCGAAGATACCATTAACGCTTTTAAAGGACGTGTTATTCATACCTTTCACACCGAA
The DNA here is from genome assembly GCF_036917935.1 of Nostoc sp. Classification (GTDB taxonomy): domain Bacteria; phylum Cyanobacteriota; class Cyanobacteriia; order Cyanobacteriales; family Nostocaceae; genus Nostoc. The sequence goes on along the minus strand of NZ_JBALEL010000054.1, from coordinate 73,145 downwards.
GGTGCTGGTGGGGGTCATGCGCCAGATATTCTCAGAGTTTGTAGTGAATCTTATGTTTTACCTGCTTCTACAAATCCCACTCGTCCCTACACTATTAATACCTTAGCAGAGCATCGGGATATGTTAATGGTATGTCATCATCTCGACCCCAATATTAAGGAAGATGTTAAGTTTGCTGATTCTAGAATTCGTCCCCAAACGATCGCAGCTGAAGATATATTGCATGATATGGGTGTAATTAGCATCATGTCTTCCGATTCCCAAGCAATGGGAAGAATCGGGGAAGTTATTCTGCGGACTTGGCAAACTGCCCATAAAATGAAAGTCCAAAGAGGAGTTCTTTCTGTTTCTGGAGAAAACCATGATAACTTTCGAGCCAAGCGCTACATTGCCAAATATACTATTAACCCGGCGCTGGCTCATGGAATCTCCCATCTTGTTGGTTCTGTTGAAGAAGGAAAGTTAGCTGATTTGTGTCTGTGGAAACCTGCTTTTTTTGGCGTCAGACCACAGCTAGTCATTAAAGGGGGAATGATTGTCTGGGCACAAATGGGCGACCCTAATGCCAGTATTCCTACCCCTGAACCCGTTCACATGCGTCCAATGTTTGCCGCTTTCGGTGGAGCAATTGGGGCTACCTCTATTACTTTCGTTTCTCAAGAGGCTTTGAAGCGAGATGTATCTACACAGCTTGGCTTAACTAGCCGTATAGAAGCGGTTTCCAACACGCGGAATGTCAGGAAAGAGGATTTGAAACACAACAATGCTACTCCAAAGATTGAGGTTAACCCAGAAACCTACGAAGTCAGAGCCAATGGTGAATTGTTAATTTGTGAACCGGTCGCTTCTTTACCTATGACCCAGCGTTACTTTTTGTTTTGAAAAAACTTCCTAGCTATTTTCTTAGTACTTTGGTGCAGCAAGCACCAAAGTACTAAGACCAGCATGATGGCTAATAATAGCAATGCTTTATGAAGACGCATAGAAAGAACCCCTCCCAACCCCCCAACGCATCGGGGAGGTTGGGAGGGGTCAAAATAATGTACAGCTTCACAGAGAATTGGTATAAGGCGATCGCGGATCTGGGCTTTTTTGAGTTTTGAAGCAAGTATTCTCCTACGTAAGGGATTGTAGAAGGTTGAAACTTATACGGGTGAAATAACGTCTGAGATTTAGTTAAATTAGATGCGTTCCTCGTCTCTGTTACAAAATGTCAGATTTCCCAGATCCATTTCGTGCAAGGTGTATCCTCACCACTCTAGGCAGATTTCTGTTCTCAGTGAAAAAATATAACTTTACAAAAAGTTTAAATTGGCAAGAAGTGACCTAAGTGTTTGATATGCATGGGTTCTAAGCATTTTGAATTGAAAATAAAACATCAATGTAGAAATTTCTGCATAATTTTAGTGAACTAAGACGTAATAAGAGTAGAAACACTGAGCTATTTTCATGAAACTCATGAAATCAGGGGCAGCTGCCAGTTAAACAATTAGGTGGGGCGAATGGAGGTTGTGATGCAAACTTCAAAATTGAGTTTCGAGGAATGCAATCTCACTATGGCAACGGATGTGGAAAAACTGGCTCTAGATTGGCAAAAGCGCTTGGCTGTGGAATGTCCAGACCAAAATGAAGCCGCAAGGCAAAGCATTATTCTCTGGCTATTGGGATCTGACTCAAAACGGTTTGATCTGTTTAATCCTAAAGAACTCGATATCGCCAAGCAAGCGATGGAATATCGCTGGAGGATTTTACGTCAACGCTACTTGGGGCTGGGCCGAGAACGTGCTTATCGCAACTTGATCACGCGATTGGGGAGTTTAGTAACATTACGGAATAAAATTCAAACTTGGGTTTCCCTCAGCCGCGATCGCCAGCGCAGTGTGATGGATGTGTTACAAGAAGTACTCCAAGAATTACTGCAAAGCGATAGCCAGATGCAAGAGCAAATGGCTGATATTGCCAAATATACAACCGATAGACGATTGGGGGATGCTCTGCTATTTGCCAGTGTAGAAGAATATTGTCTGCGACCAGTACGCAATCAACCCCTATTAGCTTACCGATTTGTGAATTACTTGCGTCGCACTCAGCGCGGTGGCTTAACCCAAGTGCCGGGCCGTGACTTGATTAGACTGGTGTCAGAAGAAGTTCTTACAGACGACAATGACAATCGAGTTAACTTAGTCGATAGTCAGGCGATCGCAGAATATCAAGAAGCACAACAACTAGAGGAACAACAGGGGCTACGCCAGTCAGTACAAAAAGAATTTGAAAATTATTTACAAGAAAATCTGGGAACAGACGCAGTGGAATGGTTAAGACTGTATCTGCAAGGTAAGTCTCAGGAAGATATTGCCCAGAGACTGAATAAGCAGACTAAGGAATTATACCGTCTACGAGAAAAAATTAGTTACCATGCTGTGCGTGTTTTTGCCCTCAAAGGTAAACCAGAACTCGTAGACAATTGGCTCTCAATTTCCTTGCAAGAACATAACTTGGGGTTAAGGCAAAACCAATGGCAGCAACTTGATCAAAAATTGACTCCTCTGGGGAGGCAGATTCTAGATTTGCGGAGAGCGGGTAATTCAATAGAAGCAATAGCCCAACAGTTAAAACTCAAAACCCATCAAGTGCTAGGTGAATGGACAAAAGTCTATCTTGCAGCCCAAGCTTTAAGAACACAAGAGTAGTCTGTAGTGGGAAATGGGGAGTTAAGAATTTTAGATTTTAGATTTTGGATTTTAGATTGAAATTTAATCCAAAATTGAATTGCCCAATGCCGAATCCTCAGTATTATCCCCAATCTATAATCTAAAATTCATCTTCTACTTACATTTACTTAAGTATATATAGTTTAAATTTTAACAATCGAACGAAGTATCTTTATTAACTACCTATTGAAATAGAGGCAAAATATAAGTAAACACCAACGAATCAAATTTATGTTGTCTTCAGAGGGTGAGCTAAATGATACCGCAGCAAATAGACAGCTTATGCTAACTGCCACTCAAGCTAGGTGGGAGGAAGGAGGCGATTGCGAGCAAATATTCCAACTGATTGATAGTCTTTTGTCCTTTGAAGCTTGCCTCTACCACCAGATTTTGCCCTTTAGATTAGAAGACAAAAACCTCTTGCTAGGTATGGTTCATCCACAAGAGAGCGAGGCCTTAGATTATGTTAGTCGGATTTTGTCTTATGTCAATTGCACAATGGTGATTGAGGCGATCGCATCTGATGCTCACCGGAGAATACTATCAGCCTACCTCAACCATAAAAATACATCCCAGCTAGATGCAAAACTTGTGCATCAGCCAATAGCGGACTTTCCCCCAACAAATAGCACAGCTACCGTTACTGACACACCTATTCCCTCCCTAGATGCCGACTCGGAATCAAATCAGCAACCAATATTGATGGTGTTTGAGACACAAAAGCGTCAACATTCTAGGCAGCGCGTAGACTTGCCTCCGATCGCGGAGCTAGACCAATTATCTCAAATTACGACGTTCTTGAACCCTACTTCCAGAGGTCAAGAGGGAGAGACTTCCGAAGCAGCAGCACCAAACAATTTGCCTATTTTGACCACGAAAAGTCCCGAACTATTTAGTCCGATTGAGGTGCTGCCAACACTACCACCCAAGAAATTACTAGAAGAATTACTAGAGCGAATTTTGGTTGGAGGAATTGGTCGGCTGTACTTAGAAAGACAAGCTTACGAAGGCAGGATACTGTGGAGCGATAATGGAGTCTTGCAGTCTGTATTAGACAAACTGCCGCTCTCGGTTTTCCAAGGAGTACTGAATGAATTAAAGCGGTTTGCTTCCTTACCTGTGACTACGGTTGCAGAACCAAAACAGGTAGAAAAGGAATACGTATATCAAAAAAACCGCTTATTATTACGCTTGCGAGTCATGCCGGGAATCTACGGTGAAGAGGCAACACTCCAAGTATTGCGGGGAGCAGCATTAAAATTCTATCAACAACAACAGTTGGTGCGTCTGGGCCGCGATGCTTTAGGAATTTCTCAGCAACTAAGTTTCAAGTTACATCAACTACAAGAACGGCTTTTACTCAATCCCAGCCTGGACTCTCAGCAATTAGAGGCTTTGGCTGCCCTGAATCAACTAGTGAAAAATTTAGACCAACAGCTGATAATCTTAGCACTAGATAGCAATCCACCAACAAGCAGCAAATCATCCGTCTGTCAGTGAAACCGCTGATTTCGATCGCATACATAATTGTTATGTTGTAATGGAACCATAGACCGATCGAGCTTAGAGGTTCATTTCAAATAAATACAAATTTTGCGATCGTATTCTGAGTAAGATTACGGTTTAAACAAACTTATAGTAGCAAAGTTAGTTTCCCACCCTTGAATCCATTTGTTGCAAATATTTCATGCTAACTGAGGTTTTTAGTGAACTTTTCCCCTTAATGAGTACAGCCACTCCACAGACTTTGGAATGGCTACTCAACGTTGCAATTGAACATGAATACCCATCTGGGCGAGCTGTTGTGATGGAAGATGCCTGGGGTAACGCCGTTTACTTCGTGGTTTCTGGTTGGGTTAAAGTCCGGCGTACCGTCGGGGAAGATTCAGTAGCTCTGGCAATTTTTGGCCGTGGCGATTTTTTTGGAGAAATGGCAATTTTGGATGAATCTCCACGCTCAACCGATGTCATTGCCCTTTCACCCGTGAAGTTGCTTAGTATTTCCAGAGAGCGTTTTATTCAAATATTGTTTAAAGACCCGCAGTTACATCACCGGATGTTGCAACTGATGGTGCGGCGATTGCGGCAAATTAACGTGCGCTTGCAAATGCGGTCTTCACCACCAGCGGTTAAACTCGCTCATACCCTAGTGACTTTAGGTGAAAGCTATGGTCAGGAATCAGACTTAGGAAGAGAAATTTTTAACATTCCCTTTAAAGATTTAGCAGAGGTGACAGAAATCGGTGTTGAAGAAACCACCAAAATCATGGAAAAGCTACATGAAAAAGGGTGGATCAAAATTGATAGCGCCAACAACATCACTTATCTTCTGAACTTCAAACAGTTGATGAACTTGGCTGGCAAAGTGTAATTGCTTTATTTATTCAGCGATACAAATTTTGGTATTAAGCAAGTCAACCGACAAGATACTTCGGTTGACTTGCTTATTAGAGGTGTAGGTACTTCACGAAATTAGTCCATTTGTACTTTTTATTTGCCTTTTACGGGTTTGTACGGTGAGGTGCAAAATATGAGTCAGCTTAGATTGTGAATGCATCTTGCGGAGTATGTTTCAAAACACACCTTAGCTAGAGTCTCTGTGCCAGATAGCCGTGATACTATACGGCTCAATTCTGTTGTTGCTTGTAGGAGACAATTATGGAAATCAGTAGACGCAGCTTGCTAAAAACTGCTTCTGCTTCGGGATTAGTGGCAGCAGGACTTGCGCTTTCGGAAGGATTTTTGCAACCGACCCTCGCCGAAACAAAACCTGTTGATGAAAATACTCAACTGGTAGCCCAAAGTTCACCCACTTCAACGCGACGCGGCGAAATGTTGTATCGCAACCTCGGACGCACCAAAGAACAAGTATCTGTGATTGGCTTGGGAGGGTATCACATTGGAAAAATTGAAGAAGAGCAAGAAAGTATCAAGTTGATCCGCAGTGCCATCGATCGCGGCATCAACTTTATGGATAATTCTTGGGACTATAACAACGGACGTAGCCACCGTTGGATGGGAAATGCTCTTAAAGATGGTTATCGCCAAAAAGTCTTTTTAATGACGAAAATCGACGGTCGCACCAAAGGCGCTGCCAAGATGCAGATTGATGAATCGCTCAAAGATTTGCAGGTCGATCATATTGATTTATTGCAGCATCATGAAATACTGCGTTTTGAAGACCCCGATCGCGTCTTTGCTCCCGGTGGCGCAATGGAAGCAGTCGTTGAAGCGCAAAAAGCAGGTAAAATTCGCTATATCGGTTTTACAGGACATAAGAATCCCCAGATTCACCTCCAGATGCTGGAAACTGCTACACAAAATGGTTTCCGCTTCGATACTGTGCAGATGCCATTAAATGTGATGGATGCCCATTTTAGAAGTTTTGAACACCAGGTTTTACCTGTGCTAGTCAAAAACAACATTGGTGTGCTGGGAATGAAATCGATTGGAGAGTCCTACATCCTCAGAAGCAATACGGTTAGCGCGATTGACTGCCTGCACTACGCAATGAATTTGCCAACCTCAGTTGTGATTACTGGCATCGATAGCATGAAAATTTTAGACCAAGCTTTTGAGGCAGTCCGCACGTTTAAGCCAATGGATCAGGCACGAGTTACAGCACTGTTAGCGCGTACCCGTGAGGCAGCGGCTAAAGGGCAGTACGAGCGATATAAGACCACAACCCAAAATGATAGTACAGCCATGAATCCAGCTTGGCTGGGGTAAATATTAATACTATTTTGTTTACAAAAAATGTTGAATCTATTGGCACAATTTGCACTGACGGCATCTGGTTGATGATTTCAGCATTAGTGGTCGGACTCAACTGTGCGATCGCACTTGTTTTTGATTCGACATTTCAAAATATAGCTTTATCCAAGGAGAACATTGATTATGTCCAACTTCAAAATACTCTCTACTGGTCTAGTAGCGATCGCCTTATCTCTGGCGACTGGTTGCACACCAACTACTCCTCATGACGACAATATATCTGAAGCTCCATCTGGTACAACTCAACCTGTACAAGCAACTGAGAGTCCATCCCCAACTGTGTCACCAACTGCATCACCAACTACCTCCCCAACTACACCAGGGCAAAATACCCCCAGTTCTTCAGACAAACAGTTTATGACTGAAGCTGCTCAAGGTGGTTTAGCAGAAGTCCAATTAGGACAACTGGCATCAAGACGTGGAACTAGCAATGCAGTAAAACAGTATGGACAGCGGATGGTTACAGATCATACCCAGGTGAACAATCAACTCAAACAGTTGGCGACTCAAAAAGGTGTAACGCTGCCAACTAGTCTCGACAGTAAAAATAAGCAAGTCCTACAAAGCTTATCCAAACTTTCTGGTACTAAGTTTAATCGCCAATATTTGAATCAGATGCTTCAAGATCATGAAAAGGATGTCTCCGCATTTGAGACTGAAGCTCAACAAGGACAAGATCCAGACGTGAAAGCATTTGCTGCTCAAACGCTACCAACCCTCCAAGAACACCTGCAACAGGTTCGTTCCCTTGTTAATCCTGGAAGTTCAACTAGCACCCCAACTCCAAGCAGCACCCCAACTCCAAGCAGTACCCCAAATCCAACAAGTACCCCATAAGGCAATACAGTTCAGTTAAACATTTCTTCTTTCCTGTACTTTGCCCTTTGCGTCCGCTGCGCGTACTCCTACAAAAAAGCAAGCTCGCGTAGCGTCTCGTAAAGAAGGCGATAGCCTGCGGCAAGTCGCTCTGCATCTACGTTAAAGAGTTTTAGCCAGAAAAATCTAATCTAGCGGTTCTCGAATGGAAGCAATACATTTTGACCTCACTTCCATTCCTCTCTCCTAAAAGGAGAGAAGAATGGAATCTTACTCCCCAACGCTACAAGGGTTGGGGCTGTATTACACTCAACCCAGAAGCGCTATATTAGCGTTGCATGAAGGAATTAGATAATTTATTTCTTGGAGTTCTCTAAGTACAGTTTGGCGTAAGAGCGTAGATTTTTTAATTAGACCTCTTGCAAAAGTCCCCTAACACCCCTCCCCGCAAGCGGGGAGGGGAGACTTTGACGTAAGTCAAAGGCGGGGTGGGGTTCTTTTTTTGATTTATGCAAGAAGTCTATTGCAGAGGAACGCATTGGCATTGTCAGGCGATGCATTGGCATTGTCAGGCGACGCATTCGCATTGTTAGGCGACGCATTGGCATTGTCAGGCAACGCATTAGCATTGTCAGGCAACGCATTGGCATTGTCAGGCAACGCATTGGCATTGTCAGACGACGCATTGGCATTGCAGGGTATTTCCAAATTTAATTCGCTACGAATTGCTGTACTAAATCCAAAATTTCATCATTAAGGAACCACGATGCCTGAATTGTTTAAAGGAAAATTTTCTCGTCGTCAGATTCTAACTACTGCTGGGTTAGGAGCCATTTCAACGGCGGCAATTGGTAGTATGGGCGAAGAGGTTATTGCCCAACAGCCAACTCAGCCAGCTACCCCACGCGGAGGCCCCTTGCCGCCTCAGATTAAGTTTGCGCCCATCTCGGAAAAGACTGAGGTTGATACGGGTGGGCCACCAACTGCATTACCTCCAGAGCGACGCTTGGGATTTGCGATCGTCGGACTTGGCAGACTGACATTAGAAGAAATCATGCCTGCGTTTGCAGAATGTAAACTAGCAAAGCCGACTGCACTAGTTAGTGGTGATGCTGCCAAAGCCAATCAAGTTGCCCAGCAGTATGGCATCAAACCGCAGAACGTTTACAACTATCAGAATTACGACAATCTCCGCAACAATCCAGACGTTGACGTGATTTATATTGTGTTGCCCAATAGTATGCACCGGGAATATACGGTGCGGGGTGCGAAAGCTGGAAAGCATATTTTGTGTGAAAAGCCAATGGCAACCACAGTCGAAGATGCACAACAGATGATCGATGCGTGCAAACAAGCCGATCGCAAGCTGATGATTGCTTATCGCTGCCAATATGAACCGCACCATCGCGCCATGATTCAGATGATCCGCAGCAAAGAATTGGGAACTGTGAAGGTGATTCAGGCAGATAACGGCCAAAACCAGGGGGGTGACTTAAACCAGTGGCGATTGAAACGCGCCTTAGCTGGAGGTGGCTCTTTACCGGATGTGGGCATTTATTGCTTGAATGCAACTCGCTATTTGACGGGAGAAGAACCGATCGCAATTAGCGCCCAAATCTTTAGCACTCCTGGCGATCCGCGCTTCAAAGAAGTAGAAGAAAGTGTTACCTTCCAGCTACGCTTTCCCAGTGGGATACTAGGGATTTGCTCCACTAGCTACGGCTTTCACGAAGCGCGTCGCTTTCGTGTCTTCGGTTCTGATGCTTGGGCGCAACTCGATCCGGGGTTCTCTTATAACGGTTTGCGGATGATGATTTCCCGCAAATCTCCAACAAACAGCATGGCAGAAAACATTAGCGAAGTGCGGATAGGCGAGAAGAACCAGTTTGCTTTAGAAATCGATCACATGGCAGATTGTGTGATTCAGAATAAACAACCCCATACGCCTGGTGAAGAAGGTTTGCAAGACCAAAAACTGATAGCGTTGATTTACGAGGCCGCCCAAACAGGCAAAACGATCGCTCTACCTCGTGTGTCAGGACTGGATAGCACTCGTGGCCCCGTTCCCAGAATGCTGAAGTAAATACGTGCATACCGCAGTCATGACAACCTCTGCTTGGAGTCCGCTCCGTAAATCTTTGTTTCGCGATCGCTGGATTGCCTCAATTGTCTCCAACATTGGGGGTTGGATGGAGGATACAGCGGGAGCTTGGTTAATGACTTCTCTCACCACCTCTCCCCTATTGGTGGCACTGATGCAAACAGCCGCAACTTTGCCGATGCTGCTGTTAGGATTACCAGGCGGAGCAACGGCAGATATTTTCGATCGCCGTCGGTTACTAATGTTTTGGCAAGTCTGGATGCTGGTTGCTGCACTCATGTTGAGTGGATTAATTTTTGCAGGCAAAATTACACCGTGGTCACTGCTGGCATTAACATTTGTGCTGAACTTGGGAGCGGCAATGAATGGCCCAGCTTGGCAGGCAATTGTACCAGAATTAGTACCGCGATCGGAACTCATGGCTGCGATCGCTTTAAATAGTGCTGGATTTAATATTGCAAGAGCAGTTGGCCCTGCGATCGCCGGCTTAATTTTGGTAGCGGCAAATGCAGGAGTCGTCTTTTTGATTAATGCCCTCTCCTTTGTCGGGGTGATTATCATCCTTTACCGTTGGCAGCGCCAACCGCTTTATGAAAGCGCCCTCCCCGCAGAGCGAGTATTGGGTTCTATGCGGGCTGGTATTCGCTATGTCCGCTTTTCTCCTGCTCTCCAAGCCGTGTTAATTCGGGCGGGTGTTTTAACTAGTTGTACGAGTGCTTTGTTAGCATTGCTGCCTTTGGTAGCACAACAGGATTTGCGACAGGGGGCAGGTGGATATGGTTTACTACTCGGTTGCTTTGGATTGGGGGCGATTGTCGGTGCAATTTTGCTGCCACAAGTGCGGCAACATCTCACAGCCGATGGAGTTGTGATTGCAGGAACTCTGGTGTTTGCAGTTGCTACATTAATTCTGGCATTTATTCACAATGTACCTTTGGTGTTGCTGGCTTTGCTAGCGGCTGGAATTGCTTGGACAAGTATGACATCGAGCTTGAATATTACAGTGCAGCTTGCGGTTCCGGCTTGGGTGCAGGCGCGGGCACTAGGAACTTATCAAATGGTATTTCAAGGAGGTTCGGCAATTGGTAGTATTGTTTGGGGTGCAGCGGCAGAACATTGGGGAATGCGGAGTGCCTTATTCGTTGCTGCGATCGGCTTAGTCGGGGGAACCTTCACAGCGCGGCGTTATCGCTTGCTATCAGGAAAACTGGATTTAGGCCCAGCATTACGGCGGGCGGAACCGCTAGTAGTAATTGAATTGCAACCAGAACAAGGGCCAGTTTTAGTCACACTTGAATATTGTATTGATCCAGATAAAGCAGAAGAATTCATTGCGGCAATTCATGCCCTGCGAGTAGTGCGGTTACGAGATGGTGCGATTCGGTGGGGCATCTTTCACGATACATCTCAGCCGAATCGCTACTTAGAGACATTTATCGTCGAGTCTTGGGTGGATCATTTACGTCAGTATGAACGGTTTACAGTGGCAGATCGAGAGATGCGTGAAAAGGTTTTTGCCTTTCATCAAGGCGATGAAGCCCCGATTATTTCTCACATGATTTATGCTCACCAATCCCAAGAAGCACGAGCCTAGAAAAGACTGAAAACAGGATATTCTTAAACAATTTGAATGTCTAAATTAGCTTGAAAACCAATAGGCTTATTTTCAACAATGGCGAATCTAGATTCTTGGAAGAACAAAGAACCAGTTAGGGCATCATAACTGAAGTCACTGATTGAAATAGCGCCAAACCCTGCTTGAGAAACCTGAATTTTGTCACCTTCAACAGCATTGAAGTCTTTAATAATGTCAACACCCTCTAATATGTTGGTAAAAACAAATTTATCTGCACCTACTCCACCAGTGAGAGTATCGTTACCATTTCCACCAGTGAGTATGTCATTGCCACTTTTCCCAGAAAGTGTATCGTCACCAGCATTACCAAATAACAGATTATTTTGCCTATCTCCAACAATGGTGTCACTTTGATTTGTACCTTTGACATTATCAAAGTTTATAAATGTGAACTTAGCTGTGTTTCCGCCAGGAAGATTATTCACTACGAAACTTTGAGTTTCAAGGTTGACGTTGACTGATACATCAGGCCCAAATAAAAAGGGTGCTGAAGGAGCAATTGAGGCGTCTATAGTGTTATTTTCAGCACTAGCATCAACAACAAGGTTTTCAAAATTGCTAAGGAAATCTCTACCTAGTCCACCACCTTTTTGAAGAGTTCCATCAATAAATATGGTAGAGCTTTGACCCAATTTGCTGTAATCAGCCGTATCAATACCATCTCCGGCATTTAAGGTATCGTTGCCTGCGCTGCCTCTAATAATGTCATTGCCGCCACTGCCAGCTAATTCATTATCCTGAGCGTCACCAGTAATTATGTCATTTTGATTTGTACCAATTACATTTACAAAATTCTTCACATTGACTACTATTGGTGACGAACCTACAACTCTGATTTCTAGTCTTTCTTTAGATAAGTCAGCTACTATTGATACATTTGTGCTGTCAGAAGTAGCATCAATACTGTTAATCTGTCCTGTAGCAGCGATCACGGTTTCAAAGAAATCTTTAAACGTGTCAGTTCCAATTGCACCTTTTTGGATAACCACTGGCTGGACTATTACAGGTTGTCCTAAGTCACTGTAATCAATGATATCGTGACCATTTCCACCGCTAATGGTATCATTACCTGCACTGGCGATAAATCTGTCATTTCCATCAGTTCCGACCAAAATGTCGTCTCCATCAGTGCCTATAATTAGTGCCATAATCTTGCTTTACTTGTTTGTGAGTAACTGCTGTATAGTAACGTGTTATCGACCGCAAGGCACGAAAAAAAGATCAAACCCTTACTTGCCTATGTTCTTTTCGTCACCAGCTACTTCTGTGTCCAAAACAACATCCAATGGATATAAGTCAAGAGTGAATTTCACAAGGCACAAGAAAACCCACGCGCAACCCCTGTAAATTAACATTTCATCATACCTTTGGAGTTGTCATCTCAAATAGGTTCCCATTCTTTGTATACTCACTCTGATAATAGATAAATAACTCCAGTTGGCAACTATCCTGTGGGGCATGATTTCAACGGTGTTTTCGCTTATCTTTGGATAGCAGAACACCGCAATGCCTACGGTGGTAAACAACGCAGTCAGTCTAAAACATATACTGTATATCCGTTAACAGGCGGCAAATCGAAGCAGTGTTTGAGACTAGCAGGGATGCACAATGGTACAGTCATCACTTGTTTTATGAGGAGTGCCTACTCAAGTTGACAAACTGCTAGAAACAGAAAAATAAGTAATTAAATGAACGAATTACAAGCAATTTTACAAGGCTTCGAGTCAAGTCAAAAAAGTGGTGAAATTACTTTCCTTGCCACTGTCGTCAAAACCCAAGGTTCAACCTATCGCCGACCGGGTGCTAAAATGTTGATGACAAATACAGGTCGGATGATTGGCACAATCAGCGCTGGTTGCTTAGAAAACGACGTATTTGAACATACTCAACAACGAATGTTGGATGGCCAGCCAATTGTTGTTACTTACGATAACACCGCCTCTGAAGATATTCTTTGGGGCTTTGGTTTGGGGTGCAATGGGATAGTGCAAGTTCTCATCGAACGTCTTGAGAGAGAAAGTACACCGAATGCGATCGCTTTTACACAAGAGTGCTTTCATAAAAAACATTTGGGTATTATTGCAACAGTCTTTGCCTTTGAAGGCGCAGTTAAGGTCAAACTTGGGTCGCGTTTACTGCTGTATCCTGATGGTAAAATTATCACTGACATCAAAGATCCAAATTTAATTCAATCTCTGATTGCAGATAGTCAAACAGCCTTTGCTAATCAAAAGTCAAGAGTAAACAACTATCAGTTACTTTTAGGCAGTGCAGAAGTTTTCATCGAAGTCATTCAACCACCCACACCTTTAGTAATATTTGGTGCTGGTTATGATGCTGTACCCGTAGCCCAGTTTGCTCAAGCATTAGGTTGGGATGTTACTGTAGTCGATTGTCGAGCTAATGAGGCAACTAGAGCGCGATTTTCTATGCCTTGTGATGTCATTCTTAGTCGGCGAGAAATTGTACATAAACAGGTATTTATAGATGCCCACACAGTTGCTGTAGTCATGACGCATAATTACCTTGACGACCTAGAAATTTTGAAAATGTTGCTGCCATCTCCTGCACCCTACATAGGGGTTTTAGGCCCAAAGCTGCGGACTGAAAAATTGCTGGAAGATTCACGTCTGCAAGGAAAAGGTTATACTACTGAACAATTAAAAAGATTGCATAGCCCTGTTGGGATTGACATTGGAGCAGATACACCCGAAGAAATAGCGATCGCTATTATTGCGGAAATTCAAGCAGTGCTAACAAACCGCAGTGGTAATTTTTTAAGAAATCGCAATCAACCAATTCACCAATGCTATGAAAATAACTCCAACTTGCTACTTACCACATAGTTTTTATGACTGCTATAGACAATGAAAAATCAACCATAGCCATTATGATTCTTGCTGCTGGTGCATCTACTCGTATGGGTACACCTAAACAACTATTGCTTTACCAAGGACGTAGTTTTTTGCAATACATTACAGAAATGGCGATCGCTTCAGTTTGTCAACCTGTGGTAGTAGTACTTGGAGCAAATGCAGAACAGATTCATCCCCAAATTAAGCAACTTCCCGTTAGAATCGTTAAAAACTTGGATTGGGCTTGTGGAATGAGTGCTTCAATCAAGAGTGGTATTGAATTGTTAAATAATCTTCCTCAAAAAATAGAAGCAGTAGTTATTACACTTTGCGACCAGCCATTTGTTTCTCACCAAATTATCAATCAACTTGTTGATACATATTATTCGACAAACAAACCGATTATTGCTTGTGAATATGCAGAGACATTAGGTGTACCTGCTCTATTTAGTCAGATATTTTTTTCAGAACTTGCTGCTTTGAAAGAAACTTCAGGAGCAAAAAGAGTTATTAATAATAACCTCAATGAAGTATTTTCCATTCCGTTTCCTCTAGGGGATATCGATATTGATACCCCAAAGGATTACGAACAATTGCTATCAATTACCAGAGGGATTTCTGGAGTATAGTGAATACAGAATCAACGCCTCGACTGCGCTTGGCGCCTAAGAGATGCTAGTATTTAATTTTATTTTTGTTTATATATTATGTAACTCAAGCATAGTAGAGATATATCACTGCTACGTCTTTACAAGAGTTATGGATAAGGCATATTTAATTTCACCAGATGTCTATTATTTATAGAATGATATAAATTAAATCTCTTGCAATGCTGCGAGTATATTGTCTTGAATCCGCTGCACTGAGTTGAGGATTAGCGTTGGCGTAGCCCACCCTAGATATCGCTTTTTAGCACAATATTCAAATGCCTGCGACATAGCCGCAGGCAATATTGAAATAGAAAAACTTGGTTTACTATTTTAAGGCTAGAATTTATTTCCTAGCCTTTTGTCTTTAAGGCATTTCAGCAATAAGGATATTCAGTAAACCATTTTATTTAAGAGCTGCTAAAGTCCGGTGTCCAATTATTCCGTCTGCTCTTAATCCTTTAGATTTCTGAAATTTGATCACCGCTGTACGAGTCTTGTTATCAAAGACACCATTCACACTTGCTGTATAGAATCCTTGCTGTTTTAAAGAATTCTGAGCAGTTTTCACTATCTCTCCCTTGCTGCCTACTGTCAGTACACTACCAGTACTACGCCTTGCCATATTATTGGACTTGTGCTTGGCATTAAGCTTTGTTACAGCATTAGGCTTTTTCATCATGTTGCTTTGCTGAGTACTTTGTGCAACTAGGGTAGCAGTAGCCGGATTTTGGCTTTTATTATTGGTTAAAGAGTAAGCAGGCAAAGCAGCAGCTAGAGTCAAAGCAGGGAGCAAAGCAAGTACTTTCCAATTCATCTTCTTGTTCCTTCCAAACTATATGAAATTTTGCAATTCTGATTTGAAGAGTCATCTTTATAAGGACTTGTGCCTTAAATGATTCTCCTCGTTAGACTCTGGTGTGTGGGTTTAGTATGAGACTATTTCCGAACCCAGAGCTATAGCATTACACGTCGTATTGACAAAGCTATTGCAAAATTGTGACAAAAGCATGACTAAATGTATTAAAATTTATGTCGCACAAGGTTGCGCTCCTTTTCCCCTTTCCCAATTCTCAGTCTCTAATCTTTTTTCTCTTCATTCCCCAACATTTTCAATAATTTTCTGGCAACTAAAATGCCCATAACTCCTGCGCCAACAACTTCCACTGCTTGTACAACTTTTTTGCCGACATCTTTAGGGTCAAGGTGGTAATGAAAAATCTCTTCATCCAGCCATTCACTAGCAGCTTTAAAATCATGAATTGGAGTTGGTAATAGCGTTAAATAAGTGCCTTGACGGATTAAATGCGCGGATTCGCCTGCAACTTCAAAAACATTCAAAAGGTTAGCAGCAGCATCATTTAAGCCCAATTTTAAGAGAGTTCCGCGTATATTTACCTTTACTGGTTTCAGGTCTTCGCCCAACACTAATGCTTTCAAATTTCGGGCAATATTGGCTCCTTGCTGATAAGCAACTTGGGCTGTTGGCGGTAGTGAATTATCTTGAACTGCTACACAATCTCCGCCTGCAAAGACTTCTGGAAAGTCGAGTAGTTGCATTGTGGGAGTAACTAGGGGGCGATTATGACGATCTCGATGTTCTTCGGAAATTGGTAAATCTTTAATTAGTGGATGAATAGAAGTACCAGCTGTCCAGATTGTGGTATTCGTTGGCAACGTCTCAATTTGCTCATTGTGTTTATATTCAATGGCGTTGGCATGAATAGTAGTGGCTTCTGCTCCCGTAAGGATTTCAATTGGGATCGTGCGTTTTTGTAATTCTTTCTCAGCAATTGGGCGCAGAGGATCGTTCATATCACCGTTGAGGATTTCTTTACCGTGATTGAGCAGTACCACACGGATTTCACTAGAATTACCTCCCAAAGCGGTATACCAATGTGGGAGTAAATCAGCTAGGGTAGCTGCCATTTCCACACCACTTGCACCACCACCAACTACGACTACTGTTAGCAGTTGACGACGTTGTTCTGGATCTTCAGTTTTGATTGCTTTTTGCAAACAGTCGCCTAAATGTCGATCGAGAGCGATCGCATCTGCTTCTGTCCAGAAAGGGAAAGCGTATTCTTTAGCACCTTCAAGATGATGATAACCAGTAACGCTACCCAAAGCTAATACTAAGTTACTGTAGTTGTAGGAGTTTCCCGAAGCTAATTTGACTTCTTGTTGATGTAAGTCTATCGATTCCACTGCATCTTGAACAAAGATGACACCACTACCTTTTAGCAATTCTGCAAAACGCGGTACTACTTGAAAAGTATCCATCTCGCCACTGAAATATTCGTAGAGTAACGGCTTAAAGCAAAAGCGTTCATTTTGATCGATCAAAATTACAGAGCGAGGATAATGTTCGTGAGCTAGGTGTAAGGCTGTAAATAAGCCGGTGAAGCCACCACCGATAATCACAGTTTGGTAAACAGGGCTGTTCATAAAATATCTCCAAAATATTGTCAAATCATGATTTTGCCAGGGTGTTAAGCATTTACAGCATTTTTCAGGTATTTAGACCACAACTGAGATGGGGAGTAGGGAATGGTGTAAGCTAATCGTCATTCATTTTTCCAGACTGATTCGCTTGTAGTAAGGGCTTAATGCAAGTACAGTTAAGACACTTAAGCAATGTTTATAAAGACTTTATATTCTATACTACTTGTACATTTGAGTGAACTTCACCAGAAGAACTAAGCAAGCGATCGCGGTAGTATGATTGGGTGAGTCCACATAACACACCTATAACTCCTAACAAAGCTACTTTGCGGAACAAATTATTTTTGGGGTTATTCACTAAATACTATTTATTATAAAAATTACTCGTTTGCTGTTATTGACACAAATCCATCATAGTTGAAGAAATAATTAACTTCATCTAAATGCTTCCTTTGAGGAAATTTTTAAGTTATCTATTTTGAGCAGTTAAAACTAGCCCAGAACCTTTTGGTATCGACCTACTTCCTGATGCAATTTCTGCAACGAATTTCTGAGGCATAGTTCCTACCCATTTTTCTTTAATCACTCCGTTTTCTAAAACTACTGCTGTCGGAACAGCCATAGCCAGTTGATTAAAAAGAAATGGTTTAATTACAACTATAGAGAAATTAAGGTTGTAACTCTTAGCGTAATCTTTTGCTGCTTCAACATTACAATTAACTACTCCTACAATTTCAGGTAAATCAGTCCGGTAGTGAACTAGTCTAAGTATTTTTAACCAGTTTTTACATTGAGGACATTCAGGACTTAAAAATACAACAATTTTTGACCCTTGACTTACATCAATTGTACCTTCTAACCATTGAGATTGCCACTGCCGATTGACTTTAAGACTTGTCAAATCAAAATAGGGACGACCATTTATAATGTAATATTCAATTTGTCCCGATGCCAAAGCACCGCTAACAATGAAACTAATTATTGTTAATATATATTGCCATAAGATAGTATTCTCATGCGTTCGATAAACCCAAGCAAAGATTAATAGCAAGATGTAAAGCGCATTGAGTAGTAAACTTGTGTTGGGGCTAATTTCTAGCCAACCATTATAACAACCACAGTCTTTTGTTCTTCCTGTAGAAGTACTCCAATATGTTAGAAGTGAAAGGCCAAATAGAATAATTATACTACCTAGAATAGTTAGGTCTGGTAAAACTTGTAAAATTAGAGCTATTCCCAAAGCGGTTTCTAAAGCAATAAATATCAAAGAGACAGATTTTATGCATTGAAGTTTTACTAAGTCTAGTGAGGCAATATGAGTGATAAATTTCCAGGGTTCTAAGACCTTTGCTATGCCTGTTATCACAAATATACTACCTACTAAAAATAAACATATTTTACCAATTTCATAACTCACTTTTATCCAATCACTCCTTTTGTTAAGGTAAAACTTAAAACCAATTCTAAATTTTTACCAATAGAGAAAATGATTAACTATAGCAACCACTTTCTCTATTTGTAAAAAGATGATTTCTTATTAGATATATACTATCTACGTTTCAGCTACCGAGAGAACCATTTCCAGACAAAACTGGTATATTATCTAATATATGTGACAGGGGTTCATCTCCTTTCGCTTGTGTGTTGAGGTTGAAACTTCCTTGAATCAATCCAAGCTGAGGAGATATGTCGCCGAGAGTAGCTTGATTTCCGTATATTTGAACAGCTGCATTACCGTTCACAGTGTTTATACCATTATCATTACCAATTCCTCCTACTACTGCTATTGATTCTGCATCACTCAATTCTTCAAACAAGCTAGTTTCCAAGTCAGCAATTTTAATGTTTGTCATAACTTCCTTCGTTCATTAATAGAAATTATATTGATTCTATTTTGGTACTTTTGATGTTAGCAGACGAGAGTTGGTGGTTCAACTCTCGTCTGCTAATAGGAAACTTGTGTTCAATTACACCCTATTTTTCATTATTTAGTCTAACCTTCAGATAATCAGCTTATCTCTTCTTCCAACTAGGCTTCGGCAGCCTTAACTAAAGTTTCTAACGATTTCAACAACGCTTTCCCCACTTCTGTTTGTGGATTCAATTTTTCTAATTGTGCTTCCAAATCCACTAAATGCGTTTCTAATTGCTTTATTCCGCCTGCCAACACCGTTTTTGCTCCCCCTACTATAGCAACTAGTTCACCATCAGAAAGTTCCTTCAAGTAATCGATTTCGTCGATTTGGAATTTGTCTACTTGCATTTGCTTTGCTTGCTCCAGTTGAGGGCGTTTCCAGACTTTTTTGTTGTTAGTCATAAGTCATAATTCTCCTAAGTGTTTGTGATAGCAGACATCAAAGAACTTATCAGAGAAATTGAATACATAATGCTTGCGATCGATCGCCATTTAATCGTAATAGTCGAAAGAGTGCAAATCGTTACGCATTTACACAAGTATTTCCAAAAGCTGGGTTAAGTAGACCAATTACATTGATAGTATTACCACAAACGTTAACGGGTACATGAACGGGTACTTGAATAAGGTTCCCCGAAAGAACTCCAGGACTACCAATAGCAGCACCTTCTGCACTTGAATCTCCGCCAAATACACTCAATAAATCAGCATCATCTAGTTCTTCAAACAATTCTAGTTCTTCAAACAATTCCCAATCTTCTTGAGTGACTGTGGGTGCTTGTTTTGTTGCTTGTTTCTTTGTTGAAAATATTTTTAACATTTTGTTTTACTCTTTTTGGTTGTTTTCAATCTGTGTGCTTAAGTGTGCTATACCTCTCTTGCATTAATTATCAAATAAGAGATAATTCCTTTTAGAGCGGGTATAAACGCAAGACATGGGGAAGTGGTTAAGATGGTTGTCACAAGTTCTTTGTGAATTAAGGAACTTTTATCATCTGCCAAAATTTTAATTTGACTATGTACTACGCACTAATTTAAAGCTTATCAACATGATAATCAAGGGTTCCTACAAAAGATCCTACTTTTCCCACTTTTCCTACTTTTCCCACTTGACCAAATAAGTACTGTTGTAGCTAAACATACAATTGCTATAAAGCTTACCCCATCTTCGTTTCAGCCCTATCGTACAATTTAAACGAATGGCACTAAGAAAAGCCCAAAGGCTTGTGGTTTAAAGAGTTTGCAATTGCTTTTGTAATTCGTGCTGGGGTTTCGTCATTAAGGGGTAAGCTTCACTGCGAATTTATAGGACTTATGCAAAACTACACGCGGTAGGGGAAATTCATGAATTGCCCTTACCTAAAAATCACTCTTTTCGGCTATTGTTTGCGTAAGTCCTGATTTATTTTCACTCATATCTCTATTAGTTATTTGTATTTACAAATGACAAATTCGCTAGCTATATGAATAAAAATAACGCAATTAAAATGACACTAAGAAACAAAGCAAAACCAATAGCGTATTCGACTCTGCGACTAAAAAATCCTACAGCAGCAATTAGAGCGATCGCTAGCCCAATAATGCCAATATATTGCTCTTTTTGTAAACCTTGTGCAATGAGTGGGTCTTTACCTGGTGCGGGAGTTTCTTGAACTGCTTTTGGGGCGAGTTCTGAGGTTGGTAGTTCTTGGATGAATAAATTCATAAAGTTACTCCTGAAAATACTTGGTGAACTGAAAATCTTTATGCCCGCCAAAGGTAAATAAGCGAGAAAAGGAAGACCCAAACTACATCAACAAAGTGCCAAAATAAAGTAGTCGCACTTGTACCGAAGTGAGTCTTCTTATAATTGCCTGGAATGAATGAGCGAATCAGCATAATTATCTGAAGCACTACACCAGCCAGAACGTGTAAACCGTGGAAACCTGTCAGCAAATAGAATGTGGAACCAACTAATCCTGTAGTGAGCTTGAAATCCAGATTTTTCCACTCAATTAATAGACCAATTAAAAAGTAGGTTCCCATTGCGATCGTTATCAGCCATAGCCAGCGAAATTTTCTGAGTTGATTACGCTTGAGGGCATTTTCTGCTGGTTGAATAACAAAGCTACTAGAAAGTAATACTACTGTATTAATAATCACGAGCTTAGACAATTCTGGCCCAGAAATACCGGGTGGTAGCCAGTTGCTAGTATTCAGTCGCAGAGCAACATAAGTAAAGATAAAACTCAAAAAAATGATACTTTCTGACAATAGGAATACAGTAAACCCGAACATTCCTTTGCCATGATGATCTTCATGACTCCCGCCACCACTTGGCAAGAAACGCTGTAACCAATTTGGTAGGCGTCGCCGCCACCCCTCAAAACGGATCGGACTTTCATCTATATGGATGATGCGACGTTGCATAATTCGTAATTAAAATTCGTCTAATACCGATTATCTGTGAGGTTGCATAGAACCATATTAGGTGTAGGTTGGGTTGAGGAACGAAACCCAACACCAAGAATCCCTGGTTTTGTTGGGTTTCGCAAAGCCTCAACCCAACCTACAAACTTACTTAATTTAAATTGGTTTAACTCGTCACTCATCATTATCAGAATTTTCCACGAATGAGTATTTTGGATCGCCATAATCGTAAGGAGGTCTGTTGACAACAGGAATCTCTTCAAAGTTATCTCGCGGAGGTGGTGAAGAAGTTGTCCATTCCAATCCTGTCGCGTGCCAGGGATTATCAACTGCTCTGGCTCCATATAGCCAGGAACCGACAATGTTAGCAATAAACGGCAGCGTGGATGCTCCCAGCAAGAATGACCCCAGGCTAGCGATCACGTTCCATCCCTGATACTGGGGATCGTAGGAGGAAACTCGGCGTAGCATTCCTTGTAAACCTAATGGGTGCATGGAGAAGAAGGTGATATTGGCAGGAATAAAGGTCAACCAGAAATGCAGCTTACCCCAACCCTCGGCGTACATCCTTCCAGTTATCTTGGGAAACCAGAAGTAAATAGCTGCAAAGATTGCCATTGTGATGGTATTAAAAACGATGTAGTGGAAGTGACCCACTACAAAGTAAGTATTATTGACGTGGATATCAAATGGCGTGGCGGCAAGCATCACACCAGTGACACCGCCAAAAATAAACATCGCTGCACCTCC
Organism: Nostoc sp.; assembly: GCF_036917935.1. GTDB lineage: Bacteria > Cyanobacteriota > Cyanobacteriia > Cyanobacteriales > Nostocaceae > Nostoc. The sequence goes on along the minus strand of NZ_JBALEL010000054.1, from coordinate 51,086 downwards.
CATCGCAAATAGCATTGGTGTCTCTAGGTGCAACTTGCTCCTCCAAATTGTGGCAGTCCAAGCAAATGCTTTAACACCAGTGGGTATGGCAACTAACATTGAGGTGGCCATGAAGGTCATCCGCATCCAACCGGGGGTAGCACTGGTGAACATGTGATGCACCCAGACGAAGATGCTGACTACGGCGATACCTAAAGATGCGATCGCAACTGACCGATAACCAAATAGAGGATTGCGAGAAAAGGCTGGCAAAACTTCCGCAATAATACCGAAGGCTGGTAGCGCCATGATATACACTGCGGGGTGAGAGTAGAACCAGAATAAATGTTGATAAATGATCGGATCGCCACTTCCTTCAGGTTTAAAAAATTGTGTACCGAAGGATAGGTCAAATAACAGCAGTATCAATGCAGCTGTCAAAGAAGGCAAATTAATCAGCTGCAACAACTGGGCACTAAAAACCGACCAAACAAACACAGGCATTCGGAAAAATGTCATCCCTGGTGCCCGCATCCAAAAGATAGTGGTGACAAAGTTGACAGCCCCCATAATTGAAGAGATGCCGATTAGTACTAGGCTAACTATCCAAATAGACTGACCGTTAATCAAATGACCGGCTGGAACTTGCAGACTAACTGGTGGATAAGACCACCAGCCAGCTTGTGCAGTCCCGTTAGGTAGCAAGAAACTAGATAGTAGGAGAAGACCGGCTGGTGGCAAAATCCAAAAAGAGATGGCGTTGAGCAAGGGAAAAGACATGTCCCGCGCTCCAATCATCAGCGGCACTAGGTAGTTAGAAAGACCTGCATTGAAGGGAATAATCCACAGGAAAATCATGATTGTCCCGTGCATGGTGAACAAACCATTGTAGAGCGGGCGGTCAACTAAATTTGATTCCGGGGTGAGCAACTCAGCCCGGATAATCATCGCCAACAGCCCGCCGAGAAGAAAGAAAATGAAGGTCATCACCATGTACTGAACACCGATCACCTTATGGTCAGTGCTGAAGCTGAAATATTGCCGCCAGCCATTTTCAGGTTCTCTATCCTTGGCGATCGCTTCACTCAAATCATGTGTCATTATTATTTATCTTCCTTTGATTCGCTACAGCAGGTTGAGCAGGTGTGACGGTGTACCAGCCGCTTTTAAATAATGTTTTTGGTGGTTGGATATATTCGGCAACTGCCTGATTTTTAGCGACAGTGCGATCGCTAGAGACTGTTTGCGCGAGCCACTGATTATACTTATCAAGGGATTCAACGTATACATCTGCCTCCATCAAGGCAAAATAAGTACCACTGAATTGAGAATCTTTCAGCCGATATTTGCCTGGGCGAATGGGTGTTAGCACAATGTCAATCTTCCGCCCTGGAACAATATCCTGCTTTAAGCGAAACTCAGGAACGTAGAAACCGTGGATTACATCCTGTGCTTGCATATTTAAGCGAGTGCTGCGATTGATCGGCAAGTGTAATTCCTTACTGGTAAGATTATTTGGATAGCGAAAAGACCAATCCCACTGTTTAACGAAAACATCAATTGTTTCAGATGCAGGTTTGGGGACATCGCTAACGATTGCGGCGTCGGCGGGTGCAGATTCTAGGGGTGTGTGCAAATGCACAATTTGGTTTAAACCGAGAATATTTAATTGCTGATAAATATTGAAGCTTTGAAAGGCAATCCATACTACTAACAAAGTTGGCGTCGCTGTCCACAATATTTCTAGCCTCCCATCACCTCTAGAAGGGTGTCCTTCGCTGTAGTCTTCTGGGCGGGCGCGATGGAAGGCGATCGCATACACCATAACACCAACCAGCCCCAGCAAAATAAATGCTCCAATTGAGACTAAAAAGCTAAATAAATCATCTACTCGTTGTGCTTCTGCTGTCGCCTGGAGAGGCATCCAAGAAAATGCCTGTTGTCCAATCCAGCGACTGACAATTAGTAGCCCTGCGACATAAAACGCTATTAGTACATATTCAAAAAAACTAAACATAATAATCTTATATAAGAGTACTTCCCGCTTGATTATTTGAGTAGTAAATTTGGGTTTTTACCTTCTTGGAGTAACTTTGCAGCAGTAACGTGAATTCCAAACTCTTCTCCCAATTGCGCTCCCAAAGTTCCGTGAGCGTATAATATTGCCAATATTCCCATACCTGCTAACAAGTAACTCCACTGCACTTGCCTGGAAGCATCCTTGCGCCAGCGATAGCGTTGCAAACCTCTCCATACTGTCATGGCTGCGATCGCTCCCAACAGCAAAACCCCACCCAAACCATGCAAAAGCATTGTCCAACCAGCAGTTAACCCCCAAGCGCTCTTTTGATCGACTGGTGGAGTTGCTAGCAGTAGCTCGAAAAAACCAGCTGCAACGGTGAAAAAGCTGATAAAAGCTGCCCCGATGAGGTTATACCAGCCGACATCAAAGAAACCAGAACGGAGAGTAGCCAGACCTAAAAATTTGAAGATTGGTTTTTCTAAAGCAAAAAGCACTCCGGCAATATCAAAAATGATCGCAATAATGAACAAACCCAATGTTAGATGCACCAATTGCGGATGTATCGGAATCTCGTAAGGTAATCCGTTAGCATTCAGCCTCAATCTCAACTGGTCAATGAGTTGCCAGTTCATGGCGAAACTCCCTGCTTCATCGCTTGCACAACTGGCTCGATGTGTAACCCGTACACCCAAACTAGCTTGCTTCCTAGATAAACCTGCAAGCACACTAAGCAGACTAAAAACGTTGCAGCACCAAGGTAAGCAGGCGGTACTTTCCGTGGGGTGCTGTTGCGAATCACGAAGCGCCAAGCTGTAATGGCGACGACAATAGCCGCCAGCGACCAACCCATCACCGTATGAAAATTCAGGGTTGGTTGGACTGCTGGGTAGATGTTCGCCAGACCTGCTTCAAACTGACCAATAATCACCGCTAAAAAGATGGCTGCTGAGGCCACAAACATATTCCAGAAACTCACCTCAAACAAACGCACGTTGCGGGTGAAATAACCCAGGACATCGCACACGAAAGAAAAAAGCACCATCGCGATTACGAAATGGACGATGATCGGGTGTAGAGGGTCAGGGTATGGTAAGTTTTGGTTATTCAGAGACAGAGCAGGCATCGCTTTCTCCTTCATGGGTCTAAATATGTAGATGCGTTGCATGGAATTGCCACCCGCCTAACGCACCATTCATATTTTCAAGAATACTGTGCTAACACCACAGCTAAACCAATTAAAAAACATTAAAAATTTACGATGCACTGAAGTTTTTCAAGTAAATTTTGAAATAAAAATTTTTCCCTACTTACTATTTTTCAGTAATTATTTTTCCCAAATGTCAAAACTCACTAAACTAACCACATTTTTAGTTGATATCATATCTCAATTGGCATTTACAAAAACTAAAAAACGGTTATTTTTGATTAGATGGAATTGACAACAGTCAATCTAATCAGACATTTTAGAGGCTGCTAAAAATGCTTTAACGTCTTATTATATGGTTTTTTATTTAGGTCATCTTAGATTCGGAGTATCTCACTTTTGTAAAAATACCCCTAGCCCTGGCGAATGGAATTCGCAGCTATACAGACAAAAGCTACCGATCCTGGGTTTAAAATTCCTTGAGTACGCGTAGACGGACGAGAGTTTCTGTAGCCGCGATTTATAATCGCCAGGTATATTTCCAAAGGTGAGATGCTCCCTCTTAGATTTTAGATTGATTAACTAAAAATTTTACTTTAACCAATAACCCAACATGCTCTGAATATACCATAAATCTTTCTTGAGATTGATATGAAATTTAAAATTACAATTTTACAAATCTTAAAAAGAAAACATACTCTTGTCACAGAAATGACAAATGATTGAAATATTATTGAGTCAAAAATATGCTATTTATCTTTCTCTGGATAGATTATAAAACTACTAGATATTTCTTAATATAATAAAAAGGCAAAACTTTTTTAATCAACAATTTACTGATTTTACAATTTAAATCGCCAAGCTAATACTACGCCCAAAAAGCAAAAATATCATCAATGTCTTGCAAATCTTCAGATATTCACAACGAATACAAGTTTTAAAAATATCGAAAGCATTATGAGCTATTCCCCTTACCTGCTCAAAGGTCAAAAAGCACTTGTGACGGGTGCTAGTTCTGGCATTGGTGAAGCGATCGCTCGCTATTTAGCTTTACCCTGTGCAGCAGTCGCGATCAACTATCATTCAGGAGGGGAGTCAGCCCAAAAACTTGTTAATGATATCAAAGCGGTTAATGGTGAAGCATTTTCTATTCAAGCTGATGTCAGCAAAGAAGACGAAATAAAGGCGATGTTCAGCCAGACTATCGAGAAATTCGGCACTGTTGACATTTTGGTAAACAATGCGGGACTTCAAAAATGGCACGATATCGAACAAACCTAATGGGAAGTTACCCATCTGGATGGTGAATTAGAAGTTTCTGCATAATTAATTATTTACTCTTATGGCATCTGATTCATCTAAGAAAACTATATTTGTAGCGATGGGTGCTAACTTAGCGATCGCTATTACTAAATTTATCGCCGCCTCCATTACTGGCAGTTCTGCCATGATATCTGAAGGGATTCATTCGGTGGTAGATACTGGCGATCAACTGGTACTTTTGCTGGGAATTCGTAGAAGTCAAAAGCCAGCAGATGATAGCCATCCCTTTGGTTACGGTCAAGAACTTTATTTCTGGACTTTCATCGTTGCTATCCTGATCTTTGCCCTTGGCGGCGGTATGTCAATTTATGAAGGAATCACTCATTTAATTCATCCTAGCCCTTTAGAAAACCCAATGTGGAATTATATTGTGTTAGGTATGGCAATGGTATTGGAGGGTTATTCTTGGACTGTAGCTTTAAAAGAGTTTTTGCCGACCAAGGGTAAACAAAATTTCTGGCAAGCAATTAAAACCAGTAAAGATCCCACAGTATTTACAATATTATTTGAGGATACTGCTGCAATTTTAGGTTTATTCGTTGCCTTCATCGGAATCTTCTTAGGACATCTATTTAATAATGTTTATTTTGATGGCATTGCCTCAATTATTATTGGCATTATCTTGGCTATAGTAGCAGTGGTACTAGCGAGAGAAAGTAAAGGATTATTAGTTGGTGAAAGTGCTAATCCTCAAACTATAACCAATATCCGTTCTTTGTCAAAAACAGAACCAGGAGTGCAAGAAGTTATCCGGGTGCTAACAATGCAGCTTGCTCCACAGGAAGTATTACTCAACTTAGAAATTCAATTTTCTAAAAATCTGACAGGTGAGGAGATAGCATTAACTGTAGAAAATTTAGAAGTAAAAATTCGCCAAAAGCACCCTGAAATCAAACAAATTTTTATTGAAGCCAAATCCTTAACTGCTACTCGCAAATTTTCGCCAACTTCTGAATAAATTTTTGATCACACAAATATCAAATACAGCATTTTTAAAATACACTCAAAGCTGATCGGCACAATAAATTATGGTAAAGATTATTGGTCAAGCAGAAGCTTTTGGCTCACCGGGTATTGAACCTCGATGGACTCAAGCGAATAAAGATGCAGTCGGAACAGCTTACTCTACCTCCAGTAACATTTGGTTTACGATCTGGAATGGTGTTGTTACTGAAGTCTATCATCCCACAGTAGACAGACCCCAAATTCGAGATTTGCAGTATCTAATTTCTGATGGAAAAAGCTTTTTTCACGAAGAGAAACACCATCTCGAATCCAAAGTGGAACCGATGTGGACTTATGGTTTAGGATACCGCATCACTAATTCCGATCCACAAGGACGTTATGCCGTAATCAAAGAAGTGATTGCCGATCCGCATTTTCCCTGCATCTTACAGCACACAAAATTAACAGGAGAGCGCGATTTTATCTCCCAACTTCACTTATATGCTTTATGTGCGCCGCATCTGGAACTCGGAGGTATGGGTAATAATGGTTACGCTATAGAGGCTGCTGGGCATCGTATTTTGATAGCCCAGAAAGAAGGAACATGGCTGGCACTGGGTGCAACAGTTCCCTTTACCCGCCTTTCCTGTGGTTACGTCGGTCAAAGTGATGGCTGGACAGATTTAGCTGACAATTTTCAGATGGATTGGGAGTTTGATAGTGCTGTGGATGGCAATATTAGTCTGACAGGAGAACTAAATCTAGATAGCACTAAAGAGTTTACTTTAGGAGTAGCATTTGGCAGCAATTTGCACAATGCAATTTCCACACTATTTCAGTCGCTCAATATTCCTTTTGAACAGCAGAAGCAGCAATATAACGAACAGTGGAAGCGATCGCGCCGCAATCTCCGACCCTTAGAAAATGTTTCCTACGATGAGGGAAAGTTGTATCACAACAGCATTAATTTGTTGTTAGCACATGAAGACAAAACTTATCCCGGTGCGTTGATTGCATCCCTTGCCATCCCTTGGGGTGAAGCCAAGGACGACCAAGATCAAGGAGGGTATCACCTTGTGTGGACGCGGGATATGGTTAGCAGTGTATCAGGTTTAGTGGCTGCTGGTCAAACAGAAACAGCAGTGCGATCGCTCATCTATCTCGCCACTAGTCAGCAAGAAGATGGCGGTTTTGCCCAAAATTTCTGGGTTGATGGTAAACCTTACTGGAAAGGTATCCAACTAGATGAGGTAGCATTTCCGATTCTTCTAGCATGGCTATTGCACCAACAGAATACTTGTTTAAACTTCGATATCTATCCGATGGTTCTGCGGGCGGCGGGTTATTTAATTCGTCACGGCCCGGCTACCCAACAAGAACGCTGGGAAGAAAATAGCGGTTATTCACCATCAACACTAGCATCCAATATTGCCGCCTTAATCTGTGCTGCTCAATTTGTTCGTGAACGTGGGGATGAACCAACAGCAAAGTTTATAGAAGAATACGCAGATTTTTTAGAATCTCACATCGAAGCTTGGACAGTAACTACTGAAGGAACTTTAGTGCCTGGAATCAAACGGCATTATATCCGAATAACTCCTTCAGATATTAATAATCCTCAACCTAATGAAAATCCTAACCAAGGAACTCTTTTGATCAGTAGTCAGCCACCTAGTGAACCAGCAGAATTTCCAGCGAAGGAAATTGTCGATGGCGGATTTCTACAATTAGTACGCTATGGAATTCGCAAACCTGATGACCAGATTATCGTTGATTCTGTCAAAGTAATTGATGCAATCTTGAAAGTAGACATACCCGTTGGGCCTTGTTGGCATCGTTACAATCACGACGGTTACGGTCAGCAAGAAGATGGTAGTCCTTATGTCAGTTGGGGTGAGGGACGTGCTTGGCCTCTTTTGACAGGAGAACGAGGACATTATGAAATAGCTGCTGGTGGCGATGTCAAAACATATATCAAGGCGATGGAAGGATTTGCTTCAGACACTTGTTTGCTACCAGAACAGGTTTGGGATAAGGCAGATATACCTGATATTTATATGTATTTAGGAAAACCAACAGGTTCTGCCATGCCTTTAATGTGGGCGCACGCAGAGTATATTAAGCTGCTACGGTCAAATCATGATGGACAGGTGTTTGATTTTATTCCAGAAGTGGCAAATCGCTATCTAGGCGAAAGAAAGCAGTGTAAATCATTGGAAATTTGGAAGTTTAACCGACAAATCAGCCAAGCTAAAAAAGGTCAGACATTGCGAATTCATGCTTTAGCATCTTTTCAATTGCACTGGTCAGATGATAATTGGCAAACTACACAAGATACGCTTTCTACTTCCACAAAATTAGGAGTTAATTTTGTAGATATTTCTGTTTCTGATCACCAGCAACAGCCAATCAGCTTTACCTTTTTCTGGATTGAAAGTAGTAAATGGCAACAACGCAATTACACGGTTGTGGTTGATTAGTAACAATTACTTTAAGTTTTAAGGGTTTGTAGTAAGCACTTTAGTGCTTAGAAAATAAGAAATTTAGTCCTTACTCACACAAGAAAAAATAGCCATTTTTCTGCCGAATAACTCATCACATAAACCAACAATTGACTACTGGCACATCTGGACTGACTGCGACGGTATAAGTTACCAGTCCCGTTGTCAAATTGAGGACTTAGTGGATCATCCCACTGTCGGGACGCTGGTTTGTGGAGACTATGGACGGACAGCCAGTCGAGATCGCCCCTGGCGAAATTTCATTTGGAGAAGACCAGAATACAAAAGCAGACGCACAAGGTCATAAAGGTCACTTATCTGCAACAGTAGGCGATGCGATCGCTGTTCTGATAATGGTGCAACTCGAAGAGACTCCGACTAGAGAGCAATCATGTCGCTTGAGATAATGATGGGGCAGTTACAGCAGTTTTTTATCAAACCCGCTACAAAAATTAATTCTAAAATAAAGCCCAGCATTGGTTTTAGTACTTTTATCCGTGGTGCCTTTGATTGCGATTTGCTGTAACTGACAGTTCAGAACCGCTACCTTTATCTAACTACCTTTATCTAATTAAATAGTAACGAAAGATTAAGCATACCAAGTCAGTTTGAGTTATGGCGCAAAGTAATATTTTTTAAGGGAAATAGAAAAAAAGTGAAGCGAGGGAGTAAAATATTTGAACAAATTAAAACTGATTTGATTCAGAACAAATATATGTTGAGTATACTTTGGGGTATTGTTGTTGTACTGGTTGCTTTTTGGGCATTAGGACTGGCACTTCATATTGCCGGAAATCTAATTCATGCAGTGTTGCTTTTAGCTATTGGCCTTGCTATCTATAATTTTTTCAAAGCGCGTGATGTGTGAAGAAATATAGCGTTTTCTAATCATAGTAAGGTACATCATAGTCCCCTACTCGCTTGCAGGAGGAGGTTGAGGATGCGGTTATTGTACCTTACTCATTATTCACCCTTTAGCTCGACTTTATCGGCAATTATGAACAAATAATCTCCGTGATTGTTTTCATACTTTTTGACAATCTCAGTAATGCGTCCTGTATTGATATCTGCTGCTAGTCTTTGACACCCTGCGGCGATTTCATCAGCAGAAGCTAGCAAAGCAAATGTAGAAATTCCAGAGCGGACATTTTCATCTAAATATATTTCAGGACGATATTTACCACTATATAAAAACAGGTCTTGCAAGTTTTTAGAAATAGAATAAGGTTCGATATTTACTGAGTCAAAACCTACCTCATAGAGAGCATATCTGACCTTTTCCAAACTTGGCATCTGTTCAGCAGATTTATGTATAGCTTCTGGAAAATATTCGACTAACCAATATTTGCTCATTTGCTCTGGTGTGGCAGTAAACAATACAAAATGGCCAGCCACTAAGACACGGTAAATCTCTTTAAAAGCAGGGATTATTGCAGCAAAGTGATGTATCGCCAGCGTGCATAATACACCAGAAAAACTTCTATCAGTATAAGGTAACGACTCTACTTGTGCAACTTGCCAAGCTACAGCATTACTCTTATTTTTAGCAGCATCAATCATCAGTTTTGACCGATCTATTCCATGCCAAACACCACCATGTTTTGCCAAAGCTAGTGTATAATTTCCGGTGCCACATCCCACATCTAGATATGAGGAATGTGATTGAATTTGCAGGTGAACAGCTAATCGTGCAGCAATATCAGGGTCAGCGCTACGAGTCAAATCATACCCTTGCCCAATTTGCTCATAAACAGCCATTTGTTTTAGTTTCTCACAAATTATTCAAACACTGAAGATTAGTTACTGATAACTGATATTGGTGTGGTATTTCGCCAAAAATCAAATCGATAACTGAGGAATTTATAACAAATAAATTATCCAATCTTGTAGGATGGGCATCTTATCCACCCTACAAGAAGTAATTGGATATTTTTTATTTGCAAGTCCCTCTGAGAACTAGTAGTCTGTCAAGAACTAATTGACGGATAATTCCCTGTAGAGACGGCGATTTATCGCGTCTCTCTAAGAGGATGTTTTAAAAGTCCTCTTGTCGGTATCAAAACATTTTAGATCCCCCTAAATCCCCCGATAAATTGGGGGACTTTGATTCCGGTTCCCCCTTTTTTAAGGGGGGTTAGGGGGGATCAAAGTGCCTAAAATCACAGCCAAATACTTTTAAAACATCCTCTAACCGTCAAAATGAATTTGACAGACTACTAGACCTCTTGCATAAATCAATAAATTTGAACCCCACCCCGCCAAAGCTACGCTTTGTCTCCCCTCCCGAAGAGCGGGGAGGGGTTGGGGGTAGGGTGTTACGGACTTTTGCAAGAGGTCTACTGTTAAACCAGTGCTGCTGTTGCTTTTAATGTAAAAATCTTCTCAATCACATCTTCTACCACCTTATCGGGCGTGGAAGCACCAGAAGTAATTCCCACAACAATTTCTCCATCTGGCAACCAGTTTTCTGTAATTATTAACTGCCCATTTAATTGCCGATGTTCAATGGAAGATTCTGATTGAAGGCGTTCAACAGTATCAATATGATAAGAGGGAATTCCCCGCTCAAAGGCAATTTGTTGCAACTGAGTAGTATTCGAGGAATTAAACCCACCAATTACCACCATCAAATCTAAATTATGTTCCACTAACTCCAACATAGCATCTTGCCGTTCTTGGGTAGCGTCGCAAATGGTGTTGAAGCTTTGGAAATGCTGATTTAACTCGGTGGGGCCATACTTCTCTAACATAGTACGTTCAAAAAGCTTGCCCATTTGCTCAGTTTCGCCTTTAAGCATTGTAGTTTGGTTGGCAATGCCAACTCTTTCTAAATCGCGATCGGGATCAAATCCTGCTGAACAAGCTTTCGCGAATTTTGTCAGAAATTCTTCACGGTTTCCACCATTAATAATATAGTTAGCAACATAATCTGCTTCTGGCAAATTCAACACTATTAAATACTTGCCAGCAAAGGAACTAGTAGCGACTGTTTCTTCGTGCTTATATTTACCATGAATAATGGAAGTATAATCGACTTTTTTGTGCTTTTCTACTGTATTCCAAACTTTCGATACCCAAGGACAAGTAGTATCAACAATTTTGCAGCCTTTATCGTGAAGTATCTGCATTTCTTGAACGCTAGCCCCAAAAGCGGGTAATATGACTACATCACCAGTTCCAACAACAGAAAAGTCTTTTTTAGTTCCTTCAATGGGGATGAATTCTACTTTCATTTCCTGCATCCGCTGATTTACAGAAGGGTTGTGGATAATCTCGTTAGTAATCCAGATGTGTTCTGTGGGGAAGTGCTGACGAGTTTCGTAGGCCATTGCTACAGCCCGTTCTACACCCCAGCAAAAGCCAAAGGCTTGTGCTAGTCGGATTGTGACATTACTTCGTTGCAGGGTGTAATTGCGATCGCGAATTTCCTGAATCAAGTTACTCTGATACTCAGATTGCAACTGGGTGGCAACTTCTGCTTGATGACCAAAGCCCTTGCGATTGTAGTTTTCTGAATGTTGGAGTGTGCGTTTAAAAGCTTTTGTATCCATTAGATTTGTCTACTTAAACCACTATTTCTTATTTTCTCGCGCCCAGACGCGAATTATACAGAGTTGTATTCAAAGATATTACCAGAGAGAGGGAAAGGGATTTAATGCCTTTAACCTTTTCCCTTTAAGCTTTTTTCCTCTTTTTCTTGCTGGGGTTTTAATTCGATTTCACTATAAATCTGCAATGCAGAACGCCAAACTATATAACCTTCAGCACTTAAGTGTAAGCCATCAGTAGTAAATTCGTGGCGGAGATTTCCTTGCTTGTTGGTAAACAGCGGATATAAATCGAGATATTTGATCCCTTTTTTGGTAGAGATGCTTTGCAGTTGCTGATTCAACTCGCGAATGCGACTATTGGCAACAGCCAGAAGTTTATCTCGTCCTTTCCAAGTTGCTTCCTCTGCCCCATGTGGCAAAATTGATTGGACAACAATTTGTGCTGTCGGATGCGTCTGTCGTAGGTAATTGATAATTTGCCGCTGATGATCTAAAATTACCTCGTCGCTCATCCCCCGAATTAGGTCATTAATCCCAATCATCACAAAAATCACCTCTGGTTGAGTGCGGTCAAATATCTTCAATCTTTTCAAGAGTCCATCGCTGGTTTCGCCAGAAATTCCTTGATTGAGCCAATTTTTACCTTCAGGTAATAACTCAGGGGGAAACCACAAACTCAGCGAATCTCCCGCCAGGATAGTTAAATGTGGAGGACGTTGGTCAGCGGCGACCTTGGCTTCTTGCTTGAGGATGTCTACCCACTCTTGATAAGTGAGTTGGTGACGGCGACCTAAATCAGGTGTAGCAATTTGGCGTGAGTTGTTCAGGTTGATTGGCTCTGGAGATGTTATTATCCCAAAAAAAGCGGCCAATCTCTGCTGTTGCCAAAGTAGCAGAATGACCGCCAACATTAGGATGCCGTTGGTTAACAGCGAGAAAAATGCCCAGATAGGAAAGGTTTTATAAGAAGTAGACACGACTAGCGAAATTTACCAATTATTTGAATCAAATTTTAACGCTAGCGATCGCAAATTAGCCCAATTTTGGATTTTAGATTGAAAGAAAAATCTAAAATTGAATGACTTCTGACTCTGCCAATTTTGGATTTTGGATTTTGGATTGAAAGAAAAATCTCAAATCTCAAATCCAAAATTGAATGACTCAGCACTCTCTACTGAGTGGGACGATCGCCAAACTCAGAATTGTAACCTTCTTCACCGTGTTCGTTGATATCCAAACCTTGCAATTCTGCTTCCTCTTTAACTCGCAGCCCGACTGTAGCATCGATAATCTTGAGAATAATCCACGTACCAACACCTGCGATCGCATAAGCAACGGCAATTGCGATGAGTTCAACTCCCAATTCACCCAAATTACCACGCAGCACTCCGTCTTTACCGCCTCCGTTGACTTGAGTCGTGGCAAAGATCGCCGTTAAAATTGCCCCCACTGTTCCACCAACGCCATGCACGGGAAAGGTATCTAAAGCATCGTCAATTTCTAGCTTGTGCTTGAAACTCACAGCATAGAAGCAAACAAAGGCGGTGATGAAACCAATTAAAATCGCTGATAACGGTGTGACAAATCCGGCGGCGGGGGTGATGCCCACCAAACCAGCAACGGCTCCTGTAGCCGCTCCCACTGCGGTCGGTTTACCCCGTAAAACTGCTTCCAAAATTAGCCACATTAAAGCCGCCGCCGCCGCCGCTGTATTGGTGGCAACAAAGGCTGTTGTTGCTAAATTTGTTGTTAAGTTACCAGAAGTTCCACTGGCAACAGATAAAGCACTCCCAGCGTTGAAACCGAACCAGCCAAACCACAGCAAGCCAGCACCCAATAAAATGAAAGGAACATTGTGCGGCGGGCTAAGACGATCGGGATGGGTTTTCCGAGGCCCAAGGACGATCGCTGCTACCAGAGCAGAAACGCCAGAACTAATATGAACTACTGTGCCACCTGCAAAGTCCAGGGCACCTAATCCGCCATACAAACCTAAAAATCCACCTTTCGCCCATACCATGTGGGCCAGGGGGGCGTAAACAAAGGTTGACCATAGCAGCACAAACAGCGAATAGGCGCGGAAACTCATCCGCTCAACGAGCGCCCCAGAAATTAAGGCTGGGGTGATAATGGCAAACATGGCTTGATAAATCGTGAACGCCTGGTGGGGAATGGTTCCGGCGTAAGAGACAACATCAGCATATTTGGAGTCTGTTGCTTTGAGCGCATCTTCGTAAGGCAGATGCGGCAAGTAGCCTTGAGTCTCTAACCCGACACCATTCAACCCGAACCATTGCAATCCACCGATCAACGGTAAACCTGGCGCAAAGGAAAGACTATAGCCCCACAAAATCCAGGTAACTCCGACGATCGCCATTAACACAAAGCTCATCATCAATGTGTTTAGGACGTTGCGCGATCGCACAAATCCACCATAGAAAAACGCCAATCCTGGTGTCATTAGTAGCACGAGTGCTGCTGAAATCAGCATAAATGCCGTATCTCCAGTATCAGCAGCAGGTGGAGCAGCAGCTGGGGTTTGGGCGAAAGCATTGCCCATCAGCGGTACTCCCAAAAACAGCAGAGTGATAGCTCCAATCATCACAACTTTCTTCAACACTTCTTTTTCTTCCTAAGCACCAACGATTTGTATACTGAACTACATTTGATTACTTTTATTGACACATTTTTGTCTTGAAAGTTACTTAACCTGAATTTTCTTGAAATGTTAACAAAAATATAATCCCGATCGTTGTTACCAAGATTTAAATCAGGGTGTACGCACGCAATCATGACATTGCATCTTTTTTTTTGAAGAATAGCATTTTATTCAACCCCGACAAAATTCCAAATTTTTAGTTAGGGACTGACAAATAAAAAAACATCCCAAATTCTCTTGTGGGATGGGTGTCCGCACCGTCCTATATTCAGGGCGGGCTTTCCTGCCCACCCCACAAGATGGATATATTTATTTCTTGTCAGTCCCTTACCTACTGTTACAAACCTAAATAGACTTCTTGGATAAATCAAAAAAATACCCCACCCGCGCGATCTCGCCCACTCTCTCCTGACTAAGAAAAGCCCCTGCGTTGGGCGGGGGAGTGTACTTCATGTAGTTGCAAGCTCTATCATGAGTTCTCTTCATATCTCCGGTATAAACGCGTACATATCCAGATGCCTACTTTTCACAGGTTAGTTGCTAAAAAACTTTTGCAATTTTGCGTGAGGTTATTATCTGTTTAAAAGGGAATACCATATAAAACTATTGGTCAAAAATAATCTAGAAATTTTACTTAAGTTCTGGGAGCAAACATGATAATTAAGACACTTACTAAAGCTAAACATACTCCCATTAAGTCGTAGCGGTCTGGAGTTACCCCGTCTACCTTCCAACCCCAAAGCATTGCCATTGCGATAAACACGCCACCGTAAGCTGCATACACTCGGCCAAAATTTGCCGGTTGGAGAGTTGCCAGAACCCCATAGAAAGCTAGAGCAATTCCCCCCAATATGCCCCACCAGAAAGGCTTACCTTCGCGCAACCACAACCAGATCAAGTAGCCGCCCCCAATTTCAAATAAACCAGCCCACCAAAAATACAGCAGAGACTTAATCATTTGACTCATTATTTAATAACGTTGAACTCCGTAAAATTACGCTAACGCTTTTAACTAAACTATTGTCATTAATTAATTAATTAAAGTAAGTTTGTTGAACTGGGCATTGGGCAATTCAATTTTGGATTTTGGATTTTAAATTTTGGATTAAATTTCAATCTAAAATCCAAAATCTAAAATCTAAAATTCTTGCTCCCTGCTTCTTCCCCACTCCTCAGAATGTAGATAAGGCTCAAGGATGAAAGCACCATTACCTGATAACGAAGCACAGAGAATTGAGACGCTTTTACAGTATAAGATTCTGGATACGCCATCTGAAGCCGCTTTTGACGACCTCACCCGTTTAGCCTCGTATATTTGTCAGACTCCTATTGCCTTAATTAGCTTAATTGATACAAATCGCCAGTGGTTCAAGTCAAAAGTCGGTTTGGATGCCCTAGAAACACACCGAGATTTGGCATTCTGTGCCCATGCTATTCTACAGCCTGACGTTTTGGTTGTGCCTGATGCAACAGATGACGAACGGTTCGCTACAAACCCACTGGTAACATCTGACCCAAATATTCGGTTTTATGCTGGTGTACCTCTGACTAACCCTGAAGGATACGCGCTCGGAACCCTGTGTGTAATTGACTACGTACCACGAGAACTTACTCTAGAACAACTGGAGGCATTACGAACATTAGGTCGTCAAGTCATTAAGCAACTGGAATTGCGGCGAAATTTAGCAAGTTTGGTACTTGTTACCAAGAAAAGCAAACAGGCGCAGAGGGTACGCAAGCAATTTTTCAAAAAGATTGCAGCAGGTTTTGGTTTGTCGTCGGTAATTTTAGTTCTGATTGGAGTGGTTTCTTATCAAAATACAACCGGATTTACTAATAATCGCAGTATAATAAAAAACACTGATAACCAAGTAGATAGCCTAGAAGAACTACTGTCCCAGATCAAGGATGCTGAGACTGGACAAAGTAGTTACATCTTCACTGGAGAAAAACTTTATCTAAAACCATATCAAACAGCACTTAGTAACGTCGATCAAGAAATTGCCAAGCTGAAGAGTTTAACAACAGATCAACCGAATCAACAAAAGCAAATTGCAACGCTTGAATTTCTGATAACGGCTAAACTTACTGAACTAAAACAGACTATCGACTTGCGCCAGAACAAGGGATTAGAGGCGGCGTTGCAAGTATTACTAAGAAACGAGCAACAAAATCTCATGGATGATATCCGCAAGACGATCAATGAGATGGAAAACGAGGCAAAGGGGAGGCTTCAGCAGCAATCACAAGCAAAACAAGCCAGAAATCGCAACACAATTCTGATACTTGCGATCGCTATCAGCCTAAGTTTTATCCTTCTTGCTGTAGTCTACTATTTCATCTATCGTGAGGTTGTTGAGCGGAAGAAGACAGAAGAAACCTTAAATCAAGAACGCAACTTTATCTCAGCAGTCCTTGATACAGTCGGTGCGTTGGTAATAGTTTTCGATTCTCAAGGACAAATCCTTCGCTTCAATCAAGCTTGTGAGCAAATAACGGGTTACTCCTTTGATGAGGTGAGGGGTAGGTATTGCTGGAACTTGTTCCTCATTCCTGAAGATGTGGAGCCGATCAAAGCAGTTTTTGAGCAGTTACGATCTGGTCAACCTTCCAATTATTATGAAAACTATTGGCTAATGAAAGATGGCAGTCGGCGGCTGATTGCCTGGTCAAATACCACCTTAAAAGACTATGAGGGTTGTGTTGAATACATCGTTGGCACTGGCATTGACATCACTGATGCCAAACGCGCACAACAGCATCTAACTGCACAATATGCTGCAACCCGCGTCTTAGCAGAGTCCGCCACGATCGGCGAAGCTACTCGCCAAATCCTCCAAGGGATCTGTGAGAGTTTGAGATGGGATTTGGGTGAAATTTGGATGGTGGATCAGCAAGCAAATGTGTTGCGTTTTCTCGATATATGGCATAAACCATTCCTTGAGATGCAAGAGTTTGAAACACTGAAGCGGCAAACCACCTTTGCACGAGGAATTGGACTACCTGGTCGGGTTTGGGCTAGCTCGGAAGCTGTTTGGATTGCTGATATCGTTAAAGAGATTAATTTCCCTAACTTCAAAATTGCTGCTCAAGTAGGACTACACGCAGCTTTTGGTTTTCCGATCCGTAGCGGTAACAAAATTATCGGTGTCATTACCTGCTTCAACCGTGAAATCCAGCCATCTGACCAAGATTTGGTCAAAATGATGAATTCTATCGGTGAGCAAGTGGGGCAATTTATCCAGCGTAAACAGGCTGAAGAAGAAATACAACGCCAAAACTTGCGATCGCAACTATTTACCGAAATCACCCTGAAGATTCGCCAGTCTTTGCAAATTGAAGAAATTCTCCAAATTACTGTCGAGGAGGTACAAAAGATTCTCCAGACTGACCGAGTTTTGATCTATCAGCTGATGCCAGATCAGTCTGCAAACACTGTTATTGAAGCAGTTGTTTCAGGCTTACCAGCAATCAAAGAGCAAGACAACGCCGCCCCCTACTTCCAAGCGGAATATCTACAACAGTACTATCTACAACAGTACCGTCAAGGTAAGATTTTCGGACTGGCTAACTTGGATTTGTTGGAAGTTGAACAAAGCCATCTAGAATTAATGCAACAGTTTGGGGTGAAAGTCAATTTGGTTGTGCCCATTCTTGTCAAAGAAGAACTTCGCGGTTTGCTCATAGTTCATCAGTGTGACGATTCCCACCACTGGTCTAGCTTTGAAACTCATCTTTTGCGCCAAATAGCCGATCAAGTCGGTATTGCCTTAACCCAAGCCCAACTATTAGCAGCAGAAACTCGTCAGCGACAAGAACTTGAAATTGCCCGTCGCCAAGCCGAATTAGCTTCTCAGACAAAAAGTGCCTTTTTAGCAAATATCAGTCATGAAATTCGCACTCCGATGAACGCTGTGTTGGGGATGACTAGTTTAGTGTTAGATACTCCCTTAGACGCAGAACAGCGAGATTTTATGGAAACAATTCGTAGTAGTGGAGACGCCCTTTTAAGTTTAATTAACGAGATTTTGGATCTTTCCAAACTTGAGGCTGGAGAGATGGCTCTCGAAACTCTAGATTTTGACCTATCCACTTGTGTAGAAGAAGTGGTGGAATTATTGGCTCCCTCAGCCCATAACAAGGGATTAGAAATTGCCGCACTGATTGATCACAACGTTCCCACCCACCTCAAAGGAGATACTGGTAGGCTGCGGCAAATTCTGATGAACTTAATCAGCAACGCGATCAAGTTTACCAGTGCTGGCGAAGTATTAGTACAAGCCGAATTGCGTTCGCTTTCCTCGACTACAGCCACCATCCATTTTGCCATCACAGATACAGGTCTTGGCATTAGCCCTGAAGACCAACGCAAACTCTTTACGCCATTTACCCAAGTGGATGCTTCGACCACTCGCAAGTATGGTGGTACCGGTTTGGGATTAGCTATCTGTAAACAACTTGTAACCTTGATGGGAGGAGTGATTGGGGTAGAAAGTCAGATGGAGAAAGGATCTAAGTTTTGGTTTGAGGTGCTTTTTACCAAGCTTGTTGAGCCTGTTTTGCCAAAATCCGAACGCGGACTTTTGCACAATCGCCGCTTGTTAATAGTAGATAACAACGCCACTAATTGCAAAATCATCTACCATCAAGCTACTCATTGGGGAATGCAGGTAGATCAAGCTGACAGTATTGCTACGGCCCTTAAAGTTATTCAGCAAGCTGGTGAGCAGGGAAAATCTTATGATGTTGCCTTGGTTGATATGCAAATACCCCAAACTTATGGCATGACAATAAAAGAACAAATTCAAGCCAATTCTGCAATTGCTGAGATACCTTTGATTATGCTCGCCTCTACTAATCAACGGGAGCAAGTGCAACAGGCGCTCAAAATCGGATTTGCTGCTTATTTAGTCAAACCCATTAAGCCATCACGACTCTTTGATGCCATCATAAATATTTTAGAAACTCAGCCAGAATCAGAACAAGGGGTTAAAGGCAGGAGGCTAGAGGCTACAGAAGAAATTCCGACTAGAGAAACTTCAAGTATTTTTACTTCCTCTTCCCCTAAGCTTGCGACTAAATCCAAGTTAAGAATTCTTTTAGCCGAAGATAATTTGGTGAATCAGAAAGTAGCCCTGAAGCAACTCCAGAGTTTGGGCTACAAAGCCGATGTCGTTGCCAATGGAAAAGAAGTTTTGCAGCTATTAGAAAAAATTCCTTATGATTTGATTTTAATGGATTGCCAAATGCCAATTCTCGACGGTTTGGAAACCACAAAAGAAATTCATCGTTGGCAAGAAGACGCTTTTGCCCTGGGTCATCGTCCTGTGGTGATTGCGATGACAGCTAATGTGATGAAAGAAGACCAACAAACGTGTCTAAATGCTGGAATGGATGACTATTTGAGTAAGCCAGTCTTTAAAGAACAATTGGCTGCGACTTTAGAGCATTGGACAGGTGTGATCGTTTCCCAACAAGAGACACCTGTGTATGAACAGACAGTTTACACTGACTTAGTAATTGATTGGGAACACTTGCATCAGATATCGGGAAACGATCAAGAATTTGAATTAAATCTATTGCAAATATGCGTTGAAGATATGAAACCCCGTTTAGAGATAATTAAAGCTGCGATCGCGACTTATAACTTTGGGCAAATAGCGCGAGAAACTCATCACCTTAAAGGTGCTAGTGCCAACATTGGAGCCAGAGCTATGTACTTAGCCGCTGACAAACTAGAGCAACTAGCTAGCGAACAAGACCTTAGAGATACTACTAACTTAATTTTAGAATTAGAAGAATTTGTCAACTCCATTCAATACTTTTTAATCAAAAACAAAGTCCTAACAATTCAAAATTCAAAATGACGCTCTCTACGAACAGTGGTTTAAAAGTAATTTATTTAACGACAAAGACGCAGAGAACACAGACTAAAGAGATTAGGGACTGACAAGAAATAAATTATCCATCTTGTGGGGTGGGCATCTTGTCCGCCCTGAATATAGGACGGGTGCGGACACCCATCCCACAAGAGAATTTGGGATGTTTTTTTATTTGTTATATCATGTCCGCTTGATTGCTTATTAAACCCGAAGAACCCCACCCCCGCCAAAGCTACGCTTTGTCTCCCCTCCCCGCAAGCAGGGAGGGGATTAAGGGTGGGGTGCAATGACTGTAGATCTCTTGCAAAAGTCCCAAACACCCCACCCCCAACCCCTCCCCGCTTGCGGGGAGGGGAGCGTTTGCGTAAGCAAATGCGGGGTGGGGTTCTTAATTTTTGATTTATGCAAGAAGTCTTGTGGTTAGCATAACTAATTATGCGGACATCATATCAGTCCCTTAAAGAGAAATTTTTTGACCAAAATTTTTACCCACCTTGAAAGGGCTAGTCCTATAAACCCCGACTGTAGCTTGCTTTATGTAGGGTAACTGAGCAAAGTCGCAGCCACTCCCACATTCCCTATTCCCCTATATTCAGCAATTTCGCCATCGTCAACCGTTGCAGTTTCCCGGTAGCACCACGAGGTAGTTGATCTAAAACATGAACTTGCTTAGGAACTTTGAAGTCTGCCAGCATAGTTGCACAGTGAGCTAAAAGTTCTTTTTCGCCAGCTTCTGCTTTCAGAACCACAGCAGCGTGGATATCTTCTCCTAAAAATTTGTGGGGGACGGCAAAGGCCAAGGCTTCAGCGACGGCAGGATGCCGCAGCAAAACATCATCTACTTCTAAAGGAGAAATTTTTTCCCCACCCCGGTTAATCAATTCTTTAATCCGTCCAGTCAAGCGGAGGTAGCCGTCTGCATCTACTGTACCCTGATCCCCAGTGCGGAACCAACCGTTCACAAAAGCAGTGGCGTTAGCTTCTGGGTTGTTTTCGTAGCCATCTATAATATTGGGTGCTTTTACCACCACCTCGCCCAAGCTTCCCTTAGATAATAGGTTGCCTTCAGAGTCCATAATACCCACTTCTACACCGAAGCCATAACCTACAGTACCTGGTTTCCTGACTTTTGGCGGTAGGGGATTGGTGGTCATTAAATGAGATGCTTCAGTCATGCTGTAAGATTCCACCACCGGAGCATTAAGAGTTGCTTCTAGCTGTTCAATAATAATCGGGGGCAAGGAAGCGCTACTAGAGCGAATGAAACGAAACCGGTTAGCTTTGACAATTTCTGTGTTGCGGCTAGCGCGTGCCAAAATTGTCTGGTGCATAGTTGGCGCTGCGGAGTACCAGGTGGGTTTGTAGGTATCTACCAGTTTCCAAAACTCCAGGGCATTAAAACCATTGGGACAAACTAATGTACCGCCCGATGCCAGAGTTGCCAGCAAACAGCCCACCAATCCGTGAACATGAAACAGAGGCATTAGGCACAGTGTAGTATCAGCTGCTGTGAGTGAGTAAGCACTAATCAGGTTGCCGGCTGAAGCGATTAAGTTCCGATGACGAATCGCCACACGCTTGGGATGACTGGTAGTGCCGCTAGTGTGGAGAATCATCGCCAGATCATCAGCGTTGGGGGCTGCGGGGTTCGAGGGTTCTGCTGGTTCTGAGCCTGTTTTGACTAATTCAAAGCTTAATGTGCCGTCAGTGTTTACCTTGGCATTAATCAGCATCATGTCGGGTGTGATACTGGCAATGGCTGCTTCTGGCCCCTCAGACAACGTAATCAGTGCTTTTGCTTGGGTATCTTGGTAGTAAAAAGCAAATTCTTCTTGTTTGTATTTGGGATTTAAGGGTGCAGCAGTGCCAGAGATGGCGGCAGCCAAAAAGGTAATCGCCATTGGTGAACCGTTAGTCATGGCAATGGCAATGCGTTCTCCCCGTTTCAAGCCAAAGCTGTTGAGTTGGGATACCAGTCTAACAACATTCTCGCGCAATTGCTTATAGGTTAGCGATCGCCCCTCAGGTGTAACTAGGGCTGGATGATTGTCTTCCCCTACTAAAAGCTCAAATAAATTCATTAGTTTTTCCGACCTGTTAATAGATAATTTAGCTTAAACAGGACTTACGCAAACAATAGCCGAAACAGTGATTTTCTTCTTAGAAACAAAAAATTGTGCCGTTCTAGATGGAAAAAGCCGGGAAATCAGAAATGAACTTACCAGGGTCTTGTAACTTCTGCTATGGTCAACGCTGTACGAACAGAGGGGCCAGGGGAACCAAGGCAAGAAGTTTTTTATGTATCGTTGTGTACCCAGTTTATAATGGCTACTTTCTGAGTCAAACCCCCTCTATTTTGAAACCTGGAGTTTTTAAGGATAGTATATTCTTGGGTTTTAGCTTGTGTTCTGAGCTTTACCCTCATTCCAAAAAACTACAGTTTTCAAGGTAGACGCGGTTTAAGTTTGTTCTATAGTTTTATCGGCAGTTTCTCGGAGATTGTCGTTGATCTGGAGGTGATACATGATATAGTTTACAGAGTTCAAAAGCTAGCATTATTTAAGTGGATGTTTGAAAAGTTGCAAGCCGTCTACTGTAGACCCCCTGTCTAAACCTCTCGCAACTGCTGAGAGGCTTTAAAACCGCCATACCCTCATATAAAAGGAGGGTTGTGTTTATGGTATTTTATTATCAACAATAATACTTTTCAAACATCCTCATTACACTTCCTATGGCAGAATTTTGTTATGCAGATCATCCTGTAAAATCGGAAAAGTGTACATTTGATAAATCTGTGGAGCCGCGATCAAGCAGATAGAGTAAATATTAGCTCTCAAAATGCTTTTGGAGTATGCCTTTGGATATAAACTAGAATAAGTTTTTTCTTATAGTTTATATATAACAGTGTGGTCAATTTCAAAAACAAATTAATAGCAATTATGAGTGCCATAAAAATTACTATGTTAGGCGAAAGCTTGGATCGCCAAGGTGGAATAGTTTCTGTGGAAAAGCTCATTCTTGAAGAAACTACCTCTGATATTCAAATTAAACACATTACTACTTTACCGAATGGTTCTGCTGTCCATAAAGTGTTAGTGTTTTTGCAGGCAATAGGCGAGTTATTTTGGAACTTATTAAACCAAAAAGCTGACCTAATTCACATCCATGTTTCAGATAGAGGTAGCGCTTTTCGTCATTCAATCACTACTGTTATTGGTTGGCTATTTCAAAAACCAGTAATTATCCATACTCATAGTGCTGATTTTCATTTGTTTTACTCTAAACTTCCTCAATGGCTTAAGCAGTGGCTAAGTTGGTCGTTTTGTAAATGTACCCGTTTCATTGTTTTATCAGATAGCTGGAAAAAATTCTACATTGAAAATCTTGGTTTGAAGTCAGAGCAAGTTATTGTTCTGCCTAACCCGGTAAAAATTCCCGCACAAATCCCACAGCGAATAGATTCCAAACAGATATTTTTCTTATTTTTAGGGCGGATTGGTGAGCGCAAAGGTGCATTTGATTTAATTAAAGCATTTGCTTCTATACCTGTTGCTCAACAAAGCCGAGCCAAGTTGGTTATAGCGGGGGATGGAGATGTCGAACAAGCTCGTAGTTTGATCCCAACTCTAAATCTTATTGACTACATCACTATTCTTGATTGGGTAGACCAAGAAAAACGCGACGATCTTTTAAGTAAAGCTGATGTATTTGTGTTACCTTCCTACAACGAAGGTCTGCCTATGGCACTACTAGAAGCAATGAGTTGGGGTTTGGCAGTTATCACTACCGCAGTAGGAGGAATACCCGAAATAGTTACTCAAAACCAAAATGGTTTATTGGTTAATCCGGGGGATATTCAAAAATTGTCAGAGGCAATGCAATCCTTAATTGCAGACGAAAATCTGAGAATATCTCTGGGAAATAATGCACGAGTCAGAGTTAAACACTTAGACATAAACAATTATCTGACATCTTTGAGATACATTTATGCAGCAGTTCTAGATTGAGAGCTGACTTGATGAAAATAGGCAATTATTTTAGTTCTATCGCTACCTTGATGTTCAAGTGACTTACGCTATGTATTAAATACCAAACTTAAAAACGACGCAATTAATTCTGTATAAGGATAATAGGCGTTGAAAAGGATGAATTTAAGAAGATTAGGAAAAATCAAGCGAGCAATAGAGCTATTATTATTTTGTTGTT
The DNA here is from genome assembly GCF_036917935.1 of Nostoc sp. GTDB lineage: Bacteria > Cyanobacteriota > Cyanobacteriia > Cyanobacteriales > Nostocaceae > Nostoc. The sequence goes on along the minus strand of NZ_JBALEL010000054.1, from coordinate 26,873 downwards.
TGGATTTTTCTAAACTTGGTATAGTGGCTAATAAATGAGGTGCAGAAATGAAAACTTTTCCTGAAGTGAAGCTATTTGATACAAGATTCCATAAAGTTAAAGTACAAGAATTAGTTGATTATTTAATAGAAGCAGCAAAAAGCAAAAAAAAGACAGTTGTGGGACATGTGAATATCAGAGCGATGAATTTTGCTTATGAAAAGTCTTGGTATCGAGATTTTTTGAATAAGGCTGATCTAGTATTTTGTGACGGATTTGGTGTATTGGTAGGAGCTAGATTCAACGGTTATTCAATGCAATCTACACATCGGATGACAGCACCAGATTACATAGAAGATTTAGCATTAAAATGTGAGAAAGAAAACCTTTCTTTATTTTTGTTAGCTGGAAAACCCGGCGTAGTTGATAAGGCAATTACTAAGTTACTAGCGATTGCGCCTAATTTACGCGTACAGGGACATAATGGTTATTTTGATAAATCAGGAAAAGAGAATGATTTGGTAATAGAAATAATTAATGAATTCCAACCAAATATTTTATATGTTGGTTTTGGTATGCCGTTACAGGAACGCTGGATTTTAGATAATTTCAATAAAATTGAAACTACTGTATTTTTACCTTTAGGTGCTTGTCTAGATTTTTATACTGACTCTATCTATCGCGGGCCGCGTTGGCTGACTGATAATGGTCTTGAGTGGTTAACACGCTTAATTACTGAACCTACTCGTCTATCAGACCGTTATCTTGTAGGCATTCCATTGTTTTTTTATCGTGTAGTTAAACAGCGAATCACTCAAGGAATGATCGCAAATCGCTAAATAAATTTTTTCTAAAATTTGCATTTGTATCACCGTGACTGCTGAAAAGTCGCCAATTATTTCCCCCACCTGTGCTGTCAAGACTAGAATTAGAATTGACGTGACATTCTCCTAGTAGCCAAAGTGCCAGACTCTCTGCCATTAAGCGATCGCTATCTTGCCTTAATCGATGAAATTGTCGAAACCACCCTCAAGGGCAAAATTAGCTCTGTAGAACAGGTGTATCAAATGCTGCTTAAAGGAATTACTTCCGGTACTGGGGAAGTCTTTGAGCTAGCTTTGAGCGATCGCCTGAATGCCTTCCAAAGCCAAGTAGATAGCCAAAAAGACGAACTCAAGAAAGCCAAGGCGACTCGCAGTTTGAGAGCCATTAAGACCATTCAAAGTCAATGGCAACGCTGGCAAGAGCAAAACAAAGCTACAGAAGCGATCGCCTCCGCAGTTTCAGAAATTACCACAGCCGCTGCTGTCGAGCGTCTGGCGGTATTTATCCGGGTTACTGACCCCAATCAGAAGTATCCGCTAAATTTGCAACAGCTACAGCAATTGTCAAAAGCGTTACAGCAATTTGCTCAGGTAGATTCTGATTTAGAACAATTTTCCGAAGGGATTACCCGTGGTTTAGCTTCTTGGCAGCGATTGCAAGACAACTTGCTCAGTTGGATGTACGAGCAAAAAGAATCTCTGGGATTTGGCGGCGTACCGGGAGAACGTGGCCCTTGGGCAAGTTGGGCGAAACAACTCAATAGTGAGTTACCCCAAACACTGCTTCGTACCTTAGCTAGGGAAGAATCGGCAATTGAGTTTGCCCAGCGACAGCGGGGTATCACCCTTAGAGATTGGGTGGAAATGGCATTGATTTTACAGTTCTTGCAACGGGGACTAATTAACTGGTTTGACCAACAAGCTTACGATGTTAAGGCGGGGCCAAAGTTGTCCATTTCCACTTTCTTGACCTTTGCAGTGATTTGGAGTCAGTTAGCAAGTGGTTTTGCGAGCATTGGGACAGTATACAGCGATGCCTGTTCTCAAATTATGCTCCAGATTTTGCGAACCTTTGCCCAGCGTCCGTATTTTCCCTTTTACGGCGGGATATTTGCCTCTTTTACTGGTACTTATTTACGAGATGCCCTAGATTATCTGGATGAACCCCTGCGACGAGGCGAGGGAACCCAGGAAAAGGCAAGAATTTTGACACTTTTAGGCTATTCGCAGCGGGCTTTGGGAGAATATCAGCGATCGCTTGATTTTCATCACCAGGCGCTAGAGATCGCCAGGAATGCAGGCGATCGCGCCTGTGAAATTGCCAATCTCAACCACCTCAGCCGCACCTACGTGCAACAGCAAAATTATGCTGAGGCAATTAACTACAGTCAACGGGCATTAATATTCAGTCGGCAAGCAGGCGATAAAACAGGAGAAGCCAACGCGCTGGTAAATTTAGGTTACAGCGAAGTTATGCAAGCTCAGGAACTGGAAAACCTAGAACCAGAAACTTATGAAGCTGCAATTAACTATTTGGAACAAGGTTTAAAATTATCAGAAAAATTAGGCGATATTCAAAGTAAAGCTTTATGTGTGAGCAGCTTAGGAATTGCCTATTTAGTAATTGGACAACACCAAACGGCAATTAAATATCTTGAAGATGGTTTTAAAACAGCGCAAGTTTCCGGCGATTTGTATTTGCAAGGGCGGAACTTAGCTTATTTGGCAGAAGCTTATTATCATCTGCAAAATTCCGAAAAAACTGTTTACACAGGCTGCTTGGGAATGTATCTTTTGGAGCAAATAGCTTCTCGTGAGTGGCATCAACCAGCAGGGTTACTGACAATTTTACAAGGACAAATAGGAGTAGAAGCTTTCCAAAAGTTCTTACAGCAACATCGTCCGAAAATTATTGCGGTTATTGGTGTAGATGGGTACGATCACATTCCGCAATTGTTAGAACAATATAAGCAAGATATCTAAGAAAGTAATTTGATTCCGGTTTAACCGCTCCCAAGTATCGTAGCTTTACTGTTCAACGACTTCAAGTTTGAGTAGAGAAGCAAGAAATGCGTAGGCGTAGCCCGTCGTAGATATCGCTCAACTTTCCACTGACGGAGAATTTCTCGATCATCTGCGTGAAATTGTTCAATTTTTTAAGACTGCTTAATTGTTGCCGAGTAATAAATAGGAAATGGGGAATAGTTGCTATTACCCCTTATTTTATCTCTAAATCCTCAAGCAATTCTTCAATATTTTGTAACTGAATCTCATACTGTTCAATTCGTTGTGCAAGCTCGTATTTAGCTTCAGAATCAGTTTTAATATTCCATTCTTTCTTCAAGAATTTCAACTTTTTACGAAGATTTTCATATTCTTCTTCTAAGTCTTCGCGCTTTTCTTGAATATGCCGTTTTGAAGATATGTTTCGATTTGTACCATTGACTAGAAGAGCATTTAGGGTGGAAGAATCATCTGGCACAGAAATAGAATTAGATTCTGTTTTTTTATAGAGAATAGGTGTCAAATGTTCAGACAGTCCTGCCATTTGAATTGCTGAACAGCCCAGATTATAAGCAAACTCCATTGACCGGCCAGATCCTAGCGCATCATAAAATCCCAGAGCAAAATCTAGAGCCGCTTTATCGGTAATTGATTGCTTCATCCCAATTACGTAAGGAATATGTTGTGCAATTACCTTTGCTTGATCCTCGGTGTAACAACCGTTTAAGAAAACACAGTTCACCTGATCTGAAAATAACTTAAATAAATCTGCTAAGGCATTGGCAGGGATAAGATGAATATGTCCGGTATCATCTTCAAATACTAATCCTTCCTCTGGCTCAATTTCTGTTTCTGTAACAGTACCAAACTCTTGAGTTATGGTTCCTTTTTCTTCTAATATCTTGTCCTGTTTGCGATGTCCAGCAAAATGAACAATCTGAGGATTGCATTCTAGCAGAGCCAGTTGAATATCTCTAGGACGTACCGCCCATCGTTGCTCAAATTTGAAGCGATCGCGATGTCGTGCTCTTAGTAACCCATCACTAATATCTCGTGCTTCCTGCTCTAAACGTGACTGAGAGCTTCCTACTGGATTTGCTGCTAAGAATAAAATAGTTAGGACAGATGACTCAGCCATACTTAAATTATGACGTACAAATTAAAAAGTTTTTTCTTCTGTTATTGTTTTTGAAACTCTAAGTTAAGAAAGAGCAAAACTTTACAAATTCCAAATCCAAGAAGAATTAATTGTATTAATGCACTGGATATAACAGAAATTAATATTGAAGAGTTTGCAACACTAGTAATATTAATATTGAAAATTTTGGTAAAAATTGCCTGCAAGCCTAAAAAGATTAGATAAGTTAATAATGTAAATAAAAACGCCTTCCACCAATTTCCTTTAACTAATGTTCTACTGTATAGAAATGCTGCCTTACCTCTTTGACCTCGGAGAATAAAAGCGTGAGAGGAGAAGTCATTGTTTATAAAGTAAATAATGCCTGGAACGACTAGCAAGAAAGAAAGTAAATAGGAAGTAATAAAAAATCTTATCTCTAAACCAATCAGGGGTAACATGTGCGACAATATCCATTTTACTACAGCTTTAGGTTGAATATTTTCCTGAAGAACACAACTTTCTGTAAGGATACAAAGAGTAGCACTATAAATTGAATATACAAAGATATTAAAAATCGAAATTAAACCCAAAAAATATAAATTATAACTGAAAATCAAGAAGTAGTATGAGAATAGGGCTGAAATAATTAAAAAAGGCAGGTATATTAAAAAAACACCAAGAAAGAGCCGATTTTTTTTTATATATAAGTTGAAGCCTAATGATATTAATTCAAGCAATCCAAGTTTTTTGCTTTGAAGTTCAGAAAGGATACTCATAGGTTATATTTTATTACCTCATTCTTAGATATAAATCTATTAATTACCACATTCTGTTCAGCGTTAATAGTACCCGTCAGGGTACTGCTTGAGAAATTCTTGTGAAGCTTTTTGTAACGAAAAGCAATAAACCCACATTCTGCATGAGTAAATATGCTTAAAATTCTGTCCTACGCAGGTTGTTTCGTCAAAATCAGAATTTTGATAAAACCCCTAAAACCCACTTCAGATAGAGGATTTAGACTTTTTATTATCTATGGAGGGTGATAAGCTGTTACACATTTAACTTGCATAATTAGGACGGGCAAGATGCCCACCCCACAAGAGTTATATACATTTTAGATATGCAAACTAGATATGGTTTAGCTTAGAAGCGTTTAGGCTCAAATCATCTCGATTTATTGAGAATAGTGTCAATAATCTCAATTTTGATCCCAGCCAAGGTTGTGATGTCTACGACGGGCGTAGCTGCCGCACCTACAGAATGTGGGGTTTAGTTTAAGTCCTGAAAAGGTTGTTGTACCTGGGTTATGGAAAATAACAAGATTTTCCAATTCACCTGCAGAATGTGCGATAAATATAGCAATCCTATTTGATATATGAAAATCGTCCGGCTCAGATACCCGACTTCTCCAAAAAGTCGGGTATTTTTGTGTTCACGAATTATTTAGGATTGCTATATGCCTCATCATTACAAGCTCATTTGAGATTCGCTTTGTGCAATGACACGGCTACTCGAAAGCCAATTGTAAGCACTTTGTTTTTAGGAGGAATGCCGTTTCGATAGGCAGAACGGCATGAATCTGGTTCATGTATCCAAGAACCACCCCGAATAACTCTGGGGAAAGTTCGATCATCAGTAATTCGGGCACTTCCGTCTGCTGGTGCATTCGTATAGTCGTGATACCAGTGATCGGCGCACCATTCCCAGACGTTGCCATGCATTTCATCTAGTCCGAAAGCATTCGCTGCATTATGAGAACCTACTTCACTAGTTTGTTGGCTCCATCGCCCTTTAGGCCCGGAACGATATCGTTTGCTTCGGTCATAATTTGCAAGTTGACGAGAAATCGTTTCGCCAAAATAGAATGGGGTTTCTGTCCCTGCTCGACAAGCATATTCCCACTCGGCTTCGCTGGGTAAACGATAGGGCTTCCCAGTCTGTAATTGCAAACGCTCACAAAACTCGATCGCCTCAAACCAGGTAATGTGCTCCACAGGTAAATTATCACCTTTAAAGTCGGAAGGGTCAGAATTTAGTTCAATCCTGACTTTGGTAGTTTTGGCAATTGCCCGCCACTGGGTTTGTGTCACAGGAAAACGGCTTAAGAAGAAGGACGTAATGGTGACTGGATGTTGAGGGCGTTCGCGATAGTCTCCTTCTTTTCGTGCAGTTCCCATCCAGTACTTGCCCTCTGGTATACGCACCATTTCTAGGGAAATCTGCTCTTCTAATCGCTCATAAAACAGGGTTGCTTGTTGTTCATGTCGCTCGATTACCCAGGGTGAACCCAACCCCATGAACTGGAGTTGGGGTTGACGAATCAGTGTAGCTGTCTCAAATTTAAATGACTTTAGAGAGGGTGCTCTGGATGCAATTGGATTGATATGCCAATCAGAGTCCTGTAACTCAGGAATGGGTAAAGTGACTCCGGCTACGACAATTCGATTATTATGGGTTGGCAAAGATTTGAGGGTTGATTCTGCTTGGATATGATTGCCACGAGTCAGTTGACGCATCCCCTGAAGATACGCTAGCAGGGAGTCAAAATTAGCTTGACGCAAGGGAGTGGCGATCGCTTCTGTTAACGATGTCAGCCGCAGCCATTCTGTTTTTTCGCTGAGGGTTAATTCGGCAAGTGTCGCAGCTAAATCATGGGCAACAGTTTCAGGATTGAGGTATGCAAGTGCCGTCCAACGTTGAGCCTGAGCCAGAGTTTTTACAGATGATTTAGAATCATTCAATTCTCGCTGTACGTAGGACAGTAAAAAATGGGCTAATTCCTCAACACGCTTCTGACCGAAGCTAGGATGATGAATCATTTGCTCTAGTAGATAATTGCGTAAATCTGCATCCATCTCATATAGCTCATGTCCTACCTCTTGGCAGAGCGGAGAGAGTAGCAAGTCGGCTACTGCAATCCACGGCACCTTCAAGTGCTGCTTTTCGATGTCCATCGGAAAATTTGCCCAGAGACAGTAGGTCAAATGGGGTGTGAGAGCGATAGGCAAGGCAGCATGATAGGCTAAATATACGTGGGCTTCGGTAAATCGTCTCTGGAATGATGCGATCGCCTGCTCAATTTCCTGAGGGCGCGTTTCAGGCAGCAAAGCATTAGAATTCGTCATCTTAGCGTACTTCCCCCAAAGGTTGATGCCGTCCTCGTAAGACATTGATCGCCCTGTAAAATTCCTGACGATTTACCTCAAACATGGGAACTAAAGCTGCAATGTCCTGAGCGGTTGTAGTTTCCCAGCGATCGCGAGGAACCGGATTGAGCCAAGTACTATAACGTACATACTGCCGTAACTCTTTTAAAAAGAATTTTGTTAACCGCCGTCGCCTAGAACTAAATCCACCACGCGCTGCGCCAGCATCACTGAAAATTAAGCAAACTGTTCTGGTTTTAGGCAACTTTGATAAACAATCATCAATTGGTTCCGCCTCTAAATGATAGCGATCGCGGTACAGATATTCATCTGGACAGTTATGAAAGTAGTAAACCCTAACCCGGCTGAAGCGGCCTCCACGCAATGCTGTATCAGCCAACTGTTGCGAAAGGTGGTGAAACGGAACCATCGAACCATCCTGATCGATTAACAGCAGAAGTTCTATGCGGTTGGTACGTCGTGGAACCAACACAGGATTTAATAAAACCCCGTACTGGGCAACCTGTTGAATAGTGGCTTCCATATCTAGCTCGATGGGTGGCCCCTCACGACTAAACTGACGCAGATAACGCCACCCTTGCTTCATTTGTCGATGGGTGACGGGCAAATCGTTAACGATTAGGGGGAATTCGCTAAGTTGGTTGTCCGATTGCCTGATTGTTTTAGCAACTTGAATCTCGTCAGCCATTGTCCGCATGACTTCAGGAGACAGCATTGTTTTGGGTAAGTTGGTGTAAGTTTCAGGAATGATCGCATCATCTGCAAAAGAGGCTGTCTGTTGAATTTTCCACATCTTCCAAGCAACAGGCAGCAGAATAATACAGGTAAAAATAATTAATAGTAAGTTAAAATATTCATAATAATATTCATAATAATATAGTTGATTAAAATAATCATAATTTTGAATAAGTAAAATCACTTTGTTGGGATCACCAAGCTGAACTTTACCTTGAGGGTCAATCAAGCATAAGGTAATTTTCTTCTGAAAAAAATCAGTCTTCCTAGCATTGGAAATGGGAATTAAGAGAGTTTTTTCTCCTAATTCACCATCTTTAAATTGAACAACTTGGGGAGTATCACTGATCGGGTAAGTATCGTTAGGTTCGTTTGGGCGACAGTTCTTTCCAACATTCAATTCTGCACTGACTGATCCATGCCTGCTACCAGTGCGTGTAATTTTGATATGTGCTACCTTTTCACCTATATTTACGATAAAGTAAGGAAAAAGAAAATTAGTGCCACTGAAGTTTAAAGTATTAACCTGTGATTCCTTTTTGAAGAGAAACGGGCTGCCGATCGCAACAACACAAGCCGCAAGCCCTAATACCAACAAAGATGCGATTCGAGGCGTTTTATATTTCTTTGGAGGTTGTTTTTTGTTTTGATTGGGTGTTACTTCGGTGTCCGTTGAGTTAGTTTTCTCCGTTTCGCCTGGAAAAAAGTCTTGTTCCAGTCGCTCTGGAATTATCTGGTCAAAATAATCGTGAAAAATTTGCTCTTCTCGCTGTGATTTTACCCAAAGGGCGCAGCATAGTTGGGCTAGTGCAGTGCGATCGCGAGTACCAAAACCTGCATTAATAGATTCCAGCAGCAGATGATATTCTGCCAACCCCAGAGGAAGACCTGCTTTCCTTAAACAGGTGAATAGTTCTAATAATGCTGGCTCATTCACGATCGCTAGTTAACCTCAAATAATTCACATGAGCATCCCAACTTTTGAGTAATACCTCTAAGTAAGGTAGTTGGGCTTCACCCGACAACCTATTTAATACTTCTTGTAATGAATCTCGCTTCAGCGCCTTAATCCAATCGAGCAATTCACTCGTACTCACATTCTTACTGAATTTACCTGTTTCACCCTCCATAGATTCCCGTAATTTCATAAAACGGGAAACAGCTTTATCTGTCAGTTCATCTGCAATATCAGGAAATCGATATTTGACAATTTGCACAATTTGCTCATAGCTGGGAAAATGGACGTAATAAAATAAACACCGACGCAAAAAGGCGTCAGGTAAATCTTTTTCGTCATTACTAGTGATAAAAACGATCGGTGAATTGACTGCCTTAATCTCCTTTTCTTTCCCATTTTCTCGCACCTCTTCAATCTGAATCAATTGCTCGTCAAGTTCTAGCAATAAATCATTGGGAAAATCGATGTCGGCTTTGTCAATCTCATCAATTAAAACTACCGTCCGCTTGGGATTAATAAAAGCTCGACCTAATGCTCCCAAACGAATATAAGATATTGGGTCATCAAAGCGTTTCTTTTCTTCTATGGTTAAAGAACCAGATGCCGCTAATTGAGCATCGCGTAGCCGTCCAACGGTATCATAAACATACAAACCATCTTTAGCTCGACTAGTCGATTTTACATACCAAGCCTCAAAATCTAGTCCTAACTCATAAGCGACTGCAAGAGCTAGTTGAGTCTTGCCACATCCAGGTTCTCCTTTCAGTAATAATGGACGACCTAAGTAAATCGCTAGATTCACAACATCCACTAATTTTTGGCTGGGTAAGTAAGGATAGATGAGCCTACCTTTGTAACTATCCCTTGGCTTCGGTTGCTTAGTGCCAGTATATTCAAGGTGATTAGAATCTAGAAGCGTAACCATTTATTCTCCTGCTCAAACCAATTACAACCACAAAGATCGCAAATTTTTCGTAAGGTTGGCATTGGAATACCTTGCTTTTCTAAAAGCACCTTAATGGTTTCTGTCTTATTAGCAGAGATAGCTAGAGGTAAGGAATCACTATGATGATTTAACCAATCCCTCATATCCTTCTCTAAAAATGGATTGATTGCGGGTAATCCTAGAGGTAAATTCGGTTGCCAATCTGAATTGTAATTCTCGACAAAACCAACATTCCACTGAGATATTACACCTTGATAGTCTATCAGGAATATCATTAGTTTAAATGGGTTTTGTTGATGATTATCTTCCAATATCTTTTGAGTTAGTGATGCCCAAAATTCGTTAAGTAAATCACACAAGTTTTCTTTAATCGTTTCATCAGCATTGTTAAACGCAATTAAAACATTCTGTGATTTCCATAGTTCACAAACTTTTTCAGTAATTTGAGAGGGTAAACTCTTTTCAGGTAATCCAACTCTTCCGGCAAATTCATCCCAAATTGCTAAAATATCTGTCCTTGATGAAGTTCGATTTAAGTCAATAACAATATTTTTTCCTTCCAAAATTTTAGGGATAATCGAAGCCAGTCGATTGAGCAACCATCTTTGGCCACTGTCCTTAGAACTGCCTTGGATTAAAAACACACCATGAGAGTATTTTCCAGCAATCTCTTCAAACAGATTGTGCTGTTCCCAGTATCCTAACTTCAATAGTGATTTATATAAGATATCAAAAGTTTGGCTTTTTTCTAAATCAGAGTTTTCTACTCGTTTTGGTTGATTAATCTGTTCTTCTAACTCGTCGAGTTCTTCTTCTATTTCTTTTAATTTTGCTTCATACTCTTCAATTCGCTGTTCTAGCTCATATTTAGCTTCTGAGTCAGTTTTGGTCGTTCTTTCTTTCTTGAACCATTTCAACTTTTTGCGAACTTCTTCATATTCATCTTCTAGGTCTTCACGTTTTGCCTCTAAACGCTTAAGCGAAGGCATATATTCTCCTTAATTAATGTCTAAATATCAGATGATCCCGCTTGAATTCTAGTATCGATACTGCCTTAAAAAACTTACTGCAAGAGTTGGATAGCCACATGGTATTGAGATTTAGAAGAGAAACAAATCAGGGTAGGAACATTCGGAACTTTGCCAAGGAGTGATTCTAACTCTGCCTTTACGCGATGAGCACACTCCGTCTTTATGAGTAATCTACTTTTTTGACTCATTTTACAGGGAATTAACCGCTTTGCGAATACCTTCTACCACATTTAGAAACGCAGCATCGCGATCGCTCCACTGGGTTATGGGTTTGGCATCTTTTGGTAGAACCTGGAGCTTACTGAATGGCGAATCTTTCCAATCACAGGGTCTGAGAATAATCGGAATCACCCGTGCTGTGCCTTGATTGTGTCGTGCGATCGCCCCCTGCATCTCTATGTCATAGCAATAATCTGATCCCATGAAGGGGGGACTGATCAGCAGCAAAATGATCCGAGCAGATTCTAGTCGCCCCTTAATTTGAGCTTCCCATTCTTCTCCTGCTTCGATGGCGCGATCATACCAGGCAGTAATCTTACCCTGCCGTCTGAGGTTAGCTAGATGAGTCACAAATTCTGACAGCAGGTCGTCATCTTTATGAGAGTAGGAGATAAAGACATCGATTGGCACATTCTGTAATTGCTCAACTGGAGGTTGAACAAAAGTATCCGAGGTGGGTTGAACAGTGGCACCATTAGATGTGGATTTTTTTAGCAGCACTGGGGTCAAGTGTTCCGCAATGCCTGCCATCCCAATTGCTGCACACCCTAGTTTGTAGGCAAACTCGATGGGACGGCCTGCCCCGATCGCATCATAAAACCCTACCGCAAACTCGATCGCCGCTCGATCTCCAATTGCCTGGTTCATGCCAATTACATAGTCAACATGATTAGCGATCGCTTTCGCTTGCACTTCTGAATAACAGCCGTTAAGCACAACACAGCGAATTTGGTCAGCAAACAGTTTAAACAGCCCTGCCAATGCTTCCCCGTCCACAAGCTTCGTGTTGCCAATTTCATCTTCAAAGACTAGCCCTTGTTCCCCCGTCCCATGTCCTGAGAAATGGATAATCTGCGGACTGATATCGAGCATCGCCCGTTGAATATCACGAGGACGAACCGCCAACCGTTGCTCTAGCTGAAATTGGTCACGCTTTTGAGCGCGTTGCAGTCCTTCCCCAATGTCCCGCAACTCTTGATCGACCCGTAGACGCGTGGTGTCTTTAGGATTGGCAGCCAGAAATAAGATGCTTTGCCGATGACCACTGGAAAAACTCATAAAGAACTTGCTTTAATATTGCTCACATAATTGAGCTTTACTGTCATGAACTAGAGGATTTTTCGAGATAATATCTATATCCAGGCTATTATACCTGAATTTTGCCCTCTAATTACCCTAAATAGAATTTTTACATATAGCAATCCTATCTGAGTTGTGAAAATTAACGAACCGCCTTCTCTAACGAGACGCGCAGCGTCTCGTTAGAGAAGAAAAAAAAGAGAAGCTTTCACAAATGATTTAGAATTGCTATATATACACGTTGCTGTGATAAAAAATTTTTCCGCATAACATAATTAAACGGAAATTTTCTGAATATTATTGCTTGATCGCAACGCCCTAAAAAAATTGCTATAACAAGTTACTCAATACTCACAGAAGTCCTGCTGATTCATATAGTCGTTTGAGCATTGCTGAAATCTTTGTACCATAATCTAAATCTGCTGACCACCGCCCTGATAGCTGATCAATTAATGGCGCAATTCCACGTGTGACAAAGCGAAATCTTGGATCTACTACTTCTTGTACTAAAGGCTCTAAACTGGCGTAAGCTTTCAAATGTTGGATGTGCGCTCTGACTCCAATTCTGGCACTTGCAAAAGACGCAGCCTCCGAACCACCACCGATCGCACCTAACCCGGCAAAGTTATTTTGCTCAGGTTTAACATCACCACCAAACCGTAAAAATCCAGTTTCTACACACATTTGGCAAAAGGCAATATCATAGCTCACTCCCTCTATACCTGCTTCTTCTCGATAAAGTTTTGGGATGTCAGGAAACTTTGCTAAAGCATTATCATTATTGTTTCTCAGGAATAATTGTAACTGGATTTCGGAAGTATTACCGTTTGACATCACCCGCTCAAATTGACCAGGGCAAACCACTAAATTCGAGCGCAAGCTGACAGTACGAGTTGCAGCATCCCAATTGACTGCAACATTAAAATCTCGCAGTTCGATCGCTTTGACATAAACTACTTTGCGATAGGTAATCCGATTGACATTAGCCGCTTTTGAAAGGTCAATCCGTAGACGATCTACTAAATCAATGGGGATGTAAGCATTACCATTAACTAAAACTCCTTGCTCTGAGTAATTTTGCCCGTTAATATTAATATTAATTCCCGGATAATTTGGTTCCACTGGAGTTCCAGGAGTGGGGTCAATTACACGACTCCAAGTTACCAATCCATCGACAATTCCCAAGGCAAAATCGCGGCGACGGGTTTGCAGCAAAGCCCGATCTTCTGGATTGCTGAGAAACCCCACTTGCATAACTAAAGCTGGAATCGTTGTCTGGCGACAGAATGCTAAACTACCCAACCCACTATCTGTATCTGGCTTGACTCCTCGATTGGGTAATTGGGGTACGCGGCGTAACAACCCCATTAGCAACTGTTCCGCATTACTCTTGCGATCGCTATTATTAGCAATGTAAAAGACGCTAGCCCCCCGCACAGAAGGGCTGTTAGCTGCATCAGATTGAATTTCTAGGGCGATATCACCCCGGTGGCCGCGGGAATTGATCCAAGTGATTGTTTGGGCGGCACTCAAGTCATCAGGAACCGCCAAAATTTCCAAATTCCGCGCCCTCAGTTCCGTGACAATCAAATCCCGCAGCAGAATCATTTCTTTCGCTTCAGTTGTACCACCTGCGATCGCACCTGCATCCATTCCTCTGGCTTCTTTGCCTCCGTGAGCCGCTGAAATAAAAATACGCCCCATTTTCAGTATTTCCTCTGATAAAATTAAGTGTAAGCAATTGTATAGATCATTCTTGGTCTAGCAACAAGAATATAATAGCTATCAGAAGTCTTTTGTCATTTGTCCTTTGGTATTTCTCCAAAGTTCATGACCAATGACCAATGACCAATGACTAATGACAAAGCCATGCAAATCCCCCGCTTGCACCCAGACACAATTGAGGAAGTTAAACTACGGGCTGATATTGTAGATGTCGTCTCTGAATACGTAGTTTTACGCAAAAGCGGAAAGGATTTTGTCGGTTTGTGCCCTTTCCATGATGAGAAATCTCCCAGTTTCACCGTCAGCCAGACCAAGCAGATGTACTATTGCTTCGGCTGTTTAGCTGGGGGAAATGCGATTAAGTTTGTCATGGAGTTGGGAAAGCGTTCTTTTGCTGAGGTGGTGCTGGATTTAGCACGGCGTTATCAAGTACCTGTGCAAACTCTCGAACCCGAACAACGCCAAGAATTACAGCGTCAGCTATCTTTGCGTGAACAGTTGTATGAAGTTCTGGCAACGTCCGCACAGTTTTATCAACACGCCCTGAGACAATCCCAAGGGCAAAAAGCACTTCAGTATTTGCAATCTAATCGCCAATTCAAAGAAGAAACTATACAGCAATTTGGTTTAGGTTATGCCCCCGCAGGTTGGGAAACTCTCCATCGCTATCTGGTGGAAGATAAACATTATCCAGCGCAAATACTAGAAAAAGCGGGTTTGATTAAGCCACGCAAGGAAGGGGGCGGGTATTATGATGTATTTCGCGATCGCTTAATGATTCCTATTCGTGATGTCCAAGGGCGTGTCATTGCCTTTGGTGGTAGAACCCTGACTGATGAACAACCTAAATATCTGAATTCACCAGAAACGGAACTTTTTAGTAAAGGTAAAACATTATTTGCCTTGGATCAAGCTAAAGGTGGGATTTCTCAAGTCGATCAAGCGGTGGTGGTAGAGGGATATTTTGATGCGATCGCCCTCCATGCCGTTGGTATTAATAACGCCGTCGCCTCACTCGGTACAGCTTTAAGATTAGAACAAGTGCGGTTAATATTACGCTACACCGAATCGAAACAATTAGTACTCAACTTTGATGCTGATAAAGCCGGAACCAATGCTGCCGAACGTGCGATCGGTGAAATTGCCGAATTAGCATATAAAGGCGAAGTTCAACTAAAGATTCTCAATTTACCCGATGGCAAAGATGCTGATGAATATTTGCATAGCCACACTCCAGAAGATTATGGAGAACTGCTAAAGAATGCGCCACTTTGGTTGGATTGGCAGATTCAAGAAATTATTAAAGACCGCGACTTAAGACAGGCTACCGATTTTCAACAAGTAACTCAGCAATTAGTCAAATTACTTAAAAATATAGCTAACAGCGATACACTCAACTATTACGTTTCTTATTGTGCAGAAATACTCAGTTTGGGAGATACCAGACTTATACCCCTACGAGTCGAAAATCTCTTAACTCAAATTGCTCCGGTTGCGGCTACATACTCGAAGCCAGTGTCAGCCAAGAAAGCATGGGGAGATGGCAAAGTTTCTCACTCTCCACTCCCCACAGAACGCAGCCTTTTAGAACACGCAGAGGCGTTATTACTAAGGATTTACTTACATTGTCCTGAACAGCGTCAAGCGATTATTGACGAACTAGAAGAACGAGATTTGCAATTTAGCCTTTCTCACCACCGATTTTTATGGCAACAGATTTTAGAAAGAGCGGTGGAACAGGTAGATTTAATTTCAACTCTGGAAAACATATATTTAGAATTATCAGAAGACTTGGGATTAGTGTCGCATCTGTTTCATCTGAACGAGAAATGGAAGATAGAAATACCTCGGACTCCGCTAGTGGTTCAAGCTGCGATCGCTTGCATGGATTTGGTGATGCTGGAAAAACGCTATCGTCACTTTTTGGAATTATGGCAACAAACCGATCCAGAAGCTGAACCAGAGCGTTATCAATCTTATTATCAGGCTTTCTACGCTGAAAAAATCAAGCTTCAGAAAATAGATCGACAACGGTTATTTTCCATCACCGATTTGTTGTAGCATCGCACTCACGCCCAACCTAACTCTTGATGTGTCGCAGAGGTATCCCGACATCACTCATTGCCCTCAAGCACCTCTACTTAAAAGTCATCATAATGTTGCACAAACGACATTTTATGGTATTGTGCTGATTTGCTTTTATAGGAAATCAGCAGAAATCAAAGAAAGGTATCAAAACCTTACAGACTGACGTTGACTTGATTAAACAACGCTATAAAGATGCGCTAGAGAGGGAAGAACAATCGTGACAGAAGAAACCGTTTTTGAAGAAAGCAGCGGCAACGTCTTTGCTAACTTGGTTTAGAAGATGCAGAGCAACTTTTTACCCGTGGAAAAATAGGGATTCAGGTACTCCGGCTTCTGAAGCAACGTAATTTGAAACAGCGCGAAATTAGTGACCTCCTCAGCATTCCACAGCTAGAAGTATCGCATCTGATGAAAGGAGAGTTTCAACGGTTCATCGAGGGCAAATTATATCATGTCCGCTTGATTACTTATTAAAGCCGAAGAACCCCACCCCGCCAAAGCTACGCTTCGTCTCCCCTCCCCGCTTGCGGGGAGGGGTTGGGGGTGGGGTTCAAATTTATTGATTTATGCAAGAGGTCTATTGTAGGGTGGACAGCGCTCAGTCGAATGCTGTCCACCCCACAAGATTGGGTAATTTATTTCTTGGTAATGGCTAAGAACGAAGATCAGCGATCGCGTTTAGCAGAACGGCGGGATGCAGATGAACGAGCGCCAGGTTTATCACCATTGGTGATAGGTGGCGCTGCCTTACGTTTAGCCGATGTCTGTGGTAACGGTTTAGGAGTACGAGCCGGACGCTTGTCACCTCCGGGCTTGGCTCTGTGTTGCCGTCCGTTCGGGATCGCTTCTGGCTCAATATCAGGGTTGGGTGCAAAACCAGCGATCGCTTCCCTTGGCAAGCGCTGCTCGATCAGTTTTTCGATATCTTTCAATAGAGGGTATTCATCGACGCACACCAGCGATACGGCTTCACCTGATGCGCCAGCGCGACCAGTGCGCCCAATGCGATGAACATAATCTTCTGGTACATTGGGAAGATCGAAGTTAACTACATGGGGCAGTTCGCTGATGTCAAGTCCCCTAGCAGCAATGTCTGTCGCCACCAATACCTGTAAGCTGCCATTCTTGAATTTTGCCAAAGCATTGGTACGCACCGGCTGGCTCTTATTACCGTGGATTGCCAGTGCTTGAATCCGGTCTTCACCCAACTGCTTCACCAAACGGTCAGCGCCATATTTAGTGCGAGTGAACACTAGCACTTGATACCAATTATCTCGCCGAATCAGATGAGCAAGTAATTGGCGTTTCTTGTCACGGTCTACCTGATAAACCTTCTGGGCGATCGTGTCGGCGGTAACGTTACGGCGTGCTACCTCAATCATCGTCGGGTGATTGAGCAGTCCGGCGGCCAGTGCCTTAATTTTGTCTGAGAAAGTCGCGAAAAAGAGCAAATTCTGTCGCTGTTTCGGCAAGAGTGAGAGAATGCGGCGGATATCATTAATAAAGCCCATATCCAGCATCCGATCGGCTTCATCCAGCACCAAAACCTCAATATGCGATAGGTTTAGCGTGCCTTGCTGTACGTGGTCTAGCAGTCGCCCTGGAGTAGCGACCAAAATATCCACTCGACCCCTCAAACGCTGTTTTTGCAGATTAATACCGACTCCGCCAAACATCACCATTGAGTTTAGATTTAAGTACTTGCCGTACTCGCGCACGCTTTCTTCTACTTGTGCAGCTAGTTCGCGAGTCGGGGTGAGAATCAACGCCCGGATTGGTGGGTATCCATTGGGTGTACCTTTGCTCTTGTTAGACGACAACCGATGCAAGAGCGGCAGTGTAAAACTAGCAGTCTTTCCAGTGCCAGTTTGTGCCCCAGCTAATAAATCGCTACCCGACAATACAGCCGGAATCGCCTGCATCTGGATTGGGGTGGGTTCCGTGTACCCTCGTTCGGTAACGGCACGGATAATTTCATTGGACAAGCCGAGATGAGAAAAAGACATAAGACTCCAAAAATAACATCGGCCTGTCGCCAATGAGGCGTCAGTCTAAGGCGGACGAATAAAAAATTATTGAAAGGCTGGATGGGCAGTTGCGCCAAGACTGAGAGCGAGTGCCGCAGTTCTGCATTCTAACAGATTGCTGTCCATTGTGTTGTTAAAGTTGCTCTGATTCAGTGTTGTGTTAAATTGGCATTACCTGCTTGTAAAGCAAAGTATTGAACAAATGGGAGAAATTCATTATCGCAATCCAAAAGCAACTGATTAATTCACAAATCAAGTCACCTAGCGTCTTCTTGATTGACCATGAGAATAACAATCGTGGTCTGATCGATACTAATGAGGCCCTACAACTAGCCGAAAGCTTAGAGCTTGACTTAGTTGTAGTCTCCCAAGGTAAAGACGCCCCGATCGCGAAGATTCTCAACTATGGGAAGCTTCAGTATCAAAAGAAAAAACGTCAAAGCCAGAGTGCTAGACCTACGGTAAAAGAAGTTCGGTTCGGTCTAAACGTGGGTGTAGCTGATTACAATTTACGCATTGAGAAAGCAGTTCAATGGTTGAGTAAAGGCGATTCAGTAAAGTTTGCGATTCGCTTACGAGGCCGAGAACATCAATATCGTGACCAAGCAGGAGAACTGCTAGACCGAATTGCAAATGATCTCAGTCAAGTAGGTAAAATCCAGTCGCTGGATAAACGCGCACTAATTGTTCAAGTTATTCCTGCCTAGTTAATCTGGCGATCGCTAGACGATATATTTGTGGCAGCTTGTAAGGAACCAAAAAAGCCGGAGATAGTACTGTAGCTTCTATAGAAAAAACAGTCAACTGTTACTCAAGGCAATTTTACTTTCCGACCAAACAAGCGCCACGCGCCGGGATATAACCAAATCAATCGGCGCATTTCGTGATTAGGTGTATCAAGGCATCAATCAGGCGATCGCTTTCCATTGGTATAATATCCTTCCCGTGCATTACATCCTGAGTAATATGAAAATGCACCAATGTCCCTAAGAGAATCATCGCTGTTGCCTCTGGGTCAGGTATATTTAGCTCAGGAGCGGCCAAGTGTTGAGTGAGAGTTTCCGTCACTGGCTTAATCATCGCCCGAACACAAATTTGAGCTAACTCAGGAAAACGACCAGATTCCCCGATTAGTACTCGCATAAATGCACTATGTTCTTGGTCGTTATTCATCTGCTCTAATGCTTTGGTTCCTAAGTGATGCAGTACGGCTGCTGGTTCTCCTTCAATAGCTTTTGCACCAAATATAGAGTTAAACTTTTTGCTTGCTAGTTGCTCAATCAGTACTTTAAAAAGTCCTTCTTTATCTTGAAAGTGGCTGTAGACTGTCGCTTTAGAAACACCTGCCGCTACTGCTACCCGATCCATACTTGTACCAGCATAGCCATTTTGGAGAAACTCCTGCATTGCCCCTCGCAGAATTTGCTCCACTTTATCAACGGAATTATCTCGATCAACTTCGTCACCTTTAATCCGTACCATTTTTAATCTTCCTCTCTGATAAACAATTTTAATAGATGCGGCGATTTCCCCTACGTCATTCATCCCAGTTGTGACAAGCATTCTGGTGCAGAACTCAGGGCCAACATATTAAATTGAGAATTTTCGCTTTCTGCTATTGACTAAACTACTCCGTTTAGTTTAGCATGAATTGAACTGAACAGTTTAGTACAAGTTCCTAATGGCAAAAGGTGAACACTATGGTGCAGAACTGGAAATTAGAGGATTTAAAGTCTTCCCAAAATCTTTGGCGATCGCCGACTACACTAGCAATAATTGCATCTCTAGCTATAGGTGGAGCTAGTGTTTATACGGTGCTAAAGTTTCAGGCGACCGCTAATGAAAAGCAAATAGCGCCGGTAGTTGTTCAGCCAGTAGTAAAAACAGTTACAGCATTGGGACGCTTAGAACCAAATGGAGAAGTCATAAAACTGTCTGCAACTTCTTCGACTGAGGGAAGTCTGCTTCAGAAACTATTGGTAAAAGAAGGCGATCGCGTCAAGACTGGGCAGGTAATTGCAATTATGGATAGTCGCGATCGCTTGCAAGCAAGTTTGGTTGAAGCCCAAAAACAAGTTCAAGTTGCCAAATCCAGCCTTGACAAGGTAAAAGCGGGAGCCAAACAGGGAGAAATTGGAGCAAAACAAGCTGCTGTAAGCCGTCTGCAAGTCGAACTAGAGGGAAATATCAAAACTCAGCAAGCCACAATCGATCGCCTAGAAGCAGACTTACAAGGACAAAGACAAAGCTTACAAGCAACGGTGGATCGCGTCGCAGCCGAAAAGCGGAACGCTCAAGTAGAAGTGCAACGCTATGACGCTTTATACAAAGCAGGGGCAATTTCCAGTCAGCAAGCCGATCAAAAACGCCTAAGTGCAGAAACTTCTACTCAACAGGTAATCGAAAACCAAGCCAACAAAACCAGAACTGTTGCGACTTTAGAACAGCAGATTAAAGAAGCCAAAGCGAACCGCAGCCAAACCCTCGCTAGCTTGCAACAACAGATTAACGAAGCCAAAGCCACCCTTAACCAAACGGCTGAAGTCCGTCCTACAGATATTGCCAACGCCCAAGCACAGGTAGAGGGCGCTCAAGCTACTGTGGCAAAAATTAGAGCGCAACTCGATCAGGCTTATGTCCGCGCACCCGAAGCGGGACAAATTCTGAAGATTAATACACGAGCTGGAGAAACCGTTTCTAATGACGGGATTGTGGAACTAGGTCGAACCGATCAGATGTATGCAGTTGCAGAAGTTTATCAAAGTGATGTTAACAAAGTGCGATCGGGGCAATCGGTCAAGATAATTAGCGATTCCCTTCCCGGAGAATTACAGGGAACCGTCGATTGGATGGGGATGCAAGTACAGCGACAAAATCTCGTCAACAGTGACCCTTCTAGCAATATTGACGGCAGAGTAGTGGAAGTTCATGTGCGACTAGATCAGGCTTCTAGCGCCAAAGCTGCCAAGTTTACCAATCTACAAGTAAAGGCGGTGATTGAACTATGATTGGATTTATTCAACAACTGCGGCAGCGAACTCCTTTAGGATGGTTGCAACTGAGTCACGAAAAAAGCCGTCTCTTGGTGGCATTGGGAGGTATTGCTTTCGCTGATGTTCTCATGTTCATGCAGCTAGGGTTTCAGACTGCCTTGTTTGAAAGTAATACTAAGCTGCATCACAGTATCCAGGCCGATATTATTCTAGTTAGCCCTCAAGCCCGTAACGTGTTAAATGCGTCCACCTTTACGCGGCGGCGGCTGTATCAGGCAATGGATGTACAAGGGGTGAAGTCAGCAGAACCAATGTATATCAACATTGTCGATTGGAAGAATCCTAAAACACGCCAAAAGACATCTGTGCTAGTGATCGGGATCAATCCTGAAAAGCAAGCCTTTGACTTACCGGATGTGAACAGTCAGATAGATCGGGTGAAGCTACCAGATACCCTTCTGTTTGATCGTGCTTCTAGAGGAGATTATCAAGAAGCGATCGCTCAAGTTGCAGAAGGGAAAACTGTGACGACTGAAATTGACCGCCGCACGATTACCATTAGCGGCTTATTTTCAATCGGCGCTTCCTTTGCGGCTGATGGGAACCTGATTACCAGCGACCAGAATTTTTTGCGGCTATTTCCGAAGCGAGAAGCCAGCAGTGTCAGTTTAGGTTTGGTTCAATTACAACCAGGGTATGACTTAAAACAGGTGCAAGCAGCTTTAGAATCTCATCTAGATAATGATGTTAAAGTTTTCACCAAAGACGAATTTATCGAATTTGAAACAGATTATTGGAAAAAAAATACAGCCATTGGGTTTATCTTCAGCCTCGGTGTAGCAATGGGGTTTATGGTGGGCGTGATTATCGTCTATCAAGTACTTTCTACCGATGTGAATTCTCATATTAAAGAATACGCCACCTTTAAAGCAATGGGGTATAACAATCTTTACTTATTAGGTGTGGTGTTTGAAGAGGCGATAATTTTGGCCATCTTGGGCTTTATCCCAGGAGCGATCGCACCTTTAGGACTTTATGCTTTAACTCGCAATGCCACCAATTTACCACTTTACATGACCGTAGCACGAGCCTTGACGGTATTAACGCTGACTATGATTATGTGCATAATTTCTGGTGCGATCGCCACTCGTAAATTACAGTCTGCCGACCCCGCAGATATGTTTTAGAAAATGGGGACTGGGGACTGGGAAATCCCTAATCGCCAATCTAAAATCTAAAATCTAAAATCTAAAATTAGTATGCCTCCTGTCATCTCTGTTAAAAATCTCGACCACTACTTTGGTCATGGTCAACTTCGCAAGCAAGTTCTTTTTGATATCAACCTGGATATTAACGCTGGCGAAATTATTATTATGACTGGGCCTTCTGGTTCTGGTAAAACTACACTTCTCACCTTATCAGGCGGCTTGCGTTCTGCCCAATCTGGTAGTTTGCAGATATTGGGACAAGAACTGTGTGGCGCTAGTACAGCAAAACTTACCCAAGTGCGACGCAATAACGGTTATATTTTCCAAGCGCACAACTTGCACGGTAGTCTGACAGTACTCCAGAATGTCAGAATGGGCTTGGAAGTGCATAATAATATTTCGCCGACAGAAATGAAAACCCGGTCAGCCCAGATATTAGAGGAGGTAGGATTAGGAGATCGCCTGAATTATTATCCTGATGATTTATCTGGGGGACAAAAACAAAGAGTTGCGATCGCTCGTGCTTTAGTTGGTCGTCCTAAAATTGTTTTAGCAGATGAACCCACCGCCGCCCTTGACAGTAAATCGGGACGAGATGTGGTCAACCTCATGCAAAAATTAGCTAAGGAACAAGATTGTACCATTCTTTTGGTTACTCATGACAACCGCATTCTAGATATTGCCGATCGCATCGTCTACATGGAAGATGGCAAGTTAGTAAATGACCGTGCTGCTGTTGTAGCATCTTAAGCAGATTCTTTATGAGCAATTCTCACAAATCAAATTTGTGAAGTAAAGAGATTTTGGAACTGCGAATCAGACTTTTTAGACATTATATTTTTACCGCTCTTTCTAAGGATTGTACTCAAATTCGCTCCTTGAATGTACACCTATCCAATCTCCCCCTGGGGTTTGTCCGCCTTGGTAGGTGTAACGAACATCCCAAAAACTAATATTGTAGAGAGTGCGATGTCTCAGACACTGATTCATAAACTCGCTGAGTTTGAGGCTATCGTAGGCATCACCAGCATAATGAACATTTGGCTTTTCTAAAATAATGACCATTGTTGCGGCTTGCAGCGCAAGTTCAATGGCAGTCGTTTTAGTTTTGGCGTATGCACCTACGAGATGATGTTGATAAGTGCAGTTATATCCGCCGTAGTGGTAGCCGTAAATCGTAATTGGGGTGAGATCGTCAAGACAGGATTTAAATTCAGCTATCAAACTTTCGTTGACTGCGTTTATTGATTCTTCGCAAACAATTTGCGTCGTAGGTTGATGGGGAGCGTAGACATCGTCGCTTACTTGATCAGGGACGATGGGCGCAAGGCATAACCAGTGATTATTGCTAGTTTCAGCGACCACAATCGACACAGAAAAATCAGGATGTTCCCATGCAAAATCTTGATATTTTGCTTTGGGAATAGATAAATTATATGCTTGCAAATTGTTAAAATTGTTAGTGAGAAGCTGCTGTATTTTTTGATAATATCCTTGGCGTTCAGAAGCAATACTTTCATTCCAAGTTTTATCCTTACGTTCAGAACGCAGAGGAGCGTATTCATAATCCAAAGCTTCCTGATTAGTAGGAGTTCCCCATTCTTCAATTTTTTGCCAATGTTTAAAAGTAAGTTCTATGTCAGTGAGATTAACAAAACCTTCGGAAATCATCAAATTCCAAATGTTAAATTCACCCTGGTTTGTCGTTTCCCAAACAAACCAATTTGAGCAGAGTATTTGTAATGTACCCAACAATTGTTGTGTTTCAGAGTGCATAAGTTATTTTGCTGAAGTGTAGGATTGAAAATTAGGGATTATACACAAATTCACTTTCTATATATAAACCAGCCCAATCTCCACACTGAGTTTCACCAATTATGTATATATTTTCCTGAGTCCAAAAGCTAAATCTGTACATCATTACTTTTGCAAAAGCATGATTTAAAAATTTGTTTAATTTATCGTATTTTGCATATTTTGCTTCAGAATTTCTATACCAATCCTGTAAGTATTCTTTATCAGGGTAAAAATTCTGAAATTGGCTGATTTCTAGCGCTCCCGAAGCTTGTAAAGCCTGTGCGATCGCTAGTTCTTTAGTTTCAGCAGCACTATAGACGATTTGATAATCGTAACTATAGTAATAACCACCACCCAAATCTCCTTCTAAATGAATTATTCCTAGTTCTGAAGTAATTGCTTGAAGTTGCGAGACTAAATTTAGCGTATTTTCTCCTAATGTTTGAGCAGACATGGAATGAATCACAGGAGAACGAGAAATTTGCCCTTGCGGAATATTCGTTTCTTTATAAAAAGTAGGGCAAACAGCAACCCAATTTTCATCTGTTGTTTTACCAACAATCAAACCAACTGAATCATTTTCTGGAAAGTAAGAGGAGGTTTTTACATTAAAAGATTCCATGTCTTGCAAACTCTGACTCAGTATTTGAAATAAAGTTTCTATTTTGTCAGCCCAAGCAGTTTTATCAGATGAATTCAAAGAAAAGCTATTAAAATTATTTGCATAATCCATTGTCTGCCAATTTTTAATGGTAGCATCAGTGTCTGTGAGTTTTAACCAGCCTTGAGAACGGCTGAGATTTAGTATATTAAATTCACCATTTTGGGATGCATCCCAAACAAATGGACAAATATATCCACCATCTTCATGACCTGGTAAATGAAAGCCTGATTTAGGCTCAATAATAACTTGTAGTGTTGCTAGAATTTGCTCTGTTTGTGGTTGCATAGTGTAATAGGTTGAAATTAATTGTTATTGAGTAATAGCTTAGTATGTGTAAAGTGTGTTATAACGGAGTACGTAACGCACCGAAACTTTTGAAAGATGCTGATTTAGGAAGATACTTATAGCAAAGCCGATTGAAATGGTTGCAACAGAATACCCAGGATTTTATCAACATCATTGATGTAGTATTCAACTATATCAATGTATGCTGTTAGTCCTTCCAACATTAAAAACCGCCAGTTGGTTCCACTAGTGACAACTCCATAGATTGTCTTAAGTTCTTGTTGAGTATTTTGATTGAATAACTGGGCGGCTATCATAGTAGCAATACATTGTCCTAAGCCACTTTTAATATTTTCATTCTTTGCCTCAATAATTGTAATTACAGGTGCTTTAATGTAAAACTGTTCTTCAGAACCACAGAGAATGAAATCACAAAACCCATTCAATCCTTTACTAGCATCTACATCAAAATCTGTACCAGAAAACAGAGAAATTTGATAGTTTAACTGCCGTCTAACTTCCGTTAAAACTGGCATAATTAGTAATTCTGAACGGGCTTTTTCAGTGTTGATGGCAGTTGCTAGTTGAGTATATTCTTCTAAGAGCGTTGTTAAGGTGGCGGAAGGTTGAATAGGCGACACATCTTTGAGCAGATTACGCTTTTCATCAATTACAAGCTGAAAAGTCTCTCGAACTTTGGCGAGTGTGAAATCAATGTATGCCATCTGCAACATCCTCAATTATTCACAACTCAACTCTAGCGGCTGCGCGGACAATTCGATTGCTATCCTGAGTAAGTTGCTGGCGTAAAACGCTTGGAGTCGCGGGGTTATCTGCAACGGCGTAGCGTTCTAGCCAGGATGCAGACTGCGCTCCTTGTGTC
Organism: Nostoc sp.; assembly: GCF_036917935.1. Lineage (GTDB taxonomy): Bacteria > Cyanobacteriota > Cyanobacteriia > Cyanobacteriales > Nostocaceae > Nostoc. The sequence continues at coordinate 1,140 of NZ_JBALEL010000054.1, read as the reverse complement.
AATACTTCATGGTGAGTTTGGGGATGAAGCAGTGTCACCAACCGTACAAAGGCGTTTTCTGAACTCGCGTATTCTGCAAGTATGGTTGTTATATCATCAGTGTTGGGATTGTAGAGGCGATTGAGTCCGCGCAAGGTGGGACTAGTTTGGCGGGTGGTAGGTTGCACAATCAAATCGCGGAGGGTTTCGCGGATGGGTGCAGGGGTGTTGGCATTTTGAGCAACTGCACGGCGGACTTCGACTTTTTCATCGTTAGCCAATTGTGTCAATATTGTTTCAGCTAGCTGAGGATTACTAGCTACAGCAGTGCGTACACTGGGGTTTTCGTCACTTGCGAGAAGTTGTAAAACAGTAATTGGTGTATTGCGGTTAGTGGCTACTTTGGTTCGTACCTCTACTTGTTCATCCCGCGCCAGTAATTCCAAAATGCTTACAGGTGCATTGATTGCAGCAGCAACAGCTTCACGCACGGATATTGCTGTATCTTCTGCCAAACGCAACCACAAAGCCTCTGTCAAATTGGGATGGCGAACTAAACAAAGACGCACTTCTACAGAAGGATCTTGGATCAGAATGCCCAGTAATTGCGGTGTTAAGCTGGGGTTGTATGCAAGCGATCGCACTATCCTATCATCGGTTGTAGCTGGAAAAAACGCTTGCGGATCGGGTGTTGCACCAATAAATTCTCTTCTTGCTAAAATCTCTAGTGCTTCTATAGGTGTGCGAGGATTACCAGCTATTGATTGCAGCACATCATTATGATTGCCGGGAAATGCACTTTTGAGCATATCCACTGTTTGATTTGGCGTATTTCCTGAATTTTGGGTACTCAGAACAATTTGAGTAAGTGCGCGGGGTGGTGTGTTGGGATTGCGAACAACTGCCAAACGAGTTGTCAAATCTGGGTGACTAGCTAGCACTTCCAAAGTTTCAGGAAATGTATTAGCATTTCTGGCGACAGCACGAACTGTAGCTAGATAAGAATCTCTAGCTAACTGTCTTAAAACGGTGGCTGGTGTATTCGGGTGAGATGCGCCCCGAATGTGATACTGTTGGCGAAACATTACTTAACATAAAAACGCTGATTTTACCGTGTATTACATGGTAGGACTAGCCTATCCTACCGTGTATTATATGGTA
>NZ_JBALEL010000053.1:0-68946 GCF_036917935.1 Nostoc sp. | reverse complement strand
AACCGCGCTAACCTGGGTATGGAAGTAATGCACGAGCGTAACGCTCACAACTTCCCCCTAGATTTGGCTGCTGGTGATTTTGCTCCTGTAGCTCTTACCGCTCCTGCTATCAACGGTTAATCATAATCTGAGATACGTTCTTCACGCTTATCTATAAGTCAAAGACGCTCTCCCGAAAGGGAGGGCGTTTTTGCATTTAGTTAATTGGTAGGTTAAGCATGGCATTGGACACTTTTTGAAGTGCCAAAATGACCGTTATAGTTGAGAACTTAGGAAATAATTATCAAAAAGTAAATTTTACGGGTAATAATTGCTAGCAGCGCAGATAATTGCCTCAAAGCTCAAGTATAAGGAGAAGCCAAAAATGATTTTACACCGTGGGCATAGGGTAGTAGCCGCTTTGTTGCTGTCAGTGGTACTACTGACAACAGCCTGTAGCCCAAAAGCACCTGGACGTTTTGACCAGGCACAAAAAGAAAGTACTCAACAAAAAAGTGGCCAAGGGGTGGCTAAGACAGCAACTCAGGGTAGCGAATTTAATAAACTTTTCCCTGATGCAGGTAATGGCTACCAGCGCGTCTATACCCAAGAGAAAAAGGGTTTTGCAGAAGCAAAGTTGAAAAAAGGCGGTAAAGATATAGCATTGCTGTCTATTTCTGATACCAGCAGTACACCTAGTGCAGCAGCAAAGTTCTCGAAAAGCACCAAAAAAATTGGTGGTTATCCCGCAATAGAAGTTGGTAAGACGCAAACTGCAATTTTGGTAGGTAAGTACCAAGTAAAAGCACTTTCTCGCGATTCGTCATTTACAGCTAGCGATCGCGCAGATTGGCTAGCGAAGTTTAATCTTAATCGTCTGGCTAACCTGAAATGATTTGTACTACGAACATTTAGATAACAAAACCTAAATAAGGAGATTTTTGTGAGTAAATCGATTGTTGAGTCGGTTGATCAATTACCAACCGGCGGCTTGACTGTTTCTCTGTTAAAGTCCCTCGATTTTGTTGCTCCTGGCGAGTGGAAAAATCCTGTCGGCTTTGTCAACACTATTAAGAGTGTTACTGGCGAAGACGACGAAGATTTAATTCAGCAAATTGGCGAAAGAGCGATTTATCTATTCAACGACAAATCTCAAGGATATCAAACAGCCTTGTGGTTATATCAAACCGTTGATGCTACAGATAGAGCGCTTGGTGCAGCAGCTTTAGCTAACAAAGTCGGCGAGAAAATTCCTCTGTTGGGTTTTTTAAACTCTGTCACTCCCAAACCCGATAAAGCTCAAACCATCGATCTGACATTAAAATTAGTGGCTGAGTTGGTAGCCTTCTGTCAAATTAACGGCATTCCTGGAGACAGTATTGGAGATTTTGTCGCCTCTTTAGGTGAGTATAGTGGTGAGTCACTGATCCGCATGGTGGCGTTAGTTTGTGTTGATGGTTTGATACCTTTGGGCCCAGATTTTATTAGCAAAGCGATATCTGGGCTTAATCAAACAAATCCACAGGAGTTAGAAAAAAACTCAACTTTCCAAAACATCAAAGATGTGATTCCAGGGGGCAATTCTGCTGGAAAACTCAACTTTATCGGCGAAAGCTTTGACTCAGTTAAAGGTTGGATGAGTGGGCTAGTTAGCGCCAATAATTTAACGCCACAAAAGGTTGTCCACAACTTGCAAAGTTTTGTTGATATTGCCGATGACAAGTTAGATTACCTTGCGGCGTTCCTGGATGTATCAACAAATTATTATGAACACACAGGTACGCAAACTTTGGCACATCGTTTGATTGAACGGGCGGTGGCTGAGATTTAGGTTGATGGGAGTGGGCATTGGTTATTCTCCCCCACTGCCCCATGTCCCAATCCCTATTGGGGTAAATGCAAATCTGCGGCGATCGCATATAAGTAAGGTTGAAAAATAGCCAAATTTTCCAGGTTCTCAAACTTACCTGTTTGCGTATTTGTGTCAAATGCAGTGGTAATTACGTAAAGTTTAGTGCCATCAAAGGCAACATGACCTATGTGTTGCTCTTGTACTCCACCTTGTTGCTTGAGTCCAGCGAACCCATAGCGGATTCCCTGAAGCTTACCTACGGGTACTGGTTGCGGTGGGTAGGCTGAAAAAACAATCTCTTTTCCATATTTACCCTGAAGGTCTTTCGCAAACGCCGCGTAGTGATCTGTAACCCAAGCCTTGAGTGCTGATAATACCTGGGTTTGGTATTTGGAACTTTGGTAGTCCACTTGAGAACCAGTTGGAATACCAGCCGCTACAAGTTTCTTTTGGAAATCCTCATTGTTTGCTAATGGGTAAACGTTAATCTCAACTGTACCCAAGCGTTTCCCTTTGGAGGAGACACACAACAGGGGTGCATTTCCCTCACAGGCAGCAACTTGCCAGTTAGTTGGAGCAGCAGCATTTCCCAGGATTTTCTGCCAGATATTTCCCTGATTAGGGTTGGGAAGTTTTACAACAGCAAGGGGTTTTACCGCTTTGGGTGGAGAAAATTGGGGGAAAACAAATTTTGCTGCCACTGGTATTGACACCAGCAAAATAGAACCTAGTAATAAATGATAAAGTCGTAACATTTTCTTTAAAATTCAGAGCCAAGGATTGCAGACTAACGATAAGCTAATGAGCATTTAAGTTGCATAACATCAGGGCTGAAGCCAACTGTCTTAAAAGCAAATTAAAAAATATTCATCCTCAAATGCCCCATTAGCTATGGTCAAACTCTCCTAAAATCCTTTCTGCTTCTTTACATAGCACCTCATGATATTCACCATTACTAGCCAGCAAACCTCCCCATTGATTGATATCACTGGTGTTATACTGCAACGGCGTGCCATCAAAGTGAGTAAATTTACCACCAGCTTCTGTTAAAATTAGTTCTGGGGCTGCTATATCCCAATCTTTGGGCGCAGACTTGCCGGAAAGGGAAATATAGATATCTGCCTGTTGCTCGACAATGGTGGCAATTTTACAGCCTACACTACCCACAGATTTCTGATTTTGACAGGGTAAGTTTTGTAGTAAGTGATCTAAGCGTTGATTGCGGTGAGAGCGACTAACCACTAAGGTTAAATCCTCAACTCGTTTGCCTGATGATACTTGTAAAGGAACAGATCGATCACGGGTTTCTACAAATGTACCTCCACCTTTGGTAGCGTAATATAACTTTTGAGCCTCTGGTACTGCCACCACTGCCAACACTGGGCGGGTTTGCTTAACTAAAGCAATGTGAACTGCATAGTCTCCAGTTTTTTTGATAAAGTCTCGTGTGCCATCCAAAGGGTCAATTATCCATACCCAAGGGGCAGAAGGCTGTGTACTACTTGGCGATTGATAGGTTTCTTCGCTGATGTAAGCAAAATCTTCGTTACCCAAAGTTGCTTGTAGCTTCTGCAAAATATATTGACTTACAGCTACATCGGCAACGGTGACAGGCTCATTCTGCTTATATTGTACTTCTAAGTTAGGGTCTTTTGCAGTGCCGTCATAATACGATCGCAGTATATCTGCTGCGCCCCAACCTATCTCACGAGCGATCGCTAATATTTCTTGTAAGTCTTTCATTAATTTGGCCTTCTATCATTTTATTAACCTGAGTACTCAGCCGATTAAATCCATCCAGCGCCGGGTGCCAAAAAATTTACAGGAATCAGCAGCAATATTAGCTGCCAGTACCAATGCATCAGTAAAGCTTTCCCTTAAAATGTAATGACAGAAAGCACCGTGGAAAATATCTCCAGCCCCTAATGTATCAACCGCTTGAATCTGCGGCACATCTACGATACCAGTTTTAGTACAACTCAAGTATTCAATTGGTTTTTGGCCGTGGCTAATGGCGATGTGAGGAATGTCAAATCTACTAAGATAGCTAAAAACGTCTTCTCCAGTCTGGCAGTTGGGGGGATAAAAATTAGCTGAACAGATGGCATAATCTACAAATGGCAGAATTTGCTCAAATCCAGGCTTCCAGCTACCGCCATCGATCGCTACTGGGATATTATTGGCTTTAGCTATTTGGGCTATGGCATAACTAACTGCCATCTGATGTCCATCAATTAGTACTATATCGACATTTTGCAAAATATCTGGCGGGATAGATGCGCTGCTGGCTTGAGTTTTGACAGCATTGATGGAAACCACAGCTCGTTCAGCTGTGGCTTGAGTAACAACGATCGAAGATACAGGCGGTACTAAATCAGTGGTAGGCTCAAGGTCTGCGATCGCAACTTTGTAATTTGCCAAATCACCTCGAATTAGCTGCGTCATTGCATGAGAACCTACCACACCCAAAACTGTAGCTTGATTACCTAAATGGCTAAAAGTCACAGCCGCGTTTGTAGCTGGCCCCCCTGCCGCTACAGTATAGTCAGTAGCGACAATCTTCTGATTATTCTTAGGGGCAGAGTCAGCAAGGTAAATCAAATCTAAGGTTACTAAACCTACAAATAACCCACTAGCCGATTTGGGATTTGGGATTTGGGATTTGGGATTATTCATTTATCATAATATGTTCGTATAAATGCATAAATTATTATTTTTAACTCCTAACTTTTAACTCTTGCTCATGCAAACCGATCCAAAACCAGGAACACTTTACGTTGTCGGCACACCAATTGGCAACCTCGAAGATATCACCTTTCGGGCAGTGCGAATTTTGCAAACTGTGGATATCATTGCTGCGGAAGACACCCGTCACACAGGGAAACTGCTACAGCATTTTCAAGTTAAAACACCCCAGGTAAGTTACCACGAACACAATCGTACCAGTCGCATCCCAGAATTATTAGAGCATTTAGTTAACAATAAAGCGATCGCTCTTGTCAGCGATGCTGGAATGCCAGGTATTTCCGATCCTGGATATGAACTGGTGAAAGCCTGTATTGAGGCGGGAATTCCTGTAGTTCCCATTCCTGGCGCTAGTGCAGCAATTACTGCTTTAAGTGCAGCTGGACTACCAACGGATCGGTTTGTCTTTGAAGGCTTTCTCCCGGCTAAAACTCAACAGAGACAAGAACATTTAGAGTCTCTGCAAACAGAATCTCGCACATTGATTTTCTATGAATCGCCCCACCGATTGCGAGATACTTTGCAAGACTTAGCAGAGGTTTGGGGAAGCGATCGCCAAATTGTGCTAGGACGGGAGTTAACTAAATTGTATGAGGAATTTTGGCGGGGGACAATTGCCGAAGCGATCGCTTACTACACCCAACGAGAACCCCAAGGTGAATATACATTAGTAGTAGCGGGAATTCCACTAAGTCAGCCCCAACTGACAGAAGAGGAATTGAAAGCCGAATTGAAACAGTTAATTAGTCAAGGAATATCGCGATCGCAAGCTAGCCGTCAGTTAGCAAAATTTACTTCCCTTCCCCGTCGCCAACTCTATCAATTAGCTCTTTCTATAGTCTTCAATCCTGAGTCTTGAAGGGCTAATATCGCTTTTTGGAAAATCCAAATTTCAGATATCTATTTACCTTCTGTAAATACTCAAATGTACAAAATGTTACTAATTTGAATATTCATCCTCAAAGATGACCTGGGAAATATTCAAATGATATCTAAAGATTTTTGATATTCGTTCTCTAGATAGATCAGAAATTTTGTAGGCAAACTTTAATATGAAATAGTCAAATGCAAACAAAGCAGATTCTCAAGGAAGGAGAAATTATATGATTAACATTATTGCTTGGCTGGTTTTGGGTTTAATTGCAGGTGCGTTAGCTAAGTTATTTTATCCTGGAACCCAAGGTGGCGGTATTCTCTCTACCATTGTATTAGGAATCCTTGGAGCCGTATTCGGGGGTTATTTGGGTCAAGCATTGCTAGGAAGTAGTTCGGCAGCCGCTGCATCTGTAGGAGCTTTATCTCTGGGAAGCATTTTATTTGCTGTTATTGGTGCGATGATACTGATTTTCCTTTGGGGTTTACTGACACGTCGAGCTGTGTAATTACCTCAAATTAGCTGATAGTCTTGGGAATCACTTCTAGCTGCAATAAACCGATAAAATGACATTAGAAAAAGAGCGAAGAACGATAGGAGTTTTCGCTGGGTATTCCGATGCACAATTGGTACTTCAGGAACTAAAATCTTCTAATTTTCCAATGCACAAAGTTTCTGTTATTGCACGGAATACAGAAAAACAAAGTGATATTGCTGGTGTTGAAATTAAAGAACACACTGGCAATACATCCTCAGAAGATGCTGCTGGAGCCGTTACTAGTGATGCTTTAGATAGTCTTACTGGCTTATTGGTCGGTCTAGTCGTCTTGGTAATTCCTGGTATAGGCCCAGTCATCTTAGCCGGGGCAGAAGTAACTGCGATCGCTACCACTTTAGCAGGTGGTTTGCCTGGTTTGTTGCTAAGTTTAGGAATTTCTGAAAAGCAAACACAGGGTTACAGCGATCTTGTCTGTAAAGGTTACTATTTGGTGATAGTAACCGGTATAGACATAGAAATTCGCCTTGCTAAGAGAATTTTTAATCGCCGTGATATTCAACAATGGGGAGTTTATCAGCCATACTCGACCCCAAATAGTCGCTATAAACACGCACTTGGTGTTTTTTATCGACGCCAAGAAGCAGAAAGAGCGCTTACTGAACTGAGAACTGCTGGCTTTCCGATGAGTCAAATATCAATAGTTGCTAAAAGTACAATTAACCTAAGCGATATTTCTGAGGTAAATATCAGCAGTTCCCAAGATAACTACACTAGCTTAGGAATTTCTGATGATCTAGCCAGATATTATGAGCATCATTTGACCCTTGGTCATTACTTATTAGTACTAAAAGGTACTGATATCTATGTAGCAGGTGCAAGAGCTATTTTAGAGAGTAACAAAATTCAACATTTTAGTATTTATAGCCAATCTGAACTTGATGAGGCTAGAAGCGATCGTCAGGTTACTACGAACTTCTAGTTAATATCAAGTTAATATCAAGAGGTTTTACGAGATCCCGTGATTGTGCATATTCCTGAAAATTTATAGGGCAAGTGTATTGCTTGTCCTATAAATCACCAGATGTTTCCATAAGTATATGTTGTCTTTTGAAACCTTAACTTTCCAGTAGAATGAATATTGCTGGCGATCGCTAAGGTTACAGTTAGTTGCTCTGTAGAGTGATATACAATGGCATAGATGTCATATCCAACTGCAAAAGCCACTATATTTAGCATTTATATAAATTGTGTTTTCATGAATTTAATTTTCCCTATCCGGCTGCTTAATTTTACTATCCAGCCTTTTTGTCAAGTCCAAAGTTATTTAACCATCACAATAGAACACTCATAAAGTTCTAATATTAAATTTATAATAGACCTCTTGCATAAATTAAAAATAATAACCCCGCCTCTGCCAAAGCTACGCTTTATCTCCCCTCTCCTTAGCAAGGGGAGGGGTGTTAGGAACTTTTGCAAGAGGTCTAATCTAAGAACAAGTCTTTAATTATCTACCACAAGATTCAATTACAAAATAAAGTAGTTGCTTGTTTTGAAATAAATTACCCGATCTAATGATTTATTGTTAATAAAATTGTCAAGAATATTAGGTAAAAAATAATATAGGAATCATATTTGATTTCTGAAAAAATCTCGGTAGTCTTGTAGTGGACTGTCATGGCTTTAATGTTGCAAAAAAATTGCTTTGTTGGGTGGAGGCTTTGCGTAACCCAACATCCTGATAATCAGTTGGGTTGCGCTCCGCTCCACCCAACCTACGTCTAATGCACTATTTTGCCTAGACAGTCCACAACGTGCATTTCAAAAATCAAATACTAGTCCTATATTTATATTATTACTTAAAATAACGCTACATTTATAAAGATATATTGATTTTGGATAGCCAAAATATAATCAAAATAGCCTCACAAACAGAAATAATTTGAATACCTGCCTGAAATAATGTTGAACCGTTTGAAGATTGGAACCAAGATTGGAGTAAGTTTTGCCTTGAGTTTGGCAACTCTGACCACCATTGGTCTAATCTCCTACCAAAGCACCAATGAGCTAATTGAAACTTCGCGCCAGGAAAGCCATACTTACCAGGTGTTAAGTCAGCTTGAAGACCTCAACTTGCAAATGACAAATGCTGAAACTGGGCAACGTGGTTACGTTCTGACTGGAGAACAGCGCTATTTAGAACCTTATAACGCTGCCATTCAAGTACTGGATCAAAAAGTTAAGGAACTTCAGAATTTAACAGCAGATAATCCTAAGCAGCAACAGCATCTGGATATTTTACAGCCATTAATCACTCAGAAGCTGGACGAACTTCGAGAAACTATCAATTTGCGCCAGAACCAAGGTTTTGAAGCTTCTCAGAAGATCGTTCTAACAGACCGGGGCAAGCAGCTAATGAGTGAAATCCGCAAAGTTATCCAGACGATGGAACATGAGGAGAATACACTGCTGAAACAGCGCTCTGAGAAGGCACAAGCAGCTGCTCGGCAAACACTCGCCAGCATTGTCTATAGTATTCCCTTCTTTTCTTTGCTCTTAGCTTTGATCGGATTCGCCCTGACTAGACATATCTCAGTACCTCTGAAGCAAGTTTCTGATTTGGCTCAAAAGGTGGCGGATGGGGATTTATCTGTGAGTTTACCAGATAGCGATCGCCAGGATGAAATTGGTGTGTTGACGCGCACCTTTAACCAGATGATCGTTAATCTCCGAAACACAACTCAAAAAAATGAGGAGCAAAACTGGCTAAAGTCTAATTTGGCTGAATTTACCCAGATGCTTCAAGGACAGCGCAATCTGGAAAGCGTGTCTCGAACGATATTGTCGAATTTAGCACCACTGGTTGGGGCATCACAGGGCGTTTTTTATGCGATGGAATCTATAGACGACCAGCCGATGCTGAAGTTGTTGAGTAGTTATGCTTACAAAGAGCGGAAAAACCTAGCAAATCAGTTTCGCTTAGGCGAGGGACTAGTGGGACAATCCGCTCTAGAAAAACAAAGAATCCTCCTCACGGAAGTTCCCAGTGACTATATTCGCATCAGTTCCGGCTTAGGAGAAGCACCACCGCTAAATATTATTGTCTTGCCCATATTATTTGAGACGCAGGTAAATGCCGTAATTGAACTTGCCTCTTTTGGATCTTTTAACCCGTTGCACCTAACATTTTTAGAGCAATTGAGTGAAAATCTGGGTGTATTTTTAAATAACATCGCCTCACAATTCCAAACCCAGCAACTACTTCAAGAGTCTGTTACTTTAACAGAAGAACTGCAAACCCAGCAAGAAGAACTACAGCAAAGCAATCAACGCCTGGAAGAACAAACGCAAGAATTAGAAGAATCACAATTTATTGTCAAGCAGTCTAACGAAGAATTACAACAACTAAATGAAGAGCTAGAAGAAAAGGCAGAATTGTTAGAAGTTCAAAATCAGGAAGTTGCCCGCAAGAATCAGGAAGTTGAGCGGGCTAGGCAGTCTTTTGAAGAAAAAGCTGAACAACTGGCGTTGTCTTCCAAATATAAGTCAGAATTTCTGGCGAATATGTCCCACGAACTGCGGACACCGTTAAATAGCCTATTAATTTTAGCAAGGCTGTTGGCAGATAACTCTCTTAACAACTTGACCGACAAACAGGTAGAGTACAGCCGGACTATTTACTCGGCGGGGAATGATTTGTTGGAATTGATCAATGACATTCTAGATTTGGCAAAAATTGAGTCGGGTACTATGTCGCTCGATATTGAGCAAATTGCTCTTGCAGATTTGGAGACATATCTAGAGCAGACTTTTCGGCAAGTTGCCCACAATAAAGAACTCAGTTTTACTATTGAACTGGATGAGAAGTTACCCCCGACAATTTATAACGACTCCAAACGTCTGCAACAAGTGCTGAAAAATCTCCTAGCTAACGCCTTTAAATTTACGGAACAGGGAGGCGTGAAGTTACAAATAGCCCAAGTTGATAATTCCATGATTGCTTTTGCCGTCAGCGACACGGGCATAGGCATTCTAGCCGAAAAGCAGAAGATTATTTTCGAGGCATTTCAGCAGGCAGATGGCACCACCAGCCGCAAGTACGGCGGGACTGGCTTGGGCTTGTCCATCAGCCGTGAATTAGCTCAACTGTTGGGAGGGAGAATTGAACTACTCAGCGAACCAGGACAGGGAAGCACCTTCACCCTTTACTTGCCCAGGCGACAGGAAAAGAATGGTCAAAATATCACCACACCAGCCCTTGAGCTAACCACCTCTATCCGCACAGCATCGACCATAAAAGAAGTGCCAATGGTGGAAAACAGACCCACAACTGTGAACATTTCTCCATCAGTGAAAGTACTTAGCCCTTCTGCCAACGAAATTCCAGACGACCGGGAAATAATTCAACCAGGCGATCGCATTTTGCTAATTATCGAGGATGACGATAAATTCGCCCGCATCTTACTAGATATGGCACGTCAGCAGGGTTTTAAAACCATCGTTGCTTTACAGAGCAAACAAGGCCTAGCACTAGCGCAACAGTTTAAACCCAATGCGATTATGCTAGATATCCACATGCCAGAGATGGATGGTTGGACGGTGCTGGATCGTCTGAAGCATAAGCCAGATACCAGACATATACCAGTACACATACTTTCTGTTGATGAAAGACAACAACGGGGATTAAACTTAGGAGCGATTACCTATCTACAAAAACCCGTTTCTCCAGAAGCGCTAACTCAGGTATTGACTGAGATTAAAGGCTTTATTGAGCGTCAGGTAAAAAATCTCCTAATTGTAGAAGATGACCCCGTACAAGCCCAAAGTATTATTGAACTGATTGGTAATAGTGATGTCCAGAGTACAGCAGTGGGTACGGGGGCAGAAGCCCTGTCGATTTTGCGATCGCATCACTTTGATTGTATGGTACTGGATCTCGGTCTGCCCGATATGAGCGGGTTTGCACTCATTGAGCAGATAAAACTTGAACCCAGGCTTTTGAAACTGCCGATAATTGTTTACACCGGCAAAGAACTCAGCCGACAAGAAGAAACCCAGTTGCGGGGACTAGCAGAGACAATTATTATTAAAAATGTGCGATCGCCAGAGCGGTTGTTAGACGAAACTGCCTTGTTTTTGCATCGGGTGCAAGCAAATTTGCCCACACCAAAGCGTCAAATGCTAGAACAACTACATCAAACTGATCCGGTGCTGGCTAATCGGAAAATTTTGATTGTAGATGATGACCTCCGAAATATTTTTGCCCTGACCAGCTTTTTAGAAAGCTATCAAATGCAAGTGCTGTTTGCCGAAAACGGTAGAGATGGCATAGAGAGGCTGCAAACTAATCCTGAGATTAATATAGTTTTGATGGATATCATGATGCCAGAAATGGATGGTTACGAAACCACCCGCGCCATCCGCCAGCTACAACAGTTTCGCTCACTACCAATCATTGCTTTAACTGCCAAAGCCATGCCAGGCGACAAGGAAAAATGCATCCAAGCTGGAGCCTCTGACTACATCACCAAACCTGTAGATACTGAGCAACTGCTTTCACTACTCCGGGTTTGGCTCTATCGATAAGGGAGTTCGAGGAACCTCTCCCTGCCTTAAACTTTAGTTCAAGTCTGTCCCTCTCCGACTCGGAGAGGAACGGTTTTACGTAGAAAAAGCAGGGAGAGGTCAATTCATGCCAATAACACCAAATGACAGTCTAGCGGAACATACTACTTACTGAAGTATCTTCATGAATCCGCCAGATAGTTTCTCCTAACAGATTAGCTACTGACAGCACCACTAGTTGGGGAAAGCGGTTGTTTTCTGGTATGGGAATCGTATTTGTGACAATGACTTCCTCAAACAAGCCACTGGATAACCGCTCCATCGCCGGTGGAGAGAACACCGCATGAGTTGCACAGGCGTATACCTGACGCGCTCCTTCTTCACGCAGTAATCGCGCCCCTTCCGCGATCGTGCCCCCAGTGTCGATCATGTCATCCACCAACACTGCTGTTTTGCCTTTAACATCGCCGATGACATTTAACACTTCAGCAACATTATGAGCCTGACGACGTTTGTCAATAATCGCCAGTGGAGCATCATTCAGTTTTTTTGCAAATGCTCTGGCTCGTGCTACACCACCAACATCGGGGGAAACAACCACAACGTCAGGCAGTTGTTTGCTTGCTAGATAATCTAGCAATACTGGTGAACCGTAAACATGATCAAAGGGTATATCGAAATAGCCTTGAATTTGAGCCGAGTGTAAATCCATTGCGAGAACGCGGTTGGCACCTGCTTCGGTGATCAAGTTAGCAACCAGCTTGGCGGTTATTGACTCTCGTCCTGCTGTTTTGCGATCGGCACGTGCATAACCATAGTAAGGAATTACTGCCGTTACCTGTCGCGCAGAAGCTCGACGACAGGCGTCAACCATAATCAATAATTCCATCAAATGATCGTTTACGGGTTGACAACATGGCTGGATTAAATAGACATCACAACCCCGAATCGATTCTTGGATTTGAACGTAAAGTTCTCCATCCGCAAATCTTTTGCGAATCATTGGCCCCAAGTCCATACCCAGATAACGAGCGACTTCTTGAGACAGTTGTAAATTGGCAGAGCCAGAAAACAGCCGCAGGCGATGATTATCGTTCAGTCCTGTTGCAGATGGTTGCACTTTGAAAGTTGCAGAACTGAGCACAGCAGATCCTCTATGTGCATTCATAGTAATATTATCATTAGAGATTTAATAGATTTAACCAAGAAATAGCCTAAAAAAACATCTGTGAGTTTTGTTGAAGCTTCCATACAAAATTTAAACATTTCTGCATAAAATTATTATTCGCTAATTATCTAGTCTTCTTGGCAAACAAGCTATTGATAGCTTAACTGACATCAAGTCCATCCACTAGGTCTATAGTTCAATTTTTTGAGGTTAAGGTAAATAACCCTAATCGCTTAAAAATTATTAGTGTGGCAGGTTTTTCTAACTACCTCATTTATAGCTGACAGTAAAGCATTTACAACTTGAGTGAGATTAAAGAGTTTCTTCTCACACAGTATAGCACCAATGACTAAGTAGTCAAATGGTAGCTTATTATTCTATAACTTACGCATTGAAAAGAACGACAATTGTACAACGTGGAATCTGATCGTGAGCATCCTGTCAAGTGTAAACGGCCAATTGGTGCTGAATTAGTTAGCATCCGTATTGTTACGGGGATGGCATTGATGCTGTTGAGTAGCGCTCTGATTTTTGGGTGGTTGCGATCGCCCCAGTTAGGTGCAGCGATAACTGCATAGGCCCTGTTGCAGATTGTCGGCGATCTGTGACTCAAATAGATGGTGATTTTGGATGTTGGAGCGATCGCGGAGGGAATAAATTTGGTAAATCGCTCAATGGCAGAATTTTCGGAACTTTGCGGATGAAAAATTTTAAAACTTTTTTGATGAAGTGACCCAAATTTGGGATCAAAGAAGCCTTCCAGAAAGCATCCATACACTAGCTCAAAGAAAAATGGACAAAATCAAGATTTGTGGTGCGAAAGGAATCATTCTTGATTTAGATAACACTATTATTTCTGAAGACGATCGCTACCTATTTTATTGTGCAGAAGATTGGCTTACACAAACCAAGTTAGCCGGATGACAATTTTTTATTTTCTCAAAGGATTGATTTAAAAAGAGATGAGTGATTTGTATAACCTGGATTCTCAAATTAATTTTGCATATAGCGGTTCTCGATCCAGTAAGGTACAATTTTGACCTCTCTCCTAAAAGGAGAGAGGCTTTGAATTTTTCCCCCTTGACGAAGCGAGAAGGGGGTTAGGTCTATTTGCATACTTGTACCTCACCCGATTGAAAATGGCTATATTTCAAAATCTATCGTTTACCCAGAAAGAGAAATTGGATTGAGGATTGGGGACTCTTAAGTTATAGAGTAGAAAACAACCTTTCTCCGGTGGGGTGTACTTGTTGGATATAGTAGAATATTGCCGCAGGTAACTGTCCGTCGCCTCTTGGACTTAATCTTTGTGGGTGACTTCCTCCTCAGTTGCTACTACACTCAATGAATCGATCATGCAACCACCGATTTCAGTTGGCACTGTCTTGCAAAACCGTTACCGCATAATTCAAATTCTCGGACAAGGAGGATTTGGTAGAACCTATCTGGCAGAAGACCAGAGGCGCTTTAACGAACTTTGCGCGATCAAGGAATTGATTTCAACAGCAAGGTCGGCTTTGGCTTTGGAGAAGGCACAAGAGCTTTTTCACCGAGAAGCTGCCATTTTATATCAAATCGAACACCCACAAGTGCCGAAATTCCGGGAAAGATTTGAGCAAGACCAACGCTTATTTTTAGTGGAGGACTACGTTGCAGGTCAGACGTATCGAACTCTGCTAACTGAACGTCAAGCTGTTGGTCAAACTTTCACAGAGGCTGAAGTATTGCAGCTGATACAGATGTTGTTGCCTGTTTTAGAGCATATTCACAGTCGAGGGATTATTCACCGAGATATCTCGCCAGAAAACATTATTTTGCGAGATAGTGACGCAAAACCTGTGTTAATTGACTTTGGGGTGGTAAAAGAACTGGCAACGCGTTTACGATCGCCAGATAGTCCCCTGCCAGAAACCACCGTGGGAAAATTAGGCTACTCTCCTAGTGAACAAATGCAAACAGGGGGCGCTTACCCTAGTAGTGACTTGTATGCATTAGCGGTGAGTGCGATAGTTTTGCTGACTGGTAAAGAACCAAGCGATCTATTTGATCAAAACCAACTAACTTGGAATTGGCAGGGGTGGGCAAAAGTGAACCCGCGATTTGCTGTAGTGTTGAATCGAATGTTGAATCATCTACCGAGCGATCGCTATCAAAGTGCTGCTAGTGTATCTCAAGCACTACAACCTTTAGAGCAACTCAGTCCTCCTCCCCTAAATGCCTCTAACTTGCAGACAATGGCAGTTGGTCGCCGTCCTAACTTAGTACCACCAGCGGCTTCGCCCAAGAAACCCGATCCTGTGATTCCACCAAGTCCCACTAGCTCAGTTTTAGATAATCCCTTAGCGATCGCCGCAATTGGCACTGCTGTAGTGATCATCGCGGGATTCGGTTCTTGGACGCTGGTCAGTTCCATCCGCAGTCAGTCAAAACCATCACCAAGTGAGACGCTTCCACAAAATTTCCCTTCACCAGTGATTTCTGGTGGTACTACATTCACATCTACACCCACACCCACTAACGATCAACCTGTTCTATCTAGTAAGCCCCTCAATCTGGAAGCATCTAATAACACAGCCACAGTTAAAGATACTCTCAAAACAAATCAAATAATCAGGTACACTTTTTTTGGAGACAAAGGTGACAAGCTAACTGCGTTTATTGACCCAGGAAGCAACGTTTTGCTAACAGCCTTAAGTCCCAATCAACAAGCAATTGATATTAATGCCCAACAAGTAACAGCCTATCAAGGCATATTGCTGGTTACTGGTAGATATACTCTTGAGTTAACTCTGGTTCCAGGAGTTGCCGAAAGCAATTACAACCTCAATGTTGCATTAGAAAAACCAGTCAAAGCAACACCGACAGAGACACCTTTGCCAATTCCCACAGAAACACCTTTGCCAATTCCTACAGAGACACCTTTGCCAATTCCCACAGAAACACCTTTGCCAATTCCCACAGAGACACCCTTGCCAATTCCTACAGAGACACCTTTGCCAATTCCGACCCCTAGTGAAACGCCAACTTTGCCGCCTGCTGATGGAACACAACCATTTTCTGGGCAAAGAAATTAATGTTAAACACACTACTGATTACTGGAACTGATACGGAAGCTGGTAAAACTGTTTTAACAACAGCGTTAGCAGCTTATTGGCAAAAATATTACCCACAGCGTAGCTGGGGAATCATGAAACCGATTCAATCGGGGATTGGCGATCGCGAATGGTATCAAAAGCTATTTGTGCTAGAACAATCTGCTGAAGAAATTACACCTTTATACTTTCAAGCACCTTTAGCCCCTCCGATCGCAGCAGCACGAGAAAATCGCCGAGTAGATTTAGCAGTAGTTTGGCAAGCTTTGTCGAAGTTGCGATCGCAGCGTGATTTTGTACTTGTAGAAGCCTTGGGAGGGTTAGGTTCGCCAATAACTGAGGAATTAACGGTAGCTGATTTGGCGGGGGAATGGCGTTTACCAACGGTATTGGTAGTACCAGTTAGATTGGGTGCGATCGCTCAAGCAGTGGCAAATGTAGCATTAGCTAGACAATCGCGCGTCAATCTCAAAGGCATTGTTCTGAACTGCGTACAACCCCGAACAGATGCAGAAATAGCCGACTGGACACCATATCAATTGATTCAATCACTCACTAACACGCCAGTTTTAGGCTGCTTACCCTATCTAGATAACCTGACTGATTTAGATAAACTTGCTCAAATAGCATCAGATTTAGATTGGGAAACACTAACACTTGAAAATCATTAAATTGACTGTGAATTTTGACATACTCCCCGGCGTAAACGCACGGGCATTCTTCACGCTTCATCGACAGATACAACCGTTGTAGTTTTACTCCGTCTCGACGTGCATTTAGAGTCGTGGCAATGCCCTATCCCGACTTTTTCTATATTTTTCGCAGCGTTAGAGTCGCGCTCGTGTTCAATTCCGCAATTTAGACACTTAATCTCGCGTATCTTTAAATCAAGCTTGCCCCATCTGTAGCCGCATCCCGAACAAATTTGGCTCGTCGGCTCCCAACGACTAATAACAACAAACTCACGTCCAAACTTCTGAGATTTCGTCTCGCATAATGTCCGAAATTCATGCCATCCCTGAAGACTGATTGCTCTGGCAAGTTTGCGATTTTTCACCATCCCGGACACATTTAAATCTTCCAGAACGATAGTTTCGTTTTCACTAACGACTTTGGTTGATAATTTGTGCAAGAAGTATGAGCGAGTATCTGCAATTTCATTATGCAGCTTTGCAATTTTAATCCGAGTTCTATGCCTGTGCTTTGAGTCTTTAGGCTGACGTGCTAATTTCTTTTGTAATTTCCGAATTTTCCGATCAAGCTTAGAATAGATCGGACTCTCAGCCTTTGTACCATTACTCATAAAAGCAAAGGTCTTTATCCCCAAATCAACACCGACGCTTTGGTTTTTAGCATCAATATTCACTGGTTCGATATCAACTACAAAGCTTAAAAAGTAACGCTCACCGCAGTCTTTTATAATTGTGACTGAACTAGGTTGTGATGGCAATCGTCTTGACCATATAGGGATCACATTGCCTATTTTGGCTAAATAGACACTATCTTTATTGTTAAACCCCGCCCTTAAGGGCGAGGTCTTAATTGAAAAACCACGAAGGGTTAATCTAGCCGATTGCTGATTGGTCTTTTTCTTAAATCTAGGAATTCCAAGTTTTTTGCCTTTGCGCTTTCCTTTCAGGGAATCAAAGTAATTTTTGTAAGCTACTCCTAAATCTGCAACTGACTGTTGTAATGGCACAACAGAAACATCTGATAACCAACTGCGCTCTTCCGTTTTTTTCGCTTGAGTAATGAATAGTTTCTGCAAGTCTCCATTGCTAGGGAGTTTAAGAGAGTTTTTGCATAAAGCTAAAGCATCGTTCCAAACCACTCTCACGCAGCCAAACAGTTGAGCCAAGCTTTGGCGCTGTTGGTCAGTTGGGTAGAATCGATACTGATATCTAGCTTTCACTTTAATGTTTTTTATGATACTATATCTAGTATACCACCACGCAGAAGATTTTCTATGCCTTTTAAAGAAAAAAATGAATATTGTTGGAAACCTGAAACAGGCAACCGACTAGACAAGTCTCCTATCTGTTTTAAGGGAACAGAAGGACAGAGAGAAGCCTTAAAACATATTCCTGGATGGCAAAATGAACTAAGAAAATTTATAGATCAATTAATCAATAAAAAGCCGTCCTTTATGACGGGGCTTCAGACCCATTTTTTCGGTGAAGGTGAGGATTTTATTACCTGCGTAGGCGTAGACATCGCACCAACTCAATTAGGATACAGCAACATTTTTGAGGATAGTCATCGGCCCTTGGGCTTTGAGAATATCCATTTCTGCGGTGTTTCGCACTAGCAGGGCACCAGCGAATCCTAATGAATTCACAGAGATAGATTGGAAATGCTCCTGCGATCGCGGTACGATTAACATCCATTCTCGTGTCGCTAGCAGATTGTAAGCACCAGATTGCTTTGGATCTAAACCCACAGCATGACGCAAAGTGCGATAAACTTCCAGTGTTGCTTGGGCCCCTGCAAATGGCGATCGCACCCAATTGGAATTTAGTGATGCGAAAGCATGTACAAAAGGAAGTTTTGCTGAAGTTGGATTCGAGTTCTGAAATTGTGCTGATCTTAGCAAAGCTTCAATCGGTATTTGCAGCCCTGAAGGTGCAAGTGGTAGCGGCACTAATTGTAAGTGCTTGTGTCGCTGACTAGCACCTGCGCTTTTGCCACTGTTGTAAAATGCTAAACCATCGAAATCAGCCAAACACGCCCACATAGCCGTAAAATCTTCCAGGGTGAGTAAGCTTTCTTGTTCCTCGAAACCACGGGTGATGATTAGCAGATGATAATCAACAACATTGAATTTATTTAAAATACATACATGGGTATCGGAGATATCCGCTACAAATAAATCCTCTTCGTAGGGCAAAAAAGGATTAAACTCTTCGCCAGAAGTAGCAGATTGTTTTTCCTGTTTCTCCTTAGCTGCTTTTTTGCGATTCAGGTTAGACAAAATCCGCACCAAAAAGCGCACGCCATCCTGTTCAACAAATTCAAATTCTGTCGGAATCGACAGTAGCGCCCCGCATTGCAAAGCATGTTCAGTTCGTTCTTTAACACTTGTCCATAAAGTGCCAGGTTTAAGTAGGATTTTCCCCTGTGCCATTTTTATTCCTTCAGGCATGGTAAAGAGTACGCAGCGCTGTGCGTCTCTACGAATGACTATATTCCAATCCGGTTCAATAAAATACCAAAGCTTTCACAACAACGCAATACCTCCGCAACAAAACTGTCACAAATCATATCTACATTAGTAATACATCTAAATATCTTTCCAGACAGCAATGCAAAACGAATCTCGCGACAGAGAACACCCATCAAATAGCATTTCACATAACACTGCTGATGCCAAATATCATAAACCCTGGAAAAAGGCTGCCGCCTCTCTATCGCTGGTGCTGCTGGGATCAGGTATGACATTGGCAGGCGGCTATATGGCTGGACACTCTCAGCAGGTGTCTGAAAATGCATCTAATTTGGCAGTGAGTCGAGTAAATGCCGCTCCTCCATTGCCAGTTGCTACAGATCCTAACTTTGTTACCCAGGTGGTGCAAAAGGTCGGGACCGCAGTGGTACGAATTGACTCTTCCCGAACCGTAAAAACACAGTTACCAGATGAATTTAACGATCCACTCTTCCAACGCTTTTTTGGCTCTCAACTACCAGCACAACAGAATCACGTAGAACGGGGTACTGGTTCCGGTTTTATTATTAGTGCTGATGGTCGTATTCTGACCAACGCCCACGTAGTCGATGGTGCTGATACCGTGACAGTTACACTTAAGGATGGGCGTAGCTTTAAAGGTAAAGTGTTAGGAAAAGACGAGTTGACCGATGTTGCTGTTGTCAAGATTCAGGCAGACAATCTCCCGTTAGTAGCCTTGGGTAACTCTGATCAGCTGCAACCGGGAGAATGGGCGATCGCGATCGGCAATCCCCTTGGATTAGATAATACAGTAACTACCGGCATCATCAGTGCTACCGGACGCAGTAGCAATCAAATCGGCGCTCCCGATAAGCGAGTAGAGTATATTCAAACCGACGCAGCAATTAATCCCGGTAACTCCGGCGGCCCCCTACTAAATGCCCGTGGGGAAGTAATTGCGATGAATACAGCCATTATTCAAGGGGCACAAGGATTAGGCTTTGCTATTCCTATCAACACAGCACAACGCATTTCCAGTCAACTAATAGCTACAGGTAAAGTAGAACATCCTTATCTGGGAATTCAAATGGTGGGGTTAACACCTCAGCTAAAACAAAATATCAACTCAGATCCCAATAGCGGTTTGAATGTGAATGAAGATAAAGGTGTATTAGTTGTAAAAGTTGTACCAAATTCACCAGCTGCAAAAGCAGGGATACGTGCTGGTGACGTAATCCAAACGCTTGGTGGTCAAGCAGTCACAGATGCCAGCAGTGTCCAAAAGGCAGTAGAAAATAGTCAAGTCGGGAGCGATTTACGTATGGAATTACGTCGCAATGGGCAGAATCTTAACATAGCTGTGCAACCTGGTGCGTTCCCCACCCAAGTGCAATAAAAGTTTTGCTATCAATCAATAGAGTAAAAGTGAATTTTTAAAGGATGGGGATTGTGCCCGTCCTTTTTTTCAGGTGGCAAAATTGAGTTGCAGTAAGCGTATTGCCGTCAGGTAGGCACTGCCACAAACATCAAAATCGAACGGTTGAACTAATTACTTTTTTCACTACTGTATAGCTCTTTCCAGCCCGATTTTTTATTTGTCAAAGGAATTAATATTTTATGAAAAATTAATTTCTTTGATGTCAATATCATAAAAGGGAAGTTTGCGAATGAGTATTAAAAGAATGCTTGCTAGTGCAGCGCTGATTTTACCAATTGCTGTTACCTTTATTCCTTTTCAAGCCGATGCTCAGATCAGACAACCAGTTAGGCGATCGGTTCCAGCTAGAATAATCAGAAGACCATTGCGAGTTAGGGTTCATACCCCTGTTCAAGCGAGAAGGAGAATACTGCTTCCTGGACGTTGGGTGCAAACAAATCGTGGTCGCCACTGGATACCTGCTCGCTATGTATATAGATAAAAAGTCCTACAATTGCAAAAAAATATTGTCCATCAATATTGATTGCAGATTTCTTTTTTCATAGCTTTAGTTAGTGTTTAAAAATCCCCTTTAGAATATTTCTAAAGGGGGATTATTTCATATTTACAATAAATAGGTAGGCATAATTAAACATACAAAAAAATCCTAGTTTGTAGTAAGCGATTTATCGCTTCTTCAGATTTATTAAAACTCAAGTCTTAACTACAAACTTTAATTGATTTATGCCTAGCAATAAGTTGCAACTGAATTTTAAGCTAGAGCCACTGCTGGTTGCTGCCAGCGTCCCACTGCCTTACCAATTACTGCCAATTCTTGCATCAAGTTATCGAAACGGTCTGGTGTCAGGGATTGGGGCCCGTCAGATAAAGCTTTGGCAGGATTAGGGTGAACCTCTATCATCAGGGAATCTGTGCCAGCTGCGATCGCAGCCATTGCCATTGAAGGCACAAACTCAGACCAACCTACGCCGTGACTGGGGTCAATCATAATTGGCAGGTGAGTCAGCTTTCGCAACACTGGCACTACTGATAAATCCAGTGTATTTCGCGTATACTGACGGTCAAAGGTGCGTATTCCTCTTTCACACAAAATTACATTGGGATTGCCAGATGCCAAAATATACTCGGCTGCCATCAACCAATCTTCAATAGTAGCCGCCATTCCTCGCTTCAACAGAACTGGTTTCGGCTGCGCTCCCACTTTTTTGAGCAAGGAGAAATTCTGCATATTTCTTGCCCCCACCTGAATCACGTCAGCAACTTCCGCAATTTTATCCAGGTCTGCGGCATCCATCACTTCTGTAATAATACCTAGTCCGCTGACTTCCCGCGCCTTCGCCAACAAATCCAAAGCACTCTCGCCGTGCCCTTGGAAGGCATAAGGTGAAGTCCGGGGTTTGTATGCCCCTCCCCGCAAAAATGCGGCTCCAGCAGCCTTGACGCGCCGCGCCGTCTCCACAATCATTTCTTCATTTTCTACGGAGCAGGGGCCGGCAACAACAACTAAAGGCTGGTGTTCGCCAAATACCACCGCTCCATTAGGAGTATTAACCACCACATCCGAAGCTTCGCCGTGGCGGTACTGACGGCTAGCTCGTTTGTAAGGCTGTTCTACGCGCAATACCTGCTCAATCCAGGGGCTAAGTTCCTGAATCTGTAGTGGATCTAAGTTGGCGGTTTCACCTACTAGACCAATAACTACTTTGTGTTGACCAACAATTTTTTCTGGAGTTAGCCCCCAGCTAGTTAATTCCTCATCAATGCGGTTTATTTCCGCTTCTGGGGAACCACTTTTCATTACTATAATCATCTGAAAGTTCCTGATTAATTAATTGAGTAAAATTTTCTGTACATAGGCTAACTTTATTGTTGCCTATTAGCCTAATTACAAATAGTTAAAAATAAAATTTGTTTACAAAATGAATAGACAAAATGTAGCGCTCAGTCAGTATTGTTACTGCTAAATAACTAGATATGGGGTATAAAAAGGATTATATAATTTTAATTAGCAATGTTGAAGTTATAAAATTTCAACTTCAACATTCACTTTTTCATTTACCCAATATCACAGTTACTTAATACCTGAGCGCCGTTCATTATAAGTTTTTTTGCCGAGTTTCGCGCCAAGCTGCCACCATTCGTCCCCAATTGGTGTTGAACTCACCCAAACCCAGCAAACTTCCGACTTTTTCTTCATCCCAAGAGGCAGAGAGAACGCCATAAGTTATCCCTAAAACCCCCAAACCAAATAATCCCATGTTCACCAATAACACGGCGATGGGAGGTAGTTGGATGTCGGAGTAGATAGCAAGCAGATAGCTAACAACCAAGGCGCTAATGCCCAAAGCTGTTGGTACACCACAGAACCCTGCTACCCGTCGGATCATCCGCTGGCTGACTACTTGGGGGATTGCCATCTGTTGTTTGGTATAAACCACTTTTTTATCAGCCTGTTTGACGGATTCTTGGGGCTGTGCTGCTGGTTTACTTTGAGTTTTTGCGGGTTTTTGGCGCTTTTTGTTCGGTTCAAAGGGCAAACGACTGCGTTCAGATTCTTCAGCAGACATAAGCGGTAGTCCTATCCACGAATACCGAGACGAGCAATTAAAGCTTGATATTTTTCCCGGCTTTCTTGCGATATATAAGCTAGAAGACGCTTGCGCTGACCGATTAGCTTCAACAGTCCCCGTCGGGAAGAATGATCTTTTTTATTTGCCTGGAGATGTTCGCTGAGGCGGTTAATGCGCTCAGTTAGCATGGCAACTTGGACATCGGCCGAGCCAGTGTCAGTTTCGTGAACTTGGTAGTTGGAAATTATTTCTTGTTTCCGCAGTTGCGTGAGGGCCATGGTCGATTCAGTTTCTAGTTTTTCTAAATGTATGCAGCAGTCTCCTATAATATCACAGCCCTCAAGCTGGATGTGGAATGACCTTGGAAGTAATATTTGTACTTTTTAATACTAGGTTTCAGAGGGTAACTCTCGGTATACTTCATTTCAATCCCTAATAGGGATTTTATAGGAATCATATTTGATTTCTGAAAAAATCTCGGTAGTCTTGTAGTGAACTGTCATGGCTTTACAGCACTTCCGGCAGCTATGAGGTACATCATCAAAGCTGAAAGCTATGCTAGGAGAGGGGCAAGAAGAAAAACTGTATTGCATAATAGCGGGAAGCGCTGTAATGTTGCAAAAAATTGTAGGTTGGGTGGAGGCTTTGCGTAACCCAACATCCTGATATATGTTGGGTTACGCAAAGCCTCCACCCAACCTACGTCTACGTCTACGTCTAATGCACTATTAAAGCCTAGACAGTCCACTACGTACATTTCAAAAATCAAATACTAGTCCTATAGTTGATTGCGATTGAGCATTTAAGAGATATGCTCAAAACCAGAATTGTTTCAATCCCTAATAGGGATTTTAGTTGATTGCGATGAAGATGTATTAGATGTTTCTATTCAGGAATCTTGGGTTTCAATCCCTAATAGGGATTTTAGTTGATTGCGATTCTAATTTGTTTACTGGTTAATCGTTATTGACTGTTTCAATCCCTAATAGGGATTTTAGTTGATTGCGATTCTTAAGACTCGCAATAGAGAGAAAGATAATTATGTTTCAATCCCTAATAGGGATTTTAGTTGATTGCGATCCAATCTTCGATGGTGATTCTGCAAAATATTATAAGTTTCAATCCCTAATAGGGATTTTAGTTGATTGCGATGTAAAGGGCGGTTCTTTATTAGCATCAAAGAAAAGTTTCAATCCCTAATAGGGATTTTAGTTGATTGCGATGTATAAGTTTTGATTGTGTGTGTTCAAAGGTAGTGTTTCAATCCCTAATAGGGATTTTAGTTGATTGCGATTATATAGATAAAGAGATGAATTCTTGCCACATTTAAGTTTCAATCCCTAATAGGGATTTTAGTTGATTGCGATGATAAGCATATTGAAGCTGTGAAGTCTGCTTTAAAGTTTCAATCCCTAATAGGGATTTTAGTTGATTGCGATTCGCCTCTCTAGTTATGCCGCATCAATATACCCGTTTCAATCCCTAATAGGGATTTTAGTTGATTGCGATTCTTTTTCGTTTCTTTTTCTGGGCATAACCTTCATGTTTCAATCCCTAATAGGGATTTTAGTTGATTGCGATGCTAAAGAAGCGTGGAATAAGTTATTAAGGCAAGTAGGTTTCAATCCCTAATAGGGATTTTAGTTGATTGCGATGTGTTTCTTAGTTTCTCAATAGTACTGTAGGTAGCTGTTTCAATCCCTAATAGGGATTTTAGTTGATTGCGATCTGTCTGGGTTTCGTGGTTGAGAGTATTTTGCTGTTTCAATCCCTAATAGGGATTTTAGTTGATTGCGATAATACAGGCTCATCAGTAGTTCCGATCGCAGTGCTGTTTCAATCCCTAATAGGGATTTTAGTTGATTGCGATTTCAGGTATTGTTGGCACAGTTATCGAAAAACTGGTTTCAATCCCTAATAGGGATTTTAGTTGATTGCGATATTCCCAGCTCTCTTGCTTTAGCTATGCGATCTGAGCGTTTCAATCCCTAATAGGGATTTTAGTTGATTGCGATGTGTTTACCGCATCTGAAGCGCTAGTGAGATGGGTAAAGGTTTCAATCCCTAATAGGGATTTTAGTTGATTGCGATAAAAATAGATTTGAATAAATCAGGGGTTCAAATTTCTGTTTCAATCCCTAATAGGGATTTTAGTTGATTGCGATAAAGTAATTCTGGGTTATCAAGAGCAGAGTAGTAAAGTTTCAATCCCTAATAGGGATTTTAGTTGATTGCGATTTTAGCATTTGAAACGACCAGGGGGTTGTCCCAGTCAAGTTTCAATCCCTAATAGGGATTTTAGTTGATTGCGATATAAGAGTTTCAAGTGATTTATCCATAGCAGGTAGTTTCAATCCCTAATAGGGATTTTAGTTGATTGCGATTTGACATTAAATGAATAACAGCCCCGATACTTCAGTTTCAATCCCTAATAGGGATTTTAGTTGATTGCGATGGGATGTCTTCTGTTTGTGTCTCGTAGTCCTTATCGTTTCAATCCCTAATAGGGATTTTAGTTGATTGCGATTGCCCCTAAACTTTGGCAAGATGGGAAAGTTTTAGGTTTCAATCCCTAATAGGGATTTTAGTTGATTGCGATCGCGGGCCTCTGAAAGCCCTGTGTTATTTTGTTTTCAAGGTTCAATAGCGCGAATGGAAAAATCATAACATAAAGAGTGGTAATTGTGCTAACTGTAAATAACTGAAAGTCAGTATACATAAGGTGCGCGGATGGTTTAAAGAAGCTACAACCCTCAAATCCTTGCATATAGGGCAATTCAGCCATTTTTGTATTCACCCCTTCTCCAACACCTACCCATCCGCGCATTTAGCGAAAAACTAATCCGATTGGAAAGCTGTTTACTGTAGATATCCGACTCGATTAGGTCAGCTGACTTTAGGGTGATGCCCACGCCTACGTAATTCCAGCATCCCCATGACTAACCTTATTTGGCAACGTCTTCAAAGTCTGTGATCGCACAAGCAAATTCTCTAAAAGCTGTTTTAATCAGAACCTCTTTCGTTCCTCTTTCCAGGGAAGAATTGCGTATGAGGTCTGTTAATTCTATGAACAACAGAGAAAACATAAAACGATCTTGGCGGTCAACTTGTTTCAAGCAAGACGATATAAACTGATAAAGCTCTGTTTTTCTGGGTTTGGTTTGTTCATCCCATATTTGCAACCCAAGCCGAAAAGTTCTCAAACGGATTTCATTGGTGTTGTATGACGCGTCTTTGTAGCGGACTGATACGCGTTGAGGTATTTCCATGAGTTTTAGCTATACATATTCAATGTAAAGTAATTATTCACTTATATTTTGGCTCAACCGGAAAAATCTGATGTTTTGCACCAATCGCAACAGCCGCCAGATGTTAGAAACGAATGACTTGCGTGGAATATAGACAGTTAGTAGGGTAGCACAGATGTGCTACCCTACGATCATCAATTTAGAGGATACCCCAGAAATGGAGTAGCCCTTGACCAGAAAAAGCTTCAATCAAAATCGCAGATAAAAAACCAATCATTGCAAGACGACCGTTCCAATTTTCACTCTGAGGAGTGAAGCCAAAACGTACAGCATTAGGATCTTCTGAAACGATAGGCGCAGGATTCTTAAAACCTGACATGAGCATAACTCCAAAGTTTAAGTGTTGTAACAGTTGTAACTGTCTGTAAAGTAATGTAACAAATCTTTAAAAGAATGCAAGATTGATAGCAATACCTTTTTTGCGATATCTCATTCAGGGGCTATGAGACTTAACTGTAAATTGCATTGAGAAAGACTTGTGTATACAACCATAGGCAAGCTTTTAGAGGAGACAAAGCGTAGCTGTAGCTTTGCCTCTTTGGTGGGGTTCTTAAAATTACGCCGGATAAATCCGTAATCTTCTATTTGGTTCTTCGCCAAAACTATGCGACTTGAGGCGATAATGTTCTACCAACTCATGTTGCATTTTGCGGACTTGGGGAGAACGCGGCAATAACTCGACTGGCTGTCCTTTCGGAATCACAATTTGCTCAACAGCAAGTCTAGCTTCTTCAAGAGCATCCATCTCATCATCGCTACCATTGTGCAAAAACAGTTGCAGTTCTAGGTCATCGGCCATTTCTGGGTCGTCGATGTTCAGCAACCGCCGCAAACCACGGGTAATTTGGGGAATGGTGCTGGACTTAATCATGTGGATGGGTACATGACGGGCTTTGGCCATTTGGCGTAATTTGGCGTGGTTTTTGACGTGCGATCGCAGTGCTAAAATTGCATCGGCACTATCTATATCTTTTGTCAATACCACGGGCAAAGTTAGCACGCTAATCACCTGTTCCAGTTGGTGGCGGCTAACCCCATAAGGGTAAACGTGCAGTGGCAAATCTTCACCATTCGGCCCTGGCTGTCTGGTAGCAGCAGCCAAATCAATGCTTTCAGAATAATTGAAAGATTCATCTAGCAAACGATCAAACTCACTGCGCCCAGTCACCCGCTCTACAGGCAATTGCGGCAGTGCTACCATTTGTCCAGATGAACGCCAGCCATTAGACGGTCGTGCCGGTGCGAAAGATTCTTCCACTGTCCCTAGCTGTCCACCGCGACCATTGACAACAGCTAACTGGCGTGTAACACCGACTTTGCCCTGGTCATCAACGGTTCTCGTTTGTGGACTAGGCTGACGCCCCCGCAACAGATTATCTACGGAGTCAGCAACGCTTTCGTGTACTGTCCAGCGTTGGCGTTCCAACATTTCCACAGCAATTTCAAAGGTAGGCGGGGCTTTACGCTCCAAAACAGTCTTTTGAGAGCCTCGCCGTCTGGCTTCATCGTCTCCCAGCGTCACAGCTTGGATACCCCCAACTAAATCAGCCAGGGTGGGGTTTTTAATTAGGTTTTCGATCTGATTCCCGTGGGCAGTACCCACCAACTGTACACCCCGTTCCGCAATGGTACGAGCCGCTAAAGCTTCCAGTTCCGTACCAATTTCATCAATGACAATTACTTCTGGCATGTGGTTTTCCACTGCCTCAATCATCACCTGATGCTGTTGATCTGGATGAGCTACTTGCATCCGCCGAGCGCGACCAATGGCGGGGTGGGCAACATCACCATCCCCAGCGATTTCATTGGAGGTGTCAATAATCACCACTCGCTTATGCAGATCATCCGCCAAAACACGGGCAATCTCCCGTAAGGCAGTAGTTTTGCCCACGCCTGGACGCCCCAGCATGAGAATCGATTTACCAGTTTCTACCAAATCGCGGATCATGCCAATGGTTCCGAATACCGCCCGACCAACGCGACAGGTCAAGCCAATAATCTTACCAGTGCGGTTGCGAATGGCGCTGATCCGATGCAAAGTTTGCTCAATTCCTGCCCGATTATCTCCGCCAAAGATTCCGACTCGTTGAATACAATCATCTATCTGTTCTTGAGTAACGGGTACTTCGCTCAAATACTCAGCTTGATTAGGAAAGCGAGCCTCTGGGCGACGACCCAAATCTAAGACCACTTCTACTAAACTATCTCGTTTGGGATGACTCTCTAGTGCTTGTCGCAGGTCTTGGGGCAAAATGTCTAATAACTTTTGGAGATCGTCTGTAATCGTCATGCTTTCTATGGTGACGTTTTTAGAGATAGCGAGGACGTTTGCGTGCAGGAGAACCCGCCCTGAGTAATTTTCCGAACGAGCGATTAACGCTCCTGCTGTGACTTGATCTGGGAAACGAGAGAATGGGCAAGTTCTACAGCTTGCCAAAGTAATACGTCATCTTCTTCTAGGCGAACAGTCGCCTTCACATTGGTGTTACTTACCTCCTTATTCTCTAACTGTTCGAGAATTGGTGACAGCAGTACACGGGCGTAGCTACCGTAGGCGACCCCAGCAATGGAGGCAGGGGAGCAGGGAGCAGGGAGTAGGGGGGAAAACTCTTCTCCTCTGCCCCCCGCCCCCTGTCCCTCTCCCTCTTTGAGTAGTCCCATTGCCTTTAACTTAGCAACGGTATAGCTATTAGTGCCGCCTGCTAACTGCACATATCCCGGTAACTTAGCTGCCAAAACTTTTTGCCCTAATTTCACCGCGGCTATTGTGGTGCCATCGCCAATATCACCACTCATCGGGCGACCGTCGGTTTGCCAAATTAAAGTACTCTTGAGTGGGGCAATCAGGTCATACAATTCTCTTAGGTAGTCAGTCATCCCCTCGCCATCGGGACAGCTGATGGCTAGTAACTTTAGTTGATCGGCCCACGGTGAAATTGCTTGCCATAATTGCTCAAATTCTGCCAACCGCCCGACTTTTGTATGGATTTCTACGGCATCTACTCCCGTTGACATTACCAATGGCGCGATCGCTCCCGGCGTTGACATGTATGAACTTGTATAAATTATATCATAAGGACAAATTGGTATACAACGGCCACAGCCATAACATTTTTCGGATAATACTCCCGAAAAGTCTTCTTTTATACTGTTAAACACAATTGCTTGTGCCGGACAAATCCGTTCACAGGGACGAGAGCAGTCTGTCGGACACTCAGTAGGATTAAATTCTGCTTTCCGAAAATGGGGGTCTTCTCCATCGTTCAAGCTGACCATCAAAAAGGGCGAATTGCCTTTGCAGTCAAAGCCTCGCTTTTGGGCATCCCTAGCCAGAGATTTGGCTACAAGTAGCCCTGCTTGCGCTGCTGCAATTACCGCTGGATCAGCTGCAACATCTATGCAGTCAGCGCCCGCCAAAGTATAGGCTAACGTTAAACTTCTGACTGCCGGCAAATGCTGGAAACTGGCTCCGCAGATCAGCTTGAACCAGTCACCTTGTTTGAGAGATTGTAAAGGGGCGAACAGATCAGTCACTATTCTATTATGCGTTTATGCGGCTAAAAATAGTAGTCTGTGATCAAGAAAAAGTCTGGATTTTCTGATTTAGGACATTGGTTATTTCCTCTCATCTCCCTCCACTCCCCGAAAGAGTAAAAACTACGCCAAAATCTAAATAAATCCGATCGCATCTTACCGACAATGCAGATTACCCAAAGTCTCCATACAGCGATTCTTGTGACTGACTTAGAACGCTCTGAACATTTTTATGGCAAAGTATTGGGATTATCCCAAATAGATCGTTCCCTAAACTACCCTGGTGCATGGTATCAAGTCGGCGACTATCAAATTCACCTGATAGTCTCAACCACTGTCCCCACGGAAAACCCAAACGAAAAATGGGGACGTAATCCCCACGTCGCCTTCACAGTAGCTGACTTAGATGCCGCCAAACAGGAATTCCTCAATCATAATTATCCCATTCAAGCCAGCGCCTCCGGTCGTCCTGCCCTGTTCACTCAAGATCCTGATGGGAATATTATCGAGTTGAGTCAGCAATGAGGAGTGGAGAAGGGAATAGGGTACAGCTTACAGGGTACAGATTATTCCCCCTCACCTGTCACCTCTCCCCTATCTTCTATTCTGGTAATTTATATTGCCCAACAATACGCTTGGCAAACTCTGGAACGTGCGCTTCTAATTTCTCTGGATGATTCCGCTTCACATACAAATAATTCCGAGTAAAGTGAGAATCAATGGAAAACCGCGCATATTCTAAACCCTTGGGGCCGATTTTTTCGATAACCACACCCATGAGTTTTGCTGCCCACATTGGGAGGGTAACGCCTTGATCGTAAGCGGGAATACTTTGCTGTACGGCTTCTTTCCGGTTGCCTTTAGACATCACTGGTTGAGTATCTAACTGGTCTTTGACTAAATCCAGCATTTCCTTACCAGTGTCATTTCTGACTACAATCCATTGCCAACCGAAGGGTGCGCCCATGTAGCCAACAACTAAATCGGCTAGGGAGTTGACGTAATCAAAGCAACTCATACAAGATGGGGCAAAGACATCTTTGAGTTGATTGGTCTTCAAGCCAAAGAAAGGTACTGTTTCTGATGAGCCATCTTCATGTTTGAAGTGAACCCGGAAGTCTTGCATGAATTCGTAATGCACAACTGTATGAGGCGATCGGCTGGTGGTTTCTAAGAATTTTTGCAGTCCGGCGCGGTTAACGTTATCTACGCAAGGCGTACCCAAAACATACAGCTTTTCTAAACCAAGTTGTTTTTCTACGGCTCGTAATGCCTGAATTTGGCAACCAACACCAATTACCAACAGTCGTTTCATCCCTGATTTTTCTACCTGTTCTAACACAGAAAGATTCGGGGAAAGTGTTGGTTTATTTACC
Organism: Nostoc sp.; assembly: GCF_036917935.1. Classification (GTDB taxonomy): domain Bacteria; phylum Cyanobacteriota; class Cyanobacteriia; order Cyanobacteriales; family Nostocaceae; genus Nostoc. The sequence continues at coordinate 37,786 of NZ_JBALEL010000053.1, read as the reverse complement.
CGTGCTGCTAGTATTTCTTCTGGGGTACGGGCGATGACGGGCATGGGTTGAAAGCGGTCTTCTTTGGTGTTTTGCACGCAGACTACACCTTCAACTAAGCCGCGATTAAGCATTTCAATGGCAATACTGCTAACAATACCCGTCCATTGTGCGCCTTCGATGGGCTGCTGTTTCTTCGCCGCTATCATGTCTTGATGAACACCAAAGTAGATTTCATCAGGGTTGTCGAGATGGCGCGATCGCGTGTGCGTTTCTGCTTCAAGTTCACCTATTTGCTGATTAATAAAAGCGCAAGCTTCCTTGACATAGTGAATATAATATGTATCGCATAGTCCGCACTCGCTACAGAGTTCTTTAGCAGGGCGGCGGCTGGTAGGTTTTAAGGCTCTGGCTTTTTTGTGAGGAGAAACTGAGGTCATATAAACTTTTTGTTTTATCCAGGAATCGCTTTTATTACCATACCTTCACTGGCTATGAACTTCACGATAGAGATTGAACAAGAATACGAAACCTGATTGCTCTAGAAATAGAACTAGCCCTTTCAAGGTGGGTAAAAACTTTGGTCAAATTATTCCTCTTTAATCTCTTTACTCTGTGTTCTCTGCATCTGGAGTGGTTAAATAAATTACTTTTAAACCGCAGCAGAGAAGCCCGTGCGCCCTTGCGGTTCCCCGACTTGTTCGCTTTTAGCGTTCCCGCTCTTTAGCAACTGGCGCGGCACAGAGAGAAAAAAAGAAATTTTACGAGTCACATTGAAAGGGCTGGTCTTAAAAAAGTAGGACTTATATCATGTCCGCTTGATTACTTATTAAACCCAGGAGTTCCCCACCCCGCCAAAGCTACGCTTCGTCTCCCCTCCCCGCAAGCAGGGAGGGGATTAAGGGGAGCCAGTGCGGTCTTCTCCCTTGGCGCTAGCCTCTCCCTTTGGGAGAAGGGGAGACGCTAAAAGCGATGGGGTCTCCCCAAGTGGAGCATCTGGCGTGTGGGGTGCAATGACTCTGGGAATCATAACTAATTATGCGGACATGATATTACGCAAACAATAGCCGAAAAGAGTGATTTTATGGTAGGGGCAATTCATGAATTGCCCCTACGCCGTGTAGTTTTGCGTAAGTCCTACAAAGTATCGTTGCAGATGAGAAACTATAGAAATATGTAGGCGCACCCCGCCTTCGGCATCGCACTCAGCGATAAGTAGGGGAAATACAATTTTATTTTTGATACACAGATAAAAGCAGACATTCCCAAACTAGCCGTGGTTGAGCGTAAGTCAGTAAGTGTTTACGAGCTTGTTCTAGCTGGTTGATGATCCTAGGTTGATGCCACTGCTGCCAGTAGAATTGCTGAAGATAATCAACTAACCACAGTTGTGCTTCTGTATCTAAATTCTTATCAATTTTTTTGGCTAACTCCAAGGCGTTACGGTAAGATTTAGGCACTTTTTTCAAGTCTTCGAGTAACTCAGGAGGAATAGCTTGTAATTGCTCATAAGATGCGATCGCACTTCCGGCACTACCAGCTGCTATGCTCAATACTGCCTGATTTTGCAAAATTTCCTGATGACCTGTTTGTGTGAGTACAACAGCTAAAGATTGTGCATCTAAGCGATAAAAAGGAATACGTTGACAGCGTGATACCAAAGTCGGCAACACAGACTCAGGTGTAGGTGCAATTAAAATTAACGTTGCCTGTCCCGGTTCTTCCAAGGTTTTAAGTAAAGCATTCGCTGCGGCTTCAGCCATTGTTTGAGCTTCCTCCAGCACTACCACATTCCTCGGCGCTTCTAAGGGCGGACGACTCAGAAACTCGGTAATTTCCCGAATTTGCTCTAGTCGAATTACAGGTGGTGCTTTACGCTTGAGTCCTTTCTCAACTGCTTCTGCTGCTGTTAATCGTTGTCCTTGGTATTGGTACGTTGGTTGTACCCACAATAAAGCTGGGTGGTTCCCCTGACGCAAACGGTTTTGTAAAGACGCAGTGACTCCCATCCGACTGGAAAATAGCAATTCCACAAAACACCTGGCTGCTAAACTCCTTCCTACACCATCTGGCCCCATAAATAAGTAGGCTGGAGGAACCCGCTTTTGTCTGACAGCCTGAGTGAGTAATTCTATCGCTTGCTGTTGTCCTACAACTGGTGCAAATGGGTCATTAGTCATTAGTCATTAAAGGTAGGTTGGGTTTCGTTCCTCAACCCGACCTACAAATATTTTATTTTTTCAGAGTAATATAAAGAGCGATACTTTTTGCTAATCATAATTTAGTCAGTTTTTATGTTTGTTCATAGTGCTGAGTACGATTATTACTTTTGTACTCAGCACTGTTTAGGTAAATAAGCGATCAAACCTTAGACGTGAGAAATCTGGATATCTCTGCATGTGCCAACACAGCACCAGGTTCGCGCTGGAGAGCGTTGTAATACTTTCTCTCGAAGGTATTGCCTGTCTCTACCGGTACAATCAGCGTGCGGACATCAGCAATCAACTTTTGGAAATCGTCTAGCAATATCGGTTCATCTGCTTCGAGCATTTCATCAACTTGTACAACCATCTCAGAAATGCGATGTAGCCAAGCAAATTGTTCATGAGCGATGACGAGCTGAAGCAGTTCTGCGCTTGATACTCGTCCACTAATCTGTTCGTAGGCAATGCGTTCTGTCTCCAGCAACATCTTGTGAAGGTGGAGTAATTTGTTTCGTAAATCACGCAGATATTGATGCTGACGTATTCTTTGTGTAAGTGTGTTAGAAGTCAATGTTACTTATCCTCTCGTTACAATAGTCTTCAATGGCTTAAATAATTTCTAAGCAGTGGGCATTGGTAACTCTTCGCCATACCTATGCTCTATCCCCCTTGTGGGTGGAGTTTTTTATCTATTTGGTTTCCTTGGGAAGAAGCATTATAATCAACATATCTTTTTATAGTGGTCATGTATTATATTGGATTAATCATATATTAGCATAAACTTGTAAAAAGTACATAGTGTAGAACCAAGCGAGAAAAGATCAATTATGGGAAAACCGTCTTCATGTCGCTAGCAAATGTAATTTTAGGTCTTCTTCAGCAGCAAGAAATGACGGGCTACGACCTCAAAACGAGCTGCTTTGATCAATGCATTGCCCATTTGTGGCCAGCAGACCAGGCACAAATTTACAGAACTCTCGATAAGCTAGTTGAGCAAGGCTGGATTACCTGTACCATTGAGATTCAGCACGATCGCCCCAACCGCAAAGTCTACAGTGTAACAGAGACAGGGAAAACCGAATTCGCCCGATGGCTGGGGATTCATCAGCCCTTGCCGACTGTACGAGAACCTTTGCTCTTACAGTTGCATTTTGCAGATCAGTTATCAAATGAAACCATCATTCACCTACTGGAGCAACAATTGGCGGCTCGAAGCAAAAAGCTGGCTGAATGTGAAACCATCGATTTGCCATCACTCGGTGATGAATCTGCTAACCGCAAGCAGGTGATGCAAAGGTTGGTACTGGAGTTGGTGATCCGAAGAGAAGAGACTTATATTGATTGGTTGAAGAGTGCGATCGCACTTATCAGTGACCAAAAACCATTACCCTGCTCTACTACTAATCTGTCAAGTTTACATTGATGGGAAGCAAGTTCTATTTTAGTTGAGTAAAGTTGCTAGATTGAAACAAAAACCACCAGCTTTTTACACTGGTAGTTTAATTTTTAGAAAAATTACTTTTTTCTATTGGTTGTAATTACTCTTTTCCACCTGTTATGATTCAAGCTAATTCTGAGGTAAAAGCAAGATGAATCTCGATATCTTCATCCAAGAGTTGACTGCAACTATCAAAAGTGGAACTGAAGAAGACATATTAAAACTAATATATTTCTCTGACAATGCATTTGAAGAGTTTAATAATTTAGGCGGAGGCGATGTATTCAAGAAAATGCTCTTAATTCCATTTATTGGCTTTAAGAGGATGAATGAACAAGTCCTCTTTTTGGTAGCAAATACTTTGAGATCCCCCTAAATCCCCCTTAAAGAAGGGGGACTTTGACTGCGGTTCCCCCCTTTTTTAAGGGGGGTTAGGGGGGATCTAGAAGTGCCTAAAATCACAGTCAACCACTTTTCAAACATCCTCTAAGGATAAAGACTTCCAAGTAACAATACGTGAAGTTGAACTCTCAGAGTCAGATAGAGAGAGATTTTTAAAGAAGCTTGCTGACAAAGTACAGCTTGAGTGTATTGCTAATCTAACCTATCAAGATGAATACACAAATATTTCAGCTTCTGCTCCTATTGGTAAAATTGGTGATACATATAAGCTAGTGTTTTTTTAAGACATCTACGAATAATATCAAGTTCAGATGAATACTTGTCATTACGAACGAAGTGAAGTAATCGCAGATTTGCTGCTGTTGCCGCTCTCTAACAAAAACCTCATTCCAACCAATATTAGCTTGACAAAGTATTACTTCTGCAATTTTTTTATTTCAGCAACCTCAGACCACTGAGGGTTACTAACACTGTGGAACCTTCATGGCCAATGACGCCGATGGGTAGGTTAATATTTCCTAGAAAGTTGCCCACTAAAAGCAACATAATGAAACCCAATGCTACGACTATATTTTGTTTTACTATGAGTTGCGATCGCCTACCCAAATGCATCGCCACGGCAATTTTTTCTAACCTGTCTGCCATCAGTACTATGTCTGCGGTTTCCAATGCCACATCACTCCCAGATATTCCCATCGCTATACCCACAGATGCTTGGGCTAAAGCTGGTGCATCATTGATACCATCGCCCACCATTGCCACAGTTTGATATTGTTGCTGTAGATGACGGATCATATCCAGCTTATCTTCTGGTAGAAGTTGAGCATACACCCGATCAATTCCGACTGATTTGGCGACACTGTGAGCAGTTTCTGCGTTATCCCCAGTTAACATGACAATTTGCTCAATTCCCAGTTTCTTTAAGCGGGTAATGGTTGCGGCTGCTTGGGATCTTACTTCATCTGCGATCGCAATTACACCCATCACCTCAAATCCGGCTCCCCTCCTCGCTTGCGGGGAGGGGTTGGGGGTGGGGTTCTTCGCTACCCAAACAACGGTTTTACCTTCTTCCTCTAAAGATTGAGCCATTTCTCGCAATTCTTCAGGTAAATTTGCCAGATACTCTTGCACAAAAACGGCATTTCCGACAATTATCTGTTGTTCTTGGGCAATTCCGACAATTCCTTGTCCCGGTATGGCTTGCACTTCGATTGCACCAACCCAATTCAAATTACCAGCCGCCTGTACAATTGCCTTACCAATGGGATGTTCGGAAGAGGATTCCACACTAGCAGCAGTTTTTAATACATCAATTTGAGTGTATTCACTAGTTGGAATTACTTGGAATACCTGCAACTGTCCTGTTGTGAGAGTACCAGTTTTATCAAATGCGATCGCTCGGACTTTGCCAATCTTCTCCAACTGCGCCCCATTTTTAAACAAAATCCCCTGTCTTGCACCATTGGCGATTCCCGAAAGCAGGGTGGGCATAATTGCCGCCATCAGCGCACAGGGAGAAGCTACCACCAGGAAAGTAAGGGCGCGATAAATCGTCGTTTCCCAATCCCAACCCCAAAGAAATGGCGGCAAAATTGCCAGTAATAACCCGGCTACTACAATAACTTTGGCATATCCTCGTTCAAAGCGATCGATAAACTCTTGCGAAGGTGGTGCTTCAGTCTGCGCTTGTTCTACTAAGCGAATCACCCGCTGAATTAAACTGCTTTGGGCTGGTTTGTGTACTTTAATCTGCAATGCACCATAGCCGTTGAGTGTACCGGCAAATACTTCTGCGCCCACTGTTTTCTCTACAGGTAAAGACTCGCCTGTAATCGCAGCTTGATTGAGGGTGCTGTAACCAGATAAAATTATCCCATCAGTAGGAATTAGCTCTCCGGGTTTGACGACAATCTCATCACCCACTTTTAGCTGAGTGATGGAAACTTCCTCTTCCCTTCCCTGATGTAAAACCCTTGCTGTATCTGGTGTCAGGCTCATCAAACTGCGGATACTCCGCTCAGTTCGCGCCATTGCATAGCCTTCTAATGCGCCACTGATGGCAAAAATGAGAATCAAAATTGCCCCATCAATAATTAAATGATATTCTCTTCGCCATAAGCCGAGGCTAGCAGCACCAATCGCCGCCACAATCATCAGCAAATCTACATCGAGTTCTTTTTCTTTGAAGAGGGTAGTTAATCCTTCTCGCGCACTTTCGTAACCACCAATCACGTAAGCAGCAGGTAGCAGCAAGAACGCCAATCCGAAAGCGCCGAGATGTAAGGCGAACCATCCGAGAAATAGCAGTAAGCCACACAAAAGGGCTGCTACGGTATCTGCGTGTTCTCTGGTGAATTGGGTGAAACGTTGGGGGTAGAGCATGAGAGGTGAATTAACTGGAACTCTCTCACGATAAACCTTGACATTAATGTTAATGTCAAGGTTTATAATGATTTTGAAACGCATAGGCGCTTCTCTGCGAGACGCTACGCGAACGCCTTCCCGCAGGGTAGAGGCGCTGAGGGAAGCGCAGAGGTACGCAAAGTTAAATATTTATCTGGGTTTTTGAAGCGTTTTTCAAAAGTGGGATGTGGATAAATGAGACGATTTAACTGTTAACTTTAAAATTGCAGTAGGAGGAAAAATCTATGTTAAAGCGAATATATATTGATAACTTTCGTGGCTTGGTAAATTTTGAGATGAATTTTGACTCGATTAACCTGTTTCTTGGTGGTAACGGGACAGGTAAATCAACTGTTTTTGAGGTTTTGCGGAAAATTCAAACTTTTGTAAGTGGTGACGCTAAAGTAGAAGGAATTTTTAAATCTGCTGACTGCACTCGCTGGCAGACTTCGCCAGTTCAGCGTTTTGAGCTAGAAATTGCTGGAAATGGTGGTAGTTACAAATATGAACTTGCCATTGAACACCATCAAGGAAAAAGCAATGTTTCTTATGAGCGTTTGTGGTTTAATAACAAACCTTTATTACAGTTTAACATGGGTGAAGTTCAAATTTTTTATGATAATTATTTAGCTGGTTCAAGATATAATTTTGATTGGTCGCAGTCTATAATTCCCCTAATAATGCCAAGAGATGATAATACAAAGTTGACTTGGTTCAAAAAACGTCTAGAAAGGTTTATTATTGTCCAAATAGTTCCTAGTATGATGGTCGATGGTAGCGAACATGAAGAAATACAATTGACTTATAGAATGGAGAACTTTGTTTCTTGGTATCGCTACATTTCCCAGGATCAGGGTAAAATTGCTGAACTGATAAATATTCTAAAAGATGTATTGGATGGTTTTGTAAGTTTTAAATTTGAACAATTTAGTGAAGAATATCGAACTTTAAAATTACGTTTCTCAATAAATGAAGATAGGACAAAAATTATTGATTATCGATTTGGTGAATTATCCGATGGTCAAAAAGTGGTGATTGCTCTATACACCATTCTCTATTGCACTGAATCTGAAGATTATACACTTTGCATTGATGAGCCAGAGAATTTTTTAGCTCTGCCGGAAATTCAACCTTGGCTAATTCAACTTTATGATTTCTGTATTGACGGAAAAATACAAGCTTTACTAATCTCCCATCATCCTGTATTAATTAATTATCTTCTAGCTTCTCCGATAGGTTATTGGTTTGAGCGTCAAAGTAATGCACCTGTACGAGTAAAACCAATTAGTAATCAAGAAACTCAAAATTCGGGATTACCAATCTCAGAACTGATTGCACGGGGCTGGCTGTATGACCCAGAATAGAGTACAGATAGTAATTTTGTGTGAGGATTTGCAACAGCAAGTTTTTGCATCTCATTTTTTAAAAAGGCGAGGCTTTAATATACATCCAAAAAACCTCACAATTAGGACTTCTCCAAAAGGTAAAGGTGCAGGAGAGCAGTTTGTGAGAAACCATTATGCAGCAGAGGTTAAAGCATACCGGAGAAAAAACTATCGTTCAGGAATGCTAGTAGTGTTGATTGATGCAGATAATGAAACAGTAAAGGCAACACTGAAAGAATTAGATAATGCACTGATAGAAAACTCACAGGAACTTCGTAAGCCCGATGAGAAAATAGCAATCTTCGTGCCAAAAAGAAATATTGAAACTTGGATACATTATTTACAAGGTGAAACTGTTGATGAAGAAACAGAATATTCAAAATCAAACAATGAGTCAGCTTGCAAGCCATCTGTAGAAAATTTGGTAAATCAGTGTTATCAAGGTTTAGAAGAAAATGCGCCGCCATCTCTCCAGGCGGCTTGTGAAGAGTTACAAAGACTTTTACCGTTATGAAATAACTTATGAACGCTAGTTGCTTAACTATTAAAGAACTTACCGATGCAGTAGGCGGCAATCTAACTCCGCGGATGGTACGGCATTATCATCAATTGGGACTATTACCGCAACCAGTGCGCTCGCCTAGCAATTACCGTCTCTACAACCAAAAAGATGTTCTTCGCTTGCAACGGATTGTAGCACTCAAGCAGCAAGGGTTTCAGCTAAACCATATTCGCAATATTTTGGAGGTGGAACCAGAAGCCGACACAACTTTTAACCTGATGGGACAACTTCAGCAGCAATATCGAGCGGTGATGCAACAAATTTCCCAACTGCGGCAAACTGCATCAGCATTAGAAGGATTATTGGGGCGCGATCGCCATTGTCAAATTATCCAAGCGGAAGTCTTGGCACAACTCAAGTTACTCGATGTCGAAACTAAAGCTGGATTAGGGGGATTAGAAAATCTCTGGAGTGGCTTGGATGCCGAAATCCATACGCATTCGGAAGCTTTTACCGAATCGCTACAACGTTTATTACCTGATTTATCTCAGCGTTCGGAAATTGAACAACACTTAATCTCTCAGATGGTTTTGGCTTCTGGCGATGTCAGCTTGGTGTCCTTTATCAAATTGAGTCGAGATGCGATCGCCGCTAGTCGAGAAGCCCTATCTTCAAGCTGTCAAATTGTTGTCGATACCCAAACGGTTGCTGCTGCTTTGGATCAAACCCGATTACTTCACTTGGGATGTCAGATTGAAACCTTGATTGATAATCCCCATATTACCACCGCTACAGAGGCAGAACTGGCCTTTTGGCAGCATCGAGAATGGCGAGAAAAATTGCTGCAAGTAAGTAATGGTTGTGTGCTGGTAGTTGGTTATGCTCCCTCAGTACTTCTGGAAGCTTGTGAAGCGATGTCTACGACGGGCTACGCCAACGCTAACCAAAAAATTCAGCCAGCATTAGTAATTGGAATGCCCATTGGCTTTAGCCATGCTCCCGCCGCCAAGCGACAACTGATGCAACAAGGGATACCTTATATTACAGTTGAAGGGACTTTGGGAGGTGGCGCTTTAGCTGCAACTGCCTTAAATGCCTTGGTGGAGTCACTGATTGATAAACCAGATTGTCATTGTTATCTCAAAGATGTAGTAGATTCCGCTGAGTGCTGAACAATAGAGATATAGCTAGGACTTACGCATTGTACAAATGCATCGTGATCTGAATTAACGATCTTGAGGTTGTTTCAGGCTTTTCTTAATTATCCTGCGATCGTCAATAGACCATGCTGTAGGGGCACAGCAATGCTCATTGGTGTCAACTTAACGTGAAAGCAAGTCTAGAACTAGCTTTTAGATTGCCTCGTTAAGAGTGCCTCGTTAAGAGTCTCCGACTGGGAATGCTCGTCCTTGAGGCTCCGCCTCTCTTGCTGGCGGCAGAGCCGCCAGGAGCAGCATTTCTAGCCAGAGGCTAGAAACGAGGTTTTAAAGGAGTTTCAGCTTAAGTTGACACCAATGAGCTTTTTCTGTGCCCTTACGAAAGATGTGGTTTTTAAACTTATCCATATTTGGCTTGGCATTTCTTGTCAATGCGTAATATCATGTCCGGCTGATTAGTTGTCATTGCGAACACTTCGTTGCACTCGCAACGACTATCGTAAGTTATTAAGCGGACATGATATAAGTCCTAATAGCGTTTCCTAATCATATAAGGTACATCAGAGCAAGCGAGGAGCTTGCTCTTAGGGAGTTGGGGGTGGGTTCTTATAACCTCATTCAACCGATAATCGCTATAGGAGTGAAACTAAATATGCGTTATCCCGAACCCTTGTAGAAACGTAGCACTGCTCCGTCTCTACATTCTTTTTCACTCATATCTCTAATTAGGACTCAGTTAAGACAGTATGATACTCAGTACTCAGCACTACTGAAAATAATATTGTTAAATAATATTGAATTTGCTACATTTTACCAGTTTTAGTAATTCAATAATTCATAATTGTGGCCATAAGCTACCAACTTGCTATAAGTTGCAATATAACTTAGAAGAATTTATAGTAAACAGACTTTGGCAATTAGAGTATAAATTATCATGCTATACAAACTACAGCGAAGTATAAATCAGTACAAGTGCTTCAAAGTAATTAGAACTAAAGATAAGTCAGATGTATAATTAGCCCGTCTCCTCCATAATCCCTAAAAAGATCGCGATTTAGGACTGGCAGGTTTTCTATTTTTTACTTTAATTAAGGGGCTTATGTGGCAACAAGAAAAAAAAGATACTTCGATAGTCAGGCTGATATTATGGGTTGCCTTAGCTACAACCCCGATGGCAGCAACTCTGATGGTATCAGCACCGATGCTGGCACAATCTACACCTGAAGCTACCTCTTTTCCACTGCCACAAACAGTGCAGAATGGATCAACAGTGCGAATTGACGGTTCTAGTAGCTTGGGTGCAATCAACCAAAGCCTGAAAGAAAGTTTTGAAAAACAGTTTGCTGGCACAAAGGTTGAAGTTGCTGCTAACGGCACTAATACGGCACTGAAAGATTTGCTAAATGGCAAAATCAACATCGTAGCAATGGGGCGTGGGTTAACGCCAGCAGAAAAAGCTCAAGGACTAGAGCAAGTTCGTTTGCGCCGTGAGAAGATTGCGATCGTGGTTGGTGCAGATAATCCTTTCAAAGGAAGCTTGACTAGTAGGCAATTCGCGCGGATTTTCCGGGGACAAGTTACAAATTGGTCACAACTGGGAGGGCCTTCTCTTAAGATTCGGTTAATCGATCACCCTAACACCAGTGAAACTCGCGATACTTTTCGTACTTATCCAGCCTTCAAAACTGCTAACTTTGCTACAGGGGCCAATGCTACCCAAGTAACTGAGGATAATACCGCAGAAATCATCAAACAACTGGGCAAAGACGGTATCAGCTATGTGTTAGCTAATCAGGTGTCTAAGTTGAAAGGTGTGCGAGTTCTGCAATTACATCAAGCTTTGCCAGATGATGCTAGATATCCCTTCTCGCAACCTTTAGTTTACGTTTACAAAAAAAATCCCAGCTTAACCACAGTTGATTTTCTCGGCTATACCCTGGCACCTCCAGGACAGAAGGCTATAGAACAAGGTAGAACTGCTGAGGCAGAAGCGATCGCAGCCGGTGTATTACAACCTGCTGTTACGGCTTCCCCCAGTGCCCAGACGACACCCGCGGCTACGCCTTCCCCTGATGCCACTACTTCTGTATTTGGCGAACAGCCTTTTGTGGCTGCTCCTCCACAAAACAGTCCAATTGTAAACAAAGAAACACCCTTGTGGTTGCTGCTACCTGTCTTTTTTCTGACTGTAGCTGGATCTGTACTATGGTGGATTCTGAAAAAACGTCAATTGCCCACTGAGAATATAGACAATTTACCAGAATCAAATCCTCATCCACCCAGCACAGACAATGGAGAAACGGCGCTGCTCGATGCCAGCACAGTTTCCTCCCTGAATGGAGCGATGCTTGAGGAGCAGCCAGTACCGCACTTCCAAGAGCAAGAAACCCCCGATCGCACTCCTTTCAACATCTACGCTCAAACACAATCTGACCTGACCCAGAATGCTACTCAGGGGACATCAAATTTAGTCCAAGAGACAAGTAATGGCACCTCTAACCTCTATGAAGGTACAACATCGGGCGTAGCTAATGGATCAGAAAATAACAACTTAGGAGCCGCAGCTTTAGGTAGTGCGGCTATCGCAACAGGCATCGGGGCGACTACCTGGTCTGCTTTTACCAACAAAGAAACAGAAACAGACGCAATTGATGAGACAGTTGAGCTATACAATTATACGGACACAAACACTCCTGAGTCTGATGAGGTTGCATGGGACATAGAAGCTCCTGCGGCTGTAGTAAATACTTCATATCCTCACCTGGCTAATATTCCAGAAGATGTATCTGATGTAGAACTGCCTTCATCTGAAGTGACAACCCCACTCCCGGAATTACCAGATGTGCCAGAAGTAACATCTGATTTTGGTTATTGGGACACAGCTATTAGTGAAGATGAGGTAGATGAGGAACTTCAGGCAGAGTTGAACTGGCTAGAGAGTATCACCTCAACTGAAGATACAGCCTCAGTAGATGAATTGCCCTTAGCGGAGTCTGACGAAGTAGCAGCTGATATGGAACCATCAGCAGCACAAACATCCTCACTGCTGGATTTACCAGAATTGTCAGAAGATGCATTGAGTGAAGATGCATTGAATCAAGATGCATTGAATGTGGTAGCAGACGCAGCCGAACCCACTTTGCAAGAGGAAGAATTTCCCGCAGAGCCGACTGTTGGGGAAGGTGTTGCTGAAACTGACTCCACAGATTTGGCGGCTGCTGCGGCAGCTTTAGCAGCAGGTGCAGGAATTGGAGCTTGGGCTACCACTTTAGGAGCTGATGCCCAAGGGGAAACTGATACTACGGCTGACAATGAGACGATCGCAGCCGAAACAGCTATTGGTTTGGTTGATGCAGATGAAGAGAGCAATATTGTGCTCACAGCACATACTTATACATCGGCTCATGTCTCTTGGGAGATTTCCGAAGCCAAGAAAGCAGCACTGTGGCAACAAGGCGGCTCTCAATTGGTAGTACGACTCTACGATGTGACTGGCATTGACTTGAGTTATCAAAGTCCCCACCTGGTACAGCAGTATGAATGTGATGAGACTGCATACGATCGCTTTGTGGAGATTCCCCTCAACGATCGCGACTACATAGTTGAAATTGGCTATATCGCTTATGGCGAATACTGGTTATTCATCGCCCGTTCTGCGATCGTTCGTGTCTTCAGTCCTGTGAATCCAGATCCCATAGTTGATAATGTAGCGATCGCGGCTGAAACAGATATTGACTTGCTAGATGCCCAAGAAGAGATCAGTGAAGAAGAGAGCAGTATTGTACTCACACCGCGCACTTGGCAATGGGCTGATGTCTCTTGGGAGATTTCCGAAACCAAGAAGGCAGCATTGCAACAACAGGGCGGCTCTCAATTGCTAGTGCGACTCTATGATGTGACTGGAATAGACTTGAGTTATCAAAATCCTCAGTTTGTCCAGCAGTATGAATGTGATGAGACAGCACACGATCGCTTTGTGGAAATTCCCATCAGCGATCGCGATTACATAGCTGAAATTGGCTATGTCGCTGATGGCGATACCTACGGCGATAAACTAGGCTGGTTATTCATTGCCCGTTCTGCGATCGTTCGTGTCTTCAGTCCTGTGCATCCAGATTCGACAACAGATCCCACAACAGATTCGACAACAGATCCCACAACAGATCCCACAACAGATCCCACAACAGATTCGACAACAGATCCCACAACAGATTCGACAACAGATTCGACAACAGATTCGACAACAGATCCCACAACAGATCCCATCGTTGAAAATGTAGCGTTAACAAGCGAAACAGCTATTGACTTGGTAGATACCCCAGAAGAGATCAGTGAAGAAGAGAGCAGTATTATCCTCACACCCCGCACTCCCAAATGGGCTTATGTCTCTTGGTACATTTCCAAGGCTCAGACTGAAGCACTGCATCAACAGGGCGGTTCTCAATTGGTAGTGCGGCTCTATGATGTGACTGAGATTGACTTGAGTTATCAAAGTCCCCAGCTTATACAGCAGTATGAATCTGAAGAGGTAGCACGCGATCGCTTTGTGGCTATTCCTGTCAGCGATCGCGATTACATGGTTGAAATTGGCTATATTGCTGATGGCGAGCGTTGGTTACTCATCGCCCGTTCCGCTAACGTTCGGGTTTTCAGTCATCCCCACGGAGATTTTTGGTTTGTGGCTGATGCTGAGTTGATTATTCACGGAGCAACCCAACCAAATACAAGCGTAAACATTGGTGGTCATACTATCAAAATCAAACCCGATGGTACTTTCCACCTACGTCTTCCCTTTTCAGATGGTTTAATGGACTATCTCATAACGGTAGCTGCTGATGGGGAATCCACAAGAACTATCCATAAGAAGTTCTCTCAGGAAACTTCCGAAAGCTAACATTACCCTGAGTTATCCCCTCTCACCTTATTCTCCCTTTTTAGGGGGTGTAGGAAGGGGGGATTTTATTATGCCAATTTTGCCGCTAACTTTTTAGAAACCTTACTAGGAGCGGGTTTGGAACCCCCCAATCGACGCATCTCTGGAAAACCGGAAAAAACTTTTCCAAATCTCTGCATTTTGCAGCCTGAAAACCTTACTGCATAAGGCATCGACGCATCTCAACGAAGTTATGCGGTTTTCCAGGTTCGGGCGAGATGCGTCGATGAGCTTCAACACAGTTCCTAAAAGTAAAATATATTACTTAAAATTGTCAAGGTTTTAACAAAAACTTAGCATTGGGTATCTGTTGCTCTAGAAAAATTGCTTGAGTTAGACATTTCCTAAATGCTAACGTCTACAAGGTGACACAGGATTTAGAGCGGTTTTTTTAACTATGAAGCATAGACACAAAGTAGCTTTTAGCTTGACATCGTTGATCGGTCTCAATTTAATATCTAGCTTAGTCACATTTGATGAGGCGATCGCCACACCACCGAGAACCCCAGACAAAACTGTCAACTGCGAGATTTTAGTTGTGGGTGGTGGACTTTCTGGTGTGGCCACAGCTTACGAGGGCTTGCTAGCAGGGCGAACAGTTTGTCTCACAGAAATTACTGACTGGTTGGGAGGACAAATTTCTGCTCAAGGGACATCTGCGTTAGATGAACGCCCAACTCAACGAACTCTCAAATTCTATTCTCGCGGCTATCTGGAATTACGAAACCGCATTGGGCGTAAATACGGTAAGCTTAACCCCGGTGACTGCTGGGTAAGTGAATCGTGTTTTCTTCCCCGCGATGCTCACACTATTTTGACCCAGATGCTTAAAGATGCCGAAAAGCAGGGCAAAGGGAAGTTGGAATGGTTTCCCAACACAGTAATTAAGGATTTGGAAATCGCTGCTGATGGCAAAATAATTAATAGTGCGATCGCAATCCAACATCAACCACCAAAAGGCGCACCACCTCTCAATACTTTGACTTTATCTCAAAGCATTGAAGATACCTATCGGTACGAAAACTCATCTCAGTTTACCAAAACTATTCTCCGTTTCATCCCCAAGGTAGCGAAAGAGGATGCTCCTAAATGGTACGTCGTAGATGCCAGCGAAACCGGAGAAATTATCGCTCTTGCAGATGTTCCCTACCGATTAGGCATTGATGCCCGTTCTTACCTAGAACCTTCTGCTTCTGGCACCAATAACGACCCATATTGTCCTCAAGGCTTTACTTACACCTTTGCAATGGAGGCCACCAAGGAACCGCAACCGCAGACAATGCCAGCATTTTATCCACAATATGCGCCATATTTCAGCTATGAATTAACGCGATTGGCTAACTTTGATTTAGTTTTTACCTATCGTCGCATTTGGAGTTCAAACAAAGGAAAACCAGCAAAATTCGGCGGTGTAAGTTTTACTGCGGCTACACCAGGGGATATCTCGATGCAAAACTGGACTTGGGGTAACGACTACCGCCCCGGTACTGGTCAGGATAACCTAATTTACACTCGCCAACAATTACAAGCTACTAGACAATTACAACCAGGGGGTTGGATGGGAGGATTGCGAACAGAAAGCCTCCGCAGGGCTGAGGAAAATGCCCTATCTTTTTATTACTGGTTGGTAGCTGGAACTACAGATTCCCAATTAGGGGAGGGTGTCAAGCAGCAGCAACCCAATAACCGCTTTGTTTCCGGGCTAAATTCGCCAATGGGGACAGTGCATGGCTTATCGAAATATCCCTATATGCGAGAAGGACGCCGCATCATTGGCCGCCCCAGTTGGGGACAACCCGGAGGCTTTGGTATCTGGGAAATTGATATTTCTCGCCGAGATTATAATGATGAATATTACCCCAAGACTCTGCCAGCAGACATGTATCGCAGGTTAAGAGCAGCAGTTGCAGGTTTGGAAGCAGTATCAGTAATTGACGGTAAAGTTCCACCAGACAAAGCAATGCGACGGACTCGTTCTACCATCTTCCCTGATGCTGTAGGTATTGGTCACTACGCTATAGATTTCCATCCTTGCATGGTAAATAGTCCCCCAGAAGCCCCAGGTAACACAGAACGTCCAGGCGAAAGACGTGGTGCTGGTCAAGCTTATCCCTTCCAAATTGCTCTCAGGGCAATGATTCCCCAAAAAATCGACAATTTGCTGGTAGGAGGCAAAAGCATTGCTACTAGTCATATTGCTGCTGCTGCCTATCGGGTACACTCCTTTGAATGGTCATCTGGCGCAGCTGCGGGAACTGTGGCTAGTTTTGCACTCAAAAATGCGATCGCACCTTACCAACTAGTCGATGACTTACCCAAACAAGAGCCACAACTAGAAGCACTCAAACGGCTTTTGCAACAAAACGGCAACCCTACTGCCTTCCCAGATACATCTATTTTTAACGAAAACTGGGATAATTGGAAATAGATTGTCATTTGTCATTAGTCATTTGTCATTTGTCATTGGTTAAGGACAACGGACAAATGACAACAGACAAATGACTAATGAACTAAACTAATTACTTGCAGTATAGTTTTGTAAAATTATCTTGACCAATTGTTGTATGGTTATGACACTTTCAGCAGATGTTTACGGGATGTCCACAGCACCAACTATAGCTCCTGAACGGTCTAATCAAGTTATCCGTAAGACTTATCCGAATTACAAAGTGATTGTATTAAACGATGATTTTAATACATTCCAACACGTGTCTGAATGTTTGATGAAATATATTCCGGGGATGAGTGGCGATCGCGCGTGGGATCTGACTAATCAGGTACACTATGAAGGTCAAGCGATCGTCTGGGTCGGGCCCCAAGAACCTGCGGAACTTTATCACCAGCAGCTGCGCCGGGCAGGTTTGACAATGGCACCTCTAGAAGCAGCTTAATCATCATGGTCAAACCCACCGTAGATCCCCTCCGCAGGGCTTCGCAAAAAGCTGCCAGACTGGTTTGGAATCACTCCACACACCTTTCTGGTCTTATCCCTATTTTAGAACGTCTTTGTCAGCACGATGGTATCCAAACCGTGACGCCGGGAGTGATTGGGCGGGCAAAAGGTCACTGTCCAAAAATGCAACTGCGCGTCTCAGTACCAATTCGGGGAGGCTATAAAGTCATCGCCCGGCAGGGGAAGACGGTGCAAGAGGTGTTTATTTTAACAACTTTGCCCCAAGATCAACTAGAAACAGCATTAGCGATCGCCATGAGATGTTAATCATACCCCAATGCCCCATGCCCCATGCCCAATCCCTAATAACTATTCCTCAACCCGATGTACTGCAAATTTGTGTAGCGGCAGACTAACGATACAAGAAAAAGTTAAGAAATATGACAGAGCCGTAGTTATTTTCAAAGTCATAACTACAGATTCCCAGCCGGGTAAAACTATTTTCTCTATGCCAAAAGCTACACAGTAAACTAGCCAGTAACTAAAGCTCATTCTAAACAGAATTCGCTCTGTTTCTTCCACATCATTTGTTTGCTGCTTCCCGTCCCACAGTAACAACAGTCCAATAATGCAAGCTACAAAGGAAACAGCAACTACAAATTCGTGACAAAATATATTTAACGAATGCATTTGTGTTTATTCCCACATTTTTCCAGTTGGAATTCAGTCTAAAGGAATATTCCTTACAGAAATACAAATCATTTACAAAGCTCAATAGAGTCATGCAGTTTCTGTAAACAAATGCAACAAAAATTGTTGTTTTGCAAATCTAGATATTTTGGTTCTTCAGTACTTATTATGCCAAATTAACAGTCTGTAACAGGGAACTCTTAACAGGTAACAGGGGAAAGAGGCAATATTAAAAAATAATGTCAGAAAATAAGCATAATTCCCTTGTATAGCAAGAGGATGTTTGAAAAGTCCTATTGTCGGTATGAAATAGTTTTAGATCCCCCTAAATCCCCCGATAAATTGGGGGAATTTGATTCCGGTTTCCCCCTTTTTAAGGGGGGTTAGGGGGGATCAAAGTGCCTAAAATCACAGCCAAATACTTTTCAAACAACCTCTAAGACTTTTGAGATTTTTAACTGGAACTTTAGCATAAAAGGTACTGAAGAACCGATATTTTTATTGAATAAAAATTAAATTGTTAAAGACGAATGGCACTTATATCATGTCCGGCTAAATACTTGTCATTACGTTGGCGTCAGCCTTCCCGTAGGGTACGCAGCGATAGCGAAGTGAAGTAATCGCAGAGTCATTTCGATTGCTTCTCTACGAGACGCTACGCGAACGTTCCACTCGCAATGACATATTGTAACTGATTAAGCGGACTTGATATTACTTAAGCAAAAGTTGCCGCTCAGATACGCGACTTTTTCAAGAAGTCGCGTATCTGGTAATTTCTGAAGATGTCTATTCAAAGACATAATTTTGAGCCACTTTCCAATAGCGCGAAAACCGTTTTAGGTCAATATAGCCTTCATAGTCAAAAAATGGTTCTACCGTTACCACTTCCACTGCTATAGAAGGCTCCATTTGATTACAGATATCATCAAACCGGGGACTGGGACTATTGGCTGTGACAACTAAATTAGCATCATATTCTTGAGCAAAAGCTAAAATCTGTTGCGCTACATTGCCACGGCGGATAACAACGGGTAACTCTAGCAAACATTCGTAGATAAAAGTCAGACGTTTAAGACTCAATTGCCATTCCTCTATCAAAGCCTCGTCCCAAACCCAGATAGCTGGGGCATCGGGGTATTTTTGTAATCCGGGATTATTTGGACTAAGGCAGTCTCCATGTACCCAAACAATTGGTTTATTCATTCTTTACTTTTTACTTTTCTTTCCGCGCTGCCAACTTTGGCTATTAGGTTGTTTGCTAAATTCGCCTTTGGGAAAAAGTCGCTGTTCTAATTCTTCATAGCTGCCTTCAAAATCACAATGACCATAAAGGGAGCATTTCTGACAATAAACGTTTTTGGTGTAACGTTCTAAGTTTTCACGGTTGAAAAAATACGGTTTATGACTAAAAGTGCTAGCAACCCACTGCCATGACATATTATTACTAGCAGGATCTCCATCTAAAAGATGTTCAAGAAACCACTTGGCTCCTGCTTGCCAACGAATACGCCGCCAATGGATAACGTAAGCCGCTAGCCACATTCGAGCGTGGTTATGTAAATAGCCAGTTTCTCTCAAATCACGACTGAAACTGTCAATGCAAACTCTATCTGTAGTTCCTTCTCTAATATCTTGCGGCAATTCGGGTGCATATTCGCCCACAGTATAACCAGTTTTGTACTCTTCCTGGTCTTTCCAGATTTCATCCCCTAACTTTATATACAACCGTTGCCAATAGTCGCGCCAACCTAACTCGTTAATTAGTTTTGTAGCATCATCTTGTTGCTGTACCCGTTCAAGGACGTAATCTCGAATTTCTCGCAAACTCAAAACGCCATAGCGGATATAAGGCGAAAGTCGCGTCACGGCACCTGTGAAAAAGTTACGTGTTTGCGCGTAGCCTACGGGGTCGATTTTTTGCAGCGCTTCTTGTGCCGCTTGGCGTCCCCCCACAGTTTCGCTGATGTGGTCATCGCGTTCTGCTGCATCTGGGAATTGTTCGCGGAGGTAGGCTACCAACTCATCGCGGTTGGTAAATTCGCGTTGCATATCTTTAGTCATCATCAGCAAATACGAATGGTTACGTGCGTAGACATCACTCAACTTATGTACAATTCTAAAGCGATCGCAATCTCTCACACCACCATCATGAGCAATATTCCCCAAGTCGGACAACCAGCGCCAGATTTTTCCACCCCTGACCAAAATGGCAATTCAGTCACTCTCGACGACCTCAGCAGTCAGTGGATTGTCCTCTACTTCTACCCCAAAGATGACACTCCCGGCTGTACCACCGAAGCAAAAGATTTCACCGAGTTGTATCAAGACTTCAGCGCACTGGGAGCGAAAATATTAGGCGTAAGTCCAGATTTGGGTAAGTCCCATTGTAAATTTATCAGCAAACATAACTTGTCAATCACCCTTTTAAGTGACCCAGAACATCTTTTGATAGAAGCCTACGGCGCTTGGCGATTGAAAAAATTTATGGGCAAAGAATATATGGGTGTTGCTCGTTCAACTTTTTTAATTTCACCTGATAAAATTATTGTCTACGCTTGGCCTAATGTAAAAAGTAAAGGTCATGCTCAGGCAGTTTTAACTAAATTACGGGAATTAGCAGCCACGTAACGCAACTGGATGCAGGTATAGTTACAGCAATGTTACGTGAATCATATTTATAGTAAAAAAGCAGGATGTGAGCAGCCTATTTGAGCAAGCAATTATCAATGCGTTGAACTCAGCCAATCCTGAAAAAGTTCTGGAAGGTAAAGTAGCTAATGCTATTATCCGGGCAGGGTTGGATTTAGTCAGTTTCAATAAAGTAGTGGGTCTAAATGGTGAAATTGATGTGGAAACCAGCAACGCTATCATTTGCTAGATTTAGCTGGTTTTTATCGTCCTCCTTTTTATATTGCTACTGAAGAAAGTGTAGAAATTAGTGAAGAAATTATCATTGATAATGAATTAAACGTTGAAGAGACTAAAGAAATTATCAAAGGTAAGATTGATGTGCTGGTTCTCCAAGAGCAGCTATGGTTACTGATAATTGAATCTAAGAGGTCTAGTTTTTCCTTAGAGGATGTTTGAAAAGTCCTTTTCTTAGTAGCAAAACGTTTTAGATCCCCCTAAATCCCCCTTAAAAAGGGGGACTTTGATTCCAGTTCCCCCCTTAAAAAGGGGGACTTTGATTCCAGTTCCCCCCTTAAAAAGGGGGGTTAGGGGGGATCAACAAATGCCTAAAATCACAGCTAAATACTTTTAAAACAACCTCTTAGCAAAGGCGATTCCTCAACCTTTGATTTATATGTTGGCAAATCCTCAGCCTGAGCATCCTGCATATTCCTTAGTAATGAATGGAGAAGATTTCCAATTTATCAAGTTGATAAAACAAGATAAACCAATGTATGCTTTATCTGATAGATTCACTTTATATAGACACGAAAATGAATTATATAAACTTTTGAATATATTAAAAAAAATAGGTCAAGTTTTAAGTTAATTATCTTTGCTCTTCCTATATAAGCTAATATTAGAACAGTGTTATAGCGTTTCCCATTCAGATGCGGTATAACATTTAATCACGGGGTGTAGGGGCACGGCAGTTCCTACGGGTGTACCTCACGCAAACGAGAAGCGCTATATAATATTTAAACTGCATCTTTAAAATTAATTATGGTTCAATTTATCCAAGCACAAAATATCGGGCTTGCCTATTTGGAAGAAAGATTTAGCCTACAGCTAGCCGAAGATGAGGCATTCTTCACCGAATGGTTTGAGAATTTACCAGAAATTACAGATTTAGAAAAGCCAGATTTAGACAGAATAAAACTTCATTTTCTCCGTTTGGTCAAGCGTCCCCCTTTGTCAGAAGAAACGGTGAAATTAGTAGTTTTATCTCCTTTACTCAATTTAGCTGGATTTTATGATGAGCCTTTTTATATAAGAGGCGAACAATCAATAGAAATTTCTGCTGAGGATGAAGGAGAAATTATTAGAGGTAGAATTGATGTTTTAGTTATTCAAGAACAATTTTGGTTGTTAGTAATTGAATCTAAAAGGTCTAGCTTTTCTCTTTTAGAAGCCATACCTCAAGCACTTGTTTATATGTTGGCTAATCCTAATCAAGACAAGCCTACTTTTGGATTAGTAACAAATGGTAGTAATTTCATTTTTATAAAACTGACTAAACAAAATACACCAAAGTATGCATTGTCTGATGAATTTACGATGTTGAAGAGAAAAAGTGAATTATATCAGGTTCTAAGTGTATTAAAAAATTTGAGTCAAAGTTTGAGTTAATAATTATGTCTATTCGTCCTATATACCTTGATTGTCACGCGACTACGCCCGTAGATGAACGGGTACTAGCAGCAATGCTACCCTACTTCACAGAAAAATTTGGCAACCCATCAAGTATTAGTCATATTTACGGTTGGGAAGCAGAAGCTGCTGTGAAGCAAACGCGAGAAATTTTAGCAGCAGCAATCAACGCCACACCAGAAGAAATTGTGTTTACGAGTGGTGCAACAGAAGCAAATAATTTAGCTATTAAAGGTGTTGCCGAAGCTTATTTTAAAAAAGGTCAGCATATTATTACTGTTGCAACTGAACATAGTGCAGTTATTGATCCTTGTAATTATTTAAAAAGTCTCGGTTTTGAAATTACTATTCTCCCTGTCCAAAAAGATGGATTGATTGATTTAACTGAGTTAAAAAAAGCTTTACGTCCTGAGACGATTTTGGTATCGGTAATGGCTGCAAATAACGAAATTGGCGTGTTACAGCCTTTGGCAGAAATTGGGGAAATGTGCCGCGATGGGTTAGGCGCTGCTGGAGGCGATCGCAATATCATTTTCCACACCGACGCCGCCCAAGCTATTGGTAAAATTCCCTTAGATGTGCAAGCGATGAAAATTGATTTGATGTCGCTAACAGCACATAAAGTATATGGGCCCAAAGGCATTGGAGCGCTGTACGTCCGCAGACGCAACCCCAGAGTGCAACTGGCTCCTCAGCAGCACGGCGGTGGACATGAGCGAGGGATGCGTTCTGGTACATTGTATACACCGCAAATTGTCGGTTTTGGCAAAGCTGTAGAAATCGCTTTGGCTGAACAAGCAACAGAAACCCAACGCCTCACCCAGTTAAGGGAAAGTTTGTGGGAACAGCTTTCGCAAATTGAAGGAATTCATCTCAACGGACATCCTCAAGAGCGATTGGCGGGAAACTTGAGCATCAGTGTTGAGGGAGTGGATGGAGCCGCACTCTTGCTAGGATTACAGCCAGTAATGGCGGTTTCTTCTGGTTCTGCTTGCTCGTCGGCAACTACTGCACCCTCCCATGTTCTCACAGCACTGGGACATTCAGAACAGCTAGCTTATGCCTCAGTGCGGTTTGGTATTGGACGGTTTAATACGCAAGAGGAAATTGATGTTGTGGGGCAACATGCGATCGCTACGATTCAAAGTTTACAAAATAAACGGTAAGCATAAAAGCCAGCAAAGCTTCTTTTTTGGGCAATCGCATATTTAGGAAGAGATATTATCGGTGCGATCGCCCATATCAAAAACATTAAATTCAATTCCTTCTAACTTCAGCCTCAAAGCCTCTAATAAGAGATTTACCCTTTCTTCAATAAAAATGCTTAGGGCGTGTTCAGGAAGTGCATCGCCTCTTGACCATTCAAGAATAATCGTCGGTATAAGATGAGAGTGTAGGACTGTCTCTAAACCAGGCTCGTCATATTCTTTGAGATAATCTAATGGATTTTTATCGCTAATTTTAAGATTAGTTATTTGAGACAGATAGGCAATATTCATTAAGCTGTCAGATTCTATTTGACTAGCAATGCCACTGTGTGTAATAAAATTAACTGGAAATATGTGGTGCAAGTTAGGCTTATCTGTTAGTAAGTAATAAACATCAGATAAAACATCTCTATGAGGTTTTGCCCAATCTTGTGGTTTGTGGTTTGCATAAAGTGATAGTATTGCTCTGGATAAGCGACCTCTATAACTGTAAAAAGATTTTCTTATCGAATTCTTATCAATATCAAATTGATTGAATGAGTAAGTCCTATTAGCCTTTTGTTGATTAACAAAGGTTATATGTTGCCAGAGTTGAGTAGTGTTTGTTAGTAAATCTGCATTATGAAAACTATAATACCAAAAATACTTATTTAAAAAACTATAATCTGGTTTATCATTCCGATAAAAGTATGCTGTGATAGTCAGGTATAAATATCGGTAAGGGATTAATCTTCCACCCTTAATATGCAAAATATTATCAAAGAAATCAAAAGTTTTAGCAACTGCTATTTTAAAATCAGACCATACAGCTTCAATATGTTCTGTTTTTAGCTCATTGAGATATCTATCAGTAATATTTTGTATCCCTGCATCAGGAAATGTAAGTTTTACTACTACAGCTAGTATCTGGAGCAATGTCCAATTATCAATACTGGCATATTGACTACTAGAAATAGTTTTTTTAAATTTATCAAATAATTCCCGAAGATAGAACCCAGAGATATTATTTGTCTTATTTTCAGGACGAAAAGTTTTAGCTACCACAATATCAAAGATATCCAAGGGTTTGCCAGCTTGATTAATCCGCTCAAATATTTGACAAACTTCTGCAACTTCAATACCGCGTAATTCAATAAAGGAGATTTTGTAATAAGCAAAAACATCCCTAATTCTCCTTAATTGTTGCATGTAAGGATGATCGTATTTTCCATTAACACTTACATAAATATTGTTTTCTATTTTTCCATAATCTTTAATTATATCTGTTAACTTGATAATTAGGTTATCTTGATAACGTTGTTTTTTCCCAAGATTTGCTTTAAGCTGACCATCTTTATCATCTATTTCGTCCCAAAACAAGAACCTTTTTACATAGCTTGTGTCATCAGTTGCATCAGTAAGTTCAATAGTCAAATCTATATATAGTGTTGGATCAAAGTTTTCGTTATTAGCAATTTTACCCTTGCCCCCATGTATTGATGTTAATAAAGAAGTTGTTCTTTGTTGTCCATCTAAAATATATTGGTATTCATTAGAGTAAAAATTATCAGCAAATTTTATACCACCTATTTCTCTATGACTTTCTAGCTTTGTATTAGTTTTCCAAATTAGAATACTTCCCAAAGGATAAAATTTATAAATACTATCCCAAAGTTTTTTAACGTTCTCTTTTTCCCAGACAACATCTCTTTGAAAAGTTGGAATTTGATACTTGTTTGATAGAAGATTTTCCAGATAGAAAGCAATACTCTGAGAATCTGTCTTAATGCGTTCAGTAGATGTAAACATTGAATTAACCTTACCTAAGTTTGAGTAAATATCAAGATTTGTGTGTGAATTTTACTAAAACAAGTAAAATTCCATACAAAGCTAACTGATATTTAATTAAGTGGCAACTCAGATTTTAGAAAATCTCTGCAATCTTTCTTCCATGCCAACGTTGCCCTGCAAGCCGCCTGTGTGTACTAGCAACAAGGAATTGCCTCTACTAAAAAATCCCTGTTTTAGTAAATCCATCACTCCGTAAAACATTTTGGCGGTATATACGTAATCAAGGGGTACGCCATGTTCTTGTGTGAACTGCTGGCTGAACAGTAGCAGATCGTCGTTCACCTTTGCATAGCCGCCAAAGTGGTAATCACATACCAATTCCCAGGAAGCCGGAGAACTATATAGTACGGGTAAACCAGAGGCGAGGTAATTTGTCAGCAGACTTTCGATTTCTTGTGCCAGAAATGCCCCATTTTTCAATACTGGAAAAGCGATCGCTCTTTGCCTTTGATCCAACGAAAGCGCAATTCCTGCTAGTGTGGTAGCTGTACCACAAGCTACGCATATATGATCAAATGCGTAGGCGTAGCCAGGCGTAGGCATCGCATTACCAATGATCTCTGTGCAGCCGCGCACACCATTTAAATTACTACCACCTTCGGGAATGATAAACACCTCACCGAAACGTTGTCGCAGATATTCTTGTAGCGCTGGGGTGTTGCGCTGTCGATACATCTCGCGGTTCAGGTATACAAGCTGCATACCCTGTTGTACAGCAAAACTCAGCGTAGGATTCAGCGGTAGCCTTTCCTCTCCACGAATTACGCCAATGGTACGAAAACCGAAAAGATTACCAGCCGCCGCAGTTGCATAGATGTGATTGGAATAAGCGCCGCCAAAGGTTAGCAGTGTCGTGAAATTTTTCTCCTTAGCCTCCAGAAGATTGTATTTCAGCTTAAACCACTTGTTGCCGTTAACGCACGGGTGCATGAGATCGAGGCGCAGCACATACAGATCAACATCTGCGCGACGGGCGATTTCGCTGTTGATTTGTTGTAGAGGAGGAGGAAAAAAGGTTAACGACATGTGTCAACATTCTAACTTAGAATTTACATTTTCTCACGTTCATTCTTGAACATAAAAGTAATGATAAACATTGAGTAATTCAATGGTAAGTCAATCAAAATGATGGATAAATCTTTCTGATGATTAGCTTTAGAAATTGGCATTTTACTAATTGAGTTTTTCAGGTAAATATAAGGAACATAACACTCGCTCCAGATAATATTCTTTTTGGAGAAAAGAAATGGTTGCACTCACACAGCTTACTCAAGTTATTTCCAATCCAGGACGTTTGACGATTCAAACTGTTGAAATTGCTCCTCAAACGACTGCTATCCGTTGTCTTGACTGGGATAGAGAACGTTTTGATATCGAGTTTGGTTTACGGAATGGTACGACCTATAATTCTTTCTTAATTCAGGGAGAAAAAGTTGCCTTAGTTGACACATCTCACCGCAAGTTTGAGGAATTATATCTTGAGATACTGCTGGGATTAATTGATCCGACTAAAATAGATTACTTGATTATCAGCCACACGGAACCCGACCACAGTGGATTAGTAAAAAATATTTTGCAATTAGCTCCCTCTATTACTGTTGTTGGTGCAAAGGTAGCTATTCAATTTTTAGAAAATATGGTTCACCAGCCTTTTAAATCAATGCAGGTGAAAAGTGGAGAGCGATTAGATTTAGGCGACGGACACGAATTAGAATTTATCTCTGCACCTAACTTACACTGGCCTGATACAATCTTGACTTATGATCACAAAACCTGCACTCTCTACACCTGTGATGTGTTTGGGATGCACTACTGTGATGACCACACTTATGATGAAAATATTACTTCAATAGAGGAAGATTTTCACTATTACTATGATTGTCTCATGGGCCCCAATGCCCGATCTGTCTTGGCAGCTTTAAAACGGATTGAAAAGTTAGAAATAGTCACAGTTGCGACGGGACATGGGCCTTTATTACAACACTATATCTCCGAATGGCTTGGACGGTATCAAAACTGGAGTTTAGAACAAGCAAAAATAGAAACATTAGTGGCTCTATTTTATGTTGAAGATTACGGGCATAGCGAACATTTAGTCCGTACCATAGCGCATGGATGCGCGAAAACAGGCGTGGCAGTAGAATTAGTAGACCTCAATAGTGCCGAGCCTCAAGAAGTTCGAGAATTAGTTGCACAATCTTCTGGTTTAGTAATTGCAATGCCACCGCAATCTTCGGTGATGATTCAAGCTGCTTTAAGTACAATTTTAGCTGCTGTTCACAAGAAACAGGCAATTGGTTTATTAGAGTCAGGAGGTGGAGAAGATGAACCTGTTTATCCTTTACGTAATAAGTTTCAAGAACTGGGATTAACTGAAGCTTTTCCTCCTATCTTAGTTAAGGAAATTCCTACCCAAGCAACGGAACAGCTTTGTGATGAAGCGGGGACAGATATCGGTCAATGGTTAACCCGCGATCGCACCATTAAACAAATCAAATCTATCAATAGCGAGCTAGAGAAAGCTTTAGGGCGGATTAGCACAGGATTATACATCATCACCGCCAAAAAAGGAGAAATTCAGAGTGCAATGTTTGCTTCTTGGGTGACACAAGCGAGTCTTGAGCCTTTAGGAGTAGCGATCGCAGTATCCAAAGATCGAGCAATTGAATCCTTGATGCACGTTGGCGATCGCTTCGTTTTAAACGTTTTAGAAGAAGGCAAATATCAAGGATTAATGAAACATTTCCTGAAACGTTTTGCTCCTGGTGCAGACCGCTTTGCTGGAGTGAAAACATATCCAGCAAAAAATGAATCGCCCGTTTTAGCTGAAGCTTTAGCTTACATGGAATGTGAAATTACTAGCCGCATGGATTGTGGAGATCATTGGGTAATTTATAGCACAGTCCAAACTGGAAGAGTTGCCAAGCTAAATGCACTTACCGCCGCCCATCACCGCAAAATTGGCAATCATTACTAAATGGGGCATTGGTTATTTCCCCCTTGCTCTCCAACAGACGCGATTAATCGCGTCTCTACCCACTCTTATACGCGATTAATCGTGTCTCCCAAAAGCTATGTATAAATCTCCTGAAAATACCCCAATTAGCATGTACGAAATAAATCGGGGGCGCGTCGTGCGCTCCTTGGAATTTATTCAAGATATAATTGTAATTTCTTTGTGTATCGGTTTATTTAGCTTCATGGTGCTTCAGGTGAGAGATATGTTTCTCTCCTTACTTCCGCCTCTAGATTTTCATGCTGTTACTGCCGATATTCTCTTTTTACTCATTTTAGTTGAGTTATTCAGACTGCTGATTATTTATCTACAGGAACATCGAGTATCTATTGGGGTAGCTGTTGAAGTTTCCATTGTTTCTGCTTTGCGAGAAGTCATTGTTAAAGGTGTTCTAGAAACAAGTTGGAGTCAAGTTTTAGCAACTTGTGCCTTTTTATTAGTGCTGGGAATACTACTGTTCCTCAGAGTTTGGCTACCCCCGACCTTTGAAGGTATCGACCCGGAACAAGAAGCATCTAAACGCTATAGAAACCGAGCCAAGTCTGAATTAACACAAACTAATAGTCATTAAGAGTAGGGAGTGGGGAATAGGGAGTTATATCATGTTCGCCTGATTACTTACTTAAATCGGAAGAGAAGAACCCCACCCCGCCAAAGCTACGCTTCGTCTCCCCTCCCCGCAAGCGAGGAGGGGATTAAAGGGTGGGTGCAATGACAGTAGAAATCATAACTATAGCGTTTCCTAACCAGATGAGGTACATCATAGCCCCCTATCGAAGAGCGGGGAGGGGGTTGGGGGTGGGGTTCTTGTACCTCACTGAACCGAGAACCGCTATAATTATCCGAACATGATATTAGCTCGACTTTATCCAAAATTAAGAACTCGCTTTTCTTTATCTGGCAAAAACCCTGGCTTTTTAACAAATACTTTTTCCAAGTCACAAATTAGCGATAAGTTTAAAAAGTAAAACTACCGTCCCACAAAGGTTTCAGCGTCGGCTTGAGCGTTGCCAACAAATGGATAAAGTCGAGGTTAGGAGTTAGGAGTAATGGAAGATGAGGGAGACAATGCCCAATGCCCAATTCTCAATGCCCAGTATCCCATGATTAAGAGAGGTTATTATGTCTGCTGTCACATTAACGCCCAACCATAGCAGAGATGTACAAGTTGTTGAAATTGGTAAAAATACTCTGATTTTGCGATCGCGGACTTGGGACAGATTAAAATTTGAAGTGGAGTATTCCCGCCAACGGGGAACTACAGCGAATTCTTATCTGATTCAAGCTGATAAAAAGGCTTTAATTGACCCTCCTGGCGAATCTTTTACCGAAATTTACCTTCAGCAACTTGCACAACATCTAGACTTCACTACCCTAGATTACATTGTTCTGAGTCATGTCAACCCCAACCGCAGATCAACTCTGCAAGTATTGCTCTCTCAGGTTCCTCAAGCCACTATAATTTGTTCTCGCCCCGCCGCTAATGCTCTAAAAACCGCCTTTCCCCAATGGGAATCACGTATTCAAGCGGTGCGATCGCAGGATACTTTAGATTTAGGACAAGGACATCTTTTATCATTTATCACCGTACCAACTCCTCGCTGGGCGGATGGACTTTGTACTTATGATCCCGGAACAAAAATTCTCTACACAGACAAACTTTTCGGCGCTCATATTTGCGAAGATACTTTGTTTGATGAAGATTGGAAGGGATTAGATGCGGAACGTCGTTACTATTTTGAATGTCTCCATGCACCCCAAGCCAAACAAGTTGAAGTAGCCTTAGATAAAATATCGCTTTTGGGAGCCAGATGTTATGCCCCAGCACACGGCCCGGTTGTTCGTTACAGCCTGAGTCGTTTTACCTATGATTACCGTCAATGGTGTCAAGGGCAAAAATCTCAAGAATTGAGTGTCGCTTTGCTTTATGCTTCTGCTTATGGGAATACAGCAATTCTGGCGAATGCGATCGCTCAAGGTTTGATTCAAAATGGAATTAATGTGGAATCAATCAACTGTGAACTAGCAGACTCTGCGGAGATTAACCGCATTGTAGAAACCTGCGATGGCTTAATTATCGGCTCACCTACTTTAGGCGGCCATGCACCGACTCAAATTCAAACTGCTTTAGGAATAGTTCTCTCGGTGGCGGCTAAAACTAAGTTAGCAGGGGTGTTTGGTTCCTACGGTTGGAGTGGAGAGGCAATAGATTTAATCGAAAGTAAACTTAAAGATGCAAATTATCAACTAGGATTTGAAACAATTCGGGTGCGTTTTAGCCCTACTCCTGAGATTCTCCAGCAGTGTCAAGAAGCAGGTGCTTCCTTTGCCCAAAACTTGAAGAAAATCAAAAAATTGCGGACTTCCCGTCAGGTTGTGACAGAAACCCATGTAGATCGTACCGAACAAGCGGTGGGGCGGATCATTGGTTCTCTGTGTGTTGTGACAACTCGTGATGAAGAAACTCACAAAGGGGTTTTAACTTCTTGGGTATCCCAGGCAACTTTTAACCCGCCAGGAATTATGATTGCGATCGCTAACGAGCAAAATGCAGATTTAATGCATCATCCTGGTGATAATTTTGTGCTGAATATCCTCAAAGAAGGAAGAAATGTGCGACGCTATTTTTCTCGTCATAGCACTTTAGGAGATAATCCCTTTGCAAATCTTGCCACACAAACAGCTCTTAATGGTTGTTTGATTTTGAATGAGGCATTAGCCTATTTAGAATGTACAGTGCAAAATCAACTTGAATGTGGCGATAGATGGTTAATTTATGCCGTCATCAATCATGGTGAAGTGTTGGAAAATGATGGTGTCACCGCTTTGGAGCATCGCAAATCTGGCAGTTATTATTAACCTGACTTTTTACGGTATTTAAAAAACCTCACTTCTATTTCTCTCTCCTAAAAGGAGAGAGACTTTGAGTTTTCCCCCTTCCCGCGTCGGGAAGGGGGTTAGGTTTTTCGTGGGCTTTCCTACATAACGTGAAAAGTCAGGTAAGTAAAGTAGGTGGGCGGGAAAATTTATAACTATGTCATTGCGTTCGCCCTTGGCGTTCCCGCAGGGTACGCAACGGAGTGGAGTGTTCGCGTAGCGTGTCGTAGACAAGCAATCGCAAGGTTTTTACCGCTTTTACTTTTCGTTACATAGTTAGGTTTATTTGTGCCTACCTACTTACACACCAGTCTTTTAGAGTTGCAATGGCATTGTTTCGACTGACAATGCCATTGTTTCGGCTGACAATGCCATTGTTTCGACTGACAATGCCATTGTTTCGGCTAACAATGCCATTGTTTCGACTGACAATGCCATTGTTTCGACTGACAATGCCATTGTTTCGGCTAACAATGCCATTGTTTCGACTGACAATGCTATT
Organism: Nostoc sp.; assembly: GCF_036917935.1. GTDB lineage: Bacteria > Cyanobacteriota > Cyanobacteriia > Cyanobacteriales > Nostocaceae > Nostoc. The sequence goes on along the minus strand of NZ_JBALEL010000053.1, from coordinate 6,047 downwards.
GTTTCCTCATTCCCAGCCTCCGACTGGGAATGCATTCATTGAGTCTCTGACTCAATGTCTGACTGGAGGCAGCAGCCCCTAATAAGCCATTCCCATGCTCTGCATGGGAACGAGATACGAGATAACGAGATAAACGAGAGAATAATGGGAAATCGAGCTTTTTTAGACTTGTGCGTATACCGTAGCCTTACAAGGAGAGAAGCTTTGATTTTTCCCCTTTCCCTAATAGGGGAGCTTGCTCGGTGGTTAAGTTTTTCAGGAACTTTACCCATTGTCGGCCAATCTTAGTGCCAATCGCCCATACCCAAAATCGTGATCTAAGATTGTTGGGTATCTTATAAATTGCGATCGCCACTATACCGATGATCGAAGTTGAACATCTGAGTAAAATATACGGTTCCACCCCAGCGATTACTGATGTCACTTTTAGCGTCGAACCTGGGGAAATTTTAGGGCTTCTCGGCCCCAATGGCGCTGGTAAAACCACAACCATGCGGATTCTGGCTGGTTATTTACCGGCAACAAATGGTAATGCCCGGATTGCTGGTTATGATGTCCATGAAAATTCCTTGGCTGTGCGCCAACGAATTGGTTATTTACCCGAAACACCGCCGTTATATCCAGAGATGACGGTAGAGGGATTTTTGCATTTTGTCGCCCGAATTAAGGGAGTATCAGCAGGCGATCGCCCCAACAAGGTAACAGCCGCCATCGAACGCTGCAACTTAGAAGATAAGCGACGGGTGATTATTCGCAAACTCTCTAAAGGATATCGCCAAAGGGTAGGAATTGCTCAAGCGATCGTCCACGATCCACCAGCGATCATTTTGGATGAACCCACCGTCGGACTCGATCCTCGACAAATAATTGAGGTGCGGAATTTAATTAAAAGCCTCGCTGGTACTCACACAGTTATTCTTTCCACGCACATTTTGCCAGAAGTGAGCATGACTTGTAGCCGCGTCGCCATTATCAATCGCGGTAAAGTTGTGGCAACTAATACACCAGATAATCTAATGGCACAGTTGACAGGTGGCTCAGGATATGAGTTGGAAATAGAAGGAGAAGCAGCCCTAGCAAAACAGGTATTGCAAAAAGTCGCAGGTGTGAGTCTGATAGAATCAATTCCGACAGCGGCAATGCACGGCCATCAACCGCAGGAAAACCGCGCTTACCTGCGGGTGATATCGCAAGCGGGAAAAGAACCAGGACGCGATATTGCCACAACATTAGTGCGTGCAGGATTCGGTTTACATGAACTGCGGCGGGTTAACGCCACCTTAGAAGATGTATTCTTGCAACTGACCACAGAAGAAAAGAATTTCGATCCTGATGTAGACTTAGCAGCAGACAACGAAGGAGAGGCAGCGTAAATGGGTATAGTGCTGAGTAATATTATTGCCATTTATCGCCGAGAATTACAGAGTTATTTTGTATCGCCTTTAGCTTATGCGATCGCAGGCATATTTTGGTTCATCGCGGGGTTATTCTTCGTGATGATTTTGCTAGGGCCAGACGGCATTTTGGTAGGAGTCGCGGCAATAGATTCACAAGGGCAACAACAGGGAGTACCAGTACCACCGATAGATGTCCCCTACGAATTTGTTCGAGCATTTTTAGATCGTATGGGATGGCTATTGTTGTTTATCCTGCCAATACTCTCAATGGGACTCTATGCCGAAGAACGGAAGCGGGGCACTTTAGAACTGTTAGCCACGTCACCAATCACCAATTGGGCGGTAGCTGTAGGTAAATTATTAGGCGCGATCACATTTTTTACCACAATGGTTGTACCCATGCTAGTGTTGGAAGCGATCGCAATTAGCGGCTCAAATCCACCAATGACACCCTCAATTCCCTTGCTGGGTCATTTGGGATTAATCTTACTAGCAGCGGCAATTTTATCTGTAGGAATGTTTATTTCCTCATTAACAGACAGCACAATTTTGTCTGCCGTTCTCACCTTTGCAGTAATCTTATTATTGTTATTGATTGATTTAATCGCCAAAATTGTCCCTGGCCCAGTGGGCGAAGCTTTAGGTTATCTGTCGTTACTGAAACATTACAACACATTAATCCAAGGCATTTTCGATACCAGCACCTTAATTTTATTCGCCAGTTACATTTTTTTGGGCATCTTTCTTACCGCTCAATCAATTGATGCACTGCGCTTTCAAAGGCAGTAATTATTGGTCATTTGTCATTTGTCATCTGGTACATTGCCAATTGAGTTTAGGTAGGAGTTGAATTTGGGTGCTAGTTCGTTAATGATTATTTTGATTGCATTTATAGCGTTTCCAAGGTAATCATAGCCCCCTCATCGCTTGCGGGGAGGGGGTTGGGGGTGGGGTTATTCGGGTTTAATAAGCAATCAAGCGGACATGATATCACTAGTTTTTTACAAATGACAAATGACAAATAACATGAAGATAGTTGCAGAAAAGAAACTGTGGAAATATCTATTTTGGTTGGGCCCGTTCCTAATTACTGTCGGCTTAACAGTTGGATTAATCTCTGAACAGTGGGGATTAATTCCATTAGCATTTATAATTACAGGAATTGTTATCAGTGGATTGGGGATAATATGGCAAAGCTATCAGAGTAACTGGTGGAACCGTCGTTCTACCCAAGCTGGGACTAATGCCGTAGTAGCAACTCTGGCAGTATTGGCCATTTTGGGATTGATTAACTTTTTGGGAACTCGTTATCACTCACGGGCAGACTTAACAGAGGCTCAATTGTTTACCCTTGCGCCCCAGTCACGGGAATTAGTGAGTGTCTTACCACAGCCGGTTAAAGTGTGGGTATTTGATATTAACCAGAATCCCCAAGACCGAGAACTGCTAGAAAATTATCAGCGGCAAAGCTCAAAATTTAAATATGAGTATATCGACCCCCAAGCTAGACCAGGAATTGCAGAAAAGTTTGGCGTTAAAGATTATGGGGAAGTTTATTTAGAATCTGGCGATAAACGGCAATTAGTACAGACAGTAAATGAAAATGAGCGCCTGTCGGAAATCAGATTAACTAGTCGCCTGCAACAACTAACAAATTCAACCACAGCCAAAGTTTACTTACTGCAAGGTCATGGCGAACGCCAACTCTCGGCTGGTAAAGGTGCAATATCGCAAGCGGTTCAGGGATTAGGCGATAAAAACTTTACAACATCACCGTTGAATTTAGGAGAAACTTCCAAAGTTCCTCAAGATGCAGCTGTAGTGATAGTAGCTGGCCCCAAGCGAGGACTGTTTGAGGGTGAAGTCAAAGCTTTGCAAGAATATCTTAATCGCGGTGGTAACTTACTGCTGATGATTGATCCTAATACCGATCCCAAGCTTAACAGCTTGCTACAAGAGTGGGGTGTTAGTCTGGATAATCGTTTAGCAGTCGATGTCTCTGGCGAAAGCGTCGTGGGACTTGGCCCTGCTGCGCCCTTAGTAACAGAATACGGACAACATCCAATTACCAAAGATTTCGGTAACGGCAATTCTTTTTATCCGATTGCCCGACCACTGGAAATTACCTCTGTACCTGGTGTGGAGGCGACTCCACTACTACGAACCAAACCCTACCCCAGCAGTTGGGCAGAAAGCGACCTCAAAAGCGAAAAATTGGAGTTTAATGCAGATAAAGACCTGAAAGGGCCTCTGACATTGGGTGTTGCTTTAACAAGAAAACAAGTAGCTAAATCTGCTTCCACTCCCCAAGCTTCACCGACACCTTCACCTCTGCCATCACCAACCACCCAAAGCAAGACTAGCCCTACTCCTTCCCCCTCCCCCAAGACTCCGCAAGCGTTACCCCTGCCATCACCAACTACCCAAGGCAAAGCTTCCCCTACTCCCACATCTCCTCCATCTTCCCCTACTCCATCATCTCAAACAGCCGCCGAGTCTCGGTTAGTGGTTTTAGGAAATTCTAATTTCGCCACCGATGGTTTGTTTCAACAGCAACTAAATGGAGATGTATTCCTCAACTCAGTTACTTGGCTGAGTAAACAGGAGAAGCAACCTCTTTCCATTCGCCCCAAAGAACCGAAAAACCGTCGGATAACTCTGACTACTACCCAAGCTAATCTTTTGATATTGTCGTCTTTGTTGGTTTTACCCTTAATTGGGTTTGCGATCGCAGTTATTATTTGGTGGAAACGACGTTAGAGTTAGGAATTCTCCCTCAGTTCCAATGACAAATGATTAAAAAATGAAATTGCCGCGAACGACTTTAATTTTGATACTGCTAGCGCTGGGTTTAGGTGGCTTTGTTTACTTCTATGAAATTCGGGGTGCAACTCAACGAGAAGAAATTAAAGAGCAAAAGCAGAAAATTTTCTCTTTTGGGGAAAATGATGTGCAGTCTTTAACAGTCAAGACAAAAAAACTCACCCTGAATCTGGAACGTAGCTCTGAATCTTCTAGTAACCCCAAGTGGTTAATCAAATCTCCGATATCGGGCCCAGCAAATGACGCTATTGTTTCTTATTTAATGGATTTGTTGGTCAAAGGTAATAGCGAGCGTACTTTATCAACTCCAGCAAAACAGCTTGAAGAATTTGCCTTAGATCCACCCCAAGCAACTATTAATATCACCCTGAAAAACCGACAAAGCCATCAGTTAATTTTGGGGAAATCTAACTTTAACGGTCGTTTCTTGTATGCTCAAACTGACCCTGCTACTAAACCCGATGGAAATATAAATGTGCTGTTGGTATCTACAGATTTTGCAAATGCCGTGAATCGGGAATTATCAGAGTGGAAACAACCTGTAGATAATAGTCAGAAACTTCCTCCGCTCACCATTCCTAAGCCAACTCCGACAAACAGCAAATAATTAATTCAAAATCTGGCGATATTACTATGACAAATCCGACAGCAACTTTGCTGATTTCCTGCCCCGATCAACGGGGACTGGTGGCGAAATTTGCCAATTTCATCTATTCTAACGGTGGTAATATTATCCATGCAGATCAGCACACAGATTTTGCTGCTGGGTTATTCCTTACCCGCATTGAATGGCAATTAGACGGGTTCAATTTACCGCGAGAATTTATTGCCCCGGCATTTAATGCCATAGCTCAACCTTTAGGCGCTAAGTGGGAAATACGTTTTTCTGATACAGTACCACGCATTGCTATTTGGGTAAGTCGGCAAGACCATTGTCTGTTTGATTTAATTTGGCGACAACGCGCTAAAGAATTTGTGGCTGAAATTCCTTTAATTATTAGCAACCATTCTAATTTAAAGGTAGTAGCAGAGCAATTTAATATTGACTTTCAGCACATTCCTATTACTAAAGACAATAAATCAGAACAAGAAGCCCAACAACTAGAATTACTACATAAATACAAAATAGATTTAGTTGTATTGGCGAAATATATGCAGATTGTTAGTGCAAATTTTATTAGTCAATTTCCGCAAATTATTAATATACATCACTCATTTTTACCAGCTTTTATGGGAGCAAACCCTTATCACCGAGCTTTTGAACGGGGTGTAAAAATTATTGGTGCAACAGCACATTATGCCACTGCTGATTTAGATGCAGGCCCAATTATTGAACAGGATGTGGTGCGAGTTAGTCACCGTGATGAAGTTGATGATTTGGTGAGAAAAGGCAAAGATTTGGAGAGAGTTGTATTAGCAAGAGCGGTGCGATCGCACTTACAAAATCGTGTATTAGTATACGGAAATAGAACAGTAGTATTCGAGTGATTTTCTATCCGAAGGAATGTAAGAGGTTATTTGAAAAGTATTTAGCTGTGATTTTAGGTACTTGTTGATCCCCCCTAACCCCCCTTAAAAAGGGGGGAACTGGAATCAAAGTCCCCCAATTTATCGGGGGATTTAGGGGTATCTAAAACGTTTTGCTACTAAGAAAAGGACTTTTCAAACATCCTCTAAGAGAGCGAGCGCAAGAAATTGCATGAGATTATATCCGAAGGAATATAAGAGGTTGTTTGAAAAGTATTTAGCTGTGATTTTAGGTACTTGTTGATCCCCCCTAACCCCCCTTAAAAAGGGGGGAACTGGAATCAAAGTCCCCCAATTTAT
>NZ_JBALEL010000052.1:0-85746 GCF_036917935.1 Nostoc sp. | reverse complement strand
AATCCAAAATCCAAAATCCAAAATCCAAAATCCAAAATCCAAAATCCAAAATCCAAAATCCAAAATCCAAAATCCAAAATCCAAAATCCAAAATCTAAAATTCTATGACTCCCATAGTTGGTATTATCATGGGCAGCGATTCCGATTTGCCCACTATGAAAGATGCGATCGCAGTTTGTGAAGAATTTGGCGTTGAGAGCGAAGTGGCGATCGTTTCGGCTCACCGTACCCCAGAACGTATGGTGCAGTATGCTCAACTTGCACACCAACGCGGTATTAAGGTAATTATTGCTGGTGCCGGTGGTGCTGCCCATCTACCTGGAATGGTAGCGTCTTTAACTCCACTTCCTGTCATCGGTGTTCCTATACCCACTCGTAACTTACAAGGTGTAGATTCTTTGTATTCTATTTTACAGATGCCTGCGGGTATTCCTGTGGCAACAGTAGCGATCGGGAATGCCAAAAATGCCGGACTTTTAGCAGTACAAATCCTCGCAACTCACCAACCAAAATTGTTAGAGAAAGTGCAACAATATCGCCAAACCCTCTGTGAATCAGTAATTGCAAAGCAAGCAAAATTAGAACAATTAGGCTATGAGCAATATTTACAGCAAATGTTTTAAATTTATTTAAACACCAGAGTAGGGGGGCAGCAAGTCTTTTTCCTCTGCCCAATGCCCAATAACAATGACAATGACAAATGACAAATGACAAATGACTAACCAAACTATTCGCATTGTTGCCCATATTATTGCTTTGCCTAACAAAGTAGAAGAACTAAAAGCTGTATTGTTGGAACTCATTGAGCCAATCCGTCAGGAAGCAGGTGTGATTGAGTATAAACTTTTGCAAAACCAAGACGATCCAACAGACTTTACTTTTGTAGAGGAGTGGGCTTCATCAGAAGCTCTGAATACTCATCTAGATTCACCCCCATTTCCAAGCGGCAGCAGCTAAACTCGAAGGTTTAGTGACTGCTGCACCAGATATTCGCCGCTACCATCTTTTGGCATAGTGTCATCTTGCTAACTTGAAGCAGACTCTTCATTGTTGGGGATAATTTGAAATATCTCAGCCTTAAATTCTAAGATTGAAGCGATCGCTCCAGAATCAATGCAGCATTCTGAAGTATCTTGATCCTGAGACCTTAGTCAAAAATTGAGAGATGCAACATCCATGTGCCAACTGCTCGGAATGAATTGCAATGTTCCAACGGATATTTGCTTTTCTTTTGAAGGGTTTTCTGCACGGGGAGGAAAAACGGATGACCATAGCGATGGTTGGGGCATTGCTTTCTTTGAAGGAAAGGGATGTCGAATGTTTTTAGATGCCCAACCTTCTATTGCTTCTCCGGTAGCGGAGTTTGTGCGGAGTTATCCCATCCACTCAACCCATGTCATAGCCCATATCCGTAAAGCTACTCAGGGTGAAGTTGCCCTACACAACTGTCATCCTTTCCGCAGAGAATTGTGGGGTCAGTATTGGGTGTTTGCCCACAACGGTAATTTGCCAAATTTTGATCCAGAAAATTTGGGCTTTTATCAAGCCGTAGGTGACACCGATAGTGAAAAAGCATTCTGTATGATCTTAGAAACACTGCGATCGCGCTTTCCTGAGGGTAAGCCTGACATAAAGGAACTGTACCCTGTACTCACAAAAATTACTGAGTTAATTGCAACAACAGGTATCTTTAATTACTTATTATCAGATGGAGAACACTTTTTTGCTTATTGCTCAACTAATCTCAGCTACATTGTTCGCCAAGCGCCCTTTGCTGCTGCCCATTTAATTGACCAAGATATGACCGTAGATTTTCGGGAAGTGACTACTGAACGCGATCGCGTCGCTGTCATTGCTACTACACCCCTCACTGACAACGAAATTTGGACACAAATTCAACCGGGAGAATTACTAGTTTTTCAGGATGGTTTACCCCGGAAATATGCATTCAGTTAATAATAAGTATTTGTTCGATTTTTCCCATTTAGATAATTTCTAGATGGGTTTTGTTTTAACCAAGATGGTGCTGTACAGCTTTAGCGGCAGAAATTAAAGTGCGTTTGATGCATTGGATGCGATCGCACAGAGAATTGTCGGGTCTGTTACCGCTACGATCAATCATGAAGCATAACAAAATAATCCAATTTGTCGTCACTTACCTACAAACCAAGCATCCAAATTAGCTATTCCCTAGCAAGTTGCTTGATGCACCAGGTCGCTGATTGCGATGCCGACGGCGGGCTGCGCCTACGCAATTTGATAATTGAAAATAAAAGCATTTGTAATTCCTCACAAAACTGCTAAAATCACCATGTTCTTGATAAAGAATATGGTGTATTTTGGTGTTTGTAACTAGATACATAGAATCATCCAGTATTATAAACAGTATATAACTGTATTCCCATCAATTATCTGTAGATTTAGTGGAGGAAATAGAATGAGTTTGTGGCAACGCCCACTGAAAAGGTTACAAGCGATGGCTGAACATAGAACGTATCGGTTCAGACTAAATTCGCTCAAAGGCTTTGTATCACTATTTTTGGTAGGTACTGTATTGAGTGTAGCCCTTGCCGCTTGCTCTGGTGGAGGAACTGGGAGTACTTCTTCCTCTGAAACCCCTGCTGCTAATGCTACTCCTGTGGCTGCAAGCAAAGATAATGTTGAATTAACTCTAGTTTCCTTTGCTGTCACCAAAGCAGCTCACGAAGCAATTATTCCTAAGTTTGTAGAACAGTGGAAGAAAGATCATAATCAAACTGTCGTCTTCAAACAAAGCTATGGCGGTTCTGGTTCCCAAACTCGTGCCGTTATCGATGGTTTGGAAGCAGATGTTGTCCACTTGGCCCTAGCTGGAGACACCTCAAAGATTGAGAAGGCTGGATTGATTCAGCCAGGATGGGAGAAAGAAGTTCCCAACAATGGTATTGTCTCTAAATCAGTTGCAGCATTAGTCACTCGTTCAGGCAATCCTAAAGGCATCAAGAACTGGGCAGATTTAGCCAAAGATGGTGTCAAATTGATTACTGCTAATCCCAAAACGTCAGGCGTTGCTAAGTGGAATTTCTTAGCACTATGGGATTCTGTGATTAAAACAGGTGGCGATGAGGCTAAAGCTACTGAATTTGTGACTAAAGTTTACAAAAATGTGCCAATCTTGCCTAAAGATGCGCGGGAAGCTACTGATACATTTGCCAAGCAAGGGCAGGGTGATGTCTTAATCAACTACGAAAACGAAGTTATTTTGGCACAGCAAAAAGGCGAAAAGGTTGATTATATAGTTCCTGATGTGAATATATCCATTGACAATCCGATCGCCGTGGTGGATAAAAACGTCGATAAGCACGGAACCCGCGAAGTTGCTGAAGGTTTTGTGAAATACCTCTATAGCCCAGAAGCACAGCAAGAGTTTGTTAAATTGGGATTCCGTCCTGTGGATGAAACTATAGCTCAAACTAAAGAAGTTACAGACAAATTTCCCAAGGTGAAAACTTTGGGTACAGTTGCAGACTTGGGCGGTTGGGAAGCAATTGATAAGAAGTTCTTCGCAGATGGGGGCGTGTTTGACAAGATTCAAGCCCAAAATAAACGGTAATTAGTCATTAGTCAATGGTCGGTGGTCAGTAGAAAAAACAACCGACCAGTGGCAGAAAACTTCTTGTAATTTTTAAATTTTGAATTTTTCACTATGACATCTGTATCTCCTTCTATGGAAGTTGAACGCAAAACGCCATTCTGGAAGAGATTGGGGCGGGTTCCTTGGACTTGGCGAATCACCATTGCATATCTGACGGTGATGTTGTTTATCCCCATAGTTGCCATGTTCCTGAAAGCAAGTACGGAAACTCCAGCGAGATTTTGGGCGATCGCCACCAGTGATATCGCACTAGCAACATACAACGTAACTTTTGTTACGGCAATATTTGCTGCCTTACTCAATGGCGTATTTGGAACTCTGATTGCTTGGGTTCTGGTTCGCTACGACTTTCCCTTAAAGCGTTTGATTGATGCCACAGTAGATTTACCCTTTGCATTACCAACTTCGGTAGCGGGGCTAACCCTGGCAACAGTCTACAGCGATAATGGCTGGATAGGTTCGCTACTAGCACCACTGGGAATTAAGGTGTCTTTTACCCGCACGGGAGTAGCGGTAGCAATGATATTTATCTCACTACCTTTTATTGTGAGAACTGTGCAACCAGTGCTTCAGGAAATGGAACATGAAATTGAAGAAGCTTCCTGGTGTCTGGGTGCTTCTCAATGGCAGACCTTCTGGAAAGTGATTTTTCCGCCTTTATTTCCGACAATTTTGACTGGTGTTGCCTTGGGTTTCTCCCGTGCAGTTGGGGAATATGGGTCAACTGTGATTATCTCTTCTAATACGCCCTATCAAGATTTGATCGCACCTGTACTGATTTTCCAGCGATTAGAGCAGTATGACTATTCTGGTGCAACAGTAATTGGCATAGTTCTACTATTAATTTCATTGGTAATGCTATTGGCAATTAATTTCTTACAAGCATGGGCAAGGCGATATGACAGTAGATAAGCCAAGTTTTCACTCATCTGCATCTGTATCAGATATAGCCAAGCCGAAAGAGCAGAAGAGTTGGGTGCCAATAGTTTTGATTGGGATAGCGATCGCCTATTTAGCCCTAGTTCAATATATCCCGGCAATTAACGTTTTTGTCCAAGCCTTTAGTAAGGGTGTTGGGCCGTTTCTGTCCAACCTGACGCGACCAGCCTTTCTCCATGCAGCTTGGCTGACACTGTTATTGGCTTTGATTGCTTTGCCTGTGAACACAGTGTTTGGGCTATGTGCAGCTTGGGCGATCGCTCGTCATAAATTTCCTGGACGCGCCATAGTATTGAGCATTATCGACCTACCTTTTTCGATTTCGCCCGTAGTTGCAGGATTAATGATTGTCTTACTTTACGGTCGGAATGGCTGGTTTGGCCCTTGGCTCCAGGCCCATGATATCAAGATTGTCTTTGCCTTTCCAGGTATGGTATTGGCTACAGCCTTTGTGAGTATGCCCTTTGTGGCGCGGGAAGTGATTCCGGTTTTAGAAGAGTTTGGCAAAGATCAAGAAGAAGCTGCTAGAACTCTCGGTGCGAAAGATTGGCAGATATTTTTGCGCGTTACCCTACCTAGTATCCGTTGGGGCTTACTCTATGGTTTAATTTTGACCAATGCCAGAGCAATGGGTGAATTCGGAGCGGTTTCAGTGGTATCTGGTAACATTGCTGACCAAACCCAGAGCCTACCACTGTTTGTAGAAGACGCTTACAAACAATACGAAACTGAAGCTGCTTTCTCTGCGGCTGTACTGTTAGCGTTGCTAGCAGTAGTAACCTTGGTACTGAAGGAGATTCTAGAACGGAAAACCCGCATTAAAGATGTTGAATAGAAAAATCAAGCGATTATAGTTATCCTTTGAAGAGGATACAAGCAAATCATGGGACATGGTACGATCTACCCAGTACCTATCAGGAAATTACCGTTAGGGTTAAGAGGTTGTTTGAAAAGTATTTGGCTGTGACTTTAGGCACTTTGATCCCCCCTAACCCACGCCAGTCGCTCCACTTGGGGAGACCCCAAGACCGCGCTGGCTCCCCTTAAAAAGGGGGAAACCGGAATCAAAGTCCCCCTTTTTAAGGGGGATTTAGGGGGATCTAAAACTATTTGATACCGACAATAGGACTTTTCAAACATCCTCTAAGAGTAGTTCTGTACCAATCCCGATTAGGGATTGAAATAACTCAGATATGGCTACCGACAATACACTTACCAATAAACGGATTCGACTCAGAATTCCTAAAGATTATCACCAGGAACCTGTCATTTCTCGCCTGGTGTCTGACTATGGACTAACTGTGAATATCACGGCAGCAATTTTGGGAGCCAATGCTGTCGGTGATGGTTGGTTTGACCTTGAACTACAAGGAACAGATGCACAAATTCAGAGCGGGTTAACTTATCTCCGCGACTTGGAATTGGAAGTCTGGGATGACACTAAAGCAAGCGATTGGTAAGGGTTATAGCGTTTCCTAATCAAATGAGGTACAGCATAGCCCCCTCTTCGCTTGCGGGGAGCGGGTTGGGGGTGGGGTTCTTGTACCTCACTCAACTGAGAACCGCTATATAGCAACACAAACAGTTTACTTATCTCGCAGATCCCCGATTTCGTAAAAGTTATCGAGGATCTGGTTTCTCATGAATGATTCAGGATTGCTGTAGTGGGTTGTCTACAAAAGGATATACCAAATACCGTGATCATTTTGACGTAAAATACGGTATTTTTGCTCAACAAATTCCAGCATCTTTGGGAAATTTTCTTTGATAGTAGGCAGCTGAATATAATCAATAAAGATATAAGGAGGCTTAGATGAATCTAATTCCTCTAGAAGTTTTTTCCATTGCTCAGGCAGAAAATATTCAAGTGCCCAACCACGTAGTGATGTTGCCTGAGTCCGATCAGAAAAGTAGTAAATAGATGGATCGCCAGCTACATAAATCTTACCAGGAAGACTACCTGGCTGGGAGATCAAGTCAGCCTCTGAACGAAGAGATGGATATTTTTCTCTAAAAAAAGTCTGATATTTAAATCGTGTATCTTCAGTTAAAGCAAAGTTGTTATTAACCAGAACAACGCTCTTTTTTATCAGAGTGTTTGATAAAGGTAAGAAAAACAAAAATATAAGCAGAATTGTAGTAAGTGGGGAACTCAATTTTTTTAAAGACTCCCATAAAACATCTAATCCTTTAGTTGCTAAAATGCCTAAAGGTACAAATAATAGTAAATAATGGTATTCCCAAAATGCCCCACGTTGTAGAACAATCACACCCCAAGCAAAAATACACCAAACAACAAGTAGCAAAGTCAATATATTCTTAGACTTACGCAATGATACATCTACTGCTACAGTCGCAGCTAAAATTAGAGGGTAAAAACTATTTAAGAACCATTTTATTCCCGGAAAAAGCCCACTTGGTTCAAATGGGAAATTAGCAACAATCCGAGGTGGATATAAAAAGAATGTCTGATACAAAATTGGTAAACTATTAAACCAGGCAAAATAGCTAATAACAAATAAAAGAGGAAATATAATCCCTAGAAAAAGTGGAATAAAGATTTCTACAAAAACTTGGGGAATTTTCTGCCGTTTGATTAGCACAGAATATATTAAAATAGTCAGCCAAATTGATAGTAGTATTAGTAAAAGTATTAATTTAAATATCAGGACAATTCCACCAATAAATCCTGACAGTAAAAGTATAAAAAATCTTTGCTTTCCTTCATATTTACAAGATAGATAAGTCAGCCAAATACAAATAAATAAAGGAAAACTAACCAGCGCTTCTACTTGAGTAAGATGCCAAGGCTGTGAAACAGTATAGTAAACTCCAACCGTTAACAAAGGTACTAGACTGGCGATTATCCGATGCCGAAAATAGCTTTTGAGACTTAGCAACAATACTATAGAAAGAAACACCATGTAAATAAGTTCAAAGAGATGGATGCCAATCTCATTAAACCCAAAGAAAGTCCCCGCCAAAAAGTAAAAGCAAAAAATCCCCGGTTGCTTCACATCCCAAAAATCACGATATAGCACCTCTCCTTGTTGCATCTCCAAAGCACCTAGCCTAAAAAATGCTTGATCTCCGTCAAATGGAAAAGGTAAATGTATAAGACCAATAATCACAATCCCAATCAAAACTAGAAAGTCAATTTTATTAAGCTTAGTAATATTAATCATCAAAGTTTATAATCAAAACTTAACCCACTATCCGATGCTGATTAATATCCTAACAGGCTAGAGAGCAAGCTAATTTTAGGATATGAACTTAAAGTTTAAAGTTTCTGCGATCGCGTCAGTGTTAACTTGTTAGTTTGTTAATAATTAGCTGAAGTACCAAAAAGTATTTAAGTCAGTAGGCGGGAATAAATTAAAGTATGTTACGCAATGTAAATAAACCGAAGTTGGCTCCACTTTGAAGGTTTTAGTTCTCAAAGTAGGGCTAGAACCGCTATAGTACAAACCTTTAATTATTAACGCCGTTCTACTTCTTACAAGAGATGGCAGTTCTTGCTGGAGGAAAGAAGGATGAATGAAAACTTTTCTTCTCTACGAAAGGCTGCGCCAACGACAAGTCTCACAGTCAGCAGTTCGGCAGCCTAAGTCCCACGTAGTTACACATGGATTGCTGAAACCTGACTGCCTCTTGAAATATACATACACCAGGTTACCTAAAATATCAACCGTATTAGACTAAAATTAATCTAAATAAAGTGAGTATAATTTACGTGAATTTGCTCATTGTTTTTTTGCGGTCTTTGTGGGACTCTCCTTTACATAACAATTAAATGCATTAAATCGATAAAGTTACCGTAGTTTAATCAAAGCCAAAAATATGAAAATTTCTATGAGGCTGACATTCAACCACCCACAGTTTAATTTTAGGGGTACGGCATCAGCAAGAATCTCTGCCGAACCAAAAAATTGTGTAGGCGCAGCCCACCGTAGGCATTACTATTGGGAACTAATCTGATGTCTCAGAGTAAATCTATAGAACCCGCTTCAATCCACAGTCGAATTCTCGTGCCTCAAAGGTATAACAGGCAACCTGTAATTTCCCGACTGGTATCTCGTTATGGTTTAACCGTCAATATCAAAGCTGCATCCCTGACATCAGACAGTGACAGCGATGGCTGGTTTGATTTGGAACTTTCGGGAAATCCCCAAAAACTGACAAATAGCCTATCTTACTTACAAGGATTGGGAGTAAATTTGCTGCAACTAGCGTAGGCGTAGCCCGTCGTAGACATCGCTAACCAGATTCAACCCAACCAGCACTCTCTACCTTTCCCAAATCCAGCTAGCAAACTGAGTTCCAAAGACTCTGCATGGCTGACAAATAAATGGCAAGAACAATTCCAGCAGTGGATTTCTCTAGGTCAAACCAATCGATTGCGTTTGCAACTGTGCGTCTTAAAATCTTATTACGAAGAACCGGTAATTTCCGAGTTAGTTTCTCGTTATGGACTAACAGTCAATATCACCAGTGCCTTACTTCAACCCGATACGCAAGATGACGGCTGGTTTGACTTGGATTTGTGGGGGACAACAAAGCAACTCTACTCTAGCCTGAGTTATTTAGAAAAACTGGGGCTACCGATTTGGGTGGATTTGTCTAGCGTTTATAGCAATGTCTACGACGGGCTACGCCTACGCTAATTAATAAAATTATCACTATCCAATGGCAGCACTAAATAACCAAAAAACCAATTCTCAAACCAGATTATCACTGGTTTCTTCAGTTTATAAAAAAAGCCAAGTCACTCAGATTCGTCTGCGGATACATATTCCTAAATGCTATCTGCAAGCGCCTGTGATTTCGCAGTTAATTTCTGCTTACGGCTTGGTAGTTAATATTACCAAGGCTATGCTACAACCAAATATAGATGGAGAAGGATGCTTTGACATTGAACTGCGGGGAACAGTGCCACAAATTTCTAGCGGTTTAGCTTACCTAGAATCCTTGAATCTTAGAATTGTGGGCAAACCGAATGCTGACGGCGATAGCTGGTTTTGCTGAAATCATCTAAATTTCGTAGTACCAAATTTCTTCTTCTCGCAGCACAATTCGATGCAGGGAAAGACGATTAATCAAGCCCTCTTGCTCAAATTGCCCAAGAACACGAGTGATGGTAACACGAGTTGAACCGAGCATTTCCGCGAGGTCTTCATGAGTCAGACGCATATCTATTAAACGTCCCTTCTCAACTTCCGAACCAAACTTTTTGGATAACCATGCCAACAGCTTGATGAGCATAGTATCCACTTTTTTATGGCTACGAATGATCATCAATTCTTGAGCCTGTTGGATATGGGCAAGTAGAGTTTCTGTTAGTTGAGTCCACTCCTCTAAAGGTAAGACTGTCGCCTCCACTTTAGTTAGGCATTCCATCTGATAAGGTTCTATTTTTGACAAACTCTTACCAACTACATCTCCAGGGCCCCACAATCCCAGTGCGACAGTTGTACCATCTTCCAGATAGGTAAAAGTCCTGACAAAACCCGTTTCAATCTTCCAAAGGCCGTTATGATGCTCTGGCAGAAATGACCTACGGGCAAAAAGTTGCTTAGTATTATTACTGCTTGAACTGGATAAGCTTGTGTACAAAGACACCATATTACGTAAAACTATTCTCCGATAAACTAACCGTAGTATTACATTTATATCAGGTTCTAAGAATCTATGGGTATTTTAAAAGGGGGAGCAGGGGAGAAATCAATTCAAAATGACGCTCTCTACGTTCGCGCAGTGTGTCGCAGACAGACGCTAAAAGCGTAGCTTGCTTCCCTGTAAGAGTACGCGGACTTGCTACCGCTACCTGCCTCCTCTTCCCCAATGTCCAATTCTCTAAATTAGGGACTTCCTAAATAAAAAGTATCCAATTAACTCTTGTGGGGTGGGCCGAAAAGCCCGCCCAGTCCATAGGGCAAGCTTTTCGGCCCACCCCACAATATTAGATAATTTATTTCTTGGAGTTCCCTTAAATTCCCGCACCATCCAGAAAATCTTCAATTATCCCATCAGAATTTTTGCTCTGAGGTTTGTCGGTTGGTTCGTCGCCAAGCTCGGTTGGGGACGAACTTGATTGATCTTGCAACTGCTCGAACTCTTTCTCTAAAGCCTTGACACGTTCAAATAAAGCGCGGATGACTTCAGCTTCTACGTCGCGTACTTTATCATGATCCAGGACGTTGCTAGACGAGTTGTTTTGACGAGTTACGCGCCCTGGAATGCCAACTACAGTAGTGTTACTGGGCACATCTCGCAGCACCACAGAACCGGCTCCAATACGGACGCGATCGCCAATTTGAATATTTCCCAATACCTTTGCACCCGTTCCTACAACTACATGAGAGCCTAAAGTAGGATGGCGTTTGCCGGTTTCTTTCCCAGTCCCGCCAAGGGTGACACCTTGATAAATCAGGGCATAGTCCCCCACGATCGCAGTCTCACCAATCACTACTCCCATGCCGTGGTCAATAAACACTCCCTGACCAATTAATGCCCCAGGATGGATTTCAATTCCGGTTAAAAAGCGACTAATATGAGAGATGAATCGAGGTATAAAAGGAATTCCAATTTTATACAGCCAGTGCGCCAATCGATGAAACACTAGGGCATGAAGTCCAGGGTAACAGAACAATACTTCTAGCCAGTTACGGGCTGCTGGGTCACGCTCAAAAATGGTTCGCAAATCAGTTAGTAGCATACTCTGTTGGGGTTTTCGTTGGTAAGTGAGGCTCTGAAAACAGAAACTCCGGATAATTCCCACAAAAAGATTAAGTCATTTATGGGAATTGTCTAAG
This sequence comes from Nostoc sp., assembly GCF_036917935.1. Lineage (GTDB taxonomy): Bacteria > Cyanobacteriota > Cyanobacteriia > Cyanobacteriales > Nostocaceae > Nostoc. The sequence goes on along the minus strand of NZ_JBALEL010000052.1, from coordinate 74,361 downwards.
AAAAAATCTACGGTAAGTCGATAGGGTATAGTGTTTTTGTGGGTAATAAGTGGGATGCTATCACATTCCACACTTGGAAAAAATTAATTTCGCGTAAACTGCGATAAGTCCCTCAATTCACCGTAGTATATTGAGTACAGTCTTGAATAGCCAAAACTACGCTCTCTTGGATCTGTCTTCCAAAGTGGAATACGCGCTGCTGGCACTCTTAGAACTGGCAAGCCACCACGGAAAAAAACTTCCTCTAACCATGAGCGAGATCACTGCCAAACAACCCATACCTGAGCGCTATCTGGAACAAATTTTGACCAACCTCCGGCGTGCTGGTGTGGTGCAGAGTCAACGCGGCTCTAAAGGAGGTTTTGTTTTAGCTCGTGAACCTTGGCAGATTACAATACTTGAAATTGTCACTTTGGTTGAAGGCGAGCGGAAAGAGAAAGATACCTCTAACTCTCTGACTCTAGAAAAGACTCTGGTTTATGAAGTTTGGGAGCAAGCTAACGCTGCCTCAATTGAAGTTTTGGGTCGTTATACACTTCAAGACTTGTGCGAGGAAAGAGAAACTCGCGCCCAGCAGAGTCCAATGTATTATATTTAGACACGACGGAGTACCCACATGCGGATAGCGAAAGATATCACAGAGTTAATCGGCCGAACTCCTTTAGTTCAATTAAACAAGATTCCCCAAGCTTCAGGAGCGGTTGCTCGGATTGTGGTGAAGCTAGAAAGCATGAATCCAGCATCTTCTGTGAAAGATCGGATTGGCGCGAGTATGGTGGAAGCGGCAGAAGAAGCAGGTTTGATTCACCCCGGAAAAACTGTTTTAGTAGAGCCGACTTCTGGAAATACAGGAATTGCGCTAGCGATGGTAGCAGCCGCCAAGGGTTATCATCTTATTCTAACGATGCCTGACACAATGAGCCAGGAAAGACGATCCATGCTCAAAGCTTATGGCGCTCAATTAGAGTTAACGCCAGGGGTAGAAGGGATGCGAGGGGCGATCGCTCATGCAGAGCTGATTGTAGCTAAAACGCCCAATGCTTATATGTTGCAGCAGTTCCGCAACCCTGCTAACCCGAAAGTCCACGCCGAAACCACAGCCGAAGAAATCTGGAATGATACCGATGGAGAGGTAGATATTCTAGTGGCGGGAGTGGGTACTGGTGGGACGATTACCGGAGTTGCAGAAGTTATTAAAGGACGGAAGCCGAGTTTCCAAGCGATCGCAGTTGAACCCAGCAATAGTCCGGTATTAACAGGTGGTAAATCAGGGCCTCACAAAATCCAGGGTATTGGCGCGGGATTTGTCCCAGCAATTTACCGTTCAGAACTGGTAGATGAAGTGATTCAGGTAGCGGATGAGCAAGCGATCGCTTACAGCCGTCGCCTCGCAAAAGAAGAAGGATTACTATCGGGGATTTCTACTGGCGCTGCTTTATACGCGGCTATTCAAGTGGCACAACGGCCAGAAAATGCAGGTCGCCTCATCGTCATGATCCAGCCTAGCTTCGGCGAACGTTACCTCAGTACTTCACTGTTCAAAGACCCAGACGAGAATGAGTGGTTGAGTAAAGTTTGATTCCGCATACCAATTTTAGATTTGAGATTTGAGATTTTTAATTTAAGAGGATGTTTTAAAAGTAGTTTGCTGTAATTTTAGGCACTTATTGATCCCCCCTAGCCCCCCTTTTTAAGGGGGGAACCGGAATCAAAGTCCCACAATTTATCGGGGGATTTAGGGGGATCTAAAATGTTTTGTTACCGACAAGAGGACTTTTAAAAAATCCTCTAAATTAAAATCTAAAATTGGCTTTGTTATCTATTAGAATTTTCGCCCATTTCATCGACACTTTGATTATTTTTCACCAAAATCATCAAACAGATACAACTAGCAGCTAGCTTTATTAAGCTCAAAGCTTCACTTGTTAATACAATAAAAGCGCCTAATCCGATCAAAACAAAAGGCACAAGATGATTAACGTAGCGAGTCAATACATCAGCTATGACTCTATTGTTAATTAATTTGTATGCAACGTAGCACCAAACTCCTAATAATAGAAAAAATAATCCAATAATTACCAAAAAAGTCTCTAAGTTGCTGCTAGCAAATAAAGGTACGTAGACACTAATATTATCGCTACCATTGGCAATTGTAACGGCTGCCACACTATAAACTTGGGGAGAAAAAAAGCTAGGAATTGTTGATGCTTCACCTTCTTCTGTTGCAACTACAACTTCTTTTGATGAATCTTCTTCCCGATTCACTAAGCTACTGATACCTATGGACATTGGGAGTAAACCAAGTAATCCAATCCAGTTTTTTGATAAAACTAACCCACCAAATAAACCCGGAAGACTAAGGATTAACAGAACCGTAAAACCTAGAAATTGACCAGCAACGATATGCCGGGGGCGAAAGTTAGCGTTTATTTGAGAAAAAAACAACAATAGAATGACAATATCATCAATGTTAGTGGCAATGAACGCGATCGCCCCTGTAGTAATTGCAGTAACTAACTCGCTCATATTTCCTGGGTATTTTTATCACTAAAACTTGGTTTGTTGTTTAAGTATTATTTAGTCTAATTCAAAACCTCCCGTAGTTTTGAGCTAGGGAGGCTGTTGTGTTGGTTGTGGGGTTAGGGTTGGATAACTTCGATTATTATTCCGTTTTCTACGATGACTCTAATAGTGCCTTGGGCGACTTCTCCATAAATTTTGTATTCTGCCAATTTTTCCCCATTATCTTCTACGTATTTTTTACCTTCTTTAAAGGTCATTCCAATTAAAAAACCTGTATTAATCATCCCCATAAATTTATTTTCAATGAAGTAATTTTAGTATTCCCAATTCAAAATCTTGTCCGTACTATGCAAGGGTTTATAGCGCTTAGAGGATGAATGAACAAGTCCTCTTCTTGGTAGCAAATACTTTGAGATCCCCCTAAATCCCCCTTAAAGAAGGGGGACTTTGAGAGAGGTTGCCCCCCTTTTTTAAGGGGAGCCAGCGCGGTCTTCTCCCAAGGGGAGACGCTAAAAGCGATGGGGTTTCCCCCATGAGCGACTGGCGTGGGTTAGGGGGGATCTAGAAGTGCCTAAAATCACAGCCAACCACTTTTCAAACATCCTCTTACTGACCTTGTGAGGTACGTTTTCAAAGCTACTAACCTTGTTAAACAAGATTTGGGTGTAGTTCAGTTGCTTAGTAAACGCTATATTACTTGCTATATGACAATAAACTGAAGCTAATTTAAATAGGCGAATTAGCTTTTATTTTCGTCGTCATTTTTCCGCTTAAGTTCATCGTCAATACTCTCAGCAGCCCAAGTTGTAGCAGCCGTTGCAACTGTAATTCCTACAACTGCTACTACTCCTATAGGTGCTGCTATTGCAGCAACACAAGCACCAGCGCCAATCAGTCCTGCTTTTAGAATTTTTTCTGGTGTTATTTTTTCAAGTCCGAACATATTGGTATTAGCCCGATACTATTAAACCTCTATTTATAAGTATTCCCATACTCAACTTGAAACTACCAAAGCTGTAGATAAGATGCATTCTCGCGCTTTCTGTGGAGAGTGGGGGACTTAAACTCAATAATTACGAATTAGTTAATTTGGTATGGTGGTAAATCGTAGATTCTAAAAATCGAGCATGAGTCAGCTAGGGACAGCCTTCAGTGAAGGGATAATTGCCTTCATCGCCACTAACATAGATGACATCATTATCTTGTTAATATTTTTTTCACAGGTAGATGGGAATTTTCGGCGGCGGCATATCTTACTTGGTCAATATCTGGGTTTTACAGCCATTATCATCGCTAGCTTACCAGGATTTTTTGGGGGATTGGTTGTACAGCGAGAATGGATAGGATTGCTAGGATTGCTACCAATAGCAATTGGTATTCAACAATTAATATCTAGAAAAGAAGAAGCTGCAACAGTTCAGACAGTCAGTAGTGATTTTAGGCAGTCTACACCGACTAACCCGGTATTGTCTTTTATTTTGAGCGTTTTGCACCCCCAAACCTATAAAGTGGCAGCAGTAACGATCGCTAATGGTGGTGACAATATTAGTATATATATCCCTTTATTCGCTGGTCACAATCTTGCCAGCTTGGGAGTAATTCTAAGTATATTTTTTATCATGGTAGGGGTTTGGTGTGCGATCGCTTATTTTTTAAGCCGTCAACCTACCATTGCTGATATTTTAAGTCGCTACGGTCAAGCTGTCGTACCTTTTGTGTTAATTGGCTTGGGTCTGTTCATTATGTATGAGCGAGGTACATTTACTCTACTACCTGGGGTCAGAAGTTAATCAATGTGGGATGCTGGATTTAGGGTTGAAAATCTCAAATTGGTTACACCTGATGAACTAATTTCCAACTTACCATCATCAAAATGGCGTAAATAATAAACCGTAGTGGGCGTTGCGGAGCTATCTGGCAGATTTTAGCGCCTAGTAACACCCCAGGCACAGAGCCTAGCCAGATAGGTAGTACCAAACTCCAATCAACTGTTCCCAGGCTGAGATGACCAAGGGCTGTAAACACCAGTAAAATTGCTGCGTGTGAAATATCTGTACCCACTAACTTCCGTGCATCAAGACGGAAAAACCCAATCAGCACTAGGGCAAACATTGAACCTGATGAGACGCTGGTTAGACCGACAAAACAGCCTAAAATTGCTCCCAAAGTGATTGTCAAAAAGCGACCAAAGTTAGTTTCTAAGTCTAATTTTGGCAGTTCGGGTAAATTAAATTTGGGGAAAAAAGTCAATAACAACAATTGCACTAGTGCTAACACTGTGACTAGTAAAATCATCCCGCCAAGCAAACGCAGCAAGATGTTATCCAGATTATACTCACCTGTACGTTTAATCAGGTGCAAAATCCCCACGCCGAACAGTGAGCCTGGAACACTCCCGAAGGCTAGCCATTTGACAACTTTTGTGTCAAGGGTTTTCTGTTCCCAATGCTTGACGCTACCAACAATTTTCATCAAGGTGGCGGCCATAACATCAGAACTCACAGCGATAGAAGGCGGAACCTGAAAAACAAAAATCAACATTGGCGTAATCAGCGAGGCTCCGCCAATTCCCGTCAAACCAACGATGATGCCAACAAAAAAGCTTAAGAACGGTAGTAATAAATAGTCCATACTCTTCGGGGGTTTCAACAATTAGTTATCAGTTATCAGAGTCCTGTTGAATCTCCCACTTTTAGAAGTGAGCCGCGTTGGTTAGGGTTTAAATCCCCAAACGAAGCGTTGATAACTGTTCACTGACTTAACTACGAGCAGCTAGAACTGAAAGTCAGCCAAACTATAGCCCAGTGGTAGACAGAGCTAGTGATGGCAAGTTATTGTGTTTCTCAAGGATTCCTCGACAACTTAAAACCTGTCTGGAAGTTTTTGTAAGCATGACAACTGGCATTTAGCTGAAATAGACTTTGATAACTGCTTATTGGTCAGTCGCTCTGCTCAAATCAACTTCTAACTGGGTTTTTCTACAGTTTTACATATAAAAGCACGTAAGGCGATGCACTTACCGTATTTTACTCGAAAGCATGATTAAACGTCCAGCGTACTCGCGTTGTATATCGCTCAATTATCTGGATAATACTCCGCAGTCAGTTAAACTTCTTAGGACTGGTTGCTAAAAAAAATTACCTACAAGTCAAAGGGAGCAACGCTCCAAAGTGAGGTTAGGCAAAAAACCTGCGATCGCTACGGTGGGCTACGCCGACGCTAAAATACGATTGATTATCTACACTTCATCGAAAAACTCTGATGTTTGATCCAATTGCAAACTGCTTAAACCACAAGTGTTTCGGCTTTACAAGCGTGCCATTTTAATATGTACCGTTGTTTCTTGCTGATAGACACTTGAAATTGAGAACTGTCCACCACAACCTTCGAGGATTTTTTGGACAAGCTTTAAGCCCATACCTGTGCCCTGCTGTTCGTAGGTTTTGCGTTCAAACTGCATGAAAGCACCAATTTTAGATATCTGTTCTTCTGTCATGCCCCATCCGAAATCATGGACGGAGAGATTTAGCATTCCTGCCACCACCTGACTACTGATCTTAATCGCTGTCCCATTGTGGGAGAATTTGAGCGCATTACCAACTAATTCATCGAGGATAATCGCTAGATATCGCTCCGATATTGACACATCAGCCTCCTCAATTGCAAAGATGAAATCGTTGCTGCGATTAACACTTTGAGGATGAGATTGCAAAGCCGCTTCAATCGCTGCCATTGAAAAGTGAGTTGACTGAGGTTCGATGTTTTGCTGCTGGTGTGTTGATAACTCTAGTTCTAAATAGATCAAGAATTGTTTGGTTAATTGTTCTAGACGACGGGCGGATTGATCTGCCATGCCTAAAAGTTCACGGATTTCGGCAGTATCCATGTCGTCAATATCTTCGATGAGTAGGCTGATGGTTCCGACAATGCCATTTAGTGGTGTATTGAGTTCATGGGGTAAACTAGAAACCAAGTTGCCGCGCAGTTCATTCAGTGTGCTTTCCAAGACTTTGATCGTACTTACTTGGATATTCGATAAAGTTTGGATGTTGTCGTAGTGTTGCTTAATCCTGAGCATTGAATGAATGCGTGCCCGCAATTCGACAGCATTAACGGGTTTACTAATGAAGTCGTCGGCACCTGATTTTAGGCAGCGAGCGAGGTCTTCTTTGGCGGTGAGAGCCGTCACCATGATGATCGGAACTGGCTGCCATTGCGGCATGGCTTTAATTCGCTGGCACACTTCTATCCCATCCATTCCCGGCATCATTAGGTCTAGCAAAATCACATCTGGCTGAAATAGGTTGAGAGATGCGATCGCCTCTTGACCACTGGCAGCGTAGTGTAGCAGATAATCTTGCTTACTTAAGAGGGTTTCAATCACATCAAAGTTATCGGGTTGATCGTCAATTACTAAAATAGAGGGCATTATTTATTTGTTAGCCGAATGGCATTAATAAAAGCCTAAAGGCATGTGTCGCCTCGTTCCCAGCCTCTAGGCTGGGAATGTATTCAAAGAGGCTCCGCCTCCCGTCAAGCTACTGGAGGCGGCAGCCCTCCCAGAATCGGTTCCCAGCCTGGAGGCTGGGAACCAGTTAGGGCAAGGGCTATATCTTTTCTTAGTGCCATTCATTTGTTAGCCTTTGTTCCGATTAAAAGCTGTTGAATGGTGGTGGCCAGTTGCTTGAGTTTCACGGGTTTAGTTAGGTACTCGTTGGCTCCTGCTTCTAAACAGCGATCGCGATCGCCCGTCATGGCTAACGCTGTCAAGGCAAGGATCGGAATATCAATCAAGTTAGAATCGAGGCGAATCTGTCTCATTGCCTCTAAACCGTCGATTCCCGACATTTGGATATCCATCAAAATTAAGTCAGGCTGGTGAGTTGTAGCCAGGTCGATCGCTTCTTGACCATTTGTTGCTAATAGAATCTGATAGCCCTTGGCTCCGAGGTAGCTAGAAACTGTACTGATATTGGCTTGGTTATCTTCTGCTAGCAAGATCAGGGGGGCAGGGTGCGAATCGTTGGCAGGAGGAGAATCCAGTTTGAGAATAGCAGGGGGTTGATTACCTGCCGTCAATTCCGGCGAGAAGGGAGAACCGGGAGTACAGGGTAACTCAATCGTGAAGCAACTGCCCACATCCAATTCACTGGTTAGCCCCACCCTACCGCCGTGGAGTTGGACAATCCGCTTCACCAATGCCAGTCCCAAGCCTGTACCCGGATATTGACGGTTCAGGGCGCTATCGATTTGGACAAAGGGCTGAAATAGTTGTTTGATATTCTCTGACGAGATGCCGATGCCTGTATCGTTCACGGCAATTCGCAGAAAGTGTTGCTCTGAGGAATCGGTAGTGTCGGGGGAAAGTTCAGCAACTTCTAGGGTAATGCGTCCCCCCTCTGAGGTGAATTTGACCGCATTGTTAAGCAGGTTAATTAACACTTGGCGAATGCGGCGTTCATCCACCAGCAGGTCAGGTAGATTCAGCTGAAGTTTGATTTCAACCTTAATCCCTTTTTGGAATGCCTGCTGTTTGATAAACGCCAGACTGGATTGACATAGATCAGCCACCGAAGTTGAGGTGAATTCCAGTTTAATCTGTCCGGCTTCAATGGTTGCCACATCCAGGATGTCGTTGATCAACTCCAGCAAATGAGAGCCGCTGCCCTCAATGGTTTGCAAGGCTTTGAGTTGTTGCTCGTTGACGATGCCAAAGACTTCCTCTTCTAGCCCTTCGGTCATGCCCAAAATGGCGTTGAGGGGGGTGCGAAGTTCGTGGCTCATGTTCGCCAGGAATTCGTCTTTGAGACGGGTGGCGCGGGCGAGTTCTTGGTTAGAAACTGCCAGTTGTTGATTGCTCTCGGTTAGTTTTGCCTCTGCCTGCTGTCCTTTTGCGAGTTCTTGCTGTAATTGCTCAAAAAGACTCGCTTGCTGAATGGCGATCGCTAACTGGTTGGCAATTTGTTGCAGAAGTTGCGCTTCGGAGTCTTTCCACACTCGTTTTTCTTGGCAGGCATGGACAACCAAAACCCCCCACAGCTTGTTAGTTTGCCAAGGGGCAGCCCAGCGATGGGTTTCGCTGCCTCGCACGTCTTGTAAAATCGGTGCGATAATTTTCGACTGGATTTGACCTTCAATTGCGTATTCCACCAGGCAATCCGTCCAAATATCGTTCATCACATCGGGGACAATGCGCGGCTTGCCCTGCCAGTAGCAATCGAGGATTTCTGGAGACCACATTTCGTTATCCCAGTGGCGGTCTTTGAGGGTGGGGAACTCATCAGATAAGGCTTCTTCGACAATTTGACTTCTGCCGTCAGCAAAGAGCCGGAAGACGATGACGCGATCGCTGTGCATCACGTCTTTGACCTGCTGAGTTACCGTTGCCAGGATCTCGTTGATATCTAGCGACTGGCGAATTTTTTGGATAATCGCCCCCAAGGCGTGTTCTCGTCGCAGTTGCAGGGCAATTCTCGCTTCGGCTTGCTGCCGCACCAATAGTTCCGACTGAATTTGCTCGTAGAGATTCGCTTGTTGAATGGCGATCGCTAACTGGTTGGCAAGTTGTAGGGTAAAGTCAATTTCAGACTGCTGCCAGTGGCGGGTTGTCGCACATTGATGGACGCACAGCAAGCCCCACAACTTATTACCGCAGAGGAATGGCATAATCAGATTGGCACGCACCTGAAACTGAGCCAGGATGTCACTGTGGCAGATTGTCATCCCACCGTTATAAATATCATCGACAACATAAGACCTACCCAAGGCATAGAGGGATGAATAGTTTTCGCCAAAGCAGTGGTCGTGTACCCGAATCGCCACCACTGAGGAAAACCCTTCTACAGCTGATTCAGCCACAAATTCGCCATCATCAAAGTTGGATTCGGGATAAAATTTGAAAATGGCCACCCGATCGGCCTGAATCACTGAGCGGATTTCCTGACAAGCGGTGTCGAAAATGGTCTGGAGGTCTAGGGATTGACGAATCCTCTGGGTGATTTCTCGCAGCAGTTGTTCTCGTTCGACCTGTTGGCCAATGGTTTTCTCGGCTTGTTTGCGATCGCTAATATTAAAGTTAACTCCAATCATGCTCTGAGGATTGCCCTGAGCATCTCGCACCACCACCCCATAGGCTTTAATAAAGTGAATACTTCCATCGAGATGCACAACCCGAAACTCGGTATCGTATTCTCCCTGTCCTAAAACGGCTTGCTGGGCTAATGTTTCGGCGGCAGTGCGGTCATCGGCATGTAGACTGTTTGCCCAAATGTCGTAAAACACAGGGGAATCAGATTGTTTTGTGACACCATACAGTTCGTACATCCGCTCATCCCAAAGGATGGTATTTTGTAAAATATCCCAGTCCCAACAGCCGAAGGCCCCAGATTTCAGGGACAAGGCGAGGCGCTCCGATAGTTTATGGAGTTGCGCTTGGGCTTGTTTGCGCTGGGTAATGTCCCGAAAGATCCCCCGCGTGGCAATCTGCTGTTCATCTTGAAACTGACAATTGATATTCCCCTCGACGATGATTTCTCTGCCATCTTTGGTCAGGAATCTGGTTTCGATATCTAAACTGAGTGCGCCAGTAAATAGGCTTTGGATCGCTGTCTGGAAATACCCAAGGTCATCGGGATGGATAACCTGGAAAATAGACAACTGCTCCAAATCGGCATCATTGTATCCCAAGGTTTCTTTCCATGCCCGATTCACAAATAAAATCCGACCGTCGGGCGAAACGCTTTGGATCAAATCGGTGGCATTGTCGAAGAGATCGCGCAGTTGAGCCTCTCGCGCTTGGAGTTCTTGAGTTCGCTGTTTTACCCTCACTTCCAAGTCCTGATTCAAGCGATGTAGTGCATTATTTGCGACTTGACGCTGCAATTCGGCGGCTGCCCGTGCTGCAAATACCTGGAGAATGGCGATCGCTTCGGCGCGTTTCCCCTCTCCCAAGGGCTGCACGTCTAGAATGCAAAGGTTGCCAATCGCATTGCCCAGATCGTCTTTTAAGGCAATGCCCAGATAGCTATCTGCCTGCATGATCACCAAGTCGGAATCGTCAGGAAAGAGTTCTTGAACTTGGCTTTGGCAGTAAAATTCCCCATCTCTGAGAACATATTCGCCGGGAGTGCGAGCCGGATGGTCGGAAATTTCCGGCTGTAAGGCTCCATTTGCCCAGAATCCTAGCGTATGGAGTTTGTCGTCCACCAGTTCGGTGACGAGGGCATAGTGAACATCTAACGCTTCGGAAATGTGGCGTACTAAGGCTGGAAAAAAGTCCTCTCCAGTGACGGCGGCGGTTCCTGTCACTAGTTTTTGCAGTGTTAATTCCGCCCGTTTGCGTAAGCGTAGCTCCTCGTAGACATCGCTAATGTCAGTAATCGTACCCACATAACCAATCACCTGCCCCTCGGCATTCTGCTCCGCCACCGCCTGCCCATAAACCCAAATCACTGTACCATTGGGGCGTTGAAGGCGATACTCTCGGCGAAAAGAGCGGTTTTCTTGGGCAGATTGATACCACTCTGCCGCGATCATGTCTCGATCGTCGGCGTGCAACCCTTGTCGCCATCCGTCTCCGGTGGCGGCTTCTGGGGTGAGTCCTGCAATCTGACACCAGTGATCGTTGACATAGGTGCAATTAAGAGCCGCATCGGTGCGAAAAATCCCCACGGGGGCAGAGGTGGTTAATGTGATATAGCGCTGTTCGCTCTCCCGCAGCCGAGTTTCCGCTTGTTGGCGCTCGATCAGTTGCTCTTGCAATTTTTGGTATGTAATGGCTTGCCCAAGGGCGATCGCCAGATGCATTGATAAGGCTTGCAGCAGTTCAACTTCTTCCGGCAACCACTCCCGCGCGTGCTGGCTTTCGGTGGCATTGAGGAAACCCCAGAATTGATCGCCGCACAGGAGGGGCACCAAAATTTTAGCCCGGGTATGAAGGCGGATTAGCATATTGCGGTGACAATCTGACATTTCGATCGTGTAGATATCCGGCACAACACGAATCCGCCCCTGGCGATAAATTTGCGTGCAGTCTTGGTGAAACCAGGTATCGTTAATCTGCTCGGTCATCAGTGACAGTGAGGAGTTGGTGGACTCGGCGACGACGATCATTTGCCAATCTCCATTCAACTGCCAAATGTTAACGCGATCGCAGCCCAACAATTGCCGCACCTGTGCTACAGTCGTCTCCAGAATGGTTTGCAGACTCAGGGAGGATCGGATTTGGGTAGCGATCGCTGCTACCAATTTCTCCCGCTCTGCCTTAGCTTTCAGGGCGATGGTTCGGGCTTCAACTTGTTGTTCTAGTGCAACGCTAAGGGTTTCCAATACTTCGATTTTCTCTGCTTCTAAGCGCAAAATATCTATATTGCGGGAGATTTGCCGTAGACTTTCGTCAGTCACCAGCCCCACCAGGCGATCCTGCTCATCCAGGATGGGTAAGTAGCGAATCTGATGCTGCTGGAGCAGATTAATCGCAAAAAATAAATCGGTAAAAGCAGATTCGTGCAGGGTGATAACTGGATGTACCATCACCCCCCGAATCGCTAGATTCTCCAGAGAACGCTGCTGGACACTCAGGCGCACCACGTCCCGCTCTGTAAAAATGCCTAGCAACTGCCCGTCTTCCACTACCAACACGCAGCTTGAGCGGGACTCTAGATAGAGTTCATCCAGTTGCCCATCCGCAGTTTTCGTGGTATTATAGATAGTCGGCACGCTGATCATTAGGGCGATCGCGTCCATCACCGTCGTATCCGGTTTAACTATCAGGGGATCGCAGGCGATCGCAGACTTGAGTTTTGATGGAGTGAAAGCCGTTGCGCGGTTAAACATTTATGTAAAAGCATTTATTTTTTATTGTTCCCGTTAACAATACACAAATAACGAAAAGTAAAAACGGTGAAAACCTTGCGATTGCTTCACTCCACTCCGTTGCGTACCCTGCGGGAACGCCAAGGGCGAACGCAATGACATAGTTATAAATTTTCCCGCCCACCTACTTACCATCATAATTGCAACAACATACCGCAATTAAAGAAGCGATCGCTAATGTGCTAGAAGAACAAGGCAATAGGTCACTGATAGGTTATATAGTCCCCAAATCTGAGAAAATCTCGGAAATTAATCTTAGAGGTTGTTTGAAAAGTCCTTAGTGATGTATCAAATACTCTTAGATCCCCCTAAATCCCCCGATAAATTGGGGGACTTTGATTCCGGTTCCCCCCTTTTTAAGGGGGGCTAGGGGGGATCGATAAGTGCCTAAAATCACAGCCGACCACTTTTCAAACATCCTCTTAGTGAACTACGTGATTTTCTCCAAACAAAGTTACCAGAATACATGATACCTTCTACCTTTATGCTGTTAGAATTATTGCCACTCACAGCTAATGGTAAAGTGAATCGTCAAGCACTTACTGTACCAATCAAAACACCAGAATTAGAAAAAACTTTGGTACTACCACGTAACCAAACTGACGAAACACTAATATCAATTTGGGCAGAAGTATTCCAGATTAATCAACTAGGCATCAATGATAACTTCTTTGAATTGGGCGGACACTCGTTTTTGGCATTGCAATTAATCGCCAAAATTCATCAATAACTTGGGAAAAATATAGCTATCAGTACAATTTTTCAGTATCCTAACTGTGGCGGGGTTAGCAATAATTGAAAGCAAATAATCCAACCGCGATAATATCCTAACTTACCTAAGCGGTAGCGGTCAATTAATGGCGACCAAAGAAACTTTAACCCTGATGGAAGAATTAACAAACCCAGAAATCCAATCACATTCAGGGACATTTTTTGTTGTCGCATAAAAACAGGTAAGGCTTGGATGAAGAATGTAGCAGGGATAAACTGAGAAGTATAAATGGTAGCGAGCAAAATCAGTTTAGAAAACATCGTACCTGTTATAAATAATATTGCACTTCCTTTACTTTGTGGCTAGGCTGAAATCTCTAAGTGGCAGGGAGGATGCGAGTGTTAAATCGGATATGATATTAGGTAAGTTAACTACCTGTGGAAAACTTGTGGAAAAACTCAGGCAATTTTCTACAAGGTAATTATACTTAATTAAGTTTTACTGGAAAAAATCAAGTTTTCCCCAGTTTTCCGCACAAAAAGTAATGTTTTTTCCATAATCTAAGTTAAATTTAATCAATTTTTATACATTACTTAATATTATCGACTAATTATTTAGCCGTCAAAACTCATAATTCAGACTGCTGCTTGTGGAAAACTTAAAATAAATCTTCACGATGGTTTTTGAGAACGGCTAGTCATATTGATGCGATCGCTCAGTTGGCGTAGTGTTTGTGCTAAAGTGCGATCGCTCTGCTGAAGTTGGGTAATTTTATCGCAACTGTAGATTACCGTTGTATGGTCTTTGCCACCAAACTCCTCACCAATTCTCGGCAAACTCAGAGACGTATGTTGGCGCATTAAATACATCCCTAATTGACGCGCCCAGCTAATCTCTCTTCGTCGCGAGTTACTTTTTAGGTCGTCTATTGAAACATCAAAATTATCCGCTACCACCTTTAAAATTGCTTCTGGGGTAGCTGCCATTTTTTCGTTAGGCGGTTCTAAAACTGGTGTGATATTTTCCACCGTCATCGGTAAGCCCCAAATAGAAATATAAGCCACCGCCCGAATTAAAGCTCCTTCTAATTCTCGAATATTAGAAGTATAGTTAGAAGCAATATACTCAATCACGTCGCGGGGAAGACAAATATTTTCATCTTCAGCTTTTTTCTGCAAAATTGCCATTCTAGTTTCTAAATCAGGCTTTTGAATATCTGCAATTAACCCCATAGAAAACCGAGAACAAAGACGTTCTTGTAAACTAGGAATCTGGTTAGGAGGACGGTCGGAAGCAATGACAACTTGTTTACCAGCTTCATGTAAAGTATTAAAAGTATAAAAGAATTCTTCTTGGGTGTATTCCTTCCCTTCAAGAAACTGAATATCATCAACTAATAAAAGATCAGCGGCTCGATAATGCTCTCGGAAACTCTGCATACTATCCTTGCGAATCGCTGTAATTAAATCATTCGTAAACTGCTCAGTAGAAACATAAAATATTTTACAATCAGGACAAATTTCATAGCGATAATGACCAATAGCTTGCATAAGATGAGTTTTACCTAAACCTACACCACCGCATAAAAATAAAGGATTAAACTCTTTACCTGGAGATTCTGCAACTGCCAAAGAAGCAGCATGAGCCATGCGATTGTTAGCACCAACTACAAATCGCGAAAAGACATATTTAGAGTTTAAGTCAGTAGTTTTATGATTGTGATTAGGAACAGCTTTGGAAATACTGCTGGGATTTGGTGATTCCCAAGAAACCTCTCGTTCACTAAAATGAGAAACTTCATCACCTTGAGCAACGGTAATGTAAATTCCTACGGGATGACCGAGAATATCTTGCACTACATGAGCAATAGTATTTATGTAATACTTCTGTAACCAATTACGAGCAAATGGGTTAGGAGTGCGGATAACCAAGCAATTATTTTCTAATCGCTCCGCACTAGCAGTTTTGATCCAAGTTTCAAAGGTAGGTCGGGATAGTTCAAGCTTTAGGCGCTCTAGTACCTGACTCCACAAACTTTCTATGGGAATTTCCATTATCCACCAGCTTTGCTGCTAATCGTCACAATAGAAGAGAAAGCACTAATTTAGCATTGAGACACGCTAGACCTAAAATAAGCTTTTAAGTTGTAATCATTTTGGGACATACCCAGTAGGCAAGATCCTAACACCCACTGACTGACACGGAGCAGCAACGACACATGAAGACAACAAACCATCACTCAGCGCCCAAAAAGATTAATACCAGGCGTTTGCCCCACAGATGGGGAGCAGATAATATTCTGGGGATGCTCTCAGGGGTAGCAGTGGTGTTCCTGGCGAGCTGCTCTCTTCTACCTGCTAAGACCTTTGAGACTCAACAAAGCGAGACTGAAGCTCAAAAGACAACACAACCTAATCCGGTAATTGTCCCCCCGCCGATTTTCTCTTCGTCTGGAGATCCTAATTTTGTGGTGAAAGTAGTGCAACAGGTGGGGCCTGCGGTAGTTCGCATTGATTCTTCCCGAACAATCACTTCTCGCGTACCAGACGAATTTAACAACGATCCATTTTTCCGGCGGTTTTTTGGAGACGCAACGCCACAGCCTAGACAACGCGTAGAGCGGGGTAGTGGCTCTGGATTTATTATTAATTCTTCAGGTCAAATTGTGACCAATTCCCATGTGGTAGACGGTGCTGATAGAGTGACTGTTACACTTAAAGATGGCCGGACTTTTGATGGTAAAGTTTTGGGTGAAGACCCGGTAACGGATGTGGCTGCGATCAAAATTGATGCGAATAATCTGCCAACTCTAGCTGTGGGTAACTCCGATGCTTTGCAACCAGGAGAGGCTGTAATTGCCATTGGTAATCCATTAGGCTTGAATAATACCGTTACTTCTGGAATTATTAGTGCTACAGGTCGTTCTAGTAGCGATATTGGTGCTAGTGACAAGCGTGTTGATTACATCCAAACGGATGCTGCGATTAACCCTGGCAATTCTGGTGGCCCATTGCTCAATGCTCGTGGTCAAGTGATTGCGATGAATACAGCGATTATTCGAGGCGCTCAAGGTTTGGGATTTGCTATCCCCATTAATACTGTGCAAAAAATTGCCCAGGAATTAATTGCTACAGGCAAGGTGGATCATCCTTATTTGGGTGTTCAGATGGTGACATTGACACCAGAAAATAAAGAAAGAATCAAAAATGTAGCTGGCGATCGCTTAAATCTTACAGCCGATGAGGGCGTTTTGCTGGTTGAGATTGTGCCGCGATCGCCTGCATCTGCGGCTGGACTACGAGTCGGTGATGTGATTAAAAGCATTAATCGCCAGCCTGTTACTAAAATTGAAGAAGTACAAAAGCTAGTAGAAAAGAGCAAAATCGGTACAAAGTTACCAATAGAAGTGGAACGCAATGGGCAAATTGTCCAAGTTGGAGTTCAACCTGCTCCTTTGCCCGTAAGACGTGAAGGATGATGTTTGTGATTTGTCATTTGTCATTTGAAAAACAACTGACATACTTCCCATTCTTTACTTCTCACTCCCCATTACCTAAAGGAGTTTTATCATGACTGAATTAGCGCCAATAATTCAATTAGGCAATCCAACATTGCGCCAAAAAGCTGCTTGGGTTGAGAATATTCAAGATGAACATGTCCAAAAATTAATTGAAGACTTAATCGCCACTGTTGCTAAGGCTAACGGTGTGGGAATTGCTGCGCCTCAAGTTGCACAATCCTATCGTTTATTTATTGTGGCTTCCCGTCCTAATGACAGGTATCCCAACGCCCCGCAAATGGAACCTACTGCGATGATTAATCCTAAAATCATTGCCCATTCAACTGAAGTTGTCAAAGATTGGGAAGGTTGTTTAAGTGTTCCAGGAATTAGAGGGTTAGTTCCTCGATATAAAGCTATTGAAGTGGAATACACTGACTCTCAAGGCAACTTACAAAAGCAAGAATTAACCGATTTTATCGCTCGGATTTTTCAACACGAGTACGATCATCTCGACGGTATCGTATTTGTTGATCGCCTAGAGAACACTCTCGATATGATTACTGAGCAGGAATATCAGCAACGAGTAGTTAACAAATAAATGGGAGTGGGGAGTGGTGTATGGCAATCTTGAATAATTTGTGAGAAACAAGATCCCCGACAACTTTTACGAAGTCGGGGATCTGCCTGACAATTCAGATCATGTGGAAAAGCTAACGATTAACCTAACCCCCTAACCCCCTTCCCGATGCGGGAAGAGGGAAAATTTAAAGTCTCTCTCCTTTTAGAAGAGAGAAATAGAAGTGAGGTTTTCCAGATGTTGTAAAAAGTCAGGGGAATATGCGGGTTGCAATGATCACAAATTAAATAGGATTGCTATAGTTCAATTAATTGAAAAAGCGCTGCGATCGCATTAAGTGTGTGTTTCACAAACCAGTTCGTCCCGCCATAATTGATATAGCCGCGTTGCTGGCATCGTCATATATAAAACATCACCAGCACTGAGGTGAGTTTCTAGTAAATCCCAGCCATGAAGAGTTTGGTGATTAGTTTCTACATACAAAGGTACACAGTCAGCGGACATGGCTACATCTTTCACCCACTGACCACAAAAGGCGTGTGAAGGTGTAATTACAGTGGCAAAAGCCACCCAAAGACTATCGGCTGTAATGCCATTGCCGAGGATGCGTCCCCCTAGTGCAGCAGCAGCAAAAGCTGGGGCTGCTAGTTCAGCCGGACTCAGTACGGCCTCGAAGCCAAATAGTTGCTGCGCTATGCCAGCAAAATCGGGATCGGCATAATGAACAATCACCGGAATGCTGGGTGTCAAGCCTTTAGCTTTAAGGGCAATTTCCAGATTAGTAGCATCATTGCTAGTAACAGCAAGCACTGCGGCGGCAGATTCTATATTGCTGGCTTTGAGTATTGTGCGGAAGCTGGCATCGCCCTGAATTACGGGAATACCGAGTTCGCGGGCGGTGTTGATATATTTGTTGTTGGAGTCGGGTTCAACTACTACAACTTCATGTCCGCTGGCGTGGAGTTGCTGGACAATTCTCACCCCAATACCACTCAAGCCACAGACAATGTAGTGATATCGCTGGGGAATTCGGGCTGCATCCCAAAATTGCTTAAAGCGGCTTCCTAAGACAAAATCGGTGAGCATTGCATACCAAATACCAATCACCACTGCTCCAACCAGCATCATCACAACGGTAAATAACTTAATACTGTTAGGAGCATTTTCTACTACTTTATCATTACCACCTGCTCCAGTAATCATGCCTACAGAAAAATATAGAGCATCGACAGGAGACAAACTCAACTCAGTGGACATATAGGTGAATGTCGCGATCGCAATAACCGCCAATAGTGCAATAGCACCCACCACTACCGATCGCCCGTGTTGCTGAAACTGCTTAAGATTAGTTATGACTTTCAGCAGTTTTCTAATCAATGATCTCCGGGGAGAACGGATACGGGGTTGTGTACCAATAATTAAGCGATCGCCTACTTGGATCTCTTGTCTAGATATGACAGCTGATACCAAATCCATCTCACCTTTGACTGGCAAGTAATAAATCAGCATCCGCGATCGATCTTCCCACAATTCACTCAGCTTTCGACCCTTCCACAAGTGGTTTTCATCGATGTATTCTTCGTGAATTGGCCAAGTTTGCTGAAATAATTTGATTTGTCCGATCGCTCGGTTTCCCAGCGCTGCAAAGGTGAATACGGGTGCTGCTAATCCCACAACACTCATACTCAAGTGGTCTGGCAAACTTTGATCTAGGCGCTCCCCCAAATTTGTATTATAAAAACGGTTGATAATCCGAATCTGGGGATTCAGCACCCGCGCTTGCATCATAATAGACAAATTCAGAGCATCTTTAGAACCAGCGATTACTAAAGTGTGTGCCTGTTGAATTCCTGCTGCTGTTAGGGTAGCAGCTGCTTGTAAATCTCCAACAATCACATCTCCTGCTGTTTCGTCAGGGATAGATTGGTGATGAATACCAACAACGAAGGCTCCCTGGTGTCTCAGCAGACGAAAGGTTTTATATCCGGTACGTCCTAAGCCACAAACAATAATTCTGGGTTTCATGAAACGGCAGCATCTTTTACATGTAGGGCTGCATTTCTAGTTATTCATCAATATTGTTGCCCACTTTCCTGGGATATAACTGTAGCTGACAACACGATTGTTTCAATTTGATAAAGAGGATTATCAGCCAACCAAAAAACAAGGGTTGTAGCGATTTAGATTGATAAGTTGGATTTGATTGCTTGAGATTGCTTTTGTGTCCTCAACGAAGATACAATACTTTTGGTCAGTAATTCCACGTTATCGGTATAACGTGTAATCCTCTTTGCTAGCAAAAATGAAAGTAGATGGCAATGGACAAGGCAAGATATTAACCCAAGACGAATTAAGGCGATTGTTCACAGAAGGATTCCTTACCCGCCGCGATCGCGCTCTGTTTGGCATGTGCCTGTTTACCGCTTGTCGCGTGTCAGAAGCGTTGGCTCTCAACATGACTGATATGAAGTCTGGAACCATTACTTTTCGGAAGTCTACCACCAAAGGCAAGCATAAAACTCGGATTGTGGACATCCCACCAGTTTTAGATCATGAGTTTTCGTCGATATTTCTTTGCTTTATTTTTCTTTATGAATACGCCTTGACGTATTATGATAAATTAATGTAGTGTTTACTTCATAAATCAGAAATTCTACTGAATTATCGAGCGAAAATTGAGATGTCAAACTCAACTTAGGAGTTTTGCAAAAATAACTTTAATACTTAGAGGATGTTTTAAAAGGGTCTTTTACTTTCATGATCAGCACACCGAAGCATCTCAGTACATGGCTGAAACCTTGTTTTTTCGTTGTAGTTGCTCCAAGTCAGAACCACAAAATTATACCTTCTGGGACTTTTAAAACATCCTCTAAGTGCATAAAACTAAAGTTTTCGCTTGAAAGGTTTTTAAATTATTTTTGTTAAGTTATTCTGCTCTCATTTCAGTGCCTTAGAGGATGTTTTAAAAGGTCTTTTGCTTTCATAGTTAGCACCGTGAAATATCTCAGTACATAGCTATAACTTTTATTTTTCGTTGCACTTAACTCAGTGCATAACAGTAAAATTATACCTTCTGGGACTTTTAAAACATCCTCTAAGAGAGGAATGATGTAAATATTACGACAATGCATCACAAAAATTTATGTTTTCACTACTTGTTTTTCAGTGAATACACTGATATTTTTAAATGCCAGTGCTAAAAATTTACTTACCTTAGTTATCAGCAGGATATAGATATATGGTGGAACCAGTAACAACATTGGCATTGCTAGGTGCAATAGCACCTATAGCTCAATCATTTATAGCTATAGTACCTGACCTCATCCAAGTAATTTCTGAAAGAAATAGAGCGTCTAAACAATTACCAAACTCAAATATAGATGAAGAACGTCAAAACATTCAGCAAGAACTTCAAGAATTGAGACAGAGCTTACAACAAGAGCAAATCAAGCAACAAGACCAGCTTGAGATTGGAAGCCAAGAAGCTCAAAGAGAGCTATTTAAGCAGCAAAAACAGATGGAGCAGCAATTAGCTATTTACAATCGTCAAACACAATTAAAAATTGCAGATTATCAACGACAAACTGCATTACAGTTACCCGAAGTTCAAAAAATATTTGATAACTGGCCTTTGACTATTGTCCCCTCACAGATTTTGAATGAACGTAGAGATAATTCCCTAATTCCCATCCGAATTTTCCTCTCGCCTCCTAAACTTTCTAAAGTCTTATTTAAAAAAGATGGCGATTTTTCTGAGGGATTTCCAGAAATTAAACTAAAATTGGAGCAAGGATTATCAGAGTTTTTGGATAAATACTATCCTTTACAAGATAAATTAAGACCTACAGAGTTTTTAGGTGGAGCTTGGGATAGTAACCGTGCTCGAAGAGAAGCTAGCATTAAAGCACTATTTGGAATGTTAAAATCTGAGCCAAGCTTAATTTTAGAATCAGAAATTATTAATAATGAAATTGTTTTACGTTTTGGCTACTGGGGTATAGGACAAGATAATTATTCTTATCAATCTATTAGCAAACTACCTTATCGAGAAATAATGTATGATTTTGCTAAAGGTCGTGCCTTGAAATGGAAAGAAGATAGAACGAAGCTTTTGAATTTAGGACGTACTTTAGAGGAAATAAGTAAGATAGGAGGAGAAAAAGATTTTAATTTAAATATATTAGAGGAAGAAGAAAACTTAAAGAATAATGGTATAGAAACTAAAGATTTACCTATTCACCATAGTTACAAAGTAAATAACGAAGATTTTGAAGATTTTTGTCAGATTCTAGTTATATGTCACTGTCTTGTAGCAGGATGGATTATAGATGCTCATTATCTTATTCATTATGATGTGCCTCCATTGTTGCCCAAGTTACTATCAGAATTATTAACTGATGATATCCATAATCCACAGGTTTTGCAACCCTTGCTACAAGGAATTGTTACAGGCTACAGAATGCTTTACGCTTCTCTTTTAAACGAGAGACCTTCTTGGATGCCAGAACTGTCTTTGGACTTAGCTAAAAGTTTGATAAGCTTACCTGAAAAATCATGGGCACGAGAGCAGATATATTTTTCAGTTAAATCTTGGTTGAAGTTACATCAGGAATCTTCACAAGAAGGAATAGATGCTTTGAAAGAAATGAAGTCTTTTTTAACAGTTGGAGATTCTAAATATTTTGAAGCTATTAAAGATTGTTTTAATTTAATTGGTGACTCTAAAGAAAAGCAGGAAATACTTAATATTGATTGGGCAATGAGCCGAAAAAAGAAAGAGTCCGAAGCCTACTACAGAAAGGGTATTGAAAAAGGTGAGAAAAAAAGATATGTAGAGGCAATTGCGGAATTTAGCCAAGCTATTTATCTCAACCCCTACTTTACTGAATGCTACTTTAGTAGAGGGTTTACTCATACTCAAATGGGGAATCATACTGAGGCAATCAAAGACTACACTCAAGTTATCCATTTTAATCCTAACGTTAGTGATGCATACGTAAATCGAGGTAATGCCCATTATAGAATGGGAGATTATGAAGCAGCTATTAGAGATTATGATAGCGCTCTTCAACTTAATCCTGCTATTACAGAGGTATCTAAATATCGGAATCTAGCAATCAATCAAATAACTGTTGAAAAGATGCAATAATTAGTAATTATTAAATAAGTAAAAATGGAGGATTTATTATGGCAGTTGGACAACCGGAGTTTCCAGAATTTGTGAATAATCCTGAACCTAGATGCCCAGTAATACTTTTGCTGGATACATCTGGTTCTATGAAAGGTAAGCCAATTGAAGAATTGAATAAGGGTATCGAAGTTTTTAAGCGTGAAATTCAACAAGATCCGATAGCAGCGCTTCGGGTAGAAGTAGCTATTATTACGTTTGGTCCAGTTCACTTAGCTCAAGATTTTATAACTATTGATGATTTTATTTCTCCTGTTCTCACCGCAAATAATACAACTCCAATGGGTGAGGCTATTGAGTATGCAATGAATTTGTTAGAAGACCGCAAAGAGACTTATAGAAATAATGGAATGCAGTATTATCAGCCTTGGGTTTTTTTAATTACTGATGGTGCTCCTGACCTTGATTCACCTTGGCAAAGAGCATCACAGCTAGTTAGACGAAGTGACAGTGAAAAGAAACTCTCTTTCTTTACAGTTGGAGTAGAGGGTGCAGACATGAATATTTTGAAACAAATTGCTCCACCTATCCGCCCGCCTTTGATGCTGAAAGGATTAGATTTCCAGTCTATGTTTGTTTGGCTAAGTCAATCGATGACTCGAGTTTCTAGTGGCAAGGTAGGTGGTGGAATGACTGACTTGCCACCTGTGGGATGGGGTCAAATATCTAGTTAGCTAAGTAAGGAGAATATATTATGGGATGGAAAGCCTTAGTTCGTGTTTCTCGTGGAGTGAGCCATATTAAGCAGGATATTCCCATCCAAGATAGTGGAGGTTATATTTGCTTTGAAGACATTATTATTGGTGTAGTCTCAGATGGAGCAGGTAGTGCCAAGTTTTCTGAGACTGGCTCTAAGCTAGCAGTTAGAGTAGCACTAATATCTTTAAAAGAGTGGCTTAAATCTAAGAAAAATAAGGGTCAAATATGCTTTAATTCCCAAGAAGAAGCTGTAAGCCTCTTTAACTCTACTTTAAAAAAAGTTGTGAATCAATTAAATACACAAGCGCAAGAAAATGATTGTGAATTAAATGATTTTGCCTGTACACTATTGCTTTTCTTAGCTGCTCCAGATTGGATTGCTGCTATGCAGATAGGTGACGGATTTATTGTGGTAAAAGCACCTATGCAAGAGTACACTTTGCTCTTTAAACCAGATAAGGGAGAATTTGCTAACGAGACAACATTTGTCACATCGAATAATGCTGAAGAGAATGTACAAATTGAGTGGATATGTAATTTTTATCCAGAGTTTATTTGTGCGTCAACTGATGGGCTTGAAAGGCTAGCAATTCGTTTAAGTGATTGGAAACCTTCCGAAGCTTTCTTTCTCCCTTTGGAAAATTATCTGAAGACTACAAAAAAATTAGAGGAAAAGGGAGGATACGTTCAAGATTTTCTAGATTCTGAACAACTCAATGCCCGGACTGATGATGATAAAACTCTACTTTTATGTCTGCATAACACCAGTTTTCCCACAATTGATGCCGCATGGATACCAAATCCAAAAGCGATATCTATGTCTAAACACTCATTATCACCGGATTCTAATTTACCGATAAAACCAAAGTCTTCATTTTCATTAGCATATAAAGTTGTTTTAGCTGGAATTACTATATTATCGATATTGATTTTATTTATAATAATAAAATTATTAGTAGACAGATATCAAATTAATCCACAATTCTCTAAAAAATTTGAAAAAGCACTACTTACCGAATCAGATTATCCAAAATTTACTTTACCTAAAGATCAGCTACCTCAAGAACAGAAAAAACTCTTTTCAGAAAAGGAAATAAAAAGTAATTCAAAAAAATATCTTGATAATAGACATATTCTGAAATTAGTAAATGAGGAATTTAAGGATATTCCTAAAAAAGAACCTAAAGAAATCAGAATTTTGGCTGAGAAAAATAATAGGATTATAGCTATAGTTAATATTGAAAATGATCAGTATTGTATTGAATTATCTAAAGAAGATGATAACTGGAAAATTTCCAGTGTAGGAAAACGGCTGTTACCTATTTAGTAATTATTTTTAAAATACTAACAATTAAAAGGTGTAGCTTATATGACTAATGTCTATGACAGTCAAAAGAGAAGAATTTCTCTTGAAAGAAAAATTGGAGGTGGTGGAGAAGGTAGTATTTGGAAGACTAACATTGGTGAATATGTAGCAAAAATCTATAATTCACCTGATCAGATGCGGTTGAGAAAGTTGGAAGTGATGATTGCAAATCCACCTGACAATCCTACAAAAGATCTGAACCATGTTGCGATCGCTTGGCCTACAGACTTACTAAAAGATGAAAGAGGAAACTTTAAAGGTTTTCTTATGGCAGATATTCAGAATAGTAAGGAACTAGTTCATATCTATAGTCCAAGGATTCGTAACAAGCAATACCCTGATTTTAATTGGAAGTACATACACACAACAGCAAAAAATATTGCTTGGATTATTCATATAATTCATCAAAAAGGCTATGTTGTGGGAGATCTGAAGCCACAAAATCTTTTAGTAAATAGTCGATCTCTTGTTTCTATTGTTGACACTGATTCGTTTCAAGTAACAGATCCGAAAAACAACACACTTTACCGTTGTTCTGTTGGCTCTGAGGGCTTAACTCCACCTGAACTTATAGATCAAGAATTAGAAAAGTTGGTTCAAACTAAAGCTAATGACCGCTTTAGGCTAGCCATAATTATTCACTTGTTACTTTTTGGTCAGCATCCTTTTGAAGGAATGTGGGTAGGCACAGGAGAACCGCCTAGCCAAGATAAACTGATTCATCTTGGTTTCTGGCCTTATGGTCAAAACAGTTTGATACAGAAAAGTCCTCGCACGATTTCTCTTGATGTTGTACATCCTAGAATAAAGGATAATTTTCTTAAATGTTTCAATGATGGACATTCAAACCCCACTAAGCGTCCATCTGCTGAGGATTGGTATGATGCCTTAGAGATTGCGTTTAAAGATTTAAAACCTTGCAGTAAACTGCCTAAAAACCATTTTTATAGCCAGACTTCGGTTTTAGCAGGAAAAGAGTGTTACTGGTGTAATCGAGCAAAAACTCTTAAAGCTGATATTTTTGTTTCAACAGTTAAGGCTTCTCAACCGACATCCACTCAACCGACATCCACTCAACCGACATCCACTCAACCGACATCCACTCAACCGACATCCACTCAACCGACATCCACTCAACCGACATCCACTCAGCCTAAAAACTCCAACTTGCTGGGTTGTTTCCTCGGGATTTTTGCCATTATTGCGATCATAGTGGTCTGTGCTATGTTTTTTGGTTGTTCGTTACCGTTTAGTAAAGATTCAAATACTGAACGTGGAGATCGTAGCAATTTATCTCATCAAAATAATTTGCCTTAAGATGTCAGTTAAGTAATTAAGATTGACGAGGCTGAAATCTTTATAAATAGAACTTGTGAACCAGGGGTCATTCCTGACACACCAAAGTACGATTACTTTGGTCAATCAGTTAAAATACTCAAAACCTTCTTAATAAACATGATAATCGTGCGTGGGGAGAGGGGGAGGAGGCAAGCGACGCTCACCTTTATTTTGTCTGATACGCTTCGGCGATGGCTTTAGCATCTGCCCAGTGATTAGCGGTCACATCTGTAAAGGTGATAGCAGGGCGAGATGATGGCTGTTTCGGTAAGGCTATGCAAATAATCGCCGCAAATTTATCATGAGTCACAGGTGCATTGGGACGAAAAGTCCCGTCTAGATAACCTTTGAATATATTTTGCTTGGCTGCTGCGAGGATAGATGCTTTGTCCCAATGGTTTTGAATATCTGAAAAAATTTTGACACCTCAAATAGTAGAGTTTTTTCTAACCAGGGTTTGAACAGGCAATAAAATAATATAGAAAAATATGGCAACTTTTGTAGGTTGTGATACGCTATCTGCTTGAGAAGTGTAGAGGAACCGAAAATGACTAAGCTGCGCGTGGGGTTACTGTTTGGCGGTCGTTCGGGAGAACATGAAGTTTCGATCAACTCAGCCCGGGCGATCGCTAAAGCCTTGAGTGCAGAGCAAAATGCTAGTAAGTACGAAATACTGCCTTTTTACATCCAAAAAGATGGCCGCTGGCTTGCGGGAGAAGCACCCCAAAAGGTTTTAGAAAGCGGTAGTCCGCTTCTGGAATCGGAAGAATCAACATCTGTTGGAAATCTGACATCCAACCCTCAAGCCCAAAGCCTAAGTAAGTGGCAATCTCCCTCTCAAGTTGCCCAAGTGGATGTCTGGTTTCCTATTCTCCACGGCCCCAACGGTGAAGACGGGACAATTCAAGGGTTACTAACTTTGATGCAAGTCCCCTTTGTTGGTTCTGGGGTGTTAGGTTCGGCAATGGGGATGGATAAAATTGCCATGAAAATAGCTTTTGAGCAAGCGGGACTAGCACAGGTAAAATATAAGGCGATCACGAGAGCGCAGGTTTGGTCTAATCCTTGCGTATTTCCGAAGCTGTGTGATGAAATTGAGGCTGCATTAGGTTATCCTGCTTTTGTCAAACCTGCTAATTTGGGTTCATCAGTGGGTATTGCCAAAGTGCGATCGCGCCCAGAATTAGAAGCCGCTTTAGATAATGCTGCCAGTTACGATCGCCGACTAGTTGTAGAAGCTGGTGTGGTAGCTAGAGAAGTCGAGTGTGCCGTTTTGGGTAACGATCAACCCCAAGCCTCTGTCATTGGAGAGATTACTTATGACAGCGATTTTTATGATTATGAAACTAAATATACTGAGGGTCGGGCAGATTTACTGATACCGGCACCAATTCCAGATGCGATCGCCCGTCAAATTCAGGACATAGCTTTGCAAGCTTTTGCAGCTGTTGACGCTGCTGGGTTAGCAAGGGTAGATTTTTTCTATGTGGAAGCGACACAAGAAGTTTTTATTAACGAAATCAATACGTTGCCAGGCTTTACAGCAACAAGTATGTATCCTCAACTCTGGGCCCATAGTGGAGTCCCCTTTCCAGAATTAGTTGATCGGTTAATTCAACTTGCTCTTGAAAGGCATTCTCCTAGCTGACAGAGAAAATAAGCGAACTGATTTCAGATTATTACGGCAAAAAGTCACAATAAATACAGAACTTTGGCAAAAGTTAGCCAGATTTGGTAGTATCTGTTTTACAAAAAAGCTACTTAAATCTGAACTTTGTTACGGATACCTGATGCTTGACTCCTCCAGTACAATTTATTGACTAGAGGGGTACAAATCTGAAAGTAATCATGGAAAAAAGTCAGAGTGTACAGCGCGAGCGAACCCATTTAAAAAGGGCTACTCCAGAGCTGACAAACAGGAAATCGAGACTAAAAAACAGCTCGAACGTTCTGATATATCTGGTTGGACATCATCCTTGGCTATTGTTGACTGGGTGTTTAGCCATGTTTTTGGGAGGTGGTGCCTTTGCCTTATATAGCTTAGGTAACGCCGGGCCGATGGCACAAGAAGAACCAGAAAAAATCCCAGTTATAGTTGAAGAACCAATCAATCCGCCCTCTGAGAGTAGTAATCCTACACCTTTATGGATGGTGGCTGCGATCGTCCTCAGCTGTGGTGGTGGTTCCTTGCTCATTTTCCGAATGCTTAACCGCACAAAGCAACCGCAAAAAGTCCAAAAACAGGTTAATCGCCATCAGGTACGCTTGGCACAGAACCATTACCAAAAATTGGAACCACATCTTCCTAAGAACCAGCCAATTTTTGTGCCACAGCCACAACTGATGCCCGTTATGCAGATGCCACTTAAAACAAAACATCTGGTGACGGTTCTACCAGCAGAACACAAGCACCACCTGGATACGCGCACAGAACCTTTAGCAGACTTGATGGATCTTCGTAAAAATAGTTCATTGTCTGCAATTTTACGCCAGTATTAATACTACTGTAAAGTAAAATCACGTTAAATTAACACTTTTTGCCAATTAGCTTGGCTTAGATTCCCGACTTCCCTAAAAAGTCGGGAATCTTGTTATGTACGAATGATTTATTGCTATATAACGTTTCCCATTCAGATGCGGTACAACATTTATCACGGGGTGTAGGGGCACTGCCCATTGGTGTCAACTTAAGCTTAAACTCCTTTAAAATCTCGTTTCTAGCCTCTGGCTGGAAATGCTGCTCCTGGCGGCAGAGCCGCCAGCAAGAGAGGCGGAGCCTCAAGGACGAGCATTCCCAGTCGGAGACTGGGAACGAGGCAATCTAAAAGTTAGTTCTAGACTTGCTTTCACGTTAAGTTGACACCAATGGGCACTGCCGTGCCCCTACGGGTGTACCTCACGCAAACGAGAAGCGCTATATAACGGTTCTCGCTTGAGTGAGATACAAGAACCCCACCCCCAACCCCCTAAGAGCAAGCGATGAGGGGACTATAATGTACCTGATATGATTAGGAAACGCTATATAACGGTTTAACTGCTTTTAAAAAGTTAGATATGAGCAATTAGGAAATTTAAAAACCTGCCAAAATGGCAACCAGTTTTTGATTAACCAAGTTAAATTGTATGAAGATAAACGACTTCAAGGGTTTGATTACCCTGGGCTACCACGAAAGCAAATTCCTTTTGCAAAACACTATTTAGTAAGTGATTTACAAACAAAAAAAGCTATCTCTACCAATTATTTGCAGAGTATTTATCTCAGTAAATAAATATCAATAATTAAATTTGGCATTTGCTGCAACAGGAATATTAAATGCGTGCGGGCGTTCTTGTTGAAGTACGCATTAGCCCCCAAATAACGGGCAACGTCTGTATACATTCCTGTTCACTTCAGCAGCAAATGGCAGAGTGGGAGTTTGAAAGCTGACTGATATGCTTCCTTCCACTCTCTTTTTTATTTATATTCCTAATTCGTAATGACGCTGCGCGTAGCTTGCTTCTCTGTAAGAGTACGATTACTCGCTAACGTAATTCGTAATACTCGCCTCCAGCGAGAAGCAAGCTACGTAATTCGTAATTATTGGCGAAACACTCGCACGTCATTGTGAGGTATTTCGGCATATTTGGGATGTTATTATCAAAATACGAATTGTCTTTAAAAGTTAGTATCTTGTAAAAACTTAAGAATCACTGTATTCAGCACCTCAAAAGCACCAGTTGAGGCATCATGACAGCAGTTAGGCAAAATCTGTAATTTGGAATTGGGGATATGCTGATGCAACTTTTCACCATGACTAGCAGGAAACCAGCTATCTTGCTCACCCCACAAAACTAGTGTAGGACACTTAATTGCACTCAGATTATTTTGAATTTGGGTGAGCATATTTGGCTTATTTGCTTGCCAATTCTCAATTTCTCGCGCTGCTATTTGTAATTCTTCAGCAACTTTTGCGATCGTACCAGGCAATTCAGTAAACGGGTAAGTTATCCAATAAATATCTTCCTGCGTCAAGATTGAGGGATCGAATAATACCCCACGTCTTTCTATTGCCATAACTTCTCTAAATAAAGGTGCAAACAAATATGCCAGACGTAAAGAATCAATTGTCTGCATTACTTCTAGGGGCGTTTGGGCAAGTAACCACATAGACCAATGGGGTAGATGTTCGGCAAAAACAGGTACGTTTACTACTACCAGCCGCCCGATTAACTGGGGATTTTCTTGAGCAAGAGCAAGGGCAACTAATCCCCCCAGAGATTCTGCCACAATCACTGCGGGTTCATCACATAATGCCTGAATAACTCTTTGAAACTCAATAACTTGATGACCATTGTCTTCTCTACGAGACAATGGTTTTTCGGAAAAACCAAAACCTTTGGCATCAAAACAAATTACTCGGTAATATTTAGATAATGGTGCTATACAGTGACGCCAATTATAGCTCCAACTTCCCATGCCATGTAATAAAATGAGCGGTTTACCTCTACCTTTTTCGCCATAAGCAATTTGTACAGGATATCCTTTAGCATCAGTAATAACTAGACTTTGCCGCCCTTTGGGAAAAGTAGCTTGCCACCAATCTTTCATTCTTTTATCAATAAACAATTTAACCGCCTGTAAAGGCGCTCCACAGGATTCTAATTAGGATCACGGGCAACGCTACTAAGACAATAGAGATTAGCAACAATCCAGCTAAAACGGCAAAGATAAACCACTTGTCTGCACTCTTTTGCTCGCTGGGAAACTTTAAGTACTCTTCTAATAGCTTGATATTATTGGTGTTAGCTCTCCAGGCAAAATCAAAAAAGTCTCCCAAAACTGGGACAGCGCCTACCAAACCATCAATGATCACATTCAAAACCATTTTCCCTAAAGTCGCTCTAGATACACCCAGTCGCGCTGCTTCTAGGATGATGTAGCTAGAAAACATGACTCCCAAAAAATCACCACCAATCGGTATGAGTCCTAAAATTGGATCTAGACCAAAACCAATTTTTGTGCCAGGAATGGTAATAACATTATCCAGCAGCCGACTTAACTGACGCAGGCGCTTCAATGTGGGTGCTTTGGCATCAGGTTCAATCATTGAAAATCGAGGAGGAGAATCAGACATAAAAGCGATCGCTAATTTTGTATTGAATCGTTAGATATTCTACTCCCCTACTGAGCTTTTGCAATAATTTTCTCAGGGATTTACGAATTAATATTTTTCTTTCGATTGCGGCTGCGCTTTTAAGCGCATGTCTTCGCCGACAGTCACGTTCAACTGATCGCCGATTAACAGAACAGCAGCGCTCATTGACAGCCAGAGCATTAAAACTATCACAGCCCCTACAGCACCATATACTTTATTATAATTGCCAAAATTCGCCACATACAACCGAAATAGGGCAGATAATATTGCCCAAAAAACAGCTGCTAAAATTGCTCCAGGCATCATTGGCGTGCCTGAGTTCCATTTGCTTGGGCCATAGCGATAGACAAAGCCAAAGGCGACAGCAACAATACTCAAAGCTAAAGGCCAGCGTAACAGCTGCCAAAGATGCAACAAGAAGCTCAAAGAACCATTTCCGTGTACTAATATTCGCAACAGCCAGTCACTGGTAAACACTAAGAAAGAAGCCAATACTAAAAGCAACATAGTACCGACTGTTAATCCCAGAGAGACAAGCTTGGCTTTCCAAAAGGGGCGTATATTTTTTGAGGGAATTTGATGGATTTGATCGAGGGCTGTCATAGCGGTACTTACCGCCCCAGAAGCAGTCCAAATTGCTAATACAAAGCTTAGAGAAAACAAACCGCTATTTTTGGAGTTGGTAATTTCTGTGGTGGCAAAATTACGAATCAGATCCAGGGCTTCTTCAGGTAAGACTTGACTTAGTTGCACCGCCAGTTGTCTAAAGGTGTTTTGTAAAGATTCTGCCAATAAGCCAATAGCTGTGATAATGGCAAGAATTGCTGGAAACAGGGATAGTATGGCATTGAAGGCGATTTCCGAGGCGAGTCCCAAAAGTCGCCTTTCGATTGTCCTAGAAAAAGTTTTTTTGAGCGTGCGCCAATTGAGGTGGCGAAAGAAGCGAAAAAAACGAGTATTTGGCATGATGTTAGAGTTAAAACTGGTTGCGTTTGTTAACTACTGTGCCAAATTTTGCGTAGCGATCGCATCTATCTTTTTACCGCAAGAATACTGAGTGGGGCAGCAAGGGGAGAGTTTCTAACTAATGACTCTTGACTAATGAGCGTTGACTAATGACCATTGACTAATGACTAATGACTATTAATCTATGAATCAAGATTTAACACAACAGTGGTTGACAGAAATCCAGGTAATCAAAGAGCAGATGGCAGGGCTGCAAAATGATCGCGATACTGCTTGGGAAAGTGCCCAAAAATGGCGTCAGCTTTACAACACAGAAGCAGAACAACGCCGCACAGATACCCAACTGTCCCAACAGACGATCGCATCCCTCAAAGCAGAACTGCATAAACTTCAAGGTTTTGAAGTAGACACACTGACTGCTGGGACACCAGTCGCGATTCAAGAAGAAATAGAACAACTAAAATCTGTGGAAGACTTGCAAGCTAAACTCATCGCCGTGATTAAAGAACGCGATCGCCTCTTGCAAGCTTTAAAAACTGAGCAAGACAACCACGCCCAAAGCCGCAATAGCCTGACTACTGCCTTGGGTGATGCTATTGATAGCTTGACACGCGAACGAGCAGTGGCAGGGGAAAAAGGGGGGTAAGGAGTAAGAATTTTAGATTTTAGATTTGGGATTTTAGATTGAAATTTAATCCCAAATCTAAAATCCAAAATCCAAAATTGAATTGCCCAATGCCCTAAAATCCCATTGCCTGAGCTACTGCGCCCAGTTCCGCCGCGATACCCTGTTGAAATTTACTGTGATTGTGTTTAATGGCTGTATCCGGGTCTTTGAGACCATTGCCTGTGAGTACACAAACCACTGTCGCTCCTGTGGGAATTTGGTCTTTCACCTGCAACAACCCAGCGATAGAAGCGGCGCTAGCAGGTTCGCAGAAGATTCCTTCTGATGCTGCCAAAAGTCGATAAGCGTCGAGAATTTCTGTATCGGTAACGGCGTGGAAATTTCCCTGACTGGCGGTTTGGGCCGCGATCGCTAAATCCCAACTAGCAGGGTTGCCAATGCGAATTGCTGTCGCGAGGGTTTCGGGATGCGCCACTGGCTGACCGTGTACTAAGGGGGCGGCTCCTGCGGCTTGGAATCCCATCATTCTGGGTAAGCGATCGCACTTTCTGGCTTGATGATATTGACAAAAACCCATCCAATATGCTGTGATATTTCCCGCATTGCCCACGGGAATACACAACCAGTCTGGTGCATCACCCAACGCATCGACAATTTCAAAGGCTGCTGTTTTCTGTCCTTCTAGGCGGTAGGGATTGACCGAATTCACCAAAGTGATCGGATAGCTTTCGGCCATCTTGCGGACAATTTCTAGGGCTTGGTCAAAATTACCTTTAATTGATAATACTTCTGCCCCATACAGTAAAGCTTGAGCTAACTTGCCCAGCGCCACATAACCGTCGGGAATCAGTACAAAGGCATCCATGCCCCCACGCTTGGCATAGGCGGCGGCGGCGGCTGAGGTATTGCCCGTGCTGGCACAAATTACTGCTTTTGCCCCTGCTTCCTTGGCCTTGGAAATTGCCATAGTCATCCCCCGATCTTTGAAGCTGCCGGTGGGATTGAGACCGTCGTATTTTACAAAAACCTGTACTTGTCTACCAATGCGTTCTGCGATCGCTGGCACTGGTATTAGAGGTGTATTACCCTCCAATAGAGTGACAATCGGTGTTTTTTCGCTAACAGGCAAGTATTCACGATAGGCTTCTATCAGTCCGGGCCAGGGTTGGCGATGAGATGTAGCAACAGACAGGCTCAAAGTCACGGGATTTAAAATTTCTTATATTTTATTTAGAATGTGAGTTTATCATAACCGCCACAGTGACCTTCGGTTCAACAAATTAGCTTGGGTGATGCTGACAAAGTGAAAAATGATAAGCAAAATAATTGCGACTAACGCTTTCAAGGTGACTCGTAAAATCTCTTTTTTTCTCTCTGCGTCGCGCCAGTTGCTTCTCCTGTCAAAGACGCTGCGCGAACAAGTCTCTTAACCGCAAGGGCGCACTGGCTTCTCTGTGCCTCTGCGGTTTAAAAGTAATTTATTTAACCAGATTGACGCAGAGAACACAGACTAAAGAGATTAAAGAGGAATTTTTTGACCAAAAATTTTACCCACCTTGAAAGGGCTAGTTTTAATAATATATGGGACTTACATGAACACTGCTGAGTGCTTCGCCCTACGTTTTTTCATAAATTTAGCGTAATTCTTGATATGGTCTACATATAATTTCTTGCGTAAATTCCCTAAATCAGCGATAATAATTATTACAATCATAATTGACAAGCTATCAATTAAGTACTGCATAAGTACGGTCGAGTCGAAGTCAGCTTTACACACTTGGGGCGATGTTTTCTTTGGAACACAGCCCTTATGATCACCGTCTCTTATGATTGAACCTAAAAGCCATTAGAGTAATTGATTGAAAATATATAATAATTTAATAAAGCTTAAAAAAGCATTATTATAATATTTCTAATGGTGTGAGTTAAATTGTGGATTTAATTAGCAATGCCTATTTGTTTATCTAGTGTTTCCGATCGCGATTCCCAGACTAGCTGGGTCAGTAAGTTAACCAAGTCTTACTATCAAGACGATCAGCAAGCTAAATTGATGCATTTGCAAGCAGAGGTAGACTCTCTGTTGCAGCAGTTGGAAAACCTGAAGCACCAACGTCTAGCCGAAACTAACCAAAAAGAATAAGTCAGTCTTGTCGATAGCTTTAGCTTTTCCCCTCTTTAATTTAAATTTGAGTCAGGGGCGTGCTATTCAAAGCGTTGATTTTTTTCTGACCAGCGTCTCAAACTGTAGTTATGAGCATTTTCTACCAATAAAGCTAAGGATTGCACCCCTGAAAGCTTGGCGATCGCCGAGAGTTTTTGTAAGTAATTTCCTGTAAAATCAGTGTAAATAACTTCATTGCTATCAGACAAAATTATCGTCCGGTCACGGCGTTGCTCTGTGTTCCCCCCCTGAATTCCAGGTGTCGGCTGATTCAAAGATGCTATTGCTTCTGGTGAGATAGTCAGTATTATTTCTGGTTGAGCGTTATTTGTTAAATCAATCACTTGAACGGGCCAATCACCCAACTTTTCCTGCATCTGCTCAAAGCTAGGAATAGCACCAGCCGGAACTTCACCAGATTGCTGTAAAGATTGCCACAGACTCGATAGCATTACCTTCACCGCTTGGGGATTTTGTTGATGCAGTTCTCGTAGAGTAATGGGAGATGGTTGCACCCATTCCAGTGCTGCATTGGTCAGGGCTAAAGGTTTGGGTTGAAGAACATCGTTTTGATTATCTGGAATTTTTGGCCCAGCAGCTAACAGGCGTAAAACTTTATCCCGTAGTTGCACCGCTTTGATAGCGGCTATAGTAATTTTTTGTTCTCCATTTGGCAACCAGACCACAATTTGGATTTCCGGGTCAGAAGTGATTCCCAAAGTTTTCCAGAAAAATTTCGCCGCGTCAGTTTTCGGTGGGTTGAAATTCTCAAAGGGGAAATTCAGCCAGCGTTTCCCGTCATTAAATGCACTCACCTCCACCTGATACCAAACTTGGTTATCTGTGAGTTTCAAATCTGCTGGGGAATTTGGTTGCAGCCACTCGGTGTTGGTAACTTGAGTAATTGGTTGCACCGTACCAACAATCTGACTAAGGTGAGTAGAGGATATTTGCGACTTTGTACCTTCACCATTGAGTCTTGCCAACAGACCTTGAATATAGGCAAGATTCTCTTTTGTAACTTTTGGTTGCGCCTTTAACCAAGAATTAGCATGTCCTTCTCCTTGCTGAACTGCTAAAATCAAGGCAAACCAAGCTTGCACCTCTAGTCTATTTGGGTTCACCCGCAACGCCGCGGCTGTGCGATTCCACAACCGTTTTT
Source organism: Nostoc sp. (assembly GCF_036917935.1). Classification (GTDB taxonomy): domain Bacteria; phylum Cyanobacteriota; class Cyanobacteriia; order Cyanobacteriales; family Nostocaceae; genus Nostoc. Next base: position 38,531 of record NZ_JBALEL010000052.1, on the reverse strand, counting down.
CATCAGCTTTGAGTAGAGTCGCAATTTCTTGGGCATTATGTGACGACGCTTCAAACACCTGTAAAGCTTTCTCCCAGCGACCATCAATCAAATCTGCCAACACTTCTTGACTAGGACTTGCCCAAATTTTCTGGGCTTGAGTTTTAGTAAGTTGGGAATGCAAGCGAATCAAATCCATTTGCGCTTGCGCCGCCTCTGGTAAAATTCCTTTGCGCTGTTTCTTGATGAATTTCAACCATTCAAAGGCTGGTGTCCACAATCCACTACGGGCAATTGACAGGGCATTTTCGTATCCAGAATCCTTGAAGACTGATGATTTGAGGGTAATCGCCTCCAATTGAATTGGTTTGAGGAATAACTTCAGAGGTTTGACTTGGTAAACCTGTAAGTGCGGTTCTAAACCTACTGTTTCATCGATAACTAACTCTTTTGTACCATCACCAGTTACCTGCTGCCATTTGGGTAATTGTCCATTAGGACTAGTCCAAGACAACATTTGTAGTAAATTCGTGCGTTCTGGATTGTAGTATACGACGTAACCGTAGCGGATCGCACCAGTTCCTTGTTGGCGTTTACCCCGCAAATCAAACCAAACCCCTGGTGATGGTGTCCCACCTTCAAAGCGTTGCACTTCAGTTAAAGGTAGAGGAATGCTGATATCCTGGGGTTCTGATGTCCCATCAAGCAAAGAAGAAATCACAAAGGATTCATCTGGGCCAGTTACAGGTAATTGAGTCGTTAGATAGTAATAATTTTCTGACTGAGATTTAAACTCTAACTCTTGTGATAGCTCGTAAACCCTGAGTTCCACCAGTTCTTCACAATCAGATTGACAATTAGCACGTTGTTGAAAAACTGGTAGTAAAAATGAGGTTTTCACATCTTCATGTAAAGGCAGAGTTTTCCCAAATATTTGGTTTTTTTTACTCAAATCGAGTTGGATTTGTTTGAGGGTTTGGGGGCGTTCGTGCTTACCAAGGGGGATTTGTGCCCATGCAGGTAAAATTTTATTTAGCCAGCTTACTTGATCTGGATTGAAGATGAAGAGAACACTAATCCAGGCAAAAGCTATAACTAGACTAGCACTACTTAACAGAATTGCGATCGCTAGCATTGACGACAACCAACTTCCCCGTTTTAGCTTTTTCTGGGGTTTTTTAGCGACACGTTTCATCGCACCAGCAGGAGGTTTATTTAGTTTCGAGGCTTTTGGCGTGAGCTTGCGTGAGCGATTTGCCATAGATTAGGGATTAGAGATTGGAGATTGGGGATTGAGAAAACTCTTTCCTAGTACCCAGTACCTAGTCCCCAGTCCCCAATACCCAATACCCTGTTATACTCGCCCTTTCAGAAGTTGCCCAGAAGCGTTAAGTCTAATTTGGGACAAAATCCGTAAATGTCCCCATGTAAACGTTATATGATCGCGAATACACTCTTCACTTAAGTATGTGAGCCGAGTGTAAAAAGTTGAAAGCTATACTTATTAGCCGCAGTCATTGCCAAACCTGGATGCTCGCATGGTTACTAATTGCGGGAGTGAATGGAGTTGCACAAAAAGCACTAGCACAAGAGTACATAAATACACGAACTACTCAAGAGTCAGGAGTTAAGAGCGATAATATTATTCCCTCATCTCCCTCCCTCTCTCCAGAAGAACCGATGGCGCAAGTTACATCGGTATCTCAACTCAAGGATGTACAACCTAACGATTGGGCATTCCAAGCACTACAGTCTTTAGTAGAACGCTATGGTTGTATAGCCGGCTATCCAGATAGCAGCTATCGTGGTAATCGCGCCTTAACTCGGTATGAATTTGCTGCGGGTGTGAATGCTTGTTTAGATAGAGTCAACGAATTAATCACTACAGCTACCAGTGATTTAGTCACTCGCGAAGATTTAGCAATATTACAAAAATTGCAGTCAGAATTTGCCCCTGAATTAGCAACTTTGCGGGGTCGTGTCGATAATTTAGAAGCCAGAACCGCCGAAATCAAAGCCAACCAATTCTCAACAACAACCAAACTCAGTGGACTATTAATAGTTGGCATTCAAGGACGGACTAACAATCGTGGTGATGTTAATCCTAGAGATGGACAAAAAGATACAGATGATGCAGGAACAAACATTAATGTTATATCCCTGGCGCAACTATATTTAACTAGTCAAATCACTCCCAGTAGTTACTTGTTTACAGGTCTTATAGATGGGAAAGGTACTACTGTGCCTAGATTTACCAATAGTGTTTCTCGGAATGATGTTTTACTTGGCTACGAATTTCCTACAGACAACTTGATTGTAAGTGACCTCAATTTTCATTGGCTGGTGACAGATAAATTAGCAGTAATGGTGGGAACAGAAGGCGTAAGTATGCCAGCCGCTTTCCGAGGCCCCAATCGGGTAGAAAGTGCTGCAACAGGGCCATTATCTTATTTTGCCCAAAGAAACCCAATTTTAAATATGGGATACGGTCACGGCGGTATAGCTATTGATTGGCAATTTGCTAAACGCGCTAGTTTGCAGGCAATTTATACTAGTTATCAACCAGGAAATCCCGATAAAAGTAGCGGTTTGTTTGATGGAACCACCACTACAGGTGTGCAATTACTGCTGACCCCAACCGATACTCTAGATTTAAGTTTGTATTACGTTAACAATTACGCTTCAGATGGTTGTTTGCTAACCTTTGTTGGCGATGAATGCTTAACTACAGTTAATACCACTACCGGGAAATCAGCACCCCTGCAAACTAACGCCGTGGGCGCGACTCTCACTTGGCAAATTTCTCCTCGCATTACCGCAGGTGCGTGGGGTGGTTATACTAAATCTTATATTCCTGGGCAATCGGGAAATGTAGAAACGACAAATTATATGGTGTTTCTCAATTTCCCTGATTTATTTGCTAAAGGAAATTTAGGGGGAATTTATGTCGGTCAACCCCCTAAAATCACTAGTAGCGACTTACCTGTAGGGAATAATGTCCCTGATTTTATCAATACAGGTTTAGGACGTGCTGGTGGACAACCAGGAACGACAACTCAAATTGAGGCATTTTATCGTTTACAGCTAACAGATAATATCAGTATTACACCAGGGATAATTCATCTTATACAGCCTGGTAACACACCAGATAGTGACTCAGTTACCATTGGTATTCTGCGGAGTACTTTTACTTTCTAATTCTGCTTACAAATAAATTAGCACAAATAAAACTCAATAGTTTGTAAGGCTAGCAAATAATATGAACAACAAGAATGGTAGTTGAGCTTACTCTTAATGTTTTAATCATTTGCAATCTGCTGTATATCACAGTTTGATTGTAAGTTAATGCCAAAATGCTAAATAATCAGCAATAAAAAAAGACGGGGTTTAGCCCGTCCTCTGTATAATAAGTAAAAACATCTTGGTAATTTCTGCAATATATCAAGATACTCTAATCACAATCTGCCAAATTGCCAAATACTTACCCATAAAATACAAATATTGATTTCTCTGTAATTGGATATTTTTATCAGCTATAAATTTTACCACTAGCACAAATTAATAGTTACTCGAAGTAGATAGTTATGAATTGTAACAAGAAAATATAGTTTTATCTTGTCGTTAATTAAGCTCCCATAAGTGTGCGACTTTAGAGGATGTTTTAAAAGTGGTCAGATGTAATTTTAGGCACTTCTAGATCCCCCCTAACCCCCCTTAACAAGGGGGGAACCGGAATCAAAGTCCCCCTTTTTAAGGGGGATTTAGGGGGATCTAAAACGTTTTGTTACCGACCAAAGAACTTTTAAAACATCCTCTTAGGACATCAAAAAAGCCTGTCATTAATTGGATATACTTACGTTACGAACAAAAAGATCCCCGACTTCTTCAATCAGTCGCGAATCTGAGTCTGTCGGTGGAGAACAAATCAAATAGGATTGCTATATATATTTAGTATCATATTTTAGTTTTTTGTAAATATTTTTACAGTCATAATGAATAATTTTGGCACTTGCTAATACCTAGCAAATACTGTTTATGATTGGACTTTTGTGGGTAATACTAGATAACAAATTACTGACGAAAAAGTTAATCATGAACCTAAGTATAGTTGATGATAAATTGCAGATAGAATTTACGTTTAAAGAGCAACTGCTAGCTGTTCGCTTGAATAAGCTTTGGCAAATATCACTAGCCCATATTGAACAAGTTACAACAGCGGAAGCCCAAAGTAATTGGCGAGAATTGCGTGCCCCTGGTAGCTTTATTCCTGGAGTGATTAAGGCTGGAACTTATTACACTAACCGGGGTAAAGAATTTTGGTATGTGAATCGAGAGACAAATTATTTAACCCTTGAATTGCGAGATGAATCCTACAAGCGGATTATCTTAACTATTGATAACAACGAGTCTTGGCAACAAAGACTTGCTCAGATAATTGCTGCATAGTTAGCCAAGTAGAATCAATCCCACAAGATAAGTTGTGCGGCATTGCTTATTAGTGTCAACTTCAGCCAAAATATGGGAGAAAATCTCGTTTTCACCTAATAATCATCTGGAAATACTGGCTGGGCTGCATCGTCTCTGTAGCGAGTAAGAGAGGCAGCAGCCCACTAATGGGCATTCCCAGTTGGGGACTGGGAATGAGGTAATCTCTCAAATAATTTAATTGTCTAGTCAGGCTTCTATTTTATTTGGTGTTCTCTGTATTAACCACCTGCGACAGCGGGGACAATACTTACTTCATCGCCATCTTTAAGAGTTGTGTTTATACCATCTAAATGGCGGATATCTTCGCTATCGACGTAAAAATTTACAAATCGGCGTAGCTTACCTTGTTCATCGCACAACCGGGATTTAATACCAGGAAAGCTTTGTTCTAAGGAATCTAACAATTCAGCAATAGTGCTACCGGTGGATTCTAGAGTAGCTTGATTATTAGTAAAACTCTGAAGAGTCGTAGGAACTAAAACTTTTACAGCCATACAAGTAGAAATTTAGGAGTGAAAAGTGGGGATTTGCATTTGTCCTTTGTAAGAACAAAGGACAAATGACTGATGACAAATAACTAAACAAGGACTTGTTGCCATTCCAAGCGATCGAGAGTACGCGATCGCTCAAGGGCCCGTTCAAAACTATCGAGTTTGGCATCAATAGTCAAGGGTTCGCCAACGTAGCCTTGGATTGCTTCTTGGGTTTTCAGACCATTGCCGGTAATGTAAATCACGGTAGTTTCATCTGGATCAATTTTGCCAGCTTCTACCAGTTTTTTCAGGACGGCAACGGTTGTACCACCAGCCGTTTCGGTGAAGATGCCTTCGGTTTCTGCCAGCAGCTTGATGCCATCAATAATTTCGGCATCATTGACTGATTCAATGTTACCACCAGTCTTCTGAGCTAACTCCACAGCATAAATACCGTCTGCTGGGTTGCCGATCGCTAGGGATTTCGCAATTGTATTCGGTTTAACTGGCTTAATAAAGTCGCGTCCTTCTTTGAAGGCTTGGGCAATGGGTGAACAACCTTCAGCTTGAGCGCCGCTGAAACGGACGCTCTTGTTTTCTACCAAACCAACTTCGACAAATTCTTGGAACCCTTTGTAAATTTTTGTAAATAGTGAACCAGATGCCAAAGGAGCAACAACATGATCGGGTAGTTCCCAGCCTAGTTGTTCTGCAACTTCAAAGCCTAGCGTCTTAGAACCTTCAGAGTAATAAGGACGCAGATTGATGTTGACAAAACCCCAGCCGTATGTATTAGCAACTTCCGAACAGAGACGATTTACTTGATCGTAGTTGCCCTTGACGGCCATTAGGGTGGGACTGTAGATCAGGCTACCGATAATTTTACCGGCTTCTAAATCTGCGGGGATAAACACACAGCAGTCTAAACCGGCGTGAGCTGCGATCGCAGCTGTAGAATTTGCCAAATTACCAGTGCTAGCACAAGAAACAGTAGTAAAACCCAACTCCCGCGCCCTAGAGAGGGCGACTGACACCACCCGATCTTTAAAGCTCAGGGTGGGCATATTCACGGCATCATTTTTTATATAAAGTTTATTTAGACCCAGACGACGGGCAAGACGGTGGGAACGAACCAAGGGAGTCATACCAGTTCCCACATCTATAACATTGTCAGTTGCGACAGGCAAAAAGGGACGGTAGCGCCAAATTGAATTGGGCCCAGCTTGAATTGTTTCACGAGTGACAGTCAGACGTAGGGCGTTGTAGTCATACTTGACTTCCAACGGCCCAAAACATAACTCACAAACATTACTGGCTTTGAGTTCATATTCCGCACCACATTCCTTACACTTCAAGGCTTGAAAGTAGGCAGTGCTGGTTTGGGTTTGGGTTTGGGTTTTGATTGCCTGAGTCATAAACTAGCTTTCCCTATTTGTCTGTCACTGTCGCCTGATACTAACACGAGCAAAAATACCAGTCAAACATACCCGACTAAAAATATCGGGTATGTTTAGTATTGAGAGGAATGAATCTTGTAAAACTTTAATACTAGTAATACCTATTTTTAGTGTTTATACGTACACATTACATGTTGAAAAAAAAGTAAATAGTTTAATCTAGTCAGTATTAACACGTTAAATAAATATGATTAAATTGCATTGATATTATGAGAAAATTGCATCTATTGAAATTACTATCCTATTTAAGTGATCTAGATCACTTAGTTAACCTTCAATTTTTTTATCTAAATGACTCCAGAGAACAGTATACATTTCTGACAACAAAGACTCAAAAGCATTTTCATATATAAGTTTTAGTGTTTTTAGCATCTGATTAAACCATTAAAATTCCGATGTGTGTTGCCAAAATAAAGTTAATTTTTCAGCTTTGATGCACTTATTCACAGCTAGAGAAGTTACTTATTTATACGGAAGATTTTTTTTGCTACAAAAGCTACATTACTATTTACATCGATAATTCAGCAAAATACAGTAATAAATTACACATTTTTGCGATTGACAACCTTGAGTTTCAAGGGTAAGCGTAAAACAAGTAGGCAAGTTATTTCTGCTTATTGCCTCAATGTAGTTTTAAGGAGTGTCAATAATTTAACAAATCAAATATACGCTACCCGAAACATTAAGGTTTTGGGGAGATGTAATCGGTAATTCTTTAAAGAATTGCCGAACTTTATCCTGTCTCAAAATCTGAGATACAAGTTCAGCAAATAAATAAACTACTTCTATGATAAATCGAAATAAATCTGTCAACAGGAAGCATAAGCCTTACCAATCTCTAGTAGCAACAGCATTATTAACTGGTAGCCTTTTCCAATTTGTTGCACCTGTATTAGCTGACGGAACTACTGCGGGTACATCTATTAGTAACACTGCGACAGCGACCTATGAAGATCCCAACAATCCAGGGACAACTATAAATGCCACTTCTAACACGGTCGTAGTTACTGTAGCGGAGGTTGCTGGAATCACCGTTACAGCGTCTGGTGTAACAGACAACACCACTAGCCCTACTAATACAACAGTTCAGGTTGGCGACTTACTAATCTACACCTACAACCTGACCAACGTAGGTAATGACCCCACTAAATTCCACATTCCCAACCAAGCAACAACAACTGGGCCGGGTACAGTTTCTGGCACATTACCAAATGGTGGTACACCTAATAGCCTGCAATATAGCACCGACGGCGGTCAAACTTGGATAAACGTCCCACAAGGCGGCGTAGATACACCCTCAGTTCCGGTTAATGGTACTGTCTTGGTGCGTGTGCCAGTCACTGTACAAGCTGGTGCCCAAGCTAATGACATAATTACCGTTACCCTTGGTAACACTCCTGGTGATGCTCAAAACCAACTGCGGAATCCTGATGGTGGTGACGTGTTCAGCGTAGATAACCCCGATAATAGTGTTACTGGTGAGGTATCTGGTACACCAGTTAATGGTACACGGGAAGCTAGCGCCACCGAGCAAATTAAAGTTGGTGTAACGCTGAAGACCTACGCTTTAGCCACCATTCTCAAGGTTCGCAGTGGCTATAACAATGCTGGCACCACTGCGATTACAGATGACAAGTTGACCTACGATTTGAGTTTGCGAGTTGAGTCCAATGATCCCACAGGGCAGGGAATTACACCAGCAGCTTTGACGGGTACAAGCATCAAAGTTAATACTGTTACTGGCAACTATATTTTGGTTTCTGATGCGATTCCTGCGGGTACAGATTTGGCAGTAGCACCAACTGCACCTCCTGGTTGGCAAACTGTCTATACCACTGACCCAGTTACAACTAATGCGAATACAGCTAGTTGGACTACGACAGCACCAGCCTCTCTGGCCTCAGTCACTCGCGTTGGTTTTATCAATAATCCAGCGACTATTACTTCCATTGCCCCTGGTACAACGGTAAATGGCTTCTCGATTCAGCTAGCTGTTGAATCAACTGCAACTTCACCCTTAACTGTCGCTAATATCGCTCAATTGTTTGGTCAAACGCCTACCAGTAATCTCCCAGTATACGACGAATCTGGCGACCAAAATCCCAGCAACTACGACGGGCCTCCAGGCAGTATGACACCTCCTGCGGGTACAGATACCAACGGTGATGGTATTCCTGATACTCTACCACCTGCTAGCGTTGATGATGGCTATATTAACACTCCAGCAACTCCAGAAACTGGAACTGACACAGGTAATAACAACAGTGGTACTGGTACTGGCGGTGAGGCGAACGTCTTCACGGTGCAAGCACCTATTGCTTCAGCGTTACTCAACGGCCCACAAAATGCCCCAGATGCCACTGGACCATCAGGTCTGACCAACGATGACTTCACTAACAAATCTTCTCTCGTTCCTGCTGGTACAGCACCTGGTAGTACACTTGATCCCCAATCAGTTGGTTTCACCAATACAGTTAAGAATAGTGGTACTGACTCAGGTGTTTTGAAGATAGAGCCAACGCCACCAGTAAATATAGGAGATTTACCGAATAATACGAAGGTGACTATTACCTATAATAGTCTGTCTACTGTTTATACTTACAATAATGGAGTGTTTACAACACCTGGTACAGCAATTACAATCTCCAACGTTGCTCCTGGTGCAAGTATCAACTATGGTGTAGAAGTTGATTTACCTCCAGGTACGCAGTTATCTACTGATATTAATAGAGGCTTCCCAGTACCCATCACTGCTTCGATTGATAACTACACAACGGATACTAATGCTGATGGAATCAAGGATAGTGGGAATGATAATACCTTTGATTCATCCAACATCACTATCGATCGCGTGTATACTGGCTTTTTGAAACTGCTGAAAGTGTCACGAGTCTTACAAGGAACTGGGCCAGTAGTCCAGGGGAATGATGGCACATTCAGTATCGCTCCGAAGAAGCCCGCACCAGGAAACATTATTGAGTACCAAATTCAGTACACAAATATTTCCGATCCTCAAGCTGGAACCGGTAACGTGATTTTGAATGCTAACAAAGTTGTGATTACTGAAGATGGTACGCAAAGCCCCAATAACTGGGCATTAGACAACGATGCCAGCGGTCAAATTGATACTAGCAACATTGTTGGTTCAGCCAAGGATTCTGGGACTGCAACCATCCAATTCTTCAGTGGTAATCCAGCTACTAACTCTGGCATCGACCAAACTGGAACTACGGTAAACACTGATGTTGCTAAGTATGTAGATACTGTTACTGGCGCGATCGCACCGGGTATTCAAAGAACATTTACCTTCCAACGCAAGGTTAACTAATTCGTTGGGATTGGGGACTGTGACGTTCGCAGATTCTAAGAAATTGTGCTATCGCCGCAACCATTTAACCTTATCCCCAACCCCTAAACAGCAAGCAAATAGGAGAGTGACTTTTTCTGAGCCAAAGCTGGGAAAGATAAGTCAACAATCAACATTCTGGAAGTTTTTTGAGGTTATTTATATGAAGCGTGTTTCTCTTGCAGGTTTAGGAGCGATCGCACTCATTGCGACAGTTCCATTTGTTGGTCAAATTCCGGGACTCGCAAATGTATGGCATTCAGGCAGTGCTGTTGCTCAGAATATCAAAACTCAAGGGCAAATTCAATTGCGTTTAGAAGCAGAAAAGCAAGTAGTAGCACAGGATCAGCAGGGTAAGCAAAGCCAGAAATGGGAACCTTTGAAAGGTCAAGTTGTGGTGCGACCAGGAGATGTATTGCGATATACCTTGAGTGGCGAAAATAAGAGCGATCGCCCAGTGAAGAATTTGACTTTTAATCAACCTATTCCCAAAGGAATGGTCTACGTGCTGAATTCTACCAATGTCGCCAACAATGCCAAAGTTATTTACAGCATTGATGGCGGGCGTAGCTTCGTCGAAAATCCCACTGTTAAAGTTACTCTTCCCGGTGGCAAGGTGGAAACAAAACCAGCCCCAGCCACTGCTTACACACATATCCGTTTGCAGATTCCGTCACTTGCAGCTAAGACAACAGTCAAGGCGACTTATCAAACCCAAGTTCGCTGATTGGGACGCAAGGACACGCCGCTTTTCTGACTCGAAAAATAGCCGCAATCAACAATATTTTCAGATGAAACCTGGAAACGAGATTTTTAAAGGGTTTTGGCCTAACTGGATTTCCCCAAATAAATAAGTGCTTTTATTCACAACAAGCTTGACATTTCAGAGGAGATGTGTTCAGTGAGCCGTCCTCAAAACCAAAAGCAAATTACTTCTAGCGGTAGCTGGTGGCGACGGTTAACAGTGACTGTTCTTCTGGGAAGTTTTTTGCATACTACTATATCTATACCAGCGATCGCGCAACAGACTAACAATCTGGTTGCGTCTGTGCCATTAATAAATCAAGCTACTTATACTTATACAGATTCTGCTAGTAATTACCAATATCAAGGAAGTTCTGAGCAAATCAATGTTAGTCCTAGCCCATTACTCGATCCATTAGGGCGGATTCTAGGTTGCGCTGGGACAATTTTAGCTGACTATACAGGTTTTTCAGTTGGGGTATACGAACCTAACTCTAGCGACCCAACGGGGACAGAATTGGGTAGCTTGGTTGCTTTGACTCGAACGGAGTTACCAGATATTCCTAATAACAACGTTCCTGGTGGGAAATCGCCGAATACCGAGAATAGTAACCCCTACTTCGTTACGAATAACCCTGCGGGTGTCTACAATTTTCTACTCGATCCGAATAAGGGTCAAACTGCTCCAGGTAGAACCTACATTTTTGTAGTTAATCCACCACCAAATTCTATCTACAAACAGCGGCGGGTCAAGATTGAAATCCTTGCTAGCAGTGGCACACAAGCTAATGGTGTTGTGCGATATGTCGCTAGTTCTCTGGATGGTCAACCAATCAGTCTCACAGGCGAAACCAGGGTAGAGCAAACAGTTGTTTTAGTACCCAATGCAGAAACGGTGGGACTGGATTTATTAGCCTTTGAATTCACCACAAATTTGTGTCAAGCCAATCAGTTGCAGATTATCAAAACAGGCGATCGCGCTACTGCTGAACCTGGAGATACGGTAATCTACCGCCTGTCGGTAAAAAATCTTGCTGATGCTGGTTTGAATAATATATTTGTCACCGACAACCTACCTTTAGGATTCCAGTTTTTGCCGAAATCTGTGCGGGGAGAGCTAGATGGTCAACTAATCACTATTACCTCAGAACGCAATGGTAACACAGTCACATTCCGCACAGACGTAACGATTCCTACTGATAAAGTCCTGAATATTGCCTACGCTGCTCAATTAACAACCGATGCGGTGCGTGGTAATGGTCGTAACACTGCGATCGTTAATGCTCAACGAGCTGATAACCGTTTTAGTACTAAGGATGGCCCAGCAACACACCAATTGAAAATTCGTCCAGGAATCGTTTCTGACTGTGGCACGATTATCGGTCGGGTGTTTGTTGATAAAAACTTTGACGGGGAACAACAGCGTGGTGAGCCGGGAGTACCCAATGCAGTGATTTTTCTGGAGGACGGAAACCGCATCACTACAGATCCTAATGGTTTGTTCTCCTTAGCTAATGCCTTACCTGGATACCACACAGGTGTACTAGACCTTAGCAGTGTAGCTGGTTACACCCTAGCTCATAACGAAAAATTCCGCGAACGAAATAGCCAATCTCGCTTGGTGCATTTAGAGCCTGGTGGCTTGGTACGCATGAACTTCGCTGTCACCCCCACATTTCAGGAGCCAGTCAAGAAATGAAACCCAGACTGCACTGTATAACTACATTTAACCTGAGATTGATGGGGGCAATGCCAATACTAGCTCTCAGCCTTGTTTTGTACCCTGGAATTGTCAAAGCAGAAATCACTAGTGAAAAACTCCTTTTCCCTGATTCCCATTTGCAAGCCGACAAAGGTGTTGAAGATCCTGATTTTTCCAGATCCCTGGAAAATCTCTCCCCTTCTAGGAGAGAGGCTTTGAATTCTCCACCTCTCGAATTTGCCTCAACTTCTTCAGTATCGGCTCCTGAAATTCCAGATATCCAGCCAAGTGAAACGGAAATACAACCATTTCAACCCGCAACTTCTGTTGATTTGCCCAGAGGCTTACGCAAAATTGCCGGAATAGAGAACAAGAACGACGGACGCAAAAATACTGAAACACTATTTCATGTTTCTACAAGGGAAATACAACCATTTCAACCCGCAACTTCTGTAGGTTTGCCTAGAGGATTACGCAAAATTGCCGGAGTAGAAGATAAGGAGACAAGGGGACAAAGGGTAAATGAAAATCTTCCCGTGTCCCCCACTGTCCCGATCTCTACAACAATCAAAATCCTGAGTCCGACGGCTGAGAGTGTTGTAGATGTACAAGCTAGCACGGTAATTGTGCAGTTTCCCGCAGGTAGTCAAGTGGAATTGCGGGTGAATGGGGCGTTGGTAGACCCTTCTTTAGTAGGACGGACGGAAACTGATGCTACCACCAACTTGGTAACGCAGACATGGTATGGTGTCTCGTTAAAAGAAGGTGCAAACACCATTTCTGCACAAGTTGTTGGAGGAACAGAACCCCCTGTAACAGTGCAAGTCGCAGTCCGGGGAACGCCGCAGCAATTAACTTTAGAAACAGTTGAGTCTCGTATTCCAGCAGATGGACGTTCTACGGCGACAATCCGAGGTCAACTCATCGATGCAAGTGGCAATCGTTCTAATCGTGATGCTGTTGTCACTCTTATACCCACTGCTGGGGAGTTGGTCGGGAAAGACTTCAAACCTGATGAACCCGGATTTCAAGTGGAGGCGAAAGCGGGGCAATTTACAGCGACTTTGCGATCGCAATTGAAGGCGGAAACTGTCACAATTCGCGCGATCGCTAATGATTTAGAAGCCTTTACCCAACTACAATTTGAAACGGCACTGCGTCCGAGTTTGGTGACTGGTGTCATAGATTTACGTTTGGGCGCTAGAGGTACAAATTATTACGGCAGTTTCCGTGATTTCCTCCCTCCTGACAAAAATAACGGAACCCAATTAGATTTCCATTCAGCGATATTTGCCACTGGTGCGATCGGGGAATGGTTATTTACAGGCGCATATAACAGTTCTCGTAGTCTCAATGAAGATTGCAACTGCGATAATCGCCTGTTTAGAACTTACCAATTCAGCGAGCAAAACTATCCTGTCTACGGCGATAGCTCAAAAGTTGATGTGGTCGCTCCTTCTATTGACAGTGTATTTCTGCGTTTTGAGCGTTCAGCCCGTACCCCTGGTTCCGATCCTGATTATGCTATGTGGGGTGACTATAACACAGAAGAATTTGCGCGGCGATCGCAGCAATTTACTTCTATTACGCGTCAACTCCACGGTTTTAAAGCTAACTACAACTTAGGAAACCTACAAATTACAGGTTTCTATGGCGACCACTTAGAGGGGTTTCAACGGGATACCATTGCTCCTGATGGTACTAGTGGTTATTACTTCCTCTCTCGCAGACTACTACAAGCAGGTAGTGAAAATGTCTTTATCGAGTTAGAAGAACTCAATCGTCCTGGGACTGTATTAGAACGCAAACAGCTTAATCGAGGCCCAGACTACGAAATCGACTACGATCGCGGTACATTAATATTCCGCGAACCTATTCTTCGCACCGATATCGATCAAACCGGACAAGTGTTGGTACGCCGGATCGTTGTTAGCTATCAATATGACAGCGAAGACTCTGACGGTAGCATCTATGCTGGTCGTTTGCAATATAACCTTTCCCGCAAACTTAACTCCGAAAGTTGGATTGGAGCAACTTACGTTCAAGAAAATCACGGGGTGCGCGACTTTCAACTCTACGGTGCAGATGCGCTGATTGCTTTGGGTGACAACGGTAAGTTAATCGCAGAATATGCCCATTCAACAAATGATTCTGATGTTGTGGGAAAAGTCAGAGGTGATGCCTACCGTTTAGAAGCTGAAGGAAAGATTGCTAATGGGATTCAAGGTCGTGCCTATTATCGCTTTGCTGATACAGGTTTTGCCAATAATGCCACTATCAGCTTTGTCCCAGGACAAGCCCGTTATGGAGCGCAGGTTACAGCTAGACTCACCTCAACTACCAATGTTAGAGCGCAATACGACCACGAAGACAATTTTGGGATTGCTCCCCAACCCCTAGACACTTTTGAAGAACTGTTTGCACCGCGTTATGAGGCGATACCTGGTAGCAAGGTTGATAATTCGCTAACTACGATTTCTGCTGGGATTCAACAACGCTTGGGTAGCGCCACTATCGATTTGGATTGGATTCATCGTCATTTAGAAGATCGCATCCCTGACAGTAGTTTAAGTAGTAATTCGGATCAACTGCGATCGCGTTTTTCTATTCCTCTAGCTAAAAACCTGACATTCCAAGCCCAAAATGAACTCAGCTTATCTTCCCAAAAAGATACTGTTTACCCAGACCGTACCATTTTAGGGTTGAATTGGGCGGTAATTCCTGGTGTCAATGTCAGTTTAGCCCAACAGTATTACAGTAGCGGTCAATATTCGGGTAATTCCATCACTAGCTTGAGTGTCAACGGTGAACACAAACTCGGTACTGATACTACCTTGACCGGTCGTTACTCAATTTTGGGTGGTGCTAACGAAATGACTACCCAAGGGGCGATTGGTCTAAATAATCACTGGACTATTGCTTCTGGATTGCGGCTGAACGTTGCTTACGAACACGTATTTGGCAACTTCTTCGGACGCACTGCGGCGGGTCAACAATATGCCCAACCCTACGCCTTTGGTCAAGCAGCATCTGCGATCGGATTTGATGGGGGAGATAGCTACAGTGTGGGGCTGGAATACAGTGATAATCCGCAGTTTCAGGCTAGCGTCCGTTATGAACATCGTTCCTCTTCTGGTGGTGGTAATACAGTAATTACCGCAGGTGCAGCGGGTAAAATTTCTCCGGCTCTCACAGCTTTGGTACGTTATCAACAAGCCGGTTCTTCCAATCAAAAGCTTTCAGGATTGGGAGAAACTGCTAACCTGAAGCTGGGTTTAGCCTACCGCGACCCCAATAGCGATAAATTTAATGCTTTATTGCGTTATGAATATCGTCAAAATCCGTCAACCATCCCTGACACCATCCTGTTAGGAAGTGGTACGGGTTCCCAAGACCATACCTTTGCTTTAGAAGCGATTTACGCTCCTAACTGGCAATGGGAATTCTACGGGAAGTATGCGTTGCGTAACAGTACCTCTTACATAGCTAACGATTTAGCCGGTACTAGCACAGTAAATCTGGCCCAAGTACGTGCTACCTATCGTTTGGGATATAGCTGGGATTTGGTGGGTGAAGCTCGTGTAATTAGTCAGTCTAGCTACAGTGAGACAGGCTTTGTTGTGGAAACAGGCTACTACCTCACGCCTAACCTGCGCGTTTCTGCTGGTTACGTCTTTGGTAAAGTTGATGACCGGGATTTCTCAGGAACACGTTCCGCAGGTGGGGCGTATTTGGGCTTTACGGTTAAGCTCAATGAATTATTTGACGGCTTTGGACAACAAAAACCTGTAGCACGCCAGCAACCGGAATCGGCGATGAAAACTTTGGTAAGTAAACTCAAGGCCGCAACGAGGGGGATGCAAAAGCCTGAAATATAAAACGGTTATTTGATGTAGAGACGAATGGCACGCTTGTAAAGCCCAAAGGCTTGTGTCGTCTCGTTCCCAGCCTGGAGGCTGGGAATGTATTCCAAGAGGCTCTGCCTCTCATCAAGAAAGAGGAGGCGGAGCCTCCCAGGATGGGTTCCCAGCCTTCAGGCTAGGAACCAGTCAGGGCAAGGGTTATATCTTAACTTAGTGCCATTCGGTTAAGAGCCTCTAGGCTCTTAACCAGTCAGAGCAAAGACTGTATCTTTTCTTAGTGCCATTCGATGTAGAGACGTTGATTGCAACCTCTCTTACGAATTTAACCCTTCCTTCTGGGAATACTATTGTCGTAACGATTTTTTATCCGCTTTGAATCTAGTGCAAAAACATTTCAATTTTCATTCTGGTATCTGTATATCTATAAAGTCAATATTATTCTATGTATTTTTATTGGAACTAAATCATGAAATCTTTATTTAAGAACTTAAGAGCGATCGCCACAGTAAATATTGATGAAAATGATCGATTTTCTCCGACTGTGGACAACCCAGTCAAAAAAACTATGGAAAAGCCATTAACAAGTAGCCGTCAAAAACTATGGCTAAGTAGCCTGGGCTTTTTTTTATGTATTTTCGGAAATAGTATCCAACCTAGCTGGGCTGAAGGCAGCAAAGAGTTAGTTTCTGATGGTGGATACAGACCTTACCTGGAATGGTCAGATTTACTACTGGCAGGTATTGTTCGGAAAACCGTACTCAAAGTTTATGTTCAACAAGGAGAAACAGTTAATCTTGGCTCTAGTGTGTCTAATAGTTTCTCGAACCCACAAGATATCGTTTACCGCAGTCCCTTTGGTACTCAAAATGCCTCTTGTAATGTTCTAGCGACTGGTTTTGGTTTTATTGACACTGTTGCCAAAGAAACGGCCGGCCCTTTACCTAATAGTGGTGGCTATACCCCTTGTAGTTTCGTCGCTACAGAAACAGGTATTTACGAAGTTGAATTTCATTCTCCGAATACAGCTGGTGCAAGCAATCCGCCGCCAACAGCTGCAACGGCGGCATTTCCTACAGATAATACGCAATTTTCAGGGGTAGCTGCTTGGGATATCACAGTTCGAGATAGTAACGGTGTTGCCAAAAAAGGGCGAGTATTTTCTAACTATATTGCTATGAATATGGGGGCAAATGCCAGTGGTGGTACTCCCGTAGCACTCAACTCTAAGCTTTATATTCAAACCAAAGATGGGTATCGTTACGAAACTGACATGAATGGAGTCGATCCCTTTGGCTTCATCTTTTTTGCTAATAACCGGGGATATCTTGATACAACAAATAACAGCACTGTTTACCATTCTGCTGGCGGCGCTAGTAATAATAGTTTGATCTTTCCCGGCAATGTGCAAGTTCAAAATCCAAGTGTTGCTGATACTACAACAGATATTACCCACCTAGTTTTCTTCAATCGACCCGACACCGCAACCCTCAATTCTTTGAGTATTCCTATAGCAGCAACGATTCCCACAGTACCGACTTCGTTCAAATTCACTGGGGGTAATGGAGGTAGTGGGAACCAAACTTCTGTGGGTGTGGGAGGCAATTTTAGCTTCAATGCTGTCTCAACTGGTAGCTATCAAATAATTATTGACACCAATAATGATGGCATTTTTGACCCTAGTAGCGATCGAGTACTACAAAATGTGCTAGCTGTTGGCTCAAATGTGGTGCTTTGGAATGGAAAGGATGCAAGTGGGACAAATCTCCAACCTCTACCAGGAAATACAGCATACAATGCCATAATCACAACACGATCAGGTGAATATCACTTTCCCATGTTGGATGCTGAGAATAATCCGCTGGGGTTTAAAATCACAATGGAAAATCCTCCTGCTGCTTTTCCTAGCCTTGTAGATCAAAATGGCCAGCAAATTGGATCGACTACCATTTATTACAACGACAACAATTATACTACTGCCAATGGTACGGCGATTAACTTAAATGGTACGGGAGCTACTAGCCCGCGTAATGCTGCTAGAGGGATCAATAGTGCGTTAGGAGAGCATGAATTTAGTAGTAATTATGGTGACTTTAAGGGAATAGATACTTGGACATATTTCCCAAGTCAAGCAATCCTTACTCCCTTGGTAATTACTACTAACACTCAAGCAAATGTTAAAGGAACCAAATCTGTTCGCTTCCTCACAGACAATGATAGTAGCGGAACAGTGACTGTAGGCGATCGCATCGAATATACCATCACTTACTCCAACCTAAATCCAGGTAATAGCAATGCAATTAACTTTGTCATTAACGACTCATTACCCTCACAGTTAACCTTTGTGAGTGCAGCAATTACTGCTGCAACTTCAGGGAATAACATTACACTCAATCCCAGTTACAACGGTGCTGGTATTGTTGCTGTAATAAATTCTGGAATTCTACGTGTAGGTGATACAATTACCATTAAAATTACTGCCACGATTAATAATGCCAATGGCGGTAATCCAATTAGTAACCAAGCAAATGCTACTTTTAACACACCTGATAATCCTACAGGAACTGTTGGTACAGTGTTTACAGATGCAGACTCTGCTGGTGCTACCAATAATCCACCTACTCTTGGTAATTCGTTCTTGCAAATTACTGATAATGGTGTAAATACTGGCAATGACCCTACCAGTACGGCAGATGATGACCCCACTTTATTTACAGTATTAAATATTATTAATTCTAATCCTAAGTTGCTGTTAATTAAACGGATTACCCGCCTCAATAACCAAGATTTAACTGATATTGTGGATGGTCGCAGTGACGTTGCGACTAATGCCAGTAACTATGTACCAGAACCTTATGCTACTGATGATAGCGATCCTAAATGGCCTGTTGGCTACTTGCGAGGATTAATTAATGCTGGCACTGTCAAACCCGGAGATGAATTGGAATACACTATCTATTTTCTTTCCAATGGTCTTGGTAATGCAACTAATGTGAAATTCTGTGATTTAGTTCCGACTAATGTTAGTTTGATTCCTAGTGCTTTTAATGGTATGACTCCTAATGATGGTGGCTTACCAGGAGCAGATCAAGGAATTGCCCTAGCTATTGGTTCTACTACACCTACGCTTTATCTCACTAATATAGGAGATAGCGATCGCGGGCGTTTTTATACAGCTAACGACTCAGCCACACCATCATACTGCGGTGTTAATAGCAATGGGGGAGTAGTGGTTAATATTACAGTCCCAAGTTTGCCCAATCTACCCGCAGCTACTGGATCTGGCACACCAGCTAATTCTTATGGTTTTGTCCGCTTCCGCGCTAAGGTGAAATAGCTTTAACCACCGCTAACTAAGGGAATTAACACTACTTCATCGCCATCTTCTAAGAGGGTATCTGGTTCAATGGATTGAGGAACTGAAAGAAAAATCAACATAATGGGCATTGGGTATTAGGGACTGACAAGAAATAAATTATCCATCTTGTGGGGTGGGCAGGAAAGCCCGCCCTGAATATCGGACGGGTGTTCGCGTAGCGGCACGTAGTGCGGACACCCATCCCACAAGAGAATTTGGGATGTTTTTTTATTTGTCAGTCCCTTAGTAAAATTTTTGCCCATCCCCTAATCTGAGCCTTTCACGACAATCCCAACTCTTCTGGAAAACCCAGCATGATGTTTAGGTTTTGGATTGCGGCTCCCGATGCGCCCTTACCCAAGTTGTCAAGACGAGCAACTAGCAACACTTCTTTGCTAGTGTCATTGGCGAATACAAAAACCTGAACAATATTAGTACCGTTCAGTGCGCTCGCATCCAGAAATGTTCCGTCTCTGAGTAGAGTAGAATCTTGGAATGAAGCAACCTGCACAAACTTTTCACTTTGGTAGTAGTCAGCAATTGCTTGATGAATAACCTCACCTGATGGTGGATTATCCAAAGTCCCCAGTGGCAAAGGCACCTGTACCAGCATCCCCTGCTCAAAATCTCCCACTGCGGGTACGAACAGCGGCGGTGATGCTAACCCCGAATACTGATGCATTTCCTTGACGTGCTTATGCCCAAACTGCAAACCGTAGATGCCATAAGGGTAGAGCGACTCCGCTCCAGCTTGCTGTTCGTGGAAGGTATGATATTGTTTAATGAGATTCTTGCCGCCACCAGAGTAACCTGACACTGCATTAACGGTGATGGGAAAGTTACTATTCAGGAGTCCCTTGGCAATTAACGGACGGATACAGGCTAAAAATCCTGTGGGATAACAGCCCGGATTGCTGACAAACTGGGCGCTGGCGATTTTCTCTCGCTGTCCTGGATTTAGTTCAGGGAAGCCATATACCCAGTTCTTAGCTGTGCGATGGGCAGTACTAGCATCAAGGATTTTAACCGTAGTATTACTGACTAAGCTAACAGCTTCGCGGGCTGCGTCATCAGGTAAGCAGAGAATGACAACATCGACGGCATTGATTAGTTTAGCTCGCTCAGTTGCATCTCTATGTTTAGATGCTTCAATGCTAACTAACTCCATGTCATCCCGTTGGTTGAGACGTGAATATATTTGTAAGCCTGTGGTTCCCGATTCCCCATCAATGAAAATCTTCGGTTTAGTAGTCATGCGTTTCTTATATGTGAGTGATATTTTGACTGATTAATACTTACTTGACTTCTGCTAAATAGATATCTCCAGAAATTAAATATCTGTTATCCAGAACCCTTGTAGAGACGTAGCAGTGATACATCTCTACTTTTTCATTAGATGTCTTATGAATTATAAAAGTAAGAGTTATTTTAACGATCAATTTTTGAATGAAATTAACCTGCTTTCACCATCCACACCAAAAAGCTCAGAATTGGTTCGATAGGAGGAAGAGAATAATCCATTAAATCAATTGTCACTGTTTGCCCCTCTAGTTTCAGAAATCGCCATTGGGTTCCACTGCTTACAGTACCGTAAACTGCTGTTAAGGGTTGAACTCTTGCTTGATTGAATCGCTGTGCAGCTACCATTTCTGCAATGCATTGTCCCAATCCAGATTTAAAATCTGATTTTTTCGCTTCAACAATGACAATTGCAGGTGCTTCCACTGTTAATTGTTCAGGTGAACGGCAAAGTAGAAAGTCACATACATCGTTGAGTCCAATACTCGCATCAACGTTAAACTCTTCCTCTGAAAATACGCTGATGGAGGAATTGAAGATGCGTCGTACTTCCAGCAATATCGGATTAATTATCGCCTCTGAACGAGCTTTTTCTGTATCTACTGCTTCCTCGCAGCGTCTCTTTAGAGAATCGCCCACGGTAAATCCTCTAAAATACCTTGGAGTCTGAAACTTGAAGTAATGGGTTCAATCGAGTCTGGGAAAAAGCGGACTCCTTGCACAGTATTCAGGTGAAAATCTTGTTTCACTCGGTCAATGTTGAATTGACTGTAGGGCATGATAAATCAATACTCCATCAATTTGCTTGATTGTAATAGATTGTTATTTTTTCCTTTACCTTCCCCCTTTCAAGATATGAATTTTCGCTTTAACTCGTTTTTGGATCGGCTATTCCTCCCAAGCCAGAGTACGTTTCACTGCCTTTTGCCAAGTACCAAAGTTGGATAATGGGTTATCGCTCCTTGGCTCAAACACACGCTCAATTTGCCGTTGTTCCACCAGTGCTTCATAGCTCTCCCAAAATCCTACAGCTAAACCTGCCGCAAATGCTGCACCCTGAACGGTCGTATCGCGCATTATCGGACGTTCAACTGGAATACCCAACACATCAGCCTGAAACTGCATCAGGAAATTGTTCTCACAAGCACCACCATCTACGGTTAATCGCCCAACTGAAGTACTGCTAGATGCATTTATCGCCTGTACCACTTCCAGAACTTGATAAGCGATCGCTTCCAACACGGCGCGAACTAGATGCTCTGGTTGTACACTGGCGGTAATCCCGAAAAAAGCTCCCCTGGCGCTCATATCCCAGTAGGGTGCGCCCAATCCACTAAATGCTGGCACAAAGTAGACTCCGCCATTATCTTTTACCTGATTGGCCATCGCTTCAGTTTCAGCAGCAGTTTTAATCAGCTTGAGGCGATCGCGCAACCATTGAATACAAGCACCAGTAGTAAACATACTGCCTTCTAGTGCATAGCCTACATCTAAAGTATCGCTGGTATTTGCTTGTGTCCATGCCACTGTCGAAATAAGTTGATGGTGCGAGCGCACAATTTGATCGCCTGTGTGAGCTACTAAAAAGCTACCTGTCCCGTAAGTGCATTTCATCAAACCGGGGCGATGTCTACGACGGGCTACGCCTACGCAGCCATGACCAAATAGAGCAGCTTGCTGATCTCCCAAGATGGCAGTAATGGGAATTTCTGCACCTAACAATGTCGCATCAGTGACTCCAAATACTCCTAAACTCGGCTGAATCTGGGGCAAAATATGAGCCGGAATTTGAAACAGATCCAGCAAAATCTCATCCCACTCACAGGTTTTGAGATTCATCAACATTGTACGGCTGGCGTTGCTGTGGTCAGTAGCATGGACTTTCCCACCTGTGAGATTCCACAACACCCAGGTATCAATAGTACCTGCTAAGATATTGTTCAGGTCAATATCAGTAAAATTGTCTAATAGCCATCGGAGTTTGGTAGCAGAAAAGTAAGCATCAATGATTAATCCGGTGCGATCGTAAATTTCTTCAGCGTAGCCTTGCTCTTGTAACTGGTGGCAAAGGGGAGCAGTGCGGCGATCTTGCCAGACGATCGCTCTATGGAGTGGTTTACCAGTAGTTTTGTCCCAAATCAAACAGGTTTCGCGCTGTACAGTTAGTCCCAAGGCGGCGATCGCTGATGGCGCAATCTGGGCATTTGCAATTGCGGTTTGCATCACCCAACAGGTATCCTGCCAGATTTGTTGAGGGTCATGTTCTAACCATCCAGGCTGAGGATAATACTGAGTTAATTCTTTATATGCTTGCCCAACAATTTTGCCGTCTGCGTTAAATACAAAGGCGCGGTTGCCTGTCGTACCTAAATCCAGTGCTAAGATGTAGCCCAATGATGGAGTTTTTTTGCCAAATGTGTGCATAGCTGCTTTGAATGCTGCGTAGGCGTAGCCCAACCTAGTACCGCAAAGCGGAATTAAAAATTAAAAATTAATACAGCGTAAGCGTTTCATAGATTTGAAATGGGTGGTTTACTTCCACCGTGCTGTACTAGACATCGCGATTTTAGCAATACGCCCTCAATCACATATACATTATTTTGGGTACATTTTGAATTCCCTGTTTGCATAGCGTTACGTCTCTGTAAGTTGAAAAACGCTACAATTTTACGCAAAATTGTACTTATAGCGTTTCCTAATCACATGAGGTACATCATAGTCCCCTCTCGAAGAGCGGGGAGGGAGTTGGGGGTGGGGTTCTTGTACCTCACTTAAGCGAGAACCGCTATATGATACTCATGTTTTATAGTTTGCATATAAAAAATAATAGTAAACCCAATACGGTTCTGTTAAGGTTTTTTGATGAAAATTTTAGATCGCAAAGACGCAAATCGTCGTCTCTCAAAAGACTAATTATTGTAGAGACGGCGATTCATCGCGTCTCTTGCTTAACCGAACAGTATTGAGAGTAAACCTCGTTAATATAGATTTTATTACAAGTAATCATCTTAACTTGATATAAAAACTATGGATTTAAAACTAGATGTGGTTTAAAAGTTAAAACTAGCGAAATACAATAAAATCTCCCCATGCTAAAAGCTAACCAAAATCAAAATGCACTACTAGCTCTGTTGTTACTTGTGCCAGTTCCGAGCATTGGTATTACAACTCAACTATACTGATCTTTGCTTAACAAAAATATAATCAATCTACAGTGAACTAATTAATCAATATCTCTCAAGATAATGTGTTTTTTGAAATCGAAACTGATTATACCTTCTTCTTGTAATTTACCCATCAATCGTGTAATCGTTACCCTGGTGGTGCAGCAAGCGCTAGCAAAATCTTCGTGAGTAAAGCGAACACTTAGGCGAGTTCCCTCTGGTACAGTTTCACCCACTTCTCGTTTCAAAAGTTGTAATAGGTGGTGCAAGCGTTCTTGTACCCGTCGTCTTCCACAAATGACCAAAAAAGATTCTGTTTGCTGTAACCGCTGATTAATTTTTGGTAAAAGCGTATGGCTTAGTGTTGGAGAAGCTGCTATCTCTGCCGTGTAAATTGACACCAAGTCAACATCAGCAAGAGCTGTTGCTTGATAAATGTTTAAAGATGTCAAACTAGAACCAAAAACCATTCCTGCTGTTGCCAATCCTATCAGCACTTCTTCACCGGTTTCACAGTAGGTACTGAGTTTAACCAAACCCTGACAAACATACCAAATTACTAATGGGTTTAGGGGAATAGTTTCTCCTTTAGTATGTTTGTGTATGGGACGGTCGTTGAAGATGTCGCCGTCGTCCTTGACTATTGCTGATTCTAAGTGCTGACGCTCAGTAATATTACGCAGCATCCAGCGCAGAGAGATTTCCTTACCTTGGCGATTGCGGACAACTGCCACTGTCAAAGCTGCCTCAAAGAACTCGCCATAACGTTGTTGCAAACGTACCAATAACTCTCTAACTCTGTCTGATTGCGATAGCTGCATCAGTTCGTTGCGAACTTGCTGACGTTCTTCTAGAAGGACGAAGTTAATTATTGGTTTGCCCACTAAAAAATGCTTTGAAACATTGAGCAACTTAGCTGCGGTGAGGTTAGCTTCTTGGATAATCCCTTCTGTATTAGTCACTAAATAGCCATCTGGTGCCAACTCGAATAAATCTTGGTAGTGTTGGCGTTCTGCTTCTAGCCAATTCCGTGTTTTTACTAGTTCCTCATTTTGCTGATAAAGTTCCTCCGCCGCTAACTGTACTATCTTTGAGGTGTTATAGAGTTCCTTAAAAGCTTGCGGCAGCAAATCTGGGGAAATCCAAGGTAATACACTAGCAGTTTGGTATAAATCTGCTAAACGCTTGTGCAATACTTCTGCGCGTTGGATAAATTTTTCTATGTTCACCTTAAATTCCCGCTACTTACTTGCAGAGGTTGAGCAAAAAAATCTACTAGGTAAATCCTTGAAAAAATTGCAGCATTCCTAACTTTACTGAGTGATAAATTTAACTATTTGTAAAAACCCTGCATCTGAACCTTAATTTCTGACTGTTATTGTTTAACCCGCTTTGTCATTCCCCCAGTGAATGATTTACTGCTAATGATAATTGTTTCCATTGCTACCCAGAATAACTGATAAGATTTTCCTCAACTTCCATCACAAGAATTAGTCTAATACCACCAAAGACATAGAATGAAAGTTAAGTTTGTTTGTGATCCTGAATACATTGCATATTAATAAAATTTACAACAAGATTCCCAACTTCTTAAAAAAGTTGGGAATCTGAGCCTCTCGATTTTCAAATTCATTATGGAACTATCTGGCACAGGCAAGAGTAAAACTACTGAAAACAAGCAAGAGTCGAACTACTATATCTAGAATTCCAAAGATAGAGATTAATAAGTTAAAAATGTTTGTATATAAAAGCACGTATTAACTTAACAATTATCCGCCTCTTTAGTTAGAGGATAAATGAAGTACTAAGCTGGTGTAATTTAACAATGCGTAACAGCTAATCAACGCGCAACTTATAAGGAGTGATGGGTGAGGTGTCAATACTATAAAATCTCGTCACTCCTTTTTACTTACTTCAGTTTATTAGCTTAACGGATGCCATCATTATCAATGGCGCTGTAGCTGTCGCTGGGGAAAAGCCCCAACCAAGGGTCAGAACTAGGGGTTAAAAATAGTTGGGCGTATACTTGTTCATTGAGCGCTTCCACACTCCTTGTTTGCTTACCCTGCATAAACCATTGATGAATTTGGCTATGCAACATATATTCATTTCTGACTGTATCTAAAGCCATTGTGGCTTCAAATTTTTTCAGGATTATCGGCAAATTATCTTCTTGAGTGTTCGCAGACTGAGACTTTTTAGCTCTGATTAGAGAGATGCTGTTTTGATCTAGCTTGACATCTGCGGCATAAAGTTGAGCGATTTTGTTCCAAACTTTCTGGTCAGTAATTTCAGCTAAGGCGTTTTGATTTCGTTCAGCATTAGATTGGAGAGCAGTTAGCATTGGTGTTTCAACTCTCATTTTAGAAACTGCTAGAGAGCTTGCTATTTCTGCTGTCGGTGGTTGACTGGGATTGCTCGGAATTTGCACCAACTTAGGGGGAGACTGGATACCCAGGCGGGATAAATCTGCAACCCATTGGGCTTGGATAGAATTTAGGCGATCGCTGTGGTATTTTCTTAAATAAGACTCGCGATCGCTTGGTGTAAGTTTACTGTAATTTTTTACTGCTAATTCAGCCTGCTGTAGCTGACGCAAAAATGCTTTGGGACTATATAACCCTGGAATTGCATCGATTGGACGACCTGATGCATCTAATATATAATGAATGCTATTGCCTGTAATCGTTCGCTCCAACTTGCGTCCATCGCCAAAATCAATAGTTACTTTGGGTACAGGGCGCACTGATTCCCAGTGCAAAATGAAGCGGTCTTGAAGTAATTTAGAAATTTCAACATTCGGATAGAGCGCTACTCTGAAGAACCTACTATTAGCACAACTCAAATCCTGATCGAGCCTGCCCAATAACCGCAGAGATAGAATGGGTTTACCACTGGTTCTAGCAGCAGCTTTGGCCTGTTCTATATCAGTGTACCAGTACAGATGAGAGGCGTAACAGTCCCGTTGTTGGCAAAGTTCGTCTAAAGCTACCCGAAGCGTAGGGGAAGGTATAACTGCACCTAAAGAATCGGTATTTAGCGTATTAGCATAGGATTTAAGAAATACTTGTAACCCTCTTGGGCCCTGTTTCCGAAGTACAGAAACTTCTTGAGATAGCTTGGAGATTTCAGTTCCAGGTGTTTGAGCATCAGCTGTCTGCAAAAAACTGAAGCTGACTAGCATGAGTGCAAAAGGATATTTGAAGGTTCTAAATTTCATATATTTTCACAAAAATAGGGGGTGCGGGTCTCGCCATTAGTCACCAGAGAAGTCTACTTTAACTTGTAATAATCAACAGTTGCTCTGAAAGTTTCTGATGAGGTGGTAAACCTTACAATATCAACATAAATCAAAAAATTATCATTTAATCAATTGTTGCCTGTCTTGTCTAATAGGAATGAGTTGCGGCTTGAGGATGTCTACAGCTAAACTCATATCTAGCAATCCTAAATCATTTATGAGAAACAAGAACCCTGACTTCTCAAATAAGTCGGGGTTCTGTAGGTTTCTATTCTCAGTATCTACCTAACATAGTCAGATTAGTATATATTGCTGAACTATACACGTATTGAGAGTTGATTTATAAAGTAAATCAAAAGTTAGGGTGTGTTATGGCTTTAGCCTAACGCACCGCCACAGAGTACGGTGCGTTAGGCGCTTGACCAAAATTTTTAGTGACAAACCATATTTAAATATGCGCCTAACAGACTATACAGTAATTTTATTTTTACTTTATAAATGCTTTTTTATTGACGAAAGCTAATTTATCAAACTTAGGTTTTGTTAAAAGTTCATATACTTTTTGCTTTACTTAGTTAAATATGCGAATTAGATTTTATCCTAGATAAATCAGCCTTTTCAAAAAGTTCAGTGAAATTCCTCTTTTATTAATAAGTAAAATATAACTAAGATATTAATGGTTGTGCTGGCTTAGTTGATAAAAAAACGCCAATTATTCCAAGTGTATCTATTTGCTAATTCTCTTTCAGGCAGATTCAGGAGTCTGAAAATAAACGCTCTCTTTTTACGAAAGAGAAGTTTACATTGCCCTTGATTGAGGTAGGTTGGATTGTTGTTAGCGAATTAATGTACTAAGCATTAATAGTCTATTCATTTGTAAATCGCTGTGTTCAAGTTTTATTGGATAACAGCGTCATGATTTCTATTGGAAAATTGCAGTTTTATTTCTAACTAAGAACAAACACAACTTCTTTAAGCTTTGAATATTTATCAACCCATTTTACCAGTCCCCATGCAAGAATATATTTCTCATTTGCTCGTAATGGTATTAGGAACAAGTTCAACTTTACTCATGACTCCATGTCAAGCTCAAACTCCGGTAAAAACCAACAGTCAAAATGCTGAGAATGTTGCTTCCATATCTTCAAGTTCACCTGCGGCTATCCAATTGAGTGATTTGGTCAATTCTACTAATAGCAAACCACCCATCCTCTCTGAGGCAGTTAATAACCCTTCTGCTGCCAATGCCAATATAACAGCAAATAAGCCTCAGCCACGGATTCCTATTTTCAGCAGAATTTTTCCCACACCTTCGATGCAGCAATAATTAGCGGCTAAACATTTAGTTTACTTGCTTGGGCTGAGATCATGTCCGCATAATTAGTTATGATTCCCACAGTCATTGCACCCCTGCCGTTGTTAAGGGCAGGGAAGACAAAGCCTAGCTTTGGCGGGGTGATTCGGGTTTAATAAGTAATCAAGCGGACATAATATGATACCGATCTTCATTACAGCAGTTTTCAATTGAGTAGACTACAAATTTAGTACACTAGAAATTAATACAGTTACAGTTGATGAAGTGTATCAATTCCAAACAAAAAGCCCCCTGAAGAAAGTTGCGAATTTTAATCAAAGGTAATGAATAGTAAACTTGCTTCTTCTTTTGCGCCTTTAACAAAAAAAGGGATAAGCCCAAAAGCCTATCCCTCAAAAAATTAACTAATCAATGTATTAAGTTCCCGAAGTCCAAGAGTTGATGTACTCAATTTGATCAGCAGTTAAGCTATCAATCTTAATACCAATAGCCTCCAACTTCAACCGAGCAATTTCTTGATCAACTTCAACAGGAATTGAATGCAAACCAGGTTCTAACTTACCTTTATTCTTCACCAGGTATTCACAAGCCAAAGCTTGGTTTGCAAAACTCATATCCATAACTGCGCTGGGGTGTCCTTCAGCCGCAGCCAGGTTAATCAAGCGTCCTTGTCCAAGAACGACAACTGATTTACCATTTTTCAATTTATACTCTTCGGTGAAAGGACGAACATCTTTGATTTCCTTAGCTTGTGCAGCCAAGTATTTCAAATCAAGTTCCAAGTCAAAGTGACCTGAGTTACAAACTATCGCACCATCTTTCATCACATCGAAGTGTTCACCGCGAACCACGTGCTTGTTGCCGGTCACAGTGATAAAAATATCACCTTGGTGTGCAGCTTCAGCCATTGGCAGCACGCGGAAGCCATCCATTACGGCTTCAATTGCCTTGATGGGGTCGATTTCGGTGACGATGACGTTAGCACCCATCCCACGGGCGCGGAGGGCTGTACCTTTACCACACCAGCCATAACCGACGACAACAATGTTTTTACCAGCCAACAAAATATTCGTGGCGCGGATAATGCCATCTAGGGTTGATTGCCCAGTACCATAGCGATTATCAAAGAAGTGCTTGGTGTCGGCGTCGTTGACGTTGACGGCGGGGAAGGTGAGAACGCCTTCTCTAAACATGGCGCGTAGGCGCACAATACCGGTGGTGGTTTCTTCGGTGCTACCAATCAAATCAGCGATTTGGTGTTGGCGGTGTTGGATTAAAGCCGCAACTACATCGCTACCGTCATCAACAATAATGTTGGGGCGATGATCTAAAGCTATTTGGACGTGGCGGTTATAAGTTTCGTTATCTTCGCCTTTTTGAGCAAAGACGGGAATTTGATGATCGACGACGAGGCTAGCGGCGACATCATCTTGCGTTGATAAGGGATTGCTAGCAATTAAAAGCGCATCTGCACCACCAGCTTTCAGAGCGATCGCCAAATGTGCTGTTTCTGTTGTAATGTGGGCACAAGCTACAAGGCGTAAACCAGCGAAGGGCTTTTCGATAGCAAAGCGATCGCGAATTTGCCGCAAAACTGGCATTTCGCGTCCAGCCCATTCAATGCGCTGTCTTCCCAAGGCAGCTAGGCCGAGGTCTTTAACCTCGTGCTTTAATCGGGGAGAAGTTGCGGTCATCAAAAGTTACCTCAAAAAATAAAAAAAGCTACGTAAAATTTACGCACTCTACTAGGTTATTCTACTACTGGCGATTTTTGCTTGAAAGAAAGCAAATCACTAGTAAATAGTCCTCAAAACTAGCTTGACGTTTGATCGGCGGAATGTCAACTTCCTCCCCAGCTTCTTCCTTTTTGTTTTATCTTTGGTAAGAGTAAGACTCTTATCTGCCTTACATGCTGATTTTCAGTACCTTGTCATCTGTCTAAAGATAGAGGACAAATAAAAAAACATGAGAATTTCATCGTCTAAAGGGAAAACCTCAACTTAAGATAAGTACATTTACCCAAAGTTATTGCGGAGGATGGTTGTAGAAGTAGTTACTAGTAGATTTTACTCAAGGAGGTGTTTGAGTGCGCTTTCAATTTTTGGCGATCGCCAGTTCAATGGCTATAGGCGTTGTATCTGTGCCAAAAGCCACAGCCCAGATTCCTTTTGTACCGCAACTGCAAGCTCCCAGCAGTGTCAGTAATGATTCCGATAACAGAGTTGTTTCGGGCTGGATTTATTTAGATGGTCGTCGGTTATTTCAAATAGCGGCATCAAGAACCAACTTTCCTGAGCGTTCAGAAGATATTCAAAAGAAGTTGCAGAAAATTGCTCAAAATTACTTTCAATCACCAGCAAAAACAGCAGTCAAGGTAGAAGTTCGCAAAGTAAACGAATTACCAGTAATTTATGTCAACGAACAGTATCTGATGACCGTTACTTCTGAAGATGCTGCACTGCGACAGGTAGATATATCGACATCGGCAAATCAAGTCGCCGAATCATTACAAGAAGACTTGCAACAAGCAAAGCAAGAAAGGCAAACTCAATCTTTAATCGACCAAGGTAAAATTGCTGCCGGTACCGGACTGGCAATGATTCTGATGAGTTGGGGGGTATATAGCTGGCAGCGGCGTTCCCAAAAGAATTTAGAACACCCCATTGCCGCCCAACCCCAAAGGGAACTCTTCAACTACGCAACACCAGTAGATCAAGCAATTACAACACAACTAAATCAACGACAACAGCAACATCTCCAAGAAGCCAAGAGACGATTGTTTCAGCTAAGTCAAGCCGGAATTTGGGGAGGTGGAAGCTTCTTTATTTTGGGTCTATTTCCCTATACACGAGGTTTTCAGGTAGCAATTCTCATCGCCGCCCAATTTCCTTTGCGATTAGGTGTCGTATGCCTGGGAACCTATGTAGCAATTCGTTTGACCTACGCCCTGATTGACCGCTTCGCCTCCACTCTGATTAGCAGTGGTGCTTTCCTTACCCCAGAAAGTTCTGCACGGCTGCAACTGCGAGTTTCTACATTTTCTGGTGTAACTAAAAGTATCACTACTGCTATCTGGATAGGAGTAGGCTTCTTGCTAGCGCTGGTATCCTTGGGGATAGATATCGTTCCCTTGCTAGCGGGTGCTAGTTTAGTTGGTGTTGCATTGTCTTTGGCGTCGCAAAACTTAATTAAAGATGCGATTAACGGTTTCCTGATCATTTTAGAAGACCAGTACGCTTTAGGCGATGTGATTACTGTGGGAGACGTGGGAGGCTTAGTAGAAAATCTGAATCTGCGGATGACCCAAGTGCGGGATTCCGAAGGGCGCTTGATCACGATTCCCAATGGTGAAATTAAAGTTGTTGCCAATCTTTCTAGTCGTTGGTCACGAGCCGATTTAACAATTCCCATCGCCTACCAAGCTGATACAGAAGAGGCTTTGAAGTTGATTGCAACTATTGCCGATAAGATGAATCAAGAAATGCAATGGCAGCGTCAAATTTTGGAACCGCCGCAAGTTTTGGGAATAGATCAATTTGGCGATCGCGGTTTGATTATTCGTGTCTGGATTAAAACACAGCCTCTCAAGCAATGGGATGTCGCACGGGAACTTCGCCGCCGCCTGAAAGTTGCCCTAGACGAAGCTGGAATTTCCATCTCTGTGCCTCAACAAGCAATTTGGGTCAATGACGATCATCTGTTAAATTTTCAGAGTAATGGCAAAGCTAATTAGAAATTTGGATTCATTACCGCATTTTTCATTTTATTAAACCAAACCCTGACCTGTCTTTTCTCAAGCTACGGTGTACACACAAGTCCTAAAAACCTAGCTTGATCAGGCTTGATATCATGTCCGGCTGATTAGTTGTCATTGCGAACGTTCCACTTCGTTGCACTCGCAACGACTATCGTAAGTTATTAAGCGGACATGATATGACTCGTTCCTATGCTCCGTATAGGAACGAGAGAATACAAGACACGGGATAAATGCACATCTGTGTATTGCGTATCAACTTCAGAGAAAAATCTCCAATGCCCAATCCCCAATCCCCAATCCTCAATCTGGCGCGATCGCCAACATTAAACCTTAATAAATCCTTATATTAATAAAAAGCTACTACGTTCCTAACCAGTCTTAAACTTTTCCTTTATTCCTGGATTTATGTTTGTCAATACCTTCATCAGACGTCCAGTCTTGACGACGGTCTGTACGTTCATCATTTTGCTGCTGGGAAGCATCTGTATTCCGATCCTTCCCATTTCTCAGCTACCAGACCTCGCTCCGGTGCAAATCACCGTTAGCTCCAACAATACTGGTGCGGATGCTCAAACAACAGAAAATACTGTTACCAACATCATTGAGCGACAAATTAATGGTGTTAAAGATGTATCTTATATATCTTCTAACACGGGTAATGATGGTTCTAGCAATATAACTGTCTCCTTTCCAACCAATGTCAATAGCGATATTGCTCAAGTAAACGTTCAAAATAAACAAGCACTTGCTGATCCTCAACTGCCAGATACTGTTCAACGAACAGGTGTCACCGTTGAAACGGCATCGAGCAGTCTGCTTCTGGTCTACGGGTTTTACTCAGAAAATAATGAGTATGACAACATTTTTATCAGTAACTACGTCGATCTGTATATTTTCGATCAGATCAAACGGCTTCCTGGTGTAGGAAGTGCCAGGGTTTTTGGGGAGCGCAAATATGCCATGCGTCTCTGGCTTGATCCCAACAAGCTTGCCCAACATCAACTAACTCCTCAAGATGTGACAGCCGCCCTGCAAGAACAAAATATTCAGGTGGGTGCAGGGGCGATTGGTAAGGAACCAGCACCAGATAATCAAAGCTTTGAATTTGCTTTACGGGCAACTAGTCGATTTAAAGATGCGGCTGAATTTGAAGATATGGTGCTGAAGGTGAGTCAAGGTGGCACTAATAGCACTACTAATAGCACTACTAATAGCACTACTAATAGCACTACTAATAGCACCCTAGTTAAAGTCAGAGATGTCGGTCGAGTTGAACTGGGAGCCGAGAGCTATCTTGCTGATGCCAAATTCACTATTCCCGGAAATGCTCCCAAGGCAGCCGTGGGTTTGGGTATATATCAACTTCCGGGTAGTAATGCCCTGAATGTTGCCCATGCTGTTGAAAACCAGATCAAAATATTAGAGAAGAGTTTTCCACCTGGACTAAAAGCCCAGTTAGCATTTGATACCACTCCATTTGTAGAAATTTCTTTAGAAGAAGTTCTGCACACTCTGGTTGAAGCGATTATTCTGGTGGTCTTGGTAATTTTTGTCTTTTTGCAAGACTGGCGTACCACGATCATTCCCACTGTGGCGATCCCCGTCTCCCTGATTGGGACGTGTGCGGCTCTGTTGGTTTTAGGATTTCAGATTAATACACTCACCTTATTTGGTTTCGTTCTGGCGATCGGGATCGTCGTCGATGATGCCATTATTGTGGTGGAGGCAGTTGCAGTCAAACTAGAGGAGGGTATGAGGCCCTTTGAGGCAGCTGTCGAAGCGATGAAAGAGTTGACTGGGGCAATCATTGCCACTTCACTTGTACTCATGGCGGTATTTATTCCAGTTGCATTTATTCCGGGTACTACTGGGATTGTCTACAAACAATTTGCGTTAACCGTTGCTTGCTCCATTGGCATTTCGACTTTCAATGCTTTAACCTTCTCTCCGAGTATGGCAGCTATCCTCATGCGCCCTGCTCAGACTCCACGGGGCCCTTTGGGGTGGTTTTTTACGCAGTTTAATCGGGCATTTAGCTGGTTCACACGCCGCTATGTGGGGTTTGTTAGCTATCTTACTCATATCAAACCGATTGTAATTGGGGTTTTCATCACTGGTTTAGTCGCAACAGTTTTGATGTACAGAGCAGTGCCTACCGGATTTATTCCAGAGGAAGACCAGGGTTACTTCTTTGTAGTTGTTCAGGGGCCTGATGGGGTTTCTTTGAAATACACCGAATCTGTCATGAATCGGGTTGTCAAGGAAGTAACATCGCTTCCCGAAGTTCAAGCTAGTTTTATGATCAGTGGCTTTGGTTTCGATGGCAATGCTTCTAATTTAGGCATTGCCTTTGCTAACCTGAAACCCTGGAAAGAAAGAACTCAAGAATCTCAGTCTGTTTATGGCATACTTCAGAGGCTGAACAAAAAGCTCTCTACAATTACAGATGCTAGAGCGATCGCGGTGAATGCTCCTCCAGTTAGAGGATTAAGTACTACAGGTGGTTTTGAGTTTATCATTCAAGACAAAACCGGAAGTGCGCCGATTGAAACCCTGATTGCTACTGCTCAAAAATTGATTGCGGCGGCAAATAAAAAGCCTGCTCTCCAACGAGTCTTCACTCAGTTCACCGCAGACACTCCCCAATTTGATATTCAGGTAAACCGCAACCAAGCCAAAGCTCTCAACGTCGAACTCAACGATATCTTTGGGACATTGCAAAGTTACTTGGGGTCGCAATATGTGAATGACTTTGTGCAGGGACAGCGACAGTATCGAGTATATGTCCAAGCAGATGGGATTTTCCGCTCTAATCCAGATGATATTGGCAAGCTGTATGTTCGCTCTGCCAGTGGGACGATGATTCCATTGAGCAGTTTGGTGAAAATTACTCCCTTTGTAGGGCCAAAAACCATTTCTCATTACAACTTGTACAGGTCAATCAAAGTCCAGGGCGCTCCGGCTCCCGGTTCTAGTTCTGGAGAGGCAATTAAAGCGATGGAGGAGGTAGCAGCAGAGGTTTTACCTCAAGGGTTTGGTTACGAGTGGACAGGGACTTATCTCCAGGAAAAGACATCTGGGGGATCTACAGGCTTGATTTTTGCCTTAGCGATCGTTATTGTCTTTCTGGTGCTGTCAGCTCAGTATGAAAGCTACGTTGATCCAATCATTATTTTGCTGACAGTTCCCCTGGCAGTTTTAGGAGCAATGACGGCGATTTGGATACGTTCCAATATTTTCATGGCAGGTAGCCTCTTCCCGAAAGTGGTGGATGATATCTATTGCCAGGTAGGTTTGGTAACTTTGATTGGTCTAGCTGCCAAGAACGCGATTTTAGTCGTGGAATTTGCCAATCAACTGCATGAGCAGGGCATGAGCTACACGCGGGCGGCGGTAAAAGCGGGACAAGAACGTCTGCGACCGATCTTAATGACTTCCTTTGCAGCCTTGTTAGGATTTTTACCCTTGGTGATTTCTCAAGGGGCTGGAGCTAGCAGTCGTTGGTCTTTAGGAACAGCGCTGTTTGGGGGGCTGATGCTTTCGACGTTCTTGAGTTTGTTCTTAGTGCCAATTCTATATATTTTGGTTAAGAGTTTGGCTCAAGCTATATTTTCTCGGAAGCGATCGGGAGGTTCAAACCCTCCAGATTCTCCAAATGGAACTTCCGGATCTAGACATGAAGCTCTACCTGCTGGCCCAAGTCAGCCAGACACACAACTCAGGTCTCAGCAGGATGGGATAACCTGATTTTTGCCCTTAAGTCTCTTTAGCAAAGTGCCTAGTTTTGAGGGTTTGTAGTCAGGACTTTAGTGCTTAGAAAATAAGGAATAAAGTCCTTACTACGAACTGGCTTACCCAGCAAACTTAAGTTGACAGCAATTGATATCATGTCCGCTTGATTGCTTATTAAACTCAGGAGTTCCCCACCCCGCCAAAGCTACGCTTTGTCTCCCCTCCCGAAGAGCGGGGAGGGGTTGGGGGTGGGGTGTAATGACTGTGGTTAGCATAACTAATTATGCGGACATAATATGACTTAACTCTGATACCATTTTCTGTAATTTCCTGCTTGCTAAAAAAACTAGTCGAATAGAATTAAGTACTTAGATAAGGAAGAGTGAAATGGGACTTAGCGACGGACTTTTGAACCCGACCAAAAAGGCTATGGTCATAGATGACTGTTGCAAGATGATCGAAGGGCAGCTTGCATCCAAGTCAGGCATAAGTGGCATGGCTTTAAAAGCTGCCTTTGCCGCCCTGAAGGGGGTTAAGCCAGGGTACATCCCCTATGTGGTTGAGCAGATATTACCGCAATGCTTCACAGCACTTGATCCCCTTTGGAGTAAAGGCGTAGAAAAAGGCGACCCAGTTGAATACTTGAGTGCGAATCGCTCTCATACGGCAGATGCGCTATTGAGTGTTACTGATGCGAGAGTCAAGAACTCAAACCGCCAAATCGTGCGAGGAACCTATGAAAAATTTCGCGGTTCCGCCAAGAAGCACGTAGAAGAAGCAGTGCCAGATTTAGCTAAGGTAATCAATAATTACACTAAGGTTTGAGATAGAAGAGAAGAATCACAATAAACGTATGCCGCCGTTCGATGCGTCGGTGGCTGGCATACGGGGCAGATATTAAATTGGGGAAAGTGCGTAGACGCATTCGCGCAGCGTCTCTTAGAGAAGCGGCTTGTCGCCAGACATCGCCTCAAAACTTCACCAACTCTAAATCAAGTTCCGCCCGTTGGATGGCTCCTTCTTTTAACTGTTCTCTGAGATTGAATTAAGGCTTTTTGAGTAATATAATATTGCACAGCTTCGTTGATGAATTGACTGCGATCGCATACCGTCTGTTTCGGAAAATCGCCTTTTTGAATGACTCGATCGATTAGTCAATTGTCCGTTCTGGCAAGGTAATATTAATCCGGCTATGTATAATTTTTTGCTTTGTCTTGCACGGCAATTTTATAGTTCACATCTAAAATATGTATAGTTGTGGTAGAAGTGCGATCGCATACCCTTTTAGTATTTAAGCATTTGCGCCCAGAATAGAAGAGTCATAGTGCTGTAGCAAATCTTCTGGATCGTTGTAAATTGCGATCGCTCCCGACAGTTGTTCATCGCTAAAGCCACCGCAGCGTAAAGCAATCACACCTACCCCGGCTTTGCCGGCAGACTCAATATCGTAGGGCGAATCTCCTAGCATCACTACTTTATCAGGTGTCATTTGCCCTTTGTTCAAGGCAGCTTCTACAATGTCAGGAGCAGGTTTAGATGCTTCGGCATCATCGGATGTAGTTACTTCCGTTAGCAAATCATCTACTTGGGCGATTTTGAGCATGATGTCAAGTTCTTCAGAACTCGCTGAACTAGCAACAACCAGATGCAATCCCGATTTTTGCATCTTTAATATTAAGTTTCTGCTCCCATTGGCAGCAGTAATTTGCGGTATATATTTATCAAATAATAGTTCTTTGCGTAGTTGAGCGATCGCTTTACCAGTTCCTTCTTCACCATTTAATTCTGGCACTACTTTGGGAATCAGTTGATCTCCACCCATGCCCATAAGTGGTCTAACTGTTTCAAATGGCACTTCTAAGTCATAAGCTGCAAATGCCTCTACCCAGGTATTTGCATGAGCATCATTACTTAAAACCAGTGTGCCATCAACATCTAAAATCACTCCTTCTAATGCCATGAAAAACCTCGGCTGACGTTTTGTTTCATTGCTCATCATGGCATGACAAATAGTTTACTTCATCATCCCATCTGAAGAGAAAAGGGTTAGAGGTTGTTTGAAAAGTAGTTAGGTGTGATTTTATAGCGCTTTTCGTTTGTATGCAATATACTTTGACCTCACTTCCATTCCTCTCTCCTAAAAGGGGAGAGGCTTTGAATCTTACTCCCCTTCCCTACTAGGGAAGGGGCTGGGGGTTAGGTCTGTATTGGACTCAACTGAGAACCGCTATAGGCACTTGTTGATCCCCCCTAACCCCCCTTAAAAAGGGGGGAACTGGAATTAAAGTCCCCCTTTTTAAGGGGGATTTAGGGGGATCTAGAACGTTTTATTACCGAGAAGAGGACTTTTCAAACATCCTCTTAGAGAAGAGATTGGCTCTTACTTGATATCATCACACAGATGCTTATCGCTCTCATTCAAATTCGGGTTATTCTGCAAATAATCATGCAGCCAATTGCAACCCCGCACCAGCAATTGATCTAAATTCTCCACAGGCCACAACCGCGCTGTCTTGTCAGATGATGCCGTGGCGATGGTTTTGCCGTCCGGGCTGAAACTCACACTACTGACAATGCCTTGATGCCCTTTGAATTCATGGAGCAGTTGCCCTTGCA
>NZ_JBALEL010000051.1:0-428102 GCF_036917935.1 Nostoc sp. | reverse complement strand
CTGGGTATAAAACTGCTCAGAAGCTTCTCAATCGTTTCATTGCTGAACTAATCGGTTCAGTTTAGCTGTTTGGGGAATTCGCCAACAGTATCCGAATGTTAATGCATCGCTTTCATCGGTTATTAGACGCAGATGATGGACATCAAAGCCCAGCCGTTTTAATTACTTCGGCAACTTCATTTTTGGAAGCTAGTCCCGCCTACCACATTAACGCTGCAAATACTCCGCCCAATTATTAACGACTGGTTTACAAATTATCTCAGACCTTTTGCAATAAAAGAAGACATATCAACGAATATACTTGACCGTTTGGAAGATTTGCAAGAAACAGGAGAACTTATGAAAATTTCTCCATTTAAATCTCAGAGGATGAATGAACAAGTCCTCTTCTTGGTAGCAAATACTTTGAGATCCCCCTAAATCCCCCTTAAAGAAGGGGGACTTTGAGAGAGGTTGCCCCCCTTTTTTAAGGGGAGCCAGCGCGGTCTTCTCCCTTGGCGCTAGCCTCTCCCTTTGGGAGAAGGGGAGACGCTAAAAGCGATAGCGCAGCGTTAGCGAGTCCGCGTTCGCGCAGCGTCTCGTAGAGAGCGTCTGGGGGTTTCCCCCATGAGCGACTGGCGTGGGTTAGGGGGGATCTAGAAGTGCCTAAAATCACAGCCAACCACTTTTCAAACATCCTCTCAAGTATTCCCTTGGAATTGGTCTAAACAAACAGATACAACTCAGCCAAAAGATCGGAATGTTTATTCTGCCAAATTTTTGGGAAATATAAAAATTATAAACTTCTTCTATAGATTTTAACTTGACGCTATGACGACACTGGCAGCAATCCCCTACTCGAATCCATTGCCGTACCTCCCTGGTTATGCCATTGTTGAGCAGCTCTATGCAGGTTCTCAGACAATAGTTTATCGAGCAGTGCAGGAGTCAAGTCAGCGTCCAGTGGTGATTAAAC
This sequence comes from Nostoc sp., assembly GCF_036917935.1. Taxonomy (GTDB): domain Bacteria; phylum Cyanobacteriota; class Cyanobacteriia; order Cyanobacteriales; family Nostocaceae; genus Nostoc. The sequence continues at coordinate 427,147 of NZ_JBALEL010000051.1, read as the reverse complement.
TATTACGGCAAGACTACCCCACCTTTAGCGAATTATTACAGTTTCGTAACCAGTATACAATTACCAAAAATCTTAACATTCCTGGCATAATCCATCCATTAAGCCTAGAAGCATACGGTAACAGCTATGCCTTAGTGATGGAAGACTTTGGCGGCATTTCCCTACGGGATTATACCCAAAATTATTCCCTATCTTTACGGGAAATTTTAGAAATAGCCCGGCAAATTGCTGATATTCTCCATGATATCTGCCAGCATCGAGTCATCCACAAAGATATCAAACCTGCTAACATTCTGATTCATCCAGAATCGCACCAAGTCAAGCTGATTGACTTCAGCATTGCCTCTCTCCTCCCGCGCGAAAACCAGGACATCCAAAATCCCAATGTTTTGGAAGGAACCCTTGCCTATCTTTCCCCAGAGCAAACCGGACGAATGAATCGTGGTATTGATTACCGCAGTGACTTCTATGCTTTCGGGGTGACATTGTACGAACTTTTGACCGGACAATTACCGTTTGAGTCCCATGACCCAATGGAGTTAGTACACTGTCATTTAGCCAAGCTCCCACTCGCCCCACACAGCATTAATCCAGAAATTCCCGCGATCGCCTCAGAGATAGTATTGAAGTTGATGGCGAAAAATGCCGAAGATCGGTATCAGAGCGCCTTGGGTTTGAAGCATGACTTAGAATGCTGTCTCAATCAATGGAAAGCAACAGGTAGAATAGAAACCTTTGTCTTGGGACAACGGGATGTGTGCGATCGCTTCATTATCCCCGAAAAACTCTATGGGCGAGAAACAGAAGTTGCAATCTTGCTCAAAGCTTTTGAGCGCGTCGCTAATGGCAGTTCCGAAATGATGCTAGTCGCAGGATTTTCCGGGATTGGTAAAACGGCGGTGATCAATGAAGTCCATAGACCGATTGTCAGACAACGCGGTTACTTCATCAAAGGCAAGTACGATCAGTTACAGCGTAATATTCCGTTCAGTGCCTTGATGCAAGCCTTTCGTGATTTGATGGGACAACTGCTGAGTGAGAGTAATCTCCAATTGGCGGCGTGGAAAGCGAAAATTTTGGCGACTGTGGGTGAAAACGGCAAAGCGATCGTTGATGTGATTCCTGAACTAGAGCGAATTATCGGTCAACAGCCGCCAGTCCCGGAACTATCTGGTAGTGCTGCCCAAAATCGTTTCAATTTGCTCTTTGAGAAATTTATCCAGGTTTTCACCACCCCTGAGCATCCCTTGGTGATGTTTCTAGATGACTTGCAATGGGCAGATTCGGCTTCTCTGAACTTGCTGCAATTATTGATGAGTGAAGCCAGTTCTGGATATTTACTCATTCTGGGTGCCTATCGAGATAATGAAGTGTTTCCGGCTCATCCCTTGATGCTGACGCTGGAACAGATTCAGCAAGCCCAAGCTACCGTCAATACGATTACCCTGGAACCCTTGGTGGAAATAACGGTGAATCAGTTGGTGGCAGACACCTTGAGTTGTCCCAATGAACTGGCTCAACCCCTGACGCAATTGGTATATCAGAAAACCAAAGGGAATCCCTTTTTTACAACGCAGTTTCTCAAAGCACTCCACGAGGAGGTTTGGATTCAGTTCCACCCAGAACTGGGTTACTGGCAATGTGACCTAGCTTCAGTGCGGCAGTTGGCATTGACCGATAACGTGGTAGAGTTCATGGCATTGCAGTTGCAGAAACTTCCGGTGGACACACAGGAGGTTTTGAAACTGGCGGCTTGTATTGGCAACCAATTTGATTTGAAGACCTTGGCAATGGTCTCTGAAAAATCAATTATTAATATAGCAACCAACCTATGGACGGCGTTACAAGAAGGGCTGATTCTCCCCATTAGTGAAACCTACAAGTTCTTCCAATCAAATAACTCAGACCACATTGATCGCGGTGGTGAGATTACCGTTCCTTCTTATAAATTCTTGCACGATCGCGTCCAACAAGCTGCCTACGGTCTGATTCCAGAAGATCAAAAACAGTCTACCCACTTCAAAATCGGGCAACAACTGTGGGCAAATACGCCTGAAGCAGAGCGGGAAGGGAAAATTTTTGAAATTGTCAATCAATTGAATTACGGTCTGAGATTGACATCTCAAAAAACTTCTCCCGAATTGTTGAATGCACAAAATGGTGACGAAATCTCCAGGCTGCAAGAATTGGATCTAGCTCAACTGAACCTGCAAGCAGGACAAAAAGCCAAAGCAGCAACCGCCTATGAAATGGCAAGTAAATACTTCACAGCAGGGCTGGCAGCGCTCCCAGAAAACGGTTGGGAACATCATTACGACCTGACCCTTGCCCTTCATACAGAAGCGGCTGAAATTGAGTATTTGACTGCCCATTTCAAGCAGGCAGAACGGCTTTCAGAAATTGTTCTTCAGCACGCCCAGGATTTGCTGCAAAAGGTGAAGATGTATGAAATTAGGATCTATTTCTACATTGCTCAGAATCAAATGCAAGCAGCGATCGACACCTCTCTAAAAGTGCTGGAGTTCTTGGGTGAACCACTGTTTATAGAACCCCCACTGGAGTTAGTGATTGAGGATTTAATTAACCTGCCAGAGATGATCGATCCGCACAAGTTAGCAGCCATGCGAATTGCGATCGCAATGGTCACTCCCAGCCTGAACGCTAAACCAGATATGTTACCACTGATTGCTTACACATTAGTGAACCTATCGATTCAATTTGGCAACTCGGCATTTTCGGCATTTGGCTACACCTTTTATGGTCTGGTTTTATGTGGTAGCCCAACTGGAATTGAAAGAGGCTATCGGTTTGGACAATTAGGATTAAAATTGCTGGAGCGCTTCAACGACAGAAATTTGTATGCAAAAGTAACTAATATTTTTGATGTGTTTGTGCGGCACTGGCGGGAACACGCTCGCAAAACGATCGCTCCCTTACGTGAAGCTGTTCAGGTTGGATTAGAAGTGGGTGATATAGAGTATGCCTGCTACAACGCCACCTCCTACTGCAACTATCTTTTCTTCGTCGGTGAGCCACTGGAGCAGGTGAATCAGCAACAGCAAAAATATATTGATCTGTTGTTGAAATTTAAACAAGAGTATCAAATTTACTTCGGGCAGATTTGTCGTCAACTCGTGTTGAATTTGATGGGAGCAGCAGAAGATCCCCTAATATTGGTTGGGGAGAGTTTCGACGAGCGGAAAATGCTGCCGATTTTAATTGAAACTCAAAACGGAACTCTCCTGTTCTTACTGCATCTGGCAAAGACCATTCTTCTGTTCATCTTTCAGGACGAGAAGCAGGCACTCATCCATGCTCAAGAAGCCGAAAAATACCAGGGAAACATGGTTGGCTTCTTGCAGTTTGCGGAACATAATTTCTACTACTCCCTCGCTCTTTTGGCTACCTGTTCAAATGGCAATGAGGCAGAGCAACAATGGGCACTAGAAAAAGTTGCAGAAAACCAGAAATTGATGAGTCAGTGGGCGTTCCACGCTCCCGCCAATCATCAACACAAATACGATTTAGTTGAAGCAGAGCGGGCAAAAATTTTGGGCCATTTAGACGCAATGACCTACTATGACAAAGCCATTCAGGGGGCAAAAGAAAACGGCTATATCCAAGAAGAAGCACTCAGCAATGAGCTGGCTGCCAAATTCTACCTTGCTTGGGGCAAAGAGAAGGTGGCCGCAGACTATATGCAACAAGCCTACTACTGCTACGCCCATTGGGGTGCAAAGGCGAAAGTTGCCCATTTAGAACAAGAATATCCGCAACTACTAACAACCCTTCTCCAACCGCCTAATTTTGCCATCACATCTGCGGAAACCATCGCCTCAACTTTGATGAGAAGTGTAACTAAAAGCTCTAGCAACCAAAATTTATACTTAGATTTGCAAGCGGTGATGAAAGCCGCACAAGCCATTTCTCAAGAAATTGAATTAGAGAAACTGTTGGCAACCTTGATGGAGATCGCGATCGCTAATGCTGGCGCACAAATCGGTCATTTAGTTCTTCGCCAAGAGGAACAATGGTTAGTTGTAGCTCAAGCCGATCAACAACTGGTAAAAACCTTAGAAATTCCCCTGGAGCAATACCCAGAAATTCCCCAAAGTTTGATTTATGCAGTAGCAAGAACTCAAGAGACGGCTGTGTTTGAAGACTTGAGTGATTCAGTGCAATTTGCCAGCGATCGCTACATCATCACTCACCAGCCTAAATCAGTTTTGTGTACGCCAATTAGTCGGCAAGGAAAACTCATCGGTATTTTGTACCTAGAGAACAACTTAACTTTAGGCGCTTTTACTAGCGATCGCATCGAGATTCTCCAACTCCTAACTAGTCAAGCCGCTATCTCTGTGGAAAATGCCCGTCTGTATCAACAAACCGAAAACTATTCTTACACCCTAGAAGCAGAGGTAGAATACAAAACCCAAGCTCTCAACCAAAAAGCCCAAGATTTAGAGCAGACCTTGAAAAAATTGCAGCAAACTCAAGGACAATTAATTCATAGCGAAAAAATGTCATCCCTCGGTCAATTGGTAGCTGGTATTGCTCACGAAATTAACAATCCAGTTAATTTTATTAAGGGTAATCTCACCCATACAGAAAATTACATTCAAGATATGATGCGTTTGCTGATACTTTATCAGCAGGAATATCCCCAACCTAATCCAGCTATTCAAGCGATGAAGGAAGAAATTGAGCTTGATTTTCTGTTTGAAGATGCCAATCAAACCTTAGAATCTATGAAGGTTGGTAGCGAGCGCATCAGCAAAATTGTCCAGAGTTTACGCAACTTTGTTCGCTTAGATGAAGCCGAAATCAAAGCTGTAGATTTACACAGTGGTATTGAAAGCACGCTGTTAATTTTGCAACATCGCTTACAAGCTTTTGAAAATCAACCCGAAGTGCGCGTCATTAAGGAGTATGGCGATCTACCTTTAGTTACTTGCTATCCTAGCCAGTTGAATCAAGTCTTCCTGAATATTATTAACAATGCCATTGATGCGATTCGAGATAATCTCCAAAGCAGCGAACATCCAGAAATTCGGATTTGTACTGGAGTGATAGATCGTGAATGGTTACGAATTGCGATCGCCAATACAGATAGTACGATTCCTGTAAGTCTGCAAGAGCGGATTTTTGAACCGTTTTTTACCACAAAACCCGTTGGCCGTGGTCAAGGTTTGGGGTTATTTGTCTGCTATTCCATTATCCAACAACATCGCGGTACTTTAACTGTGCGTTCTCAGCCCACTGAGGGAACTGAATTTGAGATTGTTCTCCCTATCTATTGAACAATTACAGCGTTTTTCAGGTAAATGAAGTACACACGTAGGGGCACAGCAGTGCTGTGCCCTTCAGATCATCTGCACCTCACGCCTGTTGCAATCTGCTGTAATTCTTACGAAATACCCACTCTGCTTTCATTCCTCTAAACTCATACCAAGTAGAAACTTTTCATTGTGACTAGCCATTTTAAGTATTTGTAAATAGAATAGTAGTATCAAAAAATACTATTTTGGCATGAAAAATTCTACTGAAAGTTCTCAACAAGACCTCAGTCTACCCAAGATAGAAGTAGACCAGCTGCTTCTGGAATGGCATCAAAATCCAGCAGTTTACGTAAATGATATATGCATCCATCAGTTGTTTGAATATCAAGTAGAAAAAACACCTGAGCAAATTGCGGTCATTTTTGAAGACAAACAAGTTTCTTATCAAGAACTTAACCAGCGAGCTAATCAACTAGCGCACTATCTACAGACCCTGAATGTCCAACCTGAGGTTCTAGTTGGTATTTGCCTGGAGCGATCGCTGGAAATGATTGTTGGACTATTAGCCATCCTCAAAGCAGGCGGAGCTTATGTCCCCTTAGATCCAGCCTATCCCTCAGAGCGCCTAGCTTTAATGCTAGAGGACTCACAGTTATCGATACTACTGACAAAACAAAATTTACTTTCAAAGTTTCCAGAGTATCAGGCCCATATAGTTTGTCTAGATAGTGATAGTGAGGCAATTACTCAACAAAACCAGGAGAATCTGATCAGCCTAGTTACAGATAAAAACCTGTCTTATGTAATTTACACCTCCGGTTCGACTGGTAAACCGAAAGGGGTAGCTATTGAACATCACAGCACAGTCGCTCTGTTGCATTGGGCAAGAGAAGTTTTTACAACAGAGGATCTAGCTGGAGTGCTGGCCGCAACATCTATTTGCTTCGATCTCTCAGTTTTTGAAATATTTGTTCCCCTCAGTTGGGGTGGTAAGGTGATTTTGGCAGAAAATGCCTTGTATTTACCTACCTTACTTGCCGCTCAACAAGTCACTCTAATCAATACAGTGCCATCTGCGATCGCAGAGTTACTGAGAATTCAAGGTATACCCGCTTCTGTTCGCACCGTTAACTTAGCAGGTGAACCTCTGCAAAATCGTTTGGTGCAGCAGATATATGCGTTGGACAATATTCAAAAAGTCTTTAATCTATACGGCCCTACAGAAGATACGACCTATTCCACATTTGCCTTGGTGAAGAAAGGTGACAGCATCGTGACCATTGGTCGTGCGATCGCCAACACATACTGTCTTCTGTTGGACGAACAAATGCAGATAGTACCCACAGGTGTTTCTGGAGAACTATACATTGGCGGTCAGGGACTAGCCAGAGGCTATCTCAACCGTCCAGAACTGACAGATCAGCGATTCATCCCCGACCCATTCATTAGTGAGCCTGGTGGAGACACCAAACAAATGGTCAAAAAACAACGCCTCTACAAAACAGGCGACTTAGCTCGCTACTTACCAGACGGCAACATTGAGTATATTGGGCGCAATGACCAACAAGTAAAGATTCGCGGCTTCCGTATTGAGCTAGGAGAAATTGAAACTGCACTGTGGCAACATCCTGATGTGCAAGAAGCTGTAGTGATTGCTAAAGAATTTTCCCCTAGTGACCAACGCTTAATAGCTTACGTAGTTCTCAAGCCCGAATCATCAGACACGAATGTTGGTAATTTACGCCGTTTTCTCAAACAGAAATTGCCTGACTACATGATCCCTGCTCGCTTTGTGCAATTGAGTGCTTTACCATTAACAGCTAACGGAAAAGTTGATCGTCAGGCGCTCCCAGCAACCGTTCAAACTTTCAATGCAAATGAGAAGTTTGTTGCTCCTCGCACTCCTATTGAGGAACGAGTAGCAGAAATTTGGTCTAATGTATTGGGTCTAAAAAACATTGGCGTTCATGACAATTTCTTAGCGTTGGGAGGACATTCCTTACTAGCCTTTCAGATCCTCTGCCGTATCCGCGATATCTTTCAAGTTGAGTTGCCAATGCGGCATTTCTTTGAAACGCCCACCATCTCTGAAATAGCTGACAGCATTATACAAGCACAACAGGAAGACAGAGGATGTTCTGTTGTGCCAATACAATCCATTGGGCGCGATGACGATTTACCGCTTTCCTTTGGGCAAGAACGGTTGTGGTTTCTTAACGAGTTAGTACCCAACCATGCTTTTTACAATGTTTCCGAAGCCTTTCGCCTCAGAGGTGTACTCAACTCCACAATATTAGAACAGAGTTTGAATGAAATTATCAACCGCCATGAAATCCTCCGAACTACCTATTCCAGTTTGAAGGGACAACCCATACAGGTCATCCACTCAACTTTTCCGATCAAACTCTTAGTTGTGAATCTCCAAGGGCTGTCTCCAGACGATCGGGAATCTCAAGTCCGCCAGATCATCCTTGAAGAAGCCCAACGTCCTTTCGATTTAGTTCAAGGGACATTGCTGCGAACAACATTGCTGCAATTGAGTTCAGAGGAACATATATTCCTCCTCAACCTACACCATATTCTTTGTGATGATTGGTCTTTAAGTGTTCTTTTCGAGGAACTGTCAACTCTGTATCAAGCTTTTTCCACTGGCAACCCCTCTCCTCTTCCTGACTTAGCTATTCAGTATGCAGACTTTGCTGCTTGGCAACGGCAATGGCTGCAAGGTGAAATTTTAGATAATAAGCTTGCTTATTGGCAGCAACATTTGAGTGGCAGTCTACCCATATTAGAATTGCCCAGCGATTATCCACGACCATTGGAGCCAAGATATCAAGGGGCCCGCCAATCGGTTCTTATCCCCAAATCCCTAACAGATGCCCTGAATGTTCTCTCGCGCCAAGAGGGTACTACCTTGTTTATGACCTTGTTGGCAGCATTCCAGACACTCCTATTTCGCTACACAGGGCAAGAAGACATTTTAGTAGGTGCTCCTATTAGCAACCGCCACCGTTCTGAATTAGAAGGACTAATTGGGTTTTTGCTCAATACTTTGGTATTGCGAACGAACTTGTCTGACTCCCCAAGTTTCCGGCAGTTATTAGGCCGAGTCCGGGAAGTAGCTTTATGGGGTTATACCTACCAAGACCTACCGTTTGAGAAGCTCGTTGATGCCCTACAGATCGAGCGGGACTTGAACCAGAATCCACTGATTTCAGTGATGTTTAATCTTCAGAATACCCCAAGGCCTAAGCTGACTGTTCCCGGATTGACAATGAACCGTCTGGAAATTGATAACGGGACATCCAAGTTCGATCTATACCTCGAACTGCGCGAGACAGCAGCAGGGATATCGGGCAACTTGGAATATAATACTGACCTATTTAAAGCTGAGACGATCGCTCTGATGGTGGAAAATTTTTCTACTCTATTACAGAGTATTGTCTCTAACCCAGACCAGACAATTTCCAACTTACCCCTGTTAACATTCCCTAGCGATCGGCTAATTTTGGGCGATCGACAAACTAAGCGGATATACAACGGCAATATAGATATTCGCAGTCTACCAGAGGCGGAAATGGATAGAAGCGATTTGAAAGCAGCATTTGTCGCACCTCGTACTCCAATTGAGGAACAAATGGCTGAAATTTGGAGCAGAGTTCTGGCGATCGCAGAAGTTGGGATTCATGATAATTTCTTTGAGCTTGGTGGTAATTCCCTGCTAGCATCTCAGTTGATTTTTTTTGTCAGAGAAACCTTTCAAGTCGATTTACCGCTAAAAACCCTGTTTGAGAAATCCACTATAGAAGCGCTGGCTCAGGTAATAGAGACAGTGCGTCGAGTTGGCGTTTCTGCTTTAACCAGTGCGATCGATCTAAAATCTGAGGTAGTACTCGATCCCGCCATCGATGCTCAAGGAAGGCCTGTTGCTCAGGTCAATGAATTGCGTCATGTTTTTCTCACAGGAGCTACAGGCTTTTTGGGGGCTTTTTTACTTGATGAACTGCTACATCAAACTCAAGCAAAAATATACTGCCTGGTGCGCTCCCCGAACGAGCATGAAGGGTTAAAAAAGATTCAACAAAACCTAGAAAAATATTCCCTCCATCACCCAAACTTTAGCTCTCGTATGATTGCGATTCCGGGAGACTTAGAACAGCCATATTTGGGTCTTTCTAGCAAACAGTTTGAAAAGCTGGCTCTGGAAATTGATGCTATTTATCACAGTGCTGCCCAAGTCAATTTTGCTAAACCATACTCTGTAATCAAGAAATCCAATGTTCTCGGAACTCAAGAAGTTCTCAGATTAGCTTGTCTGGGTAAAATTAAACCAATGCATTACATTTCTACCATTGCTGTTTTTGGTGCAATCAGCCATTTTACAGGACTAAAAGTAGTTTATGAAGATGACGATATCGAGCCTTGTAAAGACTATGTTGCTCTGGATCTTGGCTATGCTCAAACCAAATGGGTAGCCGAAAATCTTGTCTGGGTTGCCAAGTCTAGGGGAATACCTGTTAGCATCTACAGAACAGGATTTCTCATGGGACATAGCGGTACAGGTATTGCTCATACAAAAGATGCTTTTGTGCCTAGAATTATTAAAGGATGCATACAGCTTGGTAGTTATCCGGAACTCATAGATCAAAAAGAAGAATTGATTCCTGTGGATTATGCCGCTAGAGCAATTGTCCATTTATCCAAAAAGCAAGAATCTCTAGGAAAAGCTTTCCATATAGTACCCCCACCAGACCAAAATATTGGACTCATCGAGCTTTTTGAGTTTATTTGTTCTTCTGGTTACGAACTCAAGAAGTTACCATATACTCAGTGGAAAGATGAGCTAATTGCAAATTTCAGGCACTCTCAGGAAAATGTTTTACATCCGCTTTTACCGATGATGTCTGAAAAAGTCTATAAAAATTCTTTGACAATCATGGAGTTGTATCAAAATACAGTTGATTATGACTATCAGAATACCCTCAAGGGATTGGCAGATTCTGCAATTGTTTGTCCACCAATGGATGTTAAACTCCTAAATAAATACTTATCATATTTCGTTAGTAGTGGTTTCTTAAATTCACCACCTTTAAGACAGGAGTAAATGTTCACGCTATAATTTTCAGCTTAACATTCCTTTATCTAACTCACTCAAAGGAACAAAGATTAGTGAGATTAACCCTTTTCTGTCATTCTCCGTAATTTCTATTTACGGATAGTGATAATACCAGGGCTATTTCATTCTAAAAAGTTGTTTGAGTGTATCTAAACCAAAAGAGCAGAGTCGTTGAGCTTGTGCCATCTTTTTAAACATCTATTCACGGTATAAATTGAGTGTAAAATTGCGCGCGATGGTATAGCGGTTATCAGTTGAGTGAGGTACAAGAACCCCACCCCCAACCCCCTCATCGCTTGCGGGGAGGGGGCTATGATGTACTTCATTTGATTAGGAAAAGCTATAAAAATTTGAGGTAGAGAGCTTTTTCAAGCTCCTTACCGAGCCGGTATAGAACAATACGGTTCAGTTAGCCATAAAAACCTTAACCTACGATTATCCTTAACTTGGGGTAGTCAAGGAATTAGCGAACGAAGGCAAAGTACCTTATCTCAAGCCTTACGCCACTCGGCATACTTTCGCCACCTGGGCTATTAGCAGTGGCATATCGACCGATAAAGTTGCCCTGTGGCTTGGCGATACCGTTGAGACGGTGCTAGCTCACTACTGCCATCCCGAAATAGTCAGCGCCGAGTGCCCAGATTTTTAAAATTATGCTACTTAAATGCTACTAAAAAACGGTAGCCTAAAAGAACCACCACATCACTTTACAGGGCCCCGTCATGTTGCCGAAACCCAAGAAGTATTGGACACCTCAGCACTGGGCAAGTTGGAAGCCTTTCGGGATTGGCGAACAGTACCCCAACAACTACTGGGAAGTATTTCGGGCAATCTGGCTTTCTCGTGACAAACTACCTTATGCGTGGAATATCCTGGATAAAGGTGTCTGTGATGGTTGCGCTCTCGGAACAACCGGCATGAAGGATTGGACAATAGAAGGCATCCATCTCTGCAATGTTCGTTTGCGGCTGTTGCGGATGAATACGATGCCAGCTTTTGACCCTCTGCTATTGGAGGATGTCTCTCCGTTGCAAAAGCTAAAAAGTGCCCAATTACGAGACTTTGGACGACTTCCTTACCCGATGATTCGTCAACGAGGGGAAAAAGGCTTTCGCCGTGTTAGCTGGGATGAAGCTTTAGGGATAATTAGCGATCGCATCCGCACTACCACACCAGACCGACTCAGTTTCTATGTTACCAGTCGCGGTACTGTCAACGAAACTTATTATGCCACCCAAAAAGCTGTGCGGGCAATGGGAAGCAATAATATTGATAACGCTGCCCGCATTTGCCATTCTCCCAGCACAGCAGGACTGAAAGCTGCTATCGGTGCAGGGGCAACCACTTGTTCTTATAAAGACTGGATTGGCACTGATTTATTAGTCTTTATTGGCTCAAATGTTGCCAATAATCAGCCAGTAACCGTTAAGTATCTCCATTATGCCAAGAAAGCTGGCACTAAGATTGTAGTTATTAATACTTACCGTGAGCCAGGAATGGAGCGCTACTGGGTGCCCTCAATTGTGGAAAGTGCCGTTTTCGGTACAAAGTTTGCCGAAGACTTCTTCTTAATCAACATAGGCGGGGATATAGCATTTTTAAATGGCACTATTAAACATATAATTGCTAACAGCTGGGTAGACCAGTCATTTATTAACTTACATACAGTTGGCTTTGCCGAACTGAAAACATCTTTAGAAAGCCAATCTTGGGAAGAATTAGAGCGGCTTTCTGGTACATCCCGCGAGTCAATGTACGGCTTTGCCAAAATGGTTAAAGAAGCTAATAAAGCGGTATTTGTTTGGAGTATGGGCATTACTCAACATGAATGTGGCGAAGATAATGTACGAAGTATCATTAACTTAGCTCTCACCAAAGGTTTTGTCGGTCGCGAAGGCTGCGGTTTAATGCCAATTCGCGGTCACTCTGGGGTGCAAGGTGGTGCAGAGATGGGATGTTATGCCACAGTATTTCCTGGTGGTAAACCTATCACCCCAGAAAATGCTGCCCAATTGAGTCAGCATTGGGGCTTTGAAGTGCCAGCAAGTAAAGGTTTAATTGCTCCAGAAATGATTAACGCCGCACATCAGGGGGATTTAGATGTATTGTTTTCTGTGGGCGGAAATTTCCTAGAAGTGCTGCCAGAACCGGATTATGTGGAAGCGGCGCTGAAGCAAATACCGTTGCGGGTACATATAGATATTGTTCTCTCCAGCCAAATGTTGGTAGAACCTGCTGATACTGTGGTGCTTTTACCTGCGACGACTCGCTACGAAATACCAGGGGGAGTCACAGAAACTAACACCGAACGCCGGGTAATTTTCAGTCCAGAAATTCCGGGGCCGCGCATTGGGGAAACGCGTCCAGAGTGGGAAGTATTTCTAGAATTGGCAAGGCGGGTAAAACCAGATTTGGCAGATAAGCTGGCTTTTGCTGACACAGCTGCTATCCGTCAAGAAATTGCTCAAGTTGTCCCCCAATATGCAGGTATTCAACACTTACAGCAAGCTGGCGATCAGTTTCAGTATGGCGGGTCACATTTGTGCTTTGGTTGGAATTTCCCTACAGCCGATGGGAAGGCGCACTTTGGCGTATTATTGCCACGCCAAAGAGAATTACCAGAAGGCTATTTCTTATTAGCAACGCGCCGAGGCAAACAATTTAATAGTATGGTGCAAGAACGCAAGGATGCAATTACTGGGGCTGTGCGAGAGGCGGTGCTAATGAATGCTGGTGATGCGGCACAGTTGGGTTTAAAAGATTGCGATCGCGTTATTCTTAAGAATGATTTAGGCGAGTTGTTCTGTCAAGTCTACATTGCGCCAATTCAGTCAGGAAATTTACAAGTACATTGGCCAGAAGGGAATGTGCTACTAGATAAAAGTAAGCGATCGCTGGAAGGAGTTCCTGATTATAATGCGATCGTGCGTCTGGAAAAACAAACCTAAGATTACCGTTTTCCCACTGCTACGCTCAACTTAATATCACTCCAAAACTTGCAGCCATGTCTGTCGCCAAAGATATTATATTTCCACCAGTGAATTTAGAAAGTAATTTTGATTATAGAACTGCTTTCAAAGTCAACCGCACCGATTGACAAGGGTTTAAAAAAACAAATTTACCAAGGTATCTTTCGCAGTCCTGAATATTTTTGGTTTGACCCCAAGAATCTAGAATTTGCTGGGTTTATTTTGTTGGGTGGTACGTATCAACCTATAGAACCCAACCCACAAGGATTGTTGTGGAGTCAGCAGCTAAGTTTGTACTTGGGCGTTCATGAAAATCAATTACGCTTTCAAGTTCATCTTGATGTAGATAATAATTGCCGTCTAAATTTTCCAAATCTACCTCATTCATAAATAAAAAAATTGCTACTTTACTAGAGTACTGTAGTAGCTTTTTTTTCTCTTCATTGCTGAATTGCTCTTGTTGTAAAAACAGTTCTATTGCATTAACTCGCATATATTTACATAGAAATTGATGGGTAAGCAAGTTCGTAGTAAGGACTAAAGTCCTTATTTTCTAAACACTAAAGTGCTTACTACAAACTCTCAAAGCCAACTTGACAAAGTAGTAGGATGAACATGAAAATGCCAGCCCTACAAGCATAATTACAAATTAGTATCAATGATTCTCGACAACTTCCAGACCTGTCCTAGCTACTGATTTAATATCAACATTCTGATTGTTTAGCAGCACTATTATGGTGGTATTTTGATTGGGTAAATATGCAAGCAATGTTACGAAGCCATAAGCTGTACCACTATGCCCAATTGCTTTTGCTAAAGGAGATGAAAATCGTTCTACACCCAACCCGTAGCTATAGCCTGCGCCATTATCTTTAAATTTCAGCATTTCTTTGATCATCTTCGAGGAAAGTAAGGTTTTTTTGACAAATAATGCTTTAGCGAACTTGGCTAAATCCTCTGCTGTTGAAACTAATCCACCATCTCCCAAACCATTGCCATCATTGACTTGGGCGTAGCTATCTAGCTTACCATCCTTATTGCGATCGCTATAACCTGTAGCGACTTCTCCAATTGTCGGTTCGCGCAATTCTGTGAAGGTATGTTTTAATCCTAATGGTTTTAAAATCTGACTGCGGATTGCTTGGGCGAGAGTTCCCCTAGTGATATTTTCAACAATCAGTTCCAAAAGAATGTAGTTGCAATCAGTATAAATAAATTTTTCTCCGGGATTTGCCTGCGGTTGCTCTTGATACATATACGGAATAGCTTCTCTAGCTGTCCAAGGCTGTGAGCGACTTCTTTTCGCTGTAGCTTGAATAAACTCTTTTGTTTCTAAGTATTCAGCAACACCACTGGTATGGTTGAGTAGTTGACGAACTGTAATTTTGTCGCTGTTGATAATATGAGGACTGATGTCTCTTGGTAAGTAGGTTGCGATCGCCCGATCTAATTCTATCTTCCCTTGCTCCACTAATTTCAGCACAACCACCGCCATAAAAGTTTTACTCATACTGGCAATAGAAAAGCCATCTGTGGGTTTCATCCGGGTTTTAGTTGACAAGTTAATCACACCAGATGCTCCCAACCAAGAACCTTTAGGTGTACTAATATACATTACTGCACCAGGAATTCGCTGTTCTACAACTATCTCATTTAAAAGTTTCTGTAGTTGAGAACCTTTTCCGACGGTGGAGGTAGACATCACTTGTTTAGCAAGAGATTTTTCAATTACTCTCTGACTAATGTTATTAGCCACTAAGTATCCTGCAAAACTAAGGGAAATTATAAAGACTATTGCAAATAAAATTTTGCTGAAAGCCAAAAGTTTTAGGTTCATTTTACTTCCTAAACAGAAACATAGCCGCTCTAGCTCAACTGCACAAAGTAGTTGGTAAATATCAACCTGACCAAATATAGCGTTTCCTAGTCTACTGAGGTACATCATAGCCCCCTATCGAAGAGCGGGGAGGGGGTTGGGGGTGGGGTTCTTGTACCTCAGTCAACTGAGAACCGCTATAATTCATAATTCATAATTCATAATTCGTAATTCATAATTCGTAATTAAGAGGGTACAGAGCCAACACTGATAGCGTCACGCAAAGCGAGTCCGCGTACTCTCTCTGTAAGAGTTGCAAACTACGCTTTTAGCGTCTGTCTGCGACACGCTGTTCGCGTTCGTAGAAAGCGTCTTATAACTACGAATTACTTTGACATCTGACATACAAATAGCATTACTCTGTTCCCAGATTAGGATCAAAATTTCAATTCACCAACTCTCATAAATATGAAAATGCCAACTAAAAGTAAAACCAAAGCCACTGTTTGGGTAGTGGAAAAAGGTCAAGTACGGCCTTGTTTAGATCATCTCACTACTGAGGAACCTTTAGAAATTCGTCTTGTCCCTTTCCAGAAGACGGTAGCTGTAACAATGCGGACACCAGGGGCAGATTTTGAACTAGCTGCCGGTTTCCTCTACAGTGAAGGAGTCGTTAGCCGCAGAGAAGATATCCGACGTATCAGCTACTGCGTAGATGAATTAGTAGATGGTGAGCAGCACCATAATATCGTAAATGTAGAATTGCGGGATGGGTTGATTCCAGACTTACAGCCTTTGGAGCGTCATTTCTACACTAGTAGCGCCTGTGGGGTGTGTGGTAAAACTAGCCTTGAGGCATTGCGTCTGCGGGGATGTCCAGTGATTCCTTCTGGCCCAACGGTAACACCTGAGATCATCTATAGTTTACCAGACAAACTCCGGGCTGCTCAAGGGATCTTCACAGCTACAGGGGGTTTACACGCTGCGGCTACGTTCGATACTCAAGGACAATTGTTAAACCTGTGGGAAGATGTTGGACGACACAATGCTTTGGATAAATTGATTGGTACAGCTTTGCTCAGTGACGAATTACCTTTAAATAATTGTATTGTTCTGGTTAGTGGACGCTCTAGTTTTGAGATTTTGCAAAAGTCTACAACTGCTGGAGTTCCAATTGTTTGTTCTGTTTCCGCACCTAGTAGTTTGGCGGTGTCTGTCGCCAAAGAATTCGGGATTACTTTAATTGGATTCCTGCGCGGAGAACGGTTCAATATTTACACTGGTTTGCAAAGAATAAACGCTGCTTAGGAATAGGGATTTAATAAAGAGTAACTTTCGTAATGTTACCGCGAAGCGTAACGCACCGAAAATATTGGGATGGTGCGTTACAAGAGCATAACGTTACAAACAAAATTCATTAAAGATATACAGGGGTTCTCAGTCCGGGATTTTAGCTGTCTTGAGCCAAGATATTGAGCCGTTAATTGCTATGAACAACAAAATTACATAAAGAAAAGCAATAAATTTAACTTCTTTAACGTAGTACAACCAAATACCAATAACATCAACGATAATCCAGTAATACCAGCTTTCAATCCTTTTTTGTACCATGAGCCACATAGCAGTAAAACTCATGATTGTTGTAAGTGCATCTAAATAAGGAAAAGAAGCTTTCTCTAAAAATATTGCCGGGAGTAACAGGTGAATTTTACTCATCAAAGCTCCCGTTGCGAATGAAACTGCTATTGTAATTGCCGCAATCAAAACAATTTTACGCGGTGGGCTATATCGAACCTGTAAAATCTTACCAGTATCACGTTCAGGTGTAATCCATCGCCACCAGCCATACACACTAACAATTAAGTAATATACTTGTTCTAACATATCCGAATACAAATGGATTTGATAGAAAAGCGCCATGTATAGCAATACGCTGATTATCCCAATAGGCCAAGTCAGAATTTTCCTCTGAGAAATTAGCCACACCGACCATAGAGAAAAGATCGTTCCGAAGAATTCTACATAACTCATGGGATATCCCATAAGATTGAAGGCGATAGTATTTACACTCCAAAATTCAATCATTTCAATACACTTTATCAAACAATTTCATGGAAAAATAACTCTCCCAGGTTGCCATACTTGTAGTAGCGAGATAATACTTTTTTCACAAGACTAATGCGTGTATTCAGGTCGCCATTCAAAGGAAAAAATGGAATTTTTCTAAGAATTAAATCGCTCTGAATATGTTTTTGAAATATGCTCCGATTTGCCTCTCCAGAGCGATCCCAGGTATCATCGTAAGGTATATCTGGATCGCAAATAAATACTAAATCATAGCGCGACATGGCTTGATGGGCAAGTTCTGCTAACTCTGGGGCAACAGTTTTGTGGTAATACAACGAGAATTGATAGGTTGTCAATGCATTGGTATCTGTAAATAAGTACTGGTTTGCTTGCAATAATAAGACTTCTTCACGTTCTAAATGCCCTTTGGCAATCTCCACAAGTTGAGAGAGCGAAAGTCGTCTGTTAATTTGATGTTTTTCCCAATACTCGCGCCCATACTCCGGCATCCATACAGTGTTTAACTCTTTAGCTAATTGTGATGCAATTGTGGTTTTACCAGTTGAAGGAGCGCCCAGAAAAACAATGTTGGTGATGAGATCGCGGTAGACATCAGGATGTAAATACTCCCGAAATGCATAAATGTCTCTTCTTGCTTGCGTTCCAGAAATCGGAAAAGCTTGGCGCGAGCAATCTACGAGCCGATTAACTGCTCCCAGCGCCTGACTTACGTGTTCACCGTAAAATTCACTACAATAAAAGTGGGTAATTTTTGTTGATTCTAAGTGTTTCAGGATGTAATCTTCGTGCTTTTTCTTAATCTCAGGAGTGTAACCAACCTCAGTTGGCCCATCCCACGCTTCAATCACCTGGATTTGTGGATAAATTTTTCGCAGCCAATTAGCTCGAACTGTTAAAGGAATAGCAGTCACCTCTGGACAGTCATAAATCATCACAAGCAATTGATCCATCTCTGCTAAAGCAGTTTCAATCACCAATTGATGCCCTTTATGAAGAGGCGCGTATTTACCTAGTGTGAGTCCGCATTTACCAGTCATAATTTTGACTTCCCATAGATACCTGTTGTTGCTCGATGACTGCTGCTTTACAATTAGCCAAAAAGATAAAGGCGTAGGCATTGTCCCTCTCTCTTTGGCAGAGGTATTGTTTTCAGACAAGTTTTTTAATATTCCGCATGGCTCAAGTAGGAGTAAACTACGACATAGTTTATTTGGTAATACTGAGCAATGTATAGAAATACTAAAAGATTTACTGCTATTTTTCTATTGGTGTTTTCTCTAGTTGTTTCTATCAACTTTTCTGCGATCGCTCAAGATAGTTCAGATGTCCCTTCTGTAAATTTTGCATCGTCTCGCGCTTGTTATGTTCCTGCGACTCTCAGAACTGAACGAGTCATTGCTGATAACGATCGCAGCCAAGTTAAGATGGGCGATCGCATCAGGGTAAAAGTCAAAGGATTGTCAGCAGCAGCCACAAGTGCAACGCCTAAAGGCAATTCATTTGATCCTCGCCAATTAGTGTTGTACCTGAATGGCTATCAGCTACAGGAACTCCACGGAGAACCAGTCAGCGTCATGGAAGAGGGTGAAGATCAAAAGAAAACTCTTAATAATGATTGGTTAGCCTTTCAGCTTGAACGTACTGCTGTATCTGAAACTGCATGGAATTCGCTGCTTGGTGGAACAACCAAACCCAGTATTAATGCCATAGTTGGGGTTGGCTGTCCCGGTAAAGTTGCGATTTTGGTGAGCGATATTCTGTCACCTCCCCAATTAAAAATAGTTCTGTTTTCGTGGCGATTTTGGCTGTGTCTGTTTCTAGTTATAGCTATTGTCTTAATATTTATTAGGTATGGTCGAGACAGTCTACGTAGCCCTGGAATAGAAGGAATTTACTCTAAAAAAGAAGTAATTAATGATCAGCAAATCTTGAGTACAAAAAAGTTGATACCTGAAAAAGAAGCTCGTTCGGGAATTGCTAAGTTTTTTCTTGGTTCAAAAGAAGAGTATAGAAATCCCTTCAGTCTATCGATATCTCAACTTGCTTTCTGGACATTTCTAATTTTTTCTGCTTACCTAATTATCTACGGCATAACAGGAGATTACACCAATATTTTAACTGGACAATCACTAATTTTATTAGGAATTAACTCTCTAACTGCATTTGGTACTTCCTTAATTGATGGGCAGGGTAATGAGAAAAATAGAAAAGGTAGTCAAGGCGTTTCGGAAGGGTTTTTCACCGATATATTATCAGATATTAATGGAGTCAATTTTCATCGGTTCCAAACATTTATTTGGACAGTTGCCATCGGACTATTTTTTGTTTGGGAGGTGATTAAAAATCTAGCAATGCCAGAATTTGATGATACACTTCTGGCATTACAAGGAATCAGTGCCGCAACATATCTTGGACTTAGAGGGCAAGAGCAGCATGGTATGACAAAAGATCCAGAATCTACACCTACCTTACCAGACAGTTCACCGGAAAATGATGATCCAATTTCTCCTGGCTAAATCTTAGAGAGTCATCTGGTGCATTAGATGTTGAATCTTTGGCTAGTTTTGAAGGTTTGTAGTAAGCACTTTAGTGCTTAGAAGATAAGAGGTTGTTTGAAAAGTCCTCTTGTCGGTATCAAAACATTTTAGATCCCCCTAAATCCCCCGATAAATTGGGGGACTTTGAGAGAGGTTGCCCCCCTTTTTTAAGGGGGGTTAGGGGGGATCAAAGTGCCTAAAATCACAGCCAAATACTTTTCAAACATCCTCTAAGCACTTTAGTGCTTACTACAAACTTGTGAGTATGGGCAATAATTTAAAATATTAGGATTAGCTAGATTTGCAATCATACTTTGTATGGTAGTTCTGCACGCACTTTCAGATTTCATCGACTGCGATTTTGCTATTAGCGACTCATCTTGTAGCTATTGGTACGAAGGGCGTTGTCCCCAAAGTGGCGATTGCCTAAAATTACCCCGCACCTCAATGTCCGAAGCGATCGCTCACGGACTAATGCAATATTTTACTAACAATGACTGTTATTCTCGTGAAGGGAAGATGTATGGAATACTATTGGTTGAACTGCCTAATGGCGAACAACGGGTACTAAAAGCTTTTTCTGGTCTTTTGAATGGTTGCAGTATGGTTGAGGGCTGGGTGCCGCCAATTTTTGGACGAGACGAGGTTGCTTTCGAGGAAGCCCGTACTTTGGCACAGTTGGAGGCGATTAAGCAAGAAATTATTACCTTGAAGCAACTAACCGAACGCCAGCAGTATGAAATCCTGTTTAATGAGTTTGAGCAGCAGTTACAAACAATGAGCGATCGCCATCGCTATTGCAAACATCAACGACAGGAAAAACGTCAGCAAATCTGCAATACACTCAGCCCAGAAGCACTCACGATTGCCCTTGAACAACTCGACGAGGAGAGTCGTCAGCAGGGAATTGAGCGACGACAACTTAAACGCCAGCAAAATGCCGTATTACAGCCCCTCCAGCAGTTAATTGCAGCGACGGATGCGCGAATTAGTGAACTGAAACAACGGCGTAAGGCACTGTCGCGTCAATTGCAAGCTCAGATGCACGCTAGCTACAGCCTGACTAATTTTTCCGGGCGATCGCAATCATTGCAAGAATTGATGCCAGCAGGCTCGCCCACTGGTACAGGAGACTGTTGTGCCCCAAAGCTGCTTCATTATGCCGCAACACATCATCTTAAACCACTGGCAATGGCAGAATTTTGGTGGGGTGCGTCTTCCGTAAATCAGGATAAAATTCAGGGAGAGTTTTATGGAGCGTGTGCCGAACGATGTCAGCCGTTGATGGGGTTTTTGCTCTCAGGCTTGAAACCTATTTCAATCCCTAATAGGGATTTTCATACAACAACCCCACTCTTACTAAATACATTAACACATTTGCGTAGATCCAATGTGTTTGACTCCAATGAAAAACGTTGTAATTTCCCAGCCTTCTCACCTATCAAGGGAGAGATCCCGATTATTTATGAAGACGAATGGCTGATTGCTGTAAACAAACCTGCTGGGCTACTTTCGGTGCCTGGTCGTTATCGCGATCGCCAAGATAGTGTCTTGAGTCGCTTACGTCATTTGTTATCGGATGGCATGGCGCTTATATCTGTGCATCGCTTAGATCAAGAAACTTCCGGGATTTTGTTGTTGGCACGCGATCGTCAAACCCATCGGCAACTCAGCCAACAGTTTCAGCAACGCCAGGTTCATAAGGTTTATGAAGCCATACTTTCCGGTGCTGTGACAGTTGAGCAAGGTAAAATTGACCTACCACTGTGGGGAGATCCTGAAAATCGCCCTGAGCAAAAAGTTGATTGGCAGCAAGGTAAACCTAGCTTGACAAACTTCCAGGTAATGGCGAGAGAAGGAGACTACACCCGCGTAGAATTTACGCCACTAACAGGACGCACTCATCAGTTGAGAGTTCATGCAGCTGATGCGCGAGGACTTGGGATAACTATTTTAGGCGATCGCCTTTATGGATGCAGTGCAGTTACTAGTCGGTTACATCTACACGCCAGAGAACTTCGCTTCCAGCATCCGCAGTTAGAAAAAACCCTGTATTTACAAGCAATTACGCCCTTTTGACGCATTATATTACAGCAGATTTCAAGTTGATTCCTTGAAATCCCAAGAACCCCAAAGAACTAAAGCTACGCTTTGTCTCAATACGGTTCGGTTAAGGTGCATAGGTTTTAAAGATCCCCCTTAGTCCCCCTTAAAAAGGGGGAAATAGAGCGATTTTTAGTCCCCCCTTTTTAAGGGGGGTTGGGGGGATCGTGTCTTATCCGAACCGTATTGCGCTTTGTCTCCCTTAACAGCTAGCCTATTGCTTTTTAAATTTGTATGTGATAATTTCTGCTTGTAGTTAATCACCGGTTATCCGACCGACTTACAGTGTTTGAATAAATTAATATAACAGCTAAGAGGCTTCCCAATAAAAATATCCAACTACAAATGATTGTGAGACACCCCAGGAAATTAGATGATTTATTCCTTGGAAATCCCTAAATCAGAGGTAAAGACGAGAGTGCTGGAGTTGACCTTTAGACTCTCATTCTTGTCTTTTCTTTAATAAAAGGAGCAGAGGGGCAAGGGAGCAGAGGAGAAGTTGCAGTAAGTTATTTCCCTTCTGCCCCTTTGCACCTCTGCCTCTTGTCCCCAGTGACCAATCTGGCGATCGCAAATCTAAAATTCAAAATTATATGACTAAAGTATTCATTCTCGATGCCAACAAACAACCCTTATATCCAGTACGCATCAGCCATGCTAGGCTGCTATTGTCACAAGGAAAAGCTACGGTATTCCAGCGATATCCTTTTACGATCATTCTGAAGGAGTCCCTTTCTCATCTAAAACTTGAGCAACTTGGCTTTAAGATTCATCCTGGTATTAGAATAAATCGTAATTGAATTCTTAACGATGAATTACAAATTAGTAATTAGTTAATCTTATAGCGTTTCCTAAACAGAGGAATATAGATGACGATCCACACTATTTTAGAACCATTACCAGAAGACCAATGGTTTATTGAGAGCCAGGAACTACGATCCTTTGTAGCAACAGTGCGGGAAATTAGCGCTAGCACTGTTGACGATCGCAGACAAACTCTCGCCAGACTAGAACCCTATTTTCAAGAACTCCTTGCCCAACAGGAATGGCTACCGGAAAAGTTTGCTCAAGTCAATCCTGAAAGCCGGATGGGTGGCGGTATTGGTCAATGGCTGCTTTATCGCGCTAAAGACCGTTCACTGTCAGTATTCAGTTTGGTGATTCCCCCAGGTTCAACGACTCCCGTCCATGACCATTTAGCTTGGGGATTGATTGGTTTATATAAAGGTAATCAAGAAGAAACAGTCTATCGCCGTGTAGATAGCGGTGATGCCGAAGGACACGCACAATTACAAGTAACTGAAGTGCGTAGGCTTCAACCAGGAGATATCTACCGCCTCTTACCCCCAGATGGTGATATCCACGCCGTCAAAACCACATCCCAGAGCGCATCTGTATCCATCCATATCTTGGGTAATGATACTGGTTGCATCTTACGTCACCAGTTCATCCCAGAATCTCACAGCGTCAAATCATTTCGCTCTGGATATTCCAACGCTCCCTGTAAAGAAGAGGAGGAAAAAGAACATGCCGAAGTACGATAGACCACAACCCCCAGTATTCGAGCGAGTTGAAGACGAACGTCTGCACCGTAAGCAACGCCTCGCCGCTGCCTTTCGCCTGTTTGGTAAGTTTGGGTTCAGTGAAGGAATCGCAGGCCATATTACGGCTCGCGATCCTGAGTTTACAGACCATTTTTGGGTCAATCCATTCGGGACATACTTCGGTCATATCCGAGTTTCTGACCTGATTCTAGTTAACAGAGAAGGTGAGGTGGTTAAAGGCGATGCAGAAGTAAATCAAGCTGCTTTCGCCATCCATTCTCAGATTCATGAATCTCGACCTGATGTAATCGCAGCGGCTCACGCTCATTCACTTTATGGTAAAGCCTGGTCTAGTTTGGGGCGTCTCCTTGACCCCTTGACTCAAGATTCTTGTGCTTTTTACGAAGATCATGTCCTGTTTGACGATTTTACAGGTGTTGTTTTAGAAACTTCTGAAGGTCTGCGACTGGCGCAAACCTTGGGGCCAAAGAAAGCCATAATCCTACGTAACCACAGCATTTTAACTGTGGGACATACAGTCGATGAAGCTGCCTTTTGGTACATTAGTTTGGAGCGATCGTGCCAAGCCCAACTGTTGGCAGAAGCTGCGGGTAGACCGACTACGATCAAACACGAAACAGCCCGTTTAACACAAACTCAAGTGGGGTCACATGTCAGTGGGTGGTTCAGTTTCCAGCCCCTTTACGACCGGATTGTGCGCGAAGAACCTGATTTACTGAATTAGTGCTGTGTTTTTTGGCACTGGGATAATAGGCGGGCAAGTATCAAGTTAACCCACTTCCCGCTATTTTGATGTCAATTAAAGCTGAACTTTTTTATACTCCGGTAAACCTATAAGTTTATAGTATTAATATAGTTCGGAGAAATCATTTTGATGATTAACCAAATCTTTCGCCGCTTAATTCCCAAGTGGATATCGTTGATAAAATTCAGGAATATCCTCTTTAACAACCAACATAAATTATTCTTTTCTTCTGCTTTGCCAATGCTGGGGGCTTTTGTTACAGGTCTTTGTCTGAGCTTGCTATTTGCTGCCTGTTCATCGACACCGACTGTTAATGCCCCTAATCCCAGTGCCACATCTGTTAGTAATTCGGCTTCCAATAATAAAGCAACAGTAGTCAGATTTGGCTATCAAAAATCGACCATTTTGCTGAGAAATAAAGGTGTTTTAGAAAAACGTTTAGCACCAGAAGGTATTACTGTCCAGTGGACTGAATTTCAAGCGGGGCCACAACTACTAGAAGCGATGAATGTGGGTAGTATTGACATTGGCCCTGTGGGAGAATCACCGCCAATATTTGCCCAAGCAGCGGGAGCATCACTAACTTATGTTGTTGGTATTGCGGCTACTCCGGCTGGTTCCGCAATTCTTGTTCCTCAAAATTCGCAAATTCAAAAAGTTACTGACCTAAAGGGCAAAAGAGTTGCCTTTCAGAAAGGATCTAGTGCCCACTTATTGTTAGTCCAAGCTTTAGAAAAAGCTGGATTAAAATATACAGACATTGAACCTAAATATTTGGCTCCGGCTGATGCGCGTGCTGCATTTGTGAAAGGGAGTGTAGATGCTTGGGTAATTTGGGACCCCTTCTATGCAGCGGCTCAAGAGGCAACTAAAGCTAGAGTCCTGATTGATGGCACAGGAATTAATAAACAGGGAGGATATTATTTGATGACTCGCAAATTTGTCACTGAAAATCCCCAAACTGTCAAGGCAATACTGGAGGAAATTCAAAATCTCGAAGAATGGTCTAAACAGAATCGAGAAGAAGTAGCAAAAACTCTCGCACCTGTGTTAGGAATTGATTTAGAAACGATGAAAAAAGCAACTAACAGGCGGACTTTTGGGATTGTGCCAATTGACGACAATTTGATAAATCTACAACAAGGTGTTGCAGATACATATTACAAATTGAAGTTAATTCCCAAAGAGGTAAATGTGAAGGATGAAGTGTTGACAAAAGAAGAATATGCTGCTTTTTCACCAAAAACTTAAACTAGTACAATGAATCCACTGTAGGAGCATAGAGATGTTATTGGTGTCAACGTTTTGCCCTCACCCCCAGCCCCTCTCCCCAAGAGAGAGGGGAGCTAGACATTCAATTCCCCTTCTATTTTGGGAGAAGGGGTTAGGGGATGAGGGCGTGATGGATTTGCAAAACGCCTGTCTGATATAGTTTTCGGCTTAAGTTGACACCAAACAGAGATGTATCCCCCGACAAATGAAATTGGTATTAGTAGCAAAACAACTGACAATTTTGGAAATGTAAATCTTGGAATTGATTATGACTGATCCTACAGAACTACTGCGATCGCGCTACGGTGAAATTCCCTTCAATCCCGAAATTGAATGGAATGATTCGCTAACAGCACTACTATCTCACCGTTCAATTCGGTCTTATCTAGCCGATCCTTTACCACCGGGAACTCTGGAGTTGCTAATTGCAGCCGCCCAATCTGCATCTACTTCCTCGAATTTGCAAACCTGGAGTGTCGTAGCAGTCGAAGATCAACAGCGCAAAGAGGAGTTATCGAAGCTGGCGGGAAACCAAGCACATATTAAGCAGGTGCCTTTATTCTTGGTTTGGTTAGCGGATTTGGCGCGTCTAAGTTCCGTTGCTGACAGTCGTGGCATATCTCATGATGCGCTGGAATATTTAGAAATGTTTGTGATGGCAACAATCGATGCAACGTTGGCGGCACAAAATGCAACTGTAGCAGCTGAGTCACTCGGTTTAGGAACAGTATATATCGGTGGAATTCGCAACCGCCCGCAAGAGGTAGCACAGATATTGAATTTACCCTCCTCTGTGTTCGCTGTATTTGGGTTGTGTGTGGGCTATCCGAATCCTGAAGTAGAAGCGGCGATTAAGCCACGCTTACCCCAGTCAGCGATACTGCATCGTGAAACTTATAAATTGGCAGAACAAGAAGAAGCGATCGCTCACTACAACGACATCATCAAAGAATTCTATACTGAACAAAAGATGAATGTTCCTGGCGATTGGTCAGAACACTCAGCCCAACGCATCGCCACTGTTGAGGCTTTGAGAGGACGCGAGAGCTTGCGTGAAGCTCTCAATAACCTTGGCTTCAAATTGCTGTAAACAACAAGAATCAAGATTATGGATTTGGCAACTTGGGAAACTTCGATGGGGAAACCGGAAAATCCAGTTCCCTCTCCTTTGCAACTACGGTGTACACAGAAGTCTTCTAGAGTTTCAGGGGATTCCTCATAGGCTTTTGATCCCCCCAACCCCCCGATAAATTGGGGGGCAAAAGCCTCTCAAAGTCCCCCAATTTATCGGGGGATTTAGGGGGATCTCCAACGATTTTGGGTTTGTACAGAGATGTGTATACACCGTAGCCCCTTTGCAAGGGGGGAAACCGGAAAATCCAGTTCCCTCCCCGATCCATTGGGGAGGGTTAGGGTGGGGTAAAACCGATATTTATCAATGACTTCAGACTTGTGTATAGACCGTAGCGGCAAGCGGGGAGGGGCGCGATGACTGTGGGAATCATAACTAATTAGCCGGACTTGATATAAAAACTAACTTTGACTACTTTCATCATTTCTTCAATTGTTCTAAATAGACAGCAACTAGTATCATAATGCTGTTACATCTTTGTTAAGAATAGTTACAACTTCTTAACACAAGGAAATATTTATTATGGTAGTCTCACTTGAAAAGAATGCACCACATCGGGTTGTTATCGTTGGTGGCGGCTTTGGTGGACTGTATGCAGCAAAGGGTCTGAATGCAGCGAATGTAAATGTTACTCTCATTGATAAACGTAACTTTCACCTATTTCAGCCGCTTTTATATCAAGTTGCCACAGGTACGCTATCACCTTCTGATATTTCCGCACCATTGCGATCTGTATTTAGCAAAAGCAAGAATACAAAAGTGTTGTTGGGAGAAGTAAATGAGATTGATCCAAAAGCGCAACAAGTTATTTTGGGCGATGAAGTAGTAGCTTATGATACATTAATTGTCGCCACAGGTGCGAACCATTCCTATTTTGGTAAAGATCACTGGGAAAAAGTTGCTCCTGGTTTGAAAACTGTGGAAGATGCGATAGAAATGCGTCGCCGGATATTTGGTGCATTTGAAGCAGCAGAAAAAGAAACTGATCCTGAAAAACGGCGTGCTTTCTTGAATTTTGTGATTGTGGGGGGTGGCCCGACTGGTGTAGAATTAGCAGGTGCGATCGCAGAATTGGCATACAAAACTCTCAAAGAAGATTTCCGCAGCATCGACACCTCAGAAACGAGAATTTTACTATTACAAGGGGGCCCTCGCATCCTCCCACACATGGCGCCAGAGTTATCGGCATCAGCAGCAGTATCTTTGCAAAAGTTGGGTATAGAACTCCACACTCACACCAGGGTGACAAATATTGAAGGTGATATTGTTACTTTCAAGCAAGACAATGAATTTACAGAAATTGCCTCAAAAACTATATTGTGGGCAGCAGGTGTTCAAGGTTCCCCAATGGGGAAAGTCTTAACAGAAAGTACAGGTGTAGAGTGCGATTTTTCAGGACGTGTAATTGTAGAACCTGACTTGTCTATCGAGGGTTATAACAACATTTTCGTAATTGGAGATTTAGCTAACTTCTCCCACCAAGATAGTAAAGTCTTACCTGGTGTTGCACCCGTAGCTAAACAACAAGGAGAGTATGTAGGTAAACTAATTCAACGACGGCTTCAAGGTAAGACTTTGCCACAATTTCGTTACAGTGATGTGGGTAGTTTGGCGATGATTGGGCAAAATTTAGCTGTTGTAGATTTAGGCTTAATCAAACTCACAGGTTTCATTGCTTGGGCATTTTGGCTATTAGTTCACATCTACTTCTTAATTGAGTTTGACACTAAATTACTAGTAGTATTTCAGTGGGCGTGGAATTATATCACTCGTAATCGTCGCTCTAGATTGATTACAGGTCGAGAAGCTGTTGTAGAACCAAAAACTGTTAACAAGAGGGTGCAACAGCCTTCTGGCACACCTCTGTAACTTCAGGGATTGCACCCGATCGGACTCACAAGCTAGGTAATTGCTATACTTGCAAACTGCTGTAATTTAGTGCGATCGCGATCGCACTACACAAGATAGGACTTGGTTGAAAATCCCTATTTTGTTAGGGTAGCAAAGGCTATAAACCCCTTAAATTATTTACTGTCGTAGCTGGCGATCGCAACAATCGTAGATAAAGGAACTTCCGCAAAATACTGTTGCTGAAATTGTTCTTCTCGAACAGCAGCTAAAAATCGTGCAACGGCTTCCTTAGCAAGGTTTTCGGTACTATCGTTTGGATGCCAGGTAATTTGTAAACAACGATCTTGTCGTTTAACTGTGAACCCTAAATATTTTAAAGCTTTGATGCCAACAAGTAAAGTTTGGTCGCTGATGCCGATTTTCTCTAAAAGTTGTCTGCGGGTAACTAGTTGATTTGTGCGACTGAGATATTTGGCAATTCCGACAAGAGTCAGCCAAATTTGAATAGGTGGTTCGTGCTTAGGTTTTGACCAAGCGATCGCTAATTGTTGCTGATTGTCAAGCCCAGACGTAGAACGGCTTATAGCCAAACATCGTTGCAACCACATACGTAAATCATCCCAATTCGTGGGACAATCTTCAATAATCAGTCCTGTTAGCGGATAGCTAAGGTTTAGCCCATGTTGAGTTGCTGAGTGTTCCTGATTCCGTAAGTCTAGGATGAAGGGTGGATGCTGAGTAGTGAGTGCTGAGTTAACAGAAGAACGCACAGCAATTAATCTGATTTCATAACGTTTTTTGAAGGTGTTGTAGTCTAGTTCTGCTATGCAATCACACCTTCCTATGGGCAATTCATCTTTATAGTGTCCCCACCATAAACCAGGAAAAGCACTTCTGCTAGAATCATCCCGAATATCAAACTCAGTTTTAATGTACTGCACCTTTTTCCCTTGCCAATCCTGCTGATTACGATGCCAAGAATTTTCAAACCAGCAGTTTTGAATTAGCAATTTCGGAACAGGATTACCCATTCCACAAGGTTCTAGCAGTTTCAGTTCCAAAAATAACTCTTTCCCCAAGTCTGCAACTGTTACCGTCAAGTCTGCTTGTACGGTTGGCGTTAGGGTTGTACTTCCTAAAGATTGCCGCAACTGCTGATTAATCGCCGCTGTAAATAAAGGAATATTTTCGACCAACAAACTCAAACCCGCTGCAAAAGGATGTCCTCCAAAGCGATGTAACAAATGCGCTTGGTCTTTCACCAATTGGTATAAATCGACAGAATTCACCGAACGGGCGGAACCACGGGCGAGGGATTGGGAAGAGTCTTCTCCAGTACATAATCCTTCCGTACTCAACAAAATCGTCGGGCGTCCTGTTTCTTGTGCTACCTGTCCAGCGACTAAGCCCAATACACCCGCAGGCCATTGGGCATCTTCTAGGACAATGACGCTGGTGGTTGATAAATCTAATTGGGTGAGTTTTTGCGCTACTTGTGCTTGCACATCTTTTTGTAAAGATTTGCGGCGGGCGTTAGCGAGTTCTGTAACTTCGGCTAGTTCGTTACAACGTTTGACATCGCGACTAGTTAATAATTCCACGCAAAAACTGGCATCACCTTGGATGCGACTAACGGCGTTAATTCTTGGCCCCAAACCAAAAGAAATATCTGTGGGGCGATCGCCACTTTTCTGGCACAATTCTAATAATCGCCCCACACCTGGCCGCCGCCGCGCTGCCGTTGGCTGTTGAAAATCTGCTTGCAGTCGTTGAATTCCCATCTGTGCCAAGTAGCGGCAATCTCCACTTAACTGCACTAAGTCGGCAATTAATCCCACTGCGACTAAATCCAGTAAATCCTCTAAGGGATATTTTGCCACATTGGGCAAAGTTTGATATAATGCTTCCACCAATTTATAGGCTACCGCCACCCCAGAAAGATTAAATAGCTGATGTTCTTTTGGAAAATAGCGGGGATTGATAATTGCTGCAACAGGTGGGCGTTCGGCTGGTAAGGTGTGATGGTCTGTAACTATTACATCTATACCTAGCTGTTTAGCATAAATAATTTCCTCAACATTTGTGCTACCTGTATCGCAAGTAACAATTAATTTACAACCTTGTTTTGCTAAATTATCAATTCCTTGATTATTAAGTCCGTGGGATTCTTTGAGGCGATTGGGAATGTAGTAAATTAACTGGGTATTTTCAGCGAAAAACTGCCCCAATCCATCCCAAAGTACAGATGTGGCGGTAATGCCATCGGCATCGAAGTCACCCCAGATGACAATCTTTTCTTTAGTATTATATGCTTGTTGCAACCGTGCGATCGCTAGATGCATTTCTTGCCCAAACTCAAAGGGACTTGCTGGTTGATAAGCTTTATGGTTGATAAAAGCTGTTAATTGTTGATTATCTTTAATTCCCCGTTGCCACAACAATTGTGCTGCATACAGTCCACTTGATGCGGGTGTATACTGTTTTACTGCTTGGATAAACCACTCTGGTGGTTGTTCAGTTGCTAATATAGTCCACTGCTGTTGTTCTGGCATATAAATAAAGTTAGGAGTTATAAGTTAAAACTCTTAAAATACAAGGGTGTGTTAAAGCATTTAAAATTGCTAACACAGAATTAGAAATCTCTCCAGAAAGTCAAGTAACTAAAATCATACGACTTAAACCTCATCGTACTATAAAACTCCTTCTTTTCTATTCCCTATTCCCCACTTTCTCCAGTAGATTCAGGAATAGAATCGAATTGCTATACCTGCAAAGATTCAGCAGGCAGCGGAATAATTTCAAGACCATATTTTGAAGCAGCAGCCAAAGCTTTTTCTATGTCTGCGGGATTAACGCTAGGTAATTGCGTCCTCTCTGAGACTGGCACACCTACTTCCATAAAAAACTTCTCTAACCCTGCTGGTGTGTACCAGCAAAGTAATTTTGCTGGCTTTGTACCGATATTTGTCAACCTGTGGAGTTGACCTTTAGGAGAGTGAAGAAAGGTTCCAGGAATTGCTAAGATAATCTCCTCATCAAGCTGAAATTCCAATTCTCCCTCCTGAATATAAAAAGCTTCATCTTCGTGACTATGAATGTGGGGAGGTGTACCGTTTTGTGGTTGAACGGTGATCTCAATTAGAGCATAAGCTTGACCAGTTTCTTCACCTATCGCTTTATCTTCACCTATCGCCTTAAAGGTATAGCGTTTCCTCATCGACGTACATCATAGTCCCCTCCTCGCTTGCGGGGAGGGGGTTGGGGGTGGGGTTCTTGTACCTCAAGCGAGAACCGCTATATACAAATTTCCAAGCACCCAGGATGAAGAACCTTGTCCTGGTTGCTGTAATATTCCTTGTAAATTGACTGCCATAGTGATTTACTTGTCAGATGCTTTCTAGTAATTAGGTAATTTGTCGCTCAATAGCAATTGCCTATTATCTACTTTATCCACTTCTGAATTACCGAAGAATTGCTAATTTATAATTCATCCAGCACTTTTCAAGTAATTTTACTACATTAATCCCCACTCCCGTTGTATGCAAATAGCAGATGTCTCTAGTAGAATCATTTCTATCAACTCACATCTTGCACCTAACTAAGACTTACGCATTGACAGACATAACCAAATGTGCCTTACCTCTGGTTACAAGGCTCTGCCTGGAAACGAGGCAGGGCAAGACTTTTATCTTAATAAGCTTGATATCTGATGCTCAATTTTTAAAGTGCGTAAGTCCTACTAACGATTCAAATCGCGGCTACCCAAACAAAGCTTACGGAAGCTTGCTTCAAAACCCATGCAATAGGCATCTATGAGCAAAACCAGTGATGAGGAAATATTGTCGCACAAGCAAACTTGGCAGCGTGAGCGGCAAATCATAGCACGTTTGTCTTCTTTGAACTATCGAACTGGCGAACTGGGTAGCTATTTGCACAACATCGCCTGCGGAGTCAGCGAACTCATTGGAGTTGATTGGGCAGTTGTTACTTTTTGCCAAGAGGGGTTTGAAACTGTTCTAGCCAGTAGTCTCGAAATGGGCGAAGGCGAACATGTTTATTCACTACATGGTTTACTAACAGGCACTGTTATCCAAATTGGTCAATCATTAGCAGTAAAAGATGCTCAAAAGCACCCAGAGTATGGACAGGCTCCAGAAGGTTATTGTGCATATTTAGGAACACCATTACGGACTGCTGAAAATCAAGTGATTGGTACTATCTGTTCTTTTAATCATCAACCACGTGATTTTACAAAAGAAGACATCCAAATTGTGGAATTGTTTGCTGAACGAGCTGCAACAGCAATTGACAACTATCATCTCTATCAACAACAGTGCCAATTTAATCATATTCTGGAGGCTGAGGTAGAAAAGCGCACCGCAGAATTACAAGCAGCCCAAGCCAAGCTTTTAGAGCAGGAACGACTGGTAGCTATTGGTGAATTTGCTGCTATGATTGTGCATGAAATTCGTAATCCCTTGACTACAATGCTCATGGGATTGAAATATTTCCGAAAAACCATTCTGACTGAATCTGCTCAAGAGCGATTAGCGTTGGCACTGAGCGAAGCTAGTCGTTTAGAACGTCTATTGAGTGAAATTTTGCTCTACGCCAAGCCTCAAGTGTTGCAACTTTGGGAATTAGACGTTAATGAATTCATTTGTGAGTTGCTTTTATGCATTCGTGAAATGCCAGAAGCTCTAGAACGACAAATTGAATTTATTCCAGCATCGCCTACGGTAAAAATTTTGGGAGATAAAGACAAACTTAAACAAGTATTTATCAACATTATCCGCAATGCTTGCGAAGCAGTTGCAGCAGAAGATATCGTTAAATTGAAAGTAGATTGTTCGTATACAGATAAAGTTTGTATTAATGTCCATAATGGCGGCGAGCCAATTCCATCGGAAGTTATCACCAAACTTTTTCAGCCATTCTTCTCTACAAAACCTTGTGGCACTGGGCTAGGACTTGCTATTAGCAAACGCATCGTCAATGCTCATAATGGGGAACTGTTAATCTCTTCTGAACTCTTGACAGGAACTACTGTGAGTGTTCAATTACCTGTAGTTCTTCAATGAAGTTTTGATTGATATAAATGCCAAATATTTGCAATGATAATATTTATTACTTTTACTTTTATTTACAACTTGTGAGCTAAATCACACCAGCAACCTAAGCACTGAAATAAAATTACATTTATGCATAAAATATTACATACAAAATGATGGAATTACTTCAACTAATTTTGGTGCTAGGTACAGTAGTTGGTGTTGCAGACGGGAACACAATTTTAGTTAAAGATAATGCCGGACAAACAACTACAATCAAGCTAGCGTGTATTAACGCACCAGAGGCGACCGACAAGCGCTATGGTTTAGCAGCAACACAAAGGCTAAAACAGCTACTACCACCTCAAACTCCTGTCGTAATTAGAAGTACAGAACAACTCAAAAGTGGTCGCCCAACTGGTGAAGTATTTGTAGATAATCGGTCAGTAAATCTCCTTTTGGTAGAGTCAGGTAACGCCGTCGTTGAGCAAGAATCTTTACAAAATTGCTCCGAGAGCAAAACCCAATTTTTAATTGCAGAAGCTAATGCTAAAAATAAGCATTTTGGTTTATGGCAACAATCAAAATTACAGTTAAAATTCCATCCAAAGTAAGCGCTTACATTGTCAGTTATGACTAATTGCGTTTGCTTAAGTTAAGGATAATCGTAGGTTAAGGTTTTTATGGCTAACTGAACCGTATTGAGTTATGACTAATTGCGTTTGCTTAAGTTGGGGCATTTTTAGGATTGCTGTGCTTATTTTATTATTGGAGATTTCTCATATTTAGTTTTTGTAAATAGTTGCCTTTTTAATATCACCAATCAATTCATCAATTCTTGATTGAGTAGTGTTCCAAGAACACATAAAACGTACTCCTCCCACACCAATAAATGTATAAAACTGCCAGTTTTTAGCTTTTAAGCTGTGAATGACTTCTTCAGGTAATTTCACAAATACGGCGTTGGCTTCTCTAGGAAACATCAAGTCAACACCTTCTATATTTAATAGTTGATTTTCTAAGTATTCAGCACATTGATTGGCATGTCTGGCATTTTTTAGCCAAGCACCAGTTTCCAATAAACCTAACCAGGGAGCCGAAATAAACCGCATTTTTGAGGCTAGCTGGCCTGCTTGCTTGCATCGATAGTCAAAATCCTCTGCTAATGCTTTGTTGAAGAAAAGAATGGCTTCACCTAATGCCATGCCATTCTTAGTACCACAAAAACATAATACATCCACTCCAGTTTTCCAAGTAATTTCAGCAGGGCTTTTATTCATAGCGGCAACTGCATTTGCAAAACGAGCGCCATCCATGTGAATCTTTAAGTTATACTTGTTTGCAACTTCCTTAATACTTAAAAGTTCTTCAATAGAATATAAAGTTCCTAATTCAGTTGATTGTGTAATACTAATAACTTTAGGTTTAGGATAATGAATGTCAGTACGCTTGGTGACAATTGCCTCTATAGCCTCTGATGTTAATTTGCCATTTTTACCTTGAGCAAGTAATAGTTTAGAGCCATTAGATGCAAATTCAGGTGCGCCACATTCATCTGTTTCTATGTGAGATGTCTCATGGCAAATGACGCTGTGATATGACTGACAAAGAGCAGCTAAAGATAAAGAATTTGCGGCTGTACCATTAAAGGTAAAAAATACTTCACAATCAATTTCAAATAGTTTACGAAAATAATCTGTTGCTTTTTGAGTCCATTCATCATTTCCATAAGCTGGAACACTACCTTGATTTGCCCTAATCGTATATTCCAGTGCTTCAGGACAAATACCAGAGGAATTATCACTTGCAAACTGTTCTAATTGGCTACTCATAATTTCTACTTTGATTTTTAACAGTAATTGTTATAATACTAGTAAATAATTTTAGACTTTGCCAACTACAAGATTGAGGGACAGTGCTATTAAACTCTTCAATTATCTAATAATCCTGCTACTTTGAATAACTTTAGATGGCAGGAAAGTCATTTTTTCTAGCTATATTTAATAATTCCTAAAAAACAATATTTTTGACTTATATAAAAACTCGGGAGTCTTAAACTTTTGATTTTCACAACTTCAATCTGATTTTTATAAGTATCTAGGCATAAATAATTTTAAAGTTTGTAGTAAGGACTTTAGTCCTGATAATCCTTGCTCTGAGCGATAAATCGCTCACTACAAACTAGGAGTTTATTTTATATTTAATTATGTCTACCTACTTATCTTGTATCAACCGATTAATTAGCTTTTGTTGTTGTAGCTTTTCTCTGAATATTTATAACCTGAAGGAAGTAAGTCGGCGAAAAAGATTTAATGTATATGAATAAATATAAATTTGAAGTCGTAGGCTAATGCACCTTGAGTTGTTGGCGTTGCGCTGCGCGACAACGCACCCTACATTTAAATTTCTTAACATAGCTTGAAATATTAACGCCAACTTACTTAGTATATTAATACTATTAAATGACTTTGCTGATGTCTACAGAAAACCGGAATCTTATTTTCGTATTACTGAGATGTTTAATTACTACGGTGTCTTCCTCAGCCTTGCGTTGAGGATATTTTGGGACGTTAAAGATCGCAAATAACTAAATATTATGCTAAAAAAATAAAGTTTGCTAATCAGAATGCTAATTATGTACTTATAATATACTATACAATGTCTTACCAATAACTATGAAATCACTATTGGGCATATTTGTCCTTTGTTAGTTCTCAGTAGTCATTTGTTTATTTTCTAGTGACTAATGACCAATGACTAATAACTAATAACTAATGACTGAACCATTGATTGAACTGAAAGGTGTTTCTAAGTCCTTTGGTAGCCATAAAGTTCTAGATAATGTAGATTTGACAATTTACCGGGGAGAAGCACTGGGGATTATTGGCCCATCAGGGACTGGTAAATCTACTATCTTACGAGTAATGGCGGGGTTACTTACTCCCGATGAGGGAGAAATTTATGTGCAAGGAGTGCGGCGAGAGGGTTTGATTGAGGATGGTGGCCAGCAGGTTGGCATTGGTATGGTGTTTCAGCAGGCGGCGCTATTTGACTCGCTGACGGTGGAGGAGAATGTGGGATTTTTACTTTATCAAAATTCAAAGCTGTCGCGATCGCGCATCCAAAATTTGGTAAAAGAAAAATTAGAGATGGTAGGTTTGCCACCAATAGGCCACCTCTATCCCGCCGAACTTTCCGGTGGAATGCGAAAACGGGTGAGTTTTGCCCGTGCGATTATGTCTAACCCCGATAGTCCCACCGATGGCCCAGAAGTTCTACTATACGACGAACCAACAGCCGGACTTGATCCCATTGCCTCAACAGTAATCGAAGATTTAATCCGGTATTTGCAATGTTTACAGGGAGTTTGTAGTACTTATGCTGTTGTTACCCACCAAGACAGCACTATCCGCCGTACATCTGATAGACTTATATTTCTCTATGAAGGTAAAGTGCAGTGGCAGGGTACAGTTAGTGAAATATACAACACAGAACATCCCTTGATCAGACAATTTATCAGTGGAAGTGTTCAAGGCCCGATTAAAGTCGCCGGCTAGAAACTTAAAAGTCAGGAGTAAGGAGTTAAGAATAGACCTCTTGCATAAATCAAAAATAAAGAACCCCACCCCGCATTTGAGTAAAGCAAAGGCTCCCCTCCCCAAAGCATCGGCGAGGGGTTGGGGGTGGGGTGTTAGGGACTTTTGCAAGAGGTCTAATCAGGAGTTAGGAGTTAAATTCGACTACTAACTACTAACTCCTAATTGGTTGTTGATTGTTGGTGGAGGCAAAAAAATGCGAGGTCTTATGACAAGCCGCTTCGCGTCTGGGCGAACATTTAGAGAAGGTTCTGTGGGGTTATTACTCCTGCTAGGACTAGGGGTATTTGGATTACTCTATCTGTGGTTAAATAGATTCACTGCTGCTGGCCGTTCATACAAAGTTATTGTAGAATTTGCTAACGCTGGCGGAATGCAAAAAGGAGCAGCAGTTCGCTATCGTGGCGTTAAGGTAGGAACTATTTCCCAGGTTCGACCAGGACCAAATGCCATTGATGTAGAGATTGAAATTGCCCAAACTGACCTAATTATCCCCCGCAATGTAGTGGTGGAAGCTAATCAAAGCGGATTAATTAGCGAAAGTATTATCGACATCACACCAAAAGCAACCTTACCGACTGGGGTTGTGCTTGCTAAACCCCTAGATAAAAGTTGTGATACCAGTCTCATAGTCTGTAATGGCTCTCGGTTAAAAGGTCAGGTTGGCATCAGTGTTGATGAACTAATTCGCAGTTCAACTGACCTAGCTGCTGCATACAATAACCCAAAATTTTATCGAAATGTCAATAGGGTTCTAGAAACTACCACAAGTGCAGCATCCAGTTTTACTGAGTTAAGTCAGGATTTACAAGGTTTAACCAAAAGCTTACGACAACAACTTAATACATTTTCAGCCACAGCTAATTCAGTGCAACGGGCGACAAACCAACTTAATACATCCGCGAATCAAACAGTAAATCAATTCGGTGCAACTGCAACTCAAGCAAATCGGTTGCTGAACAACCTAGATAATCTGTTGACAACAAATCGTTCGTCGCTGGTTGGTGCTTTGAACAATATCACCGAAACCAGCAACCAACTGCGTGTTACAGTCAGTAGCTTATCACCATCCGTGAATCGATTGACTCAAGGAGAATTACTCAACAATTTAGAAACTCTTTCCGCAAATGCAGCGCAAGCCTCAGCTAATTTACGCGATGCTTCTAAAACCTTAAACGATCCCAAGAATGTCGTATTGTTGCAACAAACTTTAGATTCAGCACGAGTAACCTTTGAAAATACCCAAAAAATTACATCTGATTTAGATGAATTGACAGGTGATCCTAATTTCCGTAAAAATCTGCGGCAATTGGTGAATGGTCTAAGTGGTTTAGTATCTTCTACACAACAAATGCAGCAACAAGTGCAGGTTGCTACTACTCTAGACTCGGTAAAAGCTGCTGTGAGCAAACCAAATAATCTAATTCCTACCCCAGCACCAACCCAACAGGCGGTGTTTCATGACAAGTCCTTACCCGTCTATACAATTAATCCCTCACCTACTAATTTTGAAACTGCCGACACTAACCTTCAACCAACCCCCAGTCCATCTGTCTCTAATTCATCCCAAGAAGACCTCTTGAAGCAGCTGCGGGAGTATGGCAAGCAACGGGAGACGGAGAAAGAGGCAACACAGGTTGACAATTTTAAGTGAGATATAGCGGTTCTCAGTTGAGTGAGGTACAAGAACCCCACCCCCAACCCCCTCCCCGCTCTTCGAGAGGGGACTATGATGTATCTCATGTGATCAGGAAACGCTATATTTTACTGTAGACCAACTGTGTTGAAGCTGATCGACACCACTCGCCAGAACCTTGAAAACCGCATAATTTCTCTGACTGGTGTCGGTTGAACAAAGTCAAACCCAACATTAAGAACCCTTGCTTTTGTTGGGTTTGACTTTGTTCAACCCAACCTACAAATATTTTATTTTTTCAGAGTAATAAAAGAGCATTAGACACTCAGCGATCGCAGTAGATATAATTACACCAGTTCCGCCCACTCATAATAATCAAAATAGCCGGAGTTATGCGAGCGATCGCATTGCCAAAGGAAGAGACGGGAATAGCAATCAATGCCCCATGCCCTAATTCCAATCCTGTTCATCTTTCTTGCCGCGACTTTTGTAAATTCCCCCCAAATCGTGAATTTGACGAGTTTTCTCAAAAAGCTCGGCTTCGGTCAAACCCCACTGTTGCAAAACTTTATCTAGGTCTTTTTGGATGTCTCTCGCCCCTGGAAACCCTTGATAACGCATTCGCAGTCTAGCCAATTCTGCTAAATTATAATCTGTTGCCTCTTGAGCGAGTAAAATATCAATAAGGGGGCGATCGCGGTTATAAAGTGGATGTTGTTGGTCTTTACCGGACATTGCTTCAGTCATCGTCAGTCCTGAGTGATAAGTTAGGAGTTAAGATTAATATAGTGCTGAGTCTTAGTTTTTAAGTTTGGCCGAGGGCAGAGGAGCATAAAAGGCAAAAGAAAATCATCTTCTGTACTGAAAAAGAATTGTAAAATTAAGAACGTCTTAATTACTAATTATTCCTAACTCCTAACTCCTAACTCCTCATTCCTCTTAGACGGCAAGTACACCTGATGTCTTACGGCTCTCACCACTGCCACTTAACTTTAAATAAAGTTACATTAGTCCTTAAGAAAATACAAAAAACTTTAGATGAGGGTGAATTTTATCTCACCCAAAGTCCAAGCAGCGAGGGAGCAAGAACCCATTATGTTTGAACACTTCACTTCCGAAGCCATTAGAGTAATTATGTTAGCTCAGGAGGAAGCACGTCGCCTCGGACACAATTTCGTAGGAACTGAACAAATTCTCCTGGGTTTGATGGGAGAAGGAACTGGGGTTGCTGCTAAAGTGCTAGCCGAATTAGGCGTTAACCTCAAAGATGCCCGCCGCGAGGTAGAAAAAATTATTGGTAGGGGTTCTGGCTTTGTACCACCAGAAATTCCTTTTACCCCCAAGGTGAAAAGCCTCTTCGAGCAATCGTTTAAAGAAGCTCATAGTCTAGGACAGAATTACATTAACACTGAACACTTACTCTTAGGATTAACCGAGGCTGGTGAAGGTGTCGCCGCCAAAGTACTGCAAAATCTAGGGGTTGACTTCAAGAGTGTCCGCAGTGCCATAGTTCGCCGTTTGGGTGAAAATGCACCGGCTTTTGCTGGTAGTGGTAGTCAAAAGCGCACCCAACCGCTAACGATGGAAGAGTATGGCAGAAATTTGACCAAATTAGCCCAAGAAGGCAGACTCGACCCCGTAGTCGGTCGCGAGAAGGAAATTGAGCGGGCGATCCAAATTCTCGGTCGCCGTACTAAGAATAACCCGGTGTTGATTGGAGAACCAGGAGTTGGTAAAACTGCGATCGCCGAAGGTCTAGCTCAACGTATTATCAACCAGGATGTTCCTGAAACCTTACAGGGCAAGCAAGTTATCAGCCTCGATATGGGGTCATTGGTAGCTGGAACTCGCTTCCGTGGCGATTTTGAAGAACGCATCAAAAAAGTCGTGGAAGAAGTCCGCACTGTGGGCAATATCATCCTGGTGATTGACGAAATTCACACCTTGGTTGGCGCTGGTGGTACAGAAGGTGGCTTGGATGCAGCTAACATCCTCAAACCTGCCTTAGCACGAGGTGAACTCCAGTGCATCGGCGCAACTACCCTCGATGAATATCGTAAGCATATTGAGCGTGATGCCGCCCTAGAGCGTCGTTTCCAACCGATTAAGGTTGGAGAACCCTCAGTAGAGGAAACCGTACAAATTCTCTACGGCTTGCGCGGTGCTTATGAACAACACCACAAAGTCACAATTTTGGATGCGGCACTTGTCGCAGCAGCAGAATTATCAGATCGCTATATTAGCGATCGCTTCTTGCCCGATAAGGCAATAGACTTGATTGATGAAGCTGGTTCTCGCGTTCGTCTGCGGAACTCCCAA
This sequence comes from Nostoc sp., assembly GCF_036917935.1. GTDB lineage: Bacteria > Cyanobacteriota > Cyanobacteriia > Cyanobacteriales > Nostocaceae > Nostoc. The sequence goes on along the minus strand of NZ_JBALEL010000051.1, from coordinate 386,072 downwards.
AGTTCTCCTAATAAAGAACTGAAGCGTGAACTCGCTGGCGTTACCAAAGAAAAAGAAGCAGCAGTCAGAGTCCAAGATTTTGATAAAGCTGGAACCCTGCGCGACCAAGAGTTAAAACTTGCCGAACAACTGCAAGCAACCTTTACACAAAACGATCAACCTGTCAACTCTACTGTAGTTGACGAAGAAGACATCGCCCAAATCGTTGCCTCTTGGACTGGCGTACCAGTTAACAAACTCACTGAATCTGAGTCAGAGTTGCTCCTGCACCTAGAAGACACTCTGCACCAACGGCTCATCGGACAAGAGCAAGCAGTCTCAGCTGTATCTCGCGGTATCCGTCGCGCCCGCGTCGGATTAAAAAATCCCAATCGTCCCATTGCTAGCTTTATCTTCTCTGGCCCCACTGGAGTTGGTAAAACAGAATTGGCGAAGGCATTAGCTGCCTACTTCTTCGGTGCGGAAGACTCGATGATTCGGCTAGATATGTCCGAATACATGGAAAGCCACACCGTCGCCAAGCTAATTGGTTCACCTCCTGGTTATGTGGGATACGACGAAGGCGGACAACTTACAGAAGCCGTGCGGCGGAAACCATACTCAGTGCTGCTATTCGACGAAATCGAAAAAGCACACCCCGATGTATTCAATATGCTGCTGCAACTCTTGGATGACGGTCATCTTACCGATGCCAAAGGTCGGAAAGTAGACTTCAAGAACACGCTGATCATTTTGACTTCCAACATCGGTTCCAAGGTGATTGAAAAAGGTGGTAGTGGTTTAGGCTTTGACTTCGACACTCAAGCCGACGCTAGTTATAACCGCATCCGCACCTTGGTAAATGAGGAATTGAAAGCTTACTTCCGTCCTGAGTTCCTCAACCGTCTCGATGAGATTATCGTCTTCACCCAGCTTTCTAGAGATGAAGTTAAGCAAATCGCCGAAATTATGCTTCGCGATGTTGCTGGCCGCTTGACAGAAAAGGGAATTATCCTAGAAGTTAGCGATCGCTTCAAAGAGCTTGTGGTACAAGAAGGTTATAACCCCAGCTACGGCGCTAGGCCATTACGTCGGGCAATTATGCGCCTCCTAGAAGATTCTCTCGCCGAAGCAATGCTGTCTGGTGAAATTACAGATGGAGACACAGCCCTTATCGATGTTGATGATGACTCTCAGGTGAGAGTACACAAATCAGAAAAACGAGAATTGCTGTTGGCAAATGTTGGCTAATTTTATATCCGTTCACTTTTTCCTGTAATTTTTGAGAAACACTCCAGCCTCTTGCGTAGAGCAGAGGCACAAACAGCGTCATCTCACACAAACATCAAGTGAAATGGTATTATTTCTCACCCCTAGTAGAAATGCTAGGGGTTTTTTTATGCAGTTCCTTTTGAGTGGTCAATACCCACCTACCCACATCTGTTTATAATGAGTTTAGGATATAGCAGTAATATGATTGAAAATCAGAACTTTCACATAGTTACAGCAGATTGCGAGTTGATGAGGTACAAAAATACCCCACCCTAACCCTACCCTTATAAAGGGGAGGGAAATAGATTTGCTGTTTCCCCCCAATATATCGGGGGGATTAAGGGGGGTAATTCACCGTAGCCCCTTGCCAATGGAAGGGTGTACTTCACTTACTTGCAAAGTGCTGTAAAGATACTGTCAGAACTGATGACAAAGGACGATTAACCTTGGCTACTGTTGCCATCATTACGATATTGATTCCTCTGGCAACAATTCTGATGCTGCTTTACTCTCACCCACCTCATCAGAATTACCAGATGTAGAAAAACCATCTGCTACATCTTTGATAAAACCAGCTATAGGTACCGCGACTAGTAAACCTAAGACTCCACCGACATTGGTTCCGACAAGCAAAGCAATTAATACCCATATTGGTCTAAGTCCAGTAAATTTACCTAATAATCGGGGTGCGATCGCCTGATCGATTAACTGATCAATGACAACAGCTACCGCAAAAACTTTTACTGCTAACCAAAAGTCGTGTGTAGCTATTATGAAAGTGATTACAATCAGACTGACGACATCACCAAAGGGAATTAAGCTCAAAACCCCAACTCCCAAACCAAAGAGTAAACCAAACTGAACTTGAAAACCTAAAAACAATAATGTTACTGAAACACCCATCATAAAAGCCAAAGTTACCTGACCAATCAAGTAATTTTGGAAGTTTTGCTGAATAGACTGGCTTACCTTATGAGCAAAACTTCCAGGTAATTTTTTAAATATTCCCTGCCAAATTCTTGGCCCATCTAACAATAGATAAAAAGTCAGCACTACTGTGATTAACGCTTCAGAAATACTATCAAGTGTATCTATGAGAATGCTTAAAAGTTTATCTGAAACAAACTCTAACTCATTCGGTAGTTGGTCAGTAACTCGTGCTAATAGCTGACTTAAATTCACATTTAATTTGTGCCTAAAAAACCAATCATTTACAATCTGAAGTTTTTCTTCGCTAGAATCAATCCATTGAGGAAGGACTCTAACCATCTCATTAAATTGATCTAAAAGAATAGGTACTAAAGTGATACCCAAAGCAACAACAATTACCAAGGCTAATATAAAAACTAGTGCTACTGCATAGCCACGTTTAACTCCCCCCTTTTGAAGAATCGAAACAGGATAGTTTAAAACGAATGCAAGCAAAGTAGCCAAGAGAAGAATTGTTACAACAGGTTGAAAGTTTTTAACCAGCAAAAATGCTAGCCAACCATTGAGAAACACTAGAGGAAATAGCAGCGTAAAAATTAACCATCTAAGTAGTTGATTCAGTGAAAAATTCATAATTAATTTAAAAATCCAAATTATTCTAGTTACTAGATTGAACCTGGGAATTAAATATAGCGGTTCTCGTTTACATGAGGTACACCCGTAAGGGCACGGCAGTGCCCATTGGTGTCAACTTAACGTCAAAGCAAGTCTAGAACTAGCTTTTAGATTGCCTCGTTCCCAGTCGGAGACTGGGAATGCTCGTCCTTGAGGCTCCGCCTCTCTTGCTGGCGGCAGAGCCGCCAGGAGCAGCATTTCTAGCCTCTGGCTAGAAACGAGGTTTTAAAGGAGTTTCAGCTTAAGTTGACACCAATGGGCACTGCCGTGCCCCTACATCTCTTGATGTAATGTTGTACTGCATCTGAATTGGCACCGCTATATGCCTAATGGGAGGTAGATAAGAAAAATCTTCCCCCATTCCCTACTCCCCATTATTCCGATTACTAACTTTCAGCAAAAGCTAAAAATTGCTCCTCATTTATCCGCCCTGCTTGATACAGAGTATTAGTAATTTCCGAAATAGTTAAAACCGCATGACTGCGATAACCATTTTGCTGTAACCTATCTTTCACCCCCTGTTCATGATCGATAAATACCACAATATCATTAACCTTTAATCCTGCTGATTCCAACTTTCCTGCCCCTTCCATGACACTTTTGCCGCTGATGAGAATATCGTCAACCACCACAACTGTTTCACCAGGATGAAAGTTACCCTCAATTACTCTCCGAGTTCCGTGTGCCTTCACCTCTTTACGCGGGAAAATCATTGGACAATGAAGCCGCAAAGCTAAACCAGTCGCAGTAGGTAAAGAACCGTAGGGAATACCTGCTAACCTATCAAAAATCAGATTCTTCAAAATATCCTCATAAGCTGTGAGAACTTGATTAAAAACTTGGGGATTGGAAATAATTTTGCGTAAGTCGATGTAATAAGGAAATATAGCTCCTGATGCTTGGACAAAGCTGCCAAACATAATACAGTCAATGTCATAAAGTTGTAAAATCAAATCCTGTTGTGGGTGCTGATTTAGCAAACAAACATCAGGAAACCACACAGAACATGTGGAATTTTCGTAAATAATTTCAGCTTTGATTTGATTAATTTCTGCGCGTACAGACTGGACTTCTTCAGATAATTGTGTGTTTCCCAACATATCTTGAGGAACAGGAATCAGCAAACCATCACCGTTAGTATTCAAACCTGCTTCTAAAATTTGCTTCAGATTTTGACCCTCCGCCCAGATGCTACGCGCCAGAATAATTCGTTCAGGCGCAACTGCTCGAATAAGTGCTAAAACTTCAGGATTTGTAGTCCCCACCTCCAAACCCAATTGTTCTGGAGTCCCCCAGGTTTTTGATTCTTTTACTACCTGTAAATAAAGCGGTGATTCGTTTGTAGGATATTGCTGTAAAGCTTCTGCACCGGGATTAGAAGTACAGCATAAAATAAACACTGCTTTGTCAGGATAAACCAAAAAAGGTGCTACATGATCTTGTCCTGTATAGGGACTGAGAGTAATTGCATCTACCTGCCATTCTGTAAACACAGTCCGGGCAAAGATCGTACTAGTATTTAAGTCGCTGTGTTTGGCATCTAAAATAACTGGGATGTGGGCTGGAATAGCTGCTAAAGTTTTGTACAGCAGTTCTAAACCGGGAATACCTAACGCTTCGTAAAAGCCAAGTGTCGGTTTATAGGCACAAACGAAATCAGAAGTTTCCGCAATAATGAATTGTAACCACTTCTCCAAACCAGCGATGAGTTCTTCAGATTCATAACGCACAGGCATCATTTCTGGATTTGGATCAAGTCCTACAAATAGTAGGCTTTGATTATGCAATATATTACGATTCAATTTATCAAAAAAGTTCATTTTTTTTTGTTTAAAAAAAGATCGTTTATCAAAACATTGATTCTGCTAATTCAGTACCACCAGCCTTACGCCCTAATCGAGAGTGAATCACTGCAAATAAGATAACCATCGGCACTGAGGCAAAGTGAACGATTCGCAAGGCTTGCCAACTGCCAAACAGTTCCACAATCCCAGAAAATTGAGCAGGTTTATACATTCCTATTCCTGTAAATAATGCCAACAGCAAGATAGGAATAATTGCTGTATAGGCAATACGATGCCAAGCATAAATTAGGCGCTGAGAATTTTGACTTTTTTGTAATGCTTTGAAATCATTCGCACCGACAAACCGATGTCGCCAGCGCCGGGTAATTAAAACGTAAATTCCATACCACAAGAGATTCAACGAGAATAGCCACATTGCTGCAAAATGCCAGTGTCTACCTCCTGCGAGCCAACCTCCTAAAGTAAATATCGGAGGAATGTGCAAACCTCCACGTCCACCAAAAACAGGGTTGGCGTTGTAAATTTGTAGTCCACTAGTGAGCATAATAAACAGACTAATGATGTTACAGGAGTGGAAAATTTTGGCTCCTATTGCTTGAGTGGGTCGCTTTCGAGTTTGAGTGGGAACGGTGGAAGTCATAGATTTTGACTGATGAAAGTCGCTGTTTATCTGTCTTGGGTGAATAGTCCAGCAAGTTTGGGGGTGGGCATTACTCACCTTTATTTTCCCATCATTAGATTCAGTATTCTGACATTGATGGTCTACCATCTGCTGTTTTAACTGTCAGTTTAGGTATGGCTAGGGTTGTCCTAAGCTAAATTGTCAAAATTGGGCGATGTCTTATATCATGTCCGCTTGATTACTTATTAAACCCGAATCACCCCAAACACCCCAAAGAGCAAGCGGGGAGGGGATTAAGCAAAGCCAGCGCGGGAACAGGGGTTTGCCCCATGAGCGACTGGCGGGTGGGGTGCAATGACTGTGGGAATGATAACTAATTATGCGGACATGATATTACAGCAGTCTGCTCGTAATAATACGATAAATTGTATTCCATCACTCCTCACTCAAACGACTGCTGATGCTTGAATCCCAATTTCTGCTATACCCGTATTGCCGTCACCCGAAAAGCTTTTGGCTGAAATAAACTTTCTGCAAATTTCAATAGGGCATTGGCATACTCAGCACCCTTTCCTCCGTCCAGTCAAGTCAGGGCGAATCCTCATGCCAATATTAATCACCACCATCTGTTAATTCATGCGATGCCTGGGGTTCTTGCTAGCCTACGATAAGTTGACGTAAAGTAAACATTTTTGAGGGAGAAACAAGCCTCAAACCTCTGTAGGGTAATGGAAATTGTCTCCATGATGAATTTACTGTATATTTCTGATTTCCGTGTTGTACCTACATCAATTTATATGGCAAGATATAAACTTAACAAGACTATATATAGGTCTGATTTTTAAAATATACGTAGGGTGGGCATTGGCTTCACCGGAGCTGCAAGTGTAGGAAATTTTTCCAAAATAAAACCGGAGTCCTGTATCTGATCTTTAAATGTTCACAACACTCGGAATTTGGTAACAATAGTAAATAGATAAAATTCTCATATTGTAATTACTAAACAAATAAAAAAATAAAAACAAAAAGGATTTATCAGAATGGAACCTTTCGGTATTTATACCCTGGCTAATGATGTCGTTTACGATCAACTAGTTGCTTTGCTCAATAGCATTGAGGTAAATGTTGGTGCGGATATTCCTGTATGTATTATTCCCTACGATGAAAAATTACAACTTGTGAAGCAGGAAGTTAATTCAAGACAAAATGTTTGCTTATTTGAAAACAAAACATCAATGCAGCGTTGGGAAGAATTTTATAATCAAGTTTGGAATGCACACCCCAAGGTACATCAGAAAATTCAAGGGCATTCTAAATGGTATAATAAAAGCAATTTGTTTAGAAAAATGTCTGCTTTTGATGGCAATTTTGATAGATTTGTGTTTTATGATGCCGATAGTTTAGCCATGAGTTCCTTGGATAGAGTTTTAGAGAAGTTAGACGATTATGACTTTGTGTTTGACGATTGGGAGCATGGTAAATCAACTCCTGTAGCAGCATTAAATTTTTCTTTAATTGAACATCAAATTTCTTTGTCAGAATCTGAGATTCGCTCTCAGTTACATTGCTCTAGTTTTTTCGCTTCAAAAAGTGGTATTTTTGGGGATAATCAACTAGAAATGCTCAGAGAGCTTTTGGTAGATAAGCAAGAGTATACCTGGATCAATAATCATTCCTGGTGGTGTGATGCAGACTTATTTAGCTATATGACTTTGCGATGTAATCGCCCATTATTTAACTTTACACTTAGCCCCAATGGACAGGACAGGACTGGCAACTGTGCTGATGTTGATCCATTTGTTAATATTAACAATGTTCTTTATAATCAAGATGGATTAAAAAATATCCATCGCCTTCACTATATGAATTATCCTTCAATTGATTTTACTCGACTTTCTCAAGGTGAGGATGTTAACATCCGTTATAAAAATGAATTTTTATACTATCGTTTCTTGAAAAATCCAGAGCAAAAACCAAAAAATCTCAAAGCGCCAAGTATGGTGGCTAAAACTAATAGATTCATTAAAAAGACCGTAAATAAAATCAAAAGAAAGCTGGGAGCATCTCAAAAAGTGAGATGACTCAAACCGACAATAATTCAGGACTTAGGCAAGTAATAGCTGAAACCCTGATTTTTAGGTAGGGGCAACAGCGTGTAGTTTTGCGTAAGTCCTATAATCAATAGACCTCTTGCAAAAGTCCCTAACACCCCTCCCCGATGCTTTGGGCTACGGTGTACACACAAGTCGAAAAAAGCTCGATTTCCCATTGTTTTCTTGTTCCCATGGAGAGCATGGGAATGGCTGATTAGAGGCTCTGCCTCCAGTTAGACATTGAGTCAGAGACTCAATGAATGCATTCCCATGCTCTCCATGGGAACGAGTCAAACGAGTCAAGCCTTTAGGACTTGTGTGTACACCGTAGTTGCTAAGGGGAGGGGAGACAAAGCGCAGCTTTGGCGGGGTGTGGTTTTTATTTTAGATTTATGCAAGAGGTCTAAGAGGATGTTTGAAAAGTGGTTGGCTGTGATTTTAGGCACTTCTAGATCCCCCCTAACCCCCCTTAAAAAAGGGGGGAACCTCTCTCAAAGTCCCCCTTCTTTAAGGGGGATTTAGGGGGATCTCAAAGTATTTGCTACCAAGAAGAGGACTTGTTCATTCATCCTCTAATACATTGAGGTAGGCACAGCTAGAGCCAAGGAATTGAGGCGCATTTTCTCGTTTCTATTGCGCTCCGTAAATCTTGGTTCGACTTACCTAAAAGCTGGCGTGTTTTCTAATAGCAGCATAGTGTCTTGCTGTTGTATTCATTTCAATGATCAACTCTGTCCCTTGACCTAATTTAGAATTACACTTAAGTTTACCTTGATGTTTTTCAACTATAATTTGCCGACTAATTGATAACCCTAGTCCTTGACCTTTACCTACTGGTTTTGTCGTAAAAAATGGTTCAAATATATGTTTTTGGATATGGGGAAGTATGCCTTTACCATTGTCAGAAATACGAATTATGACTTTGTGTTTTTTTCCTAGTAGTTTGTCATTTACCCAAGGTTCATTACTATTGACTAATGATAAATGACTGCTAACAATTTCTGTGTGAATAAAAATAGTAGGATTAAAGGAAAAATCATGTTTCATTCTTTCTTCTAAGGCATCAATGGCATTAGTTAAGATGTTCATGAATACCTGATTTAGTTCACCAGAATAACACTCGATTAAAGGTAATTCTCCAAAGTCTTTAATTACTTCAATTCCGGCTCTATCAGGCTTTTCTTTGAGGCGATGCTGCAAAATCCTGAGAACACTATCAAATCCTTCATGCAGGTCAACCTTTTTCATTTGACCTTCGTCAGAGGTTGAAAAATTCCGCAAGGCGAAAACAATTTCTTTGACGCGCTCAGATCCGGCTCGCATTGACCACAGCAATTTTAAAAAATCTGTCTTCACAAAACCAAGGTCGAGGCGTTGTAAATGTAAGGCAATAACTGGGGTAGGCGTGGGATAGTAATGTTGGTAAAGTTCAACAATCCTGATTAAGTCTTCAGCGTATTGACTGGCGGGATGGAGATTGCCGTAGATGAAGCTAACCGGGTTGTTAATTTCGTTAGCCATATCCGCCACCAATTGACCGAGATTAGCCATTTTCTGGTTCTGCAATAATTGCTTTTGGGTATATTTGAGTTCATTGAGGGTGATTTCTAGCTGCTGTGATGTTTCCCTAACTTGGTCTTCGCTAGACTGGCGTTGGGCAATTTCTGTTTGGATTTGTTCAAATAGTTGGTATTGTTGTGTAGCGTAGGCGCAGCCCGTCGTAGACATCGCTTTATCCTGAGTAATATCCTTGTGCGTCCCCGCCATCCGCACTGGTTTACCGAATTGATCCCACTGAAATACTTTGCCACAAGTCAGAATCCACTTCCACTCCCCGGATTTAGTCAACATTCTCAATTCGACTTCAAACACAGGTGTGCATCCTTGGAGATAATCGTGCAATACCTGGCGAATTCTCGGTAAATCCTGTGGATGTACAAGTTGCTCAAAGGATTTCTGCTCATCGTCGATTTCGTCTCCTTCATACCCCAGAATGTGCTTCCACTGGGGATCATAATAGGTTTTGTCAGTTACCATATTCCAATCCCATAACCCCAAGCCACTGGCGATTAATGCCATTTGTAAGGCGGCTTGTGAGCATTGGCAAGGATCTAAATTTTCTTGAGATAAGTCTTTTGGTTTTGGGAAACTCTGGGAATCTTGTACTGAAAGTGGAGCTTCCGATTCATGGGTAGCGGGTTCTTCGATATGCATAGCTGCTGGTACGATGAGGAAGATATCTTGTAGCTCTCTCTCTACGCTGTCTTAGCACCCTGACGATCCAGTTATGGACAAAATCGTCTACTTGGTTTATTAGGCTGTAACTTAGGTCAGGGATATATCAGCCCATATCATAAATTAGGACGGACGAATGTAACCTCTGTTGCGATCGCAATGGCGGTTTTTTAGAAAAAAAAATAGCTACATTGTGTGCATCTACATTCTAAGATATGTCTAAAAAAAGTAGTTCAAATCACATACAATTACCTAAAAAATCGGAAAAGTTTGTAAAAAAAATTCTATGATTAAGTCACGTCAAATACTTGAGGATGCAAAAAATTGTCAAGGCTAGTTTGTAGCTTTTTTGGTCAGGGCTAGCTGCTATCCATACAAGGCAGGCTACATTGACTTCCAAAGCTTAATGGTGTGAGAAAATATCATGCTGCAATTAGAGCCGATGAGTAATGACTATAGATGAACTAGTATTGCTACTAAAAGCCAGTCAAGCAACCGGTTTAACAACGCTCCAAGAGTTGATATTGCGTTCTTCGTGGGAAGGAAAAACCTACATCAATATAGCCTGTGAAGCGCACTACGCCGAAGAACGTGTCAAGAAAATTGCTGCTCATTTATGGCAAGTACTGAGTAATTTTTGCAAAGAACCGATAAATAAATCCAACTTCCGCCAGACTCTAGAAAATCACCGTCTTAGCAAAGCGGATCAGGAGTTAGTTAAGGAATTTAACCGAGCCGCGATCGCGATATCCTTAGAATTTCCTAGTGGGCCAGTATCCCTTAATTCCAGATTTTACATCCCTCGCCCGCCAATTGAAGAACTCGCTTACGCAGAAATGGTTGAACCTGGGAGCGTGATTTGCATCAAAGCACCCAAGAAAATGGGGAAAAGCTCTCTGGTTTTGCGGTTGCTTGCACGTGCTAACAAGCAAGGCTTTCACATCGTGAGTTTGGACTTCCAGCAAGCAGACAAAGCAGTATTTGCCAGTTTGGATAAATTTTTGCGCTGGTTCTGTGCCAATGTCAGTCGGGAGTTACAGCTAGAACCAAAACTTAATGATTATTGGGATGAAGATATGGGTAGCAAAGTCAGCTGCTCTATATATTTTCAACAATATTTACTGTCTGCGCTCTCAAGTCCCCTTGTTTTGGTATTAAATGAGGTGGATTGGGTGTTTGAGTATCAGGAAATTGCTGGAGAATTGCTACCATTAGTGCGATCGTGGCATGAACAAGCCAAAAGGGTAGAAATTTGGCAAAAACTGCGCCTATTTCTGGTTTATTCAACGGAAATTATTGTTCCCATAAAACTGACTCAATCGCCATTTAATATTGGTTTGACAATTAATTTACCTCCGTTTACGAAAGAGCAAGTGCAGGATTTAGCACAACGTCACGGCTTGGATTGGACAGATGGGAAAGACGCCGATAGTTTGATGGTAATGGTAGGAGGAAATCCTTTTTTGGTGCGATTGGCTTTGTATCACCTTGTGGGTAAAGGGGGATTAAAACAAGATTTAGGGCAGTTATTGCCACAAGCACCCACAGAAGCCGGAATTTATAACGAGTATTTAAGGCAGTATGTGTTAGCACTACGAGATCAGCCAAAATTAGGAGATGCTTTTTATGAAGTGATTAATACTACAAGTTATGTGAAATTAGAGCCAGTATTGGCATATAAATTACAGAGTATGGGGCTAATTAATTTAGAAGGCGATCGCTCTACTCCTGCGTGTGAATTATATCGTTTATATTTCCGACAATACCTGAAAAAAAGTGAGGATTTCAACAATACTCGTGTTGAACGGTTGAAACAAGAAAATCAACACTTGCTTGTCCTCTCTAGCTTAGATCAACTAACTCAATTAGTTAATCGCCGCTACTTTCAAACCTACCTGCAAATTGAGTGGCAAAGAGCCGCTCGTCAACGCATCCCAATATCACTGATTTTGTGCGATATCGACTATTTTAAAATTTATAATAAAACTTATGGTAATTCCGCAGGAGATGAGTGTTTGCAAAAAATCGCTAATACTATCTGTAACTGTGTCAAACAGTCACTAAGTAATAGCAGTTTCTCATACAGTAAGAGGATGAATTATTCTCAGGGTGGTGCTTTTGTGACTTCCCAGAGAGGAGATTTTAGAGACGAATGCAGTCGAGTATTAGTGGCTCGTTACGGTGGTGAAGAATTCGCCATTCTCGCTCAAGTAGAGGTTACTGCTGCAATGGACATTGCCGAATATATTCGAGAGCAAGTCAAAGCTTTGGAAATTAAATGTGAGTATCCTAGCATTGGTGGTTTACCTGCTGCTGTTTTAACTGTGAGTTTAGGCGTGGCTAGCGTTATTCCGGCAATAGAAATTGAGCCTGCTACCTTAGTGAATGCTGCTGAGGAAGCACTCTATCAAGCCAAAAGAAAAGGGCGCGATCGCGTTGTAGTTTAATATAGAAGTTATCATGAATTTTACGGTTCTGAGGTGAGGCGATGCCTGCGGCGGGCTTCGCCTACGCGCAAATATACTAAATTGTCACGACAAGCAACAGCATGAGGATGATTAACCCCTAAACGTCGCTCTAAAATATCTAAAGCTTGCAGATACAGGGGTTCGGCTTCACTGTATCTTCCCTGGCAAGAATAAAGTCCTCCCAGGTTATTGAGGCTAGTGGCAACATTAGGATGTTCTTCACCCAGTAGGCTTCGCTTTAGTTCTAAAGCTTGCAGCAACAAAGGTTCGGCTTCGCTGTATCTTCTTTGGGAACGATAGAGTTCCGCCAGGTTGTTGAGGCTTTCTGCAACATCAGGATGTTCCTCTCCCAGCAGGCGTTGCTTTAATGCCAAAGCTTGCAGTAACAGGAGTTCGGCTTCACTGTATCTTCCTTGAGAGTAATAGAGATTTGCTAGATTGTTGAGGCTTTGTGCCACATTGGGATGTTCCTCTCCCAGCAAGCGTCGCGTTAGTTCCAAAGCTTGTAAGAACAGGGGTTCGGCTTTGCTATATCTTTCTTGGGAGTAGTAGAGATTCGCGAGGTTGTTGAGGCTTGTGGCAAAATTGGGATGTTCCTCTCCTAACAGGTGTCGCGTTAGTTCCAAAGCTCCTAGTAAAAGGGGTTCGGCTTCGCTGTATCTTCCTTGGGAGTAGTAGAGATTCGCTAGGTTATTCAGGCTAGTAGCAACATGAGGATGTTCCTCTCCCAGCAGGCGTCGCAGAAGTTCTAAAGCTTGTTGTAACAGGGGTTCGGCTTCGCTGTATCTTCCTTGGGAGTAGTAGAGTAACGCCAAGTTGTTGAGGCTTTGTGCAACATTGGGATGTTCCTCTCCTAAACGTTTTTTGGTAACTTCTACACATTGCTCATACCAAGGTAAAGCTTGGTCATACAACCCTTGACCATGATAAAATCGAGCGTTACCGATGAAAGGCCAAGTTAAATCTTCATCGCTGACGTATTCAATGAGATTCTGCGCTACTTCAGCTATATGAGGTAGAGCGGGGGAGACAGCAGTAATTTGCTCAAGGATGGGTGTTTGCGGAATCTCCTTGGCGATTGTTACCATTAGCTGAGAAAAGGAACGCTTGAGTTTCTCTGCCAGTTCTGAACCTGTAAGCTTGGATTGAAAAAATTCCCTCAGCAGTGGATGCAGTTGATAGATTCCCTCACTTTTACGTTGTAGCAAATGCAGATTCAGCAGCCTGTCGTCTCTAATTTCCTCTAATTCTTCAGCGTCTTCCTCTGGTAGGCATTGTTCCACTAATTTCCAGGGTATCGGTGCGCCGGCAAATAAACTCAGCAAACAGCCCAGCTGCTTATCTGCATCGGTTAATCCGTGCCAACTCAACTCAAAGGCTGCTTGCACACCCCGTTGTGCTGTCATGTTACCTTCTGACTTTGACTTAGAGAGGGAACGTTCATCTAGTCGCTTTTGTTTCAATCGCCGCAACATTTCTGTTAGGGACAAATCTTGTTTCCGCGCCAGATATCGCCCTACCAATTCCACACCCAAAGGTAAACATCCCAGCCACTTACACAACTGATTTGCTATAGCTATTTCTCGCTCAATTCGCTCTGGTGTCTCTTTGAGTAAAGACCTTAATAACTCCAGAGCCGCCTCTGGTTGCAGCACATCCAAGGATAGTTGTGCTATGCCTCCAAAGTATTGGCGTGTAGTAATAAGCACTTTAAACTGGGAAGATAGCAATGGTAAATAAGGCTTAACTTGCTGATAGTCGCTGATATCATCCAACACTAGCAGCACATTACCCTGACACCAATGCCGAAAGCAGTATTGCACTTGGGCAAGTAAATCCAAATCCTCTGGTGGGTTTAAGTCCAACTGCGTTCTGGCAAACTGCACAACTTGAATGCCCACATCTCCAGTTTTCCCTCGTAACCAGCAAATTCCACCCTTGTAGGTTTCGTAGTGCTTGATTGCATATTGCAGCGCAAGTTCTGTTTTACCCAGTCCAGCCATACCAGCAATTGCTGCTATTGCTACTCGGCCATTTTGCTGCAACATCTGGTGGAGAATTTGGAGTTCGGCTTCACGTCCAACAAATTCCACCACCCCGCCTAAAGGAAGATTATGGCAGGTTGGTTTTACAATATTTGTATATTTCGGTGCTAATTCCGTCCTCGCAACTCCAGCCATACCAGCAATTGCTGCTATTGCCATGTAGTCATTTTGCTGCAACATCTGGTCGAGAATTTGAAGTTCCTCCTCACCTCCGATAAACTTCTCTACTACAGTCAGGGGTATGTTCTCGTAACGCGTAGGAGTGGGTTTGGCTTTTCTAGCTTCGGTACGCTGTACCCCTGGTAATTTTTCTCTACGACGTTGCCATTCTTCATCAAACTTACGCAAATTCCTTTCTTTATCACCCTTGTTGTGCCAAAGCGTCAGCTTAAAGTGCCAGTCCTCTGAACCTCGCTTATGTTCGCGCATATCTTCCAAAATTTCCATGAAATCTTGGAGCAGTCTCAGCGCTTCCCTAATTTGTTCTTTAGTTAACTTATCTGGGTATTCATCCTGTGCTGTCAATGCTTCCAGACTTCTCAAGGTTGTCCTGACAACCAGTTCGGTCTGTGTCTGCCATGTAAAATCTATTTTTAGTAGAACATTGCTATACTCGAATTCGTCATGGGTGTAATCTAGTACTGTTTGAAACAAGTGCTTCACCCGCTTTCGCGCTTGATCACCATATGAATATTTTGGCATCAGTCAAGTACAAAAAAGTATCCTAAAAAGTTCGGTAAATCATCAAACTTACTAACTACCCCAAACTCTATAACTATTATGGCACAAATATTAGAGCTGATAGTCCCTACATTTGCTTTAGGGTAGTACCCCAAAGTTATCTTCGGAAAGTACTAAATTCTACAAAAAATCCTTTACAAAAACTAAACAGGCAATAATATCTGACTGATATGTACTTATCAGTATGTATATTAGCCCTAGCAACTAGCAGGCAAGCCAGTTTGGAAAGGATGTCTAATTATGAATAAAGAAATTACACTAGAACAGGCTCGTCAAGCTAAACAAAAGGTGATCACTATCTTACAAGACCGACCAGACCTGTACACCGGAGTTGGTATAGCTTCGACTATTTCTGGTTATGCTGTCAAAGTTCACTTGTCAAGCTCTCTGCCAGAAGATTTCAGCCTTCCTGAAACTGTGCCTGTAAACAGTGAAGTTGTCGGAGAAGCTCTAGAAGTGCCTGTAAACGCTGAAGTTGTCGGAGAAGCTTACGCGTTTTAACAGGTAGATATAAATAAAAAGAACTCACAGTATTTTATACTGAAACTGTAGATAGGAACTTGCCAAGGCCTCCTATCTACAGTTTTTTAATGTATCCGAAAAGCACAGCCTTGCCGCTGTAGATTCAGTGTAAAAAACCCTAGAGCAATTAAAGTGGCGCTCTTTGCCACTAGGTTAGTAGCGCTATCTGGGATTTATTCAAAATCTAATTTTTTCCAAATAGGCGCTAATGGTGCTAGGACGAAGAAAATTTAGAAGCAAAAGGATAAAGTCCAGTTATGCATTTAGAAAGCGTAAGAGAGCTAAAAATAGAAGCTAACCAACTAATTGAGAAAATTATTAAAGAATCGGTTATCCCACAATCATTCTCCAAGAAGCATGATTCCTGGAGTTGGACTGGTTTAGGAATTCATCCAACAGGCAAAAGGGATGATTACAAGCTAGCTATACACGTGAATGATAAGTCTGACCTGGCGCTGATTAAAGAAAAAGTCGAATATCTGGCAAAGGGAGAGGTGGATATTAGGATTACGGGTAATGTTTACCCACAACATAGTGTCAGACCTTACTACAAACGTCCTTTATCGATTGGTCTCTCAATATCTCGAACTCATCCGACTAGCGCCGGAACTCTTGGTTGCTTTGTACAAAAGCGTGGTCAAGCAGACCTTTTAATTTTAAGTTGTAATCATGTTTTGGCAAATACAAATAATGCACATATTGGTGACTCTATAATACAACCAGCAGTGGAAGATGGCGGTAATCCTGAAACGGAATGCATTGCTAATCTATACGAATTTATTCAGCTAAGAGCAGGTCAACCTAATTTCGCTGATGCAGCTATTGCCAAAGTGAACAATATTAATGAGATAGAAAGATTATGCCCTTTTCATGAAAGTAATTTACTCCAACTTTTTTGCCGAGGAGAATATTTAGAAGAAACCAGGCATTTAGTAGTTGCAAAAGTTGGGCGTTCAAGTAATCTAACTGTTGGAAGAATCAATGCAGTAGAAATGGAACAACAAGTGTTGTATGAAAATAATGGAAATTATATGAAAGTTACTTTCCCCAACCTGACTGCAATAGAAGGATTAAACAATGAGCCATTTAGTGAACTAGGAGATAGTGGCTCAATTATAGTAAACATAAAAGGCGAACCAATTGGTCTATTGGTTGGTGGCGCCAGAAAAAATCAATTGATTAGCTACGCCAATCCAATTGATTTAGTTTGCCAAGAGTTAAATATAGAGCTAGCACATAGGTAAAAACATTACTACATAGGAAGGAGTATAATTAAGACTGTGAATAGTAAATTACAGTTGTATAGGAGAATGTAAAATGTCCGAGCAAAACGAATTTAATATCCATGAATTTCAAGAAAAAGTTTTAAAAGCAGTTGAGGTGATATCCTATTCAGAAAAATTGACTTCAGACATTATTCAACCGCAGTCAACAGATGGGTTTGAAAAATCAAAGCAAGAAGTTGAGGAAGCATTAAAAAGTAAAGATATCAAGAAAAGAATCTGTCCTGCTTTAAAAAGTGTTACTGATGAAGCTTCAAATATCGCTAACGCAATTACACCTGTCTTAGTTGGAGCAGTCTTAGGGGGAACTTTGGTAATTCCTCTCAACCCTATTTTCTTCGGTTGGATGGCTGTGGTGATTGCCAAGGCAGGGGCAGCAGCTCTTTGTGCTGATTATGATAGTAAAGAAAATTAATAAATATTAGCTAATATTTGGTCGCATACTCTTAAGCTTAAAGAATTGGTAAGGATTCAGGAGGTCGTACTAAAATCTCTCTAATCGTTTCCTGATAAGGGTTTATGGGGATTACCTATAAATCTATATTCTCAATAATAATCACATAAAGTAAAGCCTATGCTTTCGTACATTATTGCGACTAAAGGTATGTTAATAAACCGAAGCCAATTTTGAAACTGGCTCTGTGGCTAGGTTTCAAATATCTGAATCCTTAATTAAATGGGGTTTTATTCACTTTCCTTCTTGAGGGAATCTCAAAGTCAACACACCAACTAATGCAATTTGATACCCAACTGCTACCACGCATTAATGCCACAGCCAAGAGAGAAAATGGTAAACAATATTATGTAGATGGTAAGGGAAATCGCTTTCCTAGCGTTACTACAATACTTAATGCCACCAAATCACAAGCAGACCGAGACAGATTATTAAACTGGAAAGCGCGTGTTGGTACAGAAGAAGCTACCCGCATTTCTACAACTGCTAGTCGTCGGGGAACCCAAACACACAAACAAATTGAGCGCTACCTTCTTGGTCAAAATCCTGTTTGTCCCGAAGCGAGTCGCCCTTATTGGGAGAGTATCAAGCCAGTTTTAGAACAAATCGACACAGTTAGACTCGTGGAAGGCTCTGTTTTTCATGATAATTTGGGTTATTCTGGCAAAGTTGATTGTATTGCTAGCTATCAAGGTATTCCCTGTATTTGCGAGTGGAAAACAGCAGACAAACCCAAAGGCTCAGTTGAGCATTTATACGAACATCCACTGCAACTTTCGGCGTACATAGGAGCAGCTAACGAGTATTATCAAGATTATGGCATTCAGCTAAAGCACGCTCTTTTGGTAGTAGCGATTCCAGAAATGCCAGCTGAGGTATTTTGGTTTGAATCAGCAGTCATTAAAGATTATTGGGAACAGTGGGAAAAAAGAGTTGCTGAATATTGGGAACGCAGAAGTGTTTGGGGTTAGCCAGTAGGATTGCACAATTACCGAAAGACTGCATGTTCGTAACGTGAAGTAAATTTTCACAAGTAGTAACAACAAGCAATCTAACCTTGTAATGGCAAGATAGTAATTAACCCAGAAAATCTGGCAAAATCACTTGTGTTGTGAGTGAGTAACTGAGGAATGCCATGAACTAGCATCGTGGCGACAATATTTGCATCATGAACTTGCTTACCACCGCTAGGAATTTGCTCTATGAGTATTAGTAACCTTTCTGTCACTTGAGAATTATCTTCAGCCACCCGAAAGCGGTTATAGAAATAGCGGAGATCCTGAATTACTATTGCAATGGGTAGTGGGTTGACAAACTGTTGCAGACGGGTAAGGGTAGCCAAATATTCCCGCAATACTTGTCGGCTAATCCACAACTCAACCCCTGCATCATAAAAACCTTGGATAGCCTCCATAGCAGCTTGGTGAAATGGAGACTGAATCTGACTAGCGTACACCAAGATATTTGTGTCTAAAAAAACAGGATCAGCGTCCCCAATCTCCTTACATATCCTCACGTCTTAAAGAAAGATTTTCAGGCCAAGGGCCATAATTATGCACAGGAAAGTTTAGAGGAGGACGCTTTTTCTTGCTCTCTGCTTTCTCACTCAAAGGCTTTTCATCAATTACTATTACCACCTGATGCTCACCTTCTGGAATATCCAATGGTAACTGCGCTGTAATCTTACCATCTTTGGTAACTGTGGCAATTGTTTCTATAGTTTTCATCTCATTTCTCCTTAATCAATCCATCACAGCTAATACAGCTTTCGGCAATAACTTATCTTTAAACCAAACAATTCTGGCGGGGACATCATTTAATTTTACTCCCGCCTTTTCTAAATTAAGTCGCTCGGAAATTGCCAAAATTAAGTCATCACGTCCAGCCCGTCGCACCTGAGAAAACTTCTTTTGTAAATATTCTGGTCGCCAATAACCAACAATTTCTAATAAGAAGGTGCGTCCATCAGAATGCACCAAACGGAAATCGGGAATCATCACACTACCGGGAATTGGGATCAAATCAACTTCTCGCTCTAACGCCCAACCACTTTTCAACGCATCCCACTTATCAGCAAAAGATGCTTCTAGCATACTATCGTAAGGCTTACCTGGTGGATAGTGGGATACCAAACCACATTCAGAGTTGAGGGTGAAACGTCCAGTTTTCCAACTATTGGTATAGGCGTCGCGGGTTTGGAGAATAGAAGAAAGACTCCATTTAGTAACGTGAAGTAAAGCGGGAATAAGTTTAGCGATCGCTAACCCATATCGT
Source organism: Nostoc sp. (assembly GCF_036917935.1). Lineage (GTDB taxonomy): Bacteria > Cyanobacteriota > Cyanobacteriia > Cyanobacteriales > Nostocaceae > Nostoc. The sequence goes on along the minus strand of NZ_JBALEL010000051.1, from coordinate 366,674 downwards.
GTACTAGGATTAAACAAACTCGTCGGCCCATCTATCGTAATTGTAAACCCGTGGTCAGCATCACCTTCAATATAAGCCATCAATTGAAACAACTTTAAATAGCGAAATAACAGCTTATATTCACCCGGAACATTGCGATGAGCATTTAACACCAGTTTACTGGCCTTATAAAACACACCCTGCACCTGAGATAAGTTATATCGATTTAACACATCTGGCGCTGTTGGTGCATCAAAAACAGTCAAAATCTTATTTTCAGATAAATCAGCATATAGTCCATTCCGAACCTGTTCTAATAAAACTTCCCGCTCAAGTTCTTGAGTTAACTCATCAGCAATTTTATTCAGAGTAACCTGTGTAGATTCTCGACTAGAAACCGACTTTGCAGCCAATGAAAACACCCGTTCTCTTAACATCTGTGGTTCCAGAGGACTAACCACCTCAAAAGTGCAAAAACTGCTTTTGAGAATATAAGCTAATCCCCGCTTCAGACGATAATCTGTAGAATCTCCTTCAAAATCAGTTAGTTGTCGCTCAAGCACACCCTGAGTCTTCCCCACTGCTGATTGAAAATAATTAATTAACTCAATCGCTAACTCCGAAGTTTTCTGATCAATCTTCAGTCTCTTCGGAATGATCTCCTCCCCGTTTTGGCGATGCATCAGTAAATCTGTCGGTAACATCAGCTGAATTTTGGATTTTAGATTTTGGATTTTGGATTGAATAATTAATTTCTAACTGTTCCGCAGCCTTCAAACTTCTTTCCTTCCCACTCCCATACACAACCTCTAACTTCCCCTTCTTTTCCTCGTCCTCTCTGCGTCCTTGGCGTCTTCTCTCCGAGACGCTACGCGAAGGCGGTTCGTTATTTCTCTCCCCTCTGCGCCGCGCCGAAGTCGCTTCCTCACTCGTATCCTCCGCCACCACCTCATACAAAATCGCCTGTTTATTCTCAATATTCCCCTTCCGTAAAATCCTCCCCAGTCGCTGAGTATACTCTCTAGCCGAACCTGTTCCCGATAAAATAATCGCCACAGAAGCCGCAGGTACATCAACCCCTTCATTCAACACATGAGAAGCAACCAAAGTATTATATTTACCCTCTCGAAACTTTGTTAAAATCTCATGGCGTTCTTTCACAGGAGTTTGATGAGTAATTGCTGGAATTAGCAACTCTTGAGAAATGCGGTAAACCGTCGCATTATCAGCAGTAAAAATCAGAATTCGTGCCGGATAATGTTCTGCCAATAAATTAACCAGAATTCGCAATTTACCATCAGTACCCAAAGCAATATCTTTAGCTTCCCGATGCGCTAACATCGCTCTCCGTCCAGATTGCGATCTAGCACTCATTTGCACAAACATTTGCCAACCTTGCAAACTCCCCAAAGAAATCTTCGATTGCTTCAAAAAGTCGTTGCGAGTTTGAATTAACTGGTTGTATCTTTCCCGCTCAAGTTGCGATAACTTAACCTTAATTTGGACAATTTCATGTTCTGCTAACGCCTTCCCTGCCAAATCTTCAGCGCGTTTGCGATATACTTCTTGGCCAATGAGGATATTTAAGTCAGCGTGTTTACCATCGGTGCGTTCTGGTGTAGCGGAGAGTCCCAGGCGATAAGGTGCGATCGCATATTCAGCAATCACCCGATTAAAATCTGTCGGTAAATGATGACATTCATCAAAAACAATCAACGCATATTGATTTCCCAAGGTTTCAGCGTGAATTGCTGCACTATCGTAAGTTGCAACTAAGATAGCTGTTCTATCCCGCGAACCACCCCCCAGCAATCCCACCTCAGCATCAGGGAAAGCCGCTACTAAATGTGCATACCACTGATGCATTAAATCCAAAGTTGGCACTACAATCAACGTCGTGCGCGGCGTTGACTGCATCGCCATTTGCGCTAAATAAGTCTTTCCCGCCGCCGTGGGAAGCACAACGACTCCTTGTCTACCCGCCAGTTTCCAAGCTGCTAGGGCCTCAGTCTGATGGGGATAGGGTTCCATTTCTAGACTGGGAACCAAATCTACAGGATAAAATTGCTTGGCTTCATCGATAAAATTCACATCTTCCGCTTGTAGTGCTTCGATTAGCGATCGGTATCTAATCGCCGGAATGCGGAATTTTTCAACTCGATCATCCCACGTAGCATAATCCATCCAACCTTTGCCGCGTGGTGGTGGATGCAAAATTAATGTGCCACGATCAAAATTTAATGTGGGGGTGCGAACCATTTAGAGCCTTATCCCGACTTTTTAGCATTTAATTGGGTATTGGTTAGAGAAGAGGTGACAGGTGATAGGGAATAATCTGTACCCCACTCCCCATAGGTGTCAACTTAGCGTGAAAACCTGCCTAGAACCAGCTTTTAGATTGTCTCGTTCCCAGTCTCCGACTGGGAATGCCGTTCTAGAGGCTCCGCCTCTTGAAAAGCGGCAGAGCCGCCAAGAGCTGCATTTCCAGCCTCTGGCTGGAAACGAGGTTTTAAAAGGCTTTGCGCTTAAGTTGACACCAATGCCCAATCCCTACTCCCCACTCCCTACTCCCTTAATTACTAATAACGCAAAAAGTGCATGATTCATCCAAATAACTCAAACAAAACCCAACTAGATACGCTCATTAGTCACGGAATGTCCTATGGGCAAATCAACAATAATCTTGCCGAATCCTACAAAGAACAGCGACAGAGCTTTCAGCTGAAACGGCTGCAATTGCAAGCGCAGATTATCCTAGTAGCTGGCTTGACTTTGATCGCTTTTTTTCTTTGGGCAAATTCACAATTAGAAGGCAAGATATACGCCTTTAAAATCGGTCTTTTAGTAGAACTATTCACGTTCATTTGTTGGGGTTTATGTAAAATCTCTATAGGTCGTCGTTACCCAAACTTAATTTTTTTGAGTTTATGCTGGTCTGTAACTTGTGCTGTCCAAATTGATATAGCTTTGTTGTTTAATAGTCTGGAACCTAGAAGTAATATTTGGACTCTGATGTTTCTCACTCAGGCTACAATCGTTCCAGTGCAATGGTGGATACATTTAATTTCGCAAATTGGCACAATTGTTTGCTATTTAATTTTATATATTTTATATAATCCTATATTAAAAAATCCATTCGCTTTTTACATGGAGCAGGGTTTATACTTATTTTGGACTTGCCTAGTTTGTGTCTTCTCTGTCTATTTATACGAACGCTTGCGAAAAAAAGAATTTTACGCCCGCAAGGCAATGGAACTAGCGCAGCAAAAATCAGAAATGCTGCTACTAAATATTCTCCCAGAGATGATTGTAGAACAATTAAAACAACAGTATACAACTATTGCCAATAGCTTTCTAGAAGTTACGGTGCTATTTGCCGATATTGTTGGCTTTACAGAGCTTTCAACTCGGACATCTCCTGCCGAATTAGTCGAGTTATTAAATACAATATTCTGTTTATTCGACCAATTAGCAGAACGTCATGGGGTTGAAAAAATCAAAACCATTGGCGATGCATATATGGCTGTTGCCGGGTTGCCAAATCAGTCTAACAACCATGCTCCAGCAATAGCTAATATGGCTTTAGATATGCAAAAGGCTATAGCTACATTTAACGAAGAAAATAACCAATCCTTTCGCATCCGTATTGGGATTAGTACAGGGCCAGTAGTAGCAGGTGTGATTGGGCTGAAAAAGTTTGCCTACGATCTTTGGGGAGATACAGTCAATACAGCTAGTAGAATGGAATCACATGGTATAGCAGGTAGTATCCAGGTTTGTGAAGCAAGTTATCAGCTTTTAAAGGATAAATACTTATTGGAGAAACGAGGTTTAATTCAGGTTAAAGGCAAAGGAGAAATGATGACTTATATACTAAAGAAAATTAATTGAAAAACTTAATAAATCTATACTCTTTGACGGGAACTCAAAAACCAAATATATAATTAGAGCGATAATTATCAGGTTATTGAACCTTTGCGAAAACTAAGCTTTACTACTTTAGATAGATCCGCAGCAATAACTGCTTGGGTATGTATTTTTCCGATGCATAATAGGTGTTGAGTGATGTCTACGACGGGCTACGCCTACGCATTTTGTAGCTGATTTTGGGAATAATCCTTTAGCTAGCTGCATAAAAGGAGAAGCTACATTGAAAGGAATACGTTCCCTTCTAGCGCCCTATGCTGTGGCATCATTGGCTGTTGGTAGCGTATTGCTACTAACACTATTGCTACAGCCACTACTGAAACAAACTATTTTCCTGCTGTTTTTTGCTGCCGTGGCGGTTAGTGCCTGGTATGGCGGCATGGAAGCAGGGTTACTGGCTACTGCTTTGTCTACTTTAGCCGTCAGCTACTTTTTCTTAGAACCAGTGTTTTCGCTCTTGGTTGCAAGTCTAGACAACATCGTGGGCTTAGGCTTGTTTGAAAAGTCCTCTTGTCGGGATCAAAACATTTTAGATCCCCCTAAATCCCCCGATAAATTGGGGGACTTTGATTCCGGTTCCCCCCTTTTTAAGGGGGGTTAGGGGGATAAAAGTGCCTAAAATCACAGCCAAATACTTTTCAAACATCCTCTTAGGCTTGTTTGTGCTGGTGACAACAGTTATTAACTTGCTGAACTCAGAGTTACGCACTGCCAAACAACATCTTCAAACGAGTTTGCAGAAACTACAGGTGAGCGAAGCCAGGTTTAGAAGGTTGGTAGAGTCCAACATCATTGGGTTAATTGTAGCCAATGTAGAATTACACGGTGGCACAGTTTCGGCCGAAAGTCCAGGAATTGGACAGGGGGCGACATTCGTTGTCAATCTGCCAATGAAAGCTATTTAGGATGGAGGCAGAGGGGCGGAGGGGAAAAACTTACTGCAACTTCTCCCTTACTCCCCATCGATAAAATACTCAAGATTAAGTGTCCGAGCTTGCTTCATTGGAAAGGATTGTAATGATTTCATCCAAGGGGCGATCGCGATTAGACTCTTCTGGTGTTTCCTTACCCAAGGAGGTTTCTTTCACCAAACGGTAAACATCAGCGGCTCCGTCAAAAATGCGCTCAGTTAGACCCAACTCTTTAAAGGTTTCTGCAATCTCTTCCATTTCTCCTACCCAACGATGCGCTTTCGGTGTCATCGATGGAATGGAACGGGTTAAGATGCTAGCAAGTTCTTCTTGGCTACTAGATAATTCATCCCATAATTCTTTATCCAAACCTAAACGATGGGCTGCAATTAGTAATTCTGTGCCGATTGCTGTAAGTCCTTTTGTCAGGGCTGCGTAAGACATTTTCAACCCGGAAGCCTGACCAATTTCCTCACCAATCACCCGTACATCCAAGCCATGATCTCGTAGTTGTAGGAGTTGACTGGCCTGTTTTCCGGAAGTGTAAATGCGGGTGCGATTGGGAACTCGCGGCGGTGGGCCAATAATTGATGCATCTACGAATGTTCCCCCAACTGATTCAATGAGTTGGCCGATATTTATGACTTTTTGAGGTGCGATCGCATTACAGTCAACGTAGAGAATGGGTTTACCAACATTGCCGATCGCCTCAGCTACTTGCTGCGCTGCTTGGGTAGCCGCTGCGGGGACTAGAACTGACAAAACTACATCAGATTCAATTACCAGTTGTCTGAGGGAACCCACATCTTGGATGTTGGCTACGGCTGCTAATTGCCGAGTTCGTTCACTGCGATCGTCTAGGGCGGCAATAGTTTTCAATCCATGTTGATTGAGAACAGATGCGATCGCTTGTCCCATATCACCCGGACTTAAAATACCAATAGTTTGGATAGGCATGGAAAGTTTTATATTTATTTCGTGGCTGACAAGTTAATTCAGGTATTGAGTCGTCAACAAACTACGATAAATTAATGTAGATACCGTACTATATCAAACCACGGATAAGCTTAACAAGCAAGGTATGAGGACTTACGCACACTCTACAAATTCTTCTCTACGAGATAATTACCCTTAGTGGGAGTTTGACCAATTTGCAGTACACAAACTGCGGCAATTAAACAGAGAACGCCTGATAAAATAAATGCTTGTAAATAACTACCTGTCCAAGTTCTCAACACTCCGGCTCCGAATGCTGCTGTGGCTGCACCAAGCTGGTGTCCGGCGACAATCCAACCGAACATCACGCCGACATTTTCTTTACCGAAGATGTTGGCAACAAGACGTACTGTCGGTGGTACGGTAGCAATCCAATCAAGTCCATAGAAGACGGCGAAAATGGAAAGTCCATAGAAGGAAAAGTTGAAACTGAAGGGTAAGAAAATCAAAGATAAACCCCGCAGTCCGTAGTACCAGCACAATAAGTAGCGATTGTTCCAACGGTCAGATAACCAACCGGACATAGTAGTTCCAAAAAAATCGAATATTCCCATGATTGCCAAAAGCCCAGCAGCCTTGACTTCAGGGATGCCGTGGTCAATACAAGCGGGAATCAGATGAGTTCCAATTAACCCATTTGTGCTTGCGCCACAGATAAAAAAGCTACCAAATAACAGCCAGAAGTCTCGATGACGCATTCCTATCCAGAGGGCGTTAAGAGTGGAGGCGATGGAATTGACTTTGGGCTTGAAAACTTCCACAGTTTCGCTGTTATCGCCAAAGGCTCGCAAACCGACATCCGCCGGACGATCGCGCATAAAGACTGCGATCGCTGGAATAATTAGGAGTGCTGCACCAGTCAGAACTAGAGCGGCAGTTCGCCACCCAAAGCGATCGGCGATTGAGGCCAGCATGGGCAGAAATACTAGTTGCCCCGTGGCTGTACTGGCGGTTAAGATGCCCAGAACTAGACCCCGCTTTTCCAAAAACCAGCGATTGACGACAATAGCACCCAAAACCAGGGCAATAACTCCGCTACCACTACCGACAACTACACCCCACAGCAAAACTAGCTGCCAGGAAGTTGTCATCAAAGTTGTTAAACCGACACCGAGCGCAATGACAGCAAGTGAGAATACCATCATCCGGCGAATGCCGATTCGCTCCATAACTGTGGCAGCAAAAGGGCCAATTAATCCGTAGAGTACTAAGTTAATGGAGATTGCCAAAGATATAGTCGCTCTACTCCAGCCGAACTCATGTTCGAGGGGCACTATAAAAACTCCAGGAGCAGAGCGAATTCCGGCTGCCACCAGCAAGGCTAGGAATGTTAAACCCGCGACGATCCAAGCATAGTGGAACGAACGACGCGCTAGGAAGGAGGGTAAGGACATGGTTTGCAGGGGCAGGGGGTGGGCGGCAGGGGGCAGGGGGCAGGGGGCAGGGGGCAGGGGGCAGACGAGTGGAGATCAAAGACTCATTAACGAATGGCACTAAGAAAAGATACAGCCCTTGCCCTGACTGGTTCCTAGCCTATAGGCTGGGAACCAGTCAGGGAGGCGGAGCCTCCAGTAGCTTGACCAGAGGCAGAGCCTATGAGAATACATTCCCAGCCTGGAGTCTGGGAACGAGGTGACACAAGCCTTTGGGCTTTTCTTAGTGCCATTCGACTCATTAACGGAGTTCAAAGACTCGTTCACGAGTATCAAAGACTCATCCCCAATGCCCCATTCCCAATTTAGAGAGAATTACCCTGCATAAGGGTTGCCAATCCTGTCTACAGAGACGTTGGAGGAGAATGGCAAACGACCGGGATTTAAACGTGCTTCGGCTGCATAGCCAACAGGAACTAAAACAGCGATCGCTAAATCTGGATTATCTCCTGCACCAATCACTTCTTTTACCTGATCCTCAATCCACCCGTTCATAAAACAAGTGGATAATCCCAGACTTTCTGCCGCTAACACCAAATGGGTAGCCGCAATGATGGCATCTTTGATCGCATATTCGCGTCGCTTCTCGCCCAGCCCAGCTTGAAATTGTGGCACAGAATTTTTAAAGTAGTTGACAGTGCCTTCATTCCATGCTCCAGTCTGAAGTCCCTGCTCCAGAATCGGGGTCAAATTTTGTTCGCCTGCATTAGGATCGGCAGCAAACACAAAGGTTACAGGTGCTCGGACAATTTGCTGTTGATTAAAAGATGCTGCTGACAGTGCTGCCTTTTGCGCCTCATCTTGCACAAGAATAATTTGCCAGTCCTGGATATTATAGCTGCTGGGTGCAGCCACGGTTAACTCTACTAGTTGCTTGAGCAGTTCTGGGGTGATGGGATCTGTTTTAAAAGTTTTGATGGAACGGCGTTTAGCGATCGCACTGGGTACATCTAAAGGTTGGGTTTGAGTGATGGAATTCATCAGATTCTCCTGATAGTTGAGTTATGAGAGGGTTTCGGATCTTATACCTAAAGTGATTAAGAGCGAATATGTTCCTCTCTAATTGGCAATATTAACCGGGTTAGAGATATGCTCGTGGATAATGCGCTATTGTCCCTCTCGCTTCTCCAGATGGATTTGATACTTTAGAGTGCGGAAAGTGGGTTTTAATTATTTAGATGAGAAGAATTAGGCATTGACCACCTGCTCGTTAGCAGCCGACCAAAATGGATAGTCTGTATATCCCTTTTCATCACCGCCATAAAAGCTTGCTTGATTTGGTTGATTTAGTGGTGCATTCAAAGCCAAGCGTCGGGGTAAATCAGGATTTGATATAAATAATGTGCCAAAGGCAACTAAATCTGCTGCTTTGTTTGCCAGTACTGCATCGCCTTTTTCACGGGTATAACCACCATTGACGATGAGTGTACCTGTAAAGCGATCGCGTATATGACTAGTGGGTACAATTATTCCACCATGTCTAATGTCTGCCTCTGTTGCCTCAAAAATATGCAGATATGCCAAATTAAATTGGTTCAACGCTTGAGCCGCATAACCAAATGTCTCCAGGGGATTGGAGTCATGCATATCGTTAAAAGTACCACTGGGAGAAAAACGTACCCCAACTCGGTTAGAATCCCACACACTAGTTACCGCCTCTGTCACCTCCAACAGGAATCGAGTCCGATTTTCAATCGAACCCCCATATTTATCTGTGCGTTGATTCGTGCCATCCCGGAGAAACTGATCTATTAAATAACCATTAGCTGCGTGAATTTCTACCCCATCAAACCCAGCCGCTAGAGCATTTGCCGCTCCTTGACGGTACTGTTCGACTATCTGCGGTATTTCCGACGTTTCTAAAGCACGGGGAGTCACAAAGGGTTTTGGCCCCTCATAAGTTGCAGCGTCACCTTTAGGAGCAATGGCAGAAGGTGCCACAGGTAAAACTCCATTCGGTTGTAAGTCAGGGTGAGAAATCCTACCTACATGCCATAGTTGCAGAAAAATTCTTCCTCCCTGCTGATGTACAGCATCGGTTACTAACTTCCATCCCTCCACCTGTTCTGATGAATGAATTCCTGGTGTCCCAGGATAGCCCTGTCCTTCAGGAGTTACCTGTGTTGCTTCGGAAATAATCAGTCCGGCGGAAGCACGTTGAACGTAGTAGGTAACGTTAAGTTGGTGTGGTACGTTTCCCTGACCTGCCCTATTTCGGGTTAAGGGTGCCATTATTATCCGGTTAGGTAATTCCAGATTTCCTAATTGGTAAGTAGAGAATAAGTTGATATCAGTAGTCATGTTGCTTCGCTCCAATTCAAAATTCAAAATTCGGAACCCCACATCTGGGATTAAATAGACCACGCGGTAAGGATACAGCATTGCTCATTGGTGTCAACTTCAGGTAAAACCCTTTTCAAACCTCGTTTCTAGCCTCTGGCTGGAAATGCACTTCAATTGCGGCTCTGCCGCGAGTTACGGAGGCGGAGCCTCAAGGACGGGCATTCCCAGTCTGAGATTGGGAACGAGATCGGAGATAATCTCTAAAAACTTGTTCTAGACTGGCTTTCACCTGAAGTTGTACACCCATGAGCATTGGTGTGCCCCTACAACAGATGTATGTCGTTCAAATACTAAACAATTGACCGAATAACGCCACCATCTACCCGCAAAGCTGCACCATTAGTTGCTGATGCTACGGGACTAGAAAGGTAAACAACGATCGCTGCTACTTCTTCATTAGTTGCAAAGCGTTTGATTAGGGAACTTGGACGCACATTCTGAAAAAATTCAGTCTCAACTTCCGCTGCACTAATGCCACGTTCCTGTGCAAGCTTGGTGATAAACTCTTCAACTCCTTCTGAACGGGTTGGCCCTGGTAGGACTGAGTTTACCGTGACTCCAGTCCCAGTAGTCATTTCTGCTAGACCTCTTGCAATGGCTAGTTGCGCTGTCTTAGTTGTGCCGTAGTGAATCATTTCCACTGGAATCTGAATAGCAGATTCGCTGGAGATAAAAATTATCCGTCCCCAGTTTTGCTCTAGCTGCTTTTGCAGATATTGCCGACTCAAACGGACTCCACTGAGGACGTTAACCTCAAATATCTTTAACCAGTCTTCATCAGTAATATCAAAGAACGTTTTTGGCTCATAAATACCTAAATTGTTTATGAGAATATCAACGTGAGGAACTTTTTGAAAAATTTGCTCTATCCCTGATACAGTACCTGCGTCAGCAACAACACCAGAAACTTTCGCGTCGGGTGTAGAATGCTTAATTTTGGCGATCGCTTCAGCTACTCTTTCTTCAGACCGACCATTGATAATCACTGATGCACCTTCTTGAGCTAGCCCAAGAGCGATCGCCAAACCAATACCTCCGGTTGAACCACTCACCAATGCGGATTTACCATACAATTTCAAGTCCATTTCGCTCTTTCCCCGTTAGTTGAAACAAAATGATCTGGGACTGGCTAGAAGGCAAAGGGGACAAGGAGAAAAGTCTCAGCGCCGACTTCCGGCGCTCAGAACTTGGGAGAGACAAGGGGGACAAAGAATATTGAAGAAGTCTCTCCCTAATCCCTAATCCCTAATCCCTAATCGCCAGTCCCTAATCCCCAGTCCTTACTCCCCTTCACTTAAATTAAAGATGCTGTGCTAAGGTCTTATTCAAGGTGGTTTTTGGGACTGCCCCTACGACAGTATCAACCTGCCGACCTCCCTTAAAAACCATCAGCGTCGGAATGCTGCGAATTCCATAATGGCTGGCGACAGTAGGATTTTGATCTGTGTTCAGCTTCACAAATTTCACCTGTCCTTCGTATTCAGCAGCAACTTCATCGACCACTGGGCCCACCATTCGGCAAGGGCCGCACCACGGCGCCCAAAAGTCCACTAATACCGGAATTTCACTTTCTAAGACTTCTTGCTTGAATGTGGCTTCTGTAACGTTTGTAATGGATGACATAAATTGCCTTCCTAATTAATTCTATAATTCGATAATATCGAATAATCAAAATATATGCCACCTGATGAGATAATGCAACTATGAGATTTCTTTATCATCCAGATCGAAAAAATATTTCTTTACCGGGCGTGTTGTATGCATTGGGCGATCCGGTGCGGCTAGAGATTGTGCGGTTGCTGGCGACTGAGGGGGAACAATGCTGTGCGAAGTTTGATTTTGCGATCGCTAAGTCTACTATGTCCAATCACTTCAAGATTTTGCGGGAGTCGGGGATAGTCTTGACACGTAAAGAAGGGACACATCATATTAACATCTTGCGGCGTGAAGATTTAGAGGTGCTGTTTCCAGGGTTGCTGGATGCAGTATTGAAAGCCGCTCAACCATTACCTGTTGAACCCGCCGGTATTAAACAAACAGCTTCCAGGATTTAGGGGCATTGGGCATGACGTGTTTAAGAATCTTCTCGTTTTTTAATTTGTGTTTCTAAATCAGCAAAGATATCATGTTGTTCTCGAAAAGCCCTTGGAGTATGAGATAAACCTAAATCTGTAGATAGCAAATCAATACCGTCGATAATTCTGGGTATCTGCGCTTGATCAACTTGCAGACTGAGAAAGCATTTCTCCCTGTAATCTGGTCTTTGCTGAAATAGTGCGATGTCTACGACGGGCTACGCCTACGCTCTTTTCAAAGGGCGCATAACCTGATATGCTTTTTCAGCCTTCTCAATTGATACTTGAGGTATTGGCGATCGCAGCCTGAGAATTGCTAGATCAATTAAATCTCTTGCCTCAACGCTGTCATCCGCGTAACGGTCAGAATTTGACAGCAGCTTAGAGGTAAAACAATCATTGAAGCTTAAGCAGGGAACGAGTGACCACTTTGGATATCTTGGTGGGTCTAGTTGAAAACGAGTTTCGGCAATAATTTCCGTTTTAATCGGCACATCATCCACAAAAACGATCATCCGAATTCCATATTGGTCAGTTGTGCTACGTCCAACTTGAATTTTACTTAAATCCCGAAATAATGCTTCATGCCCACCATCAAATACCACTGTACGCAAGTATTTGTAACCTTCTGTACCAACAGAAGCGATAAAATCAACATCCTTACTCCAGCGATATTCTTCAAACTCAAATGCCAGAAGGGTTCCGCCACCGAAGTAAGCAGAACCCTTCCTAAGTATGTCCGAATTTAAGGATTCAAGAACTGTGAGAATTTGATTATGATGTTTAAATCTGGAGGTCATAAATAAACTTGCAACCAGGATTTATAGCGTCTGGCGAGTTCCTGAAGAAAATTGAGTTCTTCACCCTCAAGATTATTGAATAGATTGTGATATTGCCAACCACGCTCGTAGCGACTCAGCATTTCTTCTGAAGTAAATCGGTAGACATCAGCAGTTTGCCAACAAATTGACTCCAGAAAAGGCAGCTTTTTGGGGACAATAACAGGATTATTTGCTGGTGTTGCGGTTGCCATAATTCTTTTAATCAACCACTTTAGGCTTAACTTTAGTTTTATCCCAATTATAAATTATCCGAACTGGGATAAACTCTCCCTTTCCAAGCGCCGCCGCGTCCTTGCCAGTGACGGAGTGCTGAGTCTAAAGTCATGAGGGTATAGAGAAAAGCGATCGCAGGTAAACTAAAAGCTAACCAAAAAGAACATTTATAAAAACGGATCGTTGGGTAGTAAGCGAAAGTCATTAACAACCATCCTAATAAACCCGTAAGTGCGATCGCCCAATTACCCCAAACTGCACCTAGAATCACACACACAGGTGGAACTAAATAAATCAGAGGCATTCCTACCAAAGTTCCCAATAGTAGTAATGGAGAATAATTTAGTTGAGTATAGGCAGTACGAGCAACCATATCCCAAATCGTCGCCAGGGAGTCATAAGCACGCAAACTGCGAGTCAAGGTACTCAATCCTAGCCAGATACGGCCGGGGCGAGCAGGGGAGGCAGGGGAGAAAGAAGATTTACTTTGTCTTTTAGTCTTCTTCACAGCTTGAGCTAGGGCACAATCGTCAATTAAAGCTTGGCGAATGACTTGAATACCCCCGATTCGCTCTAAAGCTTCACGGGCGATCAGAATAGATCCCCCAGCGGCTCCTGCTATGGGATTGTTGGGATTATTTACCCAGCGAAAGGGATAGAGTTTTTGGAAGAAAAAGACGAAAGCCGGAATCAAAAGTTTTTCCCAAAAGCTTTCACACCTAAGTCGCACCATTACCGAAACCAAATCTAAATCTTCCTGCACAGCTTTGGCTACGAGTCGGCGGAGATTACCAGGATCGTGTTCGATATCTGCGTCAGTCAGCAAAAAATAGTCAGGTGCGAATAAACTCGCGCTCTTTATACCTTGCTCAACTGCCCAAAGTTTCCCCGACCAACCAGGAGGCAGTGATTCACCTGAGATAATATGCAATTGCTGGGGTTTACCGACAGCGTGTGCAACCCCTTCGGCAAAATTTGCTGTCCGATCTGTACTGCGATCGTCTACTAAGAACACGTTTAAAGAACCAGGATAATCTTGAAGTAGGAGCGATCGCAGTGTGGTTGGTATTAACTCAGCTTCGTTACGGGCTGGAACCACGACACAAACCACAGGTAACGATTCTAACTGAGTTTCTGTAACCTCTAATTGCTGGTCTGTCCGCCAAAACTGTCCCCAAAAACACAGTAATCCTAACCAAATTGTCAAGGATAACAGCATCAATCCTAATACAATTACATCCATGACCTATTGCAAATTTTCAGTGACTCAGACACAATACTATGTCTACTGATAGAGGAAAAATTTTTTTCACTGTAGTGCGGTGTTCATAACTGAATGGCACTAAGAAAAGCTATAAGCTTTGCCCTAACGGGTTAAGAGCCTGGAGGCTCTTAACCCATTCTCGGAGGGCTGCCGCCTCCAGTGGCTTGACCAGAGGCAGAGCCTCTTGGAATACATTCCCAGTCTTCAGACTGGGAACGAGGTGAGACAAGCCTTTCGGCTTTTCTTAGTGCCATTCGTTCATAACTAGTGTTGGGTGTTGAGGTTAGATAGTATTTGATGCAAACACAAGACAGGGTAAAAGTCAATCAAGTCGCAACTGCGATCGCAGCCAGTCAAAAATATTTGCTTTCGATTCAAAATCCGGCAGGTTACTGGTGGGCAGAGTTGGAATCTAATGTCACCATCACGGCTGAAGTCGTCCTCCTGCATAAAATTTGGGGAACAGACCAAACCAGACCTTTAGACAAAGTTGAAGCATATTTGCGTCAACAGCAACGGCAGCATGGGGGTTGGGAACTTTACTATGGTGATGGCGGAGAAATTAGCACCTCGGTTGAAGCTTACATGGCGCTGAGACTACTAGGTGTACCAGCAACCGATCCGGACATGATTCGGGCGCAAGCTTTTATTCTCCAACGAGGTGGGATCAGCAAAACTCGGATTTTTACCAAGTTGCACTTAGCCTTGATTGGCTGCTACAACTGGCGCGGTATTCCCTCGCTACCAGCCTGGGTAATGCTGTTACCAAAAGCTTTCCCTGTCAATATCTACGAGATATCTAGCTGGGCACGTTCTAGTACAGTACCGCTGTTGATTGTATGCGATCGCAAACCTGTTTTTCTCACCAACTCAGCAATCAATCTAGATGAGCTATACGCTGAAGGTATCGATCGAGTCCAGTGGGAATTACCCCAAAGTGGCGATTGGACAGATTTATTCCTCACCCTCGATCGGGGTTTCAAGTTGGCAGAAAGTCTGAATTTAGTACCTTTTCGTGAAGAAGGCATCAAAGCCGCCGAAAAGTGGATTTTAGAGCGCCAAGAAGCTACAGGCGACTGGGGCGGGATTATTCCGGCAATGTTGAATTCAATGCTGGCTTTGCGGTGTCTGGATTATCACCCAAGCGATCCCATTGTGCAACGAGGTTTGCAAGCAATTGATAACTTTGTCATTGAAACCGAGAATAGCTATCGAGTACAGCCTTGTATTTCACCCGTCTGGGATACAGCTTGGGTGATGCGTGCTTTGGTAGAATCTGGTTTTGCACCAGATCATCCCGCCGTAGTAAAGGCTGGAGAATGGTTGCTGCAAAAACAAATTTTGGATTACGGTGATTGGGCTGTCAAAAATCGCCAAGGAAAACCAGGGGCTTGGGCTTTTGAGTTTGACAATCGCTTTTATCCCGATGTAGATGACTCGGCGGTGGTGGTGATGGCATTAGATTTGGCGAAACTCCCTAATGAAAAAATCAAGCAAGCTGCGATCGCTCGTGCCTTAAACTGGATTGCATCTATGCAATGTAAACCAGGCGGGTGGGCTGCTTTTGATTTGGATAACGATCAAGATTGGCTCAACTCCATTCCTTATGGCGACTTGAAAGCGATGATCGATCCAAACACCGCAGATGTTACGGCTAGGGTACTAGAAATGCTGGGTGCTTGTGATTTGGCAATTGATAGTGATAATTTGGAGCGATCGCTTACTTATCTTTTGCGCGAACAAGAAACCGAAGGCTGTTGGTTTGGTCGTTGGGGTGTAAATTATATTTACGGTACCAGTGGCGTTTTATCAGCCTTGGCGTTAATCGATCCTCAAAGGCATAAACTCAGTATAGAACGGGGAGCAGCTTGGTTAGTTGGATGCCAAAACCCAGATGGTGGTTGGGGCGAGACTTGCCGCAGTTACGACGATCCCAGTCTCAAAGGAAAAGGTAATAGTACTGCATCTCAAACTGCTTGGGCAATAATAGGGTTGATAGCAGCAGGTGAAGCAACTGGTAAATTAGCTTTTGAGGTGATTGAGCGGGGAATTGGCCATTTGGTGGCAACTCAACAGCCCGATGGTACTTGGTTTGAGGCAGACTTTACAGGTACTGGTTTCCCTTGCCATTTTTATCTCAAGTATCATCTGTATCAACAATACTTTCCTTTAATCGCGCTAGGTCGCTATCAAGCAGCGATTCAAAAAGGTTAAGAGTATATTTATATGCGTTTGCCCTACCTCCCCAACCCTCCCCTTGGTCAGTGCTAAGGTGTACACACAAGTTCTAAAAACCTAGCTTGATGAGGCTTGACTCATTCTCATACATAGCATGGGAACGAGAGAAATAGCATTGTCAGTCGATGCAATGCCATTGTCAGTCGATGCAATGCCATTGTTAGTCGATGCAATGCCATTGTTAGTCGATGCAATGCCATTGTCAGGCGATGCAATGCCATTGTCAGTCGATGCAATGCCATTGTCAGGCGATGCAATGCCATTGTCAGGCGATGCAATGCCATTGCAGGTCAAGAGATTTGTGTGTTGTACACCGTAGTTGGTAAAGGGAGGGTGCGTGTTAGCGCAGGTGGGGTATCTGTCGCAAACATTTTTTAACTGGTATTATTACAGAATGTTTTTTGTATAGATAATGTATATTGTTTTCATAAATTTATGAAAAAGCTGATTGTAACAGTTGCAAAAGCGATATAAACTAATCAGCGGAAATATAGCTAGTAGATAATTAGCGTCACCGATAGCGTAGCGTTAGCGGTAGCGAGTCCGCGTTCGCGCAGCGTCTCGTAGAGAGCGTCCGCAGGAGCGTCATAGCCCGTCGTAGATATCGCAGTTATCCTGATTAAGAAATTCCATATAAAAGCGCATTGCTTTACTGATTTATGATTGTGGCACTTTATAAAAATACTTTCAGTTTAGAACACGGAATTTCAAGTTTAGAACCCTGAAACCCACTCGCTGACTGATAAAAAATAAATAAAGGAGAAAATCATGGCTAATTCATCATTTAATCTCTCTAATCTGAATGGCACTAATGGCTTTGTTATCAACGGCATTGCAGCACTTAACACTTCAGGCTGGTCAGTCAGCAATGCGGGGGACATCAACAACGATGGCATTGACGACCTGATTATTGGGGCAGATAGTGCCTCCCCCAACGGCAAATCTCAGGCTGGGCAAAGCTATGTGGTCTTTGGGGGGACGAATGTGGGCAGTGGCGGCACCCTCAACCTCTCTGATTTGAATGGCACTAATGGCTTTATAATTAACGGCATTGCAGCAGATGACTACTCAGGCTGGTCAGTCAGTAATGCGGGGGATATCAATAACGATGGCATTGACGACCTGATTATTGTGCGCCAAAATGCCGAAAAGGGTTTTGGGCAAAGCTATGTAGTGTTTGGGGGGACGAATCTGGGCAGTGGCGGCACTCTCAACCTCTCTGATTTGAATGGTACTAATGGCTTTATAATTAACGGCATTGCAGCAGATGACAGATTAGGCATCTCAGTCAGCAATGCGGGGGATATCAATAACGATGGCATTGACGACCTGATTATTGGGGTACGAGGTGTCTCCCCCAACGGCATCACTGAAGCTGGGCAAAGCTATGTAGTGTTTGGGGGGACGAATCTGGGCAGTAGCGGCACCCTCAACCTCTCTGATTTGAATGGCACTAATGGCTTTATAATTAACGGCATTGCAAAATATGACTACTTAGGCACCTCAGTCAGCAATGCGGGGGACATCAACAACGATGGCATTAACGACCTGATTATTGGGGCATCAGGTGCCTCCCCCAACAGCAACCCTTATGTTGAGCAAAGCTATGTAGTGTTTGGAGGGACGAATCTGGGCAGTGGCGGCATCCTCAACCTCTCTGATTTGAATGGCACTAATGGCTTTATAATTAACGGCATTGCAGCATTTTACGGCTCCGAGCGGTCACTCAGCAATGCGGGGGATATCAATAACGATGGCATTGACGACCTGATTATTGGGGTACGAGGTGCCAACCTCAACGGCAAATATGATGTTGGGCAAAGCTATGTAGTGTTTGGGGCGACGAATGTGGGCAGTGGCGGCACCCTCAACCTCTCTGATTTGAATGGCACTAATGGCTTTTTCATTAACGGCATTGCAGCAGATGACTACTCAGGCTGGTCAGTCAGCAATGCGGGGGACATCAACAACGATGGCATTAACGACCTGATTATTGGGACACCTGTTGCCGACGCCAACGGCAACTATGATGCTGGGCAAAGCTATGTAGTGTTTGGGGGGACGAATGTGGGCAGTGGCGGCACCCTTAACCTCTCTGATTTGAATGGCACTAATGGCTTTTTCATTAACGGCATTGCAGCAAATGATTACTCAGGTTCATCAGTCAGCAATGCGGGGGACATCAACAACGATGGTATTGACGACCTGATTATTGGGGCATTTGGTGCCTCCCCCAACGGCAAACATCAGGCTGGGCAAAGCTATGTAGTGTTTGGGGGGATCAATCTGGGCAGTGGCGGCATCCCTCGTAACCTGACTGGAACTCCTGGTGCAGATACCTTCTTTGGCACACCTAGCAACAACATCAATGAGTTAGTCGATAGTGATACCCTAACAGGCAACGGCGGTCAAGATAAATTTGTATTTCGCCCTAGCGATCGCAATGACACCATCACCGATTTTGGTGGCGTTGGTAAAGGCTCAAACCCTTTGGCGGCAGTAATTGCCAATGTTGATACACTGCAATTTACAGGTAGTGGTTTAACTGCTCAAAATCTGCAATTAACTCAAAATGATAACAACTTAGAAGTTACCTTTGAAAATGTGGCTAATACCAAAGTCACTCTGCAAAACTTCCAACTAGAAAACCTCGATAACCTACTTGCTTCTGGAGCAAGACCTGCCATTGCCAATATCCTGTTTGATGGGCAAACCAAGATTGCCGACAGCTTTGATGTGATTAATGCCAACTCCACTCAAACTAGCCTGTTCAACAAGAACACAGTCACATTCTTCAATGACCTGAATAACAGCATCATAGGTTTTGAAAACTCCAACGATGTGATTAATGCTCAAGGGGGTAATGATATTATCTACGGCTTGAGTGGCAATGATCTATTGCGAGGCGGCGTTGGAAATGATACTCTCGCCGGCGGTTCTGGTAATGATGTTCTCACCGGTGGTGCGGGTGCTGACAGATTTCTTTACAACACCAATGCTGTATTTGCCAGTGCTGCTGTTGGTGTAGATGCGATCGCTGACTTCAAACATTCCCAAGGCGATAAGATTATCCTGGATAAAACTACTTTTAGTGCTATTACTTCAACTGTGGGAACCTGTTTTAGTAATGCCAGTGATTTTAAAATCACTTCTTCAGCGGGGACTAGCACAGCGAAAATTATTTACGACGCTGTGAGTGGGCAGTTGTTCTACAACCAAAATGGTAGTGCGGCTGGTTTTGGCAACGGCGGTTTATTTGCAACCCTGACTGGTGCGCCAACTCTCAATGCATCAGATTTTGTGGTGCAAGCGTAGGATCACACATCTGTTATCTCTGTCAACTTCAGTAAGTTAGCACACCTATGCTTCCCTACTGTGTTTTAAATTATACGAAAACAGCTATGACATCAGCGATCGCATCAACTATATATACTCAAGTGAAGAAAGTTTATTCTCTTAATATTTAACACCCAAAATCAAGGTATTTCTATTCTCTAGCAATGACAATATCGTTAGATTTAATAACTGCATAAGCTTCTTTTCCCTCAGATAATTCCAACTCTTCTGCGGAAGCTCTAGTGATAATCGAAGTTAATTCTACTTTGTGAACAATCTCCAGAGTAACTTCACTATTAACTGCTCCATAAACAACTCGTTTAACCACACCTTTAAGAATATTGCGAGAGCTAACTTTTAGTGATTTCTTTTGAATACTACTTTCGATGTCAGGCTTTTGAGTATAGTAGATATCTTCCTGTTTTTCCGGCTGAGTTGG
This sequence comes from Nostoc sp., assembly GCF_036917935.1. Taxonomy (GTDB): domain Bacteria; phylum Cyanobacteriota; class Cyanobacteriia; order Cyanobacteriales; family Nostocaceae; genus Nostoc. Next base: position 346,678 of record NZ_JBALEL010000051.1, on the reverse strand, counting down.
TGGTGATATTGGTGCCAAGGTTTGCTGAGTGAGACTACGCACGAGTTCGCGTAGAATCTCAGTCTTGGTGCGTTGAGACTGTTCGCAAAACTCCTCTAGAATCTTCCGCTCGTCCTCTGAAGTTTGAAATGTAACCCATCCTTGTTCTTTTCTTGGCATAATAATATTATCAATTTTGGTTATCTTGGTAAAATTCTACCAAGTATCAATTCGATACGTCGTTTTAGTAATAACATTTTTTTTGTCAGGATTTTCGGCATTTTTATCGCAAATTAATCAACTAATCTCATCTAGTTAACTACATATATATTTATTTTTTTCTAGATGCGAAATATTTTGTTACTTGAAATTGTCTAAATCATCACTAAAATGATACCAACTAAGATGGTATAAGATGAGTCTATGATATTTGTTGGGATAGCGATGCCTACGCAAGGTTAATCTAGCAAAAAATTTCGCTGGCGTAGGCGTAGCCCGTCGCAGACATCGCGTGAGTGCCGTAGGATTATTTAACATGAGTTCACAGCCGGGGAATGATATCATGTCCGGCTGATTAGTTGTCATTGCGAACGAAGTGTTCGCGGAGCGTCTCCAAGAGTTGCAATCTCCGAACCCTTGTGATTGCTTCGTTCCACTTCGTTGCACTCGCAACGACTATCGTAAGTTATTAAGCGGACATGATATGAAACACCTAAAATCGCGTTCTCAAGACCTGCGGAGTTTATTTGAGAACAATATCACCATTGAATACGTGGCAGAACCCCTGAAAGCTATGCCAGCTGATGCACAGGTAAAAGAAGTGCTGCATTGGATGCAGGCACAGAACTTTGATGTTATCGGCGTTGAGACAGGAGATATTATTAGCGGTTATGTAGAACGCTCTAGTTTGATTCCAGGCAAAGAAGGCAAATGTAGCGACTATCAACGAGTGTTTCATCCCAAAGAACTAATAGCCATTTCCACTCCCCTGATGAAGTTGCTACCCATTTTGCAACAAACTCCGCGATTATTTGTTTTGGATTGCAATCAGGTAAGTGGTATTGTTACCTGTGGCGACTTGCAGAAAGCACCCGCGCGAATGCTACTGTTTGGCTTGGTGACGCTGCTAGAAATGAATTTGCTGCGGCTGGTGCGGATTTACTATCCCCAAGATTCTTGGCAAAAAATCCTTAAACCTGAACGCTTAGAAGTTGCTCAACGGCTATGGCGAGAGAGCCAAGAAAGAAACGAAGCTACCGATTTGTTAGATTATCTCCAATTCTGTGATAAGCGAGAGTTGATTTTAAATCAACCAGAACTGCTCCAGCAACTAGGACTAAAGTCCAAGCGGTTTGGCGAACGCTTCCTCAAGTCTGCTGAACAGTTGCGAAACCGATTAGCTCACGCCCAAAATTTAGTTAGTGGTTCCTCTTGGACAGAGTTGATTTCTCTAGCCAAGGAGATGGAAATGCTGTTAATTCACTGTGAGGAAGTTGAGTGAAGTGGTCAGCTTTCTTTAACAGTATTTACGAAATACGCAACTGCGTTGCTGTTTCTCAGGGGTTTTCAGCATTTTCCTGATAAAATTAAGCTTTAACGCGGCTTGTTGAGTGAATCACTCACTTGAGTACCTGTATAATTGGGAACCCACCCTTCGGCAAGCGCAAAATAGCGTACCCCTTTGAAATTCAACGATGCAGTCGGACTGCACCAATGCTCAACGCCAGCAGGGATGTAGAGATAATCTTGTGCCTGAACTAAAAGCTGTACCTGGCTGCCATCAGGTCGCACGAAGCCATAAATCATTTCTCCTGCCAACACGTAGAGGGGTTCAGCCGCAGGATGAGTATGGTAACGTCCGTAGGTTGTTATCAGATGGTGAAGATTGAAGGAACCTGGATGGACATTTAGTAAGTCACACCAGAGAGCGCCATTTTCTTGCTGAATAAATTCAAAGACGCTGTTATGGAGTTCTACACAATAACGTTTCTCAGGCTCAGTTAAAACGTCCTGGTCAAGTAAGTTAGGGAAGAGAAGCGACGTTCCTGGGTCGTAGTGTCTGAGTTGAATGCCAAGAGGAGCAAGTTCACCAGCTATTTCGCCTAAATCGCTCTCAATCGTACCGTCGTCAAGTAGTAGGTTAGCCATGACAAAAAGACTAATTAACTGTTAAGAAGAGTATACTCAATTTTGATCTAAAAAGCCACTATTCCCGATTGACAAACCGGAGAATGAGTTATTTGTTATGGAGCATGGAGAATAACTAATGCCCAATGCCCATTTAGAGAATAAATTTATCGCCAGAATGATGTTGATTAGTACCACTAACATCTAAGCTAGTACGGGTGAACTATATCCAGTATGCAATGTCTGACTTAACTCTGTTTTGGCATCGGCGCGATTTACGCATTTCTGACAATACGGGACTGGCTGCGGCAAAACGGCAGAGTCCGAAGGTGGTGGGCGTGTTTTGCCTCGATCCGCATATTCTGGAACGGGATGATATTGCTCCTGTGAGAGTAACTTATATGATTGGCTGTTTGCAGAAACTCCAAGAGCGATATGCTCAAGTTGGTAGCGAGTTGTTAATACTCCACGGTGATCCTGTACAAGCGGTACCAGCTTTAGCAGAGGCAATAAATGCCAAAGCTGTTTTTTGGAATTGGGATGTAGAACCTTATTCACAAGAACGCGATCGCACCATTATAAATGCCCTCAAAGAAAAAGGTATTGAGTTTCTTAACCAAAACTGGGATCAAATTCTCAACTCCCCAGAGGAGATCCGCACGGGTGGTAACAGTCCTTACACGGTTTACACCCCCTTCTGGAAAAATTGGATTACTAAACCAAAAAGTCAACCAGTAGAAACACTGCAAAATGCTGAAGGGTTAACAGAAGCTGAACAGAAAATTGCCAAACTTGCAGGAGCGATCGCACTACCTTCAGCAAAAGATTTAGGGTTTATCTGGGATGAAGAATTAATTATTGCACCGGGAGAGGTGGCGGCGCAAGAACGATTAGAAGAATTTACTCATAAAGCCATTACTGAATACCAAGAACAGCGAAATTTCCCCGCAGTCGATGGCACATCGCAATTAAGTGCAGCTTTGAAATTTGGCGTAATTGGCATTCGCACTGTTTGGCAAGCCACGATAGAAGCACTAGAGAACAGCCGCAGTGAGGAAACAGCAGTTAATATTCGCACATGGCAACAGGAATTAGCTTGGCGGGAGTTTTATCAACACGCAATGTATAACTTCCCGGAATTAGCTGATGGTGCTTTCCGCGACACCTTCAAAAACTTTCCTTGGGAAACTAATGAAGAACATTTCCAAGCTTGGTGTGAGGGGAGAACAGGCTACCCCATTGTGGATGCAGCAATGCGTCAGTTAAATGAAAGCGGCTGGATGCACAACCGTTGTCGAATGATTGTCGCCAGTTTCCTGACTAAAGATTTGCTAATTAATCCCCAATTGGGAGAAAAATACTTTATGCAAAAGCTGATTGACGGAGATTTATCTGCCAATAATGGCGGTTGGCAATGGAGCGCTTCTAGCGGTATGGACCCTAAACCCGTGCGGATTTTTAACCCAGCCAGTCAAACACAAAAATTCGATCCAGACGGGGAATATATTCGGCAATGGGTGTCAGAATTGCGGTCTGTAGATACAGAATATTTAGTTACTGGGAAAATTCCACCTTTAGAACGTCATGCTGTTGGCTATCCTGACCCAATTGTGGATCATAAAATACAACAACAGCAGTTTAAACAGCGTTATCAGCAACAAAAAAATATTAGTAGTGGTGAGTAAAATTGTGATTTTTTTAATGTTTATTTATAGTATGTCCGGCTAATCAACCTGACTTCAAAAATGTTCGTAGTCAGGATTTAAGCCCTGATTTTGTTTGTGTAGCGTCTCATAGAAAGGACTAAAGTCCTTACTACAAACCTATGGGTATTTTGACAGACATCATATTACGTCTTCACAGGTAAACGAGAAATTGTCCATAAGATGAGTAGGAAGATTAAGTAAATTGCGCCAACCAGTCCAAACTCAATCATAGGGATATAGCTGATTTCGTAAATTCTGCCCAAGCCGCGTTCAGTCAGTCCATAAACCGCCAGTACACTTACTAAAAAGGCTCCGTAAATAGTGCGTTTAGTCCAGATACCCACAGGTAGACCGTGAAGCTGAGTAAGCACCAGAATGCCAAGAAAACCAAAGAGAAATGTTGGCCACTTACTTTGTCCTAGCATCAAGGACACAATGACACTATGTAAAACCACCGTAATTTCTAAAGTGAATGTCCACCAACGGTTTGCATGGGTGCGGTTAAAGATTAACGACGATTGGAGCAGAAGCAAGAACATATAGAGAAAACCAATTAAGTGCCCCAGAGTCGCTTCCATTGGATGATACCAAAAGGTGTAGATAGCGGCGAAGGAGAAAAAATAGCCGTGGTACAGTTTGATAATTTGCAAAAACTGTTGATGGAATGGAACAGAATTGCCAAAAAACAAACCGCGTCGAGGCGTTTCTAAAATCAGTACGAACACCAGTAGGAGGACAACCGCACCTTGAGAAGTCCAAATTGAAGTATCTTGAGCTAAAGCATCGTACCAAATATAAGTTTGGAGAAAGTGTAAAGCAATGAATACACCATTGATGGCAAGCATGAGGTAATTAATCGGGTGCAACGCTGATTTGTATTTCAGCTGCGATCGCTGCGCCCACAAGATACACGCCCAGATGCTAAACTGATGCCCAAGGTACATGCCCCAAGCTGTCGCTCGACTCCAAAAGGTTGGTTGGGGAAGCTTCCAATAGTACCAGTTTAATCCTTGGTCAGGAAGTTTGATGATGCTTGCAGGAATGCTCCCACCGATCCAAATTGCATAGGTGAGGAGGATGCTTACAAAGATGCCTAAAAACAATACTCGGCGACCTGTCATATTAATTCGTAATACTCGCCAAAGGCGAGAAGCAAGCTACGTAATGAGGCTCGATGACTCGCTAGCGCTGCGCTAACGTAATTCGTAATTAAGACCTAGATTGTGAGGCGACACGTTCTGTGTTTGGTTCAGATGCGCTTTTAGTCACTCGCAAACTAAGAGTCAAAGCTACCAGTATTACTATAAATCCACTTAAAAAAGGAGCAGAACTGCCAAATTTCATAAAACTAACCCCTGCCCACGTTGGCCCTCCGATACGTGCCAAAGCAGAGCAAGAACTGGCAATTCCTAATATTTGTCCTTGTTCTTCTGGCGCTGTCATTTGGGAAATCAGGCTGTTCAATATTGGTTGACTAACACTAATTCCCCATGCCATAAGCGTGGAGGCGACCAACAATAAAATTAAGCTTTGTGAGAATCCAATTAACAGTAATCCTAAACCTAACCCTAATATCCCCAAGATAAGTAACTTGATTTCACCCAATTGTTTCTTGAGGAATCCGATCAGTCCTCCTTGAATAATTGTGCTGACAATCCCCATGAAGGCAAAAAGATAACTAGTTTGTTGAGGCCCCCAGTTTAATTGTTGCTTAGACCATAAAGCCAATGTAGAATCCATAGCCGCAACAGCAAAGGTTACTAAAAAGTAGATGCCAGCAAGCACACAAAACTGTGGACGCTCTGATAGTTGTAGTAAGTTCAGCCGTCGTTGATGATAGCGATGAACTTGCATTTTGGCTTTAGTTTCAGAATTTAGAGATTCTGGAAGTAACATCAAAGCACAAAGAAATGCCAATAAAGATAATCCGGCGGCAAACAACGACGGTAGATGAAAGTTAGCGTTGTCTTGAGAGGGCCCAATCAGAAGACCTCCAATGGCTGGGCCGAGAATGAAGCCAAGACCAAAAGCTGCCCCGATTACACCCATGCCACGAGCTCGATTAGTTGGCGTGGTAATATCTGCTATGTATGCCTGAGCAGTGGCAATATTCCCTGACATAATCCCGGCAAGACTACGAGCAATAAACAAAATCCATAATGAATTGGCAAAACCTAACCCTGCGTATGCAATTACCGAACCGAATAAAGTAAGTAATAAAATCGGACGGCGACCGTAGCGATCGCTAAATCTGCCCCATAATGGTGCAAATAAGAATTGCATTAAAGAATAAATAGCTACAAGTAGAGTTGCTTCATTAGGTTTTGCACCGAATTGTTCGGCATACAAAGGCAGTATCGGCAGAATAATTCCGAAGCCGAGCAAGTCTATAAATACAGTCAAAAATAAGACGAATATAGCCCTGCCATTATTTTTACTCTCCATAGATGCAATTCCATTTCATAAAAATATGTGTAACTTGGATTATTTTTATAGACATCAGGGAATGCTTGATCGTAAATAGCTATTGAATGCAACCAGTAATCAGTACAAGCAAAGTGTTTGAATTTCAGTGTGGTTGAGCAAAATAGCATGGAACAAACCCATGATAAAAATCAAGCCAATAATACTACTAATAAAAGCAACTATAATTTCGTGCTTCCGTATAGCTTTTTGGATCTTAGCGTCTATGATGTTTTCTAATTCTTTGTATAACATTGAGTTGAATTTGGTTAAAAACAATAATTATGTTGAAGTTACGTACTTACATAAGTTTGAGTATGTCCGAAACTTCTAACTTATTAAATGAAAGATATTTCGACCCTGTGAGAGTATCAAGTACGTTGGCGTCGTTTTAAAACAGCACCTGAAACACCAAAAGCTAATATCGCTAAGGTAGAAGTTGGTTCGGGAACTGCAATAATACTTACCTGATTAATAGCTAAACCGTATTGTTGATTAGAACTGCTAAAAACAAGTCGTGAGATGTTTGGAGTGTCACTACGAATCCCTAAGAATACTGCCGAATTATCTAATGCTAGGGACGAAATATTTGGAACTGAGAAAGTACCCAATAGGTTATTGGCGTTATCAAAAGCGGCGATCGAAGTTTCAACTTTCAATTTACTAGTGTCTACAGATATCTGAGTACCAGCGCCCAAAACAGGCTGGGCAAAACTAATCGTAAAAGGCCCGCTGTTCCCCTGAGTACCAGGATCAGGAGTGCCAGGAGGAAGAGGGATAAAACCTGTTGGGTCTATACCTCCAAAGAGAATAAAATCACCTTTAGCGAAGTTACTCCGAATGCCAGGGGAAGGTAAAGTTTGAAAGACAAACGGTGGAGTAATCTGAGGATTATTAGTTGGAGTTATATTTATATCCAACCCTAAACCACGTTGCGATGTTGCTAAAAAAGAGTTGGGTAAAAAAGCAGAAAATTCCGGAGCGGAGGGATTAAATACTTTACCTAAACTTTCCCAATCAACTTGATCGTTGCCTCCTAAACTAACGCGTTCAGTTACTAAAAATGTAGCGGCTTTAACTGGTAATGGGAGAACCGTTATGATGGCTGTGATTGCTGAAAAATATTTTACAGATAAGTTAAATAATTGATTGATCGTAAATGCCACAAGGTTTATTCCTTAATTTTTTAAAATAGTATCATCAAAATGCAACAATTAAACAACCAGGATGAGGCAATGCATTGCTCTGGTCGAGAGAGTGAAATCAACTGCTGTCATCACTGCAAACTCGATCATCTGCGATCGCACGTTCTTTAAGTATAAATGCCATCTTTGCCATCAATGCTATCATCACGCAGACTGCCCTTAAATGTGTTATTTCTGCCATTACTACCCAACTTGTCATTGTCCTCTCCAGCATCGATTAGGTTATTTCCAAGACCAGTAGAGATATTGTCATTGCCTCCACGAGCAAAAATCTAATCGTCACTACTAGTATCCAGCAAAAAAATTATCGTTAGAAGTATCAACAATAATGGATATAAAATATACCTTTATAATTTTCAAGGTTAGTTAGATTTCATTCTTGTAATATTTGCATATTACAAGAATAAAAATTATGAATTTCTGATGAAATATACTTCAAAATAGTTAATCTTATTTTATATCTCTTGTGAGAGAAAAATGCAATGATCTATTTGCTAAAATTATTAAATTTCTTCAAGGTTATCAAAAAAGCGGGCGCTATTGTGTCGGAAATTATTGGTAAACAATAAAATATAGGACTCATACAGCAGATTTCAGCTTCTCTACAGAGGCTGCACCAACGTCAGGTACAGTAATAACCCCACCCGCGCGATCTCGCGCACCCGAACTCGCTCTTAGCGCACTGCATTGGGCGGGCAATGCCCGACTTGTTCGCTCTGAGGTTCCCGCGATGAAAGCAAGTGGTGTGAGGGTTGGGGAAGAGTATACTTCCAACAAATAGATTATCCAATATTGTGGGGTATTTTTTTTATTTGTCAGTCCCCTATGGCAATTTATAGCTACCAACGCGTAGATTTAACTGGCCTTGGCGCGGGTTCTGGCTGAATATAAATGCGCCTTCTTCACTTTCTCCACTAGATAAAAAGTCGATTTGTTGCTCTCCTGTTTCTGTAACTTTGCCGTTAATCAGTAACTCAGCCATAATCTGAACTGACTCAGCTGTATCTCCTTCACTATTCACGACTTCAAAAGGTACATAAAACTGGCCATTAACTTCTCGAATTGTTTGTTTTTTAGTGACAGAAAGAATGGGAGGTTGATTTTTTTCATTCAGCCAAGTGTAGCCTACTAGACTCACAATGATTGCTAGGATAAATGAGGCGATGCTGAATGTTATCCACTCAGCTATTGAGCGCTTTGGTTGCTCTGTTTTAGTCATATTGCTAACCTTCCGGCTGCACCACCAATAGTTGCAGGTAAGCCCAGTATCAATGTATGATCTAACCACATTGTCCAGGGGTCGCTAAGAGGTTGTTTGAAAAGTCCTCTTGTCGGTATCAAAATATTTTAGATCCCCCTAAATCCCCCGATAAATTGGGGGACTTTGACTCCGGTTCCTCCCTTTTTAAGGGGAGCCAGCGCGGTCTTCTCTACGAGACGCTAAAAGCGATAGCGAAGCGGTAGCGAGTCATCGAGCGTCTGGGGTCTCCCCAAGTGGAGCGACTGGCGTGGGTTAGGGGGGATCAAAGTGCCTAAAATTACAGCCAAATACTTTTCAAACATCCTCTAAGAGTTAACTTTTGAAAGAACCACAACATAAAAGCGCCTGCTAGCAATGATACTAAGTAGGACATAATGGTTTCACTCGATGGTCGTTGGAAAATTCCCTTTTGCTCTTTACGTTTTTGCTGGTCAGAAAAGCCTGCCTGAAATACAATGCCATAAGAAATCAGCAAAGATGCGGCGATCATTGCCAACTCCCAAGGTGGAGAGGTTGCGGCTGCAAGCATAGGAATTTCATCTGTTGGAGCAATGTTAAATGCAATTATGGTTGCACCAATCAGGGTTCCACCCACATCAGCAAAGGTGGCGTGTAACTGATCCCCTTTGTTCTTGGTTGTGCTATTTTCGCGATCGCTTCTACGGTATCCATTGCGGTTTGAGCAGCTAGCCAGCTATATCTGCGTTTCCGAAAGCCTTCTATCTGATTGAGTAAGTAAACCACAATAAACATTAATGCGATCGCCATCATTATCAGTTGTGGTTTTGCCAGCGATCCAATCCACCAAACCTCCATTGTGTAGAGTAAGGGTATGCCAAATAAAAAACCTCCACAAGCACCTCGAATCATGTCATTAATCTCATTCTTCCAGACATTTTTTTGACTTTTTGTTGGCACTCCTTTATTTTCCTTTGTTTAAATTTTGCTTTCACTTATAGTTCATTTATCTGGGAAAAAGTTATTTTTTTAATATATATAAATCTTCTTTATCAGATGTTCATATTTTACATTGTGTGCTACGTGCTGAACGACATCTATCTTAAGATAATATAATTTACCAAAATCTTCTCTCGGTTGATGGAAGTAAAAAACAATATACAGATGTTAGATTATTTAATAGCTTAGGGACTTCCAAGTAATAAAATAAGCGAATATTTTATTACTTGTAGGATGAGCGTCTTACCCTTCCTATGAAATAGATGGGCTTTTCGACCCACTTTGCAAGTAGTAGTAATTTATTTTTGGAGTTCCCTGAATCAACTACAGGCTGGAGATAAAAACCATGAGTGCCGAAAAGAGAATAGAAGCGACTGCAAAAAATATTGAAGGAAAAATTCAAGAGGTTGTGGGCGAAATAACAGGTAATCCCCAAGATAAAACTGAAGGACAAGCAAAGCAAGCTGAAGCCCAAGTTTCTCACACCGTAGAAAATATTAAAGACGAACTTAAGAAAGCTTTAGACTAATTTCGCTTGTCCACCGCAAATAGCGATTTTATCGATGATTTACTCCTAAACTTGTAACATTAATCGCTCCACTTTCTATAAGTTAGTGGGGTTTTTTATCGCTTAAAATACGAAAGTGTTAGTTACTAAAAACTTTGTTCTAAAGTAAACGAGGAGTTAATTTTTCATTCTTTAAATAATAATTGATTTTATCATGACTAATATTTGACAAATGTTCTGCTAGATTAGTCATTGTATAGTTAATTTGGCTGCTCAGTAAATATTGACAATAATTAAGTTTAGTAAATCTCATCACTAACCAACTTTTTGATGCACCTTCTATCAATTTTCTCAGAAAATTTTGAACAACAAGATACATTATTGATTATTGTTACTAATTCGAGTCAAGCCAATCAAACACATTCTCGCTAATTGAATACGTATGTACTACTGTCTAGCGATCGCACTGTGCCAGTTGCGTAAGTCCTGATTAAATTCCATGACTTTTACCAATTACCCAATTACGGCGGAAAAACCGAGCTAAAGCTGATTCTTCTAAGGATAGATAAATTGGGCGTCCGTGGGGACAGGTGCGGGGGTTGCGAGTGCGTTGCCAATTATCTAAAAGTGTCTGCATTTCTTGTTGATTCATCGGTGTACCGTTACGAATGGCACTGCGACAGGCGACAGCTACTTGGGCAGTTTGTAAGTCGCCTCCCCAACTAAGTTCTAAAATTGCTTCTGCACAATCGTCTCGCGGCTGCAAAGGTGCGGGGATATTACGGACTGCCCAAAGTTGTTCGCCAAAGGGTTCTATTTCTAAACCGATGCGTTGCAGTTGCAATACTTGCGCTGGCGATAATTGATAAAGAATTATTGATGGTTCGACGGGTACGAGTTGCCAATCATCGCATAATTGCTCATACAAAACTCGCTCATGGGCAATGTGCTGTTCCACTAACCACATACCACCTGAATGTTCCGCCACAATATAAGTGTTGCTAACTTGAGCGACAGCTTTTAAGGAGTTAGGAGTTTGGTGATTTTCGTTGGGATTTTGAGGATTGAAATTGTAACCGCCTTTAGCTTCTGCGGCTTTGAGTAATTTACTAACTCGTGTTGTATGAACAGCTTCTTTGAGATTGGTAGAAGAGATGCTGAGTGCTTGGTTAATTGCCAGGGTAATTTGCTCTTGCCAATAAATGATTTCGTTAAGGTAAATTTCTGTTTTTGCTGGATTGCGATTCCAGTTAATTTGATCGGGGGAAATGGCAAGATGTAGGAAACAAATTGGATAGCGATCGCGTGGTAATGTTCTATGAAATGCTGATAATATCGTTTGCTCTAGTTCCGGTGTCTTCACTATCCTGCCGTTAATGGCTACACGTACCCAGTCTGGACGATGACGATGAGTGCGATCGGGTAATCCTACCACTAAATTTAGTGCTGAGTGGGGAGTGGGGAAGGTGGAGTCCCCTCTGGGGATAAGGGGTAATGGGGAGTGGGGAGGGTTGGGTATTTCTAATTTCACTTCTTGCAAGTCACCTTGTCGCACCTGCGGTAAAATCTGCTGTAGTAGTTGCCCAGTTGTGGCAGCGGGACAGATGGTGAACCATTGACGATCATTTTGCCAAATCTGCCAGGTGACGCGGGGATGACAGAGGGCGATTTGGTGAATTGTGGCTTGCACGGCTTTCATTTGCTGTGCTGCTGTGGGTAATCCCTGACGACGAGATGAGCAATTACCAAAAAGATGAGAAACTGTAACTACTGTACCAGGTGCGATCGCAGTTACTTCAACTTCCACAACTTTCCCGCCATCGCCATAAATCATCCGCCATCCTAATTTTCCACCCACAGGACGACTCAAAATTTCCAAATCTGCCAGAGTGGTTAAACTGTGCAACGCTTCACCACGAAACCCCAAACTGTTAATTTTCCATAAATCGGCACTAGAGCGAATTTTACTAGTGCTGTGGGCTGTGGCTGCTTGTTGCAAATCATCTAGGTTCATTCCACAACCATTATCTGCCACACGAATTTGCCATTGCTGCGGCCATAAAGAAACCACAATTCGCGTTGCACCTGCGTCTAGGGAATTTTCTACCAATTCCCGCACCACAGAAGCTAAAGAGTCGATTACCTCTCCAGCTGTAATGAGATATACAACTTCTGTTGGTAGAGCTTGAATAGTAGATGCCATAAATTATAGTTTATAGCTTCTGGGGGCACGCTATATACGACTTATAACAAGAATCCTTTCTCAGCAACAAAAGAACCACAAATAAACACTGATAAATTATCTGTGTGCATCTGTGGTTTAATTTCTAAAACATTAATTATTGCAAGATATCTATTATGCATTACAACTTTTTCTATGGCATCAGAAAAAATTATTAATTGCAACATTAATTAACATTAAATCACCTGAATTTATGAATATCTTTAGGCGATTCGTTAATTAGTATCTCTCAGGGACAAAATTTTAGCTGGTTCAGGTTTCAGTAAACCGTTCAACAGGGATGCGGGACGTTGACTGTAAGGCCAAGCAAAAGCATGGCGGAAAGCTGCATCTTGACAAGCTTGTAGTTGTGCAAAATTAATAATGTCGTAAGTCAAGAGATTCTCATACTCAAATGGCAAACGCACATTGTGCAACCCAGCATTGTCAGTACAAATAGCAATATCTACCCCAGCATCAAAACAACGGTCAAAAACTAATTTGAGTTGACGTATATCCTGCAAAGTTCCAGTTTTCAGGTAAGTTGTCGGACAAACCTCCAAACACTGTCCGCGTTTAGCCACATCATTAAGTAGCTCTGGATATAGTAGGGGAATTTGAATGCCGTGACCGATTCGCATTAAATATGGTAACAGTTCTGGGTAACAACCGGCGGTAGTTTCATATAGATGTCCCGTGGTGTTAACGCCCAGCGATCGCGCATAATCATATAAGCTAATCCATTCTTGTAAGCGATCGGCGTAATAACTATCACCTCCCGCTACATCTACTGCACAGACATACTGTTTATTTTGCGCCGCCAAATCAACAATCGCCTTGTTCACCTCATAAGGTAGGCGCGTGTGCATACAGAGAATTTGGCTAGTAACAATTGGATATTCTGGCTGGTGGCTGGCAAGTCCTACTACTTGCACAATTTCTGCCATCTTGTCAATTCTTTCCGATTGACTCAGATGCTCAGGTGTCCGTAAATAGGGAGTGTAGCGCAGTTCCAGATAAGCCAAATTTTCAAAAATGTAAGCACCCCGCAGCAAGCGATAGATAAAGTAAGGCAAAGTGTCCACAGTTTGCACACTTTCTACCAAGGTGTGTAATTCTAGATACTCATCTAGGGTGTTGCGTGGGCGGGTATAAAAATCTTCAAATTCTGAATAGTCAGCAAAGCGGGAAATTAACTCCGAAGAATGCCGCTCGAAATACCGCCATAAAACTCGTGGTACGACCGAGCCGCCTAAGTGTCTATGTAATTCAGCATATAAAGCCATAGTGGTATTTATAGGTACAAATTTCAATAATTGTAACAAAAACATAGAAAGAAAAAATCTGTACTCGAAAAAATTTAGTTCCAGAGAAGTTAGAGCAGAGGTTTCCCGCCATCTGGATTTATGAATAGAGGCGGCGCGAAAGTTGGGATTTTATGCTGATTTTCTGAAAATCCAGCATTTCTATAGTGTTTTGAGTATAAATAAACTTGACATTATCAAGATTAAATTGATACGATTTGAAGATTTTAATTTTTGTGTTACACTTAAAGAAACATTGCTATTGTTGAAGAACTGAAGTATAGCAATATATTTTTCCTTTAACTAAGCAAATTCCTGGGCAAGGTTGGTATTAATTGAAAATTCAAGCGTTGGAAGTCAAGGCTGGCGATCGCATTATTGCTTACTGCAACAACAAAATGCAAACCTGCAAGGTAAAACGCATTTTAGATCCCGGTCAAGCTAATATCACACTATCAGTATTCACTTCTGAGAATTATCGCGGCTGCTCAGTTTCATCTATAGTCCGCTTTCGCAGCACCGCCTTGGTTGATTTAGTAAGTTAAAAATCAAGTAAATATTCGATTTCAAAAAGCTCTCTAGCTCTTGTCCAGCCTCAAACTGGATATTTTTCTGATTAAAGGTGCGATGCCAGCGGCGGGCTACGCTTACGCACATACAAATCTGTTAATTGCGGCTGAATGATTTTCCATAAAAGCGCCCTCACACCATACCAATGCAGGCGACAGTAATTTATAAAATTCTGAGAGGAAAAATTGGGAGTGTGATGGCGCAAAGCTTTCACCCTAAGCGATGTTTAACCACAAGCCGCATTACGAATGCCTCTAGGCATTATTAAGATCACCTTCCAATTGCTGGCTTTTGTTAGTTCTTTTTCACATCACGAGCCATATTGAGGTAGTAGTCGTCAAGTTTGGCATTAGGACGACGGCGGTTATTGGTAGGAATTTTAACACTGTTATCCTGAGCCTTTTCAATTGGCCGTTTAGTAGAAACTTGCTTTATGTCTTGCACCTCATCAGATTCTAAGAAATAATCAGACTGAGAGAATCCGAAAAGCTTGGCAAAAAAACCAAATAAATTTCCGAAAAAATTAGAAAAACTTTGGAATAAAACACCAAACAAGCCTTCAAAACGAAGGAACAAGTTCCGAATAATTTGAGTTAGACGAAGCATAACAGCACCCTCTATGATTGCCTATTATCATTGTGACTCAATTCGGATTAGGGGATTGATGCTATAGCAAAAATCTACCAGTGGGTAGGTATAGCTCAAATAGGACTTACGCAAGTGTCATATTTTTATCGTAGTTAAATTTACTGCATCAGTTGTATCGTTAGACCCTAGTTTTCCTGAACCAGCAAAACTGACTTCACCGGGCGCTTGATAGAATTTCCCTCCAAATTAACCTTCCCGTAAAAGGTTTTGCCCTTGTAATAAAGCGAAGACGAACTCCCTCCATCCAGATTCATCGCTTGATTAGCACCAAGGGTTTTCATCAAATCAGCTAATGCTGGCAAAGATATCCCAGAGTTAGCGCCAGCCGAGGGTTTTTGAGCCACCATAACTAAAACAACGCTGCCATCACGAGTGATACCTACGGCAGTTCTGGCATTGGGTTGGTTGCTGCCAAGTGCATCTCGTTTATTGGCATTATCCACAAAGCCCTCTTTTGCTAACGTCAGTTCTGGTAATAGGCTTGGACCAGCACCTATAGCATCGACTAACTGACAACCTGCTGGTGGTGACTGACTGTGTAGGGCAATGGAATAGCTGATAGTTTGCCCACATAAGTAGCGACGGAATTCTGTGCGATTCAATATTTGACCCAGATAAGGTTTTAAGTTGGGATTGTTCACCAGTCGCTCGTTTTCCTTGGGGTTAGCCACCAACTTCCCTTGTATGACAACATAAGATGTAGTTTTTTGGTTGGCTGGGTCAAAAAAGCCTGCGTTCAAAATAGCTACGGCTCGATGCTTTTGAGCAAATTCCTCTACAGTGGCTACCTTCTGTGATAGTGCAGGTGTTACCAAAAATCTGCTATTAGCTGGAATTAACACGATGTGAGCGATGCTTTGGGGCAAAGTGCGCTCGAAGTAGCGGATAGTTTTTGGTGGTGAAGATACAACAGTCGATATTGACGGTGTTGAGGAACGCAAATTAAACCATAACGCCATTGCCAAACTAATTAATATCAAACTCAGTAGTTTAATTTTTCTCACATTTAAACCCACTTGTGGTTAGCTCAAACAAAGTTAAGTCTTAAAAAAAAATAGTGCAGGAGAAACACAAGCATAAGTTAACCGTTTAAAGGTGCTGTTCCCATTGTTACAGGGCGATCGCTAATTTTTGGCTGATGGTAAAAATGCTCTCAAAAGCCCTACTCGGCTATAACTGTCGCACACCTTGCAGTATAAGCATTTTAAAGATTTTTCACTTGAAATTTACCCTACACTTACCCTACACTATTTACATAGTTGCAAAACACCTTATAGCGTTTCCTAATCACATGAGGTACGTCATAGCCCCCTCCTCGCAAGCGGGGAGGGGGTTGGGGGTGGGGTTCTTCTATCTCACTCAACTGAGAACCGCTATATCCCTCATAGGGATTGAAACGCTTCAAACTTACTAAATCCCCGTGAGGGGATTGAAACTAAGACCATGTTAGAAACCACAAACCTAAAAAATATCTCCAAAAAATTCGCTATAGCTAGAAATTCTGCTTCTTTCAAAGAAAATGAGGCAATGAGAGCGATCGCATATAGCATGGATTTACTACTACCTGGTTTGTATATATGGCTACTTGGTTTTAGTATTCGCATTGGTGGGAGCGTACCAGATGATATTCCCTATAAATATCCCGGTAAAATTCACAGTAACACTGGAATTGCTTTAGTATTACCAGGATATAGAATTTTTACGACTTACCAGGGTAGCTATGACCCTAAACAGACATCAAATACAGGGACTAACAGCAATTAAAAAGTACAGTTCTCAACTCAAATACTTTTGAAACCTTAATGACTCAGGCAGGATATTCAATCTCAGGTAGCGCACCTGCACAGTCTAATAGAATAAAAGTATGGTGGATTCATAACGAATACCCAAGAGTCGAGTCCGTATATAGTTCAGACAAGAGAATAGTGATTACGGCTTATCATATCAACTAATATTTTTTATTTCTATTAACCAATTTCCAACGTGGGCAGAAAGTTTTGGTTGATAGAATTTTTGTAGTCTGTGATATTTTCACCACCAAAATCAATTAGCCATCTCCTATAACCGATTCCAATTCTTGAGACAGCGAATGTGTATCTCTGAATGTTGAGGCAGGTAAGTACACTGTAAATTGAGTACCTCTGCTTACCTGACTGTAAACATTGACAAAACCACCGTGATTCTTAATAATACCCAACGCTGTGGAAAGTCCTAAACCTGTACCTTTGCCTACGTCTTTGGTAGTAAAAAATGGTTCAAAAATCCGTTGCTGAACTGACGAGGACATCCCCATACCAGTATCCGTTACCACGATCGCAATATAAGAACCCACTTTCGCATCAATGTTTATCTGGGTAGAATGTTCACCAATCACCAGATTTTCCGCCACAATCCTTAAAATACCGCCATTGGGCATGGCATCGCGGGCGTTGATTACTAAATTTATCAACACCTGATGCAGTTGAGTTGTGTCTCCACGGACGTACCAGAGATTTTTGGGGATATCTATTTGACAGATAATAGATTTGGGGAATGTTTGAGCGATAATTTGCTCAAATTCTGCCATCAATGGCTGAATTTGGACAATTGTCCGTTTGCTTTCAATACCCCGTGCAAAAGATAACACTTGCTTGAGCAAATTAGCACCGCGTTTAACATTATTTTCTAAAGTTTGCAGTATTTGCTGACTCTGCGAATCAGGCAATTTCTTCTGCAACAGTTGAACTGACATTAAAATTGGGGATAATATATTGTTGAGGTCATGAGCGATACCGCCAGCTAGAGTACCGATACTCTCCAAACGTTGCGATCGCAGAAGTTGAGCTTCTAGTTGTTTCTGCTGGGTAATCTCAGTGTTCACACTCAAAATGGATTTGGGTTGTCCATTATCATCTCGGATCAGTGTCCACCGACTTTCAACGATAATTACTTTGCCTTCCCTTGTCAGTTGATGCAACTCACCCCGCCACTCACCCGTATTCATCACCCTCAAGTAAGCATCTTCTAGCTGTGGTGAAATCTCTTTATACAAAAGTTGCAAAACATTCTTACCCACAACGTCCTCAGCCTTCCAGCCGTATAGATTCTGGGCACCTTTATTCCAAACTAAGATTTGGTTGTGGATATTTCGCACCAGAATCGCGTCAGTTGATACATCCAGCAGCGCTGCTTGTTCAGAGATTTTCTGTTGTGCCTGTTTTTGCTGGGTTATATCTCGCATCACTGCCAAATGGATGAACGTCCCATCAGATTCGTTACGCAGTGGTACGGCATGAGTTTCTATGTAGCGGCGGATGCCTTTAAATCCCACGATTTCAAACTCCAAAGTCCCCTTGTTACCTTCGCAGACACTTTCATGCAAGTCGGCAAAGGCTGCTTTATACTCTGGCACAATTACAACATCAATTGGTTTACCAATTAATACATCGGCACTTTCCACTTCCATCATTGCCAGCCCTTCTGCATTAATTTCTAAAAGGGTGCCATTCCTAGCAATTAACTGGATGCATTCTGGTTCTGCATCTATCATCGCTCGTAAACGATTTTCGCTTTGGCGTAAGGCCAGTTCCGTTTGCTGAAGTTGCCTGATATAACGCCACAACAAGTCATATAGCAGCGCTACCAGCACCAAATCCACAATAGCAGCAATAAAAAATGTCACTATCGCTTTTTGGGAATTTGCTTGTGACTGCTGCATTCCCTGATGTAACAAATTTTGCTCCGCTTTTAAAGAGTCGTGAATCAGCTGTTGGATTTCTTTGCCGATTTGCTTATCTTTATCAGATAAGATTAGCTGCCGAACTGCTTCTAATCCCTGATTTTGTCTGAGGTAAATTTCTTGTTGCAGAATGTTGAGCCTGTTGGTAATTTTCGGCTCCAGCCAAGAAATCCACTGCTGCTTTTGATGCTTCTCGGCAGTTAATTTGCTGAGAATCTGAATATTGCTATTAGTTTGTTGCTCGGCTACAAGATAAGTTTGTAAATCATCTGCATCTGCTGTAATTAGGTAATTACGTTGTGCAGTTTCCGTATCTTTGAGTGTAGATTGGATACTTTCAAGTTGGGTAATAACTTTATATGAGTCTGTCACCCATTGCTGATTGTGAATCAGCTTCACAGTGTTGCTGTATGAGACTACAGCATTAGTAAATACAACTGCCAATGCTAGAACAAATATTGCTTTCAGCTTTTGGACTCGATACCATTTTTTGCTCATGCGATCGCCCTTTCTGCCGCAGATGCCCTCCATCAGTTAAAATTAAAGATTAAAAGTAAATACTGAGAATATTTTAATGATTGTGACAGCACAGGTAACAAAATACAATCTCTTAAAGTTGTAAATATTTGGATTTTTTGGGATGATGATTTATACATAATAGTCACAAATAAATCCGCTAGTTTTTAAGATAAATTCATTTTTACAGTCATCTGGGCAATGCAGTTTAGATCAGATAAGTTGCCTATTAACAGAGAGTAGGCAATAATACCAAAAATGACTAAAGACCAAATCACCACGTTGCATTGTCTGCAAGACAACTTTTTTACAGGGTCATAGCTTTTACACTGGACTCTGTGTTGAGTGTGGAAATCTTAACTTCAGCAAACTGCTTTGATTATTGACATGATTCACGCAATATGTTAATAATTATAGTTTGTGGAAACTTTACTTCTTAATATAAGCTCTTGGCTAACGTCATTGTCATAGGTGCCCAATGGGGCGATGAAGGAAAAGGTAAAATAACAGACTTACTCAGCCGTTCCGCAGATGTTGTGGTGCGTTACCAAGGGGGTGTCAATGCTGGACACACAATTGTAGTCAAAGGTCAGACCTTTAAGCTGCACTTGATTCCTTCGGGTATTTTGTATCCAAATACCGATTGCATTATCGGCTGTGGAACAGTCATCGATCCACAGATTTTGATCGCAGAACTCGACCAACTAAAAGAATTAAATATTTCCACTGACCACCTGCTGATATCTGAGACAGCCCACGTCACAATGCCTTATCATCGATTGATTGACCAGGCATCGGAAGAACGACGGGGAAGCTATAAGATCGGTACGACAGGTCGGGGCATTGGGCCGACTTATGCTGACAAATCTGAACGTACAGGCATTCGGGTTTTAGACTTGATGAACCCGGATGGGCTACGTGAGCAGTTGGAGTGGACGATTAATTATAAAAACGTCATTTTAGAAAAGCTTTACAACTTGCCGCCTCTAGATGCACAAGAGGTGATTGAACAGTATTTGGGTTATGCAGAACGCTTGCGCCCTTACGTGATTGATACATCGTTAAAAATATACGATGCGATTCAGCGACGGCGGAATATTTTGTTTGAAGGCGCACAAGGTACGCTCCTTGACCTAGATCATGGAACTTATCCTTATGTCACCTCCTCTAACCCGGTGGCCGGGGGGGCTTGCGTTGGTGCAGGGGTAGGGCCGACAATGATTGACCGGGTAATTGGAGTGTCGAAAGCCTACACAACGCGGGTGGGAGAGGGGCCATTTCCCACGGAATTGGATGGAGAGTTGGGAGAATTGTTGTGCGATCGCGGTGCCGAATTTGGCACAACCACCGGACGCAAACGGCGCTGTGGCTGGTTTGATGCTGTCATCGGTCGCTATGCCGTGCGGATTAACGGCATGGATTGTATGGCGCTCACTAAACTAGATGTTCTCGATGAATTAGAGGAAATCCAAGTTTGTGTCGCATACAACATAGATGGCCAACGCAGCGAACACTTCCCCACAAGTTCTCGTCAATTTGCGAGATGTCGCCCCATCTACAAAACCTTACCAGGATGGAAAGTGTCAACAACTCACTGCCGCACCCTGGAAGACTTGCCACAGCAAGCACTGGACTATCTAAAATTCCTCGCTGAATTGATGGAAGTCCCGATCGCGATCGTCTCACTAGGAGCAAGCCGCGATCAAACCATAATCGTAGAAGACCCCATCCACGGGCCCAAACGTGCTTTATTGCAGGCCGACGGCACACCTGCTACCCTGCTCAGTGCGTAAATTGGCCATTAGTCATTAGCAAAGGACTAATGACTAATGACTAATGACTAATGACTAATGACTAATGACTAATGACAAAGGACAACTTCTATGACTATTACAGTCGAATCTCAAAAACGTCCAGAAGGCAGCAAGCCAAGAGCTTTGCGCCGTTCTGGATTGATCCCTGCCAATTTGTATGGTCATAAGGGTACAGAATCCATTTCTTTGACCATTGATGCTAAAACTGTTGAGCGCTTGCTCAAAAGAGTTTCAGTCAACAATACATTGATTGAGTTAAATGTTGCTGATGCACCTTGGCGCGGCAAAGCCCTACTGCGGGAACTTCAGATCCATCCCGCAAAAGGTACGCCTTACCACCTCAGCTTTTTCGCGGTTGCTGGCCACGGCGACACCACTGTAGAAGTTCGGCTGCGTTTTGTGGGAACTGCTGTTGGTGTTAAACAAGAGGGTGGTGTCTTAGACACCGTAATCAGCGAATTGCAAGTGAGTTGTGCGCCAGAAAACATCCCAGATGTCATCGAAATCGATGTCTCTAACTTGCAAATTGGAGACAGCTTGAGTATTAGTGATATACCCTTTCCTGAAGGTGTTACACCTCTAGCTGAATTGGAGCGACTTGTTGTCAGCGTTTTGCCACCGCAAATTAGCGCTGAAGATGCTGGGACAGAAACTGAAACTGAAGCAGCTTCTTAAGCTAGATAAACTGTGTAATAATTTTTGATGATACCAGGGGGGAACTCCTGGTTTTTTTGTATTTGAACCGCAAAGGCGCAGAGAGCGCAGAGGACAGAGATGACAGAAGCGACTCTTCCAGCTTTAATTCAGCAAATGTTGCAGCCGGGATTTTATCCACATCCGGTAACTGAACCTATTCAACTAATTCAAACCCACATTTCTTATGTGCTGTTAACTGGGGATTACGCTTATAAGCTGAAAAAACCTGTGAATTTTGGCTTTTTGGACTTTTCTACCTTAGATAAGCGGCAGCATTTTTGTCAGGAAGAATTACGGTTAAATCAGCGGGGTGCTGGTGAACTGTATTTAGAAGTTTTGCCTATAACTTTGGTGGGAGAGCAATATCAGTTAGGGGGAACTGTCGAGGCTGTAGAATATGTGCTGAAGATGCGCCAGTTTCCTCAAGAGTCGCTATTAAGTACACTTTTTGAAGAAGGTAAGTTAAATGAGACACGCCTAGAAGAGTTGGGACGGGTGGTGGCTCAATATCATGCCGAAGCTCAGACGAATGATTACATTCGCACTTTTGGTGAAGTGCCAAATGTTCGGGCTGCCTTTGATGAGAATTATCAGCAAACTGAGAAGTATATTGGTGGCCCCCAGACTCAGGCGCAATTTACAGAAACAAAGCAATATACAGATAACTTTTTTGCTGAACGTCCAGAATTATTTGCTAGCAGAATTCACAACGACTATATTCGTGAATGTCACGGGGATTTACACCTGAGAAATATTGCCCTGTGGCACGATAAAATCTTGTTGTTCGATTGCATTGAGTTTAATGAGCCGTTTCGCTTTGTCGATGTGATGTACGATGTGGCGTTTACGGTGATGGATTTGTCAGCTCGGCAGCGCAAAGACTTGGGTAATGCGTTTTTGAATGCCTATATAGAGCAAACTGGAGACTGGGAAGGCTTACAGGTGCTGCCCTTATATTTAAGTCGTCAGGCTTATGTTCGGGCAAAGGTGACATCTTTTTTGCTAGACGATCCGAGTGTACCGGCGACGGTAAAGTCAGAAGCGACAAAAACCGCCGCTGACTATTACAAACAGGCTTGGGAATACACTAAACCAAACTTGGGACAACTAATTTTGATGTCGGGGTTGTCGGGTTCTGGTAAAAGTACCACAGCAAGGTCTTTAGCCCGTCAGCAGGGAGCGATTCACCTGCGTTCTGATGCGGTGCGGAAGCATTTAGGGGGAATTCCTTTGTGGGAACGGGGTGGCGATGATTTGTATACACCGGAGATGACCGAGAAAACTTACACACGGCTGTTGGAATTGGGAATTATCCTGGCTCAACAAGGTTTTGCAGTAATTTTAGATGCCAAGTATGATAGACAGCAGTTACGGCAAGAAGCGATCGCCCAAGCTACAAAGCACCAACTTCCTATTCAGATTATCCAATGCACAGCACCACTTGAAGTTCTAAAAGAACGTTTGAACAATCGCACTGGTGATATTGCTGATGCCACCGCCGATTTATTAGCCTCACAAATCAAACAAGCTGAACCTTTTACTGAAGAGGAACAACCTTATGTAAAGATTTGGGATACAACTCAACCACAACAGGCACAATTAAAATAATTCGTAATGACGCTCTCTACGAACGCGAACAGCGTGTCGCAGACAGACGCTAAAAGCGTAGCTTGCAACTCTTACAGAGTACGCGGACTCGCTACCGCTGCGCTAACGTAATTCGTAATTGAATCGAAAATTACGAATTACTACTTAGTAATTAGTTAATAAGTTTTTGATTCTATGGCAGACAAAAAGAACGACTTTTTCAGTATTTCTCCCAGCTTCTTTTCTCAACTATTATTTGGGGCATTTTTAACATTTATATTAATAATGACCGGCTCTGCACCAGCCCTGAGCATCTTCTTAGGAATCATGGGCGGTTTCATCTTAAGCTGGATCGCAAATTTAACCGATAATAGCCCCCAGACTCCAGCTGTCGCCTCCTCTGATGGTGTCGATACAGGATTGAAATACTGGTTATTTTTTATGCTGGGCTTTGTATATTTGGGCTATCCAGCACCCATGAGTATCTTGCTGGGTGGAATAGGCGCTTTAGCTGGAGGCTGGATTACTGCTTGGTGGGGAAGTAAGGAAGAAACTAGAACTCAGTTACAAGTTGAAGAGTCAGAAGAGATCGAAGTTGAACCAACGAACGAGAGGATAAACAAACGCCAAACAAGAAGAGTCGGCCGCCGTTACCGTCGTGGTGCTGGAAGTAGTTTCAATTTCAAGTTTTGGGAAAAGTAGTAATTTGGGCATTGGGCTTTGGGCAATAGTTCTTCTTTTCCCACTCCCTCATCTGCTATTCCCCATGCCCCAATAATATGTTTTTATATCTATCCAAATTAATACCACTATTTTTTTATCCACTAGGATTAGCCTGGTAATTGCCTAAATTCAAAACTTCCAACCCCGACTCTTTACTTTATGTCTAAAAATTTACCTTATATTATGCCATCCCCTCAACACCAAGTTGAGGAAGCTTTTGCCTCTTACCAAACAACCCATCAGTTTTACCACGAAGTTCGGTCACGGTCAGAGTTTCAGCGTTATTGTGATTGGTATTATACAACAGCAGAACAAAACCGCCAAGAGCTTAAAAAAATGCGCGGCGAACTGAATATTTTCCAGTGGTTTCGCCGCCGATAAGTGATTTAGATGACTTCTAACTCATTTTCACGTAAATGGGCTTTAAACTTTTTACTAAACTGGACTACAATCGGCAGATTAGCGCTTACTGGTCTGTCTCGCCATTGGGTGGCAATACCGATGACATCGCCTTCTGTGCCTTTGATGTCAAAAGGCTGATTCCGATGTTCAGGATGATGATACACCACTACCGAATCTTTAACGCGGACGCGATCGCCAACTTTCATCACAACATTTACATCTAGCATTTTGTTTTCCACAAGTATCTGCTACAAAATATATGATTAAATCGCTGAGAATTTGATTTAATCAGCTATTTCTTGACGCTTCATCGGGGTGCAACGGCACATTTAACTCTTTTATCTTCACTCTAGGATGTTCCCCAGGTCAACTCTCTTACCAATTTTCGTACATGGCAGATGCGTTGCGATCGCTTTCTTTTCTTATATAAGTGCAGGGATTGAAAAACTGATGGAAGTCAGGATATAGTTTGGCTGTTCTAAATTTGGCAAGATTTTTAAATATTTGTAATCAATTCAAACTTTATATATTCATCTTATACATCTCAAACCTGTGTAAAACATAAGATCAAGCAGATATCTGTAATGCTACATAAATACAGATTGAGCGCTGATGGCAGCAGTTTGAGATGAGCAACTTTTATCAACGGTGCAAACCCCTTTGGGAGAAGAAGATGCCTCTGTTGCCACCAGCCTGAAGAAGCTAGCATAACTCTACTATTATCAAGGAAGCTATGACCAAGCCTAACCGCGGAGTGCTGTTTCTGCAAGCTTTAAAACAGAGAAAACGGCTGCTGGGAGAAAAACATCCTTCTGTCGCCACTAGCCTGGAAGAGCTAGCAGGACTTTACTATTATCAAGGACGTTATGACCAAGCCGAAAAGTTGTTATTGGAAGCTTTAGGACAGAGAAAACTGCTGCTGGAAGAAAAACACCCTTCTGTCGCCACTAGCCTGGAGGAGCTAGCAGAACTCTACTATTATCAAAGACGCTATGATCAAGCCGAAGAGTTGTTATTGGAAGCTTTAGCACAGAGAAAACGGCTGCTGGGAGAAAAACATCCTTCTGTTGCCACTAGCCTGGAAGAACTAGCAGAACTCTACTATTATCAAGGACGCTATGACCAAGCCGAAGAGTTGTTATTGGAAGCTTTAGGACAGAGAAAACGGCTGCTGGGAGAAAAACATCCTTCTGTCGCCACCAGCCTGAAAGAACTAGCAGAACTCTACTATTATCAAAGACGCTATGACCAAGCCGAAGAGTTGTTATTGGAAGCTTTAAAACAGAGAAAACGGCTATTGGGAGAAAAACATCCTTCTGTTGCCACTAGCCTGAACAACCTAGCGTCACTTTATGATTCTCAAGGACGCCACGATCAAGCCGAGCCGCTGTATGTGCAAGCTTTAGCAGTGTTTAAACACCTGCTGGAGACTTATCCGAAATATTAATTTAGTCTTCTGTGGTGCGATCGCTAACCTAATATTGACTCACTAGTTATCGCCACTTTACTGTCCGTCATCCTGAATATAGCAGCCGTTCTGACCAACATTGCAATATTCCTCATCAACATTGCAACACTGATAATGAATATTGTAATATTTCTGAGCAACATTAAAATATTCCTTATCAATATTGCAATATTCCTCATCAACATTACGACATCCATAAGGAATATTGCAATATTTGTCATCAACATTACAATATTCCTTATCAATACTGGAATATTCCTCATCAACATGACAATATTTCGGTATAACCTATTCCCCAATTCCTATTTTCCAGTCGGACAGACTTGCTGCACTCTTTGGGGAAGTTGCCGACACATCTGTTGGAATCCTTGAGGATTAATTTGCCACCAAGCAAATAATCCCAGACTTGTGCCCCCCATAAGCAACGCTAATATTCCCCCCAGGATTACCAAAGGTTTACCCAGATTAGGTTTTGTAATTAAGGTTGGTGGAATATCTGGGCTAAGAGGTGGTTCCTCTGAAAGCTCCAAATCTAGATCCAAATCTAGCAGCGATCGCGAACTTTCTGTAAAGAAAATTAATTCCTCTTCTTTCTCCTGTTCCTCTGAATCTTCTGGTTCCTCTTGTATTTCTGTTTCTATAATCTCTTCTGGCAACGCCGGAGTCACAGGTACTAAGTATTCTGGGGAGACACGGTAATAAGTGAGAACAACCGACGTATTATCACGCCCATTTTTTTCATTTGCCAAGTTAATCCAGTTGTAGACAGCATCTTCAACTGTCAATTCACCAGTTAACACGGGTATTGCATAATCCTGCCAAGATTGTTCTACCCAGTTATTATCACTTAAACCATCAGAACACAGTAGCAAGATGCCATCTTCTTCAACAATAAATCGCTGAAGCTTGAGACGCAAAGATTCTGAATCTCTTGTTCCCAATGCTTGAGTTAAAGCACTAGCATCTGGTCTTAAAAGTGCCTTTCGATACAAGCTTTTAGCAAAACGTACTTCCCGCGTTGCCACATCATCATCTACTGTGAGTAGCTGGCAATAATTGCGAGTAATCCAATAAGCACGGCTATCCCCAACATTAGCCAAGTAAAGTTCATGGGTATTATTTGATTGCCAGCCAGTACTTGTCTGCACTCGTTGCGGAACTTGCACCGCCATGACAATAGTTGTAGCCATGCGTTCTCTGCCCTGGCGTTTTTGTTCATTGTTGCGGGCACAAATCAGATTATTTACTACCCGTAAGCTTGCTTCTAATTGTTCCTGCAACAACTCCGGTGCTACAAGTACAGTTTGTTCTGTCACCTCAGCTAATAAGGCGCGAATTTGCAACTTTACAGACTGCACTGCTAACTTACTGGCAACCTCCCCGCCTTCGTGTCCACCAATGCCATCGCAAACAATCGACAAATGGCGCAATAAAGATTCATCTAAATCACTCAAAGCATTGGGGTAGCAAGCATCTTCATTTTGCGCCATAATTGGGCCAATATCTGTAGAACCTGCCACCTTCAAGACTAATGGCAATTCCGCAGCAGATGCTAGTAGTAAATTATTGAGTTGAATATTAATCGCCTCTAACTCAATCTCCGTTTCACACATCTCCTGCACTATATTCTGTAACCCTTTGGCTACTGATGTCTTTGCAGACGCTACCCAAAACTGCCAACACTCCCCCAGATTTTGTAAACTCAGCTTCTCATCTGCTGGTGTTTGGTAGAGTTCTAACAGTCGCACACACCACCCTTGGACTCTCAAGTTATCTGTTACCAATAAACTCTGGCTAAGTCCCAATTCTGATAGAGGTGTCCAAAGTTGGAGAATTTGCCACAGCCAATAAACTTGTCGTACCGCCGTAGCTTGCTCCCATGCCTCAACAATAGTTGGATAGATATTTCCTGTCTTATCTATCGGCACATTTTCCAATAAGAGGATATCAGTTATATCTTCCTCAAGATTACTAGCAAACCCATAAGCCTGGGGCAGATGTAACCGCTCTTGATATAGCCGTAGATAAGGAATTACTTCCGTTGGCAATTCTTCAGCTACATCTGGCGGTAGTCCCGGTTGAGTATCCAGCCAAATCTGTTGTTTAATTACCTCATACCTGTCTGCAACCTTTGTACCTGGTGAGATTTGAGCAGACAATGAGCCAGTCGCCCACAGATAGCGGTGAACTAAAGGAGTTTGGCAACTGGCACAAACACTATCCCCTATAGGATTAATCGGGCTATTACAGTGTGGATTTATACAATAAATTACCAGTTGAGTAGAAATCATAAAGGTATAAATTATAAAAAACTAGTCAACTCATGAACTTCGATTAATTTTAGCTGGCAATGAATTGAAGGCTAGAATAAACTTGATTTATGTACAGCTAGCTACACCTTGTTACTGAAATTAATCAAAATTATTGGTAGAAATACTAAGTTTTGTTTTCTGTAAAGAACTTACGTCTGGCTGTATCTAATCGTAGAAATGCATTTACGTCAATGTAGAGACTAGGATGGCGCTATGCCAAGTTTTACCTTAATCTGGCTTCTGGCAGGAGCAGTTTTGTGTTTAACAGAACTGTTCTTACCATCGGCGTTTGTCGCCTTCATGATGGGAATTAGCGCTTTTGTGGTGGCGCTGCTGTCTGGAGTGGGTTTGGGAAGTGTATGGTTGCAAATTGTGGTTTGGCTTTTACTTTCCACAACACTAATCGTACTTTCTCGTCGGTTTTTGCAACCAAGACAACGCAAATCGAAAATTCGGGATGCAGTCATAGCTGAAACCTTAACAGAAATTCTCCCTGGGAAAACAGGGCGGGTGCGGTATGAAGGAAATTCTTGGCAAGCACGATGTGACGATGACAAATTTACTGTACCACCCCATCAAAGAGTTTATGTAGTTAGGAGGGAAGGTACTACTTTGATTGTGATACCAGAAAATCTGTTGAATTCTTAGTTATTGGGAATGGGGCATTGGGCAAACAGGGCATTGGGTATTGCGATCGATAACCAATAGTTATTCTTGTCCTTCTTCCCCTGCTCCCTCATCTCCCCACTCCCCTTCCCTTTGTTAAAAATTAGGAGATTCACAATGGAACAGTTCTTTTTACTAGTATTTTTAGCCCTTGGCGGTTCTGCTGTAGCAGGTTCGGTGAAAGTCATCAATCAGGGCAATCAAGCTTTGGTGGAAAGATTGGGTAGTTATAACAAAAAACTGGAACCAGGATTAAACTTTGTCGTTCCTTTTTTAGATAGAGTTGTCTACCGAGAAACTATCCGCGAAAAAGTCTTAGATATTCCTCCCCAACAGTGCATCACCCGCGACAACGTTGGCATTGAGGTGGATGCAGTATTTTATTGGCGCATCGTGGATATGGAAAAAGCCTGGTACAAGGTAGAAAATCTCCAGTCGGCAATGGTAAATATGGTGCTGACTCAAATTCGTGCTGAAATGGGACAACTAGAGTTGGATCAAACCTTTACTGCTCGTTCTCACATCAGTGAACTTTTATTACAGGATTTGGATGTTGCTACCGATCCTTGGGGTGTGAAAGTGACACGGGTAGAACTGCGAGATATTATTCCGTCTCAGGCAGTGCGAGAATCGATGGAATTGCAAATGTCGGCAGAACGACGCAAACGAGCAGCAATTTTAACTTCTGAGGGCGAACGCGAAGCTGCTGTCAATAGCGCTAGAGGTAAAGCTGAGGCGCAAATATTGGATGCGGAAGCTCGTCAAAAATCGACAATTCTGCAAGCAGAAGCTGAACAAAAGTCGATTGTTCTGAAAGCTCAAGCAGAACGTCAGCAGCAGGTTTTGAAAGCCCAAGCGATCGCTGAATCAGCAGAAATTATTGCCCAAAAGCTCCAGACGAATCCCAATGCCAATAAAGCAGTGGAAGTTCTGTTTGCTTTGGGCTATCTGGATATGGGCGCGACAATTGGTAAAAGCGATAGCAGCAAAGTCTTATTTATCGATCCGCGCACTATTCCTGCTGCTTTTGAGGGTATGCGCTCTGTGATCTCAAATGGTCAGCTTGACTCCAACGAGTTGTTTCCTAAGCAAATCCCAGGATTAGAAAATAACCGCCCTGGTTAGGAATAGAGAGTGCGGGAGATGAGGGGGATGAGGGGGAAGCAATGCTCAATGCCTCATGTCCTACATCAGCAACTCTCATCTCCAATACTTCCATCTCTAATAGTTCCATCTGGCATAATGGTGTTTTGGAAGGATACTCTCCTGAATTCAACACCGTCCAAATTGGCTCCGGTCAAGTTAGCTCCATACAAGCCAACGCTATCAAAAATAGTATTGCTGAAGTTAGCTCCACTCAGGTCAGTTCCCCTGAATCTAGTATCGTCGAGCCTAGCTCCGCTCAAGTTAGCACTACTGAGATTAGCACGGTGAAAGCTAGTCATCCCCAAATCAGCACCACTGAGATTAGCACCACTGAGATTGGCATCGCTAAAACCACTTTGCCACAAAATAGCACCACTGAGATTGGCACTACTGAGATTGGCTCGATCAAAGAGGGTTTGGGGCATATAAACTCCACTCAGGTCAGCCCCACTCAAGTTGAAATCAGCCATGTAAACCGCAATTTCGGAACCACTCAAGTTAATTCCACTCAGGTTACAGCCTCTCAATCCTTCGTCACTTTCAATGAGATAAATACCAACAAAATTTCTCTCCCCAGCAGCGTAACGTCTCAACAATTCTTCAACAGTAATTCTTTGTCTTTTGACCTTCATTATTCAACACCATTACTCGCTTTGGTTCAGACGGTAGCACTATAGCTAGTGATATCGGTGAAGCCCTTATGCAGTAAATTTTCAGCGTAAATAGATTTCCTTCTACAAGACTATTAACCTTCTACGATACCTGACGGTAAACTGGCGCCATGTCTACGATCGGCGTAGCTGCGGCACTAATTTTTCCATTCTTCTAGTGATAAAATAATCAAGCTTTGATAAGTTGTAAATTATGACATTATCTATTCAGCCAACCACAGCACTAAGTTTAGAAGAGTTCTTAAAACTACCAGAAACCAAACCAGCAAGCGAGTATTTTAACGGGCAAATCTCCCAAAAACCTATGCCACAAGGAAAACACAGTACGTTACAAGGCAGTTTAGTCACAGGTATTAATGAGATTGCTAAACCGCAAAAAATTGCTTATGCTTTTCCTGAATTACGCTGTACATTTCAAGGTCGTTCAATAGTACCAGATATTGCTGTGTTTGAATGGCAAAGAATTCCCCTTGATGCAAAAGGCAGAATTACAAATAAATTTGAAATTCTCCCGGATTGGATAATTGAAATTCTCTCACCAGATCAATCACCCAACCGAGTTATCCGCAAAATTACTTTTTCTATCCAAAATGGAGCAAAGTTAGGTTGGTTGCTCGATTCTGATGATGAGTCAATCATGATTTTTGAACCCAATAAATTACCAGAATTAAAAGAACAGCAAGATATTTTACCCGTTTTGAGTGTTATTGAAAATTGGCAATTAACAGTTGCAGATGTATTTAGTTGGTTGAGTTTTGTTTGAATAAAGCATTTATTACAGCAGAATTCAGGAGTCGGAATTCAGAATGGGCTGCGCTAACAGAAGTAAAACACGCTTTATTCCTCTCATAGAATTGGTATGATTATTGACCAATCTCAGTAGCTTGATTTACCTGGCATTGACTGCACAACCCAAAAAACTCTAGGGTGTGGTAAAAAACTTTAAACTTATGGCTGGTTTCTAACTGGTCTTCTAGGTCATGGACGGGGCATTGATTAATCGGAATTGAGACACCACATTGCAAGCAAGTTAGGTGGTGTTTGTCTTGCTGCGCTAGGCTATAGAGGGCTTCACCGTTAGCCAAATTTCGCACTTGTACCATGCCTTCTAGTTTTAAGGCTTCTAGAGAACGGTAAACTGTTGCTAAACCCATACTCTGATTTGTGTTACGTAGTTCCACGTAAATATCTTGGGCGGAAATGCCTTTTTTGATGGTTTTCAGTAGGTTGAAAATACGCTCTTGACTGCGGGTGCGTATGGCTCTCATAGACAATTATTTAAATATCCCACTGTAGTTGAAGCTGTTAGATGGGCTAATTGATCAATTAACTTTAACCGCTTCGTAATCTTATTTTCACTCAGTTAGAGCATAAAGTTATAGTATACCGATCGCAGCATTCAGCAAAAACCGTGCAAACCAAGTATCTAGCCAAAATTTTCGTGACCCTTCGTCCTTCAGTCTTAGACCCCGCTGGTGTGGCTGTACAATCCGGTCTTAAGCAACTGGGATACGATAACGTTGACCAGGTGCGGATTGGCAAGTACATTGAACTCACCATCACCTCAACTGATGAGAAGAAAGCGCGTCAAGACCTTGATAAAATTTGTGACCAAATGCTATCAAATCCCGTAATTGAAAATTACCGCTTTGATATGATTGAGGTCGAAACTCAAACTGGGGTATTTTAGGGATTGGGCATTAGCCTTATTCGTTCTCCCCCTGCCTCCTGCCTCCTGCCTCCTGCCTCCCCACTCCCATTGAGTAATCATGAAATTTGGTGTTGTTGTTTTTCCCGGTTCTAATTGCGATCGCGATGTTGCCTATGTAACCAGAGATTTACTGGGGCAACCAACTCGCATGGTTTGGCATCAAGAAACAGATATTGCTGATTTGGATGTCGTGATTATACCTGGTGGCTTTAGTTACGGGGATTATCTGCGCTGTGGTGCGATCGCGCGTTTTTCACCCGTGATGCAGCAGGTTGTGGAACACGCCCAAAAGGGTAAGTTTGTCCTCGGTATTTGCAATGGGTTTCAGGTATTAACTGAAGCTGGACTTTTGCCAGGGGTGTTAACCAGAAATCAAGATTTGCATTTTATTTGCGATCGCGTCCCCTTGAAAGTCGAGCGTACTAATCTCTTATGGACGCAAGCTTATACAACTGGTGAAGTGATCACTTTGCCCATTGCCCACGGAGAGGGGCGATTCTACGCTGATGCAGCCACTCTCGCAGAAATTGAAGATAACGGACAAGTCGTGTTTCGCTATGAAGGAGAGAACCCCAACGGTTCACTGAACAACATCGCCGGGATTTGCGATCGTCGGGGCAATGTGTTGGGAATGATGCCGCACCCAGAAAGGGCGTCAGACGCAATGCTGGGGGGTAGTGATGGCTTGAGGTTGTTTCAGGGATTGTTAGAGAAGGTAGCGGCATTAGCGTAGAGCAAATATCGGGCAAATAGGTTAGGCGTTTGGCGATCGCTGTCTGAAAGATAGATGAACATTCTTCTACAGACGGCGATTATATTTATTTTGGTGGAGACTTTGAAGCATTTTTCACAACCAAATCACGACGCATTAGTACGGTTTTAGGGCTAGCAATGCCTGCGGCGGGCTACGCCTACGCATATCAGATTTTGGTAGAAAAACATCAGGGTAAAATTACTTATTTGTAATCGGTTGAGCGATTTCTCATCCTTGAGCTAGTAGCTGTTAAAATTTTATTCGTTCATTATAAAGCTCACGTGTTTTAATCTTTTAGTAGACTTACAAAAGTGCGTGTACACAAAAAACTTCCAGCCAGTTTTGACAAGTTTTTAAGAACAAAGAGAGAAACAAACTTATGGGACTTTTCGATCAAATTCTTGGTGCTGTCACTAATCCCAATCAACAGGGGAGCATAGGTCAACTAGGAAGTATTGTCAATACTGTACAGCAGTTAAGCAGTAGCACAGGCGCAGACCCTTCTACCATCGAATCAGTTTTGTCAATTGTGGGTGGTCAAGTGCGTTCTGCTTTACAAGACAAACAAGCCACAGATGGTAATGAAGCCACACAAAATTTAGTCAGTCAATATGCTGGTACTTCTCCCAACCCTCAAGCCGTCGATTCGCTATTTTCCCCTCAGATACAACAGCAAGTAGCTGAAGTTGCTGCCCAGCGCACTGGTTTGGATGCTGGTATAGTTCAACAATTGCTGCCTTTGGCAGTACCTTTGGTGCTAAAGTTTTTGCAATCAGGTGCCAATGCTCAAAATCCCCAAGCTGGCGGAAATCCTGTATTAAATTCCTTCTTAGATGCTGATGGCGATGGTGATGTCGATATCGCTGATGCCATCCAAATGGCTAATCGGTATATGAGACAGTAACACTTTTCTCCACTCCTAACTCCTAACTCCCCACTCCCTTGCGATAAGCCAGACATCGACAATTAGACCTTGCGAGATTTTTAGCTAAGACATAGGCTGAGAACATGATAAATTTGCAAATATAAATCAGACAGTCTATGTCTAAATTATTTGACTCTATTACTGAGGAACTGCAAGACTTTATTGCTGCACAACACCTTTTCTTTGTTGGCTCTGCACCTTTGAGTCCTACAGGTCATGTTAACTTGTCTCCTAAAGGTCAGGACTGCTTTCGCATCCTTTCCCCCAACCGTGTAGGTTACTTAGACCTTACAGGTAGTGGTAACGAAACATCAGCCCATTTGCAAGAAAATGGGCGGATAACCTTCATGTTTTGTGCCTTTGAAGAACCCGCGTTTATCCTGCGTCTTTACGGTCAAGGAAGCACGATTTTACCGAGTTCTCCAGAGTGGGACTCGTTGTATTCTCAGTTTTTGCCGATACCTGGAACTCGTCAAATTATCGTCGCTGACATTGAAAAAATCCAGACTTCGTGTGGTTTTGGCGTTCCACTCTATGAATATCGAGGTCAGCGCCAGACTCTAGTAAATTGGGCCAGCAAAAAAGGCGAAGAGGGAGTTCGAGAATATCAACAGCAGAAAAATCTTGTCAGCATTGACGGTTTAGTGACACCACTGAGTAAATTACCCTAACTTTGCCTGATGGATTATTCTATTCATCCATATATTATTAGATGTTGGGGCAATTATTAGTAATTAAAGTAAAGGAGTCAGCAATCGAGAGACTCTCACAGCTAACTTGAACCAAAAAGGTTTTTTATCGTACTCATTAAGATCGACAGCAACACAAACCGCTAAATCATCCTCTAACATCTTTTTCACACTTTGGACAAAGCCAGACTCGGTAACAAAACCCATAACTTCAAAATTTAGGGAAAAAGAGCGATTATCTAAGTTAACAGTTCCTACCCCTGCTAGATTCTCATCAATGACTATAATTTTCTGGTGCATAAACCCATTTTTGTAACGATACAATTTGATACCGATTTTTTCCATTTCGGTGTAGTAAGAGAAGGAACATAAATAAACAAATAAATGATCGGGTCGATTTGGTAAGAGAATTCGCACATCGACACCTCGCATTGCTGCCAGTTTTAAGGCTGACAATGTTGCTTCGTCCGGCACAAAGTATGGACTAGCAATCCAGAGATGAGTTTGAGCTTGATTAATTAGTTCAACGAAAAAAAGCTTACAAGCTGGTAGCTGATCTGCGGGGCCTGTAGGAAGTATGAATACAGTTTGATTAGTTTCGCGATTAATTTTTACCTGCCAGTTAACTTCGATAAGTTTTCGAGTCGCCCAATACCAATCTCGCACAAAGGAGTTTTGTAGGCTTTGTACACTTGGCCCTTCAAGCATGATATGAGTGTCGCGCCAAGGACTCAAGCGAGGATTTTTTCCTAAATATTCATCACCAATATTTAGTCCACCTACAAATGCTATTTCTCCATCCACTACTAGAATTTTCCGATGATTGCGAAAATTAAATTGGAACCGATTACCCTGACCTTTTGTAGTGTTAAATGCACTCACTGCAATTCCATGCTGTTGTAGAGACTGGATATAAGGGTGAGATAATTTCTTTGAACCAATTTCATCGTAGAGAAAATAGATACTTATTCCTTGCTTGGCTTTAGCAATCAACGCTTCTTTAAACTCATTACCTGATTGGTCATCGTTAACAGTATAAAATTGAAACAAAATATAATTTTTCGCCGATGCAATCTTTTTCAGCATCGCTTCATAGGTTTGCTGACCATTAATTAGTAATTCGACAGCATTGCCTGATGTGAAAGCAATTTCTGTAAAAGCCTCCGCTAAGGGTTGCAACTGGGCTAGATTATCTGGTGGCGCAACCTGAAATTTAATCAGTTCACTATAAGTCGAATGAAAAAGCTTATAGTGTTGTGCATAGACAGAGCGGAGTGTTTCAGCATATCCATGAAATTTAGTTCTTCCTAAAATCCAATACAACGGAATCGCTAGCCAGGGAAAGGTAATTAGAGAAATGCTCCAGGCAATTGCCCCTTGGGAAGAACGCACATTCATCACTGCATGGGCTGCATGTATAACTCCCACGAGATGAACAACAACTGTAGCTGTGCTAAAAATAGCTAGAACACCAGCATCTACAAGCATCTTAATTTTTATTGAGTATTGGTATAAGTAAATTCTGCCAGCAATGGCTTATGATCGGATGAACAAATTTGGTCTAGCACTTTAGCACTAGCTTTCTTGACACTGATATCTCGATAAAAGATATGATCTAAAGGAGGTGATAACAGAAAGCGTTTAATTTTCTCCTTCTCATCAGGTGCGAAAATTACAGGCGTTAATCCTAATTGCGTTGTTACTTGATTGAGGATAACTGCTCTTTTTCGACTCCAAGTATTGAAATCCCCTGAAAATATTAGTGGCCCCCGATGTATAGATAAGGCTCGCTCTAATTCATTTAGTTGGATTTTAAATTTATTTAAATCTACAAAGTTGATCAGATGAGTATTGATTGTCAGGAGAGTTGTGCTTTGTTCAGATAGCAGATACTCAGTGATTAAAGAAATTTTAGGAGTTTTAACAATCGGCTCATAATGTTTAGTAGTTATAACTTTTTTGGTAATTGGACTGATTGTCGATGCTGTAAAGATTCCTGAATAAGTTTGATGATGAATATCTAGAAAATTAGGAGCAAAATTCCAATTCATTTTCAGCCATTTCGACCATTCGTCTGCTTCTAACTTTAGAGAAAACTCTTGTAGGAATATGAGGTTTGGTTGATCAGCTTCAATTATTTTTGAAAAATCTTTTAGCCAAATTTTATTATAGTTTTGTTTAGCAATATTCCAACTGAGAACTTTAATGGATTTACCGTTAATTTCTGTTTGAATGGAATTCTTTTTATCAATTGTGAGTTCTTCTAAACGAAGAAATCTATAACTCGGAATAAATTTCGTAACGAGAGTGTTTACGTGTTCTGGAATATTAGGCATTACTAATATTAAAATGGATTTATTCTAGGTTAACGCTATTAAACAGTCGTTAGAGAAGAATAGCACGTTTGGAAAGCTATAATCTATGCTCCATAAGCACTAGAGCTTGAACAGTGTCGGGATGGAACGGGCGATTTTCCTGGATATAACTTACAGTTTACCAGGGTGGCTTAAGAGAGCGATCGCAATCCTAAACGATTGACAATTTAGTGGGAGACTAAAATCCAAAAATTACGAATTACGTAGCTTGCTTCTCGCTGGAGGTGAGTATTAAGAATTAGTTAAACCGATGCCTCCTTTAGCGAATTCTTCAACAGTTTTTTGTGAGAATTCATGAGTTGCGATCGCTTGCAACATTGCCAGTGGTAAAGTCAAATGATCCGCCCCGGCTTGCAATGAGGCGGCTGCTTCTTCAGGAGATTTGATACTAGCTGCCAAGATTTCCGTATCACTACCCTTGAGTACGCTAGCCATATCCCGCACTAAAGCAATACCGTCACCTAACAATCGGGTAGCTCGATTTACATAAGCTATGGCAATTTTAGCTCCTGCTTCCCGTGCTACTGCTGCCTGGGCTGCACTATAAATCGCTGTCACCGAACAGGTAATTTCTGTTGATAGACTCGCCACCACTTCAAAACCTAACGGTGTTGCGGGAATCTTCAAAATTGTTTGTGAACCAATAATCTCGAAAGCTTTTCTACCTTCAGCTAGCATCCCAGCTTTATCGGATGCCATAAGTTGATAGTATAACGGGCCATTCGTCAAGGCAACCAATTTTTTGAGCGTGGTTTCTGGTGGAGTATCGCTTTGAGCCAACAGCGTGGGATTTGTTGTAATGCCTTTCACCCATCCCCAAAGCTTAACAACTTCAGCTTCCGATGCGATCGCCGAGTCTAGATAAATTGCCATAATTTGTCCCTGATCAACTCTCAGATATTTCAGATATTAATGTACAATAGCCACACGTGATTCGGGACAAGTTACAGCAGTTATAAATTTAATTTTTAATCAAGTTTTTAAATCAGGCAACCAACAGTATATCGTTACGTTTTATACTTAATAATTAAGAAATGAGTATTTATCTTAGTCTTATTCGGCTAATGTGTACAAGTATCAATCACGTATAGCCAGTTATAGCATTTCTCATGAATCGTTACTCGTTAGCCAAACGATGTTTTGCGGAAGCTCTAGGTACAGCTTGGTTGGTTCTGATGGGCGTGGGTACTGCGGTTATCTCTGGTACAGTACCTTGGGTTGGAGTTACTGGGGTGGCGATCGCTTTTGGCTTAAGTTTGTTGACTGCTGCTTATACTTTTGGTTCTATCAGCGGATGTCACATCAACCCCGCAGTCACAATTGGTTTTTGGGTAGCCAAGCAATTTTCTTTCCGAGACGTTTTGCCATATATAGGAAGTCAGATTCTCGGCGCAATTTGGGGGACTACTATCCTGTTTTTGATTTGCATGGGCAAGCCTGGGTTTACAACAGCCGACTTTGGTTCTAATGGGGTGGGAATTCACTCACCTGGTAACTATAGCTGGTGGGCTTGTGCATTAGCCGAATTGACTGTTACCTGTGGCTTTGTGCTGCTGATCTTGAGCGTCACATCTTCTCCCGCTTTCAAGCAGTCTGCACCCATCCCCATAGGTTTAGGGCTTACCTTGGCGCATCTTATCCTGATTCCAGTGACAAATGCCAGCGTCAATCCCGTGCGATCGCTAGCTACAGCTATCTTTACTCGCGGTTGGGCATTGACTGACCTTTGGATTTTCATCGTGTTCCCAATTTTAGGTGGAGTTTTGGCGGGCATGGTTGTCCGATGGTTGCAAGAAGCAGACATTTAATACTACTCACAGGCACATTCTCACCTAACAGCTTTATGACTTATGCACGAGTCACGGAAGAATCAAACCGCATAGGTACAGAGGAAGCATTGTAATAAGAGTTACGAAATTATTTGCATAAGCCCTGAACTTCACTGAGGCGGTGGCGATGCCATACGCCAACACGGAATCATGGGTATATGGAACGGACATGATATAACTTGTCATGTATCGCCACACGCAGATATTTTGACATACCCTTTCAGGGATAATTCTTGTTATACAGCAGCCTAGAGGGAGAACTTAATATGACATCTCCAGAAACGGTTATATGGCTACAAGAACGCACAAGTTTAGGAATTCTCTCAGATGAAGTGTTAAATGCGATCGCACAAGTAATTGAAAAACAAGTTGTGAGTGCCGAAACTGACTTAGTTAGCGAAGGCAATTCTCCAGAAGCCCTTTATATTCTTGTAGAAGGTCAACTCGAAAGCAATACTACCAATCAAACCAATCCAGCTTTAGCTTGTGGATTCCTTCCCGGTGCAGTGATTGAACTCAAAGAATTGCTGTTGGATGAATTAACTGCATTCACAATTACTACAGTAACCGAATGTCACTTGTGGGTTGTACCTGCTGCTAAATTTCGGGAATTAGCCACCCAATACCCCGAAATTGCTCAGGCTTTTTCGCGTCAATTAGCTCAAGAATTAGCTCAGGTAACATCTGCACTTGGCTATGAACAAGAACGTTTCCTCGCCTTGCGGCCATATTTAGTCACCAAGGCGCAACGGGGAATTGTCGGTACAAGTCGCTATGCTGTGCGGCTGCGGGAGCAAATTCGCGAAGCAGCTGCTGACCGCGAATCAGTGGATATTTTCGGAGAACCAGGGTTAGAAAAAGACAATATAGCAGCCCTCATCCACTTTGGTTCTCCCAAACGGCGAGAACCAATTATTAAAGTAAATTGTGGTATTCTCCAAACTAGCGGTGCAGATTTATTCGGTCGCGCTGGCGGCAAACCAGGACTTTTGGAATGGTTGGGGGAAGGTACTCTAGTTCTCAACAACATCCAAGAATTACCTGAAGAATTATTACCTCCCGTGACGCAGTTGCTCAAAACTGGTACATATACCCCGGTCAGTCGTTCTGGAGAGCCAGCCACCCAACCTC
Source organism: Nostoc sp. (assembly GCF_036917935.1). GTDB lineage: Bacteria > Cyanobacteriota > Cyanobacteriia > Cyanobacteriales > Nostocaceae > Nostoc. The sequence continues at coordinate 306,596 of NZ_JBALEL010000051.1, read as the reverse complement.
GTCCCAGTAAAGCCAGAATTCTGATTGTTTCAGAAAAAACTCAGCCGGCAGTTGAACGTTCTGTTGGTCACATTATTAAAGTACCACCGCTACGGGTGCGGAAAGCTGATATTCAAACACAAGTTGAATATTATACCAGTCTCTACACTCGCTCTAGAGGCGTTTCTAAACCGCACATGACCCCAGAAGCTCTACGTCGCCTCCAGTCTTATGATTTTCCTGGCAACCTCAAGGAATTGAAAAATCTGGTAGAAAGAGCGATCGTGCAAGCTGAGGGTGCCAATGAATTAACAGAAGAAATTTTCTGGCCAGCCGAAACTAAGAAAAAACGATTTCGGGTGAATCTGTTAAATGCCTATCCTCCTTTGCGGCGGTTTTTACGTAGTCCCTGGTGGCCCGATCGCATTAACTATGGTTTGACTGCAACGGCTTTTGCGATTATTGTTGCAGTCTTATTTATTGGGCCACAAACTCGCGATCGCAATTTCGTCTTAAATCTATTTTGGGCTTGGTGGTGGCCTTTCTTCTTATTTCTCTTTCCCTTTTTGGGACGTATCTGGTGTTCTGTTTGTCCCTTCATGATTTACGGGGAAATTACCCAAAAGCTCTCTTTATGGCTGTGGCCTCGAAAACTCAAGCGCTGGCCGAGAGAACAAGCTGAGAAATGGGGCGGATGGTTCATGTTTGGTTTGTTCTCCCTAATTTTCTTATGGGAAGAACTCTGGCATTTAGAAAATACAGCCTACCTTAGTGCTTGTTTGCTGCTGTTAATTACTGCTGGGGCGATGATTTTCTCTGCTCTTTTTGAGCGGCGATTCTGGTGTCGGTATCTGTGTCCCATCGGCGGGATGAATGGTTTGTTTGCCAAACTCTCAATGACGGAACTCCGGGCACAGCAAGGGATATGTTCTGCTAGTTGCACCACTTATCAGTGTTATAAAGGTGGGCCGCAAAAAGGCGAAGGGCTGGAAACTAATGGATGTCCTTTATACTCCCACCCAGCCCAGTTAGAAGATAACAGAGATTGCGTATTGTGTATGACTTGCCTCAAAGCCTGTCCCCATCGTTCCGTTGAATTCAACTTGCGTCCCCCTGGTATTGAACTGTGGACAACTCATGTACCCCGCAGCTATGAAGTAGCATTATTATTTCTGCTATTGGGGGGTATATATCTGCATCGCTTGCCAGAATTGCAATCTTGGTTGGGCTTACAATTCGATTTAACTCAGTTTTGGCAGCACTTGGGATTATCGCTGCTAGTGTTAATTATCCCAGCGGCTTTTACCTTCGCGGCTTATGGCTTGCTCCAAGTCTTCAACTTTAACCGTAAGCCGCGAAAATTTGTAGAGCTTGCATATAGCTACCTACCATTAGTTTTGGGGGGAAACTTAGCTCACTATCTACGTTTGGGCTTGGGTGAAGGCGGGCGAATTTTACCCGTGACCTTTGCGACTCTTGGTTTGAGTGGTGAACAATTGCCAATATTAGTTGCTCACCCAGCTGTGATTGCCTTTTTGCAAGGTGCAACGATAATTTTCTCCGTGTTACTGACTATGTTATTAACGCAAAAGATTGCCAAGCAACCAGTGCGATCGCTCCTTTGGCAACACCTAGCAGCGATTGGGTTGGGAGTAAGTATGTGGGCGATTATCGTCTTTTAAGCTTCACATCCTCCACCAGGCGGTTTCTAATCGCCTGGGCTAGGTGCAAAATGTGAGTTAAGAACATTCTTCCCTACGAACGTGATAGAAAATACTTATATGATTTATGATTTTTGACTCATAGTATAAGGATTACAGATAATGCACGTTCTAAAAAGATCGATCAAACCAGCAAGTTATATATCGTTTCTCCACATTTACCAAACTACTTGGGGGACTGCTGGTGATATTTGTTTAATCCGTGAATCTGTAGCTGATGATAGTACAGCGAAGTTTGTTGGGCACAAAATCCAACTAGCAATTCCCAAAGGGTTAGAGCGCGATCGCATCGCCAACTGTCCGATCATCAAAGTTGCAGGTAATGTCGGCGACGGACATCCTAAAGAGCATCCCTTGGAATGGGAAGCTTATGAAGGTGTAAGTGAAGAAGTAGCTTTAGCAGCTCTCAAACCTTGGGGATTCAAGTTAATTGAGCTTTAATGCGGCAATCTGACAAGCTCAACTCGCTTTCGTTCTTCTGAAACTATTTTTTCCCCTAGTGCCATCAGACATTGGCTTAAATGGAAAAATTCATCTAATAGACATAGGAGTGAAATTAATTATGCGTTGCCCGAAATCCTTGGTAGGCATAATTCATAAATTGTACCTACGTTATTTTCACTCCTACGTCTAATGTACCAAACCAGGTTTCTAAATCCGCGATCGCCTGAAAATCCAATAATGCTTCACCGAGATTTTCTAATTGTTCTAAAGAGAGAGTTTCAATACGGTCTAGCACTTCTTGGGGTAATTCTCCCACCCGTCGAGTGAGTTGACGGAGAATGAGCAATTGCCCTTCCGCTTTTCGTCCGCGTTGTTCCCCACGTTGTTCTCCCCGTTTTTCTCCCCGTTGTTCGCCTTCAGCGAGAATTTCTTGATAAATTACTGACTCGCGCATCATACCCTCCCGAAATAATTGTCGAATCAAATCCTGATTGTATTTTAACCCCGCTAAGATTTGGGTGTAGGCGGAAATTTCTGGTCGTTGCCTTGGCTCAAGTTGATTAACTTTTTCCACAACTTGTTGTAATAAGGCTTGAGGTTGCATGGTTGCTGCCAATGGTGCTAAGGGTAATAAAGCTGGGTCATTGAGGAATGATTCAGGATTTTCTGACCACATTTGAATTACGCGATATTCATGACGAGTAGTTTCGACTGAAAAGACAGTTTCAATTACGGTTCCTGGTGCAGGAGGAAGTAATAATACGACAACTTGGGTTATGGGTAGACGATACAAACGATACAAGCGTACCCAATAATCTAGCATCCGCAACGGTAATGGTGGTGTAGATTCTAGTTTGGTTTGAAATTCCAGGTGGAGAATGCGTCCTTCTAGCTGTAAGAAGGTAACGTAATCAGCGCGAATCGGTTCAATACTCAATTCGGTTTTGAGAACTTTGACGGAAGTTTGCTCTGTACCCAAAACCCAACTAGCAAAACGTTCGGGATGTTTTTCGGACAGTAGTTTGCAGAGGTTATCAAAAGACATTAGCGATCGCTAACAATCAAACGAAGTATTGTTATTATCTCGTGCAGTGGTTTGAGTAGGCGATGTCTACGACTGGCGTAGCTGCGGCACCATCGCTCAGGGAAGCTCATTATTATTCTCTGGGTGTATCTTTTTAAATTCCTGTAGTATTTACATTAATATTCCATTTCTGGCTAGGTTGAGTTATCAGACGGTAAAAAGATAACTGTAGCGGTTCCTGATTTACTACTAAAAAACCTAACTCCCTTCTCTTTCTTTACCAGAGAAAGGGCACAAAGAGGCTTTATTTCTAAATAAATTAGGAATTATACAAATGTATCTGCACATAATTAAAAAGCGATCGTCGCCTTTTTACCTTTTTACCTTTATCCTGCTGTTGACTCTCCTCCTTGCCCTGCCTGGGGTAAGCACGAAAGTGCTTGGGATAAACAGGAATAATACGCTTGTGGTAAGCACGAAAGAACAGCCTAAGCCCAAACCAGAAGCATGGCAGATTAACGGTATCGTTGTTGCCCTTGAAGATGGATATGACGGAGTAAAGGGGTCTGCACTAGACAAATTAGTTAAATATGATCTAAAAGATTTAAAATCTCTGGGAAAGAAACCAGAAGATATTGCTCAAAAAGCTGCCAAAATCCTCAAGGATAAATCCGTTGACAAATATGTTCGTTCCAGTGCAGCATCGGCATTGGCAAATCTGGGGGAGGCTGCCAAACCCTACGTTCAAGACATTGCTGACATCCTCAAGGATAAAACCGTTGACTCAATTGTTCGTTCCGGTGCAGCATCGGCATTGGCAAATCTGGGGGAGGCTGCCAAACCCTACGTTCAAGACATCCTCGACTTCCTCAAAGATAAAACCGTTGACTCAATTGGTCGTAGAGGTGCAGCATTGGCATTGGGAAATCTGGGGGAGGCTGCCAAACCCTACATCAAAGACATCCTCGACTTCCTCAAGGATAAATCCGTTGAGGCTGATGTTCGTTCCGGTGCAGCATCGGCATTGGGAAATCTGGGGGAGGCAGCCAAACCTTACGTCAAAGACATCATCGACTTCCTCAAGGATAAATCCGTTGACTCAATTGTTCGTTCTGGTGCAGCATCGGCATTGAGAAATCTGGGGGAGGCAGCTAAACCCTACATCAAAGACATTGCTGACATCCTCAAGGATAAATCCGTTGACTCAATTGTTCGTTCTGGTGCAGCATCGGCATTGAGAAATCTGGGGGAGGCAGCCAAACCCTACGTCAAAGACATTGCTGACATCCTCAAGAATAAAACCGTTGACCCCTCTGTTCGTTCCGATGCTGCATCGGCATTGGGAAATCTGGGGGAGGCAGCCAAACCCTACGTCAAAGACATTGCTGACATCCTCAAGGATAAAACTGTTGACTTAAGTGTTCGTTCCGATGCAGCATCGGCATTGGGAAATTTGGGGGAAGCAGCCAAACCCTACGTTAAAGACATCCTCGACTTCCTCAAGGATAAAACCGTTGACAGTGTAGTTCTTTCCAGGGCAGCATCGGCATTGGGAAATCTGGGGGAGGCAGCCAAACCCTACGTCAAAGACATTGCTGACATCCTCAAGGATAAAACTGTTGACAAATATGTTCGTTCCAGTGCAGCATCGGCATTGGGAAATCTGGGGGAGGCAGCCAAACCCTACGTCAAAGACATCCTCGATTTCCTTAAGGATACAACCGTTGACAGTGTAGTTCGTTCCGATGCAGCATCGGCATTGGGAAATCTGGGGGAGGCAGCCAAACCCTACATCAAAGACTTCCTCAAGGATAAATCCGTTGACAGTGTAGTTCGTTCCGTTGCAGCACAGGCATTGGGAAATCTGGGGGATGGAGTCAAACCCTACGTTAAAGACATTGTTGACATCCTCAAGGATAAAACCGTTGAGAGTATAGTTCGTTTCGGTGTAGCAGAGGCATTGGGAAATCTGGGGGAGGCAGCCAAACCCTACGTTAAAGACATTGCTGACATCGTCAAAGATAAAACCGTTGAGAGTATAGTTCGTTCCAGTGCAGCAAAGGCATTGGGAAATCTGGGGGAGGCAGCCAAACCCTACATCCTCGACTTCCTCAAGGATAAATCCGTTGAGGCTGATGTTCGTTACGGTGCAGCATCGGCATTGGGAAAGATAGAACAACTCAACCTAAATAATATTGTTGTAATTCTGGATAGCATCTATGATGCAGGTCAATCAGAATTTGCACAGTGGCGATTTTTGACATATTTTCTGGGTGGCGGCACTGATGAAGTCAAAACACTGCTTAAATGGCTGGGCAGACCAAAAGCAATTCCTGCTCAATTGAGCCATGATCAAGGTGATAAAACTCTCAAACTCTTTGCCCAAGTTTGGGAACCAAGTCGAGATTTTGCACGATTACGAGAAGACTTAGCAAAGCAAATTGCTGTAGTTGCGAGAAAAGTCTCTTGGAAACCACAAGATATTGTGATTTTAGAAACTCACTACAACAACCTCAAAAACGCCGGATACAACGAAGCTGATTCACTGCAATCAGTAATAGTTAACCTCAAGGGTTGGCAGTGGTTTCTCAACGCCCGAACTATTATTTTAATTCACGCTGCCTTTTGGCTTCTCCTCATCTTCGCTTATCCCAAATTTCCCCAAGTCCAAGCCATCTTCTTCTGGAACCCTTGGGTAAGACGCATCTTAGGCGTGGGCTACGTCGGCTTTCTCCTCGCTTGGATTCCCTTTTTCCGTCGCAAATTATTTGAACCCTTCAAACCTTCTTTGTTAGCCGATGCCGGGTTAGATAATTTTAACCCCCAAACATACTTCCCAGAATCTCAGGTGAAAGTTCCCAGTGCAGAAAAACCCCAAGCAATTACCCAGGTGCTACCCAGCATCACCGGGCAAATTGTTCTAGAAGGTGATTCCGGCTTGGGTAAGTCGATGTTTCTGCGCCATCTGGTAAAAACCTCACCGCGCATTGTGGTTTATCTCCCAGCCCGCAAGTGCGACAAGGGGGTAATTGAAGCAATTCAAGCCAAGCTGCACGGGCAAGCACAAGATGCTGATTTTCTCAAGAATTTAATTTACAGTGGTGCATTAGATATCTGCATTGACGGACTCAACGAAGTCACAGCCGACACCAGGGCAAAAATTTGTCAGTTTGTCGAAAGCTACTTCCGGGGTAACATCATCATGACTACCCAGCCCCTAGAGTGGACACCACCCTCAACAGCCAAGATATATAAATTACAGCCCCTTGAGCCAGCCCAAATTCAGCAATTTTTGCTTACCCGTCAGCCACGATTCCCCAAAGATGCCAAAGTACAAAGTAGTGATTACAAACAAGCCTGCAATAATTACTTAACTCAAGCCTTCAGCAACCAGCAATCATCAGAGGAATTAGCTGCTAATCAAAGGGTTCTCTCTAACCCAATGGATTTAACTGTTGTGGCGTTAATGATCTCCCAAGGCGAATACCCCGACCTGTTTCACCTGCAAGAACAGCAATATAATTTGATGGCAGCCGAATACCTGCAAGAGTGGAACCAGGAATTTCCCTTAAAAAAATTCTCCGATGCTGTTTATCAAATGCGGCTTAACGATGAACAGGCGCTACCTGGAGATAAATTTCAGCAGGTAGTCCAGTCTTTAGAAGATGAGAAATATAAAATGGTCGTCAGCCGTCAGTGGCAAAACGAAGAAGGTGCAGCCAAGAGAGAATGGTATTTCCGCCACGACAAGATTATGGATTTCTTTTTAGTGCAGAACTTTCTGGGCGATAGTGATGAAGCGAAAAATCGGCTGATTGACCACATGGGCGATTCCCGTTTTCGTGGTGTCTACTTTTTGCTAGTCAACTTACTGCCTTTAGATGCTGCTAAAGAACTGAAGGAAAAATTAGTTCAATACGCCGCCGATACTAAAGACCATACTGTAAGTGATACCTTCGTGCAACTGTTGCGGCCAAGGTCGTGATATTAATTCGTAATTCGTAATGGGCTACGCCCCGCGATGCTAACGTAATTCGTAATTAAGAAAGAGACTTATAGGCTGAGGGCAAATTCTTGATTCAATTAAATTGAGTCTTTGATACTCGTGAATGAGTATTTGAACTGGATGAATCCACCTCTGAACTCCGTTAACGAGTCTTTGAACTGGATGAATCCACCTCTGAACTCCGTCAACGAGTCTTTGAACTGGATGAATCCACCTCTGAACTCCGTTAACGAGTATTTGAACTGGATGAATCCACCTCTGAACTCCGTTAACGAGTATTTGAACTGGATGAATCCACCTCTGAACTCCGTTAACGTAATTCGTAATTGAGAAAGAGACTTCTAGACTGAGAGTAAATTCTTGATTTAATAAAAATCTGACTTTTCACGTCATGTAGAAAAGCTAACGCTAAACCTGAGCAACGATCAAGTTTCCTTACTACGGAATGGAAGCGAGGTTTTCTAGATAAGAGTGAAAAGTCAGATATTAGAATGAGTGGAAAAAGAGATTGTGTTTGTCCTATCGCCAAGTAGAATCAATTCTCAGTTCACTTGGAACTAAGCTTAATAAATAGGCAAAAGGATTAACCACGTCCCCAGTCGCGATCGCGTTCATAGCGACGGTTATTGTCATAAATGTTGCGAAGGTTATTATCACGCTCATAACGACGATTATTATCGCGCTCATAACGGCGATTATTATCGCGCTCATAACGGCGATTATTATCGCGCTCATAGCGACGATTATTCTCGCGCTCATAAGGGCGATTATTATCGCGCTCATAGCGACGGTTATTGTCGCGCTCATAGCGACGGTTATTGTCGCGCTCATAGCGGCGATCGTTGTCACGAATGTTCCGAAGGTCGTTCTGGCGGTCAGAGTCATCATTTCTATGGTGACGACTCTGAAGTTCGTAGTTACCATCATCGTTGCGTTGATAGCCGTAGCTATCTAACCCAGCAAGATAAGACGCTGGTGTCTTAGCATCAGCTTTTGGAGAAATAGCCAAAGCTGAAGCAGATGCTATCAAGCCGGCGAGCAAAATAGAGGTAAAGCGGTTCATGATGTGAGTCAAAAATTATTGACAGTAATTTATGCAAGTCCAGTCTGTTTAGGAAGAGCAGATTCCACAAGTCTTTAAATCAATCCTAACAGTGTTGAATAACTAGAAAAGTTTTCTTGGGTGCGGTGATTGAGAAAAGTTTTGTCGTCTGTGATACTTTCTAATTTTCCACAGCCCGTTAAAAGTCAAAATTAAAATAAATCTTTCAACTCCATTAATAGAAATATGAGTGAAAAAAATGTAGAGACGTAGTACTGCTACGTCTCTACAAGAGTTCTGGATAACGCATATTTAATTTCTGGATCTATCTAATTAAGTCTTTGATTTAAATACGTTACGTAAGCGTTTGCGTAGCGTCTCGTAGAGAAGCTCGTCGTAGACATCGCTCCTTTCCCAACACCTAGACCATCGATTCAGTAAGCCTCAATACGCTACTAGGCAAGACGCACACTAATTATGATTAGTGTGCGTCTGCGGTTAGATTTTAGAAATTCTCGAACTTAGCGATCGCATCCTTCATCTTATCCACCACCTCATCTACAGGTATAACTCCCAATTCCCCAGAGGCACGGGTACGTATACTCAAGGTGTTGGTTTCGACTTCTTTCGCTCCCACCACAGCCATCACGGGTATTTTTTCTTTCTCTGCATTGCGAATTTGTTTACCCAAGCGATCGCCACTGGTATCAACTTCTGCACGGATGCCTAAGGCTCTCATTTTCGCCACCACATCTTTAGCAAAGTCTAGCTGTGTATCACCTACCGGCAATAATCTAGCTTGCACTGGCGCTAACCACAAAGGGAAATCGCCTGCATATTCTTCAATTAAGATCCCAATCAGCCGTTCCAGTGAACCAAAAGGCGCACGGTGAATCATCACTGGGCGTTTGCGAACACCATCTTCAGCAACGTACTCTAAATCAAAGCGTTCTGGCAAATTGTAATCTACCTGTACAGTTCCTAATTGCCACTCCCGATCTAGGGCATCACTAAAGATAAAGTCAAGTTTTGGCCCATAAAATGCCGCCTCTCCAATACCTTCAAAGTGTTCCATCCCCAAGGTTTCAACCGCACGGCGAATTGCACCTTCGGCTTTGTCCCAAACTTCATCATCACCGATGTACTTATCACTAGCAGGATCGCGGAAACTGAGTCTAGCTTTAAAGTTCTTCAGTTGCAGACTATTGAACACCGACAAAATCAAATCCACCACACTGAGGAATTCACTATCTAGCTGTTCTGGGGTGACGAACAGGTGAGAATCATCCACAGTAAAACCGCGTACCCGTGTTAAACCACCCAATTCGCCTGATTGTTCGTAGCGGTAAACAGTACCAAATTCCGCCAAGCGCATCGGTAGTTCTCGATAAGAGCGTAACTCACTCTTATATATTTGGATGTGAAAGGGGCAATTCATCGGCTTCATGACGAAGCCCTGTTCCAGTGCGGCAGCTTCCTGATCATCTGCCATTAAGGGGAACATATCTTCTTTATATTTCTGCCAATGTCCAGAGGTTTTAAATAAATCTACTCTGGCAATGTGAGGCGTTACTACAGATAAATAACCCCGTTTTAACTGTTCTTGCTTGAGGAAGTCTTCTAAAGTACTCCGTAACAAAGTACCTTTGGGTGTCCACAAGGGTAAACCCGGCCCCACTAGATCAGAAAATATAAATAATCCCAGTTCCTTACCCAGTTTTCGGTGATCTCGCCGCAGCGCTTCTTCTTTGCGTCGCTTATATTCGGTGAGTTGTTCTGGACTTTCCCAAGCGGTGGCATAGATGCGTTGTAATTGGGCTTTAGTTTCATCCCCACGCCAATAAGCACCAGCAACGCTTTCTAGTTCAATAGCTTTCGGGTTTAATTCACTAGTATTTTCCAGATGAGGCCCCGCACACAAATCCCACCATTCATTCCCCAGGTGGTAAATCGTAATTGGTTCCTCTTTGATATCTCCCAGAATTTCTAGCTTGTAAGGTTCCTTAATTTCCTGAATCCGGCGTGCAGCTTCTTCGCGGCTGACTTCTTCCCGAATTACTGGCAATTTACGATTGATAATCTTCGCCATCTCTTTCTTGATGGCTTTGAGATCATTTTCGCTAAATGGTTCTGGATTGTCGAAGTCATAGTAAAAACCGTTTTCAATCCAAGGGCCGATTGTAACTTGCGCCTTGGGAAACAGCTTTTGTACTGCCATTGCCATTACATGGGAAGCAGTGTGGCGAATCTTTTTTAAGTTCTCTGATTCGCTGGTACGCGGTAAATAAATTTTTTCAACTTGTTCTGACTGTTGTGACTGATTTGATGAATTTGGCGACATTGGCTGCTGAACCATTGGCGAAGTGATTACAAAAGGTGATTTATCTGAATCTGTAGGCTTATTCAACTATAACGACTTTGATTATCAAAACAGAATTCAAGAGTCAGGAGTCAGAATTAAGCATGAATTGGAGTCCAACAGGCGGATGAATTAAGGGGTTGAAGATTCCCACTAAATATACTTTCTTGAGTGGTGCTTCTAGGTAACGCGTTTGAATCCCCCACTATATTGATTTTGATTTCTGACGACTGAATTCAGAAATCAATCAGGGATAAAGATAAATTTTTGATTTCTTACCTGAGTGTCAAATTCAGAATTGCCCGCGTAGGCGTAGCCCGTCGTAGACATCGCCAAATTATCTGATAAATTGCAATTCGGTGTCATATATACCTACTAGATGCTTCTCCCAAGGCACTGTACAAACCTGATATCAAGACTATATAATAAATTATGTGTTTTTTGTTACATATTTTTACCTCCTCTAATTATGAGAGAAATCAAAAAAGTGTTAAGAAACGTAAATAACGTTAATATTAGTAAGCAAGTTTGAAATATACCTCTCATTTATGTCAGACTCAAATTTACCAGGGACAGAGTTGTTGAAAACGGTTTTAGATCCGCTGCTGGAAGATTTTCAGCATTGGTTTATGCGATCACGCCATTTACTCGAAACTGAGGAACTATCATTTATGAGTCCCCAACAGCAATCTGACTTGCTCTTGCGGGTTAAGCAAGCGCAAGATGAACTAAATACGGCAAAGATGCTATTTAATGCAACTGATAAACAAGTCGGCATTGATATGGCAACGTTAATGCCTTGGCATGACTTAGTAACAGAATGCTGGAATGTCGCAATGCGCTTTCGTCAAGGACGTGAAGTCTAAGCAGCCACTGGGAGCATCTGCTAAATTTCGGCAGACTAATTAGCGATGTTTAATGACGAGGCAAGGAAGCGTCTACGCAAGATGGTAAATCAGTCGTTAAAGAGATAGTAAAAACAACTTAACAATTTCTTAACATTATTTGGATTAACAAGACAATGTATCCTATGCTACCGTAAGTGAAATAACGGTTGACAAATAGCTTCATATAGATGTAAGCGCATGAAAAGTGCGTAGAATACTCGTCTTAACTGTGAGTCACAGTATCGGCGAAACAAAGCGTTACAAAATAAAGTTTTAAAAATTGCTGCTCTGGAGGAAAATCCAATGTTACATCTGCTTTACATTCTTGCTTTTACAATCCTTGCATTTATAGCTGTTGGCAACTTAATTCGTAACCTGATCATGTTCAGTTTTGATCGGGAGCGAACTTACCCGACGAATTCCTCGCCAATGAATAATCAAGGCAACTATGGTTATTATTCATCAAAGAAACAGTTTGTACCCCATCCAGAGTTATTAGATAGCGCGGGCAACTTAATTAAAGAGCCACTTTTGGTAATGCGTTCAATTAACGTTGAAGATGCGCGTCAACACCTCGATGCACTTTACGAAGCATCTCCAGGACATAAAAGAGAAAATTCTGAGGAAGCGTAAAAGAGACGCGATTAATCGCGTCCGTACAGGAGTTAGGAGACGCGATTAATCGCGTCTGTTTGGGTGTAAATTATGATTCAGCCTTGAATTGTAATTGTAAACTTTTACAACAAAGGTATTGACAACGTAAATACATCTTGCCTAAATTATGAGGTCGGATGTTTTTTCGTGGTTAATGGTGTCACCTTGCTTTGGAACGAGTAGAAAGCTGGGATTAATCCAAGCAATCATGACGGCATAAGATTTCAGCAAGCCGTAGAAGCTTTCTTCGATCCTTTTCTAGTGGTTGTTGATGCAAGCCGCAATAATGAGTAGCAGGAGTTATCTGCTTGTGTTCAGGGTTACTAGCATAGAATAACCTGTGATCTATTATTTAGAAGTGTATTGACCAGATTTGAGTTCATAGTAGATGGGCCACCAGTATCACAACAAGCTCGTAAGCGCAGTAAGGGTAATTCCATTCAAGATTGGAAAACGACAGTGCGACAAGAGGCTGAAAAATACTGGTCTTCGGAACAAAAAACAGCTACTGGGTTGGTTATGCTCCAGATAACCTATTTCTATGATTCTGATAAAATGGATGTAGACAATACAGTGAAGCCTATTCAAGATGCAATTAAAGGATTAGCCTACATCGATGATAAGCAAGTAAGCGACCTCCTAGTTAGAAAGAGGAATTTGTCAGGTAACTTTAAAGTAGAAAACATGACCTCGACATTGACTGAAGGCTTTGCCCGTCGCAATGAGTTCTTACATATTGTCGTAATTGATGCTCCTGATCAGGAGGTACTTACTTGATGGCAACTTCAACCGCAAACTTAGAAAGAGAGCGATTACTGAAACTAGCAGAAGAGTATCGTGAAAAGGGTTACGAAGTTTTTTTTCATCCAAGTCTAGAAGACTTGCCTGACTTCCTTAAAACCTATCGCCCCGACATGATAGTACGTCGTGGAGAAGAAAATGTAGTTATTCAAGTCAAGTCACGCTCCTCACTTAACTCTTCTTCTAATCAATACTTAGGTAATTTAGCTCAAGCGGTAGAAAGACATCCTGGTTGGAGATTTGAATTAGTAATGACCAACCCAGAGGATATAATGTATTCTCTGAAAGCAGAGGGTTCTCTTCAAGAACATGAAATAGAATCACAGTTGCAAGTAGTAAGGCAACTTACAACGCAACATCCAGAATCAGCTATTCTATATTCTTGGTCTTTGGTAGAAGCAACTTTGAGACTTATTACCGAAATGGAAGAGCTAAGTTTAGAAGGATTTGATCCACTCTACTTAGTAAAGCAATTAGCAACTGAAGGTGTAATTTCAAAAGCTGAGTATCAGTTACTAATGAATGCACTCTTATTACGTAATGCGATCGCTCATGGCTTCAAAACTACAGAACTTACGCAAAATTCTGTATATGAATTGATTGAGCTTACAGAGCAACTCTTGAAAACTCTACACACTGGCGATGAAGCGGGCTAACACTGGATTGTTGGAGTGGATGGCACTGCGCGACGATCGCACCAAGCATAAAATAGGGAGTGGTAAATTCCCTACTCCCTACTCCCTACTCCCTACTCCCTACTCCCTACTCCCTTCCTATGCTTCGATAACCACCCGCAGATTGCCCCGTTTTTTCGCAACGCGACAAGCAGTCGTAGTCCCAGAACGCTCGAATTCCAAATCGAGGATGGTGGGGCCGACTCGCAAATTATGAAATGACAGACGATTAATCGATTCTGGCAAAGCGGGGTCGATTATTCGCAAGCAGTTATTTTGAGCATCAGGCACCAAGTTGACCATCATTTGCAGTAATTGGAAAATACTGCCAGTAGCCCAAGCTTGGGGAGTACAGGCAACCGGATACTGCACAGGTGCATTATCACCGTTTCGTTCGTAGCCGCAGAAAAGTTCTGGAGGACGTTGATAGGGTTGCTGCTCAGTCATGTCGAATAAACCTTGGAATATTTCTAAGGCTTGATCGATTAAACCGAGCGATCGCAATCCCATTGCAATCAGAGCGTTATCATGGGGCCAAATCGAACCAATATGATAGCCCATTGGATTATAAGCAGGTGACAAACTACTCAGAGTCCGAATGCCCCAACCATTAAACATATCTGGTGCCCGCAACCGTTCTGCTACACTATGAGCTTTTTCGTGTGTGAATAGACCCAAATGCAGACAATGGCCAGGATTTGAGGTAATACTGTCTACTGGCTTGCCATCTCCATCCAAAGCCAAAGCGCAGAAATCTTGGTCTTCCACCCAAAAATCTCGATTAAAACGAACCTTAAGATTTCTCGCCTCTTCTTGCCAACGATCTGCCAAATCAAGCCGCTTCTTCATCCTAGCTATTTCTGCTAGGCGCATTTTTGCAGCATAGACGTAAGCTTGCACTTCACACAGGGCAATTGGCCCGTTGGCTAATTCTCCCTTGTGGTTTACGATACAGTCGCCAGAATCTTTCCAACCTTGGTTAACAAGACCGCGTTTGGATTTACGGAAGTAGCTCAGGTAGCTGGTTTGTTTAGTATTGCGATCGATCCACTCCATTGCTGCTAGAGCATTCGGCCAAAGTTGCTCTAGGAGTTCTTGATCGTGAGTCCAAGCATAATGTTCGGCGTAGAGCATCAGCCACAGAGGAGTAGCATCAACTGTACCGTAGTAAGGCGTATGGGGAATTTCTTGACAACGAGCCATTTCTCCCAAACGTAACTCGTGCAAAATCTTACCCGGTTCTTCTTCGCGCCATTCCTCGTCGATTTTACCTTGGTATGCCGCCAGTAATATCAGGGTTTCTTTGGCGATTTGCGAGTTTAACATTAGGGTTTGAGAAGCTGTAATCAGCGAATCTCGCCCAAATAGTGTCGAAAACCACGGCACTCCGGCGGAAACAGTCTTATGCTTACCAAAAGACTGGCGCAACAAATACATATCTTGTTCAGCCCGCTCAATCACTCGATTGAAGGTACTCTTATCTGAGCTAATACGGGTAATTTGCTGTACCCAGTTTTGCTCCTCCATCAACTCAGCAGCTTTCGCCTGTCCTAATGTAGTGGCGGCACTCACGGTTGAACTGGACTGGTTGTTTCTCAACATATTCACTCGGTAGCCCAGCTTTTGAGTTTCGTGAGAAGCCAACTCTAGCTGCCAAACCGCAGTGTAACCCTTGAAATAGTCTGGTTGCCGATGCTGGAATAGAATCCGGGATTCCATCACTGAGCCATCCAGACCTTGATAGGCGAGTGTCAAGGATTCTTCCCTAGAGGCGGATGGCTCTTTGAGTACAGGCGGAATGCCATCGAATAGAGAAAATGTTCCTTCCTCAGCCGTCGGTTCTACTAGGCGTAAAAGCCGACCTCGTTTTTCTCTGTCATAGCCCCGGACTTCAAATAAATCAACAAAATCCGCATCAAAGCTAATGGTTAGTTCAAAATTGACAGTGGTTGTGCTGTAGTTAGATACTTCTATTTCTTCAAATAGTGCCCCATTCAGCACGATTTCTCGGCGAATTCCGATAGTCTCGGCTTTCAGGCGTTCGTCGATTTTGGGGGTAGTACACAAAACTGAGAGTGAAAACCCTTTCTCAGCAGTACTACTGAGAAGTACAGGCGATCGCCCTTCAATTTGCAACTCTAAGCGATTGAGAAATCTCGTATCACAACAAAACAGTCCCATACTGCGATTACCATCGTTGAGGGAACAGCCAGAAATATTCCCGATAGTATCTGTCACAAAAAATAAATCATCATCTTTAACCGTCAGTGTCGGTTGTGATCTTTCACTCACAACACAAGGCCACTCCGGGATAGGTAATTGTTCGGCAGGAATAAAAGTTTTTCCATCCAGAAAAATTTTTTCCGGGGTCATTAGCGTATCCAGTGTCATTAGACAAAGTTCCGTGTATGGGTCTATTTTTAAGTAGAAGTTTCTTACCCAAGAGGCAGAGAGGAAAAAAGACATATCCTCTTGCTTTGGAACAGAACAACTAGATTTATTTAGGTCGAAAAAAGAAATATTTGTGTCGAGACACGTAGCGCAAACAAAGAACAGCGTATCTTACAGAGACACAAGGTGCAGAGTCAAGGTCAGTTATCTTGCCCTGCTTTTACAGAGCTTTTCAAGTAATTGAACTACACTACCCCTTACTCCCTACTTCCCGTCTCAGTCGTGGTCTAAATAACTGAAAATCTCTCTAAGTATGGGTTTTCCCTTTGCCCCTATCCTCTCTGCTTCTTGTCGATCCTCACAACTTCCGAAAAAAGACGCTCTCTAAAACTCGTTTGAGCCATTCGAGCCAAAATAATCCTGACATATTGATGACAAAATAGCAGCGCTCAAATCCTTATAAGCAAATCTTGATCAATTTATATTTGATTAAGTGTAAAGTCAAGACTGAAAACTGAGCATTTTGAGATAATTCATTAGTAGTTGAACTTTCAAAGACACAAGATATATAGTATACTCAGCAAAAATGTTAAATTTACAATTTTTGTTGGGCATAGAAAATATTTATTCTTTACTAGTATACGATTTTGTTTTAAATATCTTTGGTATTTGATTAGACTAATTTATGATAATTAATTAATTGATTAAATTTAATCACTAATCATGGATTAAATTAGGTGAATGTCGCAATCATGATTTTTGGGTAAGAAAATTTCTTTAGTGAGCAGAAATCAACGTCGGCAAAGTAGGCGATGTCTACGACGGGCTACTTTGCCGACGCGTGGACTATCAATCAATCATCCGTGGTTATTAGTGAACATAGTAGTTAAAATAATACAATAATTAATGTTTTAGTACTTACTTGTGAAAGATTTTACCTGTGCAAGCAAAAGCATCAGTTGGTCGAGAATGTATATTGGGCGTAGTAGGTTGTCAATCAACAAATCAAGTTGTATGCACGCCCCTTAGTTGGTAACGAAGTGTTGCGACTGCTTTGGCGAAAAGCCCTTTTTAGCGTTCTTTACATATTGCAACTGTCTATTTAACTTGAGAGTCCCTTGGAATTTGTACAATGCAGCTGTGACGTGGATCTGATCGAGGTTGAGCGTTTAACAATAATTCATGAGCATTTCGACTTTTGTGCTGAGTGATCTGCTAAAGTCCCTACCCTACTTGCGGCCCCAGCTATATTTTAAGGCTTCACTAACGGCGCTCTCCCACGCGATGGAAGATCAAGTTTTGGCTGCGACTTTAGCGCAACCCCTTGTAATTGCTAGTTTCCAGCGAGAGCGATTCTACCGCCAAGAAGCTCATCGCTACCAGCGACTTGCCTTGCGAAGTAATCAAATATACGTATTATCTGCTCCAGAAACGGATTTCACCAACAGTTCGGAACACTACGAAAAAGTGGCTTTTGAGCCAACGGATGGCTTAAGTCAGGAGTGGCATTTGGTAGTGATTGCTGACAATTACGCGACTTGTCTGGTTTGCCGAGAAAACCTTGGTTCTCTTGCCAAAAACAAGCAACTACCGGAACTTAGCCCTAATCTGGATATAGACACAGCGCGAAGATTTGAGGGAATTTGGACATCGGAAAGGGGAGTTAGTCTGAAAGCCGCCGAATTGCTCTTAGACAGGATTTTGGTTTACAGACCAGAACTGGCAAGTAAAATTCAACAGGCACGTCAGAGGTTTGGCATCGGGCAGCCACGAAACCACTCTGGAGCCGAACAGGTAAACGAGTATGCCTGTGACATTGATACAGATCCCTTTGTGCAGCGCTTAGTAACTTATTTGCAAGCTAGTCAGTACAAATTGCACAAAGCTTACCGTTCTATTGCTGCCCAAGCACGAAAAGAACGATTAGTCAACTCTATTAGTACTGCCATTCGGCGATCGCTCGATCCTCACGAAGTTCTCCAGGTGGCGGCACAAGAATTAGGACAGCACCTAGAAGCTTGTCGCTGTTTAATTTATCGCGCTCAAGCCACAGATAGCCAAGCCATAATTGAACACGAATTTTTGACTCCCGGTGTTTTATCTGTTCGTGGGCAAACCTGGGAGTTAGAGAACAATTCCCTATTTCGGGACATCGTGGAACAAGGCGAAGGTGTTTGTGTGAGCGATACGCTGAGTGACCCTCGCGTTACCAATTCGCCAGGACTTTCGATGATCGCCAAAAAGTTTGCCATTCGTTCTTGGCTGATGGAACCAGTTTTCTATCAGGGGCGATTATTGGGGATTGTAGAGTTACATTACTGCCGGATGCCACCGCACGAGTGCCAACCTGGGGAATTAGATTTGGTAGAAGCGATCGCTACCCAAGTCGGAGCAGCTCTCATCCAAGCGGAAGCTTACGCCAATCTAGAAGAACTTAACCAGCAGCTAGAAGCCCTAGACCGCACCCGTAGCAACCTCATAGCCATCACCGGACACGAACTGCGTACCCCCCTATCCACAATTCAAGTCTGCCTAGAAAGTCTCGCTACCGAACCGGATATGCCCTTGGAGTTGCAGCAGATCATGCTCAACACTGCTCTTTCCGACTCAGAGCGGATGCGAAAACTGGTACAAGATTTCCTCACACTTTCCAACTTGGAAAGTGGTCGGGTGGAATGGCATCCAGAATCACTCAGCTTACAAGAGTGTGTGGATTTAGCACTCAGCCGAAATCGCACACGTTCTTCAACGGAAAAGCCGCCCCAAATCAAAACTCAAATTGCCGAAAACCTACCTCTGGTGAGAGCAGACGGTGATTGGCTAGTTGAGGTACTAGCAAAACTCATGGACAATGCTTTTAAATTTACGCCACCCCAAGGAGAAATCAACATTAAAGCGATTTACAACAGCCGTCAAATGGTCGAGGTAACTGTGGCTGACACTGGACGCGGCATTGAACCGAATCGTTTAGAAATAGTTTTTGACCGCTTCTATCAAGAAGAGGGAGCGCTGCGCCGCACCACTGGCGGGACTGGACTTGGTTTAGCAATTTGCCGTCAAATTGTTAATGGCTGGGGTGGAGAAATTTGGGCAGAGTCAACTGGCAAAGACCAGGGTAGTCAGTTTCACTTCACCATCCCGATTGTTCAGAATAGCCAAGAGGAAAAGCGAACAAAAGTCAAGAGTAAATAGGTATTGGGTCAGGTGGGGCCCCCTCTGGGGATAAGGGGTAATGGGGATTGGGGATTAGTTTTTAACAAATCACAAAGAACAAAGGATAAATCACTAAAAACTGTTACAGTCTATGACGCGATCGCAATATGATCCTGGTTGCGGTGTTAGGATTCCCTAAAAACGTTGAGAGAATCATCTTTATGGCAGAAACACTCTCTGGACAAACCCCGCTATTTGCTGGCAGCACTGGTGGCTTGCTAAACAAAGCAGTAGTTGAAGAAAAGTACGCTATCACTTGGACTAGCCCGAAAGAGCAAGTATTTGAATTGCCTACAGGTGGTGCTGCTATTATGCGGAAAGGTGAAAACCTGCTGTATATAGCTCGTAAAGAATATGGCATCTTTTTGGGCGGTCAGCAACTCCGTAAACTCAAAATCACAGATTACAAAGTTTACCGGATTTTACCCAACGGAGAAACTACCTTACTTCACCCAGCCGATGGCGTCTTCCCCGAAAAGGTGAATCAAGGTCGTGAAAAAGTGCGTTATGTCCCACGCAGCATTGGGCAAAACCCCAATCCCTCACAACTCAAGTTCAGTGGTAAAGCTACCCACGACGTATAGGGACTAGGTATTGGGGACTGGGGAGCAGAGGAGCAGAGGAGCAGAGGAGCAGGGGGAAAGATTACAGCAAATCTTTCCCCTCTGCCCCCCGTCCCCTCTGCCTCTTATGCCCCATGCCCCATGCCCAATGCCCAATGCCCCATCCCTAAGCAATTTATGGTATTCCCCGATTTCTCCGAATTTTCTCAGCTAGCTCTACAAGGCAACTTCGTCCCCGTATATCAAGAATGGGTAGCGGACTTAGATACGCCCGTATCCGCTTGGTATAAAGTCTGTGCAGGTCAGCCCTATAGCTTTTTGTTGGAATCGATAGAAGGTGGGGAAAAGCTGGGACGCTATAGTTTAGTAGGCTGCGATCCGCTGTGGGTTTTGGAAGCAAGGGGCGATCGCACAACCCAGAAAAACCGCGATGGTTCGCAGGTCGTTTTTGCCGGCGACCCTTTTACAGCTTTAGCCGAATGTTTAGCACCTTATCACCCAGTGAAATTACCAGAGCTACCGCCAGGAATTGGCGGTTTGTTTGGGTTTTGGGGCTATGAATTAATTCAGTGGATTGAGCCGCGTGTGCCAATTTATCCACCAGATGAGCGAAATATCCCTGATGGATTGTGGATGCAGG
This sequence comes from Nostoc sp., assembly GCF_036917935.1. Lineage (GTDB taxonomy): Bacteria > Cyanobacteriota > Cyanobacteriia > Cyanobacteriales > Nostocaceae > Nostoc. Next base: position 286,198 of record NZ_JBALEL010000051.1, on the reverse strand, counting down.
TAGACCATCTGTTGATTTTTGACCAGGTAAAGCGGAAAATTTGGGCGATCGCTTATGCTGATTTACGTGAAGAGAAAGTAGATTTCAAAGCAGCATATCAAAAAGCGTGCGATCGCGTCACCCAAATGCTCGAAAAGCTATCTCTACCCCTATCGCCGCAAAAAACCCGATTGGAATGGAATCCGCCAGGAAGTCGCGTATCTGGAGGAGTAGAAGAATACACGAGTAACTTTACCCGCCCTGATTTTTGTGCCCGTGTCCAAAAGGCCAAAGACTACATTAAAGCAGGTGATATTTTCCAAGTAGTAATTTCCCAGCGACTATCAACAACATACACAGGCGACCCCTTTGCCCTTTACCGCTCCCTACGTCAGATAAATCCTTCGCCTTACATGGCTTACTTTAACTTCCAAGATTGGCAAATTATCGGTTCCAGTCCCGAAGTGATGGTGAAAGCCGAAATCGATTCAGATGGTGGAGTGATCGCAACGGTACGCCCAATTGCTGGCACACGTCCACGAGGTAAAACCACTAAGGAAGATGCAGCCTTCGCTGAAGATTTACTCCAAGACCCCAAGGAAATTGCCGAACACGTCATGCTTGTGGATTTGGGGCGGAATGATTTAGGGCGTGTTTGTCAAAATGGTAGCGTCAAAGTTGATGAATTAATGGTAGTTGAGCGCTACTCCCATGTGATGCACATCGTTAGCAATGTTGTGGGTAAATTAGCAGTTGGTAAAACAGCATGGGATTTACTGAAAGCTTCCTTCCCAGCAGGTACGGTAAGCGGCGCACCCAAGATTAGGGCGATGGAAATTATTCACGAATTAGAGTCTAGTCGTCGGGGTGTTTATTCTGGTGTATATGGATATTACGATTTTGAAGGACAATTAAATACTGCGATCGCAATTCGCACAATGGTAGTACATGATAATACGGTGAGCGTACAAGCCGGTGCAGGTTTGGTAGCTGATTCTGAGCCTGAGAAAGAATATGAAGAGACGCTGAATAAAGCTAGAGGTCTATTAGAGGCGATTCGTTGTTTGCGTTGAACTGAGGACTGAAGAAGGGAATAGGGTACAGATTATTCCCTGTAACCTGTAACCTGTAACCTTTCCCCTAACCCTAGTCCCTTTTACTGCCTGTATAGTTACTTTCGCGTAAAATTAATTGCACACTGGTTTTTGTTGGTTAATTGTAAAACCGGACTTGATATAAGTAAAGTAACAGTTCGATCTGCTGTATGAGCATCCAGTCCAGACTTTAAAAGTTGATGTACCAATATCCTTCTATTTTGAATTACATAGACTTTACTTTGAACTGCAAGATGTTTGGAAACAATTTCTGCTACTTCTAAGCCCACGTATCCACAATACCGTGACAAATTGGGAAGCTTTATAAATCCAATCAACATCAGACTTTTTCCAAAGCTAAACAGAGTTTTTTAGACCTATTGAAAAGTGAAAAGAAGTCCTGGTATCAAAATCCAAGACCTCTGTTAAATTTATCACACACTAGAAATCAACAAACTTGCTCATCCCAATTGGCTGAAGTAAATCGCCCAAAGAGTTCCAGTTACTCCAATAGCAATTAAAAGGTTAGTGAAAAATCTGCCGAACTCAATTTCTTGTCCCAGTCCCTTGTCGTCTTGACCAGCAGTGAAAAACAATGACCAGGCTTGATTTGCATTGATAGTCTCAAAGTTATTGAAATCAGGTCTAAAAACAACGGGCCCAATTAAATCCTTTTTAGGATAATCAAAATCAGTTTTCATAAGTTTGCCTCTAAATTGGTTTATTCGTCAAGTAAAGAAAATTCATAAATCTCAAAGTGTCTTCTCTAAAGGCTGGTTAGCCATCCAATCAAACCGTGTCCGGTGAGAACTTCTAATGTTATTTTTTACTCCCTGTTTTTGTTACCTATGAACAAATATTAACTATTGTAAATATTTTTTGCAACTACTTGACTTAGAAATAAAAGTAGTAAAAACCGTACTAAGTAAGTAGGATATTTCGGATTTGTGCGAGAAGTCGGCTGTGACGTTCGTACCCCTACGGGGAAGCACGCTACGCATACATAGCGTGTCGCAGACAAAACTTGCTAATGCTGCGCTATCGGTTCAGTTAAGGATTATGGAAATTTGATGCCTGTAGAGACGTGCGATGTCTACGACGGGCTACGCCTACGCTCTTAGAAGTGAATGCACACAAATGCACGATTGCGTTTAATTTGACTTCATAAAAACCTATCATATACATAAGTATAAATTATCAATGTATAGCTGAGAAAGTATTGCTTATTTGTAACAGACTTGTTATGTTTTTTTACAGAAAGATACATAAGCAATATCAATGCGTTAAACCACTGTTAATTAAGGCTTTCTAAATAACTATGCAGTTGAGCAGCTATGTCTACGATGGACTGTGATGCTCCTTCGCCCTTGGCGTCTCCCTTTGTGAGATGAGTCGCTATCAGTGATGCGAAAACTATTGAGTGCCTTTATTAACAGCTAAACGCCTTTCTCCTCCGTCTTTGCACATTTGATTTTTCACATTCGATAGAACTGTAATTTTCTTTTGGAAATTTCTGCTATGTCTTTTACCATCCAGTCGGCTCAAGGTATTTTTCCCGGCACCCTAGTTGCTGGCGTTGTTCCAACGGTTGTCGAATCATTCTCTCAACTCAATGCTGAAGATCAACTAGCATTACTCTGGTTTGCCTATACCGAGATGGGTAGAAGTATTACCGTTGCTGCTCCTGGGGCAGCTAACATGGTTCTCGCACAAGGCTTACTCGAAGAAATTAAGCAGATGCCTTTTGAGGCTCAAACCCAAGTCATGTACGATTTGGCTAACCGTGCTGACACTCCTTTCTGCCGTTCCTATGCATCCTTCACCGTGAACATCAAGTTAGGCTTCTGGTATCAGTTAGGAGAATGGATGGCTCAGGGAATCGTTGCTCCTATCCCAGAAGGTTACAAGCTTTCTCCTAAAGCTGCCGAAGTGTTGCAAGCCATCCGTAATGCTGATTCAGGTCAACAAATCACAATCCTACGCAATACCGTAGTTAGCATGGGATTTGACCCGAAGGCTCCCGGTAGTTACAAAAAAGTCTCAGAGCCTGTGTCTCCTCCCACTGCATCAGCGTTGCGGACTAAAGTCACCATTGAGGGCATCAACAATCCGACGGTGCTGGGTTATATCAACAACATGAATGCCAATGACTTTGATGCTGCGGTGACTCTGTTTCTTTCTCAAGGTGCCTTGCAACCTCCCTTTGAAAGACCGATTATTGGTCAAGACGCAATCCGCGCTTATATGCGTGAAGAATGTCAGGGATTGAAAATGATCCCAGAGCGTGGTATATCTGAGCCTGTGGAAGATGGCTATACCCAAGTTAAAGTCACAGGTAAAGTTCAAAGCCCTTGGTTCGGTGCCAGTGTGGGGATGAATATTGCATGGCGGTTTTTGCTCGATCCCCAAGGCAAAATTTTCTTTGTAGCGATTGACTTGCTGGCTTCTCCGAAAGAATTGCTCAACCTAGTACGTAAATAGAGGGCTAGATTAGTCGCTGCTTAAGCGTGGATAAGTGAGGCATCTTGCCACGCTTAAGCAAAAGAAACTGATAACGGCTTGTTTGGCGATCGCTTAAAACAGAAATGGTTTCACAGATGAAATCATCCGATCTAACTCAGTTTTATTGTGTTTGAGAAGATCGTGGCCCCACAATTGATTCGTGTTATCAGAGCAATCTTTTGCAAGGGCATCTCCAAGCTTTTCAAAATCCTTGTTAATATCTCTCCTTAACCTCTCTGGTTCAGAGAACACTCCTAGAAGAAATACTCTATTTTTTAAATCATCTGGAATCTGATGCTTTACACAACTCAATCTATGTTTATCCTCATCAAACTCAATCAGTAAAGCAATCATTCTATGTGGATATTGTCGCATTGTAGAGGCATAATCATTCGTGAATGTATCCACAACATTTTGCCAACCACGAGCCTCTGGTAGGACTTGAATAACGCGGCTATTGAGGCTTAGATCAAGAATAAATCCGTTTGCAATCTGACGATTAGCATCGTCTTCAGGCAACAAACACAAGAATGTGCGGTTTATGCTTATTTATGCTCATATTTCTATATCGCCACGAATCAAGGCATCTACAAGATCACCTTGCGATCGCAAAATGCCTGTAATATTTAGGTTGCTTCTACAACCAAAATTGGCGATCGCCCTCTAACATACTGCTTGGATAAATCCCCTTTAACCGCAGTTTTGCCATCTTATGCGCTCCATATACTGGCATTGGTAAGCGAGGCATTTTTAATGCTCCATAATGCAACAAGGTGAGTTTTAAAGTAGTTTCAACTACCTGTTCTATGGGAGGAGAAATTAAAGCTGGGTGGTTTCCAGTGATAACTGTCAAGCGTAAAGGATAAGCCAGACCCATCTTTTCAGTTACTTCAGTTGTTACCAGAACTGCTTCAGTAGAAGAAATACGCAATGCTAAACCTTTTTCTGGTGCAGCTATGGTTTTATTAACCAAATTATATAGTCGAGGAATATTAGACTTTCGACACTCTACTAATATTAATTTACAGCCAATGGCTTCAGCCCATTCTAGGAGATTAGCAACTTCTTGTCCGCAAAAGGGCCCATCACGATAAATCAGTACTATTTTTCCTTCAAACTCCTTTTTTGGTAACAGTCCTTCTAGAAATTGTTTAGGAATTTCTTCACCTTGAATCAAAGTATCTTTTAGCAGATAGCGAATAAACTCTCCTTGCTTCCCATAAAGACGCATACTCGCACAAGCATTCATTGTTCCAGAAAGTTTTGTCTTAGACTCTCTGGAAATATCCAATCCAATGAAACAGTCGGCTATTTCTAAAGGTTCAGCCAGAACAAAAGGTAAATTACCCAGCTTGGCGAGAATTCCTGGAACTACCTGATGTAGAATATCTTTGTAATAATCAGGATTCTTCAATGTATTTTCATAAATCATCTGGCTAGCTATCTGGCGACTAAGCAATAGATCATATATTTTGTGATAAAGACTACCACCCTCTTCCTCATCAGCGTTACGATCACTCTGGGGCAAAAAAGCCAAAACTATGTCAGGTTTAATTTCCATTAATTCATTTAATTCATTGACTACTTCCTCCACCGTTGCTCTGGCCTTAGTCCCACTGAAGTTTTTTAGCAATATTGAGTTGATAACAAATAGGCTCTCAAATTTATAGCTTTTTAACCGTTCTTTAAGTTGTTTTATAAATTCATCTAATCCCACCTCACAAAGATTTAGAACAGTAATCCGAATTGGTCTGGATGGATCAGAAAATTTATTGTGACGGCGGTAAACACCACCTCTAGAAAGACCTGTGAGAATCTTACTTTGAGCGCTAATAACTCCGTTGCCAAATAGCAAGGGTGTATCTTCAATTGGAACTTGTGGTTGCCAAAACAACTCTGGATAGTGACGGCTGTTGATGCTGATTCCTAACTCAAATCCATAATTATTTAAAGCATTTTCAGCTTCTTCTTTGTAGGTAGTTAATAATTTTGTTCGTTCTTTGTAAAGAATTTTGGTTTGCTTCAGCAATTCTCCCCAGTTAACCCCAAACTTACTAGCTGTTTCAGATGTAACGCAAGGACGCAAAGCAGTTATGCCATATTCATACAGCTTTTTACCTTTACCAAATTTAACAGCCACCAGGAATTTATCAGATAGATCATCTTGCAGAGCTTTCTTACTAATTTCATTCTTGGCTTGCTTAATAAGTTTTTGCTTGTGTATCAACGAAGGCTCTTTAATAAGCTGGGTGATAGTACCATTACCTTGAATATCACCAGAAAGAGAGCGAACATTCAGATCAATCAAAAGCTTGTCTGGGTTATGCTTATCAGGATGATTAAGATAAAAATCAGCCAAAGTTTTTGTTAACAAAAACTTGCTTTTAAAGGTTAAAGCAATAGCCGCTTGTAAAGTTCCATGTATTTCGATGGGTTCTGCCCAAAACTTTGCCTCACGTCTTACTTGCACACCATTTTTGGACAGAGCAGTTATGGATGAAAAGGGATATGGTTTAGATGTCTTTAATACCTGATAAGCGAATAGAGAAATAACATTTGCTGAGAGTGTTTTAGTGAGTGGAACTTCTTGAAATTCCCAAGTGCGATCGCTAAAGTCTTTTATTCCTTCCAGAGCAATTTGTTCTAGCATAGATTCCCAGTCTCTCCCAAATTCCTGCATAGAGTTTTTGAATTTACCAAGAGCATAAAAATATGGCTTATCCCAAACAACGACTATGTGAGGTAAAATCCGACTAAGATGGAAGCTTAAGCTAATGCCTTCCTCCTGTTCAATCTCAGGTTTCAGTTGAAAGCACATTATATTAGTATTTGAAAAGTTTAGACGGAAAATCTCGCTAGAAGATAAAGTTTTTGTTTGACTAATAGTTGCAGCAGCAATCACCTAGAAACCTCACTTACAGAAAATTCACAAATTGAATTAAAGGTACAAGAGTTACAGACTGTACCAGCTTTGGGAGGAAATATTTTGGCAAAATAATTTGGGTTTTGCCTATAATGCATTCTTTCAAGCTCATATCGTTTTGCTATATCTGCTAGCTCTATCTGCACAAATTTCAGTTGTTCAGGAGTGGCTGTAATTATGTCAGATGCCAAGCCAGTTTCTAAGTTGTAGAATGAGGCAACAGATGGTTGTTGTGGATAGAGATAGCTAGCTGCTAATAGATAGAGGTAAGCCTGTCGTCGGTCAAAGTCTGATTTACCTGTCTTGAAATCTAAAATATGAATAGTACCATCTGGTTGTTCAAAAGTGCAATCAGTTGGTGCATATAGATTGAAAGAATAACTACCCTCTTGTATAGTGATCGGTGAAGGAAATCCTTCATCGCCTTTGTTCAACTGAATAATTTCCTTGCCAACTAAAATAGGTTTTTTGTAATAGTTATTCAGAATCACAATAATTCGCTCTTGAACTTCCTCTGGCTCTTGATTTAGTTTCAGAATAGCTGCAACTTGTCCCACACCATCAGACTGGGACAAAAGTTGGGGAGATTGATAAAATTCATAAACCCCGCCTTGTGCTAATTTCCCAATTCGCTGAGGTTTGTTGTCTTCCAACAGAGCTTTAACTTGAGGTTCTTTCTGACGAACCTTGCTAAAGCCTCGCTTCATATCACAAAACCAGAATTCTTGACCTACTCGTGAATCTGATAAAGACCAAAGATTATAACTTGCAGATGGTAGCCAAACTTGTCCCATAAGTTTCAATTTCCTATGATGCAAGCTGGCATTTGGTATACCTGCTCTAAATCTCGAATCATAGACAGAATTTCTCTGTATTTAGTTAACAGGAGACTATACACCATCTTATGGTTAGCGATCAAAACTTTTAGCGACAAAAACTATATGCCATATTTGAAAATTGAATTTTTGCCAATAATTATTTATGTAATTCCATCACTTATACTATGCTTGTGTATGTTCGTACTTTACGTTTTGTTGCAAGTTCTGGCGTGCGATCGCTCTCCATCATCTCATCATGCGATGTCTACGACGGGCTACGCCTACGCACCCCACACAGCACTACACTAGAAAGTAAGATGCTAAAAATAGCCTATGAACGCCACTACAACCACTTTACCTTCTACACTCAAATTAAAAATTGACTTGACTGATGATCAATTTTTCCAGATGTGTCAGAAAAACCGCGATTATCGATTTGAGCGTACAGCATCAGGGGAATTATTAATTATGCCACCTACAGGTAGTGATACTGGCAGACGTAATGTTAAAATTACAACTCAATTAGATATTTGGAACTCGGAGAGTAATTTAGGCGAACTTTTTGACTCTTCAACTGGCTTCACCCTACCCAATGGTGCAGAACGTTCTCCTGATGCTTCTTGGGTGAAAATTGAGCGATGGAATGCTTTAACCCCAGAACAACAAGAAAAATTTGCCCCGATTTGTCCTGATTTTGTAGTAAAGTTGCGTTCTCGTACTGATTCCTTGAAAGAATTGCAAGAGAAAATGCAGGAGTATATCGAAAATGGTACTCAATTAGGCTGGTTAATTGACCGGAAAAACAAGCGAGTGGAAATTTATCGTCCAGGTAAAGATGTAGAGATATTAGACAATCCTGCTAGTTTATCAGGAGAAAATGTACTTCCTGGATTTGTGTTGGATTTACAGCAAATTATGTAATCTTATTGATTAGGATAGATATAGCGCATTTCAAAACGACTTTGTTCCCAAAGTGGGATTAAAGCTTGTTTAGCAGCACTTAACTGAGCTTGTGAAAAAGATATTCTACCATTTTCTATAATCCAAATAAATATCCGAGTGATTAAATCTGCCTTGAAACTATTCTCGTATTCACTATTATTGATTCTTACTACTTGCCGATCTAAGCAATCTATAGCATGTTTAAAAGTCAAGTTTTTCCAGTCTGTAGAATTGCTATAATTTTCCTCTGGCGTATTTTTCCACTCTACTCTCCGCAAATTTCCGAAAATATAGTCTATGCCTGTTATGGAAGAATCTGTGTTACGCACCAAATTTGTATAAGCTTGGTAATATGGCTTCAAGAGCGAAGCAGCAATATTTTCCACATATATATGTAGCCAAGATTGGATGTCACGAAGATAAGATGCTAAATCTCTGATATGATCAATTTCTTTAATCAGCATACGGTCACTTTCGTCATTTATTATTTTGGCTAGCAGTTCAGCTTCAGATAGTTGAGACTTCTCTGAGTAATAATTAATAACTTTTGGAATATATTTTTCTAATAGCCACTGCTGGGTATATCTAGCTGTCCAGGTTCCCCGTACCCCAATATCTTGCTGCCATAAGGTTAATTTACCTGTCTCAATAGATTGTAAAATAACATCATTTAGCTCATAGATTATATTAATTTTATTATTAGGCAATAAAGATAAGTCACTATTGAATTTGGGAAAAATAAATGTATGATCGCGAATTCCTCGACTTACTCGAATTGATATATTTTCTCTATGGAATAGATGCCATTCTGACTTGCCTTTAGTATAATTAAATTCATTAACAAACTGCTGCATTAACTCCCATAGTTCTTGTCTTACAGAAAAAAGGATAAAACCGCGAATTTCTGAGAACTTTACGAGTTTAAAATCCCATGTTTCTAAAGCATTCTCAAATTCAATTATTAAATTTTGATATTCTTGACAAACTTCATCAATACACAAACACAAGTCTGTTGCTTCTAATTTTGATAAAATGACTGTTGTTTGACCCAAATTTACTGTAAAATTATTTTTATCTAACGGGTTCAAAAAACGGCGACATCCCCAATCTGGCTGAGTATGCAATCCAGTCATTAATTGACCTAAAATATCTTGATGGTTTAAGTGAATTGTTAAACCTCTGAAAAGAATACTACTGAATTCTATTTGACAATTACCTTCTCCAAAAGCTTTGGGTAAATTACAGGCGATCGCTACTTTTGGTTTCACAACAACTAGGCGGTAGTCTTCTCGCGTTATCGAAGGCTCAAAATCACATTTTTCTAAAAAATCCTGTAAATCTGGATGGTGTATGATTAATTTTTCTATTAAGTTATATTTAGTATATGTCAAAATACCGACTGTATTTTTATCGATGTTTTTAACTAAATCAAAATTGAGTCTATGATAAAACTTTGAGGCGATATCGTTATTTCTCAGGGCATCTATATTTAGATCAAATACCAATTCTTCTCGATTGTAATGTAGACGTTTAAAAACCTTTATTTCGTATCCGTTAGTGACAATAAAAAATAATGTCTTAAAATGATTACTATAAAATTTAGCTTGCTCAATAACGTCATTTAACTTAGTTTTATACGGTTTTATGGCTTCCACAAAAATCAGTGATGTATCTGTATTTTGTTGCTTAACATCATCTGTTGCAAAATAAATCTGAGCAATTTCTGGATTTCTGGCGTAGGTTTCTGATTGATATGTTTTCAAAGAGTATTCACGATGACATATCTCTGGATAGCAGAGATAGTGAAACATTGGCAAAATAAACTTTTCTTTGACATCATCTTCATTTTGTAAAATTCGATGGTCAAAACCTTGTATCCATGTGATGAATTTTTTAATTGACTCTGGAATAGTCATCAGATAATCTACCTGCTTGTATAAATTTGCTATGCCTTATTTTGTTCGTGTAATTAGCAATTTATCAAGTCAGTTTGGATTATGTCGTGATTGTAGATACTAGAATGGAACCATTTGTCTTAAACTTGACCTTGGCAAAACCTACACCAAGAAAAGTTACTGCCGTTAGAATCAAATATCTGGTGAAAATCAGGTGGGCAAAATTAATTAATTATGCATAACAAGGATTTTAGGCAACGCATAATGAATTTATGGAGATGTCTATTAGACAAGAAGGAGTTAGGAGTCAGAATAGAGAATTTTTCTGACTCTCTGAACTTCTGATGCAGAATATATCTACTTGTTATCTTTGGGTAGCGATCGCTAATTTTGCCCCCGGAACCTGACGTACCCGATCCATCACAGCCACCACCCGACCATAATCAACTTTTTCATCAGCATTAATAATCACTAACACTTCTGGGTTAGAACCAACTAAAGTCCGCACTTGCGCTGTCAAATCATCAACTGCAATTGGTTTACGGTTGAGGCTTACCTGTTCTTTTTCGTCTACCGTAATGGTAATTTTAGTGGGAACTTGCTGTTGTTTCGCTGTGCTGGCCTTCGGTAAATTTACTGGCAAGCCTTCCGAACGTGTTAGAAATAGAGTTGACATGATGAAAAATGTCAAAAGGGCAAACATTACATCAATCAGAGGTACTACATTTATAAATGGTGGTAAATCTGGTTCATTATCATCTAGATCCATAGGACTTCTCCTGTTGCTCGTAGCGATCGAGTTGGTCATAGCGATCGAGGAACAGTATTTCTAGCTGTCCCCCGTACTCTTGAATCATTGTGATCTGCCGCTGGTATAGTCCCCGGAAGATGCTGGCTCCTAAAAGCACAAAGATAGCCACAACCAATCCTGATGCGGTAGCAACTAAAGCTTCACTAATACCAGAAGTGACTGCACTAGTTTTAGTACCTCCAACATCACCAATATTCAGTCCAGCAAATGAGCGAATTAATCCTAAAATTGTGCCGAGAAGTCCCAATAGAGGCGCTAAACCGATAATTGTGTCAAATACAGCTTGAAACCGCTTGAGCATAGGAATTTCTGCTTGCGCTTCGCTTTTCAAAGCCAAACGAAATTTTTCTGGAGTCGGTCTTTCTAGCTGTAGTCCAGCCAGAAAAATGCGTGCTATGGGTAAATCTACATTTTTTTGCAGCTTATCCACAGCACTAACGACATTATCAAGTCGATAAAGATTTAAAACCTCTCGCATCACCCGGTTTTGACGCCTACCAATCTGTATCCAAAACCTCGCCCGCTCAATCATTAGTGCCCCTGCCAACACCGAAAACGCCAGCAGGGGTAACATGACCACACCGCCTGCTTCAAACAAACTCTGAATTCCCATGTAGTGCCTCTAAACGTCATCAACAATACAAAATCAGACTACCAGAATCAAGCTAAAAATGAAACTTTTTCTCAATAGACTCTAAAATATAATGAGAATTTTTCAAATTTCATCATTATTAATTTTATTTAATCTTTTTGTGTTTTACATAAATTAACTTAATCAACACATAACACAAAAATTAATTTTATTTAGAGATCGTCATAATCAACAGTATTTTCAAAAATATTTTTATTATTAAGTATGCTGTTCGTAACACTGCCCGAAATAATTTTAATTTTTTACTTGATATTTGCAACCATGCATTCTAATATGACTAGATTAGTGAGAATAGGTAGCAATAGCTATGAGCTTTTCCGGCACTACTGTCGAGCAACGTTCCAAAGAAGTTGAGGCTCTCAAGTCTTTTCTGACTTACAGTCTGATCGGTTCACTGGCGCTGCATATCGGCGTACTGTCATCAGGCATAGGTAATTATTTGACGAGAGTGCCCACGGGAGAAGATGAACCAATAGAGGTGGCGATCGTTGATTCTCCGACTGCGGAACCAGAAAAACCAATCGCAGAGATTCCAGAAGAAATCAAAAAAGAACCAGAAGTTGTCCAAAAACAGCCTATAGAAACTCCACCCGTAGAAAAAGTTCAGCAGCAAGAACAGATTACAGCAGTTGCTCAGAAGCCACAACCGACAAATACACCGCCAGAAGCAATTGCTACTAAGCCAGAAGTTCCTGTGAAATCTGCACCCATTCCCCGATCAGCGCCAGAAGTTCCTGTGAAATCTGCATCCATTCCACGATCGCTTCTGTCTGAAGATTCCAAAGCAAGTTCGGCGGGTGGCGGTGGCGGTGGTGGCGGCGGCTCTGGTGTTGGTTTAGGCTCAGGTAGTGGTATTGCTGTCGGTACAAGCAGCGGTACTGGCACTGGCGGAGGTACTGGTACTGGCACTGGCGGAGGCATTGGCAGTGGAACTGGTAGCGGCATTGGCAGTGGCACCGGTAGTGGAATTGGTAGCGGCACTGGCAGTGGAATTGGCAGTGGCACTGGTAGTGGAATTGGTAGCGGCACTGGTAGTGGAATTGGTAGTGGAATTGGCAATGCAACAGGAAACCGTCCCACAGTAGCAACAGCGCCAACACCTCCAAAAATTAACAGTTCAGGTAATGGTAATGGTCGTGCAGCTTGCCGTGAATGTAATGCCAAGTATCCAGAGGCAGCAAGACGGCGAGGAGTTGAAGGCAGAGTAGAAGTAGCTGTAGATACTGATGCACAAGGCAATGTTACTAATGTGCGGATTGCTCGCTCCAGTGGAAACCGCGACTTAGATGAAGAAACAGCCAGACAAGCGCGTGAGTGGAAATTAAAACCCGCAGATGGCGGTAGACAAGGAGTATCGATCGCGACTGAATTTGCCATAAAAGGTTCACAGCGATCGCGTCAAGTCCAAGAACGTCAAGCACAAAGACAAGCAGAAGAGAGAACTCGGCAGACAACGGCTACCAACTCCACACAAGAAAATCCAAGACGTAGGCGACGAGAGTTGACACCACCTTCATCTAATGAAGCTAGAGCTACAAAACCAGCAATATCTGGATTTAGTCGGCGACTGGAACCCCAAAGAGCGGAAAATACTGCTAGAAACTCATCATCTGAAGCTCGGACAACTCGCACTCAAGGAAGTGTAAGAGAATCCTTACGCCGCATCCAGCGTGAACGAACGACTACCGATTCATCACAAAAGCCACAAGAAACTACAAATCGGCGGCGGCGAAGAGACAACACTAGCCAGAATAAATTGCGGGACTCTTTGCGCCGTTTACGCCCACAACCTCAATCGCAACCAGCGGCTCCCAGTCAGCAGTAGTCTATCAAGTTGAAATTGATGGGTTAGTAATAAGGGCTTGAGCGCTTAACAAAGGGCTAAAGTCCTGACTACGAACTTATTGACCCAGTGAAGTTGACTTGACATACTACTAGTAGAGGGATCAAACTTATTAGAATCATACTTTGATTAACAACGATCGCCGCCTCCTGTTTTTAGGAGGCGGTTGTTCTTTAGACAGGAATGGCTTCATTAACCATTACCCATCTAGGATGAGGAAGAGGGGTTAAGAGTGCGGTAATTTGATCATGGGCAATTAGATAGACTGGCGATCGCGCCCTTTGCCAATCAATAGAAGTGGAACTGAATAATCCTGTACTTTCTCCTACCAACTTTTCTGATCGGGGCAATGTAAATCGCCTACGCCTAAAGAATGGGAGTAGTGTTTGCTCATCACCAATTATATGCTGAGAGAATAGTCAATGGCTAACTCTCAAGCTGCTCATCTGCACTTTATGCTAGCCGTCAAATTCACTGATTTCAATAAAACTTCTACATAAACACACACTGATGCGGTTTGATTTGCTTGAATAGCTATATTGATAAGACATTGATCCGACGGCAATTCACAATTCCTGATTATGGCAAGTAAATTCATTGATGTTAGGGAATATACTGTCAGGGCGCACAAAAGACAGATTCATACTCGTGTTTTCCAGTTTGTCTGTAAAGAGTGTAACGATCTGACAAAGCGCGAGACTTTTGGCCCTCGACCCTTATATTGTGAGAGATGTCGCCCTCCCCAACCCCCTAAGAAATCCCAGCCAGCATCTCACAAAGCAAAACCCAGAGCAATGTCTTATAAAAGTGACATCGATTTAAATTGATTAAACCCTTATGACTCAAAATGGACAATTAGAACCACCTCCCGACACCTTTGTCTCACCACTGTTGGAATTACGAGACTATTATGCTCGGCTTACAGAAGAATATGAACGCCTCTTTGTGCAAGCGCGAATTCAGCTCGATCATGTAGAAGCGTTGTTGTCTAACTGGTCTTTTTTGGATGCTAACAAGCAGATATCAAGATTAACGACGGCTGATGAAACCTCAAATCTTTCCCCAGAAGGTTCACTGCGGTTTTTATCACCTCTTAATGACATCGACGAAATCAACTTGGTGGAGTCTTTAGAGTCAGTACGAAAAGACTCAGATCGAGTTGAGATAAATAATTCTTTTTCTGCTGCTGTTGATACAAAAGAGAGTCAACCTCTAACGACATCAACAGATCCAAAGATCGCCCCAGAGAACAACGATAGTTCAACGAAGGTAGCGGAAATTCCGATGCTACCTCAGTATCAGCACGCTATCTCGCGAATGGAAGCCATAAAACAGCTATTGCAAGAACAGATAGGTACTGTTTGTCATATTGATTTTATCGTGCGATCGCTCTATGGAGAGTTAGATTCCCATCTATTCAAAGTAGTCAAAGGTAGGGTTCAATCTTCCCTCACCCAAGGTAGAGAAAGGAATTACTGGGTAACTATTCCCGATGAGCCAGGTTGTTATACTCTGGATTTAAGTTTGGTAGCCCCAAGTAATCGCAATGGTGCTTCTAGGAATATTAAGAACAAAAATAAGAAGCCTTTCGTACCCCCGACAAAAACAGTTCCCATGCTCAAAGCCTTTGAGGGTCAATTTTTAATTGATGCCCTCACCTCTCTGTTGGAAGAAAATCCAGGTAAAGTTTTCAGTGTTGCTGAAGTCATCGCCGGAATTTATGGAGAATTAGATTCTCAGCAAATTAGAGAGATCAAAAATAAGGTGCTGAATGAACTATCTAGAGGCTATCGGACAGGCAGATTCTCTAGAGTTCCTAATCAAATCGGCTTCTATACTTGGGACTCCAATCTGATATTAAAGGGGAGTTCTCGTTAAATTGGGCATGGGGATTAGGTAACAGGTGACAGGTGATAGGGAATAATCTGTACCCTGTACCCTGTAACCTGTACCCTATTCCCTTCTTCACTCCCCACTCCCCACCTATCCCAAAAACAGCTTGTATGCCGGATTCTTATTCTCATCCCAATAGCGATAGCCCAGGCGATCGAGAAAAGCTTGCCAATCTTGCATCTCATGGGGGGGAACCTGGATACCAACAACGATTCGTCCGTAGTCTGCACCGTTGTTGCGGTAGTGAAAAAGACTAATATTCCAGTCGGGACTCATAGAAGTCACAAACTTCATCAATGCGCCGGGACGTTCGGGAAACTCAAAACGGTAGAGCAATTCATTGTCAGCCAGGGGAGAATGTCCACCCACCATGTGCCGCAGATGTAGTTTAGTTAGTTCGTCGTCCGTTAAATCAAGGGTTTCAAATCCCTGAGCTTCAAAGGTTTCTACCATTTTTGCAGCATCGGCACGGTTTTGAATTTGCACACCGACAAAAATATGGGCTGTTTTTTCATCGGCAATGCGATAATTAAACTCGGTAAGATTACGGTTGCCAATACATTCACAAAACTGGCGAATACTTCCCCGTTGCTCTGGAATTGTGACTGCAAAGATCGCTTCGCGGCGTTCGCCGAACTCCGCCCGTTCTGCCACAAAGCGGAGGCGATCAAAATTCATGTTTGCACCACAGGCAACAGCAATTAAGGTTTGTCCCTCGATTTGTTCTCGTTCGGCGTAGGCTTTGGCAGCTGCGATCGCCAATGCACCAGCTGGTTCTAAAATGGATCGCGTATCTTCAAACACGTCTTTAATCGCAGCACAAGTATCATCTGTATCCACCAAAATAATTTCATCTACATACTGCTGACATAAACGGAAGGTTTCTTCACCTACTTCCCGCACCGCCACACCATCAGCAAATAACCCCACTTGGGACAGGCGTACCCGATGTCCGGCTTTGAGCGATTGAGACATCGCATCAGCATCAACTGGTTCAACACCAATAATCTTGATTTCGGGACGCAACCGTTTCACATAAGCCCCAATCCCAGAAATTAATCCGCCCCCTCCAATTGCGACAAAAATTGCATGGATGGGTTGCTGATATTGCCGTAAAATTTCCATCCCGATTGTTCCCTGTCCAGCAATTACATGGGGATCGTCAAAGGGATGAATAAAAGTCAATCCTTTTTCTACTTCTAATTCACGCGCATAGGTATAAGCATCGTCATAAGTGTTTCCATGTAACACCACTGCTCCACCCCTCATTCTCACCGCATCCACCTTGACTTGGGGCGTGGTTACTGGCATGACAATAATCGCTCTGGTTCCCAAGCGTTGGGCTGCAAGGGCGACTCCTTGAGCATGGTTCCCCGCAGACGCTGCAATTACACCCTTTGCCAATATATCTGGTGGCAGTTGCACCATTTTGTTATAAGCACCTCGCAGTTTAAAGGAAAATACTGACTGCATATCCTCACGTTTCAACAGGAGTTGATTATTCAGCCGCGCAGACAAATTTGGAGCATACTCCAGTGGTGTTTCCTGGGCAACATCATACACACGGGCAGTCAGGATTTGGATGAGGTAGTCGCAAAACATGGGCGTCAAGGTGTTAGCAAATGCTGGATGGAGATTAATTTTACGTTACAAGCGATCGCACTGATTTTATTTAATTGCTCTCTCTGAAAATTTTGATTGAACAAAATTTAAAAATTACTAATTAATACTCTTTGAAGAGAAATAAGTTCAGTGATGAAAAATTTTTGCTGACTTCAAATTTAATGCGATCGCTCGTAGGTTGATTTTAAACGAGTTTTGCCAACTATCCGAGTATTTAGATCAACAGATTAAGTATAGTGTTACTTAAGAACATAACTTCTCCATTTATGTTAAAGTATGCGTGGAAGATCAAATTCGGCTGTGCAGTTTGTTATTATATATACTTGTATTACAGACCTCTCCGGATCTAAATCTCTACATCCCTTGATTCTGGAGACATTCTATGTCAATTTACGTCGGTAATCTATCTTATGAGGTTAAAGAAGATGACCTCCGGCAAGTCTTTGCAGAATACGGAACTGTAAAAAATGTTCAATTGCCTATCGACCGAGAAACAGGTCGGATGAGAGGTTTCGGCTTTGTAGAATTGGAATCAGACGCACAAGAACAAGCGGCGATTGATGCCCTTGATAATGCTGAATGGATGGGTCGAAGCTTAAAAGTTAATAAAGCCAAACCCAAGACAGACGGCGGTTCCTCTGGTGGTAGACGAGGAAGCTATGGTGGTGGTGGTGGTAGCGATCGCCGCTATTAAGGTCTAAAACCAAAAATTTAACTCTAAGGTCTTGAGGGCAGACCCCTTGTCTGCCCTTTTTTATAAACAAGGGAAAGGTGGGCATCTGAATGGGAACCGCTATAACTGTCTTTTATGAAGCCATCTGTTAGCGTAGCTTACCGCAGGTATCGTTTTTGTAATAGGTATAGCAACCATGAATCCAGAAGCTAAACATCTTGTTAGCGAACTAAGGCATAAATTCTACTCTAAGTTTGCTGCTACTATGAATATGCCGGTGATCATAACTGGTACATCTTATAGTAGTAATTCACCGATCGCATCTTGGATGGATCGTAGGCAAAGACTAAACTATATAAATGTATACGCTTATACAGCACCTGATGAATTTGTCCCATTCCGCCCATTCATTCTTCGACTGGCTATTAACAAAAGTGCTGGTAGAGTGACGGTGATCAGAAAAGGACAAGTCTGCCGAGGTCTAAATTTGGTGTGGGATTTCGAGTTAACTGTACTACCAAAAGAAATCTTAGACTTTCTTCCCTGGATAGTTAACTTAGTTGAGGCCCATGATAAAGGTTCGCCCTTATTGCTACAATCACCACCCCATTCATTTGAATTAAAAGTGCCAGAGGTCGAGTTATTTAATAATGCATGGACTGAAAAAGCTTGGCTTTTGGCAAATTCGACAATATCCTAATAGTAGTCTGTCAACTTGAAATTGATCAGTCAGGACTACAGGGGGGTTATAACTCAATACGCTTGGGTTATAACTATCTCAAATCTCATGAATAATTTCGGACTGCTATATATGCCTGATAATTAATAAGGCAATCTACAAACAGCAAAGATGCAGACTCTCCAAAAACTCTCCCTCCCAAGCATGGGCTGCGGCACTTGGGCCTGGGGCAACCAACTGCTTTGGGGATATGACGAAAGTATGGATGAGCAGTTGCAAGCCGTCTTTAACCTTTGTGTAAACAACGGTGTAACTTTATTTGATACAGGTGATTCTTACGGAACTGGGAGATTGAATGGTCGGAGTGAGTTACTTCTGGGACGATTCAACCGAGAATATGTAGGTTCAGGCAAAGAAAATATTTGTATTGCAACTAAGCTTGCTGCTTACCCGTGGAGATGGACACGTCAATCAATGGTAAGGGCTTGTAAGTCATCTGCCCAACGTCTAGGAAGAAATGTAGATTTGGTACAGATGCACTGGTCTACAGCAAACTATGCTCCTTGGCAAGAGGAAGGACTTTTAGATGGTCTTGCCGATTTGTATGAGCAAGGACTGGTCAAGGGAGTAGGACTGTCCAATTATGGGCCGAAACGGCTTAAGCAAGTGCAGAAAAAGTTCGCTGAACGAGGCGTTCCGATTACAACTCTGCAAGTTCAATATTCTCTGTTGTCTACATATCCTGTCACCCAACTCAAGCTCAAAGACCTTTGCGATGAGTTGGGAATTAAATTGATTGCCTACAGCCCTCTAGCTTTGGGACTACTGACAGGAAAATACTCTGAGCAAGGCCCTTTGCCTAAAGGCATTCGAGGTCTGTTATTTAGGCAAATATTATCAGGAATGGGTAGACGCAAAGCGGCTTCTGCTGGGAAATCGCTTTTGGAATGTTTGCGAGAGGTGGCACAGTTCAGAAACAAAACTATGTCACAGGTAGCAATTAATTGGTGCATCTGTAAAGGAACCATTCCCATCCCTGGAGCAAAGAGCGTGGAACAAGCCAGGGAAAATCTTGGTGCGTTGGGTTGGCAATTAGACGCTGGTGAGATTGCAGAGTTGGATAAGGCGGCAGCGAATGCAGGCAAAAAAATGGTACAAAATATCTTTCAAACTAAGTGAAATTTTAACGTTGTTGAATTTGAATATGAATTATTGACAAGAAAACGAAATGTGTCTGCACTAGGTATGCCTTCAGGTAAACTTAAAAACTGCTCTAACCACTCATATTTACTTAAACCATAATTCTCCATATCCTCCCATCCCTTGCCTCCTGCAATCACTGATAGTATGGCAATGATTAAAATATCTGTTAATAAATGCACACGATTTCTTTCTACACGGGGGTCTTCGATTTCGCTAAAAATTGATGACATCTTTTCTGTTAACGCATTGGCATTTTCTACACTTAAAGCCTTTGACCTTTTAACAGGAGGATTATTAGAAGAGTTAAAACCTGATGCCATAAGACTGACCCTGATGTGAAATAGACGCTTTACTTATTAGCGTACTACTTAACATATTTAATACTCTACTTCGATTTATTACATCTCTTTGTCGAAAAATCTGTATTTTCCGCTACAAAATTATATGCGCTTACCCTGCCTACTATTCCATTACAACTATTAGAAGTAAGGCAAGCAAAGGGGAGTCTATTACTACTAGGGACAGCGTTACCTATCGCTATGATAAAGATCCTAATGTGTTGAAATGGGTGAGAGTTTAGCGGCTACCATCCGTGAGGGTCTTAGCTCGACTTTATGCATTTTTGATTCAATATCAGTTTTTTATGACGAAGCTTAGAGGATGTTTTAAAAGTGGGGGCTTTTGTAATAAAGCTCACAAGGCTGTGCCATTCGTTACAGTTAGTAATTATTCTTTATTAACTGTTTTAAATATTTTAATTATCTGGTTAAATGTCTTAACTGTCTTAAATGTCTTAACTGTCCACTTAACTGTCTTAACTGTCCACTTAACTATTTTAACTGTCTTAACTGTCTATTTAACGGTCTTACACTGCTATTGCATTTTCTGGATAAAGCTGAGATTATTTGAGAGTATAGGTTAAGCACGTTGGTTTTAAAAAATCTAGTTTATTTAATGAAAAAGTTAATCTTTGCCTCTAAAAAAATACATTATAATGTACTAAAAATTGCCCATTTTTACCAACAAGCTAAGTAAGTGAGCAAGAAGAAATCAAAGTATGCTATGCAATATAAAATTAATTAAATTTGCTCTTAGTAAGGGTTTTATTATTTCCTAAAAACCTTTAATCCCTCACGGATGCTTACTTCTACGTTATAAAACTCAAAACCACGTATTTGTCTATTACATTTATTAACTACGAATTAATAATTACGAATTATCTTAACTTTGGAGATTAAAATATTGTGACAAACCAGGTGTATAGCCAATCAGTTCTGACATTTGATGGTCAAGATGATTACATAGATTTTGGCAAAAAAGATTTTGCTGGTGTTTTTACTCAGGGAAGTTCAGCCTTTACGATTTCAGGATGGGTGAATCCTCATCAGCTAACAGATAAAGCCACTACTTATGGCACGCGCAATGTTTTTTTTGCCCGTTCTTCAGATCGATATAGTGATAATTTTGAGTTCGGCATCAGTGAATCAGGAAACCTAGATGTATTCATTGATGAAACTGTTGAGAAAGTTATCAAAACTTTTGGTAATGGAGAATTAACTGTCGCACAATGGCACTTCTTTGCAATTGTTTTTAACAAAGGTCAACTGAGCATATATCTTGATGAGCATGAATATTTTGGCTATTTTACAGGTGACTCTTTAAATAAAGCAACTAGTTCTGTGACTCTGGGTGCGACTTTACACAACAACATATTTTTCACAGGTCAATTAGCTAGCATTAGCGTCTGGAATTACCCTTGTCCCCCGGTGGAAATCCAAAGGCATCGCTATCAGCCTCTAGTTGGAAATGAACAAGGATTAGTCGCTTACTGGGCATTAAATGAAGGACAAGGAACAACTGTAAAAGACCAGACTGGAAATGGCCATGATGGAAACTTGCGTGGTCAGCCTAATTGGGATGTAGCACAACTTCCATTTGGAATTACACAATCATCGAACGAGAGTGAGAAACAAGATCAGACAGCGAGTAGTTCTGAGGAGGGAAAACCTGCGGAAACTGTGGTGCTGGAGGAAGAGAGCCAGTCCGTTGCAGAAGTTCTCTTGGCTGAAGTAACTGCTGTCAGTGAAGCCGAGTTGCAGCAAGTATCCCCAAAGGCAAAAAAAGGGACAAAAAGACAGAGCGAAAAATCTGCGAACATTCAAACTAGCAAGTCAAAAGAGGAGAAATCCGAAACAACTCCAGTCGATATCCAACAGCAAACATTAACTCAGGAACGATCGCCAAAAACTATGAATACGAAAGCCAATCCCAAATATAAAATACTTGCTATTGATGGCGGCGGGATTCGAGGCATTATCCCAGCCATGATCCTAGCAGAAATTGAAAAACGCACACAAAAGCAGATTTTTAGTTTGTTCGATTTAATTTCTGGCACTTCCAGCGGCGGAATTCTGGCACTGGGATTAACTAAACCCCGATTAGATTTAGAAGTAACTGATAGCTCACCCGTCGCCCAATATAGTGCTGAGAATCTACTGCAAATATATCTTGAGTATGGGGCTGAGATATTTTACGAGCCATTTTGGGAACAAGTACTCGGTCAGCTAGAGGATATATTTGTCCAACCAAAATATTCTTCTGAAGGTAGAGAAGAAATTATCAGGCAATATTTTGGTGATAGTCCTCTAGAAAATAATCTCAAAGAAGTTTTCGTAACTAGCTACGATATCGAGCAGCGAATCCCGATATTCTTTACAAACAAACTGGAAAAACAACAGACAGAATCGAAAAAGTTTCGCAAGTTGTGCGGAGGTTTTACGCTTACAGATGCGGCACTAGCAACTAGTGCAACTCCGACTTATTTTGCTCCCTATCGCGTTGGTAGTTCCCATAATACTAACGGCTTCTATACTTTAGTCGATGGCGGAGTAGTCGCTAATAATCCAGCTAATTTGGCTATTTTAGAAGCGCAAATTAGTAGACAAGAAAATCAACAAATCCTGAATACAGAGGATATCTTATTAGTATCATTAGGCACTGGTTCTCTGACAAGTGTCTACCCTTATGACGAAGTTAAAAAATGGGGACTATTGCAATGGGCAAAACCACTGTTAAATATTGTGCTTGACGGTGGTAGTGAAGTAGTAGCTGGAGAATTAGAACGGTTGTTTGAGGCTAATAATAAAGGGAAGAAAACTTCTTATTATCGATTTCAAACATTCTTAAAAAGTGAACTCGAAGCAATAGATAATGCCAAGCCAGAAAATATCCGGGAGTTACAAACTTTAGCTAACACACTGATTAAAGAAAAAAGTAAAGAAATCGATGATTTGTGTAGTATTTTATCAACTTAAATTTGAGCATTTCTTAATGAGAATGCAGTGGAACCAGTAATTTTCAATAGGTCGAAATGGGGTCTTTAAGTAAAGCATCTTATCGGATCGTCGCCATTCCTGGAGAAGGGATTGGGCCAGAAGTTGTGGAAGCTTCTCTAAAAATTCTGCAACACGTCGCTAAAATTGAAGAATTTACTTTGCAGGTAGACTATGGCTGGCTCGGCGCAACTGCCTTTGAGCAACTGGGTAGTTACTTCCCTGAAGCCACCGTCGAACTGTGCGATGGAGCCGATGGAATTGTATTCGGTGCGGTTACTCAAGGCGGACTGCTAGAACTCCGAAAGCATTTTGACTTTTTTTGCAATCTTCGCCCGATCCGTAGCGTTAAAAGCCTCGTGCATAAATCTAGCCTTCGACCAGAGAAAATTCAAGGACTTGATATTCTCATGGTTCGAGAATTGGTCAGTGGGATTTATTTTGGCCCATCTGGACGTTCCTCAGACGAAAGAGGAAATTATGGCTACCATACGATGCGCTATTACGATGAAGAAATTCGTCGAATTGCTCGCAAGGCTTTAGAGCAAGCCCAATACCGCCGAGGATTACTCACCGTAGCCCACAAAGAAAACGCCTTGCCTCATTTGCCTTGGACTCGTCTAGTGCAAGAAGAAGCTACACAGTTTCCTGGCGTTGTTGTCGAACCAATGCTGGTAGATAACTTAGCTATGCTTATGGTTTTGAATCCGCAGCGGTTTGATGTAATTTTGGCGGGGAATCTGTTTGGAGATATTCTCAGCGACATTGGCGGTGCATTAGTTGGTTCAATTGGCTTGTTAGGATCGGCGAGTCTTAACGCTAATGGATTTGGTCTGTACGAAGCAATTCACGGTACAGCCCCAGACATTGCAGGCTTAGGAATTGCTAATCCCCTCGGCACCCTTGGAGCCTGTATTTTAATGCTTCAGCAATGGGGAGAAGCGCAGGCTGCCCAACGGATTATTGCAGCACAAGACCGAATTTTAGCTAAGGGATACCGAACAGCTGATTTATTTACCCAAGGAGAAGAAATTTTAGTCAATACTGCAACCTTAGTTGACCTTTTACTTGAAGAACTTTCATCTGTGCAACATTCAGAATTAGGAGTGCTTCATGAGTCACGCAAATAATGTTTTGCACCTGGGAGATGATATCAATACTGATGATATTATTCCTGCGAATCGGGCGACAAACGATCACCCCGATCGCTTAAAGCACTATGCTTTAGAACATGTGATTGGAGCAGGTGAACTGCTAAAATACAATGTGATTGAAGCAGGAGAAAATTTCGGCTGTGGTTCCAGTCGAGAAGTTGCTCCGATTGCCCTGCAAGCTGCGGGAATTGAAAAGATTCGGGCGCGATCGTTCGCTGAAATTTTTTATCGTAATAGCATTAATATTGGACTCTGCCTAGAAATTCTAGGGGAGAAACAGGAGAATCCTGTAGTTGATGCGATCGCAGCAGCCGGTGGGTTAATGTCTTTTAATCAGCTGCGTCGTCAAGGTCAGATTACCATTCCTCGCAGCCTGACCCCAACCCGACCGATGACTTTGGTAGAAAAACTCTTGGCTAAAGCCTCTGGAAATTCCTACGTCGAGCCGGGAGAAGTGGTTTTTGCCCAGGTGGATTTAGCCTTATCCCATGATGCTGTGGCTGGGCCTGTGGCCAAGACATTTTATCAAGAGTATGGAGCAGGGGCAAAGTTATGGGACTCTCAAAAGGTGGTTTTGGTAGCCGATCACTTTATCCAAGTCAACGACATCCGTGCTGATGACAAAGCATATCTGATGTATGAACAAATGGTTGAGTTTGCTAAAGTCCAGGGATGCCACTTATTTGATATAGTTTCCCCAGGTGAAGCTGCGGGTATCTGCCACGTTTTACTCCCAGAAAAAGGGTTTGTCCGACCAGGAATGATAATTGCCGGGACAGATTCCCATACCTGCACCTACGGGGCATTGGGAGCCTTTTCGACGGGCGTCGGAACCACCGATATGGCTAATATTTATGCCACAGGAGATATGTGGATTCGTGTTCCTCCAACTATAGTATTTGAGTTGTCTGGAACCTTGCCTTCTAAAATCAGTGCCAAAGATATTATCCTATTTATCCTGGGACAAATCGGCTGTGCTGGCGCTACCAGTAAGGTAATGGAGTTTAGAGGGTCAATCCTGGCACAACTGCCCTTTGATGAACGATTGACTCTAGCTAATATGGCTGTGGAGTGTGGTGCAATCTGTGGTTTGATTGTTCCTGATGAGGTGACAGATGAGTATGTAAAAAACCGAGCTTTACAAGAATTTGAAAAGATTATCGGCGATGCTGATGCTGAGTACGAAAAGATTTATAAATTTGACCTCAGTGATTTAGAAGCGCAAGTCGCACGTCCCCCGAAACCGGATCAAGTAGTTGCCATTAGTCAGTTAGAATACATTCCGATTACCAAAGCCTTTATTGGCTCTTGTACCGGCGGCAAACTCTACGATCTGGCTCAGGCAGCCGAAGTTTTGAACGGCCGCCAACTGGCAGACGGTGTAAACTTGTTTATTGTACCTGCAACCATTGAAATCCGAGAACAAGCCCAAAAGTTAGGTTATCTCGACATTTTTGAACAAGCAGGGGCACAGATTCTCAAAACAGGTTGTGGGGCTTGTATCAACTCTGGACTTGGGGTTTTGGCAAAAGAAGAAACAGGGATTTATGCAACCAATCGCAATTTTAAAGGACGCAGCGGCGATCCAACAGGCAAAAATTATTTGGCCTCACCAAGAACAGTGGCTATTTCTGCTGTAAATGGAAAAATTAGCGATCGCTTTGATTAAAAACTGAACTATCAGATCGGGGTAATATAGAGAAAAAACTCAAAAAATCTTAACCCAATCTGAGCGCGAATGACTCTTATTTAGCTTAGTCTGCTTTTGAGAAAGGCTTCTTTATTTACAAAGACTCCATTCTCGTACCCTTACGTAATGTTTTAACCAAGATAAGGATTTTAGGTAATTCCAATGGACGAAATCGTTAAAAAACTTGCTGGTCTGGGTCTTCCCGGCGTATTTCTCGTGATTCTAACAGTCACAACAGGGGGTAGTTCTGCCGCTATTGCAGCTGCCATCACAGCGTTGGGAGGGCCGTTTGGCATTGTCGGAGGTATAGCACTGCTTGGTCTAATAACGGTTGTAGGGGATACTGTAGCGGGATATGGAATTGAAGCTGTTCTCAAGGCCGTCTATACAGAACGTAGCAAAACCGAATCTGTGAGATTCCTCTTGAAAGAAATTAAAGATTTACCCATTTCAGAGGAGCTAAAACTCAAACTGAAAAATGAACTTAGTCCAGAAGTTATTATTGATGCTGAAGAGATTCAGCCACCAAAAACAATTGAAATCGTTGAGGAATAATTTCACTGTTAGACATCTGCTAAAAGATAATGTAGAGACGTATCAGTGCTACATCTCTACAAGAATGTAAAGCATAATCAATTTCACTAGATGTCTATTACTAAAGCAAGGCAGAGCGCAGGAGGCAAGAGGAAGAAAATATATTTTTTGCCCTCTGCCACTTTCTTTTAAAGCTCCTAAACTTATTTATAACAAGGGGAGATTTTTTGGAGATGCAAACTGTGAGAAGAAAGCGTCCTTATTTGAAACCCGCTAAAATTTATTTATGGGGTTTGCCTTCTGCCCGATCATGAATTCCTATAAAGGTTTGTCAGAAGAGGAATTCTGATGTACTTCTTAGAAGTATAAATCGGCATTGTACAATATTTATACCAATTAAAAAAAGAATGTGAGATATTATTTGATAACCGGGAAAATTGGCGAAATAAGGTTGCTAAAATGATCACTGATATTGCTACTTGTCTAACTAAATAAAAACCAAATCAAGTGTGAGGTTAATTAATACTCTAGCTCCAGCACATATAGGACTAGTATTTGATTTTTGAAATGCACGTAGTGGACTGTCTACGCAAAATAGTGCATTAGACGTAGGTTGGGTGGAGGCTTTGCGTAACCCAACTGATTATCAGGATGTTGGGTTACTGTCTAGGCAAAATAGTGCATTAGACGTAGTTGGGTGGAGGCTTTGCGTAACCCAACTGATTATCAGGATGTTGGGTTACGCAAAGCCTCCACCCAACCTACAATTTTTTTACTACAATTTTTTTGCAACATTAAAGCCATGACAGTAATTCAAATATGATTCCTATATCAAGAATGATGACTTTAGTAAAATTCTCAATTTATATATTACTTTTATGCAAGAAATTATAATTAGCTCTACTCAGTCTGTTGATAATTGTTCTGTTTTAAATGAGCAGGAACGACATAAAATCTTAGTGGAATGGAATGATACAACTGTCGATTATCCCCAGCACTTATGTATACATCAGTTATTTGAAGCACAAGTAGAAAAAACTCCAGACAGTATCGCTGTTGTCTTCAAGGAGGAACAACTAACTTATCAAGAGTTGAACCACCGAGCCAACAAAATAGCAGATTATTTGCGTTCAGCTTCGCTGGGTGTAGGGCCAGAAGTTCTGGTAGGCATTTGCGTCGAGCGATCGCTAAAAATGATCGTAGGGCTATTGGGAATTCTCAAAGCTGGAGGAGTTTATGTACCATTAGACCCAACGTATCCCAAAGAGCGTCTAAGCTTCATGCTCTCAGATTCACAAGTGCAGGTGCTATTAACGCAAGAAAAGTTCGCTGAAGGGTTTGCGAGTAGTGGGACGAAGGTGGTTTGTCTGGATACTGACTGGGAATCAGTTAACCAACACAGTCAAGAGAATCCGACTGGCAACGTCACGGCTGAAAATCTAGCTTACGTTATCTACACCTCCGGTTCTACAGGAACACCAAAGGGAGTCGCTGTACCGCATCGGGCTGTCAATCGGCTAGTGTGCAACACCAACTACATGAAGTTTGTGCCGAGCCAGCGCGTTGCTCAAGCCTCAAATACTTCATTTGACGCAGCCACTTTCGAGATATGGGGATCTCTCCTGCACGGGGCTACGCTGGTGGTAATTCCTCAGAATGTTGTGCTTTCGCCCCAGCATTTCGCAGCCTACATTACCGAACAAGGGATTAGCGTATTGTTTTTGACGACAGCTTTATTTAATCAGTTAGCCAGCATTGTTCCCCAGGCATTTAAAGACCTGCGACACTTGCTATTTGGAGGCGAGGCTGTAGATGTCAAGTCAGTCAAAGCGGTTCTGAGAAATGGGTCGCCACAGCAATTGTTGCATGTTTATGGGCCAACTGAGAGTACAACATTCTCTTGTTGGTATCTAGTGCAAAATATTCCCGAAGAGGCTACAAACGTGCCGATTGGTCGCCCACTCTCCAATACACAAATTTATATACTGTCCGCCCAACTTCAACCAGTTCCTGTTGGTACTCCTGGTGAATTATATATTGGTGGCGACGGTTTGGCACGAGGCTACTTGAACGCAAGAGAGTTAACCGAAGAAAAATTTATTCCCCATCCCTTTGAGAACGCAGAAGGGAGTAGATTATACAAGACTGGCGACTTAGCGCGTTTCTTACCAGACGGCAATATTGAGTTTATTGGGCGAGTTGATCATCAGGTGAAGATTCGCGGCTTCCGCATTGAACTGGGAGAAATTGAGGCGCTTTTGAGTCAACACCCGGATGTACAGCAAGCAGTGGCGATCGCCCGTGAAGACATCCCTGGTGATCAGCGCCTTGTCGCCTATATTGTGCCTAACCAAAAACTTGATCTGAGCGCCAGTACCCTAAGACGCTACCTTCAAGAAAAACTGCCTAACTACATGGTGCCAGCAGTTTTTGTGATTCTCAACTCCTTGCCCCTTACTCCCAATGGGAAAGTGGATCGTCAGAATCTTCCAGCTGGCGATCGCACACGCCCCGATCTCGAAGAAACCTTTCTCGCGCCTCGGAACCCAATTGAGGAGACGTTAGCGGTCATTTGGACTGAGTTACTGGCACTTGAGGAGATTGGAGTCAATGACAATTTTTTCTATCTAGGTGGTCATTCCCTGATCGCCACTCAGATCCTTTCTCGTGTGCGCGAAGTTTTCCAAGTCGAGTTATCTTTTAATCACATCTTTGAAAACCCTACCATCGCTGGTTTAGCTCAACTAATCGAACAGTACAGCCAGCCAGAACAGCAGTTACAGCGTCCTACTATACAACGAATTGGGCGTGAAGGACTCTTGCCAGTTTCCTTTGCTCAAGAGCGAGTGTACTTCATCCAGCAACTGGCTCCTGAAAGTAGTGCCTACCAATTCCAGGCAACTATGAGATTTAAGGGTCAACTGAATGTGGCGGTATTACAACAGTGCCTCAACGAGATTGTGCGGCGTCATGAAATCTTTCGCACGACTTATCCGGCAGTGAATGGACGCCTGTTTCAGGTAATCCACCCACATCAATTAATTAGCTTCACAGTAGTTGATCTCCAGACATTCCCTGAATCTGAGCGAGAAATAGAAGCTCAACGCCTAGTTGAGACAGAAGTGCAAAAGCCGTTTAACCTGAATCAACTACCATTAGTTAAGTGGGTTTTGTTGAGGTTGAGCGACCAAGAACATTTGTTGATCCACATTGAGCATCATATAACTCATGATGGTTGGTCATTCAATGTGTTTCTGGATGAACTGCTGAAACTTTATCAAGCATTCTCGCTGGGAGATTCTGCTGTCCTTCCTAAACCACTCCTTCAGTTTGTGGATTTTGCCCATTGGCAGCGACAGTGGGTCAAAAGCCAGGAAGCCCAAACACAATTGGCCTATTGGCAGCAGAAATTATCCGGTAGTTCACCCCTGTTAGAATTACCCTACGTTAGCGAAGCTGGCCGTAGGCATCGCCAGCGACC
This sequence comes from Nostoc sp., assembly GCF_036917935.1. Lineage (GTDB taxonomy): Bacteria > Cyanobacteriota > Cyanobacteriia > Cyanobacteriales > Nostocaceae > Nostoc. Next base: position 256,477 of record NZ_JBALEL010000051.1, on the reverse strand, counting down.
GACAGAGCAAACTTACAATGGCGATCAAATTAGGGTAGAACTTCCGATCAGCTTGTGCGAATCCCTGAGAGTTCTGAGTCGTCAAGAGGGTGTCACCTTATTTATGACGATGCTGGGAGCTTTCTTGGTAATATTGCACCGATACACTGGGCAAGACGACCTGAGCGTGGGCACTGCTGTTGCGAATCGGCGGATGCAGGAGGTAGAAAAGCTAATTGGCATGATCGTCAATAACCTGGTTCTACGCACTGATTTGTCTGGCAATCCCACATTTAGGGAATTACTCGGTCGAGTGCGTCAAGTGACTCTGGAAGCATACAGCAACGAAGATTTACCCTTCGATCAGGTGGTGGAGGTTCTCAAGCCAATACGGAATTTGAGTCACAATCCTCTATTTCAAGTGATGTTCAGCTTCCATGATTCTCCCATGCCGGACTTGAGTCTACCTGGTTTAGACATCAGTCTGCATGAACCTATCAGTAATAAATCAGCAAAGTTTGATTTAGATTTTTTGGTTATACCGCGTTCTGAGCAACGTGTGCAGAACGGTTCTAAAACGGGAGCGAAAGGAATCACGCTAGTCTTAGAATACAACAGTGACCTCTTCGATGCTGCCACAGTCCAACAAATGCTAGAGCAGTATCAAAATTTACTAGAGGGGATTGTTACTAACCCGGAGCAGCATCTTGGGGAATTACCACTGCTAATGCAGACTCAGCAAGACTTACTGGTGGAATGGAATCAGACTCACAGTGAGTATCCCGCTAAAGAGTGTATCCATAAGTTATTTGCGGCTCAGGTGGAGCGATCGCCCGATGCTGTAGCTATTCAGCAAGAAGGTCAACAGCTAACTTACCGCGAATTGAGCGATCGCGCCAATCAATTAGCCCACCATCTGCAAAGTTTGGGAGTCAAACCAGAAACCTTAGTTGGTATCTGCGTTGACCGTTCCTTGGATATGATTGTTAGCTTACTCGCTATTCTCAAAGCGGGGGGTGCTTATGTTCCCCTCGATCCTGCCTATCCAAAAGAGCGATTAGCTGACATTCTAGAAGATACAAAACTGGGCATTCTGCTGACGCAAGCAAAATTGCCAAACAAACTACCAGATTATGCCGGAAAAACAATCTGTTTAGATCGGGACTGGCCACTAATTGCTCAACACAGTACAGCTAATCCGATTAGTGACGTTCAACTCCATAACCTCGCCTACATTATTTACACTTCTGGTTCCACAGGCAAACCCAAAGGGGTGATGATTGAACAGCGATCGCTGTTCAATTTTGTCATCACCGCTATGCATGAATATGGAATTAATGCAAGCGATAATATTCTGCAATTTGCATCTATCTGTTTTGATGCCTCAGTTGAAGAAATCTTTCCTTGTCTTGCAGTCGGTGCAACATTAGTGTTGCGAACCGAGCAGATGTTGCACTCCAGCGATGAATTTTGGCGGTGTTGCCGAGAATGGCAGTTAACTGTTTTGGATCTTCCTACAGCGTACTGGCATCAGTTGGCGGCGGAACTTACCCCTGAAGACTCCCGAATTCCCGAAAGTCTGAGAATGGTGATTATTGGCGGAGAAGAAGCTCAACTGGAAAAAGTGAAGCACTGGCACAGTAGTATTGCTCACCTCTGGCATCCACCCCAATTACTTAATAGTTACGGCCCAACGGAAGCAACGGTTATAACCACCTTAGATCGCTTAACCCCAGCAGCCACCTCTGTTAGCATTGGAAAACCCATCAGTAATGCTCAGGTTTACGTTCTGGATCAATATCTGCAATCAGTGCCTATAGGAGTTGCCGGAGAACTGCACATTGGCGGAGCCGGATTAGCCAGAGGATATTGGCAACGTCCTGAACTCACAGATATTAAATTTATCGCCAATCCGTTTTACAATCCCAAATCCCAAATCCCAAATCCCAAATTATATAAAACAGGGGACTTAGCACGATTTCGCGCAGATGGCAACCTAGAATATCTCGGTCGGGTTGACGATCAGGTGAAGATTCGCGGCTTCCGCATTGAGTTGGGAGAAATCGAGACGGTGTTGAGACAACATTCACAGGTGTTTCAAGCTGTCGTCATTGCTCGTGAAGAGATTCCCGGACAAAAACGGCTAGTGGCTTATGTTGTGCCTAAAGAGTCGCAACCAACCACCGAAGAATTGCGGCATTTCCTGAAGCAGAAACTACCTAATTACATGATTCCGTCGGCTTTCATGTTGCTGAAAGCCTTACCAATGACTCCGAACCAGAAGGTAGACTACCGCGCCCTACCAGCCCCCGACCTTTCTGGCAGTGTCGAAGATAACTTTGTTGCGCCCCAGACGCCTACAGAAGAGAGATTAGCGGCAATTTGGTCGGAAATTTTAAGATTAAAACAAGTCGGTATTCACGATAACTTCTTTGAATTGGGCGGCGACTCCATCCTGAGTATTCAGGTAATTTCCCGCGCCAATCAAGCAGGTATCCAAATTGCCCCTAAACAACTATTTCAGAACCAAACCATTGCTGAGTTAGCTGCCGTGGCAGGAATTACTCGCTCTGTAAAAGCCGAACAAGGGTTAGTGACTGGCTTGGTGGCGCTGACACCCATCCAACAGTGGTTTTTCGAGCAGAAATTGCCCGAACCTGATTACTTTAACCAATCAGCCCTGCTAGAAGTGCCGCCAGACTTGCAACCAGAGCTATTGCAGCAAGTTGTGCAAGAATTGTTAGTGCATCATGATGCTTTGCGATCGCGCTTTGTCCGAGAAGGGCAACGCTGGCAGCAGTTTAACGCTCTAGAAAACCTCTCTCCTACAAGGGGAGAGGCTTTGAATTCTCCCCTTGTAGGCAAGGGGATTGGGGGGTTAGGTTTGGCGTTAGCTTTTCCATACAACGTGAAAAGTCAGACCCATGAACCTGTACCATTTAGCGTCATCGATTTGTCGCACTTGCCAGCAGAAGAACAACAAACAGCAATAAAAGCGGCGGATGCTGAACTCCAAGCTAGTTTAAATCTATCTATTGGAGCGATCGCACGAGTAGCATTGTTTCAATTAGGCAACAATCAACCTAGTCGGTTACTGTTCATCATCCATCACTTAGCAGTAGATGGCATTTCGTGGCGGATTTTGCTCGAAGATTTGGCTACTGGTTATCAGCAAATCAGTCGTGGTGAAGTTATTAAATTACCACCTAAAACAACTTCCTTTCAATATTGGAGCGATCGCCTCACAGAATACGCGCAATCATCAGATGAGTTGAATTACTGGCTAAGTGAGTCTAGTTTGAAAGTTACCACGTTGCCAGTAGATTATCCTTCAGATAAAGAAAATAACACCTTAGCCTCAACCGATTCTGTGTCGCTTTCTTTAACTGAAGAACAAACCCGCGCCCTCTTGCAGGATGTACCCTCGGCCTACAACACTCAAATTAATGATCTGCTATTAACTGCCCTAGTACAAAGCTTTGTTCAATGGACGGGAGAACGTTCCCTGCTCGTTGATTTAGAGGGACATGGACGGGAAGACTTATTTGAGGATGTGGATTTGTCGCGCACCGTAGGCTGGTTTACTACCTTATTCCCCGTTCATTTACAGCTAGAAGAAGTTGACCATCCAGGAGAGGTTTTAAAGTTAGTTAAAGAACAACTGCGGCGCATCCCCAACCGGGGCATCGGCTATGGCGTGTTGCGATATTTGCAACAGGATGACACAATACGCACCAGACTAGAAAGTTTCCCCCAAGCACAAGTAAGTTTTAACTATCTTGGCCAGTTTGATCAGGTGCTTAAGGCATCTGCTGTGTTGGGTTTGGCTGAAGAATTCAAAGCTGAACAGAGTTTACTTAATCAGCGCAGTCACCTATTAGGAGTAAGCGGATTTATTCGCGCCGGAAGACTAGAAATGACTTGGACTTACAGTGAGAAAATTCATAAACGAGACACCATTGAGGGTTTGGCCTTTGGGTTCATGGAGGCATTGCGATCGCTCATTGCCCACTGTCAATCCCCTAATGCTAGAGGTCATACACCTTCAGACTTCTCAGCAGCCAGACTCAGCCAAAAACAGCTTGACAAATTCATCGCCAAAGTCAACAAAGACAAAATGAAGTAGTCATTAATCCCAACTCCGAGGTAGTTCGATGAACAATATCGATGATCTTTATGAACTTTCGCCCATGCAGCAGGGGATGCTTTTTCATACCCTTTATGCGCCAGAGTCAGAAGTTTATTTTGAGCAGTTGCTTTGCATCCTCCAAGGAGAATTAATTTTTCCTGCGTTTGAGCAAGCTTGGCAGCAAGTTGTAGCGCGACACCCAGTTTTACGCAGTTCTTTTTATTGGGAAGAGATAGAAAAGCCCTTGCAAATGGTGAGTAAGCAAGTGGATCTCCCGTGGGTGAAACTGGACTGGCGACATTTAACAGCCGATGAACAACAACAGTATATAGGGGATTTTTTGTTAGGCGATCGCCAAAAAGGATTTGAACTGGATGTTGCTCCCCTGATGCGCTTCACCGTCATCCAGCTAGAGGACTATACTTACCAATTTATTTGGAGTCATCATCATATCCTCTTTGATGGCTGGTCGATGCAGATTGTCTTGAAAGAAGTTTTAGCTTTCTATGAAGCACATCAGCGAGGCGAACATTTACGCCTGATACCCTCTCGCCCCTATCGAGAGTATATTAATTGGTTACAGCAACAAGATATTACTCAAGCAAAAGACTTCTGGCAAAAAAAACTCCAAGGGTTTGAGGCTTCTACCCCTTTAATCGGGAATAGGGAACAGGGAATATACAATGAGCAAACTTTTCAGTTATCTCAAACGGTAACTGAGAAACTGCAATATACAGCGCGACAGCAGCATTTAACTCTGAATAATTTGGTGCAAGGAGCATGGGCGTTGCTACTTTCCCGCTACAGTGGAGAAAGCGATGTGGTGTTTGGTGCAACTGTATCCGGTCGTCCACCAACGCTTGCGGGAGTGGATTCGATGGTGGGGTTACTGATCAACACCCTTCCCATACGGGTAAAAGTCAGTGGAAAAGCGGAATTATTACCCTGGCTCAAGCAATTACAAACTCAAGCATTTGAACAGGAACAGTATGCCTATTATTCCCTGGCAGAAATTCAGCGCCTAAGTGATGTTCCCCCAGGAATGCCTCTGTTTGAGAGCCTTTTAGTGTTTGAGAATTATCCCCTAGATTCTGCTCAACAGAACACAAAAAAAACTTTAGAAATTAGTCATCTTCGTTGTTTTGAACGCACGAATTACCCGCTAACGGTTGTGGTTAATCCTCAATCAGAATTGTCTGGAAGAATTATTTATGATATTAGTCGTTTTGAGCAAGAGACAATTGGGCGGATGATTGGACATTTCCAAACATTGCTAGCAGGAATGGCAACTAATCTACAACAAAATGTTTCCCAATTATCCCTGCTCAGTGCAGCCGAAGAGGAAGAATTAATTCTACAAGAGAATAATCAAAATATAGATTCTATTCATTACAAATGTATTCATAGTTTATTTGAAGAACAGGTAGAAAAAACACCCGATGCAGTAGCACTTGTATATGGAAAGCAAGATTTAACTTATCGGGAGTTGAATAACCGTGCCAATCAATTAGCTCATTATTTACAAGCGTTGGGAGTTAAACCAGAAGTACGGGTGGGAATTTGTGTCGAGCGATCGCTACAAATGATAATAGGAATACTGGCTATCCTCAAAGCGGGTGGGGCTTATGTGCCGCTAGATCCAGCTTATCCTTCAGAAAGACTGGCGTTCATGGTGGAAGATGTACAAACACCAATTTTACTAACGCAGAATCATTTGTGCGCTCGGCTCCCAATCCATAATCAAACTGTAGTGAATCTTGATTCAGATTGGGAAATAATTGCTCAACATAGTGAAGACAATTTACACAGTGAAGTTAATCCAAAAAACTTAGCTTATATCATTTATACCTCTGGCTCGACGGGAACACCAAAGGGAACAGAAGTTCCTCATCGTAGCATTATTGGTTTTATGTTTGGGGTTGATTATATTCACCTTGATGCAGAGCAGATTTGGCTACAACATTCATCAATTTCTTGGGATGCACTAACCCTAGAACTTTGGCCACCCTTGCTTTATGGTGGGCGTTGTGTGCTTTACCCAGGCAAAATTCCTACACCTGGAGACTTAAGCAATATCATCCAAGAACAAGGGGTTAACACTCTGTTTCTGACTACAGCCCTATTCAATCTCATGATTGACACAATGCCACAAGGCTTGTCAGGCGTGAAGCAACTGCTGTTTGGGGGAGAATCCGTTTCTGTACCTCACGTTCGTCGCGCCTTAAAACTACTGCCAAGAACGCAATTAATTCATGCTTATGGGCCTTCAGAATGTACAGTTTTTACCTGTTGTTACCCGATTCCTCAACAACTTGCTCACAATTCAATTCCCATTGGAAAACCCATCGGTGATCGGAAAGTTTACTTATTAGATATAGATTTACACAGAGTTCCGATTGGCGTTCCTGGAGAAATTTATGTGGGTGGGGCGAGTGTTGGTAGAGGTTACTTAAATCAACCAACATTAACCAGTGAAAAATTTATTTCTAATCCTTTTGTTCAGGAGGATAGACTTTACAAAAGTGGAGATTTAGCACGCCGTCTACCTGATGGAAACCTGGATTTTATGAGTCGAATTGATACACAGGTGAAAATTCGCGGTTTCCGCATTGAATTAGGAGAAATTGAGGCAGTTTTAAATCAACACTCCAGCATCAAGCAAGTCGTAGTTATTGCACGGGAAAATGAACCTGGAAACAAGTCTTTAGTTGCCTATCTCGTTGCCAAAGATAATCCACCAACTCCTAGCAGTCTGCGAAACTTCCTCAAGACAAAGTTGCCTGACTACATGATTCCCATCGCTTTCGTATTTCTAGAAGCATTCCCCCTAACGCCTAATGGTAAAATCAATCGCCGTACTTTACCTGTTCCAGATGCTTTCCAAAGAAATCTAGAGGTTGATTTTGTTGCTCCTAGCACACCTACCCAACAAGAATTAGCGACGATTTGGGCTGAAGTTCTCAAATTAAAACAGGTGGGAATTCACGATAACTTTTTCGAGTTAGGGGGGCATTCTTTACTAGCTACTCAAGTTATTTCTCGGTTAAGAGAAGCCTTTTCTCTAGATTTTTCTCTGCGTTATCTGTTTGAAAATCCGACGATTGCTGAACTCGCTCAAAAAGTAATTACTCAACAGATTGAACAAGCAGAAAATGATGCCATATCACAGATTTTAAGTGAAGTTGATCAGTTATCAGAAGAAGAAGTGACCCAACAATTGCTTTTTTGAGTATTAATTCAATTACTCGATATCTTTCTTATCTCTCTGTGTTCTCCGCGTCTCTGTGGTTCGATTAAAAAAACTAATTTTAAACTAGGACTTACGCAAAAATCGCCAAAAAGCTTAATGTATCGAACCGCCAAGACGCCATCGCGCAGCGTCTCGTAGAGAAGAATCGTAGAGTGTGCGTAAGTCCTATAAACAATAAACATTATGAGCGATATACTAAAACGTCTAGAAGCCCTTTCACCAGAAAAGCAAGAATTAGTCCTACAAAAACTGAAAAAGCAACAGCAATCTTCACTTCTCACACCCGTATCGAGAGAGCAACCTCTTCCCCTCTCCTTTGCTCAACAAAGACTGTGGTTTCTCGACCAACTAGAAGGCGAAAATTGTGTCTACAACGTGCCGTTTTTCTGGCAGATTAACGGATTTCTAAATATAAGTGCTTTAGAACAAGCTATAACAGCAATTGTCCAACGTCATGAAGTGCTACGTACCACTTTCTCATTTGTCGATGAGTCGCCGATACAGGTGATTCACGCTCATCTGCAACTGACAATGCAAGTGCTAGATTGGCGACAATTGACTGAAGAAAACCAGTTAAGCAGAGCCACACAGTTAGCGACAGAAGAATTGCAACAGCCCTTTGACTTATCAAACCCACCTTTGCTGCGGGTAAAGTTGTTACAACTGACTGACCAATCCTATCTGTTGTTGCTCGCCATCCATCATATAGTTTGTGATGGCTGGTCAATGGACATATTCCGCCGTGAATTGTTCAGCCTTTATACCGCATTTTGCGCCGGAGAACCTTCTCCCTTAACCAAATTATCGCTGCAATATGCCGATTTCGCCCACTGGCAAAGACAATGGCTACAGGGAAAAGTACTCCAAACCCAACTCAATTACTGGCAAAAACAATTAGCCGCAGCCCCGCCTCTGTTAGAATTGCCCACAGATAGACCCCGCCCATCAGTTCAAAGTTTCAGAGGGCGTAGCGAGTTTTTGAAACTCAATCAGGATTTAACACAGAAGTTGAAGCGTTTGAGTCAGGAGTCAGGAACTACTCTGTTTATGACTTTACTGACGGCATTTACCCTGTTACTTTCGCGCTACAGTGGTCAAGAGGATATTATTGTTGGTTCTGCGATCGCTAATCGTAACCGTCGTGAAACTGAAGCATTAATTGGCTTTTTTGTCAATACCCTAGCATTACGTACCAATCTGCAAGGGAATCCAACTTTCTTAGAATTACTTGAACGAGTCAAGCAAGTAACCCTGGATGGTTATGACCATCAAGATTTACCTTTTGAGAAACTGGTTGATGAATTGGGATTAGAGCGATCGCTTTCTCATCATCCCCTATTTCAAGTGGCGTTTGGTTTGCAAAATGAAACCCAGCAGCAACTAGAAATCAATGGATTAACCCTTACCCGTTTCACCTGGGAAAACACGACGACTCTATTTGATTTGTCGCTGATTTTTCGAGAAACTCCGCAAGGATTGACAGGAGAATGGGAATATGCAAGCGATTTGTTTGCAGCTAAAACTATCCAAAAGATGGCGGAACATTTTGCAGTTTTACTTGAGGGAATTGTCGATAATCCTCAACAAACCATTAATACTCTGCCATTAAGCGCAGAGGACGAACGTCAGCAGATCCAAGTCTGGAATCAAACTCAAACTGATTATCCCCTCAATCAAACTTTGGTTGACTTGTTTGAAACTCAAGTTGCCAAAAACCCTGATAATCTTGCTTTGGTGTTTGAATCCCAAAGCTTAACTTACCAACAACTTAATCAAAAAGCCAACCAACTAGCTGATTATTTAATTCAAAATCACCAAATTAAGCCAGACACTTTAATTGGTATCTGCGTTGAACGGTCTTTAGAAATGATTATTGGTGTACTCGGTATCCTGAAAGCGGGTGCTGCTTATGTGCCAATTGACCCCAATTATCCCAAAGACCGGGTTGAGTTTATGCTAGAAGACTCTGGGACATCGGTGTTGTTAACCCAAAGTCACCTCAAAGAGCAATTACCCCTAGATAAACTGAAACACCAGATCATTTGTTTAGATCGGGAAACTTTTAATTCGGCGTTAACAGATAATCCTAATCCTCAAAGTAAACCTGATAATTTAGCTTATATAATTTATACCTCTGGTTCGACGGGACGACCCAAAGGAGTGATGATTGAGCATCGCGCAATTGTCAATCTAGCTTTAGCTTGGGCTGAAACTTTTCAAGTTCAACACCACAGCCGTTGGCTTCAGTTTGGTTCTTTTAGTTTCGATTTGTCTATTGGTGAAATTGCCACTGCTTTGTGCGCCGGTGCTTGTTTGTATTTGGCCAATAAAGAAACTTTGTTACCGAGTCAAGCTTTGGTGGACTTGTTGCGCGATCGCAAAATCTCCCATTTCACGTTATCTCCTTCCGCTTTATCTGTATTACCTCAAGCCTCATTACCTGATTTGCAAGCCGTAATCGTTGGTGGTGAAGCTTGTGCAGCAGAATTGGTGGCACAATGGGGAACAAAACGACGTTTTTTCAACTGCTATGGGCCGACAGAATCGACGGTTATCGCCAGTATATCTAGTTGTGAACCGAATGGGAAAAAACCTTCTATCGGTCAACCGTTATCTAATATCCGCATCTATATATTAGATGCTCACAATCAACCGTTACCCCCTGGCATTCCTGGAGAATTGTGTATCGCGGGAGTTGGTTTGGCACGAGGCTATCTCAACCGTCCCGATTTCACCGCCGAAAGATTCATTGAAGTTGAATTATTTGGCAAAACTGAGCGAATTTACAAAACTGGCGACTTAGCAAGATGGAACTATGATGGAAACCTTGAGTATCTGAGTCGCATTGACGATCAGGTTAAATTACGGGGCTTCCGCATTGAACTTGGTGAAATTGAATCGCTATTATTGCAACACTCTTTAGTTAAAGAAGCGGTTGTTATTTTATATGAAACTGATAATAATCCCAAATTAATAGCTTATGTCACGGCGGTAGAAAAATCCGTCAATTTATGGGGTCAACTCAAAGATTACCTGAAAATTCGCCTCCCGAATTATATGGTTCCTAGCCAGATTATGGTATTGGATCAGTTGCCCCTTACCTCTAACGGTAAGCTAGATCGCAGAGCATTACCAACACCAGATACAGCCACTTCCACTAACTTTGAAATGCCAGTGACGCCAACTGAAGAACTGCTGGCTAGCTTATGGCAAACTCTTCTGAAAGCTCAGTCTGTTGGTCGCCGAGACAACTTCTTTGAATTGGGGGGACATTCCCTATTAGCAACCCAATTAGTTGCCCGCATTCGTGACACTTTTGGGGTAGAAGTAGCTGTCCGCAAGGTATTTGAGCAGAGCGTTTTGTCTGAGTTGGCAACCGAAATTGACAAAGCCTGTGGTGCGAATCTCGCTTTACCTGCGATCGCACCACAACCGGAAAATACTCCTAAAACTCTGTCCTTTGCTCAATCAAGACTCTGGTTTTTAGACCAACTTGAAGGCACTGGAACCTCGGCTACTTACAATATGTCAACGGCCCTGCAACTTGACGGCAAGTTGAATATAGAAGCCTTGCGTGCAAGTTTTGATTATCTCCTCGATCGCCATGCCATTCTCCGTACTTATTTCCCCGCACTGGCAGGAGAGGCGCAAGTGGTCGTCCAAAATCCAGAGGATATAGAAGTACTGGCGTTCGCAGATTTACGATCGCTCGATCCCCAGACTCAAGCAGAAACCGTACAACGGTTAGCCGATACTCATGCCCAAGAACCGTTTGACTTAAATACCGGCCCCCTGTTCAAAGCAAAACTCCTGCAACTGAGCGAACAGAAAAATGTCCTGCTGATTAATATACACCACATTATTAGTGATGGCTGGTCAATGGGAGTGTTTAAGCGCGAATGGGAACAGGCTTATTCTGCTTTTGCTGCCGGGGATACTCCAAATTTGTCACCGTTGCCAATTCAGTATAGTGATTATGCAGCTTGGCAGCGCAGTTGGTTACAAGGGGAGATTTTAGAAAGTCAGGAAAATTACTGGAAACAACAACTAGACGATGCTCCGCGATTGCTAGATTTGCCTACCGATTATCCCCGTCCCGCGCAACAAAGTTACCAAGGTGGGCGTGAAGAATATCGTTTGAGTCATGAAGTGACTCAGAGACTTAAAGCTATTAGTCAACAACAGGGAGTTAGTTTGTTTATGACTCTGTTGACGGCTTTTAATATTTTACTATCTCGTTACAGTCGTCAAGAGGATTTATGTGTTGGTTCTGCGATCGCTAACCGCACCCATAGCTATACAGAAGGATTAATTGGTTTTTTTGTCAATACCTTAGTATTACGGAGTAAAGTCAAACCAGAGCAAGGATTTAGTGAGTTACTCCCACAAACCCGCCAAACTTGCCTAGATGCATACTCTCATCAAGATATTCCCTTTGAGTATTTGGTAGAACAGTTACAACCAGAACGCAGTCTGAGCCATAATCCCTTATTCCAAGTGATGATGGTGTTGCAAAATACGGAAAGTGCGGGGACAAATGTTAATTTACCAGGGCTTGATATTCAATACTTAGACCAAAGTTTACCGTTTGCCAAGTTTGACCTAACACTAGATTTTTGCGAAAGGGACGACCAACTGCATTGTATGTGGGAATATGCCACAGATTTATTTGAAGCAGAAACAATTCAACGCATGGCGGGACATTTTGAAGTCTTGCTGCAAGCAATTATCCAAAATCCCCAACAGCCGATTAGTAAACTACCCTTAATTACAACAGCAGAAATTCAGCAACTGCAAGTTTGGAATCAAACCGACACAGATTATCCCCAAAATCAGACTTTGGTGAGTCTGTTTGAACAACAGGTAGTACAAACGCCCGATAACATTGCGGTGGTGTTTGAAGATCAAAGCCTGAGTTATCAAGAACTCAACCAAAAAGCCAATCAGCTAGCGCATTATTTGTTGGAACTCAAAAGAGAGCAGCAATTACCTGATAATCCATTGATAGCGATCTGTGTAGAGCGATCGCTATCAATGCTCATCGGTATATTTGGTATCCTCAAAGCAGGTGGGGCTTATGTGCCGATTGATCCGAGTTATCCCCGCGATCGCATTCATTTAATCCTCGAAGATAGTAATGCTTGCGTATTACTAACAACAAACCCGATCAAAAAGCAACTTCCCCTAGAAAAACTAAAAAATCCCTGTCAAGTAGTGTTTCTGGAAAAAGAAACATGGGCTGATCAGTCAACAAATAATCCCAATCTGCAAAGTAGCCCTGATGATTTGGCTTATATAATTTATACTTCTGGTTCCACAGGGCGACCTAAAGGTGTTGCCATTGCCCAATATAGCCCAGTAGCTTTGGTAAAATGGGCGCATTCAGTCTACAGTGCAGAACAGCTTGCAGGTGTCTTAGCATCAACCTCAATTTGTTTCGATCTCTCCATTTTTGAAATTTTTGCCCCCCTGACTCAAGGTGGTAGTGTGATTGTGGTGGAAAATGCACTCTACATTGAGCAAGCACACAACAGTATTTTGCCGATAACGTTGATTAATACTGTGCCGAGTGCTGCTGCGGAACTGCTCAATATGAATGCTATTCCAGCAAGTGTTCAAATCATCAACTTAGCTGGCGAACCATTAAAAAATCGTCTGGTACAGGCTTTATATCAAACCACATCAGTAACGGGGGTTTATAACCTCTATGGCCCTTCTGAAGATACAACTTACTCGACTTTTACCAAAGTTGCCAAAAATGCCCAGCATGAACCAACTATTGGAAAGGCGATCGCTAATACCCGCATCTATATTCTAGACAGCTACAACCAACCCCTTCCCCCTGGTATACCTGGGGAACTCTGCATTGCAGGTGCGGGTTTAGCACAAGGCTATTTGAATCGTCCCGATCTGAGTGCTGAAAAATTCCTTGACATCAAACTGTTCAACCAAACTGAGCGGATTTATAAAACTGGTGATTTAGCCCGTTGGCTACCTGACGGCAATTTACAATATTTAGGACGCATTGATCATCAGGTCAAACTTCGAGGTTTTCGGATTGAATTGGGTGAAATTGAGGCATCTTTACTCAAACATCCAAAAATTCAGGAAGCAGTCGTCATTGTTCGGGAAGAAACTGATCTCGATCAACGTCTGGTAGCTTATATCGTCCCAACAGCGACAGATAATCGCACAAGCCAAGGTGAACAGGTGGAATTGTGGGAACAAGTTTTTAATAATAGCTACTCTCAGCAACAAATCCTAACCGATGACCCAACTCTGAATCTAGCCGGTTGGAATGATAGCTATACAGGAAAACCGATTCCTCAAGCGGCGATGCAGGAATGGCGAGATACAACAATTGCCCAAATTCTGGAACTTGAACCTAAACGGGTTTGGGAAATTGGTTGTGGGACAGGGATGTTATTGTTTAAAATTGCGCCCCATTGTCAGCATTATCTGGGTACAGATTTTTCACCTGAAGCATTGCAATATATTGAACAACATCTAAAACAGCAGTCTCTCAACGACAGAGTTACTTTAAAACACAATGCAGCTAACCAATTTGATGGCATAGAAACAAATGCTTATGACTTGGTAATCATAAATTCTGTCATCCAGTATTTTCCCTCTCTGGATTACTTTTTGTCAGTGTTGGAGGGGGCTATCAAAGCTGTAAAAACTCAGGGATCAATCTTTATTGGCGATGTGCGAAATCTCCATTTAATAGAGGCTTTCCACACCGCAGTCGAGTTTTATCGCGCCCCCGATGAGTTATCAATTAAGGACTTGCGTCAACAGATTCAAAAAAGTATTCGTAACGAAGGCGAATTACTGATTGATCCTAATTTGTTTATCGCTTTAAAACAAAGATTTCCTCGGATTAGTCATGTACAAATCCAATTGAAACAGGGTTATACTCAGACGGAAATGAGCCGTTTTCGTTATGACGTTATTTTACATTTGGATCAGATAGATACTCCTGTCGCTGAAACACAATGGTTAGATTGGCAAACTGAGCAACTCAATCTGAAAACAATCGAGAGAATTTTAACAACTCAGCAACCACATTTGCTAGGCATTAAGAATATTCCGAATCAGCGTCTAACTTTCGAAATGGCGCTGTTAGAAGAAATCGTCCAATTAGATGGTACTGTTTCAGACTTAAAAGCGGCAGTTGCCCAAGCCAAATTAGGGAGAGAACCCGAAGCATTCCGAACTTTAGCGCCAGATTTGCCTTATACGCCTTTTATACAATATAGTTCCACAGGGTTTTCTAATTACGATGTTGTTTTTCAAAGGAATATTATTGGACAGGTGACACTACCAGGATTTGCTCAAAGAGAGAATTCGCGGCTGAAACCTTGGCAACATTACGCAAATCAACCTTTGCAATATCGCACCAACCAAGTTGATCCAGCAATATTCGCAGAATGGCGGGATTTTCTAGGGAAAACTTTGCCTGATTATATGATTCCTAGCCATTTCACCGTGTTAGAGCAACTGCCACTAACACCAAGTGGAAAAGTAGACCGTAAAGCTTTACCTGCACCAAATGTAACCGTTTCATCAACAGACATTGAATTGCCTGTAACCTCGACAGAAAAATTGCTTGCCGAATTGTGGGCGAAGCTGCTTAAATATGAAGCAATCGCCCGCCATGATAACTTCTTTAACTTGGGAGGTCATTCTTTATTAGCAACCCAACTGATTGCCCGCATCCGCGATACGTTCAAAGTGGAACTGCCTTTACGAAAGGTATTTGAATTTCCCACCCTCACTGAATTAGCTAATTACCTCCATACCTGCATTTGGGTTAATTCCTCCACCGCAGATATGCAAACTTTAAACTCAGACGAAGAGGAAATTGAACTATGACCATGACACAAAATCAGCAAGTAGTTTCTTTAATGCTTCGTTTGCAAAACATGGGATGTCGAATTTGGGCTGAAGATGATAAATTAAGGATTCGTACAACCAAAAACGCCCTAACTTCTGAATTAAAGCAGGAAATTCAAGCCAACAAAGCAGATATATTAGTATTCTTAAATTCTGTCAAAGCCACAACTGTCATAGCAGAGGAAATTCCGGCCTTATCAGATGATGTTCCCAAGTCCCTTTCCTTTGCCCAACAACGCCTTTGGCTGTTAGCGCAACTTCAAGGGCCATCAGCTAGTTACAATATGCCGATGGCTTTACAACTGGATGGAAACCTCAATATTGATGCTCTGCATTCTAGTTTGGCTTATTTGCTTAACCGGCATGACAGTCTGAGAATGCATTTTCTCACAGTGGCGGGACAACCTCAAATTGCGATCCAAAATTTAGACGACATCGAAGTTTTAAAGGTACAAGATTGGCGAAACCTTGATGAACATCCCCAATCCCCAACCATCCAGCATTTTATCGATGCCCATGTTCAAGAACCGTTTGATTTAAATACTGGCCCTTTGTTTAAAACAAAACTGGTGCAACTCAAGGAGCAGAAATACGTGCTACTGATCAATATGCACCACATTATTAGCGACGGCTGGTCAATGGGGGTGTTTGTCCGTGAGTTACGACAACTTTATACCGCCTTTATCCAAGGTCAAACCCCAAACCTGGCTCCCTTACCTATTAAATACAGCGACTACGCAAACTGGCAACGAAATTGGTTACAAGGGGAAGTATTAGAAACCCAGATCAACTACTGGAAAAATCAACTCAAAGATGCTCCCCCATTACTGGAATTACCTACTGATTATCCCCGTCCAGCATTGCAAAGTTACCGAGGCGATCGCGATCGCTATTCTCTCCCGCCTGACTTAACTCTTGCCATTAAAACTTTAAGTCAACAGCAAGGGGCAAGTTTGTTTATGACTTTGTTGGCGGCTTTCAGTGTTCTGCTTTCTCGTTACAGTCGCCAAGAAGACTTATGTATTGGTTCTGCGATCGCTAACCGCACCCACAGCCACACGGAACGGTTAATTGGCTTTTTTGTCAATACCTTGATACTGCGTAACCAAATCCAGCCTGAACAAAGCTTTATCGAGTTCCTGCAACAAACTCGCCAAACTTGTTTAGATGCATACTCTCATCAAGATATGCCCTTTGAGTATCTAGTAGAACAGTTGCAACCAGAACGCAGTATGAGTCATAACCCCTTATTCCAGGTGATGTTAGCACTGGAAAATAATGAAAGTCCCGACCTAAGTTTGCCAGAACTAGATATTGAATGGCTCCCATTAACCTATCCATTTGCTAAGTTTGACCTAGCACTTCTAGTCATAGAATCTGATAACCAATTAAATTTAACTTGGGAATACGCCACCGATCTCTTTGAGAAGAATACTATACAAAGGATGGCGGAACAGTTTGAAGTTTTGCTGAAAGGAATTGTTGATAACCCTCAGCAACCTATCAATACTCTCCCTTTGATGACAGCAACCGAACTTCTGCAACTACAACGCTGGAATCGAACTCAAACTGACTATCCCCACGATAAAACTCTAGTTGAGTTATTTGAACAACAAGTTGCTAAAAACCCTAATAATATCGCTTTGGTGTTTGAATCCCAAAGCCTAACTTATCAGCAACTCAATCAAAAAGCGAACCAACTCGCTCATTATCTAATTCAAAATCACCAAATTCAGCCAGACACTTTAATCGGTATCTGTGTCGAACGGTCTTTGGAAATGATTATTGGTTTACTCGGTATCTTGAAAGCAGGTGCAGGTTACGTACCAATTGATCCCAATTATCCTAAAGAACGAATTGAGTTCATGTTAGAAGATTCTGGGATATTGGTGTTGCTAACCCAAAGTTTCTTATTAGACAAATTACCAATAGCTAACCTCAAAAAACCCTGTCAGGTAATTTCTTTGGATGAGGAAACTTTTACCGAAGCATTAAAAGAAAATCTCAGTCTCCAAAGTACGCCTAATGATTTGGCTTATGTTATCTATACTTCTGGTTCAACAGGACGACCCAAGGGGGTGATGATTGAGCATCGCGCAATTGTCAATTTAAGTTTGGCCTGGGCTGAAACTTTTCAAGTTAAACACGACAGCCGTTTGCTTCAGTTTGGTTCTTTTAGTTTTGATTTGTCTGTTGGTGAAATTGCGACTACCTTCGTCACTGGTGCTTGCTTGTATCTTGCAAACAAAGAAACCTTGTTACCCAGTCAAACCTTAGTTGACTTCTTAACTGATCACAAGATTTCCCACAGCTTTTTATCTCCTTCGGCCTTATCTGTCTTACCTCAAGCGACCTTACCCGATTTGCAATGTCTAACCGTTGGTGGTGAAGCTTGCCCAACAGAATTAGTTAGGCAATGGGCGACTGGACGAAGTTTATTCAATGGCTATGGCCCTACAGAATCTACGGTTTGTGCGAGTATGGCTCTCTGTCATCCTAATAGTAAAAAACCGTCTATTGGTCAACCATTATCTAATATCCGCATTTACATATTAGATGCTCACAATCAACCATTACCGCCTGGTATACCTGGAGAATTATGTATCGCTGGCATTGGTTTGGCACGAGGCTATCTCAATCGTCCCGATTTAACCGCCGAGAAATTTATCAAAATTGATTTATTCGGTAAAACTGAGCGAATTTACAAAACTGGCGACTTAGCAAGATGGGGGATTGATGGAAACCTTGAATATCTAGGTCGTATTGACGATCAGATTAAATTACGGGGTTTTAGAATTGAACTCGGTGAGATTGAATCGATTTTGTTACAACATCCATCAGTTAAAGAAGCAATTGTCACCTTATATAAAACTGAAAGCAACCAAAGTTTAATTGCATATCTAACGGGAATCACTACTGATTTATCTACCCAATTGAAAAATCACCTCAAATCCCGTCTGCCCGATTATATGATACCTGCTCAGATGATCGTACTTAATGAGTTACCTTTAACTCCCAATGGCAAAATTGACCGGAAAGCTTTACCTCTTCCAAATGGTGTAATTGAAGGCTTATCCGAAGCCCCACGTAACAAATTAGAACAACAACTAACACAAGTTTGGTCTGCTGTACTCGAACGTCAAGAGATTGGGATTCATGATAACTTTTTCGACTTGGGCGGTCATTCTTTATTGGCGATTAAACTACTCAATAATATTCAGCAGGTGTTTGAGCAACAACTTTCTTTAAGCAGTTTATTTCAGAATCCTACCATTGCTCAACTGGCAGAACAACTTTGTAATACTGAGGTTCAACAGTTAAATTCCGATTTACTTTTACTTCAACCTCAAGGAGAAGCAACCCCTCTATTTTTTCTACCTGGCGCAAACGGACATAGCTTTTATTTTCGAGATTTGGCAATCAATTTAGGAACTGAGCGCCCAGTATATGGACTCGAAACTCCAGGACGAGATGGCTCTAACCCACTCCCAGAATCAGTAGCAGCCCATGCGAGTCAACTGATTGAGCTATTACATCAACAACAACCCAAAAGTCCATACATATTAGTAGGATACTCTTCAGGTTGTGCCGTTGCTTTTGAAATGGCTTCTCAACTGGAACAGCAAGGTGAAACGGTGAGTTTACTAGCTATCTTGGACGCTGGACTGGTTTCTCAGCCTGAGTATTTAACTAATAGAACAGATATTGATTGGATTTGGCAATCGATTCAACGTATTCAAGCCTTAAAGGGAGTTTCTTTAGGTTTGGAATACTCCCATTTAGCCGCTCAAAGCGATGATCAAGCTAGGTGGGATCTGGCCGCAGAATATTTGTACCGATATAATATCCTCCCGGAATACTCAACTATCTCCCTACTCAAAACCAATCTGAAAGTGATGAAAGTGCTAACTCTCAATTACGCAAATTATCATCCAACTCATCTAATTTCTGCCCCCATTGTTTTATTCCGCGCTCAAGAAGTTCAGGAAATTGTTTTGCAAGAACTCCAAGCTTTTTCTGATTACAATCTGCCCGATTGGGGATGGCAAGCCTATACTCAAAAACCTGTAAAGGTAATTTCTGTACCTGGAAACCACGGTCTTATGCTTTATGAACCCAATGTCAAACTATTAGCCACACAATTACAAAGCTTGATGGTAGATCGAGCAGAGTAAAGTATTCTGAATTCTCCTTTATCTCAGCCTAAAATGATTTTGCAAGAGGTCTAATGAAAACCCTTCCGATCAAAATTTCCGATGAAACCCTGCGGGATGGAGAACAACAAGCAGGCATTTTCTTCCCTTACCCAACTAAACAAAAACTGGCCCATTTAATTGCCCAAACGGGAGTCGATGGACTTGCGATCATGCCCTGTATTTGTGAGCAAGAAGAAGAGCTAGTAAAATCATTACTATCACAGAGATTGGATAATCTGATCACTGCTTGTACCTTGATGGGAAAGCAACACATTGATCAATCCAAAATGTACGGAGTTAAACGCATTATCCTTTTTTACGGGCTTTCCGATCGCCTGCTCTTTCTAAGAGATCCTCAGATCCGTCTGTTGAACGAGTTTAAAGGAAAAACTATTGATGACGATATTCCAGCTAACATTATCGAGAGAATTCGCCAAAACGCCATTGATTTAATTGTCGAAAATTTGCGCTATGCAACTACGATCGCCGGACTCACTGTAGACTTTGCCGCCGAAGATGCCTCCAGAGCCGATTTTGACTTTTTAGTGCAATGTATCCGCTCATGCAGCCCTTATATTGAAAACTTTCTGCTCTGTGATACAGTCGGAGTCCTCAGTCCAGAAAAGAGTTATGTCTGGATTAATGACCTGCTTCAACGGACAACAGGGGTAGCTTTCGGGGTACACTACCACAATGATATGGGCTTGGCTCTCGAAAATACTCTCCAGTCCGTCATGGCCGGAGCGAGTTTAGTATCGGGGACGTTTTGCGGGATTGGGGAACGAGCCGGAAATGTTGCCATTGAGCAGGTGTTAAATGGGTTGCGAGTCCGCTTCGGAATTGAAGTCCAGGGGATTAACTATGATGCTCTCGCCGCCGTGACTGATTATATTGAGCAATTGGGAGTTCGTCCAGCTGCACCTTATTCTCAAACTGCTCAACGCCACGAATCAGGTATCCATGTCAATTCTTTGTTTTGCGATCCTCAAAGCTATGCTGCTTTCCCTCACAACACCATAGAAGTTCTCTTCGGCAAATGGAGTGGAGTCAGTAATTTTCAATATCTATTTGAAAAGCAACTGCAAAATCCTCAACCAAGGAAGCAATATGAAAAAATGCGTTCAGTGATTAAATCCCTTGCTGTTGAGCAAGAACGCTATTTTACAGCCAAGGAGGTATTGGAGTTATGGCAAAATGGGGTCTTTAAATAATACACGTAAAAAAGTAAAAATCACCAATTTAAAATTCAAAAAAAAGAGAAATTAAATATTTATTTTGCCTTTTAAATATTTATTTCTGCCTTGTTCGGTCAATATAGTAAAATACCAAAGTTATTCAGTCAGCCTCAAGAGCCTCAACTGATTTTTACAACATGCAATCCAAAACTGTTCAGAATAAAACCATAACGAAGACTCCTTCGGCTTTTACTCAATTTTGGGAGGATATCAAAGCGATCGCAGCACCTTACTGGTATCCAACAGATGCATGGGGACGAGCATTTTCAGACGTGATTCGGGCATGGGCAATGCTCTTTCTGCTGATATTATTAATCATTGCACTCGTGGCTGTAACTGCCTTTAATAGCTTCGTGAGTCGCTATTTAGTCGATGCGATCGTTGAAGAGAAAGATTTTACTAAATTTGTTGATACATTATTGGTTTATGGTGCTGCCCTGATCTGTGTAACACTCTTAGTAGGATTGTCTAAATTTGTCAGAAAACAAATTGCTCTTGATTGGTACGAATGGCTAAATAATCAGATTTTAGCAAAATATTTTAGCAATCGTGCTTATTATAAAATCAACTTTAAATCTGATATTGATAACCCAGATCAACGTCTGGCACAAGAAATCGAACCCATTCCCAGAAATGCTCTCAGTTTTTCAGCTACTTTCTTAGAAAAAGTGCTGGAAATGACAGTTTTTATCATAATTGTCTGGTCAATTTCCCAATTTGTTGCAGTTTGTTTGATTGCTTATACGATCGTCGGCAATGTAATTGCTGTTTACTTAACTCAAGAATTGAATAAGATTAGTCAAGAGGAACTCGAATTTAAAGCTGACTACAATTATGCACTGACTCATGTTCGGAATCACGCTGAATCAATAGCTTTTTTTCGGGGAGAAAACCAAGAATCAAATATAATTCAACGAAGATTTAGTAATATCCTAAAAAGTGCGAAACGTAAAATTGATTGGGAGAGAAATAAGGATATTTTTAGCAGAGGATATCAGGCTCTTATCCAAATATTTCCATTTATAGTACTCGGCCCTTTACAGATTAGAGATGAGATTGATTTTGGACAAGTTGGCCAAGCCAGTTTAGCTTGCAATTTGTTTGCTAATGCTCTGGCAGAATTAATTAATGAATTTGGAACTTCTGGACGATTTTCCACTTACGTTGAGCGTTTGGGTGAGTTTTCAGATGCGTTAGAATTTGTTACTAAACAACCAGAAAATGTAAGTATTATTAAAACAATTGAAGAAAATCATCTTGCTTTTGAGAATGTCACCTTACAAACGCCCAACTATGAGCAGGTGATTGTTGAAGATTTGTCACTTTCTGTGAAAGCAGGCGAAGGTTTATTGATTGTTGGCCCCAGTGGCCGAGGTAAAAGTTCTCTATTGAGAGCGATCGCTGGCTTGTGGAACGCTGGGACTGGTCGTCTGGTGCGACCTCCCTTAGAAGAAGTGTTGTTTTTGCCCCAGCGCCCTTATATAATTTTGGGAACTTTGCGCGAACAGTTACTCTACCCTAATACAACTCGTAAGATGAGCGACGCAGAACTCAAAGAAGTTTTACAACAAGTCAACCTGCAAAACTTGTTGAGTCGAGTCGATGGCTTTGATACTGAAGTTCCTTGGGAGAACATATTATCGCTGGGAGAACAACAACGCCTTGCATTTGCACGATTGCTAGTTACTCATCCGAGATTCACTATATTAGATGAAGCAACCAGTGCTTTAGATTTGCAAAATGAAGAAAGTTTATATCAACAGTTACAAGAGACAAAAACAACTTTTCTCAGTGTTGGACATAGAGAAAGTTTGTTTAATTATCATCAATGGGTTTTAGAACTATCACAAGATTCCACTTGGCAACTTCTTCGCGTGCAGGATTATCGGCTGCAAAAAGCAAAAGATATTGTGATTAATTCCCCTGAAAATACTGAAATAAAAATAGATGTTTTACCCAATAATGAATCCCCAAATCAACCAGAAATATCGCCAGACATAGGTACAATCGTAGGACTTTCTCATCAGGAAATGCAGACATTAACAGACTCTACCATTAACACGATCAGAAGTAAGGCTAGCCTTGGGAAGTCTATTACTACTAATGATGGCTTTACCTATCGCTATGACAAAGACCCGAACGTGTTGAAATGGGTAAGAGCTTAACGACTATTTATACTTTTGAAAATCAAGGTCATGCTCACTAAACAGCAAAAACAACTAATTACTTACGAAGTTATTTCAATTTACGAACGAGCTTATCAATTACCTGTCCTAAAAAATAACGCTCTAAAAACAGTTCAAAAAAAAATTAGAGAACGTCAAAGATTAATTAAAGAAGGTGTGCGATATCATCATCAATTTGGGGGGATAATTAAGCGAAAACAAGAAATGAGCCAGGGAGAGATTTTTAACGAAATCCAATTATTCATTAAGGACTACAGTCATATTATTGATTTTTTAGAACATTATAAGGATAGTTATCATGATTTTTTATTAAACCTGATGGATGACTTAAAAAAGTTATTCCAACAAAAATATTTAGAAATAAAAAGTTTAGAAAATGAAAGAAGAAAATTAGAGCTAAAAAATCATAAAAATCAAAAAATACTTGATGAGCTAACATGGGAAAAGCAAGAAAATTTTAAAGCAGTTTTACTGTTGAGCAATGCTTATTTTTTAATGTTAGAAAAAATCAGATTACTTGGTGAAGGAATTAAAAGCCTTGCAGAAGATACCAAAAATCAAAAAGAAATTGTTCAGCAAATCGTTAAAGATTTAGAAGTACATCAAGAGATTTACGAATATCAAAGAAAAGCCTATAAGATTCGTCAAGAAATAGCGAAAATTGCCCATACAGCAATCAACTTTGAAAATTCTTTACAAGATTACTTTAGTCCCTTTCAATCTTTAATAGATGAAATCGTAAAAGTAGATGAATATTTTTACGCAACTGTCGGAGATATTAAAAATCTAGGGGATAATATTTTAAAGTATCAGTCCAATTTATTTAACCTTGAAGAAAACGAGGCAATTTCTGAAACTTTTCTCGATTTTATGGTGGCAAGTTATGATAAAAAAGCTAGGCTGAAAGATGCTTTTATTCAATCTCAATTATTAGATTGGCAAACCCATAATTTTGATTTGAGCGAAAATGGCGTCTTTTTAGACAAAGGCATTGATTTAATATCAAACTATATATCCAAGCAACTCACCGATCAAAGAAAAGTGCTAGGCATAGCAGAAGTAAATTTTGCCTCTACAGCACCTCTATCTGCTGTTGGAAAAATAGGATTGATGGGACTGAATAATAACAATGTTACGTTGACAAAAGAATTTCCCAGCAATGAAAATATTGATTATACCCAATTGCGGGATCTCCTGGCGCAGCATAAATGGAAGTCAGCTGACATTGAAACCACTAAATTAATGCTAAAAGTCATGAAGAAAAATTATTGGAATGAAGTTTATAAGGAAGATATTGATAATTTTTGTTGTCAACACCTCCATAGGATTGATCAACTTTGGGAACAATATAGTTATGGTTATTTCGGCTTCAGTATTCAGCAAACTATCTGGAGCGAAATGGGTGGTCAAGTAGATTATGAAACAGAAAAGAGACTTGGCGATCGCCTTGGGTGGCGAAAAGAGGGAAACTGGTTAGACTATGAGCAACTAACTTTTAAATTGTCCCCGATGACAGCGATGGGACACTTACCAGCCAAATGGTTACACTATGACCAAGATAGCTTTGATTTATCTCCAAAATCATCTACAGAACACCTTTCAATGGGAGCTTGGCGGGTAAGGTCTTGGTTAGTTTGGCAGATGCACTTATTCTTTTCTCGTACAAAAATTTGTAACGAAATTTTTCTATAAATTAATCGCAGATTTATTAATAATAGGAAAAATTAGAGCGAAAGCTAACCTTGAGGATAAATATGAGTAATAGTAAGCATTCTGATATAGAAATAGAAATTTTACTTTTGGGGAAATGGCGTTTTGATACGCATTCGGAAAAAATCACTATTGAATTTAAAGATGATATGACTTATGAGCAAACCAGGATTCAAATACTGCTTTTCTCTAAACCTAAAGAACTTCTAACAGGTAATAAATTTGCTGGGGTATGGTACGTAAGTCAAAAAAAATTGCATTTAAATATTAGAAGTATGCCAAAATCATTTTTTAATTTAAAAATACCATTAGCTTTTAAGATTTCTCTTGCAGATATAGTAGCTACTTTAGGTTCTGTGTTTATACCAGAAAATTATGAAGTTATTAGAATTAATAGTTCTAAATTTTTCATCAAGGATCAAGAGCAATCAATTATTGGGACAAAATTAAATAATACTAGAACACCGATTCAGTAATGGATAAACGAGAGCAAAATCAAGCTGACACTAATTCTGTATGAAGAAACAACAGCAATCGTCAGAACGAGGATTTAGATTTATCAAAGATCCTTAATTTTTTGCGGATAGTCTTTTTGTGAAAAATCCAGACAGAGTAGAGACAATTCGATATTAGTGGGATCGGTTCAGTCAATCAAAATTTCAGGAGATACATCTTTTATAGATATTAAAAGCTTTGAATCAACTGCTCCTAAAGCTTTTAATGTAGTCTTTCGATCCTCTGTTATACCAGTTGTACCTATAATATTTGTGCCTTCATAAGGTCTATTGCTTCTCAAAGTTTTTAAGCATTTAGAAGTTGAGATATCCCAAAGTTTTATTGTTTCGTCTTCACTAGAACTAACTAATATTTTCTGTTGATGACTGTAGGCAAGTGACCAAACTAATTTGGTATGTCCTAACAATGTTTCTACACAGCTATTTGTTTTGATATTCCAACAGCGTACTGTTTGATCTCCACTGCCACTCACTAGCGTGACATCATTTAGAAAAACTAGTGAATATACACAGTTGATGTGCCCCTGTAAGGTTGCTATACATTTACTGGTATTAACATCCCAAAGTTTGATTGTTTGATCGCTACTACCACTTGCAAGGATAGAGCCATCAGGACTAAAGGCAACTGACCAAATTCCACCGATATGACCCGATAAAGTTGCAATACAGTGACCAGTGCTAATGTCCCACAATCTTACTATTTGGTCAAGACAACCACTAGCCAAAATTTTACCTTGAGGATTAAAGGCAACTGACCAAACTCGATTAGTATGTCCTTGCAAAGTTTGAACGGCTCGACCAGTGTCCACATTCCACAATTTTACTGTTTGGTCATCGCTGCTGCTTGCTAGCAAAGTACCTTCAGGATTGAAGGATACTGAAATAACCCGATTACTATGACCAGAACAAGTTTTGATGCATTCACCTGTTTTTAAATCCCACAACTTCACCGTTTGATCTTCACTACTACTTGCAAGGATACGGCCATTTGGACTAAAGGCAACTGATGTGACTCGATTACTATGCCCATGCCAAGTTTCAAGACATCGACCACTAGCAGTGTCCCACAACTTCACTGTTTGATCTCCACTGCCACTCGCAATTATATCACCTTGAGGACTAAAAGCAACAGACCAAATGCCATTACAATAACCCTGTAAACTTTTGAGACACTGGCTTGTATTGATATCCCATAATTTTACTGTTTGGTCATCGCTGCCACTGGCTATTACGCCAGAATTTAGATTAGAAGCAACTGACCAGACTCTACTGCTATGTCCTCTTAGGGTAGTAATACAACTACCAGTGTTGATATCCCATAACTTCACTGTTTTGTCATCGCTACCACTTGCAAGCATACGGTCATTGGAGACAAAAGTAACTGAATTTACGCAATCAGTATGATCTTGCAAAGTCCGAATGCAACGAGTAGTTTTGATATCCCATACTTTGATCGTTTGGTCATGACTCCCACTAACAAGAGTTTGACCATCTGAACTGAAAGCAATCGACCAAACCTGACGGGTATGTCCTTCTAATATCTTAATGCGATTACCAGTTTTAATATCCCAACAATATATTAGATGGTCATCACTCCCACTAGCAAGAATATTACCACAAGGACTAAAGGCAACTGATGTAACTCGATTACTGTGTCCCTGGAAAGTTTTCAAACATTTACCTGTGTTAACATTCCATAATTTTACCGTTTTGTCATCGCTACCACTTGCAAGTGTGCCGTTATCTGAACTAAAAGCCAATGACCAGATGCCACCGTTATGGCCATACAAAGTCTTTAGACATTGGCTCGTACTCACATCCCATAGCTTGATTGTTTGGTCAACACTGCCACTAGCAATAACTGTACCTTGAGGGTTGAAGGTGACTGGCCAAACCCAATCTGTATGTCCTTTGCAAATGATTATTAGCTTTCCATCTGTAACTTCGTACAAACGAACTTCATTATTAGTATCACCTGTGACTAAAAGTTCTCCATTGGAGCTAAAGACTACAGAATGAATACCACCAATAGTATCTGTAAAAACACACTTAGATAAGTTAGCATTTTGAAGATTTACATCATGTAAATTTACACTATGCAAATCTGCTTGCCAGATATTTAAATCAGAAAAATCATAACCATTTAAATTAGTTTTCAGATGACAAAAGAGATTTAAAATATTACCAGCTGTATACCCTAATTTTAAAGGAGATTCATTTTGTAACTTGACAATAATTTCCTTCAAATGGTTTTCAATATTTGTTTTTTTGCTGAAAACAGTAAAAAGCTCATCTATGATAGGCTCAAGAATGAAACGAATTTGGGCATCTCTAATGTAATCCTTTGCTGTCGCCTTTAAAATAGCATGGGAGCTAAAAAGCTTGATGTCTTCAGTAATAATTTCTTTGCAAATTTGTTCTCTAAATGTACGTGTCACATACTCCATTACTACCGGTTGTAAAGTAAAAAATGATGCGCTTCTCTCTAGTAGCGATCGCCGCCCAAGAGACTCTAAAGCCTCAAACAGTTTTAATTGCAGTCCGTTTAATACAAAATCAGATTTTAATTCTGATAGTGTAATTGAGTCGCGATTGATCGCTAACCAGTACATTACACTCTTTTCTAAATCTGACAAGCGTTCAAATTGTTGATCTAATAGTTCATAAATATCACCAAAGATACCAGTTTCTTGTTTAAAAAACTCACAAACATCACCATCAAATAAATCTTTAATAGTAGTAGCAACTACTTTCAAAGCCAAGACATTTCCGGCGTAGTGATTGATTAAGGTTGATAGTTCAGATGGCGTACCAGATAATCCTTTTATTTTCAGGATTTCTTGTCCATCTTCACATTGCAAACCATTGATTCTAAATGAACGAACGGGTAATGTTTCTCCTTCCAGCAAAACTACTTCTTTAAGTTTTTCTCGACTAGTGATTAGTAAGCAGCTTTGATGAGGTACTTCCCCTACTTCTTTGAAAAACTGACCGTACTCTTCATATCCTTTAAGATATTGTCCAGAACGATTACCACTAGCTAGAATTGACTCTATATTATCTAGTATGATTAGACAACGGTGTTCTCGTATATGACTGATTAACCGCGATATTTTTTCACCTGTAGTTTTTGATAAATTAGCTTCTGTTTCTCGTTCTTGATATAAAAATTGATTCAGTTTTGTCAGAATAGTATTGATAGGTGGAGCATCTCGTAGTGATTGCCAAATAACATACTCAAACCGATCTTGAATCTGTTTAGCCAGTTTAATAGACAGAGTTGTTTTACCTATTCCTCCCATCCCCAAAATAGCCACTAACCGACAGTTATCTTTAAGGAGCCACTCCTCTAATGTTGTCAGTTCATCTGTACGCCCATAAAAAATTGAAACATCAATTGCTTCTCCCCAGTCTTGGTACTTGCTGGCGACTGCATTAGAATAGCAATTTTTACTAAGTACTAAGTTAAAAGAAGTGAAAAATATTTCCAGTGTCTGTTTGTCTACCCCTTCTTGACGAGCAAGTATTTTCGCCACAGTACTTGGATTTAATCCAGCGCGATCGCTTAATTCTTCTAGCTTATATCTATCTCCATAATTATCGTGAAGCTCCAAATCCATTTTCACTTTCTGAAACTTTTGCCATCCTTCTGGGGTAAGGATGACACCACGTTTGCGCTTCTGCTTTTGTGAATTCATTACTTGTATAGAATATATAAATCTCTAGTAACTACTAAAAGCAACGATAGATATAGAGGTATTATACTTAAGTGCTACACTTGTCACTTAAGCTAGCTTTTGTAAATTATTTTAGTCTTGAGATTTTGTACCCGTTCAGTGGCGTAGCGTTACCCAATTACCTCACTTACCCCCGTGTACGGATACGAGATTTTTGTACTTGAGGAAAAAGTACTTAGTTACTTAAGTACTTATGAGAGTATCAAAAAAAAAATTAAATGTCAAACAATAAAAACAATCAGATTTTGCTAAAAATTTGGCTGACTCACATCTTGCACCTGACCGAACAAACCGGTAAAAGCCAAATAAAGAGTACTAAAATATGACGGTAGATGAAGAACAACACTAAGTATAGTTAAGTTATGAAGAAAACTAAAATTCATCATAATATTACGTATAGAGTTCAAAAACCATAAAGTGCAGGGATGAGGCAAAGCGTCATCTCATAGTGCGATCGCTTACGGTGAGACATCTCCCCACACAAGAAATTATTCGTACAGTTCGCAACCAAATATTAGACACATTTTGGTTAAACTCAAGAACTGATAAGCGTTGCGCCTGAGGGCGCAACGCGAGGGCACCGACATTTTATTACGAGGATTGGACTGAAAAGCGCACATATTTCAGCAGAAATTTTTTATCAATTTATATTTATAGGTAGAGTAAACAGAGCTAGGCATACTGTCTGGGTGTGGCATTTCCCCGCTTGGCGACGGGAGTCTGAAAGTTCCACAAAAGCTTCTACAATTGCAGCCTGAGTCATGAGAATAGATGCAATCTATTTGCTGGCGTTGGGTTTTAGCATATAAACCTCCATATTTAGAATCAAATAGCCCTGTATTTTTATCAGTTAATAAATATCCTATTTTATCGAAAGATATTCTCTTGTAAGTGCTTTTTACATCTATTAATATGACGAATGTAGTTAGCTGAATGAGCAAGGCACAAAGGTTTTAGAACATCTTTGATTCTTTCTTTTTGACCTCAGTCAGAATAGCTGCCTTGTCTGCACTTAAGACAAGTTAGAATTCAGAACGTTCCAGATTCATGACTAAAGTTTTTTAATAATTTTCTATTTTTAATAGGAATTTGATAGAAAAATTTAGGTCACAATTTCAGTATTTTATGAAGTAAAGGATAAACCAATGGCACTTACTTGGGGATTTTTGCGTAGAACTTTATTTGGTGTTTCGCTTGAAAACATTGATCAGCTTTGGATTAACTTTCCAGGAGATTCTACTGAAGCACAACGTCACTTAAAGCAGATTAGTTTTACCTTCATTAATGGGTGTAATGCAGCTATTGAACTCGGTAACACAGATGTTCTCGTTAGTCAGTTAGAAGCTATTCAACCCAATTTACGGGGATTTGCCTATGAAGGAGCAGGAATGGGTTTGGCCCTACTTGATTACCTCAGCCCTTGGGGAGAAAACAGATTAGAAAACTTTATTAACACTGCTGGAGCAAAATATTCGCATTTAGTACATATAGGAGTTGGTTTTGCAATTGTTGGTTTAAAACGAGGAATCAAGAAATCTTTAGCACCATTAGATCCTCTACAACGTTGGTTGGCGATCGATGGCTATGGTTTCTGTTTAGGAATGAATCATTGGCAACATTTTGTAAAAAAAGCCATTGTTCCTAAAGGACTTACTGGTTATGCTTATCGAGCTTTCGATCAAGGATTAGGACGAGCGATTTGGTTTTCACTAAGTGCAGATATCATACGTATTTCAGAACTCGTTAATTCTTTTCCTCTATCACGTCAAGCGGATCTTTGGAGTGGTATTGGTTTTGCTAGCATCTATGCTGGTGAGGTAGATAGCGATGCTCTAGAATTATTGAAAAAATCTTCAGGAAAGAATCAACTAGACTTAGCTCAAGGTGGTGCTATGGCAGTAAAGTGTCGGCATGTAGCAGGTAATCAAACTTCTTACACAGCCTTAGCATCTTCTGTATTGTGTGGAATGCCAATTGAAGCAGTAGTTAAGGTTGTTGATACAACATCTCTAGGATTACCATTTGACACTGAAGCTTGGTTTGAAAATCCAGCTTATGAAGTATGGCGGCAGCGTATTCAATTTCAATTCAATAACTTGCTAGTACAGAATGCTGAAAGAGTCCTAGTAGATATTTCTAACAACGGCGTGAGATGTTAATCAAGTGAGTGAATGTGTCCAACAAAACTAAGTTAGTGATGATCTTGATTGAGTCACTAGTGTTCAATAAACTTTAATGATTTAGGAATAATCCATGAGTACAGTAGATAGTTATGATGTGGCCATTTTAGGTACTGGTATTGGCGGAACAATGCTAGGTGCAATTCTAGCTCGAAATGGTCTTCGAGTAGTGATGATTGATGGAGGTAATCATCCAAAATTTGCAATTGGAGAGTCTACAGTTCCAGATACCTCTATTAAAATGAAGTTGATGGCTAGCCGATTTTCAGTTCCTGAGATTGGGTATCTTTCTAACTTCTATACTCTTCGCGATCACATCAGCACAGGAAGCGGGGTTAAGCGGGGTTTTAGCTTTTTATATCATCGAGAAAATCAAAAACAGCAACCGCAAGAATCGAATCAACTTCCTACATTGACTGCACCTTTTGGCCCTGATTGTCATTGGCTACGTCATGAAACCGATGCCTATATGTTTGCTACAGCTGTAAAATACGGCGCTGTCGCTCATCAAAATACTCGTATTTCTGACATTAGTTTTGATGAAAAGGGTGTATATTTACAAACCAATAAAGATAAGAAGTTTTTCTCACGTTACTTAGTTGATGCTTCAGGTTTTAATTCTCCATTGAGTAAGCAGATGGGTTTATGTGACAGTGAACCACGTTATAAAACCAATACCCGTAGTTTGTTTACCCACATGGTGAATGTCAAGCCTTATGACGAGCTTGCTTCAGCAAAAACTGTATATGGGTTTCCTTATCCATTTTCTCAAACAACTTTACACCATTTCTTTGAGGGTGGATGGTTCTGGATCATTCCCTTTAATAATCACTCAAATTCTACCAATCCTTTGTGTAGTGTTGGACTGACCTTGGATAGAAATATCTATCCAAAAACTGATCTTTCTGCTGAAGAAGAGTTTAATAAATTTATTCAACGCTTCCCATCAATCGTCCAGCAATTTGAAGATGCTAAAAGTGTTCGTGAATGGATTTCTTCTGAGCGTCTTCAATATTCTTCAAAACAAATAGTAGGTGATAGATGGTCTCTTTTACCCAGTGCAGCAGGGTTTATTGATCCACTTTTTTCTGGTGGATTGTCAGTTACATGTGCTGCAATTACAAAACTTAGTGATTATCTACTTAAAGCATGTGTAGATAATGATTTTTCTCGACAACGTTTTCTTCACTACGAAAAGTTGGTAGAAGATGCTCTCACCCATCACGATCGCTTGATTTCAAGTGCTTACTCCTGTTTTTCTAAAGGCTTCGATCTTTGGAACGCTTGGTTTCGTGTTTGGAGTCTTGGTAACATCCTTGCAGCTCAAGGTCAAATTCGATTGTATTGCAAGTATTTAGAAACACAAGATCCTGCTTACTTAGCAGAGGCTGATCTACCACCATACAATGGAGCATTGGCAAGCGGTTTAAAAGAATACAAAGCTCTTTTTGATGCCGCAGTTTCGGAAGTAGAAGCTATGCAAGAAGAACGTCAATCATCAGAGGAAACAGCAAATCGTATTTTTAAATTGTTTGAAAATATTGAGATTGCTCCAGCCTATCTTAAGCTATCATCGCCATCATCCCGTTGTCCTATAACCTTTACAGTTCCATCTGCTTTACGCTTACAATTTTGGTTTAGAAGTTTAGGCCAGCAGAAATTACATCAGTACTACAGTGATTTCAACTTGTTAGTACTTATTCTGGAGGTGATGAGGTATGCTTGGCGTCATACCAAAAAATATACACAGACATTAATCTCCTTTCCAAGAGACCTCTTTATCACTTGGAATCATGATTGGCAGAATACAAGTAAAGCCTCTGGCGTAAATATAGCATCCGATGAAATTTCTAGGATTTCAAGTAGGATTAATCAGAACAAAAATGTGCAATTGCATTTAAAATCGGAAACAAATGAAAGTTTCGGAAGCTAGTTCTGTTGCTTTTTAACGCTAATTTAGTGCAAATCCCCTACTTTTTAGATTATGGGGATTTGCAAAATCTTTAAATCCATACTTAATATCCTTATCTTCGCTGACAATTTTTCTAGATAATATAACATGAACTCAATGCTCCATAAATTAGGCTAAAGACAACATATTAGTCTGTATAAATCCTATTTTATTTTTGAGCAGAACTCAATAAAGTATATGTTCTCTGTTAAAAGCTCCCTAGTTGAATTAGTAAGTTCATAAATTTATATCTTACACTTTTCCGTCGTCGATAACAGAAAAAAATTGAGGACTTCCAGATGACACACGAATCGATTCCGAATAATCAAATCGGTTTTAAAAGAATAATTCACCGATTTTCCATCTTAGTATTTGGTGTCTCTTTAGCCGTTGGTACAGTTACTATTTATAAACTTTTACGTTCTCAGCAAGTTTCGCAACAACCGTTACCAATCCCTAAACAAAATGTTGTTCCTCAAGTCATCAATGTTAGTGCTTTAGGAATTCTAAAACCAGAAGGAGAGGTAATTAAGGTGTCTGCACCAACCCCAGTTGTAGGACAAGGAGCAACAATATCTCAGTTATTTGTAAAAGATGGGGATGTTGTGCCTAAAGGTCAGGTAATTGCAGTTTTAGATAATCTTGAGCAAAGTCAAGCAGCTTTAGTTGCTGCTAAACAGCAAGTTCAAGTTGAACGAGCCAATTTCGAAAAAGTGAAAGCTGGAGCAAAAGCTGGAGATATTCAAGCACAACAAGCAATAATTTCTCGCTTGGAAGCGCAACTAAATATTGATCAAAAAGAATTTGAACGTTATCAATATCTTCACCAAGCTGGTGCTATTTCTGCCTCACTTTTAGATAGTAAACGTTTAGCTGTAGAAACAGACCGCGAACAAATAAACCAAGCTAAATCTACCTTGGTAAGTATTTCTGAAGTTCGTCCCACTGATGTGCAAGTAGCTCAAGCTCAGGTAGATTATGCAATCGCGGCTGTTAAACAAGCGCAAGCAAATCTCAACTTATCATATATTCGTAGTCCAGTAAACGGTGAAGTACTAAAAATTCATACACGGGCTGGTGAAAACATTATGAATCAAGGAATTTTAGAACTTGGTCAAACTACTAAAATGATGGCAGTCGCAGAAGTTAATGAAGACGATATTGGGAAAGTGCGTTTAGGTCAAAAAGTTACTATCACCAGTAACTATGGAGCTTTTTCTGGAAAGTTGCAGGGAACCGTTATTAATGTTGGAAAAAAGGTTAGTAAACAAAATGTGCTTGATACAGATCCATCGGCAGATATGGATGCCAGAATTGTGGAAGTAAAAATTCGCCTGACTCCAAAAGATAGCAAACTAGTTTCGGGTTTAACTTATGCCAAAGTGGTTGTGAAGATTAATATTTAGAAAATAAAATATTAATCTTCAAGGATTTGAGAACAAAACTAATTTTTGAGTGAAGGGATATAATTATCAATTAGATATTTATCCCCAACAGCACAATGAGTTTTCTAAATAATTAGATATAAACAAGGATTTGAGGTGAGATAATTATGGCTCGAAAAACATCTCTAGCATGGTTACAACTAACCAGAAAAAAAATGCGCCTATTTGTGGCACTGGCTGGAATTGGATTTGCAGATATCCTGATGTTTATGCAAATGGGTTTTAATGAATCTCTTTTTGAAAGTGCCGTTAGTTTTTATAAAAACTTAGACGGCGATATTGCTTTAATCAACCCTCGCTCTACATCAGTAGTTGATATGAAAACCTTTTCTCAAAGAACTTTATATAAATCTCTGGGATTAAATGGTGTAAAGTCTGTAAATCCCGTATATTTTGGTTTTACTAGTTGGAGGAATTTACAGAATCGTCAAGTTCACAATATATTTATTGTTGGCGTCAACCCTAATAATAATGTTTTGAAAATTCCAGACATTGAACATAATATTGATAAAATCAGCTTATTAGATGTGGTTTTATTTGATAGAGGTTCTCGAAAAGAATTTGGAGATATTGTTGATGACTTCAATCAAGGAAAACAAATTACAACAGAAGTTGGTAATCGGAGAGTTAAAGTCGGGGGAGTGTTTGAATTAGGAACATCATTTGCCATTAATGGCACAATAGCCACAAGTGATTTAACTTTTTTACGTATATTTAAAAATCGTCAATCTGGCCTAATTGATATAGGCATGATTTCTTTAGAGCCAGGAGCAGACAAAAAAATTGTTTTAGAACAATTAAGAAAATATTTACCTAAGAGCGTTAAAGTTTTATCCAAAGAAGAACTATTTGAGTTTGAAAAAGATTACTGGCACAGTAGTACACCATTAGGATTTATTTTTGGTTTAGGTATAGCTATAGGTTTTTTTGTTGGAACTGTTATTGTCTATCAGATTCTTTATACAGAAGTTTCCGATCATCTACCTGAATATGCAACTTTAAAAGCAATGGGATATACAAACAATTATTTATTGTTTGTGATTCTGAGAGAAGCTTTGATCTTAGCAATCCTTGGTTATATACCTGGATTTGGTTTTGCTATTTTTCAATATAATTTAGCTAGACAAATTACACTTTTACCTATGATTATGACTATTGATATAGCCTCAAAGGTATTAATTCTCACAGTATTAATGTGTTCGATTTCTGGTGCGATCGCAGTACGAAAACTACAATCAGCCGATCCAGCAGATATTTTTTAGTAAAGTTGTATTTTTTCGCTAAATCTTATGATGACAACACCAGTTATTGCGATTAAAAATCTTGATCATTATTATGGTCGAGCCGCATTAAAAAAGCAGATTTTATTTGATATCAATCTCCAAATTCAAGCCGGAGAAATTGTTATTATGACTGGCCCATCAGGCTCAGGTAAAACAACTTTACTGAGTTTGATCGGTAGCTTACGTTCTGTGCAAGCAGGTAGTCTGAAATTTCTAGGTCAAGAACTCTACGGAAGCAGTCAAAAACAACTGGTGCAAGTCCGTCGCCAAATAGGTTATATTTTCCAAGCTCACAACTTACTAGGATTCTTAACAGCTCAACAAAATGTCCAGATGTCGTTAGAACTAAACGATAACCTCTCTCAGCAAGAAATACGTGCTAAATCTGAAGCGATGTTGCAAGCAGTTGGTTTAAGTCAACGTATTAACTATTATCCAGAAAATCTTTCAGGAGGACAAAAACAAAGAGTAGCGATCGCCAGGGCTTTGGTTGCTAAACCTAAATTGGTTTTGGCTGACGAACCTACAGCAGCTTTAGACAAAAAATCGGGTCGTGATGTTGTTGAACTTATGCAACAGCTTGCTAAAGAACAAGGTTGTACTATCCTGATTGTTACTCATGATAACCGTATTCTAGATATCGCCGACCGTATTGTTCGTATGGAAGATGGGTATTTAGCCCAAAATACCAATTTAATGGATGAGGCTGATAAAGTAGGTGTGACTGTAACAAACTAGTAGACTACATCTGCAAATAAAGCTACCATTCCAAATCTGGTATTTGATTATTCTTAGCAAGAGTTAACATCCTTCTGTATAGCCATCTTATCTAATTTGTGAAAATTGAGATATAGCGGTTCTCAGTTGAGTGAGATACAAGAACCCCACCCCCAACCCCCTCCCCGCAAGCAAGGAGGGGGCTATGACGTACCTCATTTAGGAAACGCTATATTCAGATCCTCGACTTCTTCAAGAAGTCGAGGATCTTGTTGTTTACGAACGATTTAGGAATACTATTTGATAACAAAAAGAATCTCCTATCTTTTCTAAATTTTTTTTATTGTTATTCTGAATAGTATTCATTAAACTATTTATAAAAGCAAGCAAGGATAAATGAGAATATCCAAAGATATCCTCTCTATATCTTAGAGGGCGTTTGAAAAGTCCTCTTGTTGGTATCAAAAGTTCTAGATCCCTCTAAATCCCCCGATAAATTGGGGGACTTTGATTCCGGTTCCCCCCTTTTTAAGGGGAGCCAGCGCGGTCTTCTCTACGAGACGCTGCGCGATGGGGTCTCCCCAAGTGGAGCGACTGGCGTGGGTTAGGGGGGATCTAAAAGTGCCTAAAGTCATACCAAAACACTTTTCAAACATCCTCTTAGTAAATTGGTTGAGATTTCAATAAAAATAAAATAGTTCCATTGGCAATTTATAAATACCATCGGTTAGGTAATCTGTCCAACCTCTTTCGGCTTTGGAACTATCGAAAATTGGACATTCCTGATTCAAGCAACACAATCATAAGGAGAAAATAAAGCAATGAATACACAAATGACTCAAGCAAAAGACCAAATTTCTACTACAACTTTTAGTTTTGATGTTGAAGATAAAGAAGCACTTTTAGCTGCTGTCGCAAAAGAGGGATTTTTGGGATTAATGCAAGCTCTTAAAGTTGCAATGGAACAAGCTCCCAAACATCCGCTAAGACGCTTAGAAGCCTGTGGCGTTGCTTACGTGCAATATGCAAGCAAGCATCCTTCCAATTATCGAGTCATGTTTGGAACTTTTCCAAGTGATAGCAATAAATATCCATCCCTGACTGAAGTAAGTCAGCAATCATTTTTGGGATTGGTAAACATCATTGTGGAGGGACAAGCTGCTGGAGTTATCCAATCTGGAGAACCCAGACAAATGGCATGGGTTGCTTGGTCATTAGTTCACGGTCTAGCGATGTTGTTAATTGATGGTCAATTACCATTGTCTAAGCCTGATGATATCGAAATTTTTGCTAGCTTCGTTACCCGCAAATTAGTTGAGGGACTTGGATGTTGACAAGCCTTTCAGTCAAGGCAGCTATGCTGGAGGCAGAAGGTATCTATGTTCATGTGATCGGATTATACCCATAATTAGAATGCCTTCTGGCTTCAGTCTAGTCCTGGGCGTCCTTCCTCGAATCTTCAGGGAGGCACTAACTGGCAACTGGCGTTATTAAGCTAGATCCCCACAACGAGGGAATAAAAATCTACCAGATGCAAGACAATAAACACAGATTGATTATGGATCAATACGCTTCAATTAAGGATTTGTAATGAGATTTGATGGTGTGTAGAGACACGCCATCACGCATCTCTAGATTATTCCTGATAAAGGTTTTGGTTTTATCTGAACCGGATTGGATTATGGGTTTGCTGCTAAGTTAACTCTCTCATACTCTATTTTCAAAATAAACTCCGATCCCCGATCCCTATTTTCAACGCAGGAGCTTGATATAACAAGGTAAACCAATGAAAATAACAACATCTGCAATAGAATCTTCAACTTCTAAAAATGCGATCGCCGTAGTTGGTATGGGTTGTCACTATGCTGGCGCTAATGACCTTAAACAACTCTGGGAAAATATATTAGCAAGGCGACGTCAGTTCAGACAAATACCAGATAAACGCTTACCACTATCTGAGTATCACGATCCAGATCCTCTAGTACCAGACAAAACCTATGGTACACGTGCAGGTGTGATCGATGGTTTTGAATTCGACTGGATGGGCAAGCGAATTCCCAAAAAGACCTTTGAGTATACTGATATTGTCCATTGGTTAGCTCTAGAAGTCGCTGACAAAGCTTTAAAAGATGCTGGATATACTCGTGATAGCGTTCCTACTGAACGTACAGGAGTCATTCTCGGAAATACTCTGACAGGAGAGCAATCACGAGCCAGTTCAATTAGATTACGCTGGCCATACGTGCAGAAAGTCCTGCGTGTATCTGCACAAGTGAAAGGTTTACCACAAGGAATTGTGGAAACCCTTTTAGAGACAATGGAAGGAGTTTATAAGTCTGTATTCCCACCAGTAACTGAGGATGCCCTAGCTGCTGGTCTTTCCAATACTATTGCTGGTCGGGTTTGCAATTTTTATAACTTCGATGGTGGTGGATATACGGTAGATGGTGCTTGTGCTTCTTCTCTCATAGCAATAGCTACCGCTGCTACAGGTTTAACTAACGGCGACCTTGACTTGGCATTAGCTGGGGGTGTAGATGTCAGCTTAGACACATTTGAATTAATTGGATTTGCCAAATCTGGTGCGCTTGCTACCCAAGACATGAACGTTTATGATCGCCGTGCCAATGGCTTTATTCCTGGTGAAGGCTGTGGTTTTGTGGTTCTCAAACGTTTAGAAGATGCTCAAGCAAATGGAGATTATATCTATGCAGTGATCAATGGTTGGGGAATTTCATCTGATGGTAAAGGTGGAATTACAGCACCTTCTAAAACTGGTCAAGCAAAAGCAATCCATCGTGCCTATGAAAGAGCAGGTTATAGTTTACACAGCGTTGATTTTATTGAAGGACATGGAACAGGTACACCTCTGGGCGATCGCACAGAACTAGATGCTGTAGCACTAGCCATGAGTGCTGAAGGTGAGGCAAAACCTCGGACAATCGGCATAACTTCCTTCAAATCCTTGGTGGGACATACCAAAGCAGCATCAGGTGTGGGTGGCTTTATTAAGGCGGTTATGGGTGTTAACCAGCGAATCCTACCTCCAACCGCTGGCTGTCAAGAACTAAATCCAGTGTTGGAAAAATCTGCTCTGTCTGTTTACCCTATTATCCAGGGAGAAGTCCGCAACCAAACAGAAAAGCTTCGAGCAGGCGTTTCCGGAATGGGATTTGGGGGTATCAATTGCCACATAACTATTGAATCTGGAGATGTTCCTACACCCCGGCTGAAACCGTCGATTGCTGAACAAGCATTGCTAGTTTCTCACCAAAACACAGAATTATTTGTCTTGAGTGGAGTTTCTATCGAAGCTTTACTTGAACGGACTCAAGCCGTCACAGAAATAGCAGCAGGAATTAGTATCGCTGAACTTCTAGATTTAGCAGTAAAACTTGCCAATGAAATCAAATCTCAACAGCCAGTCCGGGCTGCTTTCATTGCAGGTACGCCAGAAGAATTGCTCCAGCGCCTTAAACAACTCGAACAAATGCTCAACGATACACCTCCAGTCGTAGGAGAGGTGGTAGTTGCTTCCCAAAAAGAAGTTTGGATCTCGAATAACGTCAAACGCAGCCGAGTTGCTTTTCTGTTTCCAGGTCAGGGTTCTCAAAAGTTAAATATGGCTCGCGTCCTTGTACAACGCTACGACTGGGCTAAAGAAATAGTTAACCAAGCAAATACATATCTGGAGGAATTAGGAGTTAAGCCAGTTAGCGAATTGATTTATCGTTTCATAGAGCGTTCTGTAGATGCAGAACAGCTACAAGCATGGTCAAAACAGTTAGCACAAACTGAAGTTGCTCAACCAGCTATTTGTCTTGCTTCCTTGTTATGGAAGCATTATCTCGAACGTCTTGGTATTCAACCTGTAGCAGTCGGCGGTCACAGTCTTGGTGAACTGAGTGCATTCGCCTCAGCTGGAGCATTTGACGAAAAATCCTTGCTTTCTTTAGCAGCAGTACGAGGACTGGCTATGTCTGCGTCTGAGGAGAATGCTGGCATTATGGCTAGTTTAGGTTGCTCCTCGGAAATTGCAACACGGCTAATACAACAAGTAAATGGTTACGTAGTAGTGGCAAATATCAATAGTCCAAAACAGACTGTGATATCTGGCGATCGCTCTAGTGTGGAAGCTGTTGTCAAGCTTGCTGCTAACCAAGATATCCAAACCACTGTTTTACCAGTTAGCAATGCTTTTCATTCTCAGCTTGTCTCTAAAGCTGCGGAATATCTCCAAGCAAATGCACCAATTCCCCAAGAACTAAAAGCAACTTCCGTAGACTTGTTCTCCAGTGTAAATGGAAAGTTAGTCCAGCCAGGATTAAATCTGCGTGAACATTTTTCTCAGCAGGTCATTTCCCAAGTAGATTTTATTTCCACAGTCAAAGCGATCGCATCAAAATGCGATCTCATGGTAGAAGTAGGGCCTGGTAAAGTACTTTCTAATTTAGCTAATGCCATAACTGAACAGAAACAACCCCAGTGCTTTCCTTTAGAATCCAAGCCAGATTGCGATCAAGACCTAAACACCTTTTTAGGTAGTTTCTTTGTTCATGGTGGTGAAGTTAAATGGAATGCACTGTACGAGAACCGACTTGTACGCACTTTCGTTCCAGCTTCTCAAAAGATTTTCATCGAAAATCCATGTGAACGTCCTCTGCAAATTCCTGCTGCAAAACCATTCTCGGATATGCTAACTGCTGGAGATTTGCTGGAAATGAGACAAATACTCAACACTGA
Organism: Nostoc sp.; assembly: GCF_036917935.1. GTDB lineage: Bacteria > Cyanobacteriota > Cyanobacteriia > Cyanobacteriales > Nostocaceae > Nostoc. The sequence goes on along the minus strand of NZ_JBALEL010000051.1, from coordinate 215,322 downwards.
ATATGAACCAGAACAGCGATCGGATTTAGCACGTCCTTGGCAAATAGAAGAAGAGTTGGAATCTATACTATCCAATTACTTTGCTGAACGTGGTTCATTTTTAGCTAATTTGATTCAAGCTGACTGGGAAAATCTACCGATTCGGGCATCCAACGACGGAGAAAATTAGGGGAAATCAAAATCATGCAGAATTACAATCATTTGTCAAAATCTTTACCAAAAGAAGAACTGATTGAGTTTCTATCGAGTTACTTTTCCCAACGTAATTCCTTTTTAGCTCGAATCATCTGTGCCGATTTACAAAGTTTGCCACACTTGAGAAATCAGCATTATTCAGCTATCCTCAATGGTAACGGTAATAACAATTCTAAAAAACTATTTAGTAGTTTACCTATTACCAACGGTAATGGTAATGGTAAGGCTAAAGCTAATGGAGTAGCTGCTTACAATGGTAACGGTAATGGTAATGGTAAGGCTAAAGCTAATGGAGTAGCTGCTTACAATGGTAACGGTAATGGTACGGCTTCTACCAATGGCAAGCATCACTCCAACACTCCTGTAATCGATAGAGAACAAGTTACTCAAACACCTAATTCTCGTCAAGATACCCCAGATGTTGAAACCGTTTTAGTAGATTTAGTGGTTCAACAAACCGGATATCCAAAAGAAATCGTTACCCCAGAAGCAAAACTTTTAGACGATTTAAATTTAGATTCCATCAAAGCGGGTGAATTGGTCACTAGTGCTGCCAGAAAATTTGGTGTAGTTGGTACAATTGATTCTGCCTCTTTGAATAACTCCACTTTACAAGAAATAGCAACAGTTATTCGCTCTGCTATGCCAGAGGAGAAGAACACACAATCGACTTCAACAACAGAGGTATCTGCAAATACAGAGTCTGTACACGAGTCAGTTGACTTAAGGCAAATGCTTTTAAAGCTAGTTGAAGAAAAAACAGGCTTCCCCCACGAAACCTTATCTTTAGAGCTACGCCTACTAGATGATTTGAATCTAGATTCTATTAAAGCAGCAGAATTTATTGCCACTGCGGCGAAACAATTTGGTGTTGGAGGTCAAATAGACGCTTCAGCGCTGGCCAATTCAACCTTGGCTGATGTAGCAGCAGTTTTTGAAAAAGTCAAAAGTCCTCAACCAAAAGTCAATCAAGCGACTGCTCCAGTTTCAACAGCAACAAAGACTCCTGAAGTATCTGCTACTAACTCTCAACAAAGTTTTCACTGGGTAAGAAATTTTGCTGTTGAGTATATCGCTCAAGCACCTGCTCTACAAGCAACAGAAAACTGGTCTCAAGCCAGAGTATTAGTTGTTGTTGATGCTTTAGAAAACCCGATAGTCAGTGCTTTGGGCAATCAACTCCTCTGTTTTGGGGCGCAAGTTGAGCAAGTCACTTACCAGCAAATTTCTGCTAACCCTGAATCTTTACCGAAAGATTTCTCTCATTATTTAGCGATTTTACCGCAAACAAGCTCTCAAGAACAGCGATCGCCTCTACCAATCAAATCAATGGTAGAACGTCTACAAAGTATTGCCACAATTGCCAAGAAAGATGCTAATACTTGCATTGCATACGTACAATTTGGTGGCGGTCGTTTTGGTAACGAAGTTCAAACAATTGATCCAGAAGTCTGTTGTGCTGCTGCATTTGCTCGCAGCTTACATTTTGAGCGGCCAGATGTGCGAGTTCGGGTAGTAGACTTAGCTCCAGAAATTGAGGCTAGCTCTGCTGCAAACTTGGTGATTAACGAAGTATCAGGAAATGAACCTATCTCTACGGTTGGCTATGACGCTAATTTAAGGCGCTTAGTAATTCAACACCGTCTTCAACAGCCGAATAGCTATACTCAACGAGCAATTTCTTGGTCAAAAGATGATGTCATCCTTGTTACTGGAGGAGCAAAGGGTATTACTGCTGAATGTGCGTTAGCCCTTGCTCAGTTCATCGGTACCAAAATGGCTTTAGTTGGCAGTTCTCCTGCTCCTCAAGATGCTACAAACGAGATTGCACGTACCTTAGAAAGGTTTGCCGAACAAGGATTAACTTGTCGCTATTACTCTTGTGACATTACTAACGCTGAAGCTGTATCTCAGTTAATTACCCAAATTACTGATGAATTAGGCACAATTACAGGAGTCATTCATGGTGCAGGTCTAAACAAACCTCGTCGGGTAGAACAGGTCAAGGTTGATGAAGTTGTGGTTGAAGTCTCACCAAAACTTCTTGGGGCTTACAATCTTTTACAGGCTTTAGCTGCAAATCCTCCTAAACTTTTGGTTGCCTTTAGCTCCATTATTGGAGTCACAGGAATGCCTGGTAATGCATGGTATGCCTTTGCGAATGAGTCTCTAGCACTTCTGTTTAAGGACTTTGCAAACAAGCATCCGACAACTCAAACTATCTCCCTCGCTTATAGTGTTTGGGGTGAAGTTGGTATGGGTGCCCGCATGGGTAGCGTCAAAAATCTAGAACGTATGGGTATCGGTGCTATTCCTACCCAAGAAGGCGTCGATCGCTTTCTCAAACTGTTTAATTACGATCCTGGAGTCTCACAAGTTGTGATCGCCGCGAGATTAGGCGGTTTAGATACTTGGTCTCCTGTGAGTTTACCGTTCTCAAAAGAACTTCGTTTTGTTGACCAAGTGCTTTATGTAGAACCCTGTGTAGAATCAGTGACTAGAACTCGTTTGAGCTTAGAACGAGACCTTTATGTACGGGATCACGTCTGGCGTGGTTCATACCTCTTCCCGACTGTATTTGGTTTGGAAGCGATGACACAAGTTACTGCTTATGTCACTGGTCAACAAAAACCTGCAATTGTCCGCCTTGAAGATATTTCTTTAAGGCGTCCTATAGTTGTTCACCCTACAGACGGAACAGAAATTGAGCTTCATGCTGAGGTTTTAGAAGTTAACGCCTATGGAGAAACACGAGTTAAAGTCGGAATCCGTACTGAGCAAAGCGGTTTTACGTCTGATCATTTTGCTGCTACTTTAGTGCTGGGTCAGCCAACACAAACAGCAAAAACGGCGTTGGAATTGGGTCAACCCCTGGATATAGAACCTTTAAAAGACCTCTACGGAGATTTGCTTTTCCAGGGTACGCGTTTCCAACGTATGGGTGCGATCTTTTCGCTGAACGAAAAAACTAGTGTTTTCCGTTCCTACGTTAGTTCTGCAACTGAGCTTTTAGCAGACAGTTTTGCTCCTGGTGAAGATAGTTACATTCTCTTGGGTGATCCCTACTTCCGGGATGTCTTACTTCAATCTGTGCAACTAACCATTCCCAAGCACATTTGTTTACCTGTGCAAATTGACCAGATTGAATTATTCCCCAGTCCGAATGCACAGGAACCATCAAGAATCGTTAATGTCGTTTTGCAAAAACTAGAAGGACGTGAGTATATCAGTGAGGTTGTTGCTTTTGATGAAGAGGGATATATAGTAGAGCGAATTACTGGTTATCGCCTGCGTATTTTGGAAGAACACTCGGAAAATCCGACAGCAGTTGAATTAGCTGATCCTGAAGCTCGCGATCGCAGCTATCTGCAAAAATTGCTCAATACTACCTTTGCAGGATTTGGTATTAATCAACCAACTGTTACTCTTGCATACGCCCCTCAACAAGAACAACAGCAAAAACATTCGCTTGTAACTCAGGCATTGCAGATATTAGGGTTAAAACCACAAGAGGAAGTAGACTTTGATCTGGAAGCAGCACTTTCTTCTGGGAAATTCACATTCAAAGAGAATAGTTCAAATGTAATCTATTTATCTTTGTCTGGTTGCGATCGCTACTATCTATGCACAGTGGGAGAAAATCCCCAAGGATGCCACATTCAACCAGTCTTAGATCAATCAGAAGATGATCAAATAAGCCAGCTAAGTAACTCTTACCGCCCACTAGTAAATCAATTAATTCAGCAGGGAGACACAACAGACAAAGCTAGAACTCGTATCTGGTCAGCAGTCGAAGCTATCCTCAAAGTTACTGATCAAGCCGAACCAAACATTAAATTCGTCGCCAAAGACAAAGACGCCATACTACTAGAAAGTCAAACTTCTTCTGGAAACTATTACGTCATTACCATACCTGTGAAGTTGACTCGTCCTCCAGAAAGAATGATTGCGATCGTTGTCCCTCAATCTCAAGAAAAAACAAATCCAACAACGCAATCATCAACTTTAACTATTGCTAAAGACAATGCTCCTCAAGGACAACCAGTTTTTGAACAAAGTTTTCAAGTCAGCTTGAGAGAAAGCGCTAGTATCAGTCACCACGTATACTTTTCACAATACTTCAATTGGATCGGAAAAATCCGTGAACTACCAATGAAAAGTATTGCCTCACAGATGTTGACAGATTTCCAAGATGGTGACTGGAGTTTATTGACTAAAACTGTTAGCTTGCGAGTAGTGGGCGAAGCAACTTCCTACGATACAATCCAAGCACGCTGCTGGCTAGGTGATGTGGTCGGTTCCTCTTTTGATACCTACATTGAGTTTTGTAAAGTGTTGCCGAATAATTCTCTAGAGCGTTTGGCGATCGCACAAGTCAAAGCAACTTGGGTAGATAAAGGCAGTAATGGAACAGCTTCATCTCAGCTATTTCCCAAATACTTCCAAGAATATTTGCAAGAATTTGGTGCTAAACAACCAGCCACTCTCAATCTCAAACAATCAACGATTCCAACTCTACCAACACTACCTGCATCTCTATCTAATCTCAATTCTGGCACTACTGTCTACCATGCTTCTTCAGACAATAACCGTCGAGGCAGATTAATCAAGTCTGAACTCTTCCAAACGACGTTAGAAGAATCAAACTTAGTCGGCAATATTTACTACAGCAACTATTTCATTTGGCAAGGTCGAATTTTAGACCTCTTCCTTTACTCAGTTGCTCCTGAGTACTTACTAACTTCTCAGCCTCAAGGGGAAATGATTTCCCTCTACAGCGAAATGAATTATTTGCGAGAAGCAATGCCTTTTGATAAAATTCGTGTTCTTCTTTATGTAGAGTCTGTTTCAGAGTGTGGAGCTAGATTCAATTTAGAATTTTTCCGCGAACAGCAAGATGGGACTACAGAAAAACTACATGTAGGACAACAAGAAGTCTTATGGATAAAGCACCTCGCTGATGGAACTCCTATAGCTACTCCTTGGCCGCAAGAATTATTGAATGCTCTTGTCGAGACATCTGCAAAGCAAGTTGCGGTACTTGCGTTCTAGTTTAAAACTACTAGCAGTAGTGTAAGCAACTATCACTACTGCTCTGATCAAAAATTCACTCAAAGAGGATACTTTCATGTACGCCACTCAATCATTAAAATACGATGTTGTAATTCTGGGTGCAACTTTGGCAAGTTTGAGCCAAGCTCGACACCTAATGCTCAACATTCCTAATATCAAAGTTGCTCTGGTTGATCTCCCTGTACAAGAATTAGAAAATGAACCTGCGATTAACGATTCCACAATTGAAATTGCCGATTTGTTTTTTTGTAAAGAATTAGGGCTTCACGATTACTTAATTGAAAACCACATTCCCAGGTCTACATTGAGCTTTCATTGGCCCAAGCTTCCCAACCAAACTACGACATTAGACGATTACTATCATATTTGGTGTAACCGACAACTTTCGATAGCTTCTTATCAAATTAATCGTCCGAAATTTGAGCAGGATTTACTGCTCATGAATGAAGCAATGGGAGCTATTGTCTACAAAGGATCTGTGGTTGATGTAGAATTAACTAATTGTGATGTTGTTAATATTGTTAAAATTCAAATCGCTGATCAAGAAATAGCACTTAAAGCCGATCATGTTATCGATGGTGCTGGTCGTCAATTTATTATTGGCCGTAAAACAGATAATCTTTTGATTGGGCCACAACATCTTTGTGGATTGAATAATGGTACAGCATGGTTGCGAGTGAAAAATGTGAATCGCACCATCTTCCATAATGGATATAGCCCAAACGAGACATCCACTAGTCGTTATTATTCCACCAATCATTATTTTGGTTATGGTCATTGGTTATGGATGACTCCTACTGATATTCCATCAAGAGAACTTTCTGTTGGTATTGTTCATTATCAAGAGGTATTACCAGCTGAGGGAATTGATACACAAGAGAAATTTCTGGCATTTGTGCAAACTAATCATAATCTTCTCTATCAACTGATTGATAGTGGTGAAGTTATCGATTTTCATTACAAGCCAAGAATTGCCTATAAAAGTAAAAAACTTTTTTCTGAAGATAATTGGTATGTCATTGGTAATGCAGCCTCTTTCTTTGGTGGCTTCTATTGTGTAGAGACTACTTTACTAGCATTTGCTGTAGAAAGTGTAACCGAAGTTATCCGAGCTAAACTTGCAGGTGAAGCAGATGTAGATAAAAAACGTTCTGCTTACAATGAGTTTAATCTTTATTATCACAACTTGATTAACCACGTCTACTACGATCATGCCCAACAGCTAGGTCATGCAAGTATTATGAGTTGGCGTATTTATCTCGATTGGATGTGGTGGTTCAGTATTCACGTACCAACTTATGCCGGAAAGTGGCATTTAAATCCCGAATTTACCAATATGTATTTGAAACTTAGCTACCAAAATATAGGAGGGTTTTGGATTGATCTATTTAAAGAATTTAAGCAGTTGGTAGACCAAGGAGCAAATATTGGCTTAATGGATCTTTATCGAGGAGATCAGTTATTTGGGGGATATCATACACCCAAATACTTCGATAATTTTCTAGAGAATACTAAATTTGAGCCTCAGCGCTGCAATGTTTTTGCTGGTGTCAAAGCTAACTTCTTTAATGCGGCAATTTGGTATGCATTATTTCAATGGAAAAGTTTTGGTTTGGCTGGTTGGCTAAATTCAAGGCATTTGTACCATTTCTTCCGACTTTTGACTGTATCAGGACAATGGGCGCTTCTAGAATTAAGTTATCGCTTTAAACTCAAGAAAGGATTATCTGACAATAGTTCCATTGAGAAGATGCGTCAAGAGTTTAAAAACTATCAATATCGACCCGAGTTACAACCTTGGAGAACTGAACAAGTTACTCAAAAAAACCAACTTTCTCAAGGTGAGTTAAACAGGAATTTAGAACAGACAAAAATTAGTGCCGCCTCAGCGAAAATTTGAGTTTCATTCATCAAAAAATTAGGGGATATTAGCTTATGTGTGGAATAGTCGCGCTATTATCAAATCAAAGAGAGATTTGTGAGACATCAGTAAAGCGATCGCTAGCTAGTTTACATCATCGCGGGCCAGATGGACAGAAATATTGGATAGACCCTACTCACAGAGTTGCTTTAGGTCATACCCGACTGAGTATTATTGACCTTGTTGGAGGAGAACAGCCAATTCAGAATGCAGAGGGAAATCTACACATCGTTGCCAATGGAGAGTTTTACGACTTTGAACGGATACAGCATGATTTGAAACGCTGGGGCTATCAGCTGCAAACTCATTCTGACAGTGAAATTGCACTTCATTTATACAACGAATTTGGAACACAATGTTTGCATCACCTACGGGGTGAGTTTGCTTTTGTTATTTGGGATCAACGTAACGAATTGTTATTTGCTGCACGCGATCGCTTTGGTATCAAGCCCCTATATTACTCTTGTTACGGCGGTAATCTTTATCTTGCTTCTGAAGTCAAAGCATTGTTTGCAGCAGGTGTACCAGCTGCTTGGGATTACGAATCTTTTTGGCAATCTAATCACGGTATCCTAGCAAATGACCGTACTTTGTTTGCCAATGTGTATCAAGTGCCACCGGGTCATTTTCTGCTTGGATCTAGCTCTGGTGTTCAATTACAGTCTTATTGGGATTTTGATTACCCCCTCGCCCATGACTCCATAAAGCAATCTACTCCAGAGGATTACATTGAAAGACTACATCATACATTAGATGAGGCTATTCAGTTACGTTTGAGGGCGGATGTACCAGTTGCTTGCTATTTAAGTGGTGGTCTTGACTCCTCTGCTATCTTAGGAATGGCAGCAACTCATAGTTCTCAACCCATCCAAGCGTTTACTCTAGCTTTTGATAATGAAGCTTACAACGAAGAAACAATCGCTCGTGAAACAGCAGCCTATACTGGAGCTAATCTCCAAATTATCCCCATTCGCCAATCCGATCTCGCTGAAAATTTCGCTGATGCAGTTACAAACTGTGAGATGCTTTGCATTAATGCTCATACAACTGCCAAGTATTTATTAAGCCGTGCAGCTCGAAACGCCGGTTACAAAGTAGTCCTCACAGGTGAAGGTGCAGACGAAATCTTTGGTGGTTATGCTCATTTTCGTCAAGATATGTTGCTTGACAACCAGCACGGACAAGATGAACAGACAGTACAAAACCAACTAGAACAGTTAAAACAGACAAATCAAGTTTCAGTAGGTTTGTTGTTAGCAGAGGATAAATCAAGTCAACTTTTAAACGGCGTGCAGCGCTTGCTAGGTTTTCTTCCAGCATGGATAAGAGCTTCATGTGCGGGACATTTGAAGTCTGTTGGCTTCTACTCACCAGAATTCATTGCACAATTTGCCCAACATGATATCTATCGGAAATTTTTTAACCAAATAGATGTACAGGGACAACTTCAAGGTAGAGAACATTTACATCAATCTCTCTATCTGTGGAGCAAAACTATGTTACCCAATTATCTTTTGAGGATGTTGGGTGATGGTGTGGAAATGGCAAATTCCATAGAAGGACGAGTACCATTTTTGGATCATAAAGTTGTTGAATTAGTTTGCAGTATGCCTGCTGGACTCAAAATTCATGGTCTGATTGAAAAATATGTATTAAGGCAAGCAGCTCAACCCTTTATCACCAAGACAGTATATCAACGTCAAAAACACCCTTTTTTGGCTCCTCCTTCTTCTTTTAAACCTGATGAACCCTTACATCAGCTTATTCAAGACACCCTCAGAAGTTCAGATATGTCTGGTGTACCATTTTATAACCAAGCTGCGATCATTGATTTGCTTGACCAACTGCCAAAAATGAACGCCAGTCAACTTACCTCTATAGAACCTTTTTTGATGAGGGTACTCAGTGCTTGCATCATTCATAAAAGATTGAAACTTACTTGATGCTTACTATCACATTCCAATTGTGGAATATGCATATCTGCAATTGATAGCACCAATTACAACACACTCGTTTGAAGAAGGAATAGAACTTGTATGGAAAATCATCCATTTCGCATTGCTGTTGAAACACACAATTCACTAGAGAGCGTTGCACATTTGTTAGACCCAGACATTATCTTTTTCAGTCCATTAGCAATCACTCCAATTGTGGGAAGAGATTTAGTCTTAAATGTTCTTCAAAATGTTTTGCCAGTTATCAAAAATATCAAATGCATTGAGGAATTGAGACAAGATAATAAGACCGTGCTTGTTTGGGCTGGAGAAATTGATGGTTATCCAGTTCAAGCTGTAGATATAATAACTAATGGCTCTGATGGAAAAGTTAAAGAAATCAGGTTGATGGCGCGTCCATTTCCAGTCATGAAATTATTATATGAACAGGTGATTGAACGCATGAAATTGATTGTGCCTGACGCTGTTTTGGATCTTAAATAAAACTAGAGCTATGGCAGTTTTGACTAGGTTTTCGTACAGGCGTAATACCAATTTTTTGTGAAGCTGCACATTATTTTCAGCCCTCCCAACCTCCCCTTAGTAAGGGGAGGTGCCGCAGGCGGTGGGGTTCTATGCGTCTTCAGATAGAAATGGTGTAAGAAATTAGATATCTATCAAAGAGGGGAAAACTATGTATCAATTAACTCAAGTTAGTGAAACTGTAGACATCGCTGAAATTAAAAAAGGATTTCATCGTGTTGGTTTGACAATTTCCGAATCTGAACTTGATGAACTTAGGGAAAGAAAAAGTATTTCTCTGGAAAGTAGAGGTCTTAGTGAAATGGGTTTAGCTTTCATCTTATTAGATGCTTTATCTAAACAGAAGATTACATTTCAAAACCTGCCTCAACAAGATTTAGATTCTGTAAAATCTTCTGGAATACCCATATATAGTTGGAACTCTCAAGCTCCAGAACCAAGCTGTCTTTATTTCAATTTGGTAGATGGGAAGCCAATTGTTAGTATTAGCAATCAATCAATTAAATAGGGCAGAAGACAGAGCGTAAGAGGGAGACAAGGAAGCAATTTTTCTCCCTTTCTTTCCTAGTCTTACCTTACTAATAATTCATCAGTAGTATGAGGAATGGCACTAAGAAAAGGCGAAAGGCTTGTGTCACCTCGTTCCCAGTCTGAAGACTGGGAATGTATTCCAAGAGGCTCTGCCTCAAGCCACTGGAGGCGGAGCCTCCGAGAATGGGTTCCCAGCCTCCAGGCTGGGAACCAGTTAGGGCAAAGCTTATAGCTTTTCTTAGTGCCATTCATATCATGTCCGGCTGATTAGTTGTCATTGCGAACGAAGTGTTCGCGGAGCGTCTCCAAGAGTTGCAATCTCCGAACCCTTGTGATTGCAACTCTTGGAGACGCTACGCGAACGTTTCACTTCGTTGCACTCGCAACGACTATCGTAAGTTATTAAGCGGACATGATATCAGTAGTGTGAGTATTAATTTCTAATCAGAATTTAGGAGGTTTAATGTCTCTATTTGATTGGTTTGTAAATCGGCGCAAATCTTCAGTTATCAATCCAGAGCGCCAAGAGCGTGATTTTACCTCTGGACTATGGAGTAAATGTACTGCATGTGGTGTTTTAACTTATACTAAAGACCTGCGAGCAAATCAGATGGTTTGTTTAGCATGTGGACATCATGAACGAGTAGATAGCGATGAACGTATCCGTCAGCTTATTGATCCTGATACCTGGGTAGCTCTTGATGAACAAATACGTTCAACTGATCCACTGAAATTCCGCGATCACAAAGCCTATAGCGATCGCCTCACACAAACTCAGAAAGCAGTTGGTTTGGTAGATGCTGTACAAACTGGTTTAGGTCAACTTAAAGGCTTTCCCATCGCCTTGGGTGTGATGGACTTCCGATTTATGGGCGGAAGTATGGGTTCTGTAGTCGGTGAAAAACTTACTCGTCTTATTGAACGAGCGACACAAAACCATCATCCTGTGGTTATTGTTTGTGCTTCTGGTGGTGCCAGAATGCAAGAAGGAATGCTCAGTCTGATGCAGATGGCTAAAATTTCAGGAGCTTTACAGTACCATCGTGAAGCTAATTTACTTTATGTTCCTGTTCTGACTCATCCAACTACAGGAGGTGTCACTGCCAGTTTTGCGATGTTGGGAGATTTCATCTTGGCAGAACCAAAGGCATTAATTGGTTTTGCAGGTCGTCGGGTTATTGAGCAAACACTGCGAGAAAAGTTACCTGATGATTTTCAAACTGCTGAAGACCTTATGCGTCACGGCTTTATTGATAAAATTGTCGCCCGCACCCAGTTAAAGAAAACATTGGCTGAGATCATTTCCCTACATCAACCTTACTCAACGATACATTCCTTTAAACGCAAAATTGATGTAGAAAAAATTACTGTCTTTAATTAAAAATTCATGATAGCTAGGAGTATTTTAAAGATGACAAATCCTAATTTTGTAGGTGTTTGGAAACTTGTTTCTTGGAAAACTGAAAATCCCAATGGAAAGATTATTTATCCTTATGGTAAAAATCCAATTGGTCATTTGACTTACACACAAGATGGATATATCTCTGCCAATATTATGAAAGATAATTGTCTTCCTCTCGAACTATCTGTTGAAGAACTAATAAAAACTAGAAAAGTTTTCTTAAATCCCTGGCTTTTATTTAGAAATGGTAGAAAGTATATTAAAGCTATAATCAGATATTTCAAATCATCTATAAACTATATTTCCTATAGTGGTAAATATCAAATCCAAGGAGACAAAGTTATTCATCATGTAGAAGTTAGTTTAATACCTGATTGGATAGGAAAAGACTTAGAGCGTACTTTTGAAATTACAGATCATGAGTTGTTATTAACTACACTACCACTAGATGGCTCGCCTCAGTATCTACAGTGGAAGCGTATTTAAAGGAGTTCTGAGGGTTTAAGTCCCCCGCTTCTAACACCGTTTCACTTTCATAATGAACAAATACGTTGCTAGGGGCACAGAAAAAGCTCATTGGTGTCAACTTAACGTAAAAGCCAGTCTATAAGAAGCTTTTAGAGATTATCTTGTTCCCAGTCAGAGACTGGGAATGCCTAATGGAAGGCGGAGCCTCCCTTACTGGCGGCAGAGCCGCAATTGAAGTGCATTTCCAGCCAGAGGCTGGAAACGAGGTTTTAAAGTATGCGTAATTACGAATTATTTTAAAGCTTCTCTAAATTCTAGAGTTCAGTTATAAGTACCTCACTCTGGCCATCGCCAACATGTAAGATGCCAATCATTTCCTTCCACAGCTAAAGCTGCTACATATTTAGGGGCTGGTTTCAATTTCTTAAGAGACCAATGCTTTACACAAAAGTAATCACCTCTAATACTAAGCAGTTGGGCTGGTTCACTTGGAGATAAAGAGACATCAAACTGATTTAGGGAAAAAGTTAATCCATCTCCAATGGCTTTAACAAAAGCTTCCTTACAAGTCCAGCAATGAAAAAGTGCTGTTAGCTTTTGGTTTGCAGGGAGCGCATTAAAGACTGCTTGTTCACGAATTGAAAAAAAACGTGCTGCAAATTGTTCAATATCTGCAATCGGATGAATGTATTCAACATCTATACCAATTTTGCGCTGACGCGTAATAGCATATAAAGCTAAATCTTGAGAGTGAGATAAGTTAAAATTAAGTATACTTTCACCAAGTGTTTCTACAAGAGATGGTCTTCCATGAGGGCCATAACAAAACTGTAGTTGCTCTGGTTCAATACCCAAATAACACCCTAGAATTGTCCTGAGAAGTCCACGACCGACTATAAAACGTCTTCTATCTCTCTCAAAGTAAAAACGCTCTGCCCTGATACATTCGTCTATTGAAAGTTTTTCTGCCAATTGTCGAACGCGAAATGTTGGTAAGTTGAGGGAAGCACTCCAGACATGAACATCATTGTTCAATAGTGTCCAATTGCTCGATGGAGGAAGCCATAAATAATTGATGCCTACCATAAACTTGGCCTATAATTATTTAACTCAAAATCCCTATTAGTTTGGTTCAAGAATTGGAGCTATCAAGGTAAAAAGTGTATTAACATTATTGCTGTAACCAGGGTAAAACCACAAACAAATAGCAGCTTTATTATGTGCATTTAACCGGATTTGATATCACCGGCTGATGCATACGTTTGTAAAGAAGCTTAAACAGTGGAGAAGCCACAAACGTTGTCACAATTGCCATTAGTACCAAAATGGTAAATAACGCTGGAGAAATTATATTATTCTCTAAACCAATATTGACTAGGATTAATTCCATTAGTCCGCGAGCGTTCATTAGCACACCAATCATTGCTGCTTCTATTAAACATCCTCCGGTAAGGCGGCTCGCAAAGAAACAAGCTCCTCCTTTACATATAAAAGCGACTATAATTGTTAAAATAGTAATTCCAAACAAAGATGGATTATTAATTAATCCAATTTGCGTATTCAAACCAGAGTAAACAAAGAAAACTGGGAGAAAAAGCGTAACATTCAAACGTTCAAGCACGGAACTCACTTCATCCACAAAATTTCCTCGTGGCATGACAACACCTGCGATAAATGCACCGAAAATTGAATAAATACCAACCATATCTGTGAACCAGGCACATAGCATTAAAACAAACAGTAACAAGGAAAGTGTGCCCATCCGCATTACTTTATCTTTTATAAGTGCACGCTTGAAAAGCCGAAATAATGGGCGGCCAATAAAAATCATAATGGCCGCATACAAAATTCCCCCACCAATAGTTATCACGGCAATTGATAGAGAGTTTTTTGCAGTAGCTACTACAACAGCCAGCATAATCCACGCTACGGCATCATCAAATGCAGCAGCACTGAGGGTTAAAGTACCTATTTTTGTACCACCAATACCACTTTCATAGATAATTCGTGCCAGCATTGGGAATGCAGTAATCAACATCGCAGCACTTGTAAATAATGCTGCTTGCAATCTTGCAATGTTAGCTGTAAAAAGCCTACTATCCCCCGCTAAAAATAACCCCAATAATCCTCCAAGTATGAACGGAGATAGGATGCCTAATAAAGATAGAATAAAGGCTCCCTTTAAATGCTTTTTCAAAATATTAAGATTGAATTGCAAGCCAATAAGGAACATATAAAGTACAAGTCCAATTTGGCTAAGAGCGTACAAAATGGTCATTGAGGGATGGGGAATAGTAGTGGTAGCACCATCCATGTTGAGTGTTACAGAAATTGGGAATATAAATTTTTGTAGATTAGGTGCAATAAGACCTAAGAAAGATGGGCCTAAAAGGACTCCAGCGATCATTTCGCTAACAACTTGTGTTTGTCCTAAATAGCTGAACAATATGCCAGCAAGCCGACCGATGGCCAAGATAACTCCAAGCTGTAAAAATAGTTGAATAGCGAGTTCATGTTTGGTGGGAAAACCTTGAACAGCCGTTATTAAAAAAGGTGACATATTGCTAGTTCCTAGTCTAAACTTTAGTTACAAGTATTTGGACGTTTGCAATTCGGGGATGGTGTGGGACTCCACGCCTAACGGTAAGCAATATCTGAGATGGACTAAGCAAGGGGAACTCACTGACACAACTGGCAACTGCGATCGCAGTTCCATCTTTGCAGCCCTACCGAACAAAAATATCTCAATTCAGGAAGGTACAGAAAACCCAGTTTGCAGTACTTGCCATTTACTGGAAGCTTGTCGTTTTCGTGCAGGTGCTGGGTTTCGACATCGGTTTTTGCGACGGGAGGCTTTGAAGTGCGATGGCATCCGCGCCCATCCTGATAATTTCGACTGGTCAAATAGTGGCATCTTCTGCAATCAAGCAGGACAGTACAGCCAATTAATGCGATCGCTTCGCTACTAGTCTCAAAAACTGAAATCAAATCATTGCAGAGTTAACGATCGCTAATCACTAGTATCAACTACCGTGATCAGCCCTGTGCTTCTCTCCATGCTTTTGGAGGAATTTTGTAAAGTTGACGAAATTGACGAATGAAATACCCTGCATCTGAGTAACCTACTCTACTAGCTATTTGATTAACTGGTTCATCGGTATTCATAAGCAGCAGGCGTGCTTCCACCATACGTCGCTCAGTAATCCAGCGATATACACTGCGTTGAGTCTTACGTTTTACTAGGTTAGTTAAGTAAGCAGGAGAATAACCAACAACAAGGGCAATATCAGTAAGTTTTATGGGACGGTAATAATTTTCCTCAATAAATTGGAAAACTTGATTTAGTTGGGAACAATTAGGAAAAATTGACTGAGAGCCTCTTAGGGATTTAGACTCAGCACTTTCTGTTTCATGACTATACCACTGCTTTTTGATTCTTTGTTTTTCTAATTGTGTTGTAATTGCTTTCAGTATTTCCTCTATTTTACAAGGCCTAATGATGTAGTCATCTGCCCCTAACTCCATACCTCTGCGGATATCAGTGTAAGATCCTTTCGCAGTGATAAAAATAAAAGGAATAACTGCTGTAGCAGGATGTTGGCGTAGTTTACTTAGAACGCTATAGCCATCAACCTCTTGCATAACAACATCACAAATCACTAAATCAGGCAATAGTTTCTTTGCCGATTGTATACCACTAACACCGTTTTCTGCACTAATGGTATGGAAACCTTCGGTGTTAAGACAATTTAGAAAAAATTTCCGACTTTGTATTTCCTCTTCAATCAATAAAATCTTTTTCATGGTTTTTATTTACTCGGTTTTTTCACACCTATCTACTTATCTAATACTCAAGTAACTCAAAATTTCTGGATTAAAATAGACAGCGAGACTCGCCAATGTGGGGAGAAACCAGACGCCAAGAATATTTATTTGGACTCGGCAAACTTGCTTTAGTTGCTCACTAGTAATAGACTTGATAGATATTCAGCCATATCTCAACATTGATTGTGGTTATAATATACAACAACCACAAAAGTTATTTTACGACTCTTTGCCTTCACGATTGTAGCCATCAAAAGATTCCAACATCGGCTCAACAAATTGTAACCATTGATTGATTAGATAGTATAAGACAAAGCGCATCTTAACCTTTTTTTGAGCGCAAATAATTTTGAACTGAAGTTTGAGAGATTTTGAGATGTATCCTTTAACATCCTCTAAGTCGTGATTAGCTAAATCAACAGAAGATTCTAAAATAGGTGACTCTTGTTGTACCCATTTTTGGATTAGTTCCTCTAAAACAGTACTCATTTCTAATTCTTTCTGTATGCAGACAACCTTGAATCTATACTTTATGTATCTGGGTATAGCTCCTTTAATAACTGCATATTCTTCTTTATTGGTGTCCTCTTTCAATTTGCAAGAATAATACTGATAGGTTTCAGGTACGAATGGCATAACACAATGCTTACTAAACTTGAGCTTGTTTTTGTTCGTAGTAGGAAAATAATTTTACTTTCCTCCAAATCTCTTTAATAGTCAGGCAATGAGCTTATATTATGCAATTTAACAATTTTTACTACTTAACATTAGGAAGTTAAAGAGGAACTTAACTCGAGTTGCTTATTGCTCAGGGTAAACGCATCCCCTAAATCCCATCCCTAAAAAGATAACGGGAAAAGTCAGGGTGTTTGTCCAAAGAAACATTTAAGTATTTATACTCAGTGATGTCGGCGAATATTTATCACTTTCTGTAATACAGTGCGTACTACAAAATGACGTGCGGAATGTCGGATACAAGGGACTTTCATGATAAATTAAATTTTTATTTGAAGTAAATGGTATAATACTAAACTGCGTTCTGAACTGTAATTTTCAAATAGTTATAGTTAACGTCTGATGTGAGTTAAAAATTACCCATCAATCTCAAAAATTTTAGCCTTCGCTTTCATTGCCGGCTCTAGCCCTATGAACGAGACTGTGTTGTTTCAGGCTGCAACTTACATAAGGCGTAGTTATTGATTGGATTAAAAAACCAAAATTTATAAATTAGGCTCTTGAAGGCAAATTGGTATATAGTGCGATTCCCCTTCATATCTTAACCGTACTTGGTTCACAAGAGAATAAAGAGAAAAAGTTCTTAGAGACTTAAGTCCGTACTTAACTCCGTTATTTTCACTAGACAAGACTCCTTGAGAATTGCAACATTAAGTGAAGTTGAATTAAGTTCATGACTTAAGTTGACAGAAGCCAAAAATCTGAAATTTGCAAGAGATTTGTCTGCTTAATAAGTTTATCAACTGTAAATCTTTACCCAGGTAGTTTGTCATCTTATGAACGTTATACAACCTCTCAGCAACATCAAGAAGAGTGGGAAACCAAAACTTCGTACCCCTTCTTCAGTTACCTCAAAGAAAATCACACAGTTTCAAGACCTATTTGACTCTTCTGCTTCTTTATCATCTCCATCACTTTTACGTTACCCCCCTCTGATAGATTTTCCATCAACTACCACCTCAGACGTTATACCTCTTAACAGCCAGCAGTTAACTGCAAATGTTTCAGTTGTCTCTACAGTAGTCAAAATATTAGAAGACTTGGGAGTGAAGTATGCATTTGGGGTTTCGGGGGGAGCGATCGCACCATTGTGGGCTGGATTGGAAAACAGCTCGATCAAAGTAATTCATTTTCGTCACGAAGCAGGAGCAGCCTTTGCAGTAGTAGAGGCTTACTTTGCTAGTGGTTCCCCAATTGTGGTCTTTGGTACAACAGGCCCAGGAATTAGCAATGCTCTAACAGGTCTTTTGGCTGCTCGCTGGGAAGGTGCAAAGGTAATTTTCTTATCAGGTTCGACTTCTTGTGCTCAACGCGGGCGATGGGCCCTCCAGGAAACCAGCGCACATACAATGCCTAGTGCAGGTATCTTTACTTCCGGTTCACTGTTTGACTACGCTACTGTGGTTGAGTCAGGCACTCAACTTCCCGAAATTTCTCGCAAACTAGCATCTGGTTTATCACGACCTAAAGGTTTTGTAGCTCATTTAAGTCTCCCGATAGATGTTCAGACTAGCTTCCTGAAAGAATCATTACCCAAAATTAATCTTTCTCATGCCCCAGTTACTACTAATGAAGAAACAATTACAAAATGTGTAAAATTGTTGTCTGAAGGGCCGTTTGCGATCTGGGTTGGATTTGGATCGCGCAAGGCAGCAGGGATCATCCGTGAACTTGCTAAAAGAACGGGAGTAGCTGTAATGTCTTCACCACGCGGTAAGGGCATTTTTCCAGAAGATCATCCGCAATTCGTAGGTGTAACTGGTTTTGGTGGACATAATTCTGTTTTGCAATATATGCAGGAAAACTGTCCTTCAAGGATACTGGTGCTAGGAAGCCGCTTGAGTGAGCGCACTTCTTCCTGGAATCCAATAATGATCCCCTCAAGAGGTTTTATACATGTTGATATCGATCCAGAGGTAGCTGGAGCAGCATATCCATTTGCCGAAACTTTTGCTGTCGAGGCTGATATAGAACTGTTTGTCAAAGCATTGTTGAAACACTTTCCCAAATGCTCAACTCCTGTGCAAACAAAAGAATTTCCCAGACCTAGTTATTATTTACCTGAGATAGAAGACAATCATCTGGTACGTCCTCAAGTCCTCTTCAGTATCATTCAAAAAGTCATTGTTCAAGCAAGTAATACATTAGTCATGGCTGAGTCGGGTAACTCCCTTGCCTGGGCAACTCATCTCCTGAAGTTCAACAGACCAGAGCAGTACCGAAGCGGCTCTGGTTTTGGGTCTATGGGTCATTTTGTGACTGGTGTTGTGGGTGCGGCACTAGCTCAAAACACTAAAGTCGTTGCGATCGTTGGCGATGGTGCGATGCTAATGAACAATGAAGTTAGCACAGCTGTCAAATATCAAGCTCCTGCCGTCTGGATTGTACTCAACGATGCACGCTACAACATGTGTAAGCAAGGAATGGCATTGTTAGGATTTAAAAATATCGATGCAGAGATCCCATCAGTTGATTTTGTCATGCTTGCTCGGTCAATGGGAGCCGATGGTATTCGTGTAGAGCGGGAGTCTGATATACCAGCAGCATTGGAGAAAGCCCTAGCTGCAACCGGCCCGTTTGTAGTTGATGTAGCTATTGATCCGAATCAAGCTGCACCAGTAGGATGCCGTGTCCAGAATTTAATGTCACAAAGCGCTAATTAGTAACAGGAGATGATCACTGTGTATCCCTCAGTCGGATTGCGATCGCTTGCTATCAGCCTTCCAAGTACTCTCCGCACAAATGATTATTACCACAAGAATTATCCTGAGTTAGTTGCAACTGCCCAACAACAAACCCTAGCTAAATTATTTTCATTCACCGAATCCATCCCTAGCAATGAATTCGATTCCGAGATGGAGCCTTATCTTCAAGATCCTTTTCGCGGCACTGTTCAACAATGGATACTCTCTCCAAAAGAATCAGACCTGATGCTAGAGTATCGTGCTGCCCAAGATGCTCTTGAAGCAGCCAAACTTTCTCCTGAAGACATCGATCTGATGATTGTTGCTTCAGTCTGGCCTGAACAAATCGGATTTGGTAATGCAACCTTCCTAGCTCGTGAACTTGGACTCAAAGGTGCTGCGTGGAATTTGGATGCAGCTAGTGGTGTGACTCCAGTAGCATTGCAAACTGCCTGTGCATTAGTCAGAGCCGGAGAGTATCGAAATATTCTAGTAGTGATTTCATGTACATACTCTCGCTTGTTTGCCAAAGACGATACTGTGTCATGGTTTGTCAGTGATGGAGCCGGAGCTTTTGTAGTCGGTTCACTGCCAAAAAACCAGGGAATTCTTGGAACTAAAACCATTCATACAGGTATATTGTCTGATATCTTAATTCCTGTTCTAGAAGTAGACCGCTACGGTAATCCAGGGCTATGTGTGCGAGTGAACGAGAGTGCAAGCAAACTTTTGCGTGATACTGCTGCTGATTTACTACGTACTTGTTGTGAGGGCGCTGTTGCTGCCGCTAATCTCACTTTAGATCAAATCGACTTTTTCCTATTTCATACACCAATGGCTTGGTTTGCGAGTTTTTGCTCTCGTATATTGGGTATTGATCCAAAACGCACACTTAATCTTTACCCTGAGTACGCAAATATTGGGCCAGTAATCACATTAGTCAATTTGTATCACGCTGCACAGTTAGGTAAAATTCGTGAAAACGATTTAGTCCTAGTATATGGATTTGGTGTGGGAGGTGTCGCCGCTGCTAATGTCATCCGCTGGAGTGACGTAGCACTAGCTCCCAGATCTCACCAGAAATCTGACTCAATAGTAAATTGATTTTTCATTCCTGTTGTCTTCGGAGGTTTTATGAAAGATCAATTAGATGGAAAAGTCGGATTAGTGACAGGAGCTTCATCAGGTATTGGTCGAGCCACAGCAATTGCATTTGCTCGTGCGGGAGCGAAGGTTGTAGTTGCTAGTCGCAGAAGTGTTGAGGGAGAGAACACTGTATACCAGATAAAGGAAATGGGAGGTGAAGCAATTTTTGTGCAGACAGACGTGTCAAAAGCCGATGAGGTAGATGCACTAGTCAATAAAACAGTAGATATTTATGGTAGTTTGGACTGTGTTTGTAACAATGCAGGATTGGGAGGAACATACAACCTGCTTGTTGATATGTCGGAAGAAAATTGGAACCATTTGGTTGATATAAATCTGAAAGGAACCTGGCTCTGTCTCAAGTACGAAATCAGCGCAATGCTTAAACAGGGTGGTGGTGCGATCGTAAATGTAGCTTCTGCTGCTAGCGTGGTTGGTTTGGCAGGGTATGCTGGCTACTGTGCTACAAAAGGTGGGATTGTTGCCCTTAGTCGAACTGCTGCACTGGAATATGCTGACAAAGGTATCCGAATTAATGTTATCAGTCCTAGTGGAGTTGAGACTGAAATGTTAGCAACTTTACCTCCAGACGTGCTTGCTAGATTTACAGCAATGCATCCTATGGGACGTATTGGGAAGCCAGAAGAAATTGCGGAAACTGTAGTTTGGTTGTGTTCGGATGCCTCCTCTTTTGTGATTGGACATAATTTATTGTGTGATGGCGGATACACCGCCCAATAATCTGTTTTACTTTAAAGTCTTGATGGATTTGCAGACGCGGCGATACGGGGACACGAAGGAGGGTTTGTATTAAGAATTTTGTGAAATGGTCTAATTTTATTCCTAAAACTTGATAGAAATACAACAAGAACTATGCTGAAAGACATTGCTGTGTGGGGACGTTCCACCACAGAATATATCCAAATGTTTGATCTCGTTGCAGCAGATTTAAAACTGAATATCCTTGACTGTGCTGCCGGGCCTGCAAGCTTTAATGCCGAAATGACACGGCAAGGCTTTAATGTCATTTCCTGCGATACTATCTACAATTTGACTGCAAATGAAATTGCTCATTGCATTCAAGAAGCTAATCAGCCAATTATGAATGTGCTACAAACAAACTCAGATAGTTTTGTGTGGCAGAAAATCCAGTCTCCATACCAGCTTCAAGAACTGAGAATGGCAGCAATGCAAACATTTCTGGAAGACTTTAGATTAGGAGTAGAAGAAAATCGTTACATTACAAGTGCATTGCCTAATTTACCATTTACTGATAGAAAATTTGATTTAGCTTTATGCTCTCACTTATTGTTCACTTATTCTCACTGTCTTTCTCAAGAGTTCCATTTAGCTTCGATTATGGAAATGTGTAGAGTAGCTAAACAGACACGAATTTTTCCACTATTAAGTACATCTGGGAAACTATCTTCACTTGTGCAACCTGTGATCAACGAGTTAAAAAAGCAAGGATACACAGTCGAAATTAAAGAAGTTGCCTATGAGTTTCAAAAGGGTGGTAACAAGCTACTACAAGTCTCAAGTCCTTTATAATGTTATTTGAGAGGTGAGGTGTACACTGATTTTATAGAACAGGTAGTAACTGCTCCACTTCATTAAGCTGAGATAAACTATTTCATGAATATTGTTGCCTCAAGCTAGGATTTCTCTGTAGGAAAGTTTGTCTAAGGTTAAATTATCAAGTTCCCCAGAGGTGAGGTTTTTATGACTTATGATTCGGAAGATATACAACAAATTCTCCAAATTGCACTTGCTCAAAAACAGGAAGGTGAATTTTCACATCAACAACTAATAGAAATGGCATCTGAGTTAAATATTTCTCCTCAGATATTGGAAAAAGCTGAACAACAATGGTTAAGTCAGCGTTCAGATCAACACCAACAACGAGCATTTAATAATGTTCGACGCCAAGGTTTTACGGCACATTTGATCTCTTTTTTAGCAGTGAATTCATTCCTGATTTTGTTAAATTTATTCACCAGCCCTAGTTATTTTTGGGCAATATTTCCATTACTAGGATGGGGTTTAGGTTTATTTTTTCATGGTTTGGGCATTTCGCAAAATGAAGGGAAAGCTTACGAGCAAGCCTTTCAAAAATGGTGTAGTCAACGTCTTCCAGGCAAAAATTTTGACCATCATAACTAAAAAGGTCTGAAGTTTAGAAGGATGAATAATTACAGGTATATGCCTTATCCATAGAGTCAAAAAAATGAGCTTTTTTCGATATTCATCCTCTCTGTCTATGGATTTTGCAATTTTATACTTTCCTTCATCCTTCGATTTATCTAAAAAATGTCCTATGTTATCGAAATTTTTCCTATTGATATTACACAATCTAAGCGTTAATATTAAATAGTGCAATTGATTAGCACCACTAGTTTAAATAAAAAGCCAAAATCAAAAAAAATAGGCTAATTAAAGCTTTTTGCTTACCTAAATTTAGATTTTTTGAGATGGTAACAACTAATCACAAACCATTCCTCTTAGATTTTGAAAAGCCCTTGTTGCAACTCAAGTCGCGGATTAATCAAATTCGGGAACTAGCAGCAGAAAATGGAGTAGATGTTTCCGCACAAATCTTACAATTGGAGTCTCGTACTCTGCAATTGTATCAGGAAACTTTTAGTAATCTTTCTCCAAGTGAACGATTACAACTTGCGCGTCATCCCCGTCGTCCCAATACACTTGATTACATTCAAGCGATCAGTGATGTATGGATAGAATTACATGGCGATCGCGGCGGCTTTGATGATCCAGCTATAGTTGCTGGGATAGGAAGACTGGATGGACGACCAGTAGTAATGGTGGGTCATCAGAAAGGTCGCGATACCAAAGACAACATTCTCCGAAATTTTGGCATGGCTCATCCTAGCGGCTACCGCAAAGCAATCCGATTAATGGAACATGCTAACCGTTTTGGTCTGCCAATATTGACTTTTATCGATACACCAGCCGCCTGGGCTGGAGTAGAAGCAGAACATCATGGTCAAGGAGAGGCGATCGCTTACAATTTACGAGAGATGTTTCGACTAGAAGTTCCGATTATTTGTACAGTTATCGGTGAAGGAGGCTCCGGTGGTGCTTTAGGTATTGGTGTCGCTGAACGTCTATTAATGTTTGAACATGCAGTTTACAGTGTTGCTCCCCCAGAAGCTTGTGCCGCTATCTTATGGAAAGATGCTAGTAAAGCTCCTCAAGCTGCTGCTGCTCTCAAAATGATGGCTTCGGATCTTAAAAGTTTAGGTATCATCGACCAGATACTGCCAGAACCTTTGGGTGGAACACATTCAAATCCGCTTGAGACAGCTAAAACTCTCAAGCAAGCCCTTTTGCATAACTTAGAGGAACTGAGTCGTCTGACAGGACAACAGCGCCGCGAACTACGATACGAAAAGTTTCGCCGTCTTGGGATCTTCTTAGAATCTTCTGACTAATTTTGTTCACCAAGTCTCACTTATAGCAGGGAACAGGGAATAGGGAACTCTTAACAGGCTTGAAAGTCTCTTGGTGTCAGTGTTTTCTGATTAGCTGATGTCCTAAGAGGTTGTTTGAAAAGTATTTATCTGTGATTTTAGGCATTTGTTGATCCCCCCTAACCCACGCCAGTCGCTCCACTTGGGGAGACCCCAAGACCGCGCTGGCTCCCCTTAAAAAGGGGGGAACTGGAATCAAAGTCCCCCAATTTATCGGGGGAACTGGAATCAAAGTCCCCCAATTTATCGGGGGATTTAGGGGGATCTAAAACGTTTTGCTACTAAGAAAAGGACTTTTCAAACATCCTCTAAGCTACCTGGCAACTGCTATAACTTAATTCAAAGTGACGAAGAGGACAAAAACCCTATCTTCAACTTAGGAACAGGAATAATATTTATGGAACTTAAAAGGTATCAAGACCTAAAACTATTGCGTAGCGAAGTATTACTAGCAGTAACGCTTACCTGCGGTTTTCTGCATCACATAGATCATATTCTCCGTGCTGACCGTAGTGGTTGGCCATTCATATCTGAAGTCACTCCATTTACCTTTAGCTTGTTAGTTTATCCACTTTTTATCAGCGTTTTTCTCACACGTTCATATCCCTGGTATCGAGTAGTAGCAATAACATTTGCTTACATTGCCACTCAAATGGGACACATCTTTATAGAAACTCCTGTCGATCAGTATTCTACATGGGCGCACGGAGTTAGCAATGTATCATATTCTTTCGGTAAAGCTAATCTATTAGGGATTAGTTCACCTGCGATGGGAATTTATGCTGTGGTTTTATCGCTTCTGCTTTCGGTTGCATTTATCCTGGCATTATTTGAATTAATTCGAGATGCTCGCTTAGGGACTGACAAATAAAAAATATCTAATAGCACTAGGGATAACTTGGGGGAAGAATTCGTGTACCGACAAAGGCGAATCAGTGTAGTTATCCGATAAATATTGCATTGAGCATCAGATTTCAATTTCCATTAACCAATCAAAGGATGTAATTATGTCTAATATGTCTAACAAAACTCTCCGAGTTACCATGCGCTGGATTCATATTGTTGGTGCAGGCTTTATCGGTACATATATCTATTCACCTTGGAACAGTAATTCTGCATTTACCGCACTGATGCAGTTCGTAACTATTCCAGTTCTCTCACTAACGGGTATCGTCATGTGGAAACAAGCCCTGCTGAAGAAACTGATTAAAGGCAAGTCAGATCAAACTAATATCAGGGTTACGAGTGATAGCTAGGAGTTTGTTAGCTATAGTAACAATAATTGGTTTAAACCCGAATCACCCCACCCCGCCAAAGCTATGCTTTGTCTCCCCTCCCCTTAGTAAGGGGAGGGGATTAAGGGGTTGGGTGCAATGACTGTGGGAATTATAACTAATTATGTGGACATGATATAACGACTGCGGCGATCGCAATCGGCTCTATAATTGCCAGAAAAAACACCGGTGAAATTTTTGAGTGATTGGGGTGAAGAATAATCAAATAAAGCAGCTACTCTCATCCGCCATATTAGTTCTACGTTTCTATCTCAGATACATTCAAACCTGTTAACCTCGCTACCTGTTCTACTGTCATTCCAGACTCAAGTAAGTTGCGTGCAGTTTGTAATAACTGCGATTCTGCCTTGTCTGCTCTTTGGCGTTCTTTTTCTTCAGGAGTTGGTAGTAATTGCCCTGCCAAAATTGCCCAGCGTAACCAAGTAGCATTAATACCTTTATAACTTCCCTGCCACAACTGCAATGCTAACCCTAAAGATTGACTCACCAACTGATTTTGAGCATTGACTGCAATAGGTTGATACGCTCCTTTTTCATTAGAGAAGCCAGCAAAATCATTAGGGTTAAAAGGGTTATACCAGAAATATTCTGGAACACGCATTTGATTTTGATAAATCAGCTTTTTTTCATTTTTGTCTGCTTCGGCTGTGCTGTCAGAAAGCAATTCAATAACTACATCTGG
Source organism: Nostoc sp. (assembly GCF_036917935.1). Taxonomy (GTDB): domain Bacteria; phylum Cyanobacteriota; class Cyanobacteriia; order Cyanobacteriales; family Nostocaceae; genus Nostoc. Next base: position 189,397 of record NZ_JBALEL010000051.1, on the reverse strand, counting down.
CGCTTTCCCCTCTTCCCAAACCACCCAACTGCGACGTTCTCCTTTAGGGACTCCCAACACGGCGAAAAAGTCTGGCCCTTTAAAGTCTTTGTTTCGCACCTGTGCCAGACTGCAATAAACAAACATATTACCGCCTATAAACCCATCCTCTCGTTCTTCCAACCAAGGTATTAGAGCATCTATCAGCAAATCCATCTGGGCTTTGTGCCGTGGACTTTCCATCGGGATACCGTCATCGTCGGGTAATTCTGCTTGGGTGGGTGGGAGTTGAATATCTGGTGCAGCTAGGGTAGTTTCTGACATAGCTTTTCACCTTTTGGGGAGGCGTGGCGGGTATTTTTATATTAAGCGATCGCAGAAATTTCAGTTAATTTGCTTTCGACAGTTTTTGAATTTGCCCAGTAAAGTATGCTTCCTCATGTTTAAGTTGTTGCGCCAGTTCTAACCCTTTTTGAAAAGCTGTTAGTGCTTGAGGAAATTCTTTACGTTCTAGATACAATTGCCCCATTTGGTCATAAGCTTGCATCATTCCGTAAAAGTTGGCGGCTTGCGCCTGTGTCTGCACAAGAATTTGGGTAGCCTGCAAAGCCTCGTCTGTTTGTCCTTGCGAACGATACAGCGCAATTAACTTCTGCAAAGCTTCTCCAGCCCGAACGTACTCCTTTAATTGCCAAGCAGTGGTATAAGCTTCTTGATAATTTTGAAAAGCTTCTAGTAGTAAGTTAGGATCTTTCTTGGCTAGAGATTCGTAATCTGAGGCGATCGCTAGCTTTAATTCTGGTATTTCAGTAAGATTATTTTCATTGACGTAAATTTCTGCTAATTTATTAAGTACATTCAATGACTGCTGTGGTTGGTTTGTCTGCTCGTAAATATAAGCCAGTCGTTGCAGATATGTTACCTCATTTACACGTTCGCCTTGAGAAGTCGCTAAACTCAACAATTCTTCGTAGATTGGCGCAGCTTTACGATAATCAAACCAACTCAAATGCAGTTCTCCAATTGTCTTGAGGGTTTCTACTACTGCTGTGGGATTTTTTTGCTGTCGCACCACTAGCAAAACTTGGTCGTAAGCTTCTATAGCTAGTTTAGACGATCGCACATTTTGGTAAGCTTGACCTAGCGAGCGCCATAATTCTAGATCAATTTGAGCAGTAATTTTCTGAGATTGGGCTTGCTTTTGAATTTCTTGCAATCGTTGCGTAATATATTGTACTTCTTGCCCGTCGTTTTGCTTCCAAGCGATCGCCCCAACTCCTGATAGTGCTTGCACCTCTGCTAATGAACCTAAAAAGCGCCGCAAGCGTAGTTCTCGGTTCCAAATTTCAAACGCCGCTTCCGGTTCACCTGCTTGTAGTTTTGCCGCAGCTTCTTGATTTAACCCATCCAACGCTGGTTCTAACTTTTGCCGTTCTTGGAGAGTTAACGGCTGTTTGTCTTTGAGCGAGCGTGGTAGCAGTGGATCGGGTGTGGTAATCTCTAGAGGGCTAGGAGGAAATTTATCCGGTGGTTTAGGCTGTTTACTCTCTGCCAGCGTTAAGGAATTGCTAAAGAGTATAGCGGTAGTAGCGATCGCAATTAAGTGCCTGAGCATGGGTACTTTACTTTGTGTTGAGTGAGTTACATGAGATAATTAGCAATTATCCCTATGCCCTATTATTGACCGAAAATTTGGGATTCAAGCCCCGCACTTTTAGGGCGGCTTTTTCTTAGATTTTAGATTTCTGATCAACTCTCTAAGCACGTCCGTCTTCGTTCTACCAACCGCATTGCAATACTCTTCTAGGATTTGAAACTCAAATTCTTCAATCCGAAAATCTAATCGTCTTTTCATTGCCACTTCCGGCTGATTGCTGTACAATAATAACATGAAAGCAAGATTTAAGTATCGCATTTATCCTACAGAACTACAGAAAAACGCCCTTTCCAAGTTGTTCGGGTGTGCAAGAACTGTGTGGAATGATGCGTTAGATTTTTGCATTAAATCTTTTAAAAAAGGAGAAAAATACTGCGGAGAAGCAGAACTTCAGAAACGGTTTATAACCCAAGCTAAAAAGACGGAAAATAGGAGATGGTTATCGGAAGTTTCAAATATTACTTTGCAACAATCTATCAGGGATTTAGGGCAAGCTTACCAGAACTTTTTCAAATCTTGCAAGGGACAAAGAAAGGGCAAAAAAATCCGGTTGCCAAGGTTTAAGAAACGCAAATCGGCTCAATCAGCTAAGTTTAGAATTGGTGGATTTAAAGTACATCAACATAATGTTTACTTAGCTAAGATAGGTAAACTAAAAATTGTTTGGAGTCGTCCGCTACCATCTGAACCATCAAGTGTCACTATTATTAAAGATTCTGCGGATAGGTATTTCTTAAGTTTGGTTGTAGAAATCAATACAGTTAAATTACCTGATCATGGTAATGCTGTAGGCATTGATTTAGGAATTAGGGATTTTGCGACTTTTAGTCATGGGGAAAAAGTCAAGGCTCCGAAACCCTTAAAGAAGCATCTTGAAAAGCTACGTTCTTTGCAGCGTAAACTATCCAAGAAACTAGTAGGGAGTAAAAGGCGTGAGGTAGCAAGAATTAAGGTCGCTAAATTACACGCAAAAATCTCTGATACTAGAACAGACTTTTTGCATAAATTATCAACTAAAGTTATCCGTGAAAACCAAACGATAGCATTAGAAGATTTGAACGTTAGCGGCATGGTTAAAAACCGTAAGCTTTCTCGTGCTATTTCTGATTTAGGTTGGCGTAGTTTTCGGACTATGCTTGAAGCTAAAGCAACAATGTATGGTAGGGATTTACGAGTAATTAATCGATGGGAACCAACATCTCAAAAGTGTTGTTGTTGTGGTGAAAAGGGCGGCAAAAAAGAACTTTCAGTTAGAGAGTGGACTTGCCTTTTTTGCGGTAAAGAACACGACCGAGATATTAATGCTTCAAAAAATATTTTAAAAGTCGCGGGCGGGCAGTCCGAGACTAAAAACGAACGTAGAGGAAGGCGTAAGACTACCGTTAAGGTAGCAGCATCCTGTGAAGCGTTAACCCCCTTCAAACCAGTTCAATTGAGCTTGTTTTAAGGAATCCCCGTTCCCTTCAGGGCGGGGAGGATGTCAATAACTATTCTCCAGCTTTACAAGGAAGTCAACCTGAAAGCTATGTGGCTTCATAGCACAGATCAAAGGCAGTGTGCGGATTTTGCCAAAATAAATGCCTAACAGTTAGGTACAAGATGTGAGCAGTTTAACTTGTACTGAAGCAGCCTAATTTTCTCCAGTCTGAGCATCTATTGGATATATAATTTAAAAATTGCGATCGCTACCAGGATTTTTGAGTCAGGGGAGTGTCAAAATAATCCTAGATAATATTTAAGCAACTAGTCGATCGTTTTGTAATGACTCATTCTACTGATATCGCCACTTTAGCCCGCTGGATGGCAGCTGACTTTAGCAACCAAGAACAAGCTTTTGAAAATCCGCCTTTTTATGCCCATATCCGCGTCTGTATCCGTCCCCTTCCCTTGGAGTTGTTCTCAGGGGTAAGTTTGTTTCTCGAACAAGCTTATGATTTTATGCTCAATCAACCCTACCGGATGCGGGTAATGAAGTTGATTCCGGCAGAAAACCACATTGCGATTGAACACTACACCGTTAAAGAAGAACAAAAATTTTACGGTGCATCTCGTCAACCAGAACGCCTCAAAGAGTTGTCTGTTGACCAATTGGAAAAAATGCCAGGTTGCAACATGGTTGTAGAGTGGACAGGTAATAGCTTTAAAGGCAGAGTTGAACCTGGTAAAGGCTGCATAGTTGTACGTGACGGCAAAAATACTTATCTGGATAACGAATTTGAGATTGACGCTAAAGAATTTTTCAGCCTTGACCGGGGAAGAGATTTAGACACCGATGAACGTCTCTGGGGTTCCATCGCCGGCCCATTTCACTTTGTCCGTTGGGGTAGTTTTGCCGATGAAGTAAAAGTGTAACAAGTGAGGAGTGAAAACTTATAACTTAGCGATCGCCTAAAGACTACCAAAAACATCCAGTTAACCTTACTATCTCTACCTCAGAATCCTATGCTATCATGGTTTAACTAGCGTTCTATGGCTACTGAATGGCTGCTAAGATACCTTAGCAACATTAAAGTAGTTCAGGGAATCTTGCTGTGGCGGCATAGCCAAGTGGTAAGGCAGAGGTCTGCAAAACCTCCACCCCCGGTTCAAATCCGGGTGCCGCCTTCAAATAAATACAAGCATTACAGGGCTTCTAAGCCCTTTTTTAATGCGAGCTATAGAGGTTGTTTCCAGAGGCTTCCGAGATTTTTGGGGTAATTTTGGGTAGTTTGGGGAAACAACTGGGGTAAAACTGGGGTAAATTAGAAGGATAAAGGTGTTTACCCCAATATAGATTTCTGGGGTAAAACTGGGGTAAATTAGAAGGATAAAGGTGTTTACCCCAGTTAACTAACCTTATGGAATCTCAAAAATCTCAAAGTATTACCCGTCGGGGTTCAGTGCAGATAAAGAACTCCAACGGCAGCCTCCAATTAGTTTTTTCTCATCCTATTATTACTCCGACTGGAGAGCTAAAAACCAAGCGTTTCTATCTTTCAACAAGGCACGACGATACACCTTTTGGAAGACATCAAGCATCGGCTTTGGCAACAAAAATCCAGAGGGATATTGACTATGGAGAGTTTGATGCCAGTTTAGTTAAGTACAAACCAGCAGCGTCATTAAGCACCGTTACCGCAATTACCCCGATTCCTGCTTCGGCTAACCCCCAACCAGACTTAGCAGAATTATGGGAAAAATACACTGAATTTAAAAAACCACAGATTAGTCCTTCTACTTACGCTGTTGACTATCGAAAATATCGCAATCACATCGCCAGTTTCCCAACTAAAACCTTGGATGATGCGATCGCAATTCGAGATTATCTCATTGCAAATCTCAGTGCTAATGCAGCTAAACGTACTTTAACAAACATAAATGCTTGTTGTGATTGGGCACTCAAGAGTCAGCTTATTAAATCAAATCCCTTCCAAGGTATGGCAAAAGATATTCAGATGCCGAAGTCAGAATCGGCAGAAAATGAAATCAATCCATTTACTAAGGAAGAACGGGACAGTATCATTCAAGCATTTGAGGAGAGTAAACTCTACAGCTACTATGCTCCTTTAGTAAAATTGTTATTTTTTACTGGGTGCAGGCCATCAGAGGCGATCGCTCTACAATGTAAGCATATCAGTGATAAATACATTACCTTTGAGCAAGCAATTACCATCAGTACTAAAGGGTTAGCTCTCAAAGATGGATTAAAAACCCAAAGCCAAAGACGTTTTCCGATTAATAATCAGCAACGTGAAATTTTAGACTCTATCAAACCTGAGAACTGTAACCCGGATGATTTTATCTTTAGAAGCAAGAAAGGCGGCATAGTAGACTTTGGAGATTTTCTCAATCATGCTTGGAAAGGTTACAAAAATCAGCGTGGTACACACATAGATGGAATCGTAACTCAACTTGTAAAACAGGGTGTAGTCAGCGAATATCGCAAACCCTACCAATGCAGACACACTTTTATTACTCTTTGCCTGGAAGCTGATATTGATGCAAAGGATGTAGGAAGGTGGGTTGGTAACTCTCCAGAGATTATTTACAAGTATTACGCAGGTAATAAACGTAACCTACAAGTGCCAGAGTTATAAATTTGTTGAATTCAAAGATAGGCGATCGCCTACAAAGCAATTGTGTCAATAAAAAAAATACGGCGATCTGATAAAAGTAGCTTTTGCAGAGAATACCACTATTTATGATCGCCTTGTTCATTAACTCTGCCATTAACTCTGCAAGGAATCGCCCATTAGTGTTTTTAAAGTTTCCAAACGCTTGGAAGCCCAGCCTTGGACGTGATTTAAACGATGATCCGCTTGCGATAGTGTGTTAACCAAATTACGGCTACGCTCCCCAAACTCTCACCTTGCCAATTTCCATGTGTCGGAAAGTGCTTATCGATTAACTTGCCTATACCCATCTGCTGTATTTGTGTCACAAGTACGGGTATATCATCGACTCGTTCGTTTGTAATTATGGGTTCAGTTGCCATAATTCCGAACGTATACCGATTTACTCATTTTTGGAAATATGTCTTTCGGTATACTTATTTTCCTAACTCCTAAAAAAATGAGCGAACCGGGAGTTATTATTTATTAACTGTCTTAACTGTCTTAACTGTCTTAACTGTCTTAACTGTCCATTTAAGTGACTTAAACTGCTATTGCATTTTATTGATAAACCTGAGATTATCTGTTTATTAAAATAAAATTGTGAAAAACAATAAAATAAAAAGACTTCTACTTTTCGTTAAGCTAAATAACTTTTATTGCCATTTAGAATGTTTAACTAGCAAAAAAAATTTTGAGGGTGATTAAAATGAACGAAATCGTTAAAAAGCTTGCTGGACTGGGATTTCCTGGCGTAATTCTCGTGATTCTAGCGGTTACATCAGGAGGTAGTTCCGCCGCCGTTGCAGCTACCCTTACAGCATTAGGGGGCCCGTTTGGTATCGTCGGAGGTATAGCCCTGCTTGGTCTAATAACTGTTGCAGGAGATGCCGTAGCCGGATATGGAATAGAAGCCATTCTCAAGGCTATCTATGAAGAGCGAAGCAAAACTGAATCCGTGACATTTCTCCTCAATGAAATTAAAGATTTACCAATTACAGAAGAGCTAAAACTCAAACTGAAAAACGAACTGAGACCAGAAAACAGTATAGCGGTTCTCGCTTAAGTGAGGTACAAGAACCCCACCCCCAACCCCCTAAGAGCAAGCGATGAGGGGACTATGATGTACCTTGTATGATCAGTAAACGCTATACTGATGCCCAAAAGGTTGAAATTCCAAAAGTAGTTTAAATCGTTGAGGAATAAATTATAACTTCTCAATAGGTAGGCGCTGGGAAAGAGCGGAGAGTTTTTATTAACTCTACTGTTACCTGATGTCAAACTACTGTTAATCAAAGAACAGTACAGTGATTGAAAAGTTTTTGGCATAAAAAAAAGGAATGCTGTTCGATGACACCTGCCGTTAGATATTAGAATTCATCGATCTGAAACCGTTAAATCGATGTTTTATCATGCAGATAAAAATATACATTAGATTCTTTTAATTCCTTATTTTAAGACTGATTGAGATGCTTTTACTATCGCCTAATTTCCTTTGATTTAGAAATAATTACTGAAAATCATTTTTATAAATACACAAGTATGAATAGACAAGATTTATTAAAACACATCTCTAAGCAGAAAATTGTTATTACAGCTACGTTTACAAGTGAACCAATTGAGGATTCCTTATCGTATTGGTTCCAAGAAATAGGAATTCTTTATTCAATAGAGTTTGCTCCTTACAATCAGGTATTTCAAGAACTTCTCAATCCAGTCAGCCTTCTGACTAACAATCAAAATGGAGTCAATGTAGCTTTAGTTAGGTTTGAGGATTGGGAAGAAACTAAGAATCGTCTGCAATTAACAGTTGACGATTATCTAAAAGAAGAAATTTTTGGCGATCGCTTACGCCACACCTTACCAAATCACTTAGAAATAGCTCACCTTAACCAGTACGAAACCGAGTATCTTTACCAAGAGATTTTTGGCGATCGCGTCTATTTAAAGCATGGAATTGTCTTCAATGAAGATGACTGTATAATTGATGTGGGAGCGAATATTGGTCTATTTACCTTATTTGCTCAACAAAAATCCCCAAAAGTGACTATTTATGCTTTTGAACCTGCACCTCACGCTTTTGACAAATTACAAACTAACGCCAAGCTTTACTGTCAAAACACCCATCTTTTTAACTGCGGTTTAGGTGGTGAACGCAAAGAAGAAACCTTCACTTTTTATCCTCGTTCCTCAGTTTTCTCAAGTTTTGCAGCTGATACAGAGCAAGATGAAAAAGCTATTCGCTCAGTCATTATTAATATGCTGCAACGCGATAATTCCCTCGATGAAGAGTCGTTAGAACGCCTGGCTGATGAATTTCTCAAGGATAGGCTTGAACGAGAAACTTATCAAGCTCAGTTGCGAACTCTTTCAGAAATTATCGAAGAATATAAGATTGAAAAAATTGATTTACTGAAACTAGATGCTGAAAAAAGCGAGTTAGCAATTCTCCAAGGAATTAAAGATCATCACTGGTCACTGATTAAACAAATAGTTATGGAGGTGCATGACCAAGAAGGCAGTACAATTAAACACGTCATGCAACTGCTTGAAAACAAAGGCTTTCAATTTGTTGTCGATGAAGAGTCTCTCCTGCACGGTTCTGGACTGTTTAATATCTACGCCACTCGCCCCAACCTGAAGCAAAGCTCAGTATCACAGCAATTTGAAAAAAATCCAGTCCAACTAGAGCAAACCGTTAAGGATTTTGGCAGTGCTTTGAAAACAGCAACAACGCGATCGCCAAATCCTTACTTGGTCTTTATCTGTCCTCCCTCTCCAACAACAGATGCAGCAGATAACACTTTACATGAGAGAATGCAGGAACTGTTAGCAGCTGATCTCAAAGATGTTAGTGGGATGTATCTGATAAAAAGTCAAGAATTGACCAGTACCTACCCAGTAGAGGAGTACTACGACCCTTACGGAGACGAACTCGGACACATTCCCTACACGCCAACCTTTTTTTGCACTTTGGGGACAATGCTGGCGCGGAAAATTTTTGCTTTGCAAAGCTCTCCTTATAAGGTTATTGCCCTTGATTGCGACCATACATTATGGAGTGGTATTTGTGGAGAGGATGGAGTTGGAGGAGTCAAAATCAATCCACCCTATAGAGCGCTCCAAGAATTTATCATCGCGCAGCAAGCAGCAGGAAAGTTGATTTGTTTGTGTAGCAAGAATGAACAAGAGGATGTATTTGCAGTCTTTGACCAACATCCAGATATGCTGATGGGTCGCCATCATCTCGTTAATTGGCGCATTAACTGGGAATCGAAATCGGAGAATCTGAAGTCTTTAGCTACCGAACTACAACTGAGTTTAGATAGCTTTATTTTCATTGATGACAATCCAATTGAGTGTGCTGAAGTTAGAGCAAACTGTCCAGAAGTGCTGACTTTACAACTTCCAGAACAACCCGATCGCATCCCGCAGTTTTTACAGCATATTTGGGCTTTCGACCAACTCCAAACCACCCAAGAAGACCAACAAAGAACTAATCTCTATCAACAGAATGTCCAGCGCCAGCGTTTGCAACAGGATTCTTTTTCTTTTAGTGATTTCCTCGCCCAACTGAACTTAGAAATAGAGATTTCCCCGATGCAAAGCGAGCAACTTTCGCGGGTTACTCAACTTACCCAACGCACCAATCAGTTTAACCTGACAACAATCCGCCGGTCTGAGGCTGAAATTCAACAACTTTGTAATTCAGAAAAATTAGAATGTCGGGTGGTCAAAGTTAAAGACCGCTTTGGAGATTATGGTTTAGTCGGTCTGCTGTTGTTTGAAGTTCAAGAAAATGCGCTAGTTGTAGACACCTTTTTACTCAGTTGTCGGGTACTTGGTCGGGGTGTGGAGCATAGAATGCTGTCCTATTTAGGAACTCTTGCTCAACAAAGAGGATTAGGACGAGTCGAGCTTTTCTATATACCTACCAAGAAGAATCAGCCAGCCTGGGATTTTCTTACTAGTATTGGTAGACAATTTCAGCAAGAGAAAGATGGTGGTTGGTTATTCGAGTTTCCATCTCAAACCGCATCCGAAAGTAGATTACTACTCATATCCGATATAGATGCAGTAGATAGTCAGTCTGATGGGAGCTTAGTAGAAACAGCCTCGTCAGAAGGAGATAAAATACTTATATCCGATATAGATGCAGTAGATAATCAGTCTGATGGGAGCTTAGTAGAAACAGCCTCGTCAGAAGGCAACAAAGTACTCATATTCGATATAGATACAGTAGATGGTCAGTCCGATCGAAAAGCGAAATTCGGATCTGATAGATCGGCAAAAATAGCCTCTTTTGCAGACTTTTTTGAGCGCATTGCTCGGAATCTATATAGTCCCGAACTCATTCTCAAAGAGATTGCATCTCGACAACAGCGCCAACGTTCTCAGTTAGATATAGAATTTGTTGCTCCTCGCAATCCTATAGAGAAGGCGATCGCACATTTGTTTGCAGAAGCCCTCAAACTAGACAGAGTGGGTATTGATGATAACTTCTTTGAACTAGGCGGCGATTCGATTCGGGGAGCGATTCTGATTAATAAACTGCAAGCGCAATTAAACGAGATTATTCATTTTGTTGTTTTATTTGATACTAAAACAGTTGCTCAACTAGCAGCTTACATAGAAGAAAACTACCCACAAGCAGTAGCACAACTGGTTGGTAAGGAAATAAATTCAACTATTGACATACCACAAGAGCGAATCGGTGAAGCTAAAGTTTTGCAAATGCGATCATTGATTTCTCCTCTTACTCCCCCAATAGATGACGACGCAATCAAAAACCCGCCAGCTATATTTATTCTCTCGCCTCATCGTAGTGGCTCTACCTTACTGCGCGTCATTCTAGGGGGAAATCCCCAATTGTTTGCGCCTCCAGAATTGGAACTGCTGACATTTAATACACTTAGTGAACGAAAAGCAGCATTTTCTGGACGTTACAGCTTTTGGATGGAAGGGACGATTCGCACAATCATGCAAATTCGGGGGTGTAGTCCAGAAGAAGCGATCGCACTTATGGAAGAATTAGAAGCGAAAAATCTCACTACAAAGCAGTTTTACCAACTTATACAGCAATGGCTGGGCGATCAAATCTTGGTAGACAAGACCCCCTCCTACTCCATAGATTTAGAAACCCTAAAACGGGCGGAAATAAACTTCCAAAACCCACTCTACATCCATCTTGTGCGTCATCCTTATGCAACGATGCGCTCCTATGAAGAAGCTAGAGTAGAGCAAACATTTCCATATCAACATCCCTTCAATAGGCGAGAACTCGCTGAACTCGTTTGGCTAATTAGTCATCAAAATATTCTCGAATTCTTGCAACAAGTTCCCCAAGAACGCCAGTATCAAGTCAAATTTGAAGACATCGTTAGCCAGCCACAAACCACTGTAGAAAGCTTATGCCAATTTTTAGGGGTGGAATTCCATCCTGATATGCTGCAACCATACAAAGAGAAAAAGCAGCGCATGACAGATGGAATTTATGCCCAGTCTAGAATGGTGGGGGATGTAAAATTTCACGAACATCAGGGCATTAATGCTAGCACCGCAGATAGTTGGAAGCAATACTACAACACTGACTTTTTAAGTGATGTGGCTTGGCAAGTAGCAGAGTCTTTAGGATATCAAAGAAATAACCGTGCTATTGGGAAAGTTCGTCGGGCAAATCAAACAGAATCTCAGACATTCCCTCTTTCTTTCGCCCAACAACGCCTATGGGTTTTGGCACAATTGGAGCCGGACAGTCCTTTCTACAATATGTTTAAAGCTGTTCGTCTTAAGGGACGTGTGAATGTAGAAATTTTAGAACGCAGTCTCAACGAAATTATCCGCCGTCACGAAGTTCTACGCACCACCTTTAATGCTGTGGCGGGAACGCCTGTACAAATAATTGCTCCCCACGCAACCATGAAACTCTCGGTTGTAGACTTGCAACAATTGTCAGGACAAGAACAGTCAGAACAATTGCAACTTTTAGCAACTCAAGAGCAATTACAACCCTTTGACCTTACCAAAGGACTGTTGCTACGAGTCACTCTGGTACAACTTAAGTCAGAGTCTTATGCTTTGTTATTGACCATGCACCACATCATCGGTGATGGCTGGTCAATGGGAGTATTAATCAAAGAATTATCGAGTTTGTATCGAGGCTTTTTGACTGGCGAACCTTCTCCACTTCCAGAATTACCGATTCAATATGCAGATTTTACAATTTGGCAACGCCAATGGTTACAAAAAGGAACGCTCCTCCAAACCCAAATCAATTACTGGAAGCAACAGTTAGCAGCCGCACCACCTCTTTTGGAACTACCTACAGATAGACCTCGTTCCTCTGTGCAAACTTTCCGGGGTTGGTGTTTTTCCTTCCAGCTAGATGCAAAACTGACCGCATCGCTGAAAGAACTCAGCCACAAGTCAGGAACCACCTTATTTATGACCTTGATGGCGGCTTATGCGACTCTACTATTCCGTTATAGTGGTCAAGAAGATATTCTGTTAGGAACACCGATCGCTAGCCGTAACCAGCAAGACATAGAAGGGTTAATTGGCTTTTTTGTCAACACATTGGTGATGCGAACTCGACTAGAAGGTAATCCCAGTTTCTCAAAGCTACTAACGCAAGTACGTTCTACTTGCATGGATGCCTACGCCAACCAAGACGTTCCTTTTGAGCAGATTGTCGAAGCTTTGCAAATAGAGCGCAGTCTCAGCCACAGCCCTCTATTTCAGGTGATGTTTGCCTTGCAGAATGCCTCAATGGAAGAATTAGAAACGCCTGATTTAGCCATAGCTCCTCTACATCTAGATAACGTTAACGCTAAGTTTGACCTCACCTTACAAATGTGGGAAAACACAGATGAAGGAAACTCCCTGCAAGGGTTTTGGCAATATAACAGCGATTTGTTTGATGAAGATAGAATCGCTCGCATGAGCAGTCATTTCCAGACATTATTGGCGGGAATAGTGGCGAATCCGCAAGAATCGGTAGGTAGATTACCATTGCTAACTGAGCGTGAACGTCATCAATTGCTAGTGGAATGGAATGATACTCACATACCATATCCCGATACAAAATGTATCCATCAAGTGTTTGAGGAACAGGTAGAACAAAACAGTAATGCGATCGCACTGGTGTATGAGGACGAGTCTCTAACATATCGAGAGTTAAACGATCGCGCCAATCAATTAGCGCACTATCTACAAAGCTTGGGAGTCAAAAAAGAAGTATTGGTAGGGATTTGCGTCGAGCGATCGCCACAGATGATTATCGCAATGCTGGCAATTCTCAAAGCAGGTGGTGCTTACCTTCCTTTAGACTCTAGCTATCCTGAAGAGCGCTTGGCTTATATGCTGAATGATTCTCAGGTATCAATACTACTGACTCAAGAACAGTTAAAAGTGCAGATACCGGAAACTAGCGCTAAAGTTGTATTTTTAGATACTTGCTGGCAAGAGCTACTTAGCAAATATAGTCAGGAAAACCTCACCAATGAGGCATCAAGTCAAAATCTAGCTTATGTAATTTATACCTCTGGTTCTACAGGAAAACCGAAAGGTATAACTGTTACTCATCAAGCTGTGAATCGGTTAGTTTGTAACACTAACTACGTAGAGTTAACAGATCATCACCGAATTGCTCAAGCCTCTAATGCAGCTTTTGACGCTGCTACCTTTGAAATTTGGGGAGCTTTGCTGCATGGAGCTAGGCTAGTAAGTATTACTAAAGAAGTCTTGCTCTCGCCGCCACAACTAGCTACACAACTGCAAGAGCAGCAGATTGACTTTTTGTTCGTCACAACAGCGTTATTCAACCAGTTGGTAAGTCAAGTACCGGGAATCTTTAAAAATCTCCAAACTGTTCTATTTGGTGGAGAAGCGGTAGAACCAAACTGGGTGAGAACATTACTACAAAATCACCCTCCAAAGCGACTGCTTCACGTTTATGGGCCAACAGAAAATACTACTTTCTCTTCCTGGTATTTAGTGCAGGAAGTTCCAGAAGGCGCAACAAACTTACCAATTGGGCAACCAATTGGTAATACACAAATCTATATTCTGGATCGTCATCTCCAACCTGTACCGATTGGTGTTCCTGGCGAACTATGTATTGGTGGTGATGGTTTAGCCAGAGGTTATCTTAACCGCCCAGATTTAACTGAGGCCAAGTTTATTCCAAATCCGTTTGAGGAGGCACAATTAACTTCTAACAAAAAGTTGTACAAAACAGGAGACTTAGCACGTTACCTACCTGACGGAAATATTGAGTTTATTGGTCGCATTGATAACCAAGTGAAAATCCGTGGCTTCCGCATCGAACTTGCAGAAATTGAGGTTGTTTTAACTCAACATTCTCAGGTAGGAGATGCCATTGTGATTACTAGGGAAGACAAGCCTGGTGTTAAGAGTTTGGCGGCTTACGTTGTTTCAGAAGGAAAACAGCCCACTAGTACCGAGTTGCGCCTGTTCCTCAAGCAAAAGCTTCCCGACTATATGATACCTGCATCCTTCACAGTTCTAGAGGCTTTTCCCATTACGTCCAATGGTAAAGTAGACCGCCGTGCTTTACCAGTACCAGAGTTCGAGTTTAATGACTCAATCGGCTTTGTCTCCCCCCGCACTCATACTGAAAAAATCTTGCTAAAAATTTGGCAGGATGTTTTATTATTAAAACAAGTTTGTATTCATGACAACTTTTTTGAATTGGGCGGGGATTCCATTATTGGAATCCAAATTGTCGCCAGAGCTAATCAAGCTGGATTAAAACTAACTCCAAAACAGCTATTCCAGCATCAAACCATCGCTGAGTTAGCTGCTGTAGCCGTGACAACTACCTCCAATGAGGCAGAACAGGGCTTAGTTAAGGGCATTGTTCCCCTAACACCGATTCAGCATTGGTTCTTTGAGCGTAATTTACCCGAACCCGATCACTTTAACCAATCTTTCCTGCTAGAAGTTCCGCCAAATATCCAAGCGGAATTACTAGAGCAGGCATTACAAAAGCTGGTGTACCATCATGACGCTTTACGGCTGCGGTTTGTGCAGCAAGAAGCGCAATGGCAACAGTACAACAGTGATGTGTGCGATGCAGTATCGTTGGTGATAGCTGATTTATCCAACCTGACTCAAGTAGAACAATCAAAAGCAATTGAGTTAAAGGCAGATGAAATACAGCGATCGCTAAATATAGCAGATGGGCCGCTACTACGGGTCGTTCTATTTAACTTAGGCAAATCTTCCCCTGGACGCTTGCTCATCGTCATCCATCACTTAGCTGTCGATGGGATTTCCTGGCGGATTTTGCTGGAAGATTTATCTGGAGCATACAAACAATTAGATAGTGGGAACAACATCCAACTTCCTGCAAAAACAACTTCCTTCAAAGATTGGGCAATTCGATTACAGGATTATGCAGGTACTCAAGAACTGCACTCAGAGCTAGACTACTGGCTGCACTCAAGGTCGTTCGCAGTTGCTCCTTTACCGTTGGATTCTCCTGCTATTGCGTCAGAAAACACTGTCGGTTCAAGTCAGATTGTCTCTATATCCCTGAATGCAGAACAGACTCGCACTCTGTTGCAGGATGTCCCAGTCGCCTATAACACCCAAATTAACGATGTACTCTTGACTGCATTAGTGCAAAGTTTTGCTGGATGGACAGGCTATGACTCTCTACTAATTGAATTAGAAGGTCACGGGCGGGAGGACTTGTTTGAGGATGTAGACTTGTCCCGCACAGTAGGCTGGTTTACCAGTTTATTCCCCGTTTGCTTAAAACTTGGAGGTCTTCACCATCCTGGCGAGGCTCTCAAGTCGGTTAAGGAGCAACTGCGACGCATCCCCAACCGAGGTATTGGCTATGGCATCCTGCGGTATCTGAGCATGGATGCAACCATAAACAAGCAACTTGAGCTACTCCCTCAAGCTCAAGTGAGTTTTAATTACTTGGGCCAATTCGACCAAACGCACCTAGCACCCCTTGGCTGGAAATATGCTCAAGAGTCTAGCGGTTCTATTCACAGCCTCAAAGGACAGCGCCACCATTTGTTGAATGTGAATGGATTAGTCATTGAAGGCAGATTGCAACTGGAGTGGAAATATAGCGCAGCTTTCCATTACCAAGCTACTGTAGAAAACTTGGCTAAAAACTATCTGAAAGTCTTAGAAGCTATTATCGACCACTGTATATCAAAAGAAGCAGGAGGCTATACTCCTTCAGATTTCCCTGAAGTTGGTTTAAGCCAAGAAGCGTTGGACGAACTGCTAGCAGAAATTGAATGAAGTCGTTCACAAGTCATCTCTATCAAGATAAAACTTGCCCTCACTTTGTCCATTGTTTTAAGTTTTCCACACCAAACTTATTTATTGTTTATGACAATCTCGAAAGCGACACTCACAACCACGCGTAATCCAGGGATTTTGGTTAATAAATTTGCTTCCAAAATCTCTTGCATTTCTTATCAGAGTATGCGTCGGTCTAGCAGAGTATTGAGAGAGTTTATGCTTTATTATTTTCCAATTTATAATCTCTCAATGAATGACTTTTTTCGCTTTTATCCCATCTTAGGTTTTATTGAAGCTCTGGTTTATCAAACCGATGATGAAGTTGAAAAAATTCAAGGTGAAGGCTATGCGACACTCCAACATTCTCCTTGGCAATCCAAACAAGAAATTATCTTGGCTGTTTTAGAAGAGTACGATATCAAGCATTCTAAAGTTGAATTTTATATGGAGAAACTGGGAGAGTACTTTGAATTAGAAACCCAGATTTTAGCCAGTTCTCATGTTACTCACGAAATGATTAAAAAAGCGGCTGAATTACGCTCTTCTGACTATCGAGTATTGCATTGTACTTTGCTCAAAATGTTAGGTCTAAATTACCAACAAGAAGAGTTAAATGAAGAATTGAAATTGATGTGGCCTCTCGAAGTTGTCAATGACATTGAAGACGATTTGATGTTTTACTCAGACGATGTAGCCGCTAAACATTATAATACATACAGAATGTTTGTAAAAGTTTACGGAGAGAAAGCTCCTTATTATATAAAAAAAGAGTTAGAATTTTATGAAAGTCTGTTTTATAAACAGTTAAGAAGATTTTCAGAAATTAAACGAGAATCTTTCAGCAAACCTTGGAATGCTTATCGTCTAGACCATCCAGTACCAGTCATTCCCGAACCGATTTTAGAAGATTAATATTTTAAGTATTGCTAATAACCAATTGTTAGTTATTAATTGACATCTGCCATTGGTTATTAGCAGCTTATTAACTAAGCGAAACTAAATACATAAAAGGAATCAAGTTATGTATTCAAATAGCAATTCGCAAATCCTGGCAACCTACAGTACATTGTTTAGTAAAAGCGTAAGGGTAGGATGGTGGATAAACAGCGTGGTGTAACAATATGGTTAACTGGTTTGAGTGGTGCTGGCAAAACCACCATCTGCCAATTTTTGGAAACAGAACTGCGATCGCAAGGTTATAAAATTGAGGTACTAGACGGTGATGTAGTTCGCCAAAACTTAAGTCAGGGGTTAACTTTCAGCAAAAAGGATCGAGACGAAAATATTCGGCGAATTGGTTTTGTAGCTCACCTGCTAACTAGAAATAATGTTATTGTACTGGTTTCAGTCATATCGCCATATCGGGCAATCCGACAAGAAGTTAAAGAGCGCATTGGAGATTTTATTGAAGTATACGTCAATGCACCATTAGAAGTTTGTGAACAGCGAGATGTCAAAGGTTTATATAAAAAAGCTAGAGCTGGTGAAATCAAGAATTTCACTGGAATTGATGATTTATATGAAGTACCTCTGAAACCTGATGTTGAATGCAAAACTAATGAAGAAACTATTGCCCAAAGCGCAAATAAAATTTTAAATAAGCTAAAAAAGTTAGGATACACCAATTATCTATCGATGCCACAATTTCAAAATAATTACTCGCAGATATCATGAAAAGTAGGAAAAATTGAAATGACTTTAATAAAAGAAAAGGAACTATGTAAACTTTTTGTTGAAGTAGGACGACAGCAATACTTCCTTGCTGCTACAGGTACTAACTTTGCTAAAAAGGATGAAGTAGCATGGAATAATTTTGTCAGTATTTTATTGTCAGCAAAGGGCGACCATGCTGTTGAAACAGCTTATAAATATCTTGTAAATGCAGTTTTGGAATATAATAAACGTAATAATACAGAAGTCAATATCAAAACTGTTTATAATTATTTTGCCGCTAAAATTATTCGTTCAATCTTTGTTGAACCATCGGAACTAGAGAAGAACTGGTATTTCATTTGTCGCGCGGCAGAAATTCCCCAGGCTGGAGATTTTGTTACTGTTCAAATTTTTCAGGAACCTTTGGTAGCTGTGCGCCAAGCAGACGGAACGGTTCGCGTTTTTCTCAATGTCTGCACTCATCGCCAAGCACCAGTGTTTCAAGGTCACGGTTGTGTAGGCGTAGATAAACCGACTCTTTGCCCTTATCATGGATGGGCTTATAGCATAGGTGGTGATTGCAAGAATGCACCAGGGGCAAATAGAGGCGAGTTTGGTGCTGATTTTAACCTGGAAAATTACAGTTTGCAGCAGTTTGAGGTCAAGATTGATGAGAATCAAGGGGTTTTTGCCAAGCTCTCAGAAAATAATCAACATCAGCTAGAATCACAACTTGAAAACCAGCAAAATATCGGGGTAGAAATTACCAATCTACTTAATTCTGTGAGTCCAGGCTATGCAGAGGGGGAAACCGCCACACTTCCAGAACAAATCCGCCTTTGGTTGAGAATTGGTTATTTAGAAGAAAATATAAAACAACTCATTGTAGAGATTACCTCAGAAGGAAGAAGCGATAGTTGCCAATTAATATTGCAATCATTGATTGCGGAACTCAAACACGTTATCCTGACTGTTGATAGTGATGGGTCAACCCCACAACTGGATGAAGTGCTGCAACGAGTCTACAGCAGTGACGAGCAAGGGCAGTTGATTGAAAAGTCTATTGAGTATCCTAAAATTGATACTGATGGCATAGAATATTCCGAATCATCTGAAAGAAGACAAGCACTGCCAATCTGGATTTATGGCGATGCAGCATTGTTTGCTCTCGAAGTTGAGCATTTAATTAAACCAACCTGGCAATTTGTTTGCCATATCAATGAAGTTCCGCAACCGGGTAACTTCACTTGGCTGGATATTGTCGGTGAACGAGCCTACGTCATTCGCACTGCTAGCGGTGAATTGTTCGCTGGCAAACTTCAGGATGTTACACAACGAGGGAATTATCCGAAATTTGGTTTACCAAACTACGGTTTAGAACCGATTGATATTGACAGTTTTTATGGATTTATTTTCATTCGCTTTACTTGGGAAGGTTCAAGATTAGCTGATACTTGGTATTTACCTGGATTATTGGAACCATACCAACTTGAAGATATGCAACCCATTGGTGGAGTCGGTCGGTATGACATTAGTGTGGAGGTAGATTACAAACTGCTGTGGGAAAATTTCTTAGAAGATTACCACTTTCCCATGATGCACAAAGGTTTAACCCGTCGGTTTGGAGTTTCGAGTGATTGTGAAGGCATCAACGGCATGATTATTCCCATGCGCGATCCGGCTTCACCCAGCTTAACCCCAATCGAGCGACAATATTATGATTGCGCCAAAGCGATCGCTCGACATTCTTGGGAGCGTGAACAAGAATTACAAGATTTTGCTGCTGAAAACGATTCTTTGCCCGAAACGCTGTGTTACTCAGCTTTCTGCTCAATGTCAGCGCAAGAAGAAATCCCAATGCCTTTTTCTTTGAGCGTATTTCCCGAACACGTCCAAACTTTTTCGTTAGTTCCCGCAGGGCCAAGAGAGTGCCGTTTTCATGTTCGCAGTTACGGACATACCCTCAACCCAGATGACACCAACAGTAAAACCATTGAAGAAGCGCGAAGAGTGAATATCCAACTTCTTTTGGAATCGTTACACGAAGATATTCGCGTTAACTACATCTGTCAAGATAGCGTTTCATCGCGGCTGTTCGACAAAATCGGAGTCTTTAGTATTGCCGAGTTTGATGTTGCTAAATTTCAGGAGGCTATTTACACAAAACTACCAATAACCCGTCGTCAACGAAAACCATTATGACCAAAAACTAAAAGGATACAAGCCCGAATGGCACTAAGATAAGCCCAAAGCCTTGTGTTGCCTCGTTCCCAGCCTCCAGGCTGGAATGTATTCCAAGAGGCTCTGCCTCTCGTCAAGAAAGAGGAGGCGGCAGCCCTCCCAGGATGGGTTCCCAGCCTTCAGGCTAGGAACCAGTCAGGGCAAGGGTTATATCTTAACTTAGTGCCATTCGATATAAGCCCCATTATTTATGGGAATCATTAATTTTGAATTCGGAGCAAAGCGACGTGACTACCACTGTCCCATCAGTCAATACTGTAACTGAAATTGAGACTCGTAAAGCTGACCATCTACGTGTTTGTTTAGAAGAAGATGTCCAGTTTCAGGACGTAACTACTGGATTTGAGCGCTATCGCTTTACTCATGATTGTCTACCTGAAATCAACCGCAGTGATATCAATCTGCAAACAACCTTTTTAGGCAAAAATCTCGGCGCTCCCCTGCTGATTTCTTCTATGACAGGGGGAACTAAATTAGCGCAGCTAGTCAATACTCGTTTAGCAACTGTTGCTCAACGCTACCGATTAGCAATGGGAGTAGGTTCGCAACGCATTATCATTGAACAACCTCGTTTAGCTCCTACCTTTGCTGTCCGCTCTTTTGCTCCTGACATTCTGTTGTTAGCGAACTTAGGAGCTGTGCAACTAAATTATGGATGTGGGCTTGATGATTGCTTGCGTCTTGTAAATTCCCTGGAAGCGGATGCACTAATTTTGCATCTTAACCCCCTGCAAGAATGCGTGCAATCAAAAGGAGATACAAATTTTCGGGGGCTGTTAAGTAAAATTGCCCAACTTTGTCAGCAACTACCCGTTCCGGTTGTTGTCAAAGAAGTAGGAAATGGAATTTCTGGAGCGATCGCCCAAAAGTTAATCGATGCGGGAGTTGCAGCCATTGATGTCGCTGGAGCAGGTGGAACTTCCTGGGCAAAAGTAGAAAGCCAACGCGCCGCACACAACAAGCAGCGCCGTTTGGGACAAACTTTTGCTGATTGGGGTTTACCAACCGCAGAGTGTCTTAACTCCATTCGAGTCATCGCGCCGACAATTCCCTTGATTGCTTCTGGTGGGTTACTTAACGGATTGGATGTCGCCAAAGCGATCGCTTTAGGAGCCGATATAGGAGGTTTAGCCCGACCTTTTTTAGAAGCAGCCGTCAAATCAGAAGCTGCCGTTGATGAGTTAGTCGAAGTTCTGATTGCTGAACTCGAAACAGCTTTATTTTGTACTGGAAATGCCACCTTAGCAGAACTAAGAAGTTCTGGGGCATTGCAACGGATCTAAATGAGTAGCAAACATAACATGAAACTAGATGACTGCAATCAACCCACGCCAAACGCCCTCCACATTCGGGGCATAATTGCGATCGCGATCGTCAGTCTAATATGGGCGACAACCTTCCCACTGACTAAAGATGCAGTCACTAGCTTTTCGCCATCTGTACTTACCGCCAGCCGTTTCACCGTTGCAGCCGCGATATTTACCCCATATTTGCGCTCATTAAACGCTCAGATATTACGCGATGGCACAGTTTTAGGACTTCTCCTCTTTGCTTGTTTTGCCTTCCAAGCGATCGGGCTAGAAACTGCCAATGCCAACCGGGGAGGCTTCATTTTCAGCCTTAATGCGATCATCATACCTCTCTTGGCAGCGTTATTCGGTCAGCCCTTGTTTCTTAAAACTATACTCGCTGCTGGAGTTGCTCTTACAGGCATCGGTATTATGTGCTGGGAAAATGGCTCTTTAGGCATAGGTGATTTGTTGTTGTTTGCTGAAACCTTCATTTACGGAGTTTATATGTTGGTACTTCAGGAAACTGCACAACGCCACTCAACCCTATCCCTGACTGCCATCCAACTATGGATTGTAGCAGTATTAAGTGCAGTCTGGGCAGCGCCAGAGATGGTTGGGCAATTTGAGACTTTAAGGAATAACTATGTTATTATCCTCTACCTCGGTCTGGTAGGGACTGCTGGTACTATCTGGTTAGAAACAATAGGCCAGCAATGGATTTCAGCAACTGAAGCTGCGCTATTGTGTACCATCGATCCGGTACTCACATCCGTTTTTTCTTTTTGGCTACTCGGTGAAAAGTTTGGAGTCCGCGGTTTTATTGGCACAGTTCTGGTACTAATTGCATTGATTTTGAGTCAAATTAAGTCTGAGTATATAGATAAAAAATTAATATTTGGCACAGAAGATATTTAAAAATTAGTAATTTTAACTTTCTTTTTTATCCTATCCGACTTTGTTAAAACTATGCTAAAGTTTTCGATTGAATTTAGACCTCCTATTCCTGCTGCAAAAAATTTGATTATAGGCACATTAGGGCCTAGTGGTACTAGTAGTGACTATGCTTCTAGCTATATAGTCAAACAATTAGAGTCAGAAGAAGTGACTGGAAAAATTCAGTTATTTGATGGCTTTCCAGATGTCAAAGAAGCTTTGCTGCAAGACAAGATTGATCTAGCTCTAGTTCCTCATGCTTACCAAATGATTAATGAGTTTTATATGGAGCCAAGTTTTGATTTAGGTTTCATTTTTATCTATCCAACTCCAGTTTATGGATTGGCTAAGAAAAAAAATACAGAGGTAGTTTTTAAAGGAGCGAGACTTGTTACTCATCCCGCACCCTTACCTTTGTTGTCGAGACTCTTACCAGACTCCCAAGACCTATCAGAAATTCAGGTTGATTTGTCTCCTTCTACTAGCGATGCAGCAATTCAAGTTCAACAGGGTTTAGCTACTCTGGCTATTACTAATAAAAATGCTGTTGACGCTTATGATTTGGAGTTTATTTCTACTTATGGGAAAATTCCTATGAGCTGGTCAATTTTTTATAAAAAATTAGCAGAAAGTCATGTCTAGATTTTTTCCAAATCCCAAAACTACAAAAATTAATTCAGATGTAGAATTAATAGCTTATGAATGTCAAGATACGCTCGTTCAATTAGTATATCTTGCTCCTGGAGCTACTTTTGCACTACACGAACATCTAGAAAGTCAGATGGGGATGATAATTTCTGGTCGTTTAGAAATGAACGTCAACGGAACCAAAGAAATTATTGAACCAATGCAACAAGCTTACATTGCCAATGCTTATGTTCCTCACGGTTCTGTAAATATTTTTCCAGAAACAGCAATAGTATTCGATGTAAAACGAATCATAACTTCCTTACCATCAGAAAAAACTGACGAAGTGTTTCTCAAGGTATCGCCTAAAAAAGATGAAATTACTGGTTTCTCATGCCAATCTATTGTTGCTTCTTGGTTTGAGATTGTGATTATCGAAATTCCGCCAAGAGGAATTATCCCAATGCAACAATCTGCTAGCGAACAAATGGGAATAATCCTGAATGGTCAGTTGATGATGTCTGTGGAAGATGAACAGCAGGAACTAGAATATGGTAGTATTTATTATGCTCCATCTGATGTCTTTTATGGAGGATATAATTCCTCTGATGAAGCAGTTTCTTTGGTTGAAATTTTGATTCCACCTCGCTCTCATTTATCTTACCAAAAAGCTTCTTTTAATGAAATAACTGCGCGATCGCTCACTGCTTCCTAAAGGAATATTCATCATGGATTTAGGATTAACACAGAAAGTAGCTTTAGTGACAGGAGCAAGTGCTGGCATTGGTTATAGCGTTGCCCAAAAGCTGGCAGCAGAAGGTTGTCAGTTAATAATTTGTGGGAGAAATTCTGAGCGTTTAGAACAAGCTTATCAAAGTTTGGTTAGTTCCCAAGCAAAAGTTATCCCCATTCTTGCTGATGTTCAAAACCCAAGTGATTCTCAAAAATTAGTACAAGAAGCTCTCACCCAATTTGGCAAAATTGATATCTTGGTCAATAATTCTCAGGGGGCTACATTTTCTAATGAAGCAGTAGAAAATCTATCTGATGAAGATTGGTTAACTGTCTTTGAAGGCAAGTTAATGGGCTATATTCGCATGACGAATCTGGTACTACCGACAATGAAAAATCAGCAATGGGGGCGCATTATCAATATTGTTGGGACATCAGGAAAAGAACCTTCTAGTCGTCTTGTTAAATCGGGAGTAGGCAATGCTGCATTAATCAACTTTACTAAAACTGTTGCCACAGAAGTTGCTAAGTGGAATGTTTTAGTTAACTGCGTCAATCCTGGTCTGATTGATACTCCAAGGCATAGAGAATATTTAGAAGTATTCGCCCAAAAGGAAGACCGAAATATTGAGGCGATTATAGAAGGAATAGATAACACCATTCCTATCGGTCGTCGCGGTCTTTCTAGTGAAGTTGCCAATTTAGTAGCTTTTTTAAGTTCAGAATGCGCTAGTTATATAACAGGTGTAACTATTCCAGTAGATGGCGGTTTGTCTACGGCAGCTTTTTAAGTAATTTAGCGAAATTGCATTTTTCTGTCTGTGGTTAATTTTAAAAAAAATATAACAATGATAGCTATACAAAATCAAAATAAAGCTAAAGATATTGAAGCCATCTACCCCCTTTCGCCAATGCAGCAGGGGATGTTATTTCATACCCTCTATCAGCCAGAATCAAGAATATACTTTGAGCAGTTTCGCTTTACTCTTTATGGCGATTTAAACAAGAGTGCGTTTGAACAAGCTTGGCAACAAGTGGTACAGAGACACTCAGCTTTACGGACACTTTTTGTTTGGAAGAACCGCAAACAGCCAGTTCAAGTAGTACGTAAACAAGTTAATTTACCTTGGATTAACAAAGACTTGCGTTTGCTCTCAACTGAGGAACAGCAAACACAAATTATTTCTTTCTTAGACACAGATAAAGAGCAAAGTTTTGAACTTGACAAAGCTCCCTTGATGCGGTTTATTTTATTTCGGTTAGCAGACGAGACTTATCATTTTATTTGGAGCTTTCATCATATATTGCTTGATGGGTGGAGCTGGCCGATTCTCTTTAAAGAAATCTTTGCTTTTTACGATTCTATAAATAACAATCAACAATTATATTTAACTCCAACTCGCTCTTACCGAGACTACATTAATTGGTTGCAGCAGCAAGACTTATCTAGTGCTGAGGAATTTTGGCGGCGAACTCTTGAGGGTTTTACTGCTTCTACGCCTTTGGTTGTGGAACAAGCAGTAGGGCAGATTGCTCACCAGCAAACCAGTTATATTCGACACCAACATCTATCAGCCGAAGCAACTGCTACCTTAAAATCTTTTGCTCAACAACATCACCTCACCGTTTCTACCTTAGTTCAGGCAGCTTGGGCGTTGTTACTTAGTCGCTACAGTGGTGAGTCTGATGTGGTGTTTGGGGCTACAGTGTCCGGTCGTCCTCATAACTTATCTGGTGTAGAGTCGATAGTGGGGTTGTTTATTAATACCCTCCCTGTACGGATAAAAATCCCTGAAACAGTTGATTTATTGCCTTGGCTAGTGCAATTGCAACAAGAGCATATACAACGAGAGCAGTATTCATACACCTCACTGGTAGATATTCAAGGTGTGAGTGAGATTCCGAGGAATCAACCTTTGTTTGAAAGCATTGTGGTGTTTGAAAATTACCCTGTCAACGCAACACTGCAAGCGCTTCCAGGAAATTTGAGAATAGGCGATCGCCAAGCCCTGGGAGAAACGAATTATCCTTTAACGCTGGTGGCTATTCCCGGTGATGAACTGGTAATCAAAATCAACTACGATCGCGATGCCTTTGATGCAGATACCATTGACCGAATGATTGGTCATTTGCTCATGCTGTTACAGGGTATTACTACTAATTCTCATCGCAGTGTAGGCGAACTTCCGCTACTTACACAAGCAGAACAAGATTTACAGTTAGTCGAATGGAATGCTACTCAAGCCGCTAATCCCATCCATGATTGCATCCATCAATTATTTCAGCAACACGTTGAAAAAACACCCGAATCTGTGGCGGTGGTGTATGAGAATCAACAATTGACCTACCGACAGTTAAATCAACGTGCCAATAAATTAGCTCATCATCTGCAAAGCTTGGGTATCAAACCAGATGCACCTGTGGGGATTTGTCTGGAACGTTCTTTAGAAGCAGCAGTTGCTATATTAGCAACCCTGAAAGCTGGCGGTGCTTGCGTTCCCCTTGACCCCACCTATCCCCCGGAGCGTTTAGCATTTATGCTAGCGGATACTGGTGCAAGCATTGTCTTAACTCAAGCTAGTTTAAAGCTATTACTGGAGAAGGATTTCCACCACCATCTAATTTTGGTGGATGAGAGATGGGATGCGATCGCCAAAGAATCTGATATCAATCTTCAGACAGATACAGAAGCAGATAATTTAGCGTATGTAATTTATACTTCTGGGTCTACAGGAACTCCTAAAGGTACGCTTGTCCCTCATAGATCGCTCACCAATTTAATCGAACATCATCAAGCGAAGATGACAACAGGCGTGGGTGTTCTTCAGTTTGCTTCCCTCAGCTTTGATGTCAGCTATCACGAAATTTTTGCTGCATGGGGTTTGGGTGGCACCTTGTATATGATTCCCGAAGGCGATCGCAAAGATTTAGATAAATTAATTCAGTTACTTGCATTTGAACCAATTGCTAAAGTATTTCTTCCTGTTACCATCTGGCAACAATTAGCAGAAATATACGGAGACGAAGAACATCTATTTCAGAACATTAGAGAAGCGATCGCCTGTGGCGAACAACTCCAGATTACTCAACCAATGATTAAGCTGTTTCAACGTTTGGAGAATTGTAGACTCTATAATTTCTATGGGCCCACAGAAGCCGATTTAGTTACAGCTTATACCTTTAGTAACCAGCCAGAAGAATGGCCAATTTATCCACCAATTGGGAAGTCTGCCGTCAACGTCCAAGTTTATCTATTAGACCGCAATCTCCAGCCCGTGCCAATTGGTGTTCCTGGGGAACTCTACGTTAGTGGTGATGGTTTGGCTCGTGGCTACCTCAACCGCCCAGATTTGACAAACCAAAAATTTGTCCCAAATCCGTTTTACAATTCAAAATTCAAAATTCAAAATTCAAAATTATATAAGACTGGAGATTTGGCACGTTACCTCAGCGATGGCAACATTGAATTTTTAGGACGCATCGACGATTTAGTAAAAGTTCGGGGCTTTCGGGTTGAACTTGGTGAAGTTGAAGCAGTCTTGAGCAAACATCCCCTAATTAACCAAGCAGTGGCTAAGGTGTTTGGGCAAAGTGCTAGGGAAAAATATTTAGTCGCTTACTTTGTACCAATTCAAGGACAGACTCTCACCCTCGAACAGTTGCGTAATTTTATTCAAGACCAGTTGCCAGACTACATGATTCCATCGGCTTTTGTACAGATGGAATCGTTTCCCCTGACTTTCAACGGTAAAGTCAACCGTCGCATTTTACCAGAACCGACGACCAGCAGACCAGAATTAGCTCAAACTTTTGTTGCACCGCGCACACCAACCGAAGAAATTTTGGCAGGTATCTGGAGGGATGTTTTAGGGTTAGAACAAGTTGGAATTTACGACAACTTCTTTAATTTGGGAGGACATTCTTTACTTGCTACTCAGGTTATCTCTTTGATACGCAAAGCATTTAAGGTAGAATTGCCTCTGCGAAGTTTATTTGAATCTCCAGCGATCGCAACATTAGCTAGAACAGTTGAGACAGCAACTAAGCAAGAACTTGCGCCAGATATTATACCATTTAAAGTCGGGCGATCGTGTGACGGAGTACTGCCAATCTCCTTAACTCAGCTAGAGTTTTGGTTTTTCGAGCAATTCTATCCCGGCAATCCTGTTTACAACCTGCCGCTAGTTTATCGCGTGACAGGTTCGCTGGATGTGAAAGCGTTAGAGCAGAGTTTAAGAGAAATTGTACGACGACATGAAACCTTCCGAAGTACCTTTAAGGTGGAAAACGGACAAGTAGTTTATACAATTTCCCCTGAACCTGTATTTGACTTCGCAGTAGTAGACTCACAAAACATCCCTGAAACAGAAGCGAAACGACAAGCTGAGAAGGAGATTAAACAGCCTTTTGATTTGGCGCGGGGGCCGTTATTACGGAGTAAACTTTGGCGTTTGAGTGAAACTGAGCATTTGCTTGTAGTCACAACGCACCATATTGTCGCCGATGGTTGGTCTTTTAGCGTGTTGACTCAAGAAATGGCAACCCTTTACGAAGCTTTTTCTCAGAGTAAGCGATTCTCCCTGAACGAGTTACCCATCCAATATGCAGACTTTGCTCATTGGCAACGGCAATTGTTACAAGGGCAAGTTTTAGAATCACAGATGCAATTCTGGAAACAACATCTAGGTGTTACCCCTCCAGTATTGCAGCTACCTACAGACTATCCACGTCCACCAGTGCGAACCTTCACAGGTGCGCGTCAAACTTTGGTAATTTCTAAAGACTTAACCAAAGCACTCAAAGCATTGAGTCAGCAGGAAGGCGCAACCCTATTTATGACCTTGTTAGCAGCACTCAAGATATTACTTTTCGGCTACACAGGGCAACCAGACATCATTGTTAGCAGCACTGTTGCTAATCGTACCCGTCCCGAAACAGAAGGACTCATTGGTTTCTTTGTCCACTTACTGCCATTCTGCACCAACCTAGAAGGCAATCCCACCTTCCGGGAACTATTGCGGCGGGTGCGAGAAGTGGCTTTAGGAGTGTATGCACATCAGGAAATGCCTTTCATCAAACTACTAGAAGAACTGCAACCAGTTCGAGACTCTAGTTACACACTGTTAGCTCAGGTGATGTTTGTTTTCCAAAACACTCCAGAAGATGATTTAAAACTAGCAAATTTGACTTTAAAGGAGGAATTTATTGCCACAGATACCAAAGACACAGCCGAATTTGATTTAAATTTGACGCTCCAAGAAACAACAGAGGGAATTGAAGGCGCTTTAGTCTACAGAACCGATTTGTTTACACCTGCTAGCATCGCCAGAATGGTAACAGTCTTTCAAAATTTACTTGAATATCTAGTTACTAATCCTGAGCAACGTCTTAGTGAACTTCCCTTTTTAAATGAAGGGGAAAATTTACCAATTCCAAATAACAAATTACCAATAGCGAATAACTTTCAGAATGAATTTACTGAACCCAGTAACTCTATTGAAGAAACCATATTAGCTATTTGGCAAGAAGTTTTAGGGTTAGAACATATCAGTACACAAGATAACTTCTTTGACCTTGGAGGACATTCTGCACTAGTTCTACAACTTACATACAAATTACAGAAAGCTTGGCAAATAGAGCTACCCTTAGTTTCCCTATTTGAAAAATCTACCATTGTCCAGCAGGCAGAAACTATCCAAAATTTAATAAAACGAACCGCCCAGACACAGAGAAAAGGAGTAACTACATAACCCAACAGAATATCGATAATTAATCCTCTCTCAATCTCTTTCCTCAGTGTCCTCTGTGGTTCGTTTTATTCCATTTCAACACTCCAACAAAAAACCGTGAAACCCTCCCTTTTTGACCTAACAGGAAAAGTCGCCATTATCACTGGATCTGCACGAGGTATCGGCAAATCCATAGCTCAAGGATTAGCAGCTGTAGGCACAAAGGTTGTAGTTGCTGATATTAAAGGAACCGAAGCAGAAAAAACCGCACAAATAATTCAGGAGGCTGGAGGCGAAGCGATCGCAATTCCTACCGATGTCAGAAATCGCCAAGATTGTTTACACCTAATTGAGCAAACCGTAGCCTACTATCACAGGCTTGACATTATGGTGTGTAATGCCGGCATTGACATCATCAAATCGGCGGCTGAATTAGAAGAATTAGAGTGGGATAACATCATTAACGTCAATCTCAAAGGATATTTTCACTGCGCTCAACTGGCGGCTCGACAAATGATCGAACAAGGGACAGGCGGCTCAATTATTATGAATTCTTCTATCGGCGGTGTAGTGGGAATCAGTGGTTCGGCGGCTTATACAGCATCGAAAGGAGGGGTAAATTTACTGGTGCGATCGCTAGCACTGGAATGGGCAAATCACCAGATTCGCGTCAATGCTTTTGCTCCTGGCTATATCGATAACATTATGGAAGGTACTGAAACATTTCGGCGATCGCCACAGGAAGATCAGCAACATCTGAGTGCTGTGATTCCCATGCAGCGACGCGGAAAACCAGAGGAACTCATCGGCCCAGTGATATTTCTCGCGTCTGAGGCAGCTTCTTATGTGACGGGGGCAATTTTGATGGTAGATGGGGGATACAGCGCCATGTAGGGTAGGTAAAAGAAGTTTCTGAGAGTACAACTATGCGAAAATTGATCGCACTTACTACTATTTGCCGTCGGCGATTGCCAGCTATCATCGGATTTATCCTGGCGATTGTCCTAGTTAGTTGCGTCCAAACTAACTTGCTTCGCAAAACAGTAACCGGATCTCAAATCATCGTTAGTAGTTCTGCCGAACCCAACACCTTTAATCCTCAGTTGATGGAACAGGGAGTAGGAATTTTGACTTTCCTCTACGAAGGACTAATTCGTGAAAATGATCGAGGAGAAATTAAACCAGCGTTAGCGCGATCGTGGGAGATTTCTGAAGACCAAAAGCGAATTATTTTTAAATTAAGGAAAGGACTGAAATGGTCAGATGGTAAACCACTAACTGCTGATGATGTGGTGTTTACTTATAAAGATATTTATACGAATCCTGCCATTCCTTCCTATGCCAAAGATTTTTTACAAATAGGTAAAACACGCAGTTTTCCTACAGTGGAAAAATTGGATAATTTGAGTGTTGAATTTACTCTTCCAGAACCTTTTGCGCCCTTTATTCGCACAACAAAACTAGAAATTTTACCTGCTCACATTCTGCGATCCAGCATCACCACAAAAGACTCCGCAGGTAGACCGCTATTTCTCTCAATTTGGGGTACAGATACTCCACCGAACCAAATTATTAGCAACGGTGCTTACAAATTAGAATCTTACATTCCAAGTGAGCGGATAACCTTTCGCAAAAATCCCTATTACTGGCGTAAAGATACTCAAAGTCATCTTCAACCCTATATCGATCGTATTGTTATAAATACGGTGAGTAATAGTGATACAGCGTTAATTCAATTTCGTTCTGGAGGACTTGATTTTATTGACGTAAATCCTAACTATTTTTCATTATTGAAACGAGAAGAAAAAAGGGGGAAATTCACAATTTATAACGGTGGTTCTCAAACAGGAACCACAGCGATGATGTTTAATTTAAATACAGGGCTTAGAAATGGTCAGCCTTTAGTTAATCCGATTAAATCTCGCTGGTTCAATACAGTAGCATTCCGCCAAGCCGTTGCTTATAGCATCAATCGGCCGCGGATGGTCAACAACCTATTTGCAGGGGTAGGAGCGTTGCAAAATTCGTCCATCGCAGTGCAAAGTCCTTACTATCTCTCTCAGCAAGCAGGTTTACCAGTCTACAACTATAACCAAGAGAAGGCAAAAACATTACTTCTCAAGGCAGGATTTCGATACAACAATCAAGGTGAGTTATTCGATAGCGATGGGAATCGAGTCCGGTTTACGCTCACCGCTAATGTTGGTAATAAGGTGTTGCAGAACATGGCTCCTTTAATTCAAGACGATTTGAGCCAGATAGGAATTCAGGTAGATTTGAATTTGATTGCAGTGGGATTGGTTGTAGACAAGTTAACAAATCGTCTAGATTGGGATTGCCAGATTATGGATGGTTTTCCGATGACAATAGAACCCAACGAAGCAGTAAATATTTGGTCTACTAAAGGAAACTGGCATTTTTTTAATCGCCAACCCCAAGCCGGACAAATACCAATTACTGGACAGCAGGTAGCAGATTGGGAACAAAAGATAGCCGATCTCTACATTCAAGGTGCAGCAGCAAATGAAGTACGCCGACAACAAATTTATGCAGAAACTCAAAGGCTGAGTCAGGAATATTTACCGTTTATTTATCTAGTGAACTCCTTATCGATGGTATCTGTACGAAATCGCATTCACGGCATAAAACACTCTGCTTTACAAGGAACATTTTGGAATGTTTATGAACTGAAAAGTAATCCTATCAATAATTAACAACTTTGGAAAAAATTCTTCAAACCTCTGCGCTACTTTGCGTTTACTTTGCGACCCTCTGCGTTTCAAAACATTACGATTTTACGCAAAGCTGTACTTAGAAAAACAAATTAAATCTAACTTTCAAAATTACAAATTACAAAGAGGAATTTTTAAACGATGAACCCAATCAAAGAACGTGAACCCCAAGTAATTGTTTCCACACAGATTCCTGTGATTGATTTCCATCCATTTATGGTTGGTGATATTGTTGCCAAACAAGCAGTTGCCGATCGCATTTCGTGCGCTATTCAAGAAATTGGATGTTTTTACCTGGAAAATTGTGTACCTCAGACCTTAGTTGATCAAGTATTTGCTCAAGCGCAGAGTTTTTTCGCATTACCACAAGAGGAGAAAAATCAAGTAAAACTTGCTCCAGGAACGAGTCGAGGCTATGTTGCTCGTGGTAAAAAGCGGGTATTACTAGAAGCATTCAATTTTGGTTTAGACGTTACAATCAATGAAGCGGGTGTAACTCCCCAAGGATTTGGTGAACCTAATCGATGGCCTGAAAACCAAAAAGAGTTTCGCCAACTGCTACTAGAATTTTTTACAACTTGTCGTGATGCGTCTTTTAATATTTTACAAGCAATGGCGATCGCTTTAAAACTACCAGAGTCTTACTTTACCGATTTCCATATTGAGCGCAACTTCAACACCTCCATAAATCACTATCCATCTCTACAACAAACTCCCTCCCCCGGAGAGATGCGGTTTGCTGAACATACAGATTACGGCAGCATTACCTTAATATTTCAAGATGAGATAGCAGGGCTAGAAGTTTGCAACGATGCGGGAGAGTGGATTGCAGCCCCCTTCCTCCCTGGCAAAGTGCTGGTCATCCTTGCAGATTTAATGCAACGCTGGACAAACGATAAGTTTCCCGCTACCAAACATCGAGTTCCCCTCCCCTCCAAATTTCCTAGTAATCCCAGGTACTCGATTATCTATTTTGAGTCTCCTGATTACGATGCCGAAATTAGTTGCTTAGAGTCAAACGCAACACCCAACTATCCACCAATTCGCACCCATGAATATATCAATCAAATTGCGACAGGAAGCTATGCATCTGAGAAAAAATAGATTTTTCTATTTTTACTTATAACCCTACTCATTTTAACGATGAATTCAACTAAAGAACTTTCAAAAGAATCTATTATTTCAACACCGATTCCAGTCATTGACTTCGAGATATTCTTAGGAGGTGACACAATTTCTAAAGAATTAATTGCTCATCAAATCGCTAGTGCTTTACAGGAAATAGGATGTTTATACCTAAAAAATCACGATGTTTCAACAACTTTAATAGCTCAAGCATTTGCTCAAGCTAAGAGTTTTTTTGCACTACCGTTAGAAGATAAACAACAGATAGCTTTAACAGAAAAGTGTCACCGGGGATATATCCCTTTGGGGATGTCAAGCATACTCAGCGAACAATTTTACTTTGGTAGAGAAATGAATCCAGAGGAATTGAATAAACTAGATCATCCTTTTCACCAAGCGAACCAATGGCTACAAAATCAGCCAGAGTTTCGAGAAACGATGTTGCAATTTTTCGCAGCTTGTCACACAAGTATGCTGAAAGTTCTTGAAGCTTTAGCCATTGCTTTGAAACTGCCAGAATCCTATTTTGTCGAGTTACATTCTGAACAAAATCATGCTATGGGATTACATCACTATCCTGGTGCATCTGAACCTCCCAAAACCCAAAATATTCGCCTGGGAGAACATACAGATGGAAATACTATCACATACGTATTTCAGCATGAGGTAGAAGGGTTAGAAATTTGTACTAAAACTGGAGAGCGAGTTCCAGTTCCCCTGATTCCTGATACAGTTGTTGTCATGGCAGGAGAAATTTTGCAACGATGGACTAACGATAAAGTTTATGCCACAAAACACCAAGTTGCAATACCATCTGCATCCCAAGACATCCAACCAAGATACTCCTTTGCTTTTTTTGCCTCTCCTAATAATGATGCCGAAATTGCCTGTTCTGAAAGTTGTTTACAGGCAAATGAAACTGCAAAATACCCACCTATTTTAACGAGCGAGTTTTACACTCAAAGAAATAACAACAATACGTCAATTTTAATTAAATCGGAAAATTAAAATTTTTCCTTTCTGCGTCTCTGTGTGAATTAAAAATAACTTATTTACCCTTAATACAACCGAAAATGAATGTACATATTTGGCAAAAAACCATACCAAAACCAGTATTTATGTTTGTTTATAGCATAATTTTTATACTGGCTTTGATTTCGACTGCTGGATTAATTAATACAGTTTTACCCTCTGAGAATACTCCTCAAAATCTTGGTGATATCAGTATTAAATTACAATATTTTGCTAAACACAAAGATGATTATAATGTTATTTTTATGGGGCCTAGTACCACTTATCAAGGAGTTGTTCCTAAAGTATTTAATGAAGTAATGGCAGCACACGGTAAGAGAGTCAAGTCTTTCAACTTTGGAATCATGGCGGCAAATGTAGCTGAAATTGATTTCTATTTGCAAAAAATTTTAGATTTAAAACCAGCAAATTTAAAATGGATATTTTTAGACTGTTTAGTTAACAGTTTCATTGAAAATTCGCCAACTGCATCTAAAAATGTTTACTGGCATACTCCTCTTAAAACTATAGAAAACTTTCATTTAATTGCTGAAAGCAACTATACTTTAAAAAGTAGAATTATTGGTTTTTATGCTAATTTTGTCAGCTTTCTTTATCGATGGCTAGGAATTGGTTATTTCTCTAATTTTTGGCAGCAACAAGGGAATAAATTACAACCCAATGGATTACCAACAGTAGTTTCTAATGATAGATTATTAGAAGAAGCTGGATATTACTCAATGGATTGGATGAAAGATCATGAAAAACAGAAACAGGTTTTTCAATTTAATTACTTGGAAAGTTATAAGAAGAGATTAAAAGAGGCAAAGTCAGGAGTCTTTGAGCAAAAGGATACATCTGGACAACGATTTAATTCTTATGGAATTAAAATGATTAAGCAGATTGTTGCTAGAATCGATAGCTCAGAAAAGGTTAGCAAAAATAAAATTTTCCCTATCTTCTTCATTCCTCCAGTTTTAGAGGATGATGTCGATCATTTTCCTATTATAAAGGCTTACGAATTGGGATATATTCCAACCCTATTTGCTTTTAACGATCCTAATGCTTTTGCTGCTTTATATGGGATTGATAGCCGAGCTGATGGTAGGCATTTAAATCACCAAGGCGCACAGGAATTTACACGCCTTTTAGCAGCAGAGTTTTCTCAGCATCTCTAAGTCATCTCAAAAAAAATATATAATCATTCGCCTATGTCTATAAGTCCAAATTGATTTGGTTAGCAGTTAATTTACCCATTAGATTAAATATGGTTTTTACAGAATTTCGTTTTCTCTTTTTCTTTATTCTTATTTTCTGCGTCTACTGGGCTTTAAATAATCACAATCATCGTAAAACCTGGTTATTAGTCTGTAGTTATATTTTTTATGGTGCTTGGGATTGGCGCTTTCTTTCTTTGCTTTTGCTCTCGACAGTCGTTGATTACTTTGTTGGTTTGATGCTATCTAGACCACAGGTTGATTATTCACCGGCAGTTGCTCATGGGGGAAACCCCCATCGCCCTTGGCGTCTCCCCTTGGGAGAAGACCGCGCTGCCTCAACAGTAGGACAAGAAATTCAAACAAGCGAAGCAGTACAGAAAGAAGAAACTAACAACGGATGGATAAACTTATTTTCTTGGGATGCGCTGTTAAGTAAACCACTCAATCAGCAGCAGCGCCAAGCATGGTTGGTACTCAGTTTAGTTGTAAATCTAGGATTATTAGGATTTTTTAAGTACTATAACTTCTTCGCTGACTCTGCCTCAAACTTATTAGTTTTTCTGGGTCTACCTGTTAGCATTAAAACCCTTGAAATCATTCTTCCCGCAGGCATTAGCTTTTACACTTTTCAAACTCTAAGCTATTCAATTGATGCGTATCTGGGTAAAGTCAAACCTATTAGAAGTTTTTGGGATTTTTCTCTATTTGTAGCTTTTTTCCCTCAATTGGTTGCGGGGCCCATTGTCCGCGCATCTACTTTTTTACCTCAACTGCTAACCCCGAAAAGTTTAAACGAAGTTGATTTTCGGGGATGTTTAACGCTTTTTTTGGTGGGATATTTTAAGAAAGCTTGTATTTCGGATAATCTCTCTCCTTTGGTAGACCAGTATTTTACTAATCCAGAGATTTATACCGCCTTAAGTTGTTGGATTGCTGTGATTTCTTTCGTTATACAAGTATACTGCGACTTTTCTGGCTATTCAGATATGGCGATCGCTTGTGCAGGTTTACTGGGATATAAGCTACCTCTCAACTTTAATTTTCCCTACTTTTCTAGCAATATCACTCAGTTGTGGCAACGTTGGCACATTACCCTCTTCACCTGGCTGCGAGACTATATTTACATCCCTTTGATGAGAAGGCGACCAAAAGCTCAACGCACAGAACTGTTTGGTTACAGAAATATTCTCATTCTCATGCTTGCCTCTGGATTCTGGCATGGTGCTGCTTGGCATTTTGTCGCTTGGGGAGGATTACATGGAATCGCTTTAATTGTTCATAAACAATGGTCATCTTGGATTGCTCCCTACAAGCAATTTCAGACCCTTAGAAATATCGTAGGCATCCCTCTTACTTTTTACTGGTTTTGTGCGTCTGCAACCTTCTTTCGGGTTAGCGATCTCAGCAGTATTATACAAGTGGAGAAATCCTTTTTATTCCTCAATTCTCCTGGCTCTGAAAACCTAAACCTCCAAATTGGATGGATTTTTATACCTTTAATTATCATGCACTGGGCAGGTTATAAAGGTTGGTTCGCAGACTGGTGGCAGAAAATTCCTAAATGGAGTTTTGCCGTTTTTTATGGGGTGTTAGTTTCAACAATACTTCGGTTTGCAGCAATCAGTCCTCAACCCTTTATCTACTTTCAGTTTTAGTTAACTTTAGCAGCTTTCTTCTTAAAAACTATGAGCAAGAATACCATTTTACATCCCATAAAATCTTTCTTTGACTATCTTTCATTTAATTTGCAATATGAATTGATGCTTTTATCGTTTCGGGGTAAAAACAGAAAAGAAGTTTTTAATGATATATATTATCGGAATAGGTGGGGCGATCGCGACTCTATTTCTGGCAGAGGATCTAATCTTCAACAAACTTCGGTCATTATTAAAGAAATACCAGTTTTGTTGGAAAAGCTTAATGTCAAAAGAATGCTCGATGCTCCTTGTGGAGATTTTTATTGGCTAAAAGAAGCAGAATTAAATTTAGATAGATACATTGGATGTGATATTGTTGCCGAATTAGTTACCAAAAATCAACG
Source organism: Nostoc sp. (assembly GCF_036917935.1). Classification (GTDB taxonomy): domain Bacteria; phylum Cyanobacteriota; class Cyanobacteriia; order Cyanobacteriales; family Nostocaceae; genus Nostoc. The sequence goes on along the minus strand of NZ_JBALEL010000051.1, from coordinate 152,041 downwards.
TCTTTATGGCAATGAGTCCAGAGAATTTATCAATCTTGACTTAGCAGCAGATGCACTCCCTCAAGTTGATTTGATTTTTTGTAGAGATTGTCTAGTACATCTTTCATTTAAAGATGCTCTTGCTGTAATTAAAAACTTTAAAAAAAGCCATTCTAAATATCTTTTAACTACAACTTATCCGGGGATACTTGAAAATAAAGATATTGTTACAGGTGATTGGCGAGCAATCGATTTAAAATTACCTCCGTATAACTTTCCCGATATGCTCGAAATTATTGATGAAAAAACGACTGAAAGAAAAGACTATCCACAAAAAAGTTTGGGTCTATGGAAATTGAACGATATAGGAGATAGGGAGTAGGGAAGAAAGTGTAAAGATGTACTAATTTTTGAAAAAAATAAATAGGAGTTTTATATAAAAAAATGCGTATTCTGGGAATTTCAGCTTATTACCACGATAGTGCCGCCGCCTTAGTTGTGGATGGTGATATTGTTGCCGCAGCTCAAGAGGAGCGTTTTTCTCGCAAAAAACATGATGCGAGATTTCCCAAAGGTGCGATCGCCTATTGTCTCAAACAAGCAGGGATTGGATTATCAGAAGTAGACCAAATCGTTTTCTACGATAAGCCATTGGTCAAATTTGAGCGGCTACTGGAAACTTATCTCGCTTATGCGCCCAAGGGATTAGGTTCCTTTATTGCAGCAATGCCAGTTTGGTTAAAAGAAAAACTTTACCTTAAAACGCTGTTAAAAAAGGAACTGGCAACCCTCGGAGATTGCAAAAAAGTACAATTGCCCCAACTTTTATTTACTGAACATCACCAAGCGCACGCCGCTTCTGCTTTTTTCCCCAGCCCCTTTGAACGGGCGGCGGTGCTGTGCCTCGATGGAGTCGGAGAATGGGCAACTACCTCGGTTTGGTTAGGAGAAGACCATCAACTCACTCCCCAATGGGAAATTGATTTTCCCCATTCTTTAGGGTTGCTTTATTCTGCCTTCACCTACTACACGGGTTTCAAGGTCAACTCTGGGGAATACAAACTCATGGGTTTAGCGCCCTATGGTGAACCCAAATATGTAGACCATATCCTCAACCATCTTTTGGATCTCAAAGAAGATGGGACATTTCGGTTGAATATGGACTACTTCAACTACACCACGGGGTTGACCATGACTACCCCAAAATTTCATCAATTGTTTGGTGGTTCACCACGCCAAAGCGAGGGAAAACTCACCCAGCGAGAAATGGATATAGCTTGTTCTATCCAATACGTTACCGAGGAAGTCGTTTTGCGTTTGGCAAGAACAGTTAAAAAGGAATTGGACACAGACTATCTCTGTTTAGCCGGTGGAGTCGCCCTGAATTGCGTCGCCAATGGACGCATTTTGCGAGAAACAGATTTTCGAGATATTTGGATTCAACCCGCCGCCGGAGACGCAGGGGGAGCAGTTGGGGCAGCATTAGCTATTTGGCATCAATATCATGAAAAGCCGCGCATTCCTCACGATGGGGATGCCATGCGGGGCGGCTATCTAGGCCCTTGCTTTGGGAAAACAGAGATTCAAGACTATCTCCAGTCTGTGAATGCGCCCTACCAATACCTAGAAGATGACAAACTCATGCCTGAACTTGCTGAAATTTTAGAGCAAGGGAATGTTGTGGGTTGGTTCTCTGGCAGGATGGAGTTTGGCCCGCGAGCTTTGGGAGGTCGTTCGATCGTTGGCGATCCTCGTAATCCCAAGATGCAATCGGTGATGAACCTGAAAATTAAATACCGCGAATCCTTCCGTCCCTTTGCCCCTTCTGTCTTAGCAGAACAGGTTTCTAACTACTTTGACCTTGACCGTCCCAGCCCTTATATGCTTTTGGTTGCACCAATCAAAGCCGAGTTGCGGATTCCCATGACAACAGAACAGGAGGAGTTGTTTGGTATTGATAAGTTAAACGTGAAGCGATCGCAAATTCCCGCCATCACTCATGTAGATTATTCGGCGCGGATTCAAACTGTTCATCAACAAACCAATCCTCGGTACTATGAACTGCTGCGACATTTTCAGGCCAAAACCGGCTGTGCAGTTTTGGTAAACACATCATTTAATGTGCGGGGTGAACCAATTGTGTGTACCCCAGAAGATGCCTATCGCTGTTTTATGAGAACGGAGATGGATTACTTGGTATTGGAGAATTTTCTCCTCGCTAAATCTGACCAACCCCAGGTACAGAAAGATGAATCTTGGAAAACAGAATTTGAATTAGATTAACGCCGATGAACGAAATACAACAACTCGATCGGAAAGGACTACGGGATTTTGGACTGCTTGGTGGTGCGATCGCTGCTGGCTTATTCGGTAGTCTATTACCCTTGATACACCATGAGTCTTTACCCATTTTACCTTGGGTAATTGCTAGCATTCTTTGGGTTTGGGCGCTGATTGCCCCCGCCACACTCAATGGTGTCTACCAAATTTGGATGAGGATTGGCCTAGTTTTAGGTTGGATTAATACACGTATAATTCTCAGTGTTATTTTCTATATCTTAATCACGCCAATTGGTCTAATAATGCGGGGCATGTTCCATCATGATGCTATGGCCAGAAAGCTAGATGCTGAGGTAAAAACTTATCGCATTATCAATCAAGTAAAACCTATAAACAAAATGGAGAAACCGTTCTAATGTTTGAAACAACACAAGACTTGCTGAAAGATTTATGGGGATTACTGAAAGAACGCCGCAAATTCTTTCTACTACCACTTATCGTCACACTATTGCTCTTAGGTATCTTGATTGTGTTCGCACAGTCATCTGTGCTTGCGCCCTTTATTTACACACTATTTTGAGGAATGTCAGGTGTTAACATCGTCATTATCATTCAAGCGGTGGGTAGCGGTGACACTGACCTTAGCCTTATTGCTAGGTGGTATTGTCTTGGGGCTGGCGATCGTGGAAATTGGCTTACGCATTGCTGGCGTTGAATACAAGACATTCTATACCTTTGATCGACAGAGAGGTTGGGCAGGACGACCTTATGCGGCTGGGTGGGTGCATGACGAAGGGGAAGCATACATCCAATACAACAGTGAGGGCTTTCACGATCGAGAACATTCCCAAGTTAAACCACAGAATACCATCCGTATAGCCTTGCTAGGAGATTCCTTTACAGAAGCACGCCAAGTACCACAAGCACAAGGAATCGCAGCAGTCATCGAACGTGAACTGAAAAATTGTCCCACCCTAGCAAGTCGTGACGTAGAAGTGATGAACTTTGGAGTAAATGGTTATGGAACCGATCAAGAACTGATCGCTTTGCAAGAAAAAGTCTGGAAATATTCACCTGATTTCGTACTCCTGAATTTTTATCCTGGCAACGATGTGATCAACAACTCCCGCAGTCTCACCGAAAAAATGGTGAGTCAGACTGCTATGGATAATAGCGCCCTCATGAAACCCTATTTTGTTGAGCGAGATGGTGATTGGGTAGTTGATGATTCGTTTGTGAATATGGATATTTATCGCTCACAAAAATCATCGTGGCATCAGGTTTATCTGCAAGTTCAAGACCGTTTACGGATTTTACAGCTTTTAAAACAAGCCAAATATGCTTTACCACTTCCTCATCAAGATAATAAAAAACAAGACCTCCACTTGGGAACCAAATCTGCAACACTGTCTCCCTATACTGACCCTGAATGGCAGAATTTATTAAAGCAAACAGAACAGCTTGTCTATAACACCACAACTGATCCTGAATGGCAACAAGCATGGCAACAAACAGAAGAACTAATTCGCTTAATGCATAATGAAACAATTGCCAAAAAAGCAAGTTTTACTGTGGTGATGCTAACAACTCCGCTTCAAGTTAATCCTGATGCTATCGTGCGTCATCATCAGGAAATATCAGGAGTTACAGATTGGTTTTATCCAGAAAAGCGGATCGCAGCATTAGGAGAACGGGAAGGTTTTACCACCATCAATTTAGGACAATCCTTTCAGGCTTATGCCGAGCAGAATAATGTTTGCTTACATGGGTTTGATAATACTTTTCGCTGCGCCGGACATTGGAATGCTTTGGGACATCAGTTAGCAGGGGAAATTGTTGCTAAAACACTCTGTCAACAATTCGTAATTCGTAATTAATAAGACTTTATGCAAAAAATAAAGCCTTGGCTACAAAATTTATTGCTCATGCTGGCTGGAGTTATAGTTGGGCTGTTAATCGTCGAAACTTTTGCCATTACTACCGGAGTTGCTGCCCCGCAGAAGTCCAAGGCGCAAATTTTTTATCAGTTTATTCAACCTGATGCCCAATTAGGCTACAAGCCAAAATCAAACCTTAAGGATTTTAAAACTGTTTGGCAAGAAGCAAAAGTTACAGAAGTTGCTAATACAGATAGTTATGGATTTCGCAATATAGGAAGAGATTACACAAAATCTAACTTGTATTTTGTTGGAGATTCCTTTACATGGGGCCAATGGGTCACTGAGGAAAAAATATTTCCCAGACTTGTGGAATCAGAATTGCAGCAACCAGTCATTAATTTAGGTGTTCCGGGCTATTCTTTTGCCCAATATGAAACATTATTTAATGAATGGATCGCCAAATATAAACCTCACAATGTAATCTTATCCATAGTTGCTAATGATTTAACTAATTATTCTTCAGATATTGGTCAAAAGATATATAATACACTGAAAGAAAGAAGTTTTTTGCCTTGGTATGAAAAAACCTTTCTGTACCAGCTTATCTGGAAAAATAACAAAAAAAACTTGCCAGTAAGAACTGGAACTTCTATCTCTAAAGAAGCCAAAAATGGTTTAACTTTATTTAATTTATCGCTGGCAGCACCTGAATCAGGAGTAGGTGTAGATAGCGATTATTTGATATCTGATGGGGTTGTGAAAGTAGAAGCAGCATTATCACGAATCATTCGTTTGACTAAAGATAATCAAGTTAAGCTGTTTGTTTTTCTTGTACCTTCAAAAGAATCAACTTATATCAAAGATTACGTCCAGTTATTTCCTGAGAATGTAGATTTGCTCAAAAATGAAGAGATTGGCTATCAGCGTTTATGTGACGTTGCCAAATCACAAGATGTAACTTGTGTCAATCTAACTGATGATTTTAGAAAAAATAGCACGCCAGAAAAGCTTTACTTTGATATCGATGGTCATTGGAATCCTGCGGGACATCAATTAGCTGCCAAGGTAATTTTAGATACTTTAAATAATTCGTAATTCGTAATCAAATGACAATGAGCCAAACAACCGCCGAGGAAATATCTAACCAGATGCCACCGTTGGAAATGGAACTTCAAGACGCTTCTGTACGTATGCCCTATCCTCCACCAACCCCATACCCGATGATGGGGGCTGCTTCGTTAGGAGATATGCCATCTTTTGCGATGGATGGCGAAAATCTTGGCGGGTATTCTCAGTACGGTATAGCTGCCATTTCTGGAGGAGAAAATCGCCTGGATGTCTTTAGCATTGGCAAAGATAGCGCTATATACCACAAAAAGTGGAATGGCTCAGTCTGGAGTGATTGGGAAAGGCTAGGGGGCTACTGTGTTTCTGCACCAGCTGCGGTTGCAAGAGGAGAGAATCGGATTGATACCTTTGTGATTGGAGGCGATCGCTCCGTATATCATAAGGGCTGGGATGGCTCAACCTGGAGTGATTGGCTAAATCTTGGCGGCTACTCTCAGTATGGTGTCGCGGCTGCTTCTGGAACTGAAAATCGCCTGGATCTTTTTATCGTCAACTGGGATGGAGCCATATACCAAAAGTGTTGGGATGGCTCAATCTGGGGTGATTGGGAAAGGCTGGGGGGCTACTGTATTTCTACACCAGCTGCGGTTTCTTGGGGATTAAACCGCATTGACACCTTTGCCTTGGGTAGCGATCGCGCCATCTATCAAAAGTATTGGGATGGTTCAAGCTGGAGTGGTTGGGAAAAACTCGGTGGCTATTCCCAGTATGGTGTTGCGGCTGCTTCTGGAATTGAAAATCGCCTAGATATTTACATCATTGCTCGTAATGGTGCAGTGTACCAGAAATACTGGGATGGCTCAAACTGGGTCGGTTGGAATAATCTGGGTGGCTACTCTATTGCTGCGCCAGCTGCGGTTGCTTCGGCTCCAAACCGTGTTGATACTTTTGTGTTGGGTAGCGATCGCGCAGCGTACCACAAGTGGTATAGCGTAGGTGGAAAATTCTAATTCAAAAACGTTTTAGTTAACGAACGGCCAAGAACGCATACTCCTACGGAGAAGCAAGCTACGCGCAGCGTCTCGTAGAGAAGGAAGAAAAGAGTCCAATGACAACAAGCAATTTAAATAAAGCAGAAATTTCTCACGATCAACCTACTGGGGGTATGCCATTTCCGGCGATGAGTCCCGCCTCAACAACAGATATGCCAATATTTTCCACTGATGGGGAATATTTAGACGGATACTGTCAGTATGGTGTAACAGCCACTTCTTGGTCAGAAAATCGCTTAGATATCTTGCTCACCGCGAGTATTGGCCCTCTATGGCATAAGTACTGGGATGGCTCAACTTGGAGCGATTGGCAAAGACTTGGAGGATACTGCATTTCCTCGCCAGCTGCGGTTTCTTGGGGAAAGAACCGCATTGACACCTTCGTTTTGGGTAGCGATCGCGCTACATATCGCACATGGTGGGATGGTTCAAAGTGGAGTACTTGGGAAAACCTTGGCGGGTACTCCCACTATGGTGTTGCCGCCGCTTCCGTTGGTGAGAATCGGCTGGATATTTTTGCCGTCGGTATTGATGGCGCGATGTACCACAAGCGTTGGAATGGTTCAGCCTGGGATGAGTGGAACAATCTCGGAGGTTACTGTCTTGCTGCACCGGCTGCGGTTTCTCGCGGCACAGACTGCATTGATACTTTTGTTTTAGGGGGGGATGGTGCGATTTATCATAAGGCGTGGGATGGCTCAACTTGGAGTGGTTGGAAAAACCTGGGAGGGTATTGCCAGTATGGTGTTGCCGCCACTTCTGTTGCTGAAAATCGGCTAGATATTTTTACTGTTGGCTGTGATGGTGCGATGTACCGTAAGGCATGGGATGGTTCAGTCTGGAGCGATTGGCAGCATCTCGGCGGTTACTCTACTTCCGCACCGGCTGCGGTTTCTCGGAGTCAAAACTGTATTGACACCTTTGTTGTGGGTGGCGATCGCGCTGTATACCACAAATGTTACTAGCCTTCTCAATAGGCAGCATGAATCATACTCAAAAACTCATTTACTCCGCGCCCAAATCAACGATTACCTTGAGTAATTGTTGATATTTTAAGAGTTAAAAACAATGTATATTTATCAAGTCGAAATTTCCAATTTTTGTAATCTTACTTGCTCTTACTGTCCTCATCCATCTCAAAGTAGAGCAAAAGGAAATATGTCATTTTCTACATTTGTAGATGTCGTTGAATTAGCAATTGAATGTGGACAAAAAAATTTATATCTCAATAATTTTGGAGAACCCCTACTTCACCCTGAACTATTAGAGTTTATCTCCTATGCTAAAGCTAAGGGAATTGAGTGCAATTTTATCACAAACGGGATACTTTTTGATGAGGCAATAGCATGGCGATTGTCTGAATTAGGTATGCGTGACATTTATCTATCGGAACATCTTGTTGGGCAGAAAGAGCGTATTCAAGAAATGCTGAAGGAAAATTCTATTCCTTTGTCTATCGTCTATACCTATAATCCTCATCAGCAAGAAAAGCATGACTGGGCGGGACAAGTCGCTACTAAAACTAGATCAACTCGAACTTTGACTAGTTCTATACAAGAGTATAAGCCGTGTATTTTTGAAACAAAAAAGCGAATTGTAGTTTTGTGGGATGGAAGTCTCAATACTTGTTGTATAGATGTTAATGGAACAGGTATTGTTGGTTATGTTAAAGATTACCTTGGCAGAACGAATGAGTATGAGTTTAACTCAATTCCGCTATGTAACACTTGTGATTTAATGCGTGAAGAATAATTCTTAATTTTCCTAAAAAAGCTTTTCTACTCGGAGACAAATGATATCAATTTTCCAGAAAAAATCACCAAATTTTTAACTATGACTTCAATTAATGAATTGACAAAGCAAACAACTGTTACATCGCAGATACCAATTATTGATTTTCACCCCTTTCTTGTGGGTGACAGCAATAGCAATGAAGCAGTTGCCAAGCAAATTGCTTGTGCTATTCAAGAAATGGGCTGTTTCTATTTAAAAAATGGTGTCTCTCAAATTTTAATCGATCAAGCCTTTGCTCAAGCCGAGAGATTTTTTACACTGCCATTAGCACAAAAAGAGAAAGTAGCCTCAGCAGTAACTGGGCGTAGTCGGGGTTACATACCCTTTGAGAAAATGTTCATTGGCAATCAACCAGGACAATTACATGAGTCCTTTAGTTTTGCTAATGAATTTGACCCAAACAAATCCGGGGCTGACGATTATACAGAGTCCTTGGATGTCCCTAATCAATGGCCAGAAAATCCGCCGGAATTTCGTCAAGTTTTGCAGCAATTCTTTCAAGCTAGCCAGGAATGTGCTTTGAATGTGTTGGAAGCATTTGCGATCGCATTGCAACTACCAAATTCCTACTTTACCGATTTACATTCTCAGCAAAACCACGCCGGAGTTTTCAATTACTATCCCAATATCTCCCAGGCTCCCAAAACAGGACAAACTCGCTTTTTTGAACACACTGATTTAGGCAGCATCACCTTGCTATTTCAGGATCAAGGCGGAGGACTAGAAGTATACACACCTCAAGGAGAGTGGATCACCACCTCTTCAGTTCCTAATACAGTTTTGGTAATGGCCGCAGATATGATGTCACGATGGACAAACGATAAATTTTGCGCCACACCTCACCGAGTTTCCGTACCGACTAATTTTCAGAAAGTAAAAGAAAGGTACTCATTTAGCTTTTTTGTGATTCCTAATTACGAAGTGGAAGTCACTTGTTTAGAAAGCTGCTTAAAGGCAGATGAATCTCCCAAATATCCCCCAACTTTTGTAGGCGATCATCTCTTGAATAGAACCAAAGATCGAGCCACAAAATACGGACGTAGTTGAGTATAACTCTGCATACCTTTGCGCTTCCCTCTGCGCCCCTTTGCGTTTATAATCCACCGACTTTTAACTTATGAACTCAATTCAAGAACTCGAACAACAAACTACCACTTCCACCCAAATTCCCATCCTTGATTTCCATCAGTTTACTGCTGACCAACTCTTACAAGCTATTCAAGAAGTTGGCTGTTTTTACCTAAAAAATTGTGTACCTCAAAATGCAATTGACCAAGCCTTTACTAATGCTAATGGCTTCTTTGCGCTACCAGAGGCAGAAAAAAGACAACTAGCTTGGAAAGACGGCGCAGCTCTTGGATACTTTTACACTAAATATAACGGTGACTTTCGAGAGGCTTTCGTCTTTGGCGAGGCAGTTTTAACAGAACAGATCGATACGGATTCCCCTGTGGCGCATCAGGTTCATCATCACCTGCGACAGCATCCCGCTTTTCGTGATGCTGTTCAGCAATTATTCACAGCTTGTCATGATGCTGGTAATCGTATTCTCAAAGCGATCGCCATTGCCCTAAACTTACCAGAATCATACTTTAGCGATCGCCATCCTCAACAAGCCGACTATGGACTCTTACATCGCTACTATGAAGTATCAGAACCACCATCACCCGGACAAGCCCGCTTCGAGGAACATACAGATTGGGGCAGTCTATCCTTACTTTTTCAGGATGAAAATGGTGGGCTAGAGGTTTGCACTAATGCCGGAGAATGGATTGCTGCGCCTCCACTCCCTAACACAGCGATAGTTTTTATCGCAGATGTCATGCAGCGATGGACAAACGATAAATTCCCTGCTACCAAACATCGGGTACTAATGCCAGCCGATGCCTGTAGTCTTCCAGAAAGATACTCTTTAGCTTTCTTTCTCTCTCCTGGTGATGATACAGAGATTACCTGTATCGAAAATTGCTTAGATACAGACGAATCTCCTAAATACCCGCCAATCCTGACAAAGGAATATTACAAACAGAAAACTGAAGATTTGGCAAAAAGATTTAACAATTCTAAATGAAAAGGAACAGGCAAAAGTAAATCACCTGTTCTCCCCAGAAACTTCTTAATTACGAATTATTCCGTTACCAATTCTCAAGCAGGGCAATAGGTGCAGATGGTGGGGGAAAAGCAACGTCCAAAGCACTCAGTTCTTCTTTTGTTAACTGCAAATCAAGGGCAGCGCGATTCTGTTCAACGTGGGCGATACTGCTGGCTTTGGGAAAGACTATCACCTCTTGATGCAACAACCAAGCGATCGCCACTTCTGCAACTGTTACCCCACGCTGTTGGGCAATTGATTGCAATTTGGGATGTTTGAGTAGTTCGCCTTGTAGCAAAGGTGAATGCGCCATTATCGGGATTCCTCTTTGCTGACACCAGGATAATAGCTTCCATTCACTATTGCGATGCTGCAAATTATAGGGGATTTGATTTGTCGCAATGGCTTCACCTCCAGGTAAAGCACTGGCTTCTTCCATGTCCTCAACATCAAAATTACCAACGCCATAATCTCGAATCTTGCCAGATTGTTTTAGCTTCTCAAATGCTGCCAACGTTTCTGATAACGTTACAGGCCCCCGCCAATGCAGCAAATAAAGGTCGATAAAATCTGTCCGGAACCGTCGTAAACTATTCTCACAAGCTGCGATCGCCCCTTGCCCAGTTGCATTGCGAGGCGCAACCTTACTAACGAGAAAGACTGATGAACGACAATTAGCGATCGCTTCGCCAATTAACGTTTCCGCCCTACCCTCACCGTAAATCTCTGCCGTATCAATCAATGTCATCCCTAAATCGATTCCGTGACGCAAAGCAGCAATCTCATTGTCACGCTGGGCGATCGCTTCACCCAATCCCGCAGTTCCCATTCCCAATACTGGCATCAATCGACCGGATGGTAAACAAATAGTTTTCATCAGCAATTTCTTAACTTAAAACTTCCAAACTAGCTCCACTTATTTTCAAATATTTTTGCACAATAAAACACAATTATTTAACTTGTAAGTAAGTCGGCGTGAAAATTTCAATGTATGTCATTGCGAATGTAACGAAGTGGAATGAAGCAATCGCAAAGGTCTTGTGGTTTTTATATTCTGTTACATGATTAGGTTTATTTGTACCGAATTACTTATATTAACTAGACAACAAACCTTGCTCTCTTTTTTGCGCCTTTTCTGATAAAAATCTTAATTTCAAACACCCAACTTATAGCGTTTCCTAAATGAGGTACGTCATACCCCCCTCTCGAAGAGCGGGGAGGGGGTTGGGGGTGGGGTTCTTGTATCTCACTCAACTGAGAACCGCTATATTATATCTAGCTTTTACCTAAAAGAAACATCTAATTAATTATGAAAATTGCCTTCTTCGATTATCCTGTCACCCTAGCCGAACCCCCTAAAACTGGAGGAATCCGCTTAGTATCTTATGCGTTGGCGCGACGTTTAGCTCGTGCTGGTCATGAAGTTTTATTCTATGGCTCAAAAGGTCACTATCAAGAATTTGAATATCACGAAGATGGAATTACCTATCGCCGCATTCCCGAATCATGGCTCGATAAAATATTAGAACCATTAAACTTTCTTGATAGCTGGAACATATCCCACCCTCAACGACCTTTTTATGCCTCTAAATTATTTTATTGTGAATTTTACCGACAAGTTGCCAAGGATATTCAAGCACAGCAATGTGATGTAATTCACATGAACATTGTTTTTCAATTCGTTCCCCTTATGCGTGCCTATAACCCCCAAGCGAAAATTGTCTTACATATACATAGTGATTTCCTCCCATTGTTCGATCCAGCAATGGTTGAACAGCACCTTAAATCAGTCGATTTAGTAATTGGATGCAGCGATTATCTAAAAAATCAGGTTCGTAAATACTTGCCTCATGTTAACAGCCAAACTTTATATAATGGTGCAGATACTCGTCACTTCGCTGTCCCTAATCATCACAATCAAGAAGCTAATAAAAAAGATATTAAACAAATTCTTTTTGTGGGTAGAATTTCACCAGAAAAGGGTATACACGTTTTAATTGATGCCTTTAATAAAGTAGTGTCTCGTTATCCCCAAGTACAGCTAAAACTTGTCGGTTCAGGAACCGCATTAGTCCCGTGGTACACACTTGATAGAGAAGACCAGCAAATTCAGAATATTCTTTCTTATTACCAAGGTAGCTATCGGGAGCAATTGCAAAAGCGAATTGCTTCTAACGCAGTCAGTTCGGTTTTTTTTCTGGGCAAAGTTCCCCATTTTGAGCTATTTGAGTATTATCAGCAAGCAGATATATTTATTTTTCCATCTGTTTGGAATGAGGCATTTGGAATGCCGATTATCGAAGCAATGTCAATGGGATTGCCTGTTATTGCTACCCGTGGGGGTGCTTTCCCCGAACTGATAGAGGATGGGAAAACAGGGTTATTGGTCGAACGCGGAAATGCGGATGCTTTAGCCGACGCAATGCTGCGGCTGCTTTTAGATGACAATCTCAGAATTGCAATGGGAGAACTTGGAAACCGTCAAGCAGTTGAAAAGTTTGATTGGGATCATCAGGCGCAAAAGCTATTGCACCAATATCAAGTAATGATGAAAAGTTTGAATATGCATACACTTAGGAGTTGATCGTGTTAGCAAGTATAGAAAAAACCCCACTGACTATTTTCCGTGAGATGAAACTGTTTATCATTGTTTGGCTGGGACAGCTGATTGCATCTATTGGTAGCAGCATCACCGCATTTGCTTTGGATGTTTGGGTTTACGAACAGACAGGTTCTGTCACCCAATTTGCTCTTATTACGCTTTCCAATACTTTACCTCTGATCTTACTTGCACCTGTAGCTGGGTTATTAGTGGATCGGTGGGATCGGAGATGGACAATGATTCTCAGCGATTTATTTGCAACTTTAGCAACAGTGGCGATCGGTGCTTTATTTATCATCGGTCGATTGGAAGTATGGCATATTTACTTAGCCAATACTTTCGGTGCTATCTTCATGGCTTTTCAGATACCCGCTTTCATCGCTTCCATAAGCTTACTAGTACCAAAACAACACCTTGGTCGTGCGAATGGAATGCTGAGTTTCATGAACGGTACGGCGCGGCTTGTCGCACCACCTTTAGGAGGTATCTTGTTAGGGATGATTTCTCTGCAAGGAATTATCGTGCTGCATTTAACTACCGTATTTTTGAGTATTATTCTTTTATTGCTGCTTCAGTTTCCTAAATCCAGCACTCCTGTTGTTGCAATTGAGGAAAGTTCTTTTCTTAAAGAAACAACTTATGGATTAACCTATTTATTGGCTCGACCAGGACTACTAGGAGTGTTAATCATTTCAGCTTATAGCCTTTTTCTTGTAGGATGTGTTCAGGTTATCACTATACCTCTGGTGTTATCTTTTGCTCCCGTAACAGTTTTAGGCACTATTCTTTCGCTCTTTGGCGTTGCTATTTTAGCAGGGGGTTTACTGATTGGTATCTGGGGAGGTCTAGAGCGTAACATGAATACGATATATAGCTGTATGCTGCTCACGGGTGTGTTTCTTCTCGTTGCCGGTTTGCAAGCTTCTATTTTTGTTTTCATTGTCGGCATCTTCTTATTCTTTTTGATCCGACCAATAATTGCTAGTTCAACACAAGCTATTTTTCAGTCGAAAGTAGAACCATTAGTGCAGGGTAGAGTCTTTTCTATTAAAGGAGCGATCGAAGCTGTAGGTTTACCTCTAGGCTATATTACGATAGGGCCTTTGGCAGAAAAGGTGTTTGAACCCTTAATGGCTACTGATGGTTTGTTGGCAGGTAGTATCGGACAAATTATTGGTGTCGGTACAGGTCGTGGTATGGGGCTTCTGTGCATCATCATGGGAGTTTTGACTATCTCAGCAACTTGTATTGCCTACTTCTACCCTCGCCTACGACTTGTGGAAGATGAACTACCTGATGTGATTGATGAAGTTGCGTTGGCTAGGCCCGCCGCAGGCATCGCAGCTATATCGACCTCAGCTTTGCCGAAGGTGTGAGAGGATGTTTGAAAAGTCCTCTCGTTGGTAGCAAAACATTTCAGATCCCCCTAAATCCCCCTTAAAAAGGGGGACTTTGATTCCGGTTCCCCCCTTTTTAAGGGGGGTTAGGGGGGATCTCTAAGTGCCTAAAATCACAGCCAAATACTTTTCAAACAACCTCTGAAAGGATGTCTTACTCAAACGCTTATTCTTTAGTTCCAGTTGTCGCCACCTTTGTCTAACTCAAAGCAAACTAGGCAAGGATGATTTCTAAAAAAGCAATAGCTAAAAAGCTTATCCAATAATATTTTCAGGCTATATTTGCCTTGACTTCAGTGATACAGTAATAGAAAATTTTCGACGCACTTATTATAAAATATGCAAGCCCAAGTTCTTCGCAATCAAGCCTTAAAAGATACTACTTCGCCATTTTCGGCTTTTAATCAATTTTGGGAGAATGTTAGAGCGATCGCCGGGCCTTATTGGTATCCAACAGAGCCAGGAGACAGAGCATTTTCAGACGTGATTCGCGCATGGGGAATGCTCATTCTCTTGATCTTATTAATAATCGCACTCGTGGCCGTAGCTGCCTTCAATACCTTCATTAGTAACTATTTAGTCAATGTGATCATTGAAGAGAAAGATATTACTAAGTTTACTGAAATATTGTCAATTTACGGCGTTAGCCTGATCTGCGTAACCTTCTTGGTAGGATTTTCTAAATTTGTCAGAAAAAAAGTTGCTCTTGATTGGTACAAATGGCTAAATAATCGCACACTATCAACATATTTGAGTAATCGTGCTTATTATAGAATTAACTTTCAATCTGATATTGATAACCCAGATCAACGTATATCTCAAGAAATTGAACCCATTACCAGTAATGCTCTAACTTTTTCAGCTACTTTCTTAGAAAAAGTGCTTGAAATGACGGCTTTTTTAGTAATTGTTTGGTCAATTTCCCGACAGATCGCTATAGTTATGCTTGTTTATACGGTCATAGGAAATTTGATTGCTATTTACTTAACTCAAGAATTGAATAAGATTAATCAAGAGGAACTTGAACTTAAAGCTGAATATAATTATTCCCTAACTCATGTTCGTAATCACGCTGAATCGATAGCTTTTTTTCAAGGAGAAAACCAAGAATCAAATATAATTCAGCGCCGATTTAGTAATCTCCTGAAAAATATTGAACGCAAGATTAATTGGGAGAGAGGTAAGGAAATTTTTAACAGAGGATATCAGGCTATTATCCAAATATTTCCGTTTCTAGTACTTGGGCCATTATATATTAATGGTGAAATTGATTTCGGACAAGTTGGCCAAGCCAGTTTAGCTACTGGTTTGTTTGCTAACGCTATGGCAGAATTAATCAATGAATTTGGAACTTCTGGGCGATTTTCGAGTTACGTTGAGCGTTTAGCTGAGTTTTCAGATGCGTTAGAAGCTGTCACCAAAGAGCCAGAGAATGTTAGTACGATTAAAACTATAGAAGAGAATCGTCTTGCTTTTGAGAATGTGACTTTACAAACACCCAACTATGAACAGGTAATCGTTGAAGATTTATCGTTGTCTGTTCAATCGGGAGAAGGTTTATTGATTGTTGGGCCTAGTGGTCGAGGTAAAAGTTCTCTACTGAGAGCGATCGCTGGTTTGTGGAATGCAGGGACTGGCCGTCTGGTACGGCCTCCTTTAGAAGAAGTCTTATTTTTGCCCCAACGCCCATATATAATTTTGGGAACTTTGCGCGAACAGTTACTCTACCCTAATACAAATCGTCAAATGACCGACGCAGAACTCAAAGAAGTTTTGCAACAAGTCAACCTGCAAAACTTACTTAGTCGAGTCGATGGCTTTGATACAGAAGTTCCCTGGGAGAATATATTATCGATAGGAGAACAACAACGCCTAGCTTTTGCGCGACTGTTAGTTACTCATCCTAGCTTTACTATATTAGATGAAGCAACGAGTGCTTTAGATTTGGAAAATGAAGGAAGGTTATATCAACAGTTACAAGAGACGAAAACAACATTTATCAGTGTTGGGCATCGAGAAAGCCTGTTTAATTATCATCAATGGGTTTTGGAACTTTCACAAGATTCTAGTTGGCGACTTGTGACCGTGCAGGATTATCGGACTCAAAAAGCAATTGTTACTATTCCTTCCACAAATCCTCAAATAAAAATAGATGATTCGTCTCAATATAAATCTCTAATTCAATCAGAAACAAGCATAGTCGAAGGGTTGTCTCATAAACAAATGAACGAATTAACCGACTATTCCGTTACTACTATTAGAAGTAAGGCAAGCAAAGGGGAAACTATCACTAATAGAGACGGCATTACCTATCGCTATGATAAAAATACTAAGGTATTGAAATGGGTAAGAGTTTAGAGCTGATTCGTAAAGAAAATCTAAAGAAAGGGCGGCGGAACATTTCGCAGATAAGGAATTACGAGAGGAATTCTTTAATTTTGCCCGGAAATTGCAGACTATTTACGAAATTCTCTCACCCGATCCTGACTTGGGTGGCGAATTCATGAAAAATTATCAAGCCATTGTCAGACTTTATGCCACAATCCGCGCAGCTTATAATACCAATCCTTACATAGACTTGGAACTGGTCGCCAAAACCAAAGAACTGGTACGCCGTAAGGTCACAATTGGCGAATTAGAAATGCCAGGAACTATTTACGAACTTAACGCCGAACAGTTAGAAAAATTCCGCCAAAGTGACACAACCGATTACGTTAAGGTTCTCAACTTGAGTAAGGCAATTTCTCAAGACGTGCTAGATGGAAGTCCGCGATCGCCTTTCCTCCTGAACATTGGCGATCGCGCCGAAAAAGTCCGTCAAGCCTTTGAAAACCGCCAAATAGAAGCGCATGAGGCTTTAGTTCAAATAGTCAACGAACGTGTGGAAGCAGGGGAAGAACGCTAAAAACTCGATGTTCATGAAAATACCTTTGCCATCTACACTGTCATTAAGCACGCGATTGATAACCTCAATGTCGAGCAAGCCAAAACTGTAAACGCAGTTTATGCCAACTTCTCAGATTACTGGTGGGATGCACGTCAGGAAATCGACCTCAGAACCGAACTTTACGCCACCCTTTATCCCCTGACAAACTCTGTTGAGCAAACTATCGAAGTCACTAACAACCTCCTAAAACTGGAACGAGTCGAATGATCAACCCGACTCCCTTACAAGAAAGCACCCAAGATTCAGCAAGCTGGAAAGACGCACAAGCACTTAAAAATGCTGTGGGAGAATGGAGTAAAAAAATAAACGTCCAAGTTCAGCAAATCCAACTACGTCCGATGAAACGCAAATGGGCATCCATTTCTATCACTACAGGACGTTTAACACTCAACACAGAGTTATTAAATTTGCCAAAAGAACTAGGGGAGTTTGTTATTGTTCACGAATTAGTACATTTGCTCGTTCCAAATCATGGCAAGCTGTTTAAGTGCTTTGTATCTGCTTATTTGCCTGATTGTGAGGATAGGGAGAGGAAGTTACAGGGGTTTGTGAGAAGAGTTTAGGAAAAACAACTTGAGCTAGAAAGAGCCATATTCATTGATATCTAATCTTTGCAGTTCCGGTTGGCAGATGTTGCGGAAATATTTGGGGTAAAACTGGGGTAATGTAAAAGGGTCAAGGTGTTTACAAAGCAGCTGTGTTAAACAAAAATTATGTCGTCCGATCAAAGTAGATTTTATCCCACAACAACAATAATCATCTAAATAAGCATTGGCTTCTATAATTGCGATTTTACACACAGGTGTAGATAGATTAAACGGATTTTGCGCTACTCAATACCCTAATATTGTCAAGTTAGGCGCTTATAGCCATTTTCAATCCGGTGAGGTACAAGTATGCAAATAGACCTAACCCCCTAACCCCCTTTCCGAAGCGGGAAGGGGGAAAAATTCAAAGCCTCTCTCCTTTTAGGAGAGAGGAATGGAGACAGGTCAAAATTGTACCTTACTGGATCGAGAACCGCTATCTATATATAGCGTTTCCTAATCATACAAGGTACATCTTAGCCCCCTCCTTGCTTGCGGGGAGGGGGTTGGGGGTGGGGTTCTTGTACATCACTTGGGCCGAGAACCGCTATATATATCTTGCAATAGATAACTTCACGACTGGAGAGCAAAATCTTGGGCATAGAATTACGCAGTTTCGTATTTCTCGACAACCTGCAACCTCAACATGCAGCATATATGGGAACAGTAGCCCAAGGCTTCTTACCATTACCAGGAGATACATCACTGTGGATTGAAATCTCTCCTGGTATCGAAATTAATAAGATTACGGATATAGCGCTGAAATCTGCCTCTGTCCGTCCAGGAGTACAAGTAGTTGAACGACTATACGGACTATTGGAAGTTCATTCTAGCTCCCAAGGCGAAACGCGAGCTGCTGGTCAAGCTATTTTGGCCGCACTGGGAGTCAAAAGAGAGGAATGTCTGAAACCGCGTGTTATTTCTAGTCAGATTATCCGCAACATCGATGCTTATCAAACACAACTCATTAATCGCACGCGCCGGGGACAGCTACTACTAGCAGGACAAACGCTATATGTATTAGAAGTGGAACCTGCTGCTTATGCCGCACTCGCTGCCAATGAAGCAGAGAAAGCAGCGAGGATTAACATTCTTGAAGTTCAAGCTGTAGGTAGCTTTGGACGGCTTTACTTAGGTGGACAAGAACAGGATATTCTCGCAGGGGCTCAGGGAGCATTAACGGCGATTGAAAATGTCGCTGGTCGGGTAAATTCTTTGGGTGGGCGTCAGGAGTAAAAGAGAGAAAATGGCAAATCGAGAGCATCTAACTTTACTCAAAGCAGGTGCAGTTACATGGATTGAGTGGAGAAAGAAAAATCCTCAGATTGAACCAGACCTCAGCGGCGCGAATCTGCAAGGCGATAACCTCAGAGGCGCAAACCTCCAGGGGGTAAACTTGAGAAGAGTCGATTTGGGCAATGCTTTACTCGTGCGAGCAAATCTCAGTGGTGCTGACCTCAGTAGTGCCAACCTCTACAAAGCCTTCCTAAATGAAGCTAACCTGAGTGCGGCTAACTTCAGTGTTGCTAACTTGAGTGGTGCTATACTTACGCACGCCGATTTGAGTCATGCTAATTTGATTGGAGCTGATTTGAGTGAGGTGGATCTTAGAGGCGCTGCGATCGCTCATGCTAATCTCATTGGTACTGACTTAAGAGGCGCTAACTTGAAAGATGCCGATTTAGGTGCAGCAAAGTTGATGCGGGCTAACCTCTCATTTGCCAACCTCATTGAAGCTAACTTGATTGCGGCTAACCTCAGCGAAGCGAGTTTGTACGAGGCGGAAGTCTTAGGGGCTTACCTTTACAAAGCTGACCTCTATAAAGCTAATCTGACCAAGGCTCACCTAAGTGGTGCATACCTGTTGCGGGCTAACCTCAGTGAAGCTGACTTGAGTCAAGCTGACTTGAGTTGGACTAACCTTAGAGGCGCGAATTTGGCAGGGGCGAATCTCAGAGGAACTAACCTTAGAGGAGCCGACATTAGAGAAGCTAACCTCAGCGGCGTAAATCTTCAAGAAACAATTATGCCTAACGCTTCAAGACACCATTAGTTTACAAGAAAAAGTAATTGACGTTTAGATTTATTTTTTGGAGTTTACACTAGTTCGCGGTGCGAAACTGCTGAGTTATATCAAGTCCGGTTAATTAGTTATAATTCCCGAATCTATGCAGAAAGCCCAAAAACCTCTCACCTCTGCACCTCTGCGGTCTTAATGATAAGTCTTTAACCGCACACGATATTATATCAAATCCGGTAAATTAGTTAATACCGCAGACCTGCAAAGAGGGGAGACAAAGCGTAGCTTTTGCGAGGTGGGGTTCTCCGGGTTTCCTACCCCGTGGTCTATTTACCTAAAAATAGCTGTAATTAGGTTAATTAAGCTTGAATTTAGCACCATCCTTTTTGAAGCATCTCTTCCCACAATCAGCTTCACTCTTTAAAGGAAGTATATAAAATTTATGTAAAGCTTAACTGTTATTAAGCTCAAAAATATTTTGGATCATCTATCAATTTAACTTATGTATTTTACAATGCATTTCTGTAATAGAAAAGTATTTTTTTTGCAAGCAAAAATTGATATCGAAACCTAACTTAACGAAAATACCGTATTCAGCTAAAAAATCTTGTCACCTTTACTAAAAAAAACAGTATTTTTTCCAAAATACTTAATTAAAATTCATAAGTTTTTCTAATCGTATTAAAAATAAAAAACATTATATTTTTAAGATTTTGTAAATAATTTGACGTAACCTTTGACTCATGATAATAAATATTTATAGTTTAGTTTAAAATCAAAAAATCTAGTGGAAAATAAATAATTAAAATCAATTAATTTTGACTCAATTACTTACCATTTACATAATCAACGAACCAAATCAATAACTAATATTTTCTAAGTAGTATTTTTATTAATTAGGTTAGTCAAGACATCTGTATTAAAAATTACAGTTTTAATTAAGTAGGTGGGAAAATTTACAAGTATGTGATTGCTTTGTTAAACGGAGTGTAACAAAGCAATCACAAGGACTTTGACGGTTTTACATTTTGTTACATAGTTAGATTAATTCCTGCCTACCTACTTAATCAACATTGAACTGATGAAAAATTCTTTGACTGAGGACGAACTTAGGCATTAGTTAGAAATTCAGGAAAAATCATAAATATGGCAGTTATTTACGGCACTACATCTCCTGACATCAGAAATGGGACTTCGGGAGATGACACGATATATGGTTGGGCTAATGGTGGTAACGTCAATAGTCTTTCCGGTAACGACACCCTGAATGGTGCAGCTGGTAATGATAATCTATTTGGTGGAACAGGAAACGACAGTTTAATCGGTGGCCTTGGTAATGACACACTTGATGGCGGCTTGGGTACTGACAGCTTAAATGGAGGAGTAGGCAACGACACTTACGTTATTGACAGTGCTGTTGATGCCATTACAGAAGCTGTAAATTCAGGCACAGATACCGTCCGCTCTTCTGTCACCTACACACTAGGCGTCAATCTGGAGAACCTGACGCTGAAGGAAACTAGCGCCATCAACGGGACAGGTAACAGTCTTAACAACTTTCTCTTTGGTAATACTTTTAATAACACTCTGAATGGAAAAGCAGGCAATGACACACTAGACGGTAATGTGGGCAATGATATCCTCAATGGTGAAGATGACAATGATAGTCTACAGGGTGGCCCCGGTAATGACATACTCAATGGTGGGTCTGGAAACGATATCCTTATTGGTGTTTGGCCCGGTAGTCCACTCTCACCGGGATTAGGAGAGACTGATACCTTAACTGGCTCAGTTGGGCTAGATAGATTTGTCCTTGGAGACGCTAGAAATGTCTACTACGACGATAAAAACACTGCGAATGCTGGTTTGAGGGACTTGGCTACGATTACTGACTTCAACCGTAATGAAGACCGAATAGAACTCAAAGGCTCCCCAAAGGACTACCGCCTACAAACTGTTGGAGTCAATACACAAATATTCTTAGACAAACCTGGAGCAGAGCCAGATGAAATTATAGGTATTGTGCAGGGCATAGTAAACCTCAAACTTGATAGTGACGACTTCTTTTTCTATGAGCGAGAAAATACTCAACAAGCTACAAATAATACACTAGCTAGGGCTGAAGGATTGGGTTCTTTATCATCCGGCTCAAACGTTAATCTCTCAGGTGAGTTAGTAACAGTTCAACCGGGAGACAATCCCGATTTCGACTTTTTTACATTTTCTCTAGCAAATCCAAAAACTGTCACCATCAGTGCGGTGACAACCGATGATACGGTTATCGGACTGTTTAACAATGCTGGGATTTTACTACAAAGTGACGACGATAGTGGCCCCGACTTTGGGTCATTAATCACCGCTTCACTAGGTGCAGGTACATACTCGATTTCAGTGAGTAAATATGCTTTCTTTCCTCAAGATGGCGGAACTTTTTCTGGCTCTAGTGACAGCAACTCTACTCCTTATACGCTAGAAGTCAGTTTGGCATAATAAATAGTACCCATTGATCATTTCACCCCGTAATCTCTAAAAAGTTTCCCCTCATCAAGAAAATTTAGCAACAAAATTAACTGACCATTTTATGAAGAAAATTATGAATTACACTAAATTATTCAACCAAGTTAAAAGCAGATTTATCGGTAAGTTTGCTGCTCAAACGCTGTTATTTATAATAACACTGTTATTTACAATAGTTTTATTAAACCATAGCACTACTGGAGTAAATGTTGCGCCTCAAGCCCTGCGTCCTGATATTAAGGTTCGCAATATTATTAATACGTTATCAGTCTCTCCTTCTGTTCGGATTGTAAAAGATCCACGAAACAATACCCTCTATTACCTCAAACGAAATGGTGAGATTTATCGAGTTAATTTAGGCTCCTCTACTAGTACACTTGTGTACAACTCTAGTAATCATAATTTAGCTGAAACTCAAGGTATGGCCATTGGCCCTAACGGCACAATTTATTTAGTTGGCAATGCCAACCTTGTGAATGAGCAGACTAAAGCAATTATTGTTAAAGGCGTAATTAATTCGGGTACAGGACAGCGTATCTGGTCTATCTTAGCTAAGAGTGCAAACTATCCCAAAAGCAAAACAGCTTATGACCATCGCTTCAACGGCGTGGTTGTTAGCTTAGATGGTAACTTTATCTATGTGAATAGCGGTTCTCGTACCGATCATGGTGAGGTTCAGTCTGTTGATGGTCTATATCCCAATACTCGCGAAGTCGGATTAACTGCCTGTATACTCCGCCTTCCTAGTAATGGCAATAATCTCTTTCTGGCAAACAATCGAGCAACCTTAAAGACATCTGGCTATATTTTTGCAGAAGGAACACGCAATACTTTCGATATGGCCTTTGCGCCCAATGGGGATTTATTTGGCACAGAAAATGGCCCCGATCGCGACATGTCAGAAGAATTAAATTGGCTACGTCTAGGTGGTAATTACGGCTTCCCCTGGCGTATTGGTGGGACAGACAATCCACAACAATTTCCCAATTATAATCCTGCCAATGACCGATTGTTAGACCCTAGATTTAACGCCATCCAAAAAGGCTACTATCGTAACGATCCAACCTTTCCTATTCGGCCTGCTGGAAACTTAATTGAACCAATTCCTAATTTAGGGCCGGACGCAGACAGTTACCGCGATCCTCTAGATGGTAAAGTCAAAGACGCCAGTGTTCTTGGGCAAAGTTTTAGCACTTTTACAACACACCGTTCTCCTTTAGGCTTAGTTTTTGATACACAAGGAGTAATGAGTCCAGAATTCAAGAGAGATGGATTTATGTTGAGTTGGACAGTAGGCGATCCTACTGGCGAAACAGTACCAGGCCCTTTTAAAGATCCTAGCCAAGACCTACTGCATTTAAAGTTAATTAAAGTAGGAAATACCAACTATAAACTTAATGCTACGCGCCTTGTCAGAGGTTTTAGTAATCCCATTGATGCTGAGATTATCGGCTATAAGATTTATGTTCTGGAATATGGTGGAAATCAAGGAATTTGGGAAGTCTCTATACCTACCAAGTAAAGCAAATTGGGTATTTCTGTATTACTTAGTCGAAATTACGCACCCAAACTATCCCGATTTAAACAAGCTCGTACTCCTGTGTAATCGCCTCCTTGGGACTCTAGTCTCGGTACAAGAAACGTTTCTTCACAGCTTTATATAAATCTCTGCGTGTCATTGACTCGTCAGCTAATTTCACCAACCGCCATGATGGAAAATCTCTTGGGCTTGAGTATTGGCGTTCTTGGAGCATTGCGTTACGCAAAAAAAGCGATAATGCTATAGTAGTATCGGGAATCCGGCAAGATTTCCCTAAATTTGCAGCGTTTGAATGTAGAATAGATACTCAAATGTCTGAATAAATAGCTGGAGAGGTGTCCGAGCGGTTCATGGTGACGCACTCGAAATGCGTTTTGGGGAAACTCAACGGGGGTTCGAATCCCCCCCTCTCCGTTCAAAAAATTACTGAAGAATTACTACACTGTGGCAGAAATTTGCCTACCTTTAACAAGGATATTGAGCAACTTGTCTGTTTATTTGCAAGTGAGATAGGATTATGGCTCAATATTTACTTAGTCAAATATTTGCCGAAAAACACTAAAATATACACCGTTAGCACCGATTTTTGGGATAAACTAATGCCATCGTGTGAGGAGTGAACGATGGTAGATCGCAGCTTGGGGCGAGTACTCTCATTTAGTTTTATCAGCGTTTGTTTATATCTGGGTATTAGTATAGGAGTCATTATCCGGCTTGGGCAATCACAGCGATTAAACGCTGCTACTATGCCTACTAAGCCTGTGCGATTTCCATTAGCTATTCCTGAACTTACGCCATCAACAACACAACAACAAACCTTTCCCAATACTATTACCATCAAAGCTGTTGGAGATATTATTCCCGGCACTAATTTCCCTAACTATAGATTACCTCGCTTTCGAGATCAATTATTACCAAAGTCAGTGAGAACTCACTTACAAGGATCTGATATCTTGTTTGGTAATTTTGAAAGTAGCCTAACTAATTATCCCTATACTGCTAAAGATATTAGTCGAGGACAAGTCTTTGCCTTTCGCTCTCCACCTGCATACGCCCAGCTTTTTGCTGAAGCTGGTTTTAATGTGTTCAATATGGCAAATAACCATGCTATGGACTTCGGGCCGGTAGGGTTCAAAGATACAATGAAAAATCTTCAGGCTGTGGGCATTGCAACATTAGGTCATAAAAAGCAAATTCTTTATTTGGAAGCTAACAATATCCCCGTGGCAATGATCGGATTTTCTCCTTATGAAATGTATAATTCTATCCATAATTTAGGAGCAGCTAAAGCACTCGTGGCAGAAGCCAAAAATAAAGCCAACATTGTAGTAGTATCGATGCACGCTGGAGCGGAAGGAACGGGGGCACTACACGTTAAAAATCAAACAGAGTTTTTTTATGGAGAAAACCGAGGTAATGCGATCGCGTTTGCTCGAAACATGATTGATGCAGGAGCAGACTTAGTATTAGGACATGGGCCTCACGTTCCGAGAGCGATGGAAATTTATCAGGGAAAAATCATTGCCTATTCTTTAGGAAACTTTTTGGGATATCGGACTTTATCTACAAATGCCCAAACAGGTGACTCAATGATTTTAGAAGTCAAACTCAACTCAGCAGGAGATTTGGTATCAAGTAAAATTATTCCGGTTCGGATGGATCGGCAGGGAATCCCTCATATCGATCAGAGTTTTCAGACTATAAGACTTATGCGTTATTTGAATAATCAAGCTTTTCCCAAGAATCCGGTGAAGATTAATCAGAAGGGGGAAGTTGTTGTACAGAATAGGCTTGATCCTTCCTAAAATAATTCGTAATTCGTAAGTAGGTAGGCACGAATTAATCTAACTATGTAACAAAATGTAAAACCGTCAAAGTCCTTGTGATTGCAACTCTTGGAGACCGGAGGCGAACGTTACACTCCGTTTCACTCGCAATGACATACTTGTAAATTTTCCCACCTACTTACTTAATACTCGCCATTCGCGTAGCGTCTCGTAAAGAAGGCGAGAAGCAAGCTACGTAATTTGTAATTTGTTAATCGGAGTCAGGGTGGTGGTGGACTCACCACGCTGCTTTACCAAAATCCAAAATTGACTAGTTATTGTCATCTTGCGGCTTTTCCTCCAGCTTCTGAATATTCTGGGGTTGACTATTAGTCGATGAATTTTGCTTTTCCAGTGTTGGTACTACTACAGCAGAAGGATCTGATTGTTTGGATTCCGTTGGTGGTGCTGCTGGTATAAGTACAGGTTTTGATGGACTTACAGGTTGAGGGGAGGCAGGATTTTGACTAGAAGCGGGTAAGTTATTTTGTGGGAATGGCAATGGTGCGGGGGAAGCATTTCGAGATGAGCGGATTGCCCGTAGTTTCTCCACTAAGGAGGGTGTGGGGGAAACGCTAGGTGAAGGTGTGGATTGCTCGGAATCGCCGCGTTGTGATTCTCCTGTAGGTTTGGGGCTGGTAGATTCTTCTTGGGAAGAACGACGATTGCGGCGACGCTGCTTGGAATTAGAGACGGGTGCTGATTCGGTTCTTGAGGTAGTGTTAGTCTCTTCAGATCCGGGTGAAGATGTACTATCGAAGTTAGGTACTTTCGTGCCTGTTTCTTGAGTTGGCTGTTCAAAAAGCGGCTTTGCGGTTGGCTGCTGCTGAGATTTGGGTAATATGCTCGTGATCCCAAAACCTGCTGTAGCAGCAACTAGGGCTACACCTATACCAATAAGTACCTGAGATGACCCCAGCTTTTTAGCCAGTACAGTTTCTTTAGCAATGCCTGGCTGCGCCAACACAGATGGTCTATGAATAGAATTTTGGGCAGTTTTCCCAATTACAGTTGCTGCTTGCTGGGCAGATAAATTGACAGTTGGCACTGCGTAAGTGGGTAAGACTTGCGGTGTTCCATTCATCCCATTTCCAGGTAGCAATTGCAGCCACTCAGCAACTGTCGCTGGCCGAAAACGAGACTCTACCGCCATACCGCGCATTACCGCCTGGTTGACAGCAGCACTCAAGTGTGGTTGCAGTTCGCGGGGGGAAGGCATTTGTTCGCGATCGCGCAATAATGCTGGCATGGGAACTTGGGCTGTCAACAGTGCATACAAGGTTGCTGCTAAACCATAAACATCCGTGGCGGGTGTGCGCGGCGCTTGCGTCATATACTGCTCAATGGGAGAATAGCCTTCAGAAACCAGACCTGTGTGAGTCTGCCTGACACCGCCATTAAATTCCCTGGCAATGCCAAAATCAATTAGTATTACTTCCTGCGTTCCCAGGCGAAGAATGATATTATCTGGTTTGACATCGCGGTGTAACAAACCGTTGTTGTGTACTACCTGCAACGCGGCCCCAATTTGCCGGATGTAATGAATTGCTGTGGCTTCAGGCAAAGTTATCCCTGGTAATACAAATGCGTCTCCCAAGGTTTCGCCAGCAATGTATTCCATCACCATATAAGGCAGTCCAGCTTCCACAAAAAAGTCACTAACTCGGACTATATTTGGGTGAATACACGTAGCCAGTCGTCTGGCTTCATCTTGGAATTGACCCTCGAATTTGGCAAAATCAGGATGTTGTCGCAGCCGTTCATTGATGGTTTTCATCACCACCTCCTGACCCAAGTATTGATGCGTAGCTTTAAAGGTAATGCCAAAGCCACCCCGCCCTATTTCTTGAATTAGGGTATATTTTCCATCCTGCAAAATTGTGCCTGCTAACATAAAGAGTCCTGAGTCCTGAGTGAGCAGATAAGTAGCGAGTCCTGAGTTTTGAGGGATTTCCCAAAAATTTTCCCATATTTTTATCGGGCAGGGTTCTTGCCTGTCTATCTTACGGGATGATTTAGTTATTGGAATTCCTGAAGTGAGAAAGACCTCCCCACGATCGCAACAGTTTTATCTTTCTCAGATGATAGCGCGGGAGTGCGGCAAGCCTAAAGCGGAAGATGGGCTAAAGCTATTTTTTAGGTTTTATAAAAAGTAACATTGCTTAATTTTGGATTTTAGAGACATCTAAAATCCAAAATCTAAAATCCAAAATTCTTACAGTTGTCGCACTAATGGCTGACCATCTTTGACTTCACCAATCAAAACTAAATCGACACAGTTAACGAAGATACCATTTTCCAGAACGCCGGGAATGTTATTTAATGTCTTTTCTAATCCGGCTGGATCTTCGATAGAGTCAAATCTAACATCTAAGACAAAGTTCCCTTGGTCAGTGATTACTGGCCCAGCTTTTTTTACACCCATGCGGAGTTCTGGTTTGCCACCGAGTTTTTTGATGGCATTGGTTACAGGAGTAATTGCCATTGGAATCACTTCCACAGGCACAGCGAAACTAGAACCTAAGCGGTCTACTAACTTGCCACTGTCTACTACGACGATGAACTGTTCTGCCAGGTAGTCTACGACTTTTTCGCGGGTATGTGCTGCACCACCGCCTTTAATCAAATTCTTCTGCGGATCGACTTCATCTGCGCCATCAATGGCAATATCGATGTGGTCGATAGCATCCAAGGTGGCGAGAGGGATACCATACTGCTTCGCCAGCACTTCTGACTGAAACGAGGTAGGTATACCAATGATATCTTTGAGTTCACCAGACTTGAGGCGATCGCCTAAATACTGAATCGTATATGCTGTAGTTGACCCCGTACCCAACCCCACAATGGAACCCGACTTTACCAGGGCTGCGGCGGCTTTGCCAACTTCTTGCTTCATCAACTTTACGGGATCTGCTGCTGCTGTCATTGCCAAAACTCCTGAAAAACTGACTATAGTCCATAGTAGTGGGCAGATAACGCCAAAAGATAAAAGGTAAAAAACAAGTTTTTGCTGATTTCTACTTCCTTGATTAGGAACTTACAAAAAATAAAACATCCTAGTGTCCGGAACAGAGGAGATGACTAACGTAAAGATTCTGAACACAGTCCTAATTTTTAAAGCTACACGCTACGTAGCGGGAGCAACATTGCCCAGCCTAAATTCGTCACTAACTGAGTTAGAAGTTATTAGGAACCCCAAATTTGGCGTTAACCTCAGTAACGTAGTTTTTTTAATTCACGTTAGCAGCTAAAAGTGGTTATGGTGATGCGTCAGCTTTCAATTACTTTATCTTTAGTGGCACTACTACAAAGCTTGCCAGCAATTGCTCAAGCACCAGAAACTACTTCTGGAATACCAGATGATTCCATTCAACAGGTAACTGCTGTCAAATGGATGACAAACTTTCCTGATGGTAAGTTTTATCCAGAAAGGTTACTGAGTCGGGCAGAATTAGCGTCGATTATGGTAAAGGCATTTCGCCTAGATAAAAGAGAAGCTGTTACCAAAGAAAATTTAACTGTTCCAGATGTTCCTCGTTCTTATTGGGCATTTAATGATATACAGACAGTCTTAAAAACTGACATCATGAAAGGCTATCGGGGTAATGAATTCTTCCCTAACCAAAAAGTGACAAGGGCAGAAGCTCTGGCTATTTTTGCCCAGGCTTATGGTGTATTTCAGTTTCCTGATGCCGCTGTGAATGAGATTCTGGCTTCACATCCAGATCAAAAGTCTATCCCAGCTTGGGCTAGAAAAGCGATCGCAACAGTAGCTACTGAGGGATTTCTGAACACAGATGCTCAAGGCAATATTTCCCCATTAAAACCCGTTACCCGTGGGGATATGGCTTATGTATTGAGTAAATATTTGCAACGACAACAGCGACAACCCGAAACACCAGAAGTTCCGGTTATTCCAAATAGCCCACAATCACCTTAGCTAGACTTTATCTAGCCAACGCGCTTAAAATCACCTTTGACCTCGATCTATATACTTGTCTCGAAGTTGACGAAGATATAAGGAATTAGACTGTGTTGGTTGCTGCAACACATTATTCCCATAATTAGATTGTGGTGGTTGCGTCGGTTGTTGCAACCCATAATTCCCATAATTAGATTGTGGTGGTTGCGTCGGTTGCTGCAACCCATAATTCCCATAAATAGATTGTGGTGGTTGCGTCGGTTGCTGCAACCCATAATTCCCATATCCCGCAGGGTTTATGGGTGTGACAACACTTTGACTCGGACTCTGGCTAGAGTAAGGTGCAATATTACTTGGTGCGACAGAGGTAGCAGGGGGCGTCACTGGTGCGACATTAGGCACTACTTGACCGTTATTTAAATTATTGTAGGGATTTTGCGGTAAGTTCGTACCCGTTGACGTGTAGCCTGTCCCAGAAGTTAACCCAGTACTTGGTAGATAATTCTGACTGGGTAAGCTGTTAATGGGTGGCATTAGCGTTGTTGCTGGGTCAGAGACTTGGCCTAAGACATTTGGCTGAGTTGCAGTGATACCATTAAAGCTAGACAATTTCTGATTTGTCGATTGGTTGAGCGCTGCTTGCAGAGGGCTGATAGAGAGAGAATTTTGATTCTTGTTGGTTTGATTAGTGAATCCAATACCCAAGCTAGAGGATGTTTGTTCGCCCCCTGTTGGTTCAGACGCCGCATCTAAGGTCTTAAGACCTAGAAACTGGTTGCTACTATCAACCGTTCCACCACGCAATAAATTTTCTGTTTGTACGACAAAGGGATTTTTAGCAGCTGGGGAGGTGTCGCCGTTAACGCCTAAACCAGGATTTAATTTGGTATCAGTAGCAGACTTTTGTTTGTTAATTACATCCTCTAATAAGCCTTTGCTCTTTTTTGTCTGAGTCTTTTCTTTAGGCGCATTTGCCGTTAGTGAGAGAGTTGCTTCCTCAAAGTCATTAAATAAAACTGGCAGGTTATCAATATCTGCCGCAATAGCTTTGTTTTCTTCTGACAGGGAGGAATCAGCAGATTTTTGTAAAACGACTGGTTTTTTTTGCTCATAAACGAAAATATCTGGGTTTGACCAGTATTTCCAGATTACTAACCCTACTACAGATAAAAAAATTGCAGTTCCCCAAAAACCAGGCCGCCCTAGATTCCATAACCTGGCTTTGAGATAGCGTAAGTAGGCGGGAGGATAATGACGATGTGGCATGGGATTGGTAATTGAGATTTACTATAAATTGGTAAAATTTGACGGAAGAAGCATTGCTGTTTGATGCTTTGATTGCCTGGGAAGGAAACGTCTCAACTAAAGTTTGATTGTGATTTCATCGTAACTTCTCAAAAAATTATTAGTCACAAGTAAGTCAAAAATTTACTAATCACTATTTTAAACTAAACCGTTTAGTCTAATATGAGGATTCTTAGCTGCGATCGCTCCAACACCCATTTTCGCTATCTTGATTTTCTACAGGACTAAGACTAACAACTCATCGATGGTGCTTACCGAAGAATGGATAGCTACTGCGATATCTACAATATTAGACATCTCCATAAATTAGGTTTTCACCTAGACAGGATAAGGGTTTGAGATTCTTTTTCGGAGATGTCTATTAACCTTGGGCAGCAGAGGTGGCATCTCTGCGGTAGAAATATTTGAAATGATATTCAACATAAGACTATTTCTCAATTTTCAATTAATACCTTCGCAACTTTTTGTAGCAAGGATGATTGACTATTATCACTGATCTTTAAAATATTTTGAGTTAGTGTACTAAAATGTAAAGCTGTGATGGGATGCTCGATAAGTTCAGATGTCTGAATTTCAGTTTCGGAATATGTCTTCCCAATCAAATGATAGACTCTAAACCCTCTTTTAATAGAGCTATCAATACTTTTGGCGGGCGGAACATAATATTGAATAAATGTTGCGTTATCCAAATCAAAACATATCATATTTTGTATTCTGTTAATGGGTTTAATCTCACCGTTATAATACGACACCAAAGGGAATAATCTACTACTATTTTCATCTTTAATTTCTCGATTAATTTTTAGTTTTCCATTTTCCATATCTTCAACAATACCATTTCGTCCAATTAAAGTTGGTGTATACAAATCATTTGTATAACAATTAATGTATAACTGCTCGGATTCATCTACAAAATATTGTTGATCGTTAATTAATTTTTCTGATTTGTTTTTTTGTCTTCTTAAAAATCGGAATTTATCTTCGATCTGTTTCATCTCGCGTATTACATTTTTGATATATATGCAACCCTCTTTATATAAGAATTCTACTGCTACCGCTTTAGCTTCCTTTTTTCGCGGGCTACGCACATATATAGTAAAGAATTGTTTTTCAGTAAATGATTGAGGAGTAATAGACAAGCCAAAGTTGGGATTTACAAGACTTTCCCTGATCCAGTTCTTAATTCCCAGTTCAATCAAGACTTTCTGAAATTTAGGTGAAATCTTTATCTTGTATCTCTCGCGGAAATCTTCCCATTGTTTACTATCTTCTTGTCCTCTTAGATAGCAGGAAATAGAACCTTCGACATCCAAGAATTTCCCATCTGTAAAACCCTGCGTATCCAGGCGCAGAATATCTAGATCAATTTTTGTATAATTGAGAACCGACCAAGAAGAAGATTTTACATTTCCAACAGCCCTAAAATCTGATATATTTATCCCCTGCGTGCTAAAAAACTCTCCTGTCTCCAAATAGTTAAATCTTTTCTTTAACTGTGAATAGAAATCAACTTTCTCTCTATTATCTATTTTTGTTGATGGATACCAGAGTTTATCATTTCTCTGGTAAGCCATTGAACCCGCTTCTTCCTCCAAATCTTTATTGAGAACTAAATAGTTTTTTCCCTTATCCAGTTCAATCTCTAACCAGGGAACAACTTCAGTAATTCTCCAGCAAGCATCGTCCTCACCCTCAACTTCTACTTTTTCATAGGTACTAACAGTTTTCCCAGAATTATAAAATGTGAGAGGAGATACGCCTTGATGTTTCAGAAAATTTTTCAGAAATTGTTGGTCATCTTCAATCAGATCAACTCCAGTATTGTTAATAATCTCTAATGATTCTACAGATTCTATATTTTTGATAAAAGGGTTTTCTAAGTAGTGGTCAGCCTGAAGATGAAGGGGTTTAAAGTCAATACCACACTCACTTAAAAAATCCTCAAGTTTTGTCATAAGGTTTTGGTAATGATAAACCTGAGTCTTTTTTAAATTGTCATAATCTTTGCTATCTTTAGGAAATTGCATAAAATAAATAGGATTTTTACGGCGAGCATCGAGGTCACGTTCAAAGTAGTAGTTCTTCTTGTTATAAACTAACAACTCCTCTAGCTCGTCACTATCTATGGTACTGTACTGGTCTTCTGGTAAGAATATTCGGCTTTTTCTAGATAAGGTTAATGTTAGTACATCATGATGATTGTATTTGATTAACAAATTCTGTCCCCACACCACAAGAGCGTTTTTCGATTTGGTTAGATTTTTGGAATGAACTAAGAGTAATTCTTCAAAACCATTCATTGTCTCAACAGATAAACCTTGAGAAAGAATATAAAACTTAAAAACCAAATTTAAAATTATTTCTCGATTATTGGGAAATAATTGTTTCCATCCAGAATGGCTTTTATTAGGGGATAAAAAGAACACATACTTTTTCTTATCAGCGTATGAAATGAAGTACTGAATCTCTGAATCTTCCCGTGTTTCGCCATATTCAGAAAGCCGTTCTTGGATCTGATTTTTAATTAATCTATGCTGTTTCTTATAGAAAGTAGCTCGTGAATCCTCATCTTCGGAATACTTATCTTCAGTAGGCTGATATTCAAGAACAAAATGGTCAATTCCTTTGCCACTTTTAAAAAGATATTGGACAAGCTTTTCAGCAACATCTTCTAGTTTATCTAATATCTCTAGCTGATTTGTTCGTGATTTATCTGATAATGCTTTAGTCATTTTATCTTTCATTTTATTTCTCCTTGGAGAACAAAAAGTCTTTGAGTATATTGGATTCAACGGGGAAACTTTGGCTATCAAAGTAAATCAAATTTCCAGAAAATAATGTTGGTGAGTATTGGTGACTTTTTTCTTGGGTTGCGTGCAAATTTAGAAGTAACCCTCTCACGGCGCTAAATTTTGGATAATCTGAAAGAATGGCATTTAGCTTATTTTGGCTTTTTTCCAGTGTTTTGTTTGAAAGGCGATTTCCCGAAGCTATACTCCATGCCTTAACATCAATACAAAATAGCGTATTGTCCTTGATATAGTACAAATCAAACCGCTCATACAGCTTGTTATATTTTTTGAAATCTAGCAATTGCTCAAAACCATAAATGATTTTTATGGCTTTCCACTCCTTGCCTTTGAAAACTACATCTTTAATCCAGCATTCTGTAAAATTTTCAGTTAGTGATGGGTACAACACATCGTAAAAAAAATGTGGACGCGGAATATAAGTATTAAAAATTTCTGGTTGTGGAATCAACTTGTTGTATAATTTGTAGATTAAATCAGTCGAAGGATCTAGCGATCCAATTTCATTGCCTTCCAAGTCATAGCCTTGGGCATTTGTTTTTAGATATTCAGGATATAACCGCTTCTGGTAAGGATAGATTTTTTCACCATTGATGCTATCGCTGATAATCTGGAACTTTTTGCCATCTTCCTCCTCTGAAGCTGAATATGGGGTAAACTCAGGTTGTTCCGGGTTGTGATAAAATAATGACTCAATAAAATCATCAGGAAATAGTTTTAACTCTCGTAACTTTTTCAGATACCTGTCTGGCTCTTTAAAAACAACTGGATCGCGTAAAGTATCCCACATTTTTGTGATGGCAAAGGCGTTTTTATCTTGGTGAAAATTATGAATCTCATCTAACATTTTTTCTCTAAAAGTTTGGAAATGCAGAGAAGCATTAGTCTCATGATAGACATGCTCATCATAATCATTAATCGCTCGTTTCTTCTCTTCCTCTTGAACACTTAAGTAAACTTTGTGGTTGTTAACGGAAAATTTACGAATTTCATTGGACTCTTCCTGCTCCAGGTATCTGTAAAAATTCACTAAATTTTTTCCGGTTTCTTGATTAACGAAAATTTTTACCACTTGGTTTGGAAAATCACGTCTCTCAGACCTACCGATAGCCTGTAAAATTTGTTTGCCTAATAAAATTTGGTGTTGCTGCTCTCGAAATGCTCCAGCTTCCGGTTGGCTCAGGTATTTGTTGAAATCTTTGATTTCAATATTAGATTCACCCAAATTTACAATACTTTTCATCAATGCAAAATGGTAAAGTGTAGTAGATTTTTCATAATCTATTGACTTCTTCTGTGACGGTTTCATTACTGTATAATAACTGTCCATTAACAAAACCAAAGAGTCGAAATCTTTTTCATCACCGTTATGGTTCCTTATGATAGGATTTAATCCTTTGGAAGCTGACTGATAAGCCGATATAAAGAAAATCTTCTGCCCTTCTTCTTCAACAAGCTCATCCAAATATGTTTTCTGAGTTGTTTTATCGGAGTAAAGACTATTGAAGGATGCTTCATATAAAATGAGTTTAATACAAATATTACTCTGATATTTTTGATGCTTCACCTGGACATAATATATGTTTGGGTGTTCTGATGATGCCTTAAATAGAAAGTTAGCAGAATGAACTGTCTTCCAATAATTTATCAAGCTTTTAATCCAGCGTAGAGTTTGAGTAAAAGCAATTGTTTCTTGAATTGAGTCATCTTCAAAAAGGTAAAAGAAGAAACGAATAAAATTGTTTAGTTCTTGTATCTTGTAATTACTAAACCAAGTACCATTATTCTTAGAAGAATCGATAAAGTCTTTTAAAATCTTTTTTTCAAATCGTTCTGTAACTTCTTTAGTTTCGTTGTTTGGGAAAGATGATAAATCTTCGTTGAAAAAATTTACTGTAATCTGTCGCTTTGCCTCACGCTGATCTCTGATTTCTTCACAAAGCAAGATTTCTTCTTCAACCATTGTCTTGAAGGAACTTTGACCAGATTCATTACGCAAATTGTCTTCTAAATAACGCATATCATAACTTGTGCTTAAATCCCCCAGAATTCCCCCAGTTGCTGAAATAATAAAAATCACATTGCTGTTATTATTTAACATGGAATTTATCTTGTGTTCAGGCGAAGTCAATATAGCAGTACTACCAATAGAAACTTCTCTAAGTTGGTCAGCAATCAGATTATTTTTGGGATTTTGATAACGAGAAATTTCTTTAATATTTATAATAGACTTATAACTTTCATAGACATAGGCACGGTTTAAGTATTTGAGCAGTTGATTTTGCGATATGCTTTCTTCACTCGCTTTTTGGACTCTGGCTATCTGTTTTGACCAAATATCTAAAGAACGGGATTGAGAATCTTCAGCATCCAAGACATTAGCCAGAAAATCTTTGATGGGTTTGATTTGCGATCGAACAGCCAGAATGGCATAAATTAGTTCTGCTACAGAGGTATTATCTGAAACTTTTTCCTCAGTGATACGAACGTGCCCACCGGAAGGTCTGGTTAAAAATAATTTTTTTAGAGGTTCGATGTTGTAGATGTATAGGTTGTTATATGAAAAAATATTCATCAACTCATCACTGATTTTGTTGTAAAGCTTCTGAGGAATCAACAAACTTCTATTATTCTCGAATTTTGAAAAAACTCTGGATAACATTTCAAAATACAATACAATGGGATTCTCTTCATCATAATCATCAAAAATCCCAATAATTTCTTTCAGTGAGTTTTCAAGTCCTTTTTTAATCGTTATTACCTGTTCCAAAAAATTGATAGAGTTACCTTCATCAAAAATAAGCTTTTGATATATGTCTGCATACTTTTGCAGTTTTACTTCAAGAGGTTTGCCTTTTTCAAAGTGTTCTTTAAATTCGTGTAAAGCTCCCTTATTTTTCTCAATAAAATTTAGGAATTCTCTGTTTTCATTGTTTTGGGTTGAAAAGATAATAGAAAATTCCCTATTGATAGATGAGAGTGCATTATTGATTGCCAGCATTTGAGGGGAGATGATATCAATCTTCTTGTCTAGCATAATTTGATAGCCATCTTCCTGCTCATCAAAGGCAAGGATAAACTTTACGGAGTTGGTTGTTTCCTGAATAACGTATTTATCAAGATGGCTGCTTTTCTTTACCCATGTTTTCTCATTATGCTTAAAGTATGGAATAGACGTTTCAAATTTATCATAAGTTAGCATCAAAATACCAGATTTCTCTCGCAGAAGATGCAGTGGAAAAAATATTTCAATCAACTTTAAACATTCATTTGGCCAACTTCCTTGATCCAATTTACATTTAATGAGGAATTCTAAAAAACTTTCAAATAAATTATTCAGTTCACGTTTTGCTTTCTTCTCCTCAGAATCATTAAATTTATCATCCCCAAAACCTGTTTTTTTGACGAATTCAAGGCGGTTTATGACATCTTTTATTTTCTCAAGTTTTTGACGGCTTTCCTGAACCTTTTCATGAGGATATACTTTTGAATCGATCTTCCAGAAAGTTTTGTTGTTGAGGATTGAAGGTATCCATTGTTTGTATAATTTGATGAACTCATCCGTCGTTTTCATTTCTAATGAATTTAGTTTATAGACGGGAATATCTGGGTATTGGCTTGCAACTGGAGTTGGAACACATAAATGTTCTCTCAATGGGGCAACATATATGCCGATTATTTGAATATTTGGATGATCTTCAATCGTTTTATATATTGCTTGAAACAATTGATGAGTCTTTCCTGAACCTGTACCATAATTGATGAGTTTGAGTTGGGAACGGTTTTCTCGAAAACTATCTTCAATTGTTGTAAGGTAGGAATTAAGAATTTTGGAACGAGCTGATTCTAACTGCTGGCTAGGAGAGTCTTTTTGCTTGTGCATTACATGCCATCACTTTATCTTGGGTAAGTACATAAAACCCCTGAGCTTGGTTGACTGACAAATCTTTAGCCAAGGGCAGTTGAAATCGCTGTTATCAAGGCAAAGTCGGTCTGCACCGACTATATTTGTATAACTCTTATTAAATGCTAGAATTATACCAAAAATTGCCTGTTTATTTACCCAATTCGTCATATATATAGAAAGAAATTTTCTCTATAAAATCTCTTTTTGGGCAAAATACAAACTTCTTCCGTATACAGACCCAGTTTAAGGAAACAGTATAGAAAATTTCCGTATAATTCACCCTGATTTCCAGAATTTTTCCGAATATCATTTACTAGCGCTACTTGACTCATTCAATACATCTCTATTTATGAATATAGCTGTACAGATGTGATATGACGTTGCTAAGTCCTAACTCTTTCTTTGAATTATGATATACAAACTACCTCAACAAAAGCTGTTGAGATGGATTGCATTGTTCCTAATTGGAACATTTCTGCAATTTTTGTTTTACATCCCGACACCAGTCTTATCCCAAAATTCTAATAGCTGTAGCAATATTACAACCCCGCTCACATCTGAAGAACAAACTTATGCTCGTGCGGCTTGGCAGTATTTTGTCAAAAATTATCAGCCAGCAACGGGATTTACCAATTCTACTGGGGGTTATCCTTCAGGTACACTCTGGGATATGGGTAACTACCTGATGGCATTGAATGCTGCACGCTGGTTGAATCTTACCGATCAAGCAGACTTTGATAACCGCCTCAATAAGTTTTTGACGACTCTTAGCAGTCTGAAGTTATTTGAAGATGCCTTACCAAATAAAGTCTATAATGCAGCCACCGCACAGATGGTTGATTATGGTAACAATCCGGTGGAGCGTGGTCTTGGCTGGTCTGCTTTGGATGTTGGGCGAATATTGGCTGCGTTTGATGTCATCCGTACCTGTCATCCTCAATATAATGACTG
Organism: Nostoc sp.; assembly: GCF_036917935.1. Classification (GTDB taxonomy): domain Bacteria; phylum Cyanobacteriota; class Cyanobacteriia; order Cyanobacteriales; family Nostocaceae; genus Nostoc. The sequence goes on along the minus strand of NZ_JBALEL010000051.1, from coordinate 113,565 downwards.
GCTCAAAGGAATTATAGCAAAGTGGCAGGTGGCGCGATCGCTCAAAGATGGACAACTTTTTGGCGCTACTGTTCTCCCTGACAACAAAACGTTACTAGTCCAAGAAGGACGACTCGGCTACGAAGAATACGGCGCTAGAGGTTATCAACTTTGGGGTTTCTCAGCACCCAAGGCTATTGCTTTAGAACCGTTTAAGTTAGTTGAAATTAATGGTGTGCAAATTCCTGTTGATACCCGTGACTTTCAAAGCACCAACGCTAATAATTATGTTGTTAGCGAGTCTTATATCCTTGAGGGGATTGAATTTGGCTTGCAAGGTGAGTTAGCTGATTTTGCTGCCAGGGTTTTAGATGTGCAAAAACGGCGTTTTGATACCACAGGTCAGTTGACTGCGGTAACAGAAGATAATATTGACCAAGTGCCTTATTTTCTTTACAACACCGTCTACGCCAACGGTGCAAACTGGGCAACAATCACGGATACCAATCAACCTTATCCACAGTTTCGCAGCATCAGTACAAAAGCTGCTTTTGGCTGGCACTATCTATTTCCAGATAATGCTTATGCCCAAAAGGTTTTTGATGCAGTTAAGGATCTCCGCAGTCCTGATGATAGCGGTTACTATGCTGGTATCTATGAAGAATCAAAACAACCCAATAAAGCTTTGACAGGTAATACTAATGGGTTAATTCTGGAGATTTTATACTACAAATCTAGGGGAAATCACCCTTTAATTGCTTCCACTTCTGCAAGTGTGTCTACTGGCAAGCCTAGTGCAAATGCTTCTTTAGCAACACCCTCAAATCAACCGAATTCTACTGGCAAGCCCAGTGCAAATGCTTCTTTAGCAACACCTGCAAATCAACCGAATTCTACTCCGATCGCAACCCCTGCGGAAAATTCTAAAGTTATAGAAGTGACCGTTGCACCTATTCCACCAGTAGATAGTCCCCAGCCATCATCTAACCTGAAACTAGATCGACCACTGACGCTTATTGAACGGCGCTATGCAGAGGCGGCTTGGCGATACTTTCAAGCAAATTATCACTCCAAGAGTGGGCTGATAGACGATCGCAGTGATTTCAAAGGTGCAACCCTCTGGGGATTGGGAGATTATCTCGCAGCACTCCATGCGGCGCGATCGCTCGATATAATTACCCCCAAAGAATTTGACGGGCGCACCCGCCATCTGTTAGCAGCCTTGACAAAGTTACCGTTATTTGCTGGGGAATTGCCGAGTCGGAGTTATGATACGCGATCGCTGCAACCAGTCGATTATGGTGGCAATCCAGTTCCAGAAGGAAACGGTTGGTCAGCTTTAGATTTAGGTAGAATGCTGGCAGCGCTTTACAACTTAAAAAGCTGTCATCCAGAATACACGGCTGCCGTAGATAAAATTGTACTGGATTGGTCATACTTGCGCGTAGTCCGTGAAGGTATTCTTTCTAGTGCTACCGTTACCAAAGAGCAAGAAGGGCGATATCTGACCCGCGTTAACCCAGAAATCCGCTTGGGTTATGAAGAATATGCAGCTCGTGCTTTTCAATTATGGGGGTTTAATGTTGAGCGTTCTGCTGTTGGGGGTGAATATGAAACTGTCTCAGTGGAGGGCTTGAAAGTCCCAATTCAACGCCATCGCACAGATACTAATTCCAAAGTTAACCAATACACAGTTAGCAATCCTTTTGTACTCTATGCACTGGAGTTTGGACTAGATCCACAAATGCGATCGCTCTTTGAACCAATTTTTCAAGCACAAGCTGAACGTTACCGTCGCACCGGCATCTTCACAGCCTCAGCCACCACCTTGATTGATCGTAAACCTTACACTGTCCATAGTACAATTACTGGACAAGGGGAGTCTTGGGTAGCTTTAGGAGATGACGGTCAACCAGTACCAAAGGGGCGATTAGTAAGTACAGCAGTAGCTTTTGCCTATAATGCCCTGCTTCCAGAAAATAAGTATAGTCAACAGTTACTGCAAGGAACGACTGACTTATATAATCCATTAGTTGGATTTTATGAGGGCTTCTACGAAACCACCGGCAAAACAGCAGTTGGTTTCACCAGCAGTACCAACAGTGTGATTTTGCAATCCTTACTATACAATGTGACAAATCGACAACCCTTAATTCGTCCAACTACCAATATGAACTCCCTTTGGTGGCAGACAGTTACCAAGGGAAATTCTGGGCGAGGTCTACCAAATACCGCCACACAACAAATCAAGTTAACTTCTGATAGTTCTGGAAGTTACTGGGTTTCAGATAGTAGGGGCAATTCATGAATTGCCCCTACTATCTGTAGTTTTGCATAAGTCCAATATCAAAATCCTTATAGAGACGTAGCAGTGCTACGTCTCTACATCCAGATTCATCGCTCAATTCAGCAACGCCAATTTTGGCTGGATCGAGAAAAGGTTGTTAGTCACAAATTTAACTAGGGAATACTTATTTTAATGGAGATACAGACACATTAACTATCGGTACTAAGATGACTTCAGTTTCTATTACAAACTTTTCTGGTAACAGCCGCTCATTGCTCAAAAAAAGAACGCTGTTATTTCGTTATCTAGCAGAAATAAATTTAATTTTTGGTATCTGGTATTTGCAATGGCGTATTACCCATTCGATCAATTTTGATGCCCTCTGGATTTCTATTCCTTTGCTGATAGCAGAGATATACAGTTATTTCGGTGGCGTAATGTTTGTAATTGGGTTATGGCGACCTTTAGTTAGACAAATTAAGTCTCTCGACCAGATGACCCCAACTATACCCAGAGCCGACTGGCCAACAGTGGATGTGTTTGTAACCTGTTACAATGAGCCACCGAAAATTGTCGAAGAAACTGCCAAAGCCGCCCTAGCAATGGATTATCCGCCAATAAAGTTACGCGTTTATGTGCTGGATGATGGTAACTCGGCTGATATGCGAGCGATGACAGAAAGATTGTGTATTGAAGATTTGCAGTCACCACAATTACAGCTAGAAGCGGAACGGATTGATGCAGAACATTCTTGTTTGTTGGAGCGTTTGAAGCAACTGGAAAATCTGACACCTAATACTCAAGCTGCTGAACAATGGCTGCAAACATCATCAGAATCACTGGTGAACCAGTCTGTGGCTGGATTTGTGCAAAGTTTGCGATCGCTTATTCTTTGGCTACCTCCGGTAGATTATACTATTAACGATTCTCCTCTTAAGACCCTAGGCGATCGCCTAATTATCGAACGGAAAGCCTTAGAAGAAGCTATTCGCAAAAAAGAACTGGAACTAGTTGAACTCGCTCGTTTTCGCTACATTGCTCGTCCTAAACCAGCTGGTGTACCCCACCACGCTAAAGCTGGGAACCTCAATTACGCGATTTTTTCTGGAGAAACTTCAGGACAGTTTATTCTTACCCTAGATGCTGACCATATTCCCAAGCCCCAATTTATCAAACGAGTTTTACCTTATTTTTATACATTTAATCTTTTCATAGGGAAATACGACCATAATGAAATTGCTTTTGTCCAGACTCGCCAGGATTTTTATAATATTCCTCCGGGCGATCCTTTTGGACATCGAGCAAATTTATTTTATGGGCCACTTCAACAAGGCAAAGATGGCATGAATGCTGCATTCTACACGGGTACTAATGCGATTCTCAGACGGGAAGCATTGATTAGTGTTGGACTACAACATTTTGCTGATGAGTTTGCCAAAGATGAAAAACGTTTAGATGAATTTCAATTAATTGGTGGCTTATCCAGTAACAGTATTACAGAAGATATGAATACAGCAATGCGTCTGCATGGTGCTGGATGGAAATCTATTTATCACAATGAACTTCTAGCAGAAGGTTTAGCACCAGATGACCTGAGTTCTACTCTTAAACAGCGACTACGTTGGGCACAAGGAACCATCCAAGTGCTACTAAGAGAAAATCCGCTCACAAAACCAGGGCTAAGTTTTTGGCAAAGGTTGCACTATTTTAAGACGATGTATAGCTATTTCTCTGGTTTTGCAACTTTGGTTTTTATTTGTTGTCCAATTATCTATTTTTTTACGGATATTGTTCCAGTTAAAACTTATGGGGCTGACTTTGCTATACACTTTTTACCAGCTTTTATTCTCAACCGTCTGACCTTTATAGCAGCTACTTGGGGCATTCCAGCAACAGAACTTTGGCGCTCTGAACAATATGCCATCGCCTTATTTCCCTTATTAATCCAAGCCGTATGGAGTGTATTCACAGGACAAAAAATCAATTTCCAAGTCACACCTAAGCAACGGCAATCTGGGATTTATCTCCGACTGGTTTGGCCACAGGTGGTTGTCTTTATCCTCACTATCCTGGGAATATTATGGAGCCTTTACCGCTTTGCAACAGGTTATCTGAATTATCCTGAAGTTCACCTAATTAATGGTGCATGGGCTATCTATAACTTATTACTTTTGTCGGCTATCGTCCGCGCATCTGTTTGGCAACCTCCAAAAGTGGACTAAGAGATAGGGTAATGGGTTGATGCTAGCTTTTTTACTGCGATAGCAAATAATAGTAATCAGCAAGTGGTAAACAAAAGCTAATTGCATACGCAACACTAAAGCATTGCTTTATCTATTGCAGTTTATATTAGGTAAATGCCAAAATATAAATACATAGTTTTCAAACCAAATAATCGGAAAATAAAACCATGAGTTTGAGGGTAAAAGTACTAGAAATGTCTGGAATCTTAGATGGTATTAGAGGTAATCAATTACGTCGAGAAGTTAGCGATATTCTGGCAAACGGAGCCGACATTTTGTTGATAGACATGAAAGAAGTAAAGTTTATTGATAGCTCTGGTTTAGGTGCTTTAGTATCAGCAATGCAAATGGTACGAATTGCTAATGGTAAACTGTTTGTTTGTTCTATAAGCGATCAAGTCAGGATGTTGTTTGAACTGACTAAAATGGATAGAATTTTTAAAACTTTTGCTGACCAAGATGAATTCAATCGCCAAGTATTGGCAACACAATAAGCTGTTAAGCAATCAAAAATTCAATATGCATATTTGACTATCCTAACCAAAGTTAACTTTTACTAAAGATAAGTCATCATCAAGATTACCTTGAGGATTTAAGGTGAGAATCTTCGCTAATAGTTGATTGAGATTACAGGTATCTTTCTGACTATATTTGGTGAGTAAGTCAATGAAAGCATCGATCCCCCAAATCTTACCATCTGACTGATTAATTTCATAAGCACCATCACTAAAGATGTATAAAGTGCTGTTTTGTTCGACCTGAAAAACAGCAGACTCAAATTCAACTTCAGGTAAAAAGCCAATTGGTAAATCTAAAGAAGTTAGCTGTTTAACTTCGATGTTGTTCATGGAGGTATTAGATAACAGTAAAGCTGGTGGATGTCCAGCGTTGGCATAAATGAGTTGACGTTTAAGGCGGTGATAAACTCCATACCAGATTGTAAAGTATTTATCACCGTGCTTGCTCATTTGGAAGGCATGATTGAGTGCTTTCAGGACTTCACTTGGTTGACAAAAGTTAGTGTTTGGTAGAGATTGCGATCGCAAAACATTCAACACCGATACCGATAGGAGGGCTGAACCCACCCCATGACCTGATACATCCAACAAATAAATTGCCAAATTATCTTCGTCAATCCAATGATGGTCGAAGCAATCACCCCCTAGCTGTGCTGAGGGAATAAACAGATTTTCTGTAGTTACTGCTCCTACAAGTGGTGAGGGTAAAAGCGATCGCACATAATCAGCAGCCTCAGACAATTCGGCTTCCAAAATTTGCTTTTGAGTTTGCAAATCCTGATTTAGTGTCTCTAAAGCTTGCTTTTGACTTTGTAAATCCTGGTTTAGTTGGTGTAATCTTAGTCCTGCTCTTACTCGTGCTTTCAATTCATTCATCTCTATTGGTTTAGAGATAAACTCATCTGCTCCAGCGTCAAGTCCCCTAACTCTATCTTCCTCCTCTCCTCGAGCTGCTCCCCTAGCCGTCAATAGAATAAAAAAAGTAGTTGCCAAGTCTGGATCTGTTCTAATTCGACGACACACTTCTAGCCCATCTACCTGGGACATCATCCAGTCACAGATAATCAGAGCCGGATGTAGCAGTTGTGCTTGGATAATTCCTTCTTCGCCATTGCTAGCTACAGTAGTCTCATAACCCTGCCTTTGGAGTGTGCTTTTCAGCACTGCTCGTACTGTCGGGTCATCATCAATAACCAGAATTTTAAACATAAATTACAGTTTTCTAAGTAAAATGATCGGTAAATAGTTGCTTTAATTTAAGTTATATGCAATTTAGTTTTTAATGTATAGTAAAAATACTCAAATTAAATAAACTAATTAACGAATATGATGATTTCAAAATATTTTATTAGTTAAGAAGTGAATAAGAAAATTTATCTCAAAGTCAACACAGACCTGACAGCTTCACCTCAAGTTTTGTCTTGGTTCGAGCAGATGAATCAACCACCTATTCCCGATAAACAAACTTGGTGGCAATGTCAAACACTGATGATAGAAGGCTTTACTAATATTGTTGAACATGCCCACAAAAATTTACCTATTGAAACTCCGATTGAGATAGAAGCTGTGCGGTTAGATGAATACATAGAAATTCGCATCTGGTCTCAAGGCAAACCATTTAACTTAGAACAGCAATTGCGCCAAACATCTGAATTTGAGGATATCAATCAAGAGCGCGGGCGGGGTTTAAAAATCATGTCCGCCATTGCCGACAAATTGAGTTATGAGCCGACAGTAGATAATCGTTACTGTTTATTTATTAGTAAATCTTACAAAAAATGCCTATAATTCAGAGGATGTTTGCAAAGTATTGGGCGAATAGAATTCGCTACTACACAAAGCTTAGTCCACCTCCGTGGACTAATACAAAATCAAGAGTTTTTAACCCACGGAGGTGGATTTTGTCTGTATAGCCGCGACTTCTAGTCGCCCGGTGAGTAATAAATTCGACTTTTCAAACAACCTCTCAAAGTGGGGAGATAATGACTACTGACTCCTGATTATAAATTCTTGGATGCGTTTAATAAACTCTTCTAACTCTAAGATTAAGTTAGTGGTACCTCGACGCTCTTGGTTGTAAGCTAGTTGTTCTAGTTTTTCTGCTGCCAGATGCATGGTTGTAATTCCCATATTAGCGCTAGAACCTTTAATTTGATGGACTTGGAGCGCTATTTGCTCAAAGTCATGATCTGCGATCGCTATTTTAATTACCTCTAGACGAGGTTGAATATCTTCAACAAACATTTGCAGTAGTTCCAATTCAAATTCTGGGTTGTTTTCTGAGAGTTGATGCAAACGTTCCCAATCAATTGGCAGGTCAACTGAACCGACATCTGTGGTAGAAACTGTCTGCTCTGTGGCATTTGTTTCTTTTGCCCTGAATATCACACTTCCCCAATGCTCTAGCGTCGCCGCCAATTTTTCTTTCATTACTGGCTTACTCAAATAGTCATCCATTCCGGCATCTAGACACATTTGTTGGTCTTGTTTCATCGCATTAGCTGTCATTGCAATTACCACAGGACGGCGACCACTAGCAAAGCTGCTTTCTTGCCAACAATGAATTTGTTTTGTGGTTTCTAAACCGTCAAGAATCGGCATTTGGCAATCCATCAGAATCAAATCGTAAGGAATTTTTTCTAATAGCTGCAACGCTTCTTTGCCATTATTAGCGATATCAGCACTGTAGCCCAGGCTTTTGAGTTGCTTCAAGGCTATTTTCTGATTCACCAGATTATCTTCAGTTAAAAGAATTCTTAATTTATGGAAGTCAGGAAACGGGGAAGAGGAAGCGGGGACGCTCTTATCCGGGGACAATAAAAATAACTCCTGACTCTTGAGAGCCAGTTGATCGACTTGTGGAGACTCGATCGCCCTTAGCGTCTCCTGTTGGGAGAAGACCACACTGGCTCCCCCTGACTCATCTGCAATAACAGAAGCGGCAATCGTAAAGTAAAATGTACTACCTGCACTAAACTCACTTTCAACCCAAATTCTGCCACCCATTAACTCGCACAGTTGCTTGCAGATGGCAAGACCTAAGCCAGTACCGCCATACTGTCGAGTAATGGAGGAGTTAACTTGACTGAAGGCTTTAAATAAACGTTCAAGGCGATCGCATGGAATTCCGATGCCTGTATCTTTAACACTAAACTGAATTTCGTCAGTATTTGCAGCCGAAGAATGATTAATATCGCTATTCTTGCGGGTTGTAACTGAAACTTCTATGCTTCCAGTTTCGGTAAATTTAATCGCATTACTGAGTAAATTAATCAAGACTTGGCGCAGTCTGGTGATATCCCCCATAATCGTAGTAGGAAGTTCAGGACTATCTAAAAATGTGAGTTTTAAACCTTTTTCTCTAGCTGTAGGCGCAAGCATATAAAGAGCCTCATTAATGCAATTTCGCAAACCAAAAGGCTCCTCTTCTAGTTCCAAGTTACCTGATTGTATTTTGGAGAAGTCAAGAAAATCGTTAATAATTTTTAGTAAAGAATTTCCACTGGTGCAAATGGTTTCAACAAAATCTTGCTGTTCAGTAGTCAATTCAGTATATAGCAACAAACTGGCCATACCAATTACCGATGCGATCGGAGTCCGAACTTCATGGCTAATCATTGCTAAGAATTCCTGTTTAGCAATTTCTGCCTGTTTTCGTTCAGTCATGTCTCGCAAAATGTAAACATAACCTTGAAAATGTTCAATTTCTGTCTTTACTATTGAAGATGAAAAAGCTACGGGGATTGTTTTACCACTTTTGGTATAACAAACAGTTTCTACCTCTTTGACTAAAGGATTTATGTCTTGATTGTCAGATATATCGATACTTTCAATATCACCAATTATAAATTGATATTTATTAACTTCTTTAATAACTTTTGTGATCGGTTGTCCGATGAGTTCTATCTCGTTATATTGCAATAAAAGTTGTGCGGCGTAATTTATTTTTTTTATCTCGCCTGATAGTGTTGTCACTAACAATGCGTCTGCCATTGATGTCACAATTTGGTCAATATATTGTTTAGAAGCCTTTAAGTTACGTAGCAAAAGATTTGCTTCATTTGCACCTTGAAACAAAGATTGCTCAAGAACCATCCGTTCTGTAGCATCTTCGATAACAATGGTTAGTCGATTGCTAGAATGGTCTTCTTGGAGATTATTAGTAATACGAATATCAATATATAAAGGAGAAGCTGTATCTTGCGATCGCATAATTCCTTTTAATTCAAAATTATCTTGCTCTCCTTGTCGAATTGCATCAAAAATATCCTCAAGTCCCTCTAATTCGGGAAATACAATCCGAACATCCTGACCTAGCTTCACTTGATTAGAAATATCGGCAAAATGATTTAGTCCCAAAGACATCTCTAGAATATTCAAGTTTTCATCAATTATCAAATATTCAATACCACATACAGATAATAGGTTTGTTAAAAAGGAGTTCATCTTAATTAAATTAACCGAGTGGCTAAAGCTTGAAATATTTTATCAACATTATTACCAGTTTTAGCTGAAGTTACATAAGTGTCTAATATATTAGCTTGAGCGGTGAATTGATACATTTGACGAATTTTTTCTAAATATTCGGCTGCAATCATATCTGATTTGTTCAGTGCAACAACAATATAGCTGTTAGGATTAACAGCTAAAAAAGTTTGAATATGCTCTTGGATATGATGGAGCGTTTCTGCTTGTGTCACATCACCGACTATCACAGCACCTTTAGAACCTTGAAAATAATTTTTAGCGACTGCCTTAAACTTATTACTACCTTCAATATCCCAAATTATCAACTGTAAGTTTTTTTCATTAAGTAGGTCTTTTTCGGAAATACTAACCAATTTACGAGATATTTTTACTCCTACAGTTGAAAGGTATTCATCACTAAACTGACACTCTACAAATTGGCGAATTAGACTAGTTTTACCAACACCAAAATCACCAAATAAGCATATTTTTTTAGAGATTGTAGACATAGTTGGACAAAAGTAGAGAATGTTTTATCGGAATCATAGCTACTATAAACTTAAAATTGCTTGTTTATCGGTTCTAGAGCGACACAGCGGCTTAACCATAAGGGTTGAGTTACATCAATTCCTGGTGGTAAGTTTGTCCTCCCAATGACCTGTAGGCGAGATGGCTCAATACCTAATTTAATCAGTGCTTGTTGTACAGGCTTTGCTCGCGCCAGTGCCAATTTTTGAGATTTGTTCTCGCCATTACGGTCACTATAACCAATGATTTTTAAATGCTTATTTGGGTGCTGATTGAGGAAAAACTTGACCTGTTGAACCTTGTACACTAAATCTGCTTTCATTAAACTCGCTGAGTCGGGTTGAAAGTAAAATCGAACTTCAATCTGTGGAGGTTCTACTCGCACCGCGCTAGACACAGATTTTACGCCTGGAATTTGTTCAAATGCATTAGCAATAATCTGAGCATCTGCAATTCGGTTGACAGTTCCTTCAACAGCTACTTTACCAGCGATGTATTGAGCGGAAATTGCTATATCGTCAGTCTGATTTAAAACTGCTGTAACTCGTTTGACTTCAGCAGCAGCTAATACAGGGTCTGCGGGTAATTCTACTAATAAAATTTGATTGTCAATCAACCAATTAGGAGAGGTTATTTTAACAATTTGCTCGGCTTTCTGGCGAAGAAGTTGATTAGGTAATCGTCCTGTTAATTTTAATTTATTGTGTTCTACTTGTACAGTGAGCCGATATACGGCTAGTTCTGGAACAGAAGTTAGAGCCAACGAAGTTTGATTTTCAATGGAATATATAACTCCACTACGGTATTGCCAAATGCCCCAAGGAATGAAAATGCTGCTGATAACTGTTAAGCCCAATATCAGTAGCGGTGATATTTTTGTTTTCTTTGTCTCCTGAATACCTGTATTTTTCAGTTCTTCTAGAAGTGTCTGAACTTCCATAGGAATTAAATCTGGGTCGCCGTCAAATTTTTCAATTAAATTACCATATTGTTTAACAATGGTGCTGAAGACTTGCCGCATTTTCCAAATAAATTTTTTGCTTGGTTCTCCTCGTACAACAATCGCTAAATAACAGTATCCTGCAACTTCTAAAATTATTTTGGATGTCCCGTATTCAATTGCATCTAATTCTGTCATGCTTCCAGATTGATTGATGCAATCATTAGCAAAGCTACGAATTGCTGTCAGCATTCCTGCGATCATTTCAGCCTCTAGCTGCTCTACATCAGAGTGCTGAATATCTGAGATAACTAAACCAGATGTTTTATGAATCAAGAAAATAGCTTGAATTGTAAATGGCAGAGCTTCTTTAAGAATTAATTCTGCTTCTGAAACTCCCTGTAGCTTGGCACGAATTTTACGTTTAACGCCTTCAACGCTAAGGGTTTCTTCAACTTGTCGGTTAATAGCACGGATTGTCTCTGCCATATACTTAGCTATGGTACTACCAATAATTGGGTAGAGTGCATCTACCACAATATTCTGTTCAATTTCAATTTGCTTTTTTATGGCTCGTCCCATCGCCGGAGCGATCGCATCTGAAATTTCTTCTGGAGCGATAATAATCTGTTGGGAAATAGCTAGAGGAATTACAGGTGCGATCGCTCTACTCATGCTAATTTTATCTTGTTCAGTGCGACTGCGGATAGCCCGATCGATAATAGGAGCAATTATCTCGACAATTTCCTCTCTCGACTCTGTAATCGTCAGCCTTAAAAGCTCAGAAATCCACGGTAGGAGTAGATTTATTAGCTCTTTAGGGTCGTAAATTTGATGTTCTATTTTTGTTAATTTTTGTTCGAGTTTAGCTGTAATATTATCTATTTCTGATAGTTGATATCCGACCAATATCTCCCGTAATTTTTGCAATGCATCCTCTGAGTTGTCTAACTTTTCCTCAAATTCTGCAAATATTTCAATAGATTCTTCTAATTCTTCTTGAGTAGTTTGTGAGTAATTAGATATATCTTGAGGAAAATTAAAATCAGACTCTAAATAAGCTTCACATACTTCTAATGTCACTGGAGGAAGTTGCAGTAATTCAATTTCTTCTGGAATATACTCACTTTTATGATCAGTTTCTAATGCTAATAAAGAAAAAGATTGCTCAGGTGATTCGATAATTTTGAGTTCGATAAGTAAATGTAGCAAATTGTCAAGTTGCACAGCTTTTTCTGGCTTCAACTCAACAGATTGAGAAATCGAATTTTCCACCTGAGTCATCCTTTTGAGAGTGCTGTTAGCCCGTGCTGAATTAGGAGTTAGGAGTTAGGAGTTAGGAGTTAGGAGTCATTGTCTTCCTCATCACCCTTATCTCTCTTTGCCCTCTGACTTAATTACAAATGCAATTCTGCCGTACTGTTGGAGTGAGTTAACACTTTTGACAACTTTGCAGTTTCTAGAAGCGGTACAGCAGTATATTCGTCGCTGTGTTCATCGGCTGCTTCTCGCAATTTAGGAATAAATTCAGTTTCTTTCAGACGCATTCCCAAGGCAAACAAAGTTTCAGCCATATCGTCTTTAGAAACTTTAGTGTCTGTCAACTGCGAGAAGCGTCGATCTATTTCTTCTAAAATCAGATCACGTAATGCCGTGACATCATCTTGTAATTGGACTTTAGTCTGAAAGATTTCATCTCGAATCGAGGTAGTTTGGCTATCTAAGGTTTCATCAAGCGACTGAACGCTGCTAGAGAACTTTTTATTAAGTCTATCAACCTGTTGTCGTAAGTCAAGAGTTTCTTCTTGAGTTGACAGGTTGAGTGACTTCAGCTTTTTATCCAGCGACTCAAATCCCGCTTTTAGTTCACCCGAAAAGTTGGACTTGAGTTGATCGACATGCGATCGCATCTGTTGTTGCAGGAGAGATATATCTGACTCCAGCTTGCTAAATCGATTGTCGTACTCTCTTAGCTGTGTTCCAAGAATAATATCGCGGATCTGATCGATATTGCCAAGTCTTTCTCGTACATCGTCTTTACTCATCTGACTCATTAAGAAAACCTCACTTTTCGGGAATCAATTGGGAATAGAAGGTGATGCATTTAACTGACATTTAGGCTAAAATATCTTAGCTTATGATGCAGCTAACTCGCCGAATATACTTTTAGTACATCAAAGTTATTATTCCCAGTTGTTGGCAAGTTCTATCTGGAAAATAGGAAATGAGTAATGAGAAATGGAAAATAAATATTTTTCATGCTGACTCAGAAAAAATAGTGACTGTTAATTTATTAATAAATATTATTAATTTTTCAGGTTTTGGCGTTACTATCTTTACAGTCCAAAAATTCTTGGATGCGTTTAACAAACTCTTCTAACTCTAAGATTAAGTTAGTGGTACCTCGACGCTCTTGCTTGTAAGCTAGTTGTTCTAGTTTTTCTGCTGCCAGATGCATGGTTGTAATTCCCATATTGGCACTAGAACCTTTAATTTGATGGCCTTGGAGCGCTATTTGCTCAAAGTCATAATCTGCGATCGCTATTTTAATTACCTCTAGACGAGATTGAATATCTTCAACAAATATTTGCAGTAGTTCCAATTCAAATTCTGGGTTGTTTTCTGAGAGTTGATGCAAACGTTCCCAATCAATTGCCAGGTCAACTGAACCGACATCTGTGGTAGAAACTGTCTGTTCTGTGGCAGTTGTTTCTTTTGCCCTGAATATCACACTTCCCCAATGCTCTAGCGTCGCCGCCAATTTTTCTTTCATTACTGGCTTACTCAAATAGTCATCCATTCCGGCATCTAGACACATTTGTTGGTCTTGTTTCATCGCATTAGCTGTCATTGCAATTACCACAGGACGGCGACTGCTAGCAAAGCTGCTTTCTTGCCAACGATGAATTTGTTTTGTAGTTTCTAAACCGTCGAGAACTGGCATTTGACAATCCATCAGAATCAAATCATAGGGAATTTTTTCTAATAGCTGTAATACTTCTTTGCCATTAGCAGCGACATCAGCGCTATAACCCAGGCTTTGGAGTTGCTTCAGGGCTACTTTTTGATTCACCAGATTATCTTCAGCTAAGAGAATTCTAAGTTTGGGAGAGCCGGGAGCCGAGAGCCAGAAGGCAGGAGAATAATAGTTGCTGTTGTTTTCGTAATTTTCTAGTTTTAACTCCTGACTTTTGAATTCTGTCTCCTCTTGTGCCGGCTGCATTCCTAAGAGAGTGATGATGGTATTGAGGAGTCGGGACGGCTTAACAGGTTTGACCAAATAAGCCGCAAATCCTATTTTTAGCGATCGTTGGATTTCATCTCGTTGATTAGTAGAAGTAAGGATAATTAAAGGTAGCCTAGCGATCGCTGAATTTGCCTTAATTTGTTCTCCCAAGGTCATGCCATCTATTTCTGGCATCTGCATATCAATCACCGCAACATCATAGAGATTTTTTTGCTTGGCAGCCTCCTGAATAGCAATGAGTGCAGTAGTAGCCGAAGCAGCCTGATCCACTAGCATCCCCCAACGGGTAGCTTGATAGTGGATGATTTTGCGATTAGTAGCATTATCATCCACTACTAACAAGCGCCGATTGAGCAAAAGTTCGCGTTCGTCTTCTAAGGAAATAGCGTCAAGTTGCTGGGCGAGAGTTACTTCAAACCAAAACTTAGATCCTTTCCCCAACCGACTTTCTACGCCCATTTCTCCTCCCATCAAGCTTACCAGTTGCTTGCAGATGGCTAATCCCAAACCTGTGCCGCCATATTTACGGGTGGTGGAAGCATCTACTTGCGTAAATGGCCTAAAGAGTTTGCATTGGTCTTCAGGGGTAATGCCAAGACCGGTATCTGTGATCGTAAAATAGATGCTGGCTGAAGTCAGGGAAAGCGATCGCAATTCTGCTTGTAATACTACCTCTCCATTGCTGGTGAACTTGATTGCATTGCTGATTAGGTTCATCAGAATTTGCCGCAGACGGCCAGCATCGCCTTGGAGGTAGGTGGGGACGTTGGGATAGATCAACGCGGCAATTTCTAATCCCTTATGATGGGCTGAGGGAGCCAATAATTCCAACACCTCTTCTACACAAGTAGATAAGTCAAAATCTAGAGTTTCTAGTGCCATTTCCCCAGCCTCTAGTTTGGACAGATCCAAAATTTCGTTGATCAGGCTTAAGAGAGCGTCTCCACTAATGCGAATTGTTTCGATAAAATCCCGCTGCTCCGAGTTGAGGGGAGTTTCTAACATTAAGCTTGTCATGCCCAACACAGCATTCATCGGAGTCCGAATTTCATGGCTCATGTTGGCCAAAAAAGCACTTTTGGTTTGAGAAGCTAATTCAGCTTGCTGACGGGCAATTTCGAGTTCTCGTCGCTGTTGAGTTTCTGCATTTAACATTTGGGCTTGGGCTAAAGCAATACCTACTTGGTCAGCTATTTGCCGTAAAAGATGAGTTTCAAAACTAGACCATTGGCGAGAACTGCCGCACTGATGGACAATCAGTAAACCGCAGAGTTCTTCTTTGACAAGAATGGGTATGACTAAATTACACTGGACTCCAAATTCTTGCAGTAATTCGATATGGTTTTTTTGGACTTCAACTATATCCAATTCAGCCAGCCCCAGATTCGGTTTTTGACGGTACTGCTGTAGATAGTACTGTTGTATATATTCGGCTTGAAAGTAAGTATCGGTGAGCTTTTTCTCTTTAATTGCCAGCCAGCCAGAAACTACTGCCTCAACCACGGTGGCTCCAGATCCATCTGCCAAAGGCTGATAAATCAAAACTCGGTCGCTATGGAGAATTTTTTGCACCTCCGTAACAGTGATTTGGAGAATTTCTTTGATTTGCAAAGACTGACGAATCTTGAGGGTAATTTCAGTAAATAGTTGCGATCGCAAATTTTGACGTTGGAGTTCTTCTTCTGCTTGCTTGCGATCGATAAACTGCCCTACTTGCTCACCAATAGAATTCATGACTTTTGCCAAATCTGGATCAGCTTGCTGGATTTTATGGCTAAAGCAGGTAATGACACCGATAACTTTTTTACCACTACGGATCGGAAAACCGAAAGCTCCGTGCAGTTCTGCTTGGGCAGCCATTTGAGAGCGAATGAAATTCTGATCTTTAACGACATCAGCGATCCAAACAGGTTCAAGACTAGCCCAGACACGACCAGGCAGCCCAATTCCTGGTGTAAACGTAATTTGCCGACTTAGGATGTCAAATTCTTGCATCTCGAAGGAGATTTTATACCATGCATTTAGCAAGGACAGTTGATTTGCTCGCTGATCTAGCAGCCAAAATTCACTTAAATCCCATCCCAAACTTTCGCAGATTCCTTGCAGGATTTGGGGCATGGCTTCGTTGATTGTGGTTGACTCTGCTAAGAGGCGAGTTGTAGCATACTCTGCTTTCAGATGCTGTTCAGTGCGTTTGCGTAAGCGAAGTTCCTCGAAGACATCGCTGATGTCAATACCTGTGGCAACAATGTATTCAACGTAGCCCTCATGGTCTTGTAAGGTAGTGTTAGTCCAGGCAATCAGCCGCCGACTACCATTTTTAGTTACCCAATAGTTTTCGTATTCGTTAGGCCCTTCACCAGATCGCAGCTTTTCAAAAACTGTTTTAACCGGCTCTATGTCTTCAGGAAGTAGAAACAGGTTCCAGAAATGCCTTCCTTTCACCTCATCAAATGAGTAACCAGTGGTTTGTTCACAAGCTTGATTGAAGCGAACGATTTGCCCTTTTGGGTCAAGAACTATTACCAAAGCGCTGGTTGTATCAAGGACTGCTGAGATAAAGTTGCGTTCTTGCTTCAGTGTTTCCTCTGTTAATTTACGCTCTTTTCCCTCACGATCAATAAAGTAGTAGACTATAGCTAGAATCAGAAAACTTAGGCAAATAGCGATCGCTTGCATCAAAAGAGTATTGCGGGCACTAGTTTTGGTGATTTTTAACTGCTGCTGAAGTTCTTCCGTCTCTTTTTTTTGCATCTCACGAATGATATTGCGGATATCACTCATTAAGTTATTTCCCTGATTTGTATTTATTACCTCCAATGCAGCATCTAATCCGAAATTCTGGCGCAAGTCGATAGTCTTTTTCAGTT
Source organism: Nostoc sp. (assembly GCF_036917935.1). Lineage (GTDB taxonomy): Bacteria > Cyanobacteriota > Cyanobacteriia > Cyanobacteriales > Nostocaceae > Nostoc. The sequence goes on along the minus strand of NZ_JBALEL010000051.1, from coordinate 96,486 downwards.
CCTTGAGTTTTACTGCAATCAGGGATTCAAGGGTGTTGAGTTGACTCAGTTGCTTAGGATCATCTGCTGTTAATTTTCTTAGCTCCTTAATTTCGGGGGCAACTTTAGTAATTGCTGTCTGATATGGTTTTAGATACGCATCCTGTCTAGTGAGTATATAACCGCGTTGTCCCGTTTCAGCATCCTTGATGTTAGACAGCAGTTCTTGCAAGCTGTTGATTGTCAGTTGGGTGTTGTTCAACTTTTTACTAGTATTAATCAACACTTCCGTACTCTGGTATGAGAGCGTGCCAATCAAGACTAAAATTGCCAACGCCAACCCAAACCCGACGGCAACTTTTTTTAAAAATTGTCTACGTGTCTTCTGTGCCTGTTTGCGTGTATCACTTGCCAATACCAAAGTTGCTAAACTGCGCCGCATTTCTAGTTGCTTGATTACCTGGCGACCTAGAATTCGTAATGCTTCAAATTGTTCTGGAGAGAGGTTTCTTGGTACATGGTCAATTACACAAAGTGTTCCTAACGCATATCCTTCCGGGTTAGTCAGCGGTACACCAGCATAAAATCGAACATTTGGGTCAGAGGTGACTAGCGGGTTTGTCGCAAACCTTTCGTCTTGTGTGGCATCAGGCACAATAAAAACTTCAGATTGGATAATAGCATGGGCGCAGAATGCGACATTTCGAGGTGTTTCTAGGGCATCCAAACCAACTTTTGACTTGAACCACTGGCGATCGCTATCAATTAAACTGATTAAAGCAATGGGAGTTCCACAAATATATGAGGCTAAACGGGTCAAATCGTCAAAGGCCGCTTCCGCACGAGTATCGAGGATTTTATACTGCAAAAGAGATTCGATTCGCTGTGTTTCGTTATCAGGTAATGGTGCTTTCATTCTTCAGCCTTATACCATTTTGGATTTTGGATTTGAGATTATTTATCGGGTTTACCTTCTGCCTTCTGCCTCCTAAAATTTGACTCGCAACTGTCCTGTCAAGGAATTACCACCGTAGGCATTTCCCCCGGTTTCTTGATTTTGGAGATTACTAAAGCTATAGCCCAAGTCTGCTTCTATATTGGGTGACAGTTTTACCGTACAGCGCGTTTGATAAGTATTAGCGTTGTCAAATTCTCCTTTAAGTCGCTGCCGTCCTAAGTTGGCAGCAAGACGACAGCGTAAGAAATTAGCAATATCTCCTTCCCAAGCTACCTCACCGTTGTAAACTAGAAAATCTGGTGGAGAAAAATAGCCACTTGTGCGTTCTAAATTGCGATCGTAACTCCAAGTAAATAAGTTAGCTGCCAAAGAAAATTGTCCGAACTTACGCTCTAACCTACTAAAAGACTGCACCTCGGAATTACCATCGTTGTAACTACCCAAACGCAATGACGAAAACAAGCTGGTGTCACGGTCAATCTGCCAGTATAAATCAGGGCCAAATCGCCAAACAGTAATTTGATTGTCTAAAGTTCGAGCATTGGATTTATAAGGGCCTTGTTCTAAATTACCTGATAGTACTACTGCCGATAGCAATCGACCTGATGACGAAACTTGCGGCGGCGAAATGGGAACCTCCACCTTAACATTGAGATTGATAGCTGTGGGTAAACGATTGAACACATCGACTCCGGCTGCTGTTTGTAGAGTCACTTGTCCAATTTTTCCTTGCCATCCAACTTGTAAGGGAAAATTGGTAATCGATTCAACACCGCGTTGCTCAAAGAAGTTAAAACCTGTCTTGAAAAATATTTTATTGCCATTACTCAATCGAAACTGAACTGTAGGTTCAAGGAAAAAATTTGTTTGGCCAAAGTTGTCTGTTTCATAGTGATAGTCCGTATGAATACTTTCCAAAACTGCATCCGGCGTTTTTGGTTCGGTGGAAGTTGTTGGTGGACTAGAATTCTGCTGCGGTGGTTCGGTGGAAGTTGTTGGTGGGCTAGAATTCTGCGGTGGTGGTTCGGTGGAAGTTGTTGGTGGGCTAGAATTCTGCGGTGGTTCGGGTAGCGATGGCGGTAATCGCAAATCAGGATTGAAGTTTTCGGGTGCCGCCATCAAAATAGGTGTTTGCTCAAATCGATAGGGGAGCGGTTTTGAGTATTGCTCTGTTGACTCAGGATTTACTATGATGACTTGCTCGGTCAATTCTAAAGGTGATTTCCAAGTCTGATGTGCTTGGGCTGCTTGTAACTTAGCTTCTGATAATATCCAAATACCTACGCTACAGATTACTCCTAATTGAATCTGTAGGCATCCCAAAATAAACACAGTGTACAAACTATATCGAGAAACAAAGAGATAACGTCTAAAACTATCTGCCATCGGTCGATACTATATGTGTAGAAGAAAAACTTGCTGCCAAAGAGTTTCCTGGCTGCTAGTTGATCTATTCGGATTGGGATTATGATGCCCACAATCGATGCGTGTTAAGACATGGGAAAGGCAAAAGGCGTAAAGACGTTTAGTTTTTAGCCTTAACCCAAGCGTATTGAGATGTAGAAGTTCCCAGGTGCATGAAGTACACATCAAAACCTCACCCTCAACCCCTCTCCTTGGTAAGAAGAAGGGTTGAGGGTGAGGTTAAGCTGTACCTCATTCTGATTAGGAAACGCTATATTCGAGTGGATCGTTACTGTGATTTTGAACAACTGCCAACAGTTATTGTTGAGTCTGCTGTTCTCATCTCAGAGTTTTCAGCATTGTCAACCTCAAGACTTCGGAGCAATTCTCGAATTACATCTGTTGCTGGTCTTCCTGTCAGACTACAGTATTGTTCAAGTTTGTTCATTTCCTCGGTTGTGAGATTTACTGTCAGTCGTTTAACAGCCCATTTTTTCTTCATGATCCTTTTTTATCTTTAATATGTTGCTTTTTCTCGAAATCACCACGTCATTACGATTACTCCCGTAGTGCATAGCCTACACCACGGACTGTATGAATCAAACGCTTTTCATTATTTTCTTCTAACTTGAGTCGCAAATAACGAATATAGACTTCAATAATATTAGAATCGCCCATGAAATCGTAACCCCAAACTTTCTCTAAAATTTGATCTCTAGTAAACACTTGACGGGGATGTGAAAGGAGATATTCTAATAAGTCAAACTCTTTTGCTGTTAACTGAATGCTTCGTTTCCCCCGAAATACTTCACGGGTGCGGCGATTTAAGCTTAAATCTTCAAATTGCAACAAATCCTCGTCTGTTTCTTGGGTGCGGCGGAGATGAGCGCGAATTCTAGCTAGTAGTTCCTCAATGCTGAAGGGCTTAACTACATAATCATCGGCTCCTGCATCTAATCCTGCTACGCGATCGCTCACTTCATCTTTTGCTGTCAACAAAATTACTGGCACTGTACTGCCTGTTGTTCGCAAACGGCGACAAATTTCCAAACCCGTCAATCCTGGGAGCATCCAATCCAGAATCGCTAAATCTGGTGATGAGTCTCGCGCCAGGGTTAGACCAGCAATGCCATCATGAGCTACACTCACTCGGTATCCTTCGCTACTAAGTTCCAATTCGACAAATCGCGCTAGTTTGACTTCATCTTCTACCAAAAGGATATGTGCTGTCATATTTTTGCTCCTAAAGCAGGTAATGTCAGAATAAAAGTGCTACCATAACCTAGCTCTGAAATGACGGCAACTTTGCCTCACATACCTTCGGCTAGGTGTTTTGTTTCACAATCTATAAACCCAAGCCTGCTTTGCCAGTTAAACGAGGGCTGCCTTTATTCTCACAGGAAACGGGGCGATTTCCAAATAGATTACCCGATGCTTAAATTTCTGGCGTTGCGGATTGATGTATGAATCTTGGTGAGATGTTGCATTGCAAGGTTTTAGCCTTAACCCAAGCGTATTGAATTATAAATAATCAAGCGGACATGATATGAAATCACGCAAAATCATTTTCAGATCGGAATTCAGTAACGCCAAATTTCTCTATCATTTGCACTATGTCTGCAATCAAATCAAGAAGTCGGGGATCTGAGTCTTTCAATTTTTACAAATCAGATAGAACTACTATATGTAGGTAAACTGATTGTAAAGATACTCCCTTCTCCTAACTTTGATTGTACACTTACACTACCTCCCATACCTTCTACAAGTGTCTTGACAATCGATAAACCCAAACCACAACCCCCAGTAGTATGAGAGCGGGATTCATCTACACGGTAAAATCTCTCAAATATCCGTGCTTGCTGTTGCAAAGGAATGCCATCACCTTTGTCAACAACTTGAATAATAGCCTGATCTTGAAGCTGATTTAACTTAAAAATTATCGGTGTGTCAGCATCAGAATACTTAACGGCATTATCAATTAAATTTAATAACACTTGTTTAAAGCGACTATAGTCTGCTTTGATCTCAATTGGATAAATTTTGGACTCGATTCTAATTGTGCGATCGCTATATTTTTCTGCCATCATTACAACTTCTTCAACCAAATCATTCAGCACATAAGATTTCATTTGAAAGTATAAGTAACCGCTATCTGCTCGTGCTAAATCAAGTAAATCTTGTAGCAGGCGAATAGTGCGTTCAGCTTCTGATGCCGCAGTTTCTAAAGCTTCTTGTTGTGTTTGGGTTAAGTTATTTTGCCTTCGCAAGACGCTTTGCAAATAACCATGTACGATTGTTAATGGTGTGCGTAATTCGTGAGAAACATTGCTTACAAATTCTCGCTCTTGCTCCCATGATTGGGAAAGGCGCGATAACAGCATGGTTAAAGTTTGAGCTAATTCTTTAACTTCACTAGGTGCATTATCAAGATATAGCTGTGCTTGTCCTAAATCTTCGGCGGAAATCACAGAAGCCATTTGATTTAGCTGGCGCAGGGGTTGCAGAGAACGCTTAATATAAAATGCGATCGCAGCAGTTAAAACAATAATTGCTAAAACACTAGTGATACCTAAACTCTGCACCATTACCATAAACATTCTCTGTTCGCGGGTAATATCCTTGACTACAAATAACTCACCCAGTAACTTACCCTGGACTTGCACAGAACTACCACATAAAACAAAGTAGCTTTCATTTACTTTGTAAACTTGTGCTTTAATCGGCATATTAGTCAGGGACATTAACTCAGCTACGGTAGTATTAGATAACAAATCTAAAGTGGCAGATTTTACTAAAATTTTCTGATCGGGACTTTTTAGCCATAATAATGTGTTGGTATTTGCCAAATTATTAATAGCTTTTTGCAACCCAGTTTCAGGTTGCATCATTTCACTATAAATTTGCACATCTTGCGGCAAGCGCTTGGCGATTTGTTCTATATTATATTTATGACTATCAACTAAAATTTGCTGCATTTTCCAACTAGTCCATGTAGCGAGGCTACCTAACACCAAAGCGGAAAATGCTCCAATACCAACCGTGAGGCGTGACTGTAAGGAAAATGGGTCTATATTTATCCAAACTTTTATGATTTGCTTCACTGTTATGGTTGCACTTGATGTTTTTAATAAGGCTTGATCAATAAAATCAGACTGCTAAATGTAAAGTTACTGTCAACCGCTACATCTTTAGTTATAGCTGACTTGAACTTACCTCTGTTGTATACCTACAGTGGAAAGTACAGCCATTCCAAAAATATTTAGCAATATTTTTATTTCATTGCACTCTCAACTACGCAAATTTGTGTCTAATAATAATCTAAATGTATTTACTAATAATTAAATTAATTTCTGCTGAGAATTACCTGAAAATTTCTAATATAGGACTCGTATTTGATTTTTGAAACAACTCAGTACACATCTCTTCCCTGTTCCCTGTTTCCTCCCTACGCAAGTAAGTTCAGGAATCAAATCGGATTCCTATAGCAGATACAAGTAATGGTTTAAGCGGCACCTATTTCTACCTGAAGTGTCTTAATTTGAGGAATAATAGTAGCTACTGGTGGTTCAAAATGCAGTGACAAAGCTTCCTCAAGATTAGCCAATGTCTCAGTTTCAGTCTGGCCCTGGCTAGCAATATCAATCTCCAAGCACTGTGCCACAAACCAGTTACTTTCCTGCCATACACTTGCAGTAAAAGTTCGTTTCATAAGTTTTTCTTGTTCGGCACTTTCTGTTGATTTGATTATACGCTAGAAAAAAACCGGAGGTGCATTGAAGCCGCAAACGCTTATTTGCTAAGATTTCCAGTGCGACAACATTCAAACAGGGCAACTTCTCATCACCATGCCAACATCTACAATTGACGATAAAGACACAGCAGCTATCGAAGCCGCCAGAGTTGGGGTTGCAATATGCGATCGCACCGCCTGGGGACGTATCAAAGTCTCTGGCGACGATCGCCTCAATTTCTTACACAACCAAAGTACTAACAATTTCCAAATACTCAAGCCAGGACAAGGTTGTGATACAGTTTTCGTCACTTCCACAGCCAGGACAATTGATTTAGCAACCGCCTACGTTAGAGAAGATGCAGTAATCTTGCTGGTTTCGCCTAACCGCCGCCAGTACCTCATGGAATGGCTGGATAAATATATTTTCTTTGCCGATAAGGTGGAATTATCTGATATCACAAAATACACCAACACCTTCAGCCTGATTGGCCCCGGAAGCGACGCTGTTTTAGAAAAGTTGGGTATTGGCGAACTCATCGGCCAACCTTACGGTAGTCACAAAGTATACACAATCGCTCCGGCTGAGGGAGTGCGGATTGCTGTGGGTAGTGGGTTAGCGGCTCCCGGATACACCTTCACTTTTCCCTATACGGACAAAACAACGGTGTGGAACAAATTGTTAGAAGCTGGGGCGGTAGAAATGAGCGATCGCGCTTGGGATGCATTGCGAATCTTACAAGGCCGCCCTGCGCCAGATGCGGAACTCACAGATGATTACAATCCTCTGGAAGTTGGTTTGTGGCAAACAATTTCTTTTACTAAAGGTTGCTATATTGGGCAAGAAACCATTGCTCGGTTAAATACATATAAAGGTGTAAAACAACACCTTTTAGGTATCCGCCTCAGTGCCCCTGCAGAAATTGGAAGTGCGATCGCAGTTGGAGATGAAAAGGTCGGCAAACTTACCAGTTACACCCAAACCGCTGATGGTTACTTTGGACTAGGTTACATTCGTACCAAAGCTGGTGGCGTCGGCTTAAAAGTCCAAGTGGGAGAAACTGAGGGTGAAATAGTAGAAATACCGTTTGTTTCTCACGAGTACCCGTAAGTAACTCAAATCAAAATATCTTTCTCTTTATCCCTAGCACCGTCACAAAATTCATCTACCCAAGAAGCTAGACTACGGGCATTAGTGGTTGTTAAATTCACTTTACCTTTAACCTCTTGTGGTTGAATATTCGGATCTTTGCCGTTGCTTTTAACCTCAGTAGTAATTGCTAGCGATCGCACTGGTTTGCCATTACTGTTAATCTCAGTGGTAATTGTAAGCAATGCGCCTACAGGGATTCGGATAGATGGCGCGTTGCTCTTAACCTCAGTAGCTAATGCCACAGATGGCATGGTTTTGGCTTTGCTGTTAACATCACTGATCATTGTCAGCGCCGAGTGCGATGTCTGACGACAAGCTGCAAAGCCGCTACCTATTGGTTGATATTCGCTTAGAAAACCGGAGGATGGCGTTTTCATTGGAGTATCTGGAGCAATTTTAGTCGCAAATGCAACTACCAACTCAGGTTTGCCTGTACGAACTACTTCAGTGGTAGCTGTAATTGATGGCACAATTTGATCGGTGCGTGACAAGTTGGAGTCTAGAGTCTTGGCAAGAGAATGAAGCACAATCTTGCTGGCAGTTACAGCCGATGACAGATGTTTATCCTCAGAATGGTTCTCATCTGGCGACTCGCTTTTAACTTGGCTTATAGCCATAGAATGCTCTGATTTTATTAAACGTAATTCTTCATCAGGATTGAAGTTAAGACCTAAAGCGGCGACTATTTTATCTGGATCGTTATTCAGATCCAGCATAAAAGAAAGTATTTCATCAAATTGGGGTTCCAAAACAGACAGTGTTGCCAAAATAAAACCGGACAAAGGACGGCGCAGACCATCGTAAGTGGCCCAAATTCGCATTTTGACCAGCCAGGTAATATTTTGCTTGTAGTAAATGAGCCACTTTTGTTTTAAGGATTGACGCAGCTGCTGGATATTCATTGGATGCCTCACTTCAGTCAACAAGATTGCAGACCTTGATATTGAAAATTTAGCTTTATTTCTGGGGATGAAACCGATAATAGAGCATCTGTTTGATTCTTTGACCACCAAGCAAATGATTTTCTATCAGTAGAGATACTTCATCGGGTTGAACAGCGCTATACCAGACCATATCGGGTAATATCAGCACCATCGGCCCATTGCCACATTGTCCTAAACAGCTGCTAGCCGTTACCGTTACACTAGGGATTGGCAAAGCTGTAAAAGCTTCTAATACCTTGAAGGCACCTTGCTTTTTACAAGTACGATTTTGACAAATTCGCACACATCTAGCAGAAGAGGGTTGGTCTATTATCGGGAAGTTTGATGGTTGAGTTATGTTTGACATTTTTTAACGTAGACGCAAAGCGGCTGACCGCAGGGTACCACAGAGGCGCAGAGGACACAGAGGAGAGGCAGATGGGAAGAGGGGGAACTTTCTCATTCTCAGGGTCTTTTCCCAATGCCCCATGCCCAATTCCCCATAACTAATCTATTGAAAGTCCTTTTGAGGCTAGCCATTCAAGGTTGAATATCCGCGACTGATAGCGGGAACCACTATCACATAAAATGGTGACAATGGTATGTCCTGGCCCCAACTGCTTCGCTAGGGCAACAGCTGCGCCAACATTAATACCCGTTGAGCCGCCCATTAATAGTCCATCTTTCCTCAGCAGTTGGTAAACTACCCGTAAAGCTTCTTGGTCATCAATTTGGATGGCATCATCAGCAGGTGCGCCTTCCATATTGGCTGTGACGCGACCGTTACCGATGCCTTCGGTGATAGAATTTCCTTCTATCTTGATTTCGCCGGTTTTGACATAGCTATAAAGTCCACTACCCAGCGGATCGGCAACAACGCATTTAATTGCTGGATTTTGTTCTTTCAAGTACAACGCCACACCAGCATAAGTACCACCAGTACCAGTTGCAGCTGTCCATGCATCTATTTTACCATCTGTCTGCGTCCAAATTTCCGGCCCTGTGGTTTTGTAGTGGGCGCGGCGGTTGGCTAAATTATCAAACTGATTTGCCCAAATGGCATTTTCCAACTCAGCAGCTACTCTGCCAGATAGCTTGACGTAGTTGTTCGGGTCTTTGTAGGGTACAGCGGGGACAGGACGAACTTCTGCCCCTAGTGCTGTCAGTGCATCTATCTTTTCTTGTGACTGGTTATCGGGAATGATAATTAGGCATTTGTAGCCTTTGGCGTTGCAAATATGTGCTAGCCCAATGCCAGTATTACCAGCAGTTCCTTCTACAACGGTGCCACCAGGTTTGAGTAAACCTTTCTCTTCGGCATCTTCAATGATGTAAAGTGCAGCGCGGTCTTTGACGGAACCCCCAGGATTGAGAAATTCTGCTTTAGCAAGGATTTCACACCCTGTTTGTTCGCTGAAACTGTTTAAGCGAATCAGAGGTGTGTTGCCAACAGCGCCGACGAAGCCATTCTTTATATCCATTTTGACTGTACCTGTGTGAGTATCTATAAAAATTTTGGCTGATCGCGGTGGCATGATTTACAACTGATTTGCCTAAAATTCTATGATACTTACATCGGAGGGCTTGCCGTTGGTCATGCGTGTCAACTTAAGCCAAAACCCTTTTAAAATCTCGTTGGAAATGCACCTCATCGCGGCTCTGCCGCAAGTTTTGAGGCGGAGCCTCTCGGAATGCATTCCCAGTCTCCGACTGGGAACGAGACAATCTCTAAAAGCTGGTTATAGGCTGGCTTTCACCTTAAGTTGACACCAATGGCCGTTGGTGTACTCCTACAAGAATACAAGCAAGTTACCCGAAGAGTCTGGTTAGAGAAACTTCTTGCATAGATAATTCTTCTTTGGAGCAACTGTTATAATACCATGTTCTCGGATAGGCAGCCATCGGTTGCCTCTAACTTCACACTCATAATGATTATCATTACTAAAATTGGTAATATTTAATTCCTCAAAGTCATGTCTGAATAGGGTCTTGGTCAATTCTACTCAAATCCTAGCTCGTCAATATTTAAATGCGATCGCCCTGATCAGGTTACTTGTACAGAGAGTTCCGACTTGCTGGAAAATAACCCAGAAGCTTTTAACGATCGCATTGTGTTTTTGCACAACCAGCCCGATATCGGATGTTGCTAACATTTCGGGTAGTTTTTCTCCTGGCTGCAACTAAATATATTTTCTTTAGTGGTCAACAAGAAAGTGGCGGGTTTGAATCCCCCATTGATAGCGGAGCCTCTTCTCTACGAGAGGCTACGCCATGCAAAGAATCAAGCTAGCAAGAGGTCTGTCTGCGACACGCTGTTCGCGTTCCTAGAGAGCGTCTTGATTCTGACTTCTGAATTCTTCTTCAATATGCTATTTATTTGCGAGGTACTTGAGTTAGCTGCCCAGGCAAAAAAAAGCAATATATGCTAGGATTGTATCAAATTATAGCAATTATTCAAGAGCAATTTAGAATAATTTTGCGCTTTGTTGAGTAAAAAAGCTAAAATCTACGATTTTTGGAGATTTTTAGGTTATGACAACCTCACAGGAGAGGATTATCCCGATAGACTTGCGAACCGAAATGTCGCAGTCTTATCTGGAATACGCCATGAGCGTGATAGTGGGTCGGGCGTTGCCAGATGCCAGGGATGGTCTAAAACCTGTGCATCGTCGCATTCTCTACGCAATGCACGAGCTAGGTCTGCTCCACGATCGCCCCTTTAAGAAATGCGCCCGTGTGGTGGGGGAAGTGCTGGGTAAATATCACCCCCACGGGGACACGGCAGTATATGATGCCCTGGTGCGAATGGCACAGGATTTTTCGATGCGATCGCCCCTAGTTAACGGGCATGGTAACTTTGGTTCGGTAGACAACGATCCGCCAGCCGCAATGCGGTACACAGAATGCCGCTTGCAAGCTTTAACTAGTGCTGGTCTACTCCACGACATCGAATTAGAAACTGTAGACTTTGCCGATAACTTCGACGGTTCCCAGCAAGAACCCACAGTTTTACCAGCACGGATTCCGCAGTTATTGCTCAACGGTTCCTCTGGGATTGCCGTGGGCATGGCCACCAATATTCCCCCCCACAACTTGGGCGAATTGATTGATGCTTTGGTGGCAGTGATCCACAATCCAGAAATCACTGACATTGAGTTAATGCAGTATGTCCACGGCCCAGACTTTCCGACTGGGGCGCAGATTTTAGGAACATCTGCCATTCGAGAAGCTTACACTACCGGGCGTGGTTCCATTACCATGCGTGGTGTAGCTAACATTGAAACAGTTGAACAACGGGGACGCCCAGATAGAGAAGCAATTATCATCACCGAATTGCCCTATCAAACCAACAAAGCGGCGCTGATTGAAAAAATCGCCGAAATGGTGAACGAGAAGCGTCTAGAGGGCATTGCAGATATCCGGGATGAAAGCGATCGCGACGGGATGCGAATTGTGATCGAACTCAAGCGTGATGCTTATCCCCGCGTCGTTCTGAATAACCTTTACAAGCAGACGCCACTGCAAGCTAACTTCGGCGCGAATATGCTGGCATTGGTGAATAGCGAACCCCAAGTACTCACCCTCAAGCAGTTCTTAACAGTCTTCTTGGATTTCCGCATCGAATCCATAGCCAGACGCACCCGCTACGAACTGCGGAAAGCCGAAGAACGCGACCATCTTCTGCAAGGGTTATTGATTGCCCTATCCCAGTTAGATCCAATTATTGTCTTGATTCGCCATGCACCAGATGCACCCACAGCTAAAGGCGAATTAATCACAACTTACGGACTCTCAGAAGTACAAGCAGATGCAATTTTGCAGATGCAACTGCGGCGCTTGACTGCCTTAGAAGCAGACAAAATCCGTCTAGAACACGATGAATTGCAAGCGAAGATTACCGATTTGCAAGATATTTTGGCACGCCGGGAGAGAGTGCTAGAAATCATTGAAACTGAAGTTGCACAACTCAAAACTAGCTTTGCCACACCCCGCCGCACGGTGATTTTGCCAGGGGAAGGGGAATTAGATGACCGTGACCTAATTGCCAATGAAAAAGCGATCATTTTGGTTACAGAGCAAGGCTACATCAAACGGATGCCAGTCAACACCTTTGAAGCCCAAAGCCGTGCAACCAGAGGTAAAGCCGCAGCCAAGGTGAAAGATGATGATACCATTGAGCATTTTTTGACTTGCTGCGATCACGACAGTATTTTATTCTTTAGTGAGCGTGGTGTTGTTTATTGCCTGAGAGCTTATCAAATTCCAGCGAGTTCGCGTACTAGCCGTGGGACACCAATTGTCCAAATGCTACCGATTCCCAAAGAGGAAAAAATCACCTCGATTGTACCTGTTGACGAGTTTAGCAGTGAAGAATATTTGGTCATGCTCACCAAGGGCGGCAATATCAAGAAAACTGAATTGGCAGCCTTTAGTCACATTCGCGCCAATGGTTTGATTGCCATTTCCTTAGAAGAAGGCGACCAACTGCGCTGGGTGCGACGTGCTAAACCAGAAGACAGCGTAATCATTGGTTCTCGTAACGGGATGGCGATTAACTTCCGGTGTAACCACGAACAACTGCGTCCTTTAAGTAGGGCGACTCGTGGGGTGAAAGCCATGAAACTGAAAAATAAAGATGAACTGGTGGGTATGGATATTCTGCCCGCAGCAATTCTTGAAACTTTGGATACAGTTATAGAAGCCGAAATTGAAGATATCGAAACAATCGAAACAGTCGAAGCAGTCGAAGCAATCGAAACAATCGAAACAGAAGATATCGAAATTACCGAAATTAATGAAGAGTCCGCAGAAGTGCCTAGCAGTGGCATCATTGGCCCTTGGGTCTTGGTAATTACAATGGGAGGATATGGTAAACGCGTACCAGTTGCCCAGTTCCGGCTGCAAAACCGTGCTGGTCAGGGTTTAATGGCAACTAAGTTCAAAAACCGCAAAAACAAAGACAAGTTGGCAACCCTACGCATTGTCAACAACGATGATGATGAAATCATGATGGTGACAAATCGCGGTATTATCATCCGTCAAGCAGTGAATGCGATTTCTATCCAATCGCGATCGGCAACTGGAGTTAGAGTGCAGCGTTTAGATGAAGATGACGCCATTACCGGAGTGGCAATAGTTCCACCTGATGCTGTCGATGCAGAAGAAGCAGAGTAAGAAGCAGGGGGAGCAGGGGAAGCAGGGGAGGCAGGGGGAGAGGTTTATCTCTTTACTGCCTTGCTTAATTGCCTTAGCTAGCGGCATTTTAATGGGGCTAACCGTAGCCCCAGTAGGTGCATGGTTCTTGGCCTGGATTGCCTTAGCTCCCCTATGGATCTTGGTTGTTAGTTCTAGCTCAATCCAAAATCCAAAATCCAAAATCCAAAATGCCTTCGCTTGGGGTATCGGTTATCACGGTGTCGCTCTATCCTGGATTACGGGAATTCATCCCATGACTTGGTTAGGCGTTCCGTGGTTGCCGAGTTTGGCAATCACCCTTTTTTGTTGGGGATTTATTAGTGTTTTAGGAGGGGTATTCGTTGCTATTTGGGCAGCTGTAATGGTTCGCCTAGCGGGACAAAAACCGTGGCTACGTATACTGATTGGTACAGCCGTCTGGTGCGGTTTAGAAAGTCTGTGGAGTGCTGGGCCTCTGTGGTGGAGTTCCCTTGCTTACACACAAAGTCCGCACAATCTCGTAATTGTACATTTGGGCCAACTCTCTGGGCCTAATACTGTGACAGCGACAATAGTTGCTGTTAATGGGTTAATTGCAGAAGGATGGACGAACCGCAGAGACGCAGAGAGCGCAGAGAGAATTTCTTCTGTGTCCTCCGCGTCTCTGTGGTTGGTAAATAAATATTTAGTTACCGCCATAGGATTATTAATTAGCTTACACCTCATAGGTTTTATATTATACAGCCGTCCCATTGCCCAACTACCAGAAGCCGCCTTGAAAGTAGGGATTATTCAAGGTAATATTCCGAACCGACTTTTACGAAGTTCCGAAGGGTTTCGTCGCGCCCAAGAAAATTACACCAGTGGGTATATAACTTTAGCAAATCAAGGTGTAGATGCAGTCCTCACCCCAGAAGGAGCCTTACCTATTTTCCAGCGTGACTTGCTGGCAACTGCTTTAGTTGCAGCCGTGAAGGAAAAAGGTGTAGTTGCTTGGATTGGGGCTTTTGGCGAACGGGGAGACAGTTATACAATTAGTTTGTTTACTTTCAACAGTAAAGGTGAAATTGTCAGCCGCTACGATAAAGCCAAATTAGTACCTTTGGGGGAATATATTCCCTTTGAAGGCATTTTAGGGGGAATAGTTCAACGCTTGTCGCCTTTGGAAGCACACCAAGTACCTGGTTCAGCAAATCAGCTATTTGACACTCCTTTTGGTCGCGCGATCGCTAGTATATGTTACGAATCTGCTTTTCCTGAACAATTTCGCCGTCAAGCGGCTATGGGTGGGCAGTTTATCCTCAGTTCTTCTAACGATGCCCATTACACTGCATCTATGCCATTCCAGCATCATGCACAAGATATCATGCGGGCAATTGAAACTGATCGATGGTCAGCACGGGCAACTAATACCGGATATTCTGCCTTTGTAGATCCCCACGGCAAAACCTTGTGGATATCTGGATATAATACCTACGAAACTCATGCTGAAACAATTTATCGGCGACAGACACAGACTTTATATGTGCGTTGGGGTGATTGGTTAACACCGTTGTTGTTGATCTCGTCTGGAGGAGCTTGGCTGATAATTCGCGGTATAAATAAATTCAGTAATTTTGGAAATCCCTAGCCTATTGAGTTTTTAGAGTTATTAGCGTTGACTACTTAAATTTACCCTTGCCAGTGACTCAATAGTCAAGCAAGGTAGAAGTGCTTGCTGTGGCAACTGTACGGAATTTCCGTTTGAAAGCTAAATTCTGGACATTTATCGCGATTCATTTCAACTACTTTTGAGGCTTTCCCCAAATGAATAAATTACTTATTGGGATTGGAATGTTTTTAGGATCTACTATTGGCAGTTATATCCCCATATTATGGGGTGGAAGTTTGTTCTCGATTACCTCGATTTTATGGAGCGTTATCGGGGGCCTTGTGGGTATTTGGATCGGATATCGGATCTCGAAATATTTAGGGTTTATTTGAGTCTAGTTGGTTGGAGGTAGAAACCTGGTAACAGATTATTATTTACCGAAAAAATGGGTAAAAGCCCCGTCATAAAGGACGGCTTTATATTATATTTTCCAGACAATTATTGATAATCTTATGATGGGTGTGCTACAATAAGATAAGTGAAATAAAAGATATTCATGCTTCTTTTTGAATTCAAAACCTACGGCAAAGCATCGCAATTTCAAGCAATTGATGAGGCAATCCGAACGACCCAATTCATTCGGAACAAAGCCATTAGATTGTGGATGGACGGGCTTGCTAAGTCTTGGATTGAATTATCACGGCATTGTGCATTATTAGCAAAAGAATTTCCTTTTGCAAATAAGTTAAACTCAATGGCTAGACAAGCCGCAGCCGAACGAGCATGGGCTGCTATATCTCGATTTTACGACAACTGCAAGAAAAAAATATCCGGTAAAAAAGGATTTCCACAATTTCAGAAAGATTGTCGTTCTGTTGAGTATAAATCAACAGGATGGAAGCTTGCAGATAATCGTAAATCGATAACTTTCACAGATAAAAACGGTATCGGAAGATTAAAGCTTAAAGGCACTCGTGACCTGCATTTCTACCAAATAAACCAGATAAAACGAGTGAGATTGGTAAAACGTACAGATGGTATATATGCACAATTTTGCATTGATGCAAATCGCCAGGAGTTCACACAACCATCTCATCAAACAGTTGGTCTAGATGTCGGGTTAGAAAGCTTTTATACTGATTCCCTTGGCAATAAGGTTGAAAATCCTCGGTTCTATAGAACTGGGGAAAAAAAAATGAACCGGTCACAAAGACTTGTTTCTCGCAAAGTTAAAGGTTCTAACAACAGGCGCAAAGCAAGAAATATATTAGGTAGAGTTCACCTCAAAATAAGTAGGCAGCGCAAAGACCATGCTGTGAAATTGGCACGGTGCGTAATCACATCAAACGATGTAGTCGTCTACGTTAGCGAAGCGGGGCGCTCTTAGCGCACAGATTTGAGGATTAAGAACATGGTCAAAAATCATTGCTTGGCAAAATCAATCAATGATAGCGCAGCGTTAGCGAGTCTTCGAGCGTCTGCGGGATGGTATCAATTTAGAGTTTGGTTAGAGTATTTTGGGAAAGTATTTAAGAAGATAACTATTGCGATAAATCCTTCATACACTTCGCAAGAATGCTCTAAGTGTGGCTCCATTGTGAAAAAGTCTCTATCTACTCGTACCCACGTTTGTCAGTGTGGTTGCAAGCTAGATAGAGATCACAATGCTGGAATAAACATCCTTAATTTAGGATTGGGTACGGTAGGGCATACCGGAACCTTTGCGCTAGACGCAAGCAACGCTTTGGGAGAAACTACCTCTACTCATGAAGAGAGAAATCCTGTCTGAGCAAGTTGTCTCGTAGATCAAAGAATCCTCGTGCGTTTACGCCGAGGAGTGTCAAAGCTTCCACTCACGAATATTTAGCAGTTATCGTTTGCATTAAATACAGTTTTGATACATCTTGTATAGTAGAGATAAGTCTGATCTAAGGCTTCCTTTCATTAAAAATTTTGAGCATATAGTCCTTAATTAGCAAGGCTTTACAACCCATCTCACAATAAAAAATCTAGCGTATTTAACTAAGAATCGTATACTTTATTTATGTGAAAAAAATTACATTTTGCTAGATATTGACTATTTATATACACAAGTTTAAACAAATTACAATTATCCCTAAGGGTGAAATTGCAACACAGAACTTCATCCCAAATTAAGTTTAAAAAAAGTGCGCCAGCGATAATTCTCAGACTTGAAAGTGTTTTAATAAAGTTATTACCGAAAGTTTAGAGAAGCAAAAACATGAAAGGTTTCAGGAAGCTATCCTCAATAGCAATGTTGCTATTTGCCTTTGTGTCTCCGCCCTCATTAGCTGAAGCGAAAGATATTTCTCCAAGTCATGTTCTGAATGAACAGAGCGTTGCGCCAGATGCCAATCTGGTTGGAAGTAAAACCGGAGAGCTTTTGATTGCTCAACGGCGGCCAGGACGATACCAAATTATTCGACGGCGGCAGGAGTTCAGAGAACGGCAGTTTATTCGACGACGGCAGCCCGAACGATACCAAAATATCCGAGAACGGCAGTTTATTCGACGACGGCAGCAGTTCAGAGGACGGCAGTTTATCCAACGACAGCAGCCCTACGGACGAAACCAAAATATCCGAGGTCGTTATTGATGACGGCTGATACAGCTAACTAATGGTTAGTGGTTAGTGGTTAACCACCAACCACTAACTATTGTTATCTTCTAATGGCTTGCTACTACCTCTCCTTCAAGGCGAACTAGTCGGTCTGCCAAAAGTTTCTCAAGGTCTTCTAATGCCTTAGTGAAACCTTTGATGCCCTCGTCTAGTTTGTCATTTGCCATGCGGTCAGCCGCGTGCATTTTGTCATAAGTAGCTTTGTCAATGGATATCTTTTCGATTGACAAGTTTGCTGCCTTGGCGGGGTCAAGTTTGCGTGGCAGTTCTGCAACAGTTGACTGCAATTCAGCCAAAAGTGACGGCGAAATGGTCAGCAAATCACTACCTGCAAGTTCAGTAATTTCACCAAGGTTGCGGAAGCTAGCTCCCATAACTTCGGTTTTATAGCCGAATTTCTTGTAGTAGTTGTAGATTTTGGTGACAGACAAAACTCCTGGATCTTCGGCTGCTGGGTAGCTATCGCGTCCGGTATCTTTTTTGTGCCAGTCGAGAATCCGACCGACGAAGGGAGAAATTAGGGTAACGCCAGCTTCTGCACAGGCGATCGCTTGGTGAAGACCAAACAACAAGGTAAGGTTACAGTGAATACCTTCTTTCTCCAGGATTTCCGCAGCGCGAATGCCTTCCCAGGTGGAGGCAATTTTAATCAAAACGCGATCGCAACCAATTCCAGCAGCTTTATACTGGGCAATTAAATCCCGTGCCTTAGTAAGGGTAGCTTCGGTATCGTAGGACAAGCGAGCATCCACTTCCGTAGACACGCGACCGGGAATGATTTGCAAAATCTTTA
The DNA here is from genome assembly GCF_036917935.1 of Nostoc sp. GTDB lineage: Bacteria > Cyanobacteriota > Cyanobacteriia > Cyanobacteriales > Nostocaceae > Nostoc. The sequence continues at coordinate 78,139 of NZ_JBALEL010000051.1, read as the reverse complement.
ATCCAAAGGCAACTGCCAAACGGTCAAAAGCTAGAGAAACTATCTGTGCTTGGTTGGCTCCGGCTCCGGCATCTTTCTTTGCCTGGAGTAAAGTATGATCAACAATTCCCTGATATCCTGACATTTGCGCCGCAGCAGTAATCAGAGAAGGATTGGTGGTGGCGTCTTGAGGTTTGAACTTTTCAATTGCCTGGATATCCCCCGTATCCGCAACCACAACAGTCATTTTCCGCAATTGTTCTAGTAAATTCTTAGACATAAAATACTCCGTGATGAATGTTACAGGATTTACTTATTCCCCAGTTCTTTACACTCTTTACACTCTTTACTGTTCCTTCAATTCTGATTCTGGCAATTTTTCTTAATCATTGCCCAATTTTGCTTACTATCTTGAGCCACAGCCCTATTCTAAGTGGCTTATGCCGAAATTGGCTGTCCAATGGAATGCACTTTGATTAAACTAGTTGTTCCTGATTTACCAATTGGAACACCAGAGGTAATTACCACCTTATCGCCCTTATTCGCTAGACCCATTTCTACAACTGTGTTCACCACATTGGTAAACATCTCTTCGGCATTGTGGACTGGTGGAATCAGCAAAGCTTCCACACCCCAAGAAAGTGCTAGCTGGCGGTAAGCGGTGATGTCAGCAGTGAGGGCAATAATCGGAGAAGTTGGCCGATATTTAGACACCATTCTCGCTGTATTCCCTGAAGAAGTGTTACAGAGAATTGCCCGTGAGCCTGTTTCATAAGCGATGCGACAGACTGATTCTGCCACAGATTCGGTAACGCTGAGACTGCCTGCTTCATGACACCAGGCATGTCTGCTACTCTCATCTAGAGCCTGTTCTGTCCGCACGGCGATGTTGTGCATCATCTGGACGGCGGCGATGGGATATTGGCCGACAGCTGTTTCACCAGAAAGCATTACTGCATCCGTACCATCTAGGATGGAGTTGGCAACATCGGTTGCTTCGGCGCGGGTGGGGTCGGGGGAACTAATCATCGACTCCAGCATTTGCGTGGCTGTAATCACTGGCTTGCCAGCATAATTGCAACGGCGAGTTATATCTTTTTGAATCAGAGGAACTTCATGAATCGGCATTTCTACGCCCAAATCGCCACGGGCAATCATGATTCCGTCGGCAACCTTCAAAATGGAGTCAAACTCCTCTACTGCCTCTGCTCTTTCGATTTTGGCAATTAAGCGGATGGAAGCGCCAGCGGCTTCGATCATTCGTCTGGCGGGTTCTAAGTCTTGTGGCGATCGCACGAAGGACACCGCTACCCAGTCTACACCCAACTGAATCCCAAAGCGCAGATCCAGCAAGTCTTTTTCGGTGATCGAACTTACAGGTAAAGGAGTTTGGGGGAGGTTTACTCCCTTGTGCGTAGAAATTAACCCGCCAATTTTTACTTGGGCGCGAATGCGATCGGCATCGCGAGCGGTGACAATCAGCTTGACGCGACCATCGTTAATCAAAATCGGTTCACCTGGTCGCATCATTGCGAACAAAGTCGGCAATGGTAGAGGTATTTCGTCAATATTCTCACCCTTATCTTGTAAAACAAAGGTAACTTCAGTACCGGCTTCCAGATTTAACCCTTCTGGTGGTAAAATACCTAAACGAATCTTAGGGCCACACAGGTCTTGCATAATAGCGATCGGCTTTTGCTGCTCAGTACTAATCTGCCTGAGATAGTGAGCTGTTTGGGCGTGGAATTCATAAGCTCCGTGGGAAAAATTCAGCCGTGCCACGTTCATTCCAGCTTCTACTAAGGCTTGCAGCTTTTCAGGTGCAGATGTAGCCGGCCCAACAGTACAAATGATTTTGGTTCGACGCATAGGGATTGGGGGTTGAGGAGTAACCTGCAAATTTGTCAGCTTTGAGCGTAGGCGTAGCCCGTCGTAGACATCGCACAAAGTATCTAAATTCACACGTGCTTCATATCACTTGTTTGCTAAATAAAAATACTAGATTCCGTTTTTTTTTAAGTGTATTTACCATTTGACCCAAATCCCAAAAGTCCCTAGTCAAGAGTCAGCAGTCAAAAGCTAATGACTAATGACTAATGACTAATGACTAATGACTAATGACTAATGACTAATCAAACCACAGCTGCTGTCGATGCGAGTTTTTCCTTCTGTGACATAGACAACATCAAGTCAATCACGCGATTTGAGTAGCCCCACTCGTTGTCATACCAGGCAATTACCTTGAAGAAGTTGGAATTCAACTCAATCCCAGCACCTGCGTCGAAGATACTGGAATGGGTATCACCTTGAAAATCTGTGGAAACTACCTCTTCATCTGTGTAACCCAAGATATCAGTTAATGAACCTGCGGCAGCCTCCTTCATGGCAGCACAGATTTCCTTATAACTGGTGGCTTTGGCTGTTTTGAAAGTTAAATCAACTACAGAGACATCGGGAGTCGGAACTCGTAATGCCATACCAGTTAACCTACCCTTCAATTCTGGTAAAACCAGTGCTACAGCTTTAGCTGCGCCCGTGGAGGAGGGAATAATATTCTGGCTTGCACCTCGACCACCCCGCCAGTCTTTCTTGCTGGGGCCGTCTACAGTTGGCTGAGTGGCAGTCATAGCATGAACTGTGGTCATCAACCCTTCAGTCAACCCAAAGTTGTCATTAATCACCTTAGCTATGGGAGCTAGACAGTTTGTAGTGCAGCTAGCATTGGAAACAATGATATCCTTGCTAGGGTCAAATAGGTGATGATTGACACCCATTAACAGGGTAGCAACTCTATCTGGATCTTTCGTGGGAGCGGAAATTATCACTCGCTTTGCACCTGCTTTCAGGTGGTTTGCAGCTCCTTCGTAGTCAGTGAAGAGTCCGGTAGCTTCCACGACATAATCTGCACCTAATTTTCCCCAAGGTAACTCTGCTGGATTCCTCACTGACACGCAAGGAATGAAATGCCCATCAATGAGGATGCCATCTTCCTTAGCTTCAACCTTGTGCTTTAATTTACCGTGGGTTGAATCGTACTTTAATAGATAAGCGAGGTTATCTGGTGGTACTAGGTCGTTAATGCCCACAAACTCAATGTTGGGATTATCGATGCCAGCGCGAAGCACAAGTCGCCCGATTCGACCGAAGCCATTGATACCAACTTTCAATTTAGTCAAGATTAAACCTCCCGTTGTGGAAAGTTGAACAAAAGGAGAAAGTTAAAAGTCAAAATAGATTGCCTTTTACTCTTTACTCTCTGATCCTGACAGTCTCAGTCGGCTAAGGCATATTTACTTGGCATCTTTTAAGGATTGGGGATTGGGCATTGGGAGGTTTGAGTCTTTTATGTGGATGAATCCAGTTCAAAGGTGGATGAACGAGGCTCTAATTTTCTTTGTCTCCCAGTCCCTAATCCCTAATTAATTACTAGTGGGTTGGACAAATCGCTTAATTTCACCACAGGCAATATAAGATTTGCCATCCGGTGCTGTTTTGACTTCATCAACGATGTAAAGCATTCCTTCCTCGCGAACCGATCGCGGAAAACGCATGTTCCAATCCGGTTCATATCCGTCGGAAACTACCCTAGCACGTAGCTTGCTGCCATCTTTGACACACTGAACTAAAATGCTGTCTCCTACACTGTCAGTTGTGGTCAGATCGGCAGCACTGGCAGGGCCTTTGGAAGCTTTACCTGTGTTAGTTAGATTCGATTGTCTAGGAGCAACGAAAATATCTGTTGCACCGGGTTGAGCAAAACGGGTGATATTACCACGTACCCGGTAGAAAGTGCGTTCGCTTGAGAGTTCCAGTCCTTCAACAACATAGCGTGCGCCCTCAGCACGAATGGCCCGGGGAAACTGGATGTTCTTGGTTGAATCGTAGCCTTCGGACACGATTTTCACCCGCAGTTTACCGCCTTCACGAACACAATGCAATTCAACACCCGAACCGACTTCATTGACAATCGGCATGGCGTACACTTCATCGCCAGCAGTCACACCGCGACCCACCAGATCGCTGCGATTGCGCGTCATCGTCTGGTAAGACTGATCCCGCATCTCTTTACGTCCGGCATTGCCTAGAGCTTTTTGGGCGATCCGACCTGCAAAATACTCAAGCTGCTCGATCTCTTCAGCAATTTCAAAATTCTCGTTCAACCCTTTATTCCGCAAATCTTTCACAAGCGCCCGCAGGGTTTGTTCAGCTTCCTGATGCTTGCCATGTTCAGCGAGATTAAGTCCAGTCTCTTTGGCCTTAGCGATCGTGAGGCGACTCAGTTCCAGAATAATATGGCTCGTAGCAGCAAAAGCTGCTTCCTCAACGGTGCCAACTTTGGTAACGACATCTATAGTACCTGACACGCTTTGAATGAGGTCATCTTGCACAACATCAGCGCTATAATGCAGCTTCATCACAGGTAACTCACCAACTTGAGCGCTTGATATCACCAAACTTAAGCCGAGAAGTTTGTCTTCGCCCTCGTAAAGCTCTCCCAAGGTGATGACAGCTTGACCAACATCATTCTGGCTAACTTTAGCAAGACTTAAGGTATCAACAAGGCTGACACCATCAGCCAACTCAAGTGTCACCTTGAGGTTCTGTCCCACTACTGCTCTGAGACTGTTTAACTCAATACTAAACACTTCACTTGCTTCGTCGATGCTCTGAATGAAGTAGAAGTTGCCCGTGGCGGCCCTTGCCATACCAATCAGCAGGTCTTCATTGAAACCCTGAGCAAAACCTAACGTAGTTGTGATAATGCCTTCCTCAGCTTTTTGCCCTGATGTCGCCGTCAGTATCTTGGGGTCTTGAATGCCCATATTGGCGTGACCATCGGTAAGCAGGAGAACACGATTGATTTTTTGCGGTTCAAGTCGCGTCTTCACGTGTTCACAGCCTTTGAGCCATCCCCCCGATAGGTTGGTAATACCACCTGCTCTCACCTTGCGGATAGAATTTTTCAGTGCGGCTTTGTTAGTCACCGCCTGGGGTGGCACAACACTGTCCACTTCATCGTCGTAAACAACTACTGAGAGAATGTCATAAGGCTCAAGTTGATCTACCACAGACTCAGCGGCTTTGAGTGCGTGATGCAAAGGAGCGCCTGCCATAGAGCCGGAACGGTCAATTACAAGAGAAAGGTTAAGGTTACGTCGAGGAGATTTAGCTACCTCAGCACGAAAACGTAGCAGAATATTAGTCTTTAATGAAGATCCTGCCGCGAGGATTGACTGGTCAAATTCGTAACTTGTCTTAATCATTTTTTATATTCCTCAAAATTGTCTGTTGTCAGCTACAAGCCTTATGATGTTGGGACAGTAAGTACTTTCTTTAGTTTACCCAGAAATTATTTTTTTCAGTGTCAATACATAATTTAATGTAACATTTTATAACTGTGGTATCTCACCAACAATCACTCTTTCGGAAAAAGTTTGTGAGCTACTGACTTCATCCTTCCTCACTCCTCTGTAGTGAAAGGCGATCGCACTGGTCACAATTGCGGGAAACTGAAAGCAGATCAATTAGGAAAGGAGAACCTAATGAGCTGGACTAAAGTTCTTGCAGTCGATGCACTTTCCCCAGGTGCGCGACAAGTGGTAAAAGTTGGGAACCGGAAAATTCTGCTTTTGAATCACGAAAGTCAGCTTTATGCAGTCGATAACACCTGTCCTCACATGAAATTACCGCTGAAAAGTGGGAAAATCACTGAAAATGGCGCAATTGTTTGTTCCTTCCATCACAGTGCTTTTGACCTGCGGACTGGTGAGGTAAAAGACTGGTGTTCCTGGCCACCTGGTGTAGGTAAGGTACTATCGTTGGTTTCACAACCAAAGGCACTGCCAGTGTTTCCGATTCGTGTAGAAGAAGACAGTATCTGGGTTGATGTACAAGAGGAATAGGACTCTCTGCCTGAATTTATAGCGTTTCTTTCTGAAGCTGCATATATATTTATTTACCCCGGCTACGCCGTCCCCCCTTAGCATCGGGGGGACTACAAGGGGGTCTTGTTATGTGCGTCTTCATACAGAATTGGTATTACCGAAACACACCGCCACGCCAGTACAGTCCGTTAGGCGCTAAATTCACTTTGAAAAGAAAGAACAGTGAATGCCAAACCCTCGAATCAGCAAGCTGTATGGGCGATGTCAGTTTTGTTGTATCTTTGTATTCCATTGCGTCATAGAGATTTGGCAGTATTAACCAGTTATCCTGCTTCATCTGCAACTTTTCCATACACCCTGCGGCTGAAGTATGGTGGTAAGCGACGATGATTTTATTTACAATCTGGTGATAGAGTTTTGCTTTCTGATTTCATGTTCAGTTTGATTCCATAAATTATTCCTGATTGAAAATTAACTTAGTAACTGATATGGATGCTCAAAAAATAAAAATTTTATTAGTTGATGACAACTTAAAGAATTTACATTTTTTATCAGACATCCTTCAACACCAAGGTTATCAGGTGCAAAGTGTCATTTCTGGACAATTGGCAATCAATACGGCGCTTGCTTCTCCCCCTCATTTGCTTTTACTAAATGTTCTGATGCCAGAGATGGATGGTTATGAAGTTTGTCAACATTTGAGAGCTAACCAGAAAACTCAAGAGATGCCGATAATTATTTTCGGTATTTTAGATGAATTATCTGAAAAAATAAACGTCTTAGATTTAGGCGATATTGACTATATTACTCAACCATTCCAAACTAAAGAAGTTTTATTACGTGTCAAAAATCAACTCACTCTTCAAAGGCTGAAAAAACAGTTAAAAGAAAAAAATGCCCAACTGCAACAGGAGATTAAAGAGCGTCAACGGGTTGCAGTTGAGTTAAATATTCGCAACAGACAAATAGAAGATATTTTTAAAGAAATTCCCGTTAGCATTAGCAAAGCCTTTTGTAGAGAAGTTTACCAAAGCGATGGCTGCGCCAACGCCAAGGGCGAACGCCTTTTAGTCGAAGCCGCCCTAAAGAAGAGTGAAAGTCAGTATCGCCTCCTAGTGGAGACATCCCAGGACATGATCTGGTCGGTGGACATTGATGGACTAATTACCTTTGTCAACCCGGCAGTCAAGCAGATTTATGGCTATGAACCCCAAGAAATGATCGGGCGTGCCTTGACTGATTTCATCTCGTCTACACAAGTTGTTCAAGATCAAGTAGCCTTTGGGCGTGTTCTTCAGGGAAAGCCGATCTTCCAGCATGAAACTATCTGTGTGGCTAAAGATGGTACCTTACTTTATCTAATGTTGAATGCGATCGCATTACGCAACGAATCGGGTTTAGTTATAGGCATGACAGGCACTGCTAGTAATATTACACAGCGTCGAGGAGTAGAAAAATTACTCCAAGAAAGCGCGATTAAGCTCCGCAATCATAACCTAGTACTCACACAATTGGCACAAAATCAGACGCTTTATCAGGGTGATGTGAAAGCAGCCTTGAGTAAAATCACAGAAACAGCTGTCAAGAATATTGGAATGGAACGAGCTAGTGTCTGGCTGTATGACGAAACAGGCATAAAAATCCAGTGTTTTGACCTATTTGAGGGTAGTCGTAATCAACATAGCGAAGGACTTTCCTTATCAGCAGCAGACTATCCAGCTTATTTCGCAGCTTTGCAGCAAGACCGACCAATCGCCACAGATGATGCCCATACTGATCCCAGAACTAAAGAATTTTCTGCGTCTTACTCAAGATTAAACATCACCTCTATACTCGATACACCCGTTAGGCTGGAGGGCAAGACCGTAGGAGTTTTATGTCTGGAGGCAGTGGGAGTTACTCATCATTGGACGCTAGAAGACGAAAATTTCGCTCGCTCTCTGGGCAATTTAGTATCCTTGGTATTGGAGGCAAAAGAACGCCAACGCGCAGAAGCAGCGCGACGGGCTTCTGAAGAAAAGTTAGCATCAGCTTTTCGGTCATCTCCTGACCCAATTGCCTTAATTACTGTTCCCAATAAACGCTACATCGAAGTTAACGACAGCTTTTGTCGGTTTTTTGGTTATTCTCGTTCTCAGGTAATCGATCGCACCGATGAAGAATTGAATCTTTGGGTGAATCCAGAAGAATATAATTTTCTTACCCACATCCTGCAACAAACAAAAGCCATCCGCAACTATGAGATTGATGTCTGCACAGCAACAGGAGAAATCAGGACAACACTGTTGAGTGCAGAGATGATCGAGATTGATGGGCAATGGTACGTACTGGGTACCACGAAAGATATTACTGAACGCAAGCAAGCAGAAAATGAAAGTCGTTTACTGCTGTTGACAACTCAAGCTATCACTCGCGCCAGTGATGTTAACAGCGCTTTAGCAGTGGTCTTGCGCTTAATTTGTCACACCATTGGCTGGGATTTTGGTGAAGCATGGATACCCAATGAGAATGGGACTGTTTTAGAACACACCCTATGCTGGTACGGAGAAGAGAGCAGTTTAGAAGAATTCTGCCACCAAAGCCAAACTGTGAAATTGGCTCTGGGAGTGGGACTACCAGGAAGAGTTTGGCAAAATCAAGAACCAGAATGGATAGAAGATGTTTCTAAAGTTACACAAGCAGTTTTCTGGCGAGCGCCACAAGCAGCAAAGGTGGGATTAAAAGCTGGTTTTGGTGTTCCCATATTCGCTGGGAACCAAGTATTAGCTGTTTTAGTGTTTTTTAAACGTAGCTCAATATTGGTAGATCGGCGTTTGCTCTTGCTAGTCAGTGCTGTTGCGGCTCAGTTGGGTGGGTTGATTGAGCGCAAAACCCTAGAACAAGAACTAGCACTCAGAGAAGCTCGTTTCAATGCCTTTTTTAGCAGTGCCCCCGTCGGCATGAATATTGTAGATAACCAGTTGCGGTTTGTGCAAATCAACCAACTGCTGGCGGAGATTAATGGACTACCCCAGCAAGAGTATATTGGCAAGACCATCCATGAAGTCTTACCCCACATCGCCCCTTTAGTGGAACCAATTTATCAACAGGTTCTGCTCAGTGGTCAACCCATTCTCAATCAAGAATTAAGCAGCGTATCTATTAAACAACCAGATATTATCCGCCACTTCTTAGCTTCTTATTTTCCGATTGTTGGTGAAGACGATCGCCCCTCTGGTGTCGGCACAGTTTTAGTCGAAATTAGCGAACTGCAAGCAGCGCTGCGCGAACGCAAACGCATCGAACAAGAACTACGTTTAGCAAACGAACGCCTACAATATCTGCTCACCTCTAGCCCTGTAGTCATTTATAGCAGCAAAACATCAGCGGATTTTAGCACTACTTTTATCAGTGAAAACGTTAAAGAAATGGTGGGCTACGAAGCGCGGGAGTTTATCGATAACTCCAGTTTTTGGCTTTATCACGTCCACCCACAAGATATTGAACTGATCTCGGAAAAATTTTCTCACCTTGTTGAGCAAGAGTACATTTCCTACGAATACCGTTGGTTACACGCTGACGGAACTTATCACTGGTTCTACGAAAAGATGAGGTTAATTCGTGACGAAGCTGACTCCCCGATCGAATGGGTTGGTTATTGGGCAGACATTAGCGATCGCAAATTAGCAGAATTAGCTTTGCAGTCAGGTCAGCAGCGATATCAACTTCTGGCAGAAGCTTCACCAGCTTGTATATTTCATACTGATGTCGATGGCAATGTCTTATATTTTAATCAACGCTGGAGTGAAATTACTGGATGCAGTTTAGAAGAGTCTCTCTTAACAGGTTGGGCAAATGCCGTACATCCAGACGACCGCGAACAGGTTTTGTTGCTTTGGAATCAAGCAAGAGCCGCTCAGGGAATGTATAAGTATGAACATCGCTTCTTGCGTGATGCTCATACAGTCGTCTGGGTAATTTGTCAGGCTTTGCCAGAATTTGGAGATGATGGAGAAATTAAAGGCTATATCGGTACAATTACAGATATTACCGAGAGAAAATTGGCAGAAGAAGCCTTGCGTGAGAGTGCAGAACGAGAAAGAGCGATCGCCCAAGTGATTCAAAGGATGCGCCAAACACTGGATTTAGAGACGATATTTGCGGCTACGACCGAAGAATTACGCCAAGTACTCAACTGCGATCGGGTTGTTGTCTATCGTTTCAATCCCGACTGGAATGGCGAATTTGTCTCCGAGTCGGTGGGTAACGGTTGGATTTCTCTCATAGAAGAACACAACAATCACCCCGATCTAACAGAGGGTATCTTACAAGATGGGCGTTGCCTAGCGAAAATTTTGGATAGCGCGGATAACCAGGTGGAAGATCCGGCTCTGCAAGTAACCCCAGGTGCAAGTTTCCTCTGTATCCCAGACATTTACAACGCTGAGTTTCATCCTGCTTATATCAACCTCTTAGAGCGCTTTCAGGCAAAAGCCTACATTATTGTTCCGATTTTACATGGTAATCAGCTTTGGGGATTACTGGCGAGTTATCAAAATTCCGATCCCCGCCAATGGAAACCAGGAGAAATCAATATCGTAGTTCAAATTGGTAATCAGTTGGGTGTTGCTTTACAGCAGGCACAATTACTAGCGCAAACTCAAAGGCAGTCACAAGCATTGCAAGAAGCTGTGATCATTGCTGATGCTGCTAACCGTGCCAAAAGCGAATTCCTCGCCAACATGAGTCACGAACTGCGTACCCCACTCAACGCTATCCTTGGTTTTACCCAAATCATGAGCCACGATCATGATTTATCAACTGAACATCAGCAAAATCTAGCAATCATCAATCGTGCTGGCGAACATCTCCTCAATTTAATCAACGACATTTTAGAAATGTCTAAAATCGAAGCCGGCAGAATAACATTAAATCTCAACAGTTTTGATTTAATTCGCCTCTTGGAAAACCTCGAAGAGATGTTGCGTTTCCGCGCCACTTCCAAAGGATTGGAATTGGTCTTTGAATATACATCTCACCTTCCCCAGTACATCCAAGTTGACGAAAGTAAACTGCGTCAAGTCTTGCTTAACCTCCTGGGAAATGCAATCAAATTTACCGATACTGGACGGGTGACGCTGCGGGTGGAGATGGGGACTGGAGACTGGGCAGCAGGGGAGCAGAGGAGAATAATTAATGCCCAATCCCTAATCTTCGAGGTAGAAGACACTGGCCGCGGTATTGCCCCACAAGAAATTGACTTGCTGTTTGAAGCTTTTGGGCAAACTGAAACCGGAAGGAAATCGCAACAGGGAACAGGACTAGGTTTAGCAATTAGCCGCAAATACGTGCAACTAATGGGAGGAGATATAAGCGTCACCAGCACTATTGGCGAGGGAAGTAAATTTGCTTTTGATATTCAAATTGGTCTAGCCGCAGCCAGCGAAATCCAGATCAAACAAACTAGACGCCAAGTTATTAGTTTAGCGCCCGCTCAAAGCGAATACCGTATTTTAGTGGTTGATGACTCCACAGACAGCCGTTTAGTGCTAGTGAAAATTCTGGCATCCATTGGTTTTGCAGTCCAGGAAGCAACAAATGGCATCGAAGCGATCGCACTTTGGCAGACATGGCAACCACATCTGATCTTAATGGATATGCGGATGCCAATTATGGACGGCTACGAAGCCACAAAAGTTATTAAAACTAGAGAAGAAACCTCAATCCCAAATATCAAATCCCAAATCCCAAATTGGAAGACCATTATTATTGCCTTAACTGCTAATGCCTTTGAGGAACAACGAGAGGCAATGATCAAAGCTGGTTGTAATGATTATATTAACAAGCCTTTCCGCGAGGAAAAATTACTAGAAAAGTTGAGTGAATATTTGGGAGTTCAATATATTTATCAAGAAGAAATCTATCAGCCAACAAACGTAAAGCAACAAAGATCAAAATCAATGTTGGCGCTCACAGATTTAGTGACTCTATTATCTGAAATGTCGCCTGAATGGGTGAAACAGGTGTACACTGCCGCAGCCCAATGTAGTGATGACCTGATTTTAGAATTGATTGAGCAAATTCCTTCAGAAAATGCTGCACTGCGAAATTTTATCAATAATTTAGCTCATGATTTTCAGTTTGAGAAAATTATGGAATTGACAATTATTGCAGGAGTATTATCTAGTTAATCACAATTGTGGCAAAAGCGGCAATGCAAACCTATGTTGAACTTATATCATGTCCGGATAAATAGTTATGATTCCCACAGTCATTGCACCCCTCCCTTTGCCAAGGGGAGGGGCTGAGGGTGAGGTGCTTGGGGTTGAATTAAGTAATCAAGCGGACATGATATTAATGATTAAAGCGAGCTTGACGTTCACGCAATTCACGAGTATGTTGTTCACGGGCTTGATGTTCACGTAATTCACGAGCGCGTTGTTCACGAGCTTGACGTTCACGCAATTCACGAGCGCGTTGTTCACGAGCTTGACGTTCACGCAATTCACGAGCGTGTTGTTCACGAACTTGACGTTCACGAACTAATTTACTGTTATTAAAAGCTACAGTATTCTGATTCAAATGTTCATGCTGATATTTCACTTCAGCAGCATTAGCATTTTGAGAAAAAGCAGCAATTGAAGCAGCTGCTAATAAGCCTCCGAGAATAATAGATTTTAAGCTGTTCATATATCCTTTCATCTTCATCTACCTTGCATTACTTGATTTGTATATTCTCAATTTAATCGGAATAATCAGGTACACGCCTGTGACAAAAGTCATCTTTAAATGGTTACTTTTGTCACTAATAATAGGATTTTTATTTGATTTTTAAATCGGATAACGATCGAAACCTTGCCTGAGATAGGTTATACCCTCAGTATGCTTAGAGGATGTTTGAAAAGTCCTCTTGTCGGTAGCAAAACGTTCTAGATCCCCCTAAATCCCCCGATAAATTGGGGGACTTTGATTCCGGTTCCCCCTTTTTTAAGGGGAGCCAGCGCGGTCTTGGGGTCTCCCCAAGTGGAGCGACTGGCGTGGGTTAGGGGGGATCTGAAAGTGCCTAAAGTCACAGTGAAACACTTTTCAAACAACCTCTTAGGGACTGACAAATAAAAAAACATCCCAAATTCTCTTGTGGGATGGGTGTCTGCACCCGTCCTATATTCAGGGCGGGCTTTCCTGCCCACCCCACAAGATGGATAATTTATTTCTTGTCAGTCCCTTACTAAAACTCAAGTCCATACTTTGGATTAATTCAGTATTGGGAGTGAGTTTCAATCCCTAATAGGGATTTTAGTTGATTGCGACCACCTCTAGAAACCCCATGAGGAATTTGAGAAATAATTGTTTCAATCCCTAATAGGGATTTTAGTTGATTGCGACTCCAGAAAATAGTTGATTCTATTAAAGATTTGTGTTTCAATCCCTAATAGGGATTTTAGTTGATTGCGACTTCGTTTAATTCTTGAAGATGGTTTTTTAGCTCGTTTCAATCCCTAATAGGGATTTTAGTTGATTGCGACCAAAGGATTTGTCGATTATGTACAATTCAATGTCTGTTTCAATCCCTAATAGGGATTTTAGTTGATTGCGACGGAGAGTGGTTAGCGCTGTTCAGGGATTGTATCAGTTTCAATCCCTAATAGGGATTTTAGTTGATTGCGACATCGCGCCGCTTCCCCGCAAGCTATCGCTTGTTTTTCGTTTCAATCCCTAATAGGGATTTTAGTTGATTGCGACCGGAGATTACGCTAAAGAAGCAAGGTTGAAGCTTGTTTCAATCCCTAATAGGGATTTTAGTTGATTGCGACCAAATACACCACAAAACTACCCCCCATTCGTTGGCGGTTTCAATCCCTAATAGGGATTTTAGTTGATTGCGACCTCTCTTTTTTTTGTATGACGTATGCTCATTTTAGTTTCAATCCCTAATAGGGATTTTAGTTGATTGCGACGAGGAAAATGGTCGAGGGGGGGGTTGGTAGATTTTTGTTTCAATCCCTAATAGGGATTTTAGTTGATTGCGACCTTCTTTCTTTTCAATACCAGGGCGATGCTCATTGTTTCAATCCCTAATAGGGATTTTAGTTGATTGCGACAGTAGAACTGGAACGGATAAGAAAGGCTCTATTCGTTTCAATCCCTAATAGGGATTTTAGTTGATTGCGACATCAGGAGTCTGAAGGCCTTATATTATTTGGTTTTCAAGGTTCAATAGCGCGAATGCAAAAATCATAACATAAGGAGTGGCAATTGTGCCAGATGTAAATAGCTGAAAGTCAGTCTACATAAGGTGCGCGGATGGTTTAAAGATGCTACAGCCCTCCAATCCTGACAAATACAGCAATCTAGCCATATTTGTAGTTACCCCTTCACCAACACCTACCCATTCGCGCACTTGGCAAATAAAACTAGTGTGATTACTTAAAATTTTTCCTTAGCAGCTAACATCTGTAAAATCTTTTCTACATGATCCAATTCTCCAACGATTCGCCGAATTGGGTGAGGCCAAACCTTTACAAGGGTGGGAGTTGCAGAAACCTGATTCAGTTCTGCTTGTTCTGGATGACTTAAAACATCAATCACCTTCAAAGTATACGGATGTCCAAGCGATCGCTCTAACAATTCGTGTAAATTTTGCAGAATGCGTTCAGTACTACTGCTATGTCCTGCAACAAACAAGCGGAGAACATAGCCTTGTGCGATCGCTTCCTTTTTTTGTACTATTACTGGTTGGTGATATTTTGGCACAGGTTCAGAAAGGTCTAGACGGACAATTAAATCGTGATCCTCCCAAAGCTGAGGAAATGACGAACGATAAGTTGTTAACACCATGCGATCGCACAACCCCTCTTGCCAGGGAGCTGCTTGCCATACTAACTCCCCTGTGCTAAAAACGGCATTAAGCAAAGCTTGATGTCTAATTACAGCCGGATAAGCTTCAGCAAAAGTTCGCACTTTTTGAGTACGCGGATCTAACCAATTGTCAATAGTTGCAGTATAGCAAGGCACTAAAAAGTGCGGCGGCTCTGGCAAATCTAGGATTTCTTGCAAGGCCGAGCATAAATGCAAGTGCCATCGACCTTGCTTGCTAGGGTCGATGCAGTAAATTAAATCTCCTCCAGGTGTAAATAGGGCAATACCTTTAAACAACTGGGGTGCAGATAGTTTATTTGTCGTCAAGTTATTCACAGAGGCTAAGGAACTAAAAGTAAAAAATTCTCTCTTTTACCTTTTACCTTAGCTATAACCTCAACCAGGATCACAAAGATATTTGGAATTGGGCATGGGGCATTGGGTATGGGGTATTGGGAATGGGGCATTGGGAATGGGGTATTGGGAATGGGGATTGGGGATGGGGCAGAGGAACAGAAGGGAAAAACTTGCTCCCCAGTCTCCAATCCCCAATCTTAAACTCGGCCTCGGAGAAACTGCGCCATTTCGTTAGGAGTTGGCGACATTTCCAAAGCAGTTTCTTCAGTGATGCGACCTTCTTGATAGAGATTGAGCAACGACTGATTCATCGTAATCATGCCGTCAAAGCCAGCTTGTTTCATCAACTCGCCAATTTCATCATACTTACCGTCTTTGATCCATTCTTTAATCGCCTCAGTATTGATCAGCACATCATGGAAAGCAGCCCGCTTACCGTCAGTTGTGCGACACAAACCTTGAGCAATTACTGACACTAAAGACTCAGAAATTGCCACCCGCATTGCATCCTGTTCGTCACCAGAGAAGAGATTGAGAATCCGCTCAATGGTTTTAACAGCGCTATTAGTGTGGAGGGTTCCCATAACTAAGTGACCAGTCTGAGCGGCTTTTAGGGCGGTGTTAACTGTTTCCTTATCCCGCATTTCCCCCACCAGAATCAAATCTGGGTCTTCCCGCAAAGCTGCTTTCAAAGCATTGTCAAATTTCCGGGTGTGCATTCCCACTTCCCGCTGTTTAACTAAAGACTTGCGGCTTTGATGGACAAATTCTATCGGGTCTTCAATGGTGATGATATGCTTGGCCATCTCCTTATTGATATAGTCAACCATCGCTGCCATTGTGGTGGACTTACCAGAACCAGTAGGTCCAGTGACCAAAATTAAACCTTTGTGGTAATGACAAATATCCCGAAAAATTGGGGGTAAATTCAACTGTTCCATAGTTAAGATTTTCAGTGGAATCAACCGCAACACCATTGCAGGCCCTTTGAGAGAGCCAAAAACATTAATCCGCACGCGAGCAAAGTCATACTGAGTTGCTCCGTCAAATTCTAAGGTTTCTTCAAAGCGCTGAATTTCCCCCTGACTCATCACCTCCCGCAACCAATTCATAAAAACTTCTTTATCTGTTTCGGGATAATCTGTTGATTGAATTTCTCCTCGGCTGCGGAAGCGGGGTACTTCACCTACACCCAAGTGCAAGTCAGAATATCCCTGATCGTAAGCTAGCCTGATTAACTGCGCTAAAGTCAGTTGTGGAATGCTGTTTTGAGGGCGAACTGAACTAGGCATTGGCGGTGGACTAGCCGGACGATGACCTGCAACAGGCGCGTTGGTGCTTCTATCCATTGACATATCCAATGTTTGTGTCATTTGCCGCTGCGTACTAGAGGTTGGCGGTGGTGGTGGCGGCATTGGTGGCAGGTTACGTCCGGCAGCAGAGTTAGAATTTAATGGAGACTGTGATTCTGTCATATATCTTCACACTTGGCAGTTAAAAAATTGAATTAAGAAGAAGTCAAGTCACTTGCTTCGATGACTTTTGGAGAATGCTTACCTGCAAGCCTTAGCAGTGATAGAAGGCGATTGAAACTCTAGAACCACGGTCAATCCATTTAATCCGCCTCAATTGGTATCTTTTCTTTTCTGAGATTTCGCTACTCAGAATATTTAGATAGATTATTTAACCTATCTAAACTGGTTTAACACACGCAGGGACTTAAAACACCACCGTGAATATACATGGATTTTAATGTAAATTTTGATACTTATAAAATAAAATAAATATTCTGAGAATTTAGATGAGAAATTTATTCCAGGTTTGGACAGCAATTGCCAGCAATTAACAGCACAAATACTAACAGAGCATTTATTTAGCCGATTAATTAATTATGAGAACCACTACTAGTTTTTATAAGAAATGTTAAGTTGAATAGAAGCGATATCCTGGGGATCAAGGTTAAAAGCTCATAGCTTTTAGGTTGTATACCTCAAGACGGATGCAGTGAACAAGTTTTTTTAATAGATAGAAACTTGACTTTATATCCATAATTACAAAAAATTAACTGTAAACTTTAGTAAACAAATGCTCATTTTCCCAATTAGTTTTTATATACTGAATTTCACTGAAACAATTCAGTTTAACTTGCCAAAAGCAAGATATGACTGAAGTTAAAATTTGCTGTGTATTTTGGGAGGAAAAGTCATGGTTTCTGCTCAAAGCTCTAATCAAGGAAAGACCTACTCCTTGTTGATGATTAAAAGCTTTTTAATATGGACTTTTACATTAGCAGTATGTTTGTTGGTTGTGGGTTTTCCACTAGTTGTCTTGATGGCTACTGTCGGATGTCTGTTGTCAATTATCTTGCAATCTGTGATGCCTGTTAGTGCGGTATTGCTTGTAGCAGGCGCTCTAATAATGTTTAATGTCATGGCAGTTCTATTGGCTGCGGGTGTGCTAACTCTTAAAGGAGTTCATCCTAGTGAAGTTAAATGGTTAAGCTGGCTGCATGGAGAGGCAGACCAAATGCAGACTAGTGTTTACGCTGCTTGCCCTCTAACTTGTGAGATTAAATAGTCATTACAGGTGAACTCGACAAACAGTGCGTCTGCCCGGTTAAGCCGGGTTTTTTCATTTGTGAGATCAAGATGTAGTGATTACAGTTGAATTTGAGAAACAATGCATTTGCCCGGTTAAGCCGGGTTTTTTTATATCTTGTGTGATTTATCCTTTTATATTTATGGTTTGTGTGATGATTGACTGCCAACTATTGACTATTGACCATAGACCATTGACTATAACCATTGACAAATCACAGATGAATAATGACTGATGACTAATCAAAAACGCGTTTGCATTATCTTAGGTACTCGCCCAGAAGCGATAAAACTAGCTCCAGTGATTCAGGCTTTCCAGAAGTCTTCAGGTTTTGAGTTGCAAGTAATTCTAACTGGACAGCATCGAGAGATGGTTGAGCAAGTTATGCAACTGTTCAACATCAAGGCAGATTATGACTTAGAAATTATGCAGGTTCAGCAATCTCTAAATGATATTACTTGCCGTAGTTTACAAGGGTTAGAAGCATTATTCAAGGTGGAAAAGCCAGATTTAGTACTCGTGCAGGGAGACACTACGACGGCTTTTGCCGCAGCTTTGGCAGCTTTTTATCAAAAAATCCCTCTTGGTCATGTAGAAGCAGGGTTAAGAACTGATGATATATTCAATCCTTACCCAGAAGAAGCTAATCGCCGATTGATTTCTCAAATTACTCAGTTGCACTTTGCGCCGACTCCTTGGGCTGTGGAAAACTTGCATCGTTCTGGTGTTTTGGGTGAAATTCACATGACGGGTAACACGGTAATTGATGCATTGTTAAATGTTGCTGCAACCCAAGTAGTTTGTAATGTACCAGGTTTAAACTGGGAATCATATCGAGTTCTGTTAGCAACAGTTCATCGTCGGGAGAATTGGGGAGAACCTCTGTTAGCGATCGCTCAGGGCTTTTTACAAATTTTAGACAAGTTTCCTGATACAGCAATCCTCTTACCATTGCACCGTAATCCAACAGTGCGAGTCCCATTGCAGGAACTTTTAGGGAATCATCCCCGAATTTTCTTGACAGATCCTCTAGATTATGGCGAATTGGTGGGAGCAATTGGGCGATCGCATCTTTTGCTGACTGACTCTGGTGGCTTGCAAGAAGAAGCCCCCAGCTTAGGAAAACCAGTACTGGTATTGAGAGACACCACCGAAAGACCAGAGGCTGTTGTAGCCGGTACAGCTAAACTTGTAGGCACTACGAGTGAAAACATTTTTGCAGCTGCATCTGAGTTACTCAGTGACTCAGATGCCTATGAAGCAATGGCAAATGCAATCAATCCCTTCGGAGATGGTCATGCAGCAGAGCGCATTTTGCAGATTGTACAAAATTACTTGGGTATTTCATCAGAAACATCAACTTAAGAACTTTTTTTAAACAAAATGCCAAATTTCTGTTTTTTAGGGTGCATAAAACCGGCTTTTACCCCGGTTTTCATTTTTACTAGTTCTTGTGAGGTGGTATTGCCCGCCTGATGACGGGGAGACGCTGCAAAGTTTTGATTTAAGTTCGTGATTTATGACTTCTCTCGATCCCGCAAGAAAACAGGTAGAACTTGGAAAGGAGATTTTCAAAGGGTGGCTTCTGGCTAAATACCCAGAGCTACTCGAGTTTCGGGGCCTACAACACCATCTACAAGTAGACCTTTACTTTCCTGAAAGCTTCGGACTCGGCTAACAGTTTCTTCACCGTAAATTCCATCAACTGTGAGATTACCTAAAGCTGTTTGAACGTCTTTGACAAGCTGACCTTTAGAACCAGGGGTAAGAATCACCGAACCGCCAACACCACCAGGTTTAGTCACAGGAGGATTGTTAGGTTTATCACCAATCCATCGGGCAAAAATGTATCTACCCGTAGAAAGCCTAGCAAAACCGTTTTCATACCTTTCAATTGCTGG
Organism: Nostoc sp.; assembly: GCF_036917935.1. Classification (GTDB taxonomy): domain Bacteria; phylum Cyanobacteriota; class Cyanobacteriia; order Cyanobacteriales; family Nostocaceae; genus Nostoc. The sequence goes on along the minus strand of NZ_JBALEL010000051.1, from coordinate 58,581 downwards.
AAGTGTTGCGCCATTTGGTACACAGTCCACATACGAGTAGTTGCTGCTTGGGCCTGAACGAACACGCAAACAACTGCCGTTAGTTTTTACATACGCAGCCGAACTCATTTGAATTTCGGTTACAGCAGCAAATAATACACCAACCCCAGCTAAAGCTAACCAAGCCGAAGATTTAAGCAGTTTTTTCCAATTGAATTGAGGTTGAGGAAGATTATACTTAGTGTTTCCAGATGCCTCTTCTTGAGCAATAAACATGTGAGAATATGCAAGATATTCCATAATATGCTCCTTTATATGAAAAAATGAGTACTCGCAGAGAATTACTTGGTCGTTCTCTGTATTTATTCTTAGTATATTTTATATCACTACCCTTGCAAAAGGTTTTTATCAGTAGCGAAATTAAGAAAAAATAAAATTAGTCAAAAGACTCCTGAGAAAATGCGATCGCGATCGCCTGGAGTCGCAATTACATCAAGCTGAGTGCTGTTTCGGGCAGAGAAACTTAAAAAAAATCAAAGCCACGTACCTCATATAAACATTTATTAAGTTTTAATTCTCGAAGAATCTTCAGACTCTTTGATATACTACGATAATCCAGTCTATTTACAGTAGTTATTATTTCAGCTAACAAAGTCCATTTCATAAATACTCAATAAAAGCAAGTATTTTCAACTACAATTTTAGAATTTTTATTACTCCAAACTCGCTTACTTATCTGGTTAATCTATGCAATAATAAACAACTGCATCCATAAAATACGTTTTATCTATCGGTTTTTAGTAGTATTAGTAGATTAATGTTTGCTGAAAAATTTATGTTGGCTTAGTACCAAATTCAGTGTTGTTTGGAGCTAATTTACTTAAAAATAATCGTGTGATTGACAAAATGCAAAATTTCCAACAAAAATACCACTGTTCAATCAACTGAATAACAGCGCAGAAGTATGAAGTACAACCAACTTGGCAAGAGTGAATTAAAAGTTTCTGAAATTTGTCTGGGCACTATGACTTATGGACAGCAAAATACTATTGAAGAAGCGCACGAGCAGCTAGATTATTCTATTGCCCAAGGAGTCAACTTTATTGATGCAGCGGAGATGTACCCAGTACCAACAAGTGCTGAAACTTATGGATCAACTGAAACTTACATTGGAGAATGGTTAAAACGCCAACAAAGAGATCAACTGATTATAGCTACTAAGATTGCTGGCCCGGGTCGAGGTTTTAAATGGGTACGTGGTGGAGCCAAAGCAATTGACCGCAATAATATCAAACAAGCTGTAGATGATAGTCTAAAAAGATTACAAACAGACTATATTGATCTATACCAAATCCACTGGCCCGATCGCTATGTGCCACGGTTTGGGCAAACGGTATTCGATCCAACTCAGGTAGGGGAAACAGTTCCCATCACTGAACAGCTAGCAGTTTTTGCCGACGTAATTAAAGCAGGGAAAATTCGCTATATCGGTTTGAGTAACGAAACCCCTTGGGGAGTTGCCCAGTTTAGTAACGCTGCTAAACAATTAGGATTGCCCAAAGTTGTTTCGATTCAAAATGCTTACAACTTGCTGAATCGAGTATTTGACGGAGCCTTAGCAGAAGCAGTTTATCACGAAGAAATTGGGTTACTAGCTTATAGTCCTTTAGCATTTGGCTTCTTGAGTGGCAAATACCTCAACGGCAAACCAGAGAAAGCAAGAGTCACTTTGTTTGAAAATTTTGGTCAGCGCTATCTCAAACCAAAAGTAAGTCAAGCAGTAGAAGCTTATGTGGAAATTGCCAAGCGCCATCAACTGAGTCCAGCACATCTAGCTTTGGCATTTGTGCGGAGTCGTTGGTTTGTCCCTAGCACAATTATTGGTGCTACGACACTGGAACAACTCAAAGAGAATCTGGAAAGTATAAATGTAGTTCTCAACAAAGACATTTTGGAAGAGTTGGATATAGTTCATGCTCAGTCTCCAAACCCAGCACCATAAGAGTACTGAGATGCCTCGTTACCAGTCTCCAGACTGGTAACGCCTTCCAAGAGCCTCTGGCTCTAGAAGTCTGTCAAGTTTAAAATTAGCTTTTCAAACATCCTCTAAGCACTTTAGTGCTTACTACGAACTTCTGATTATTAAAAATTTGGTTAGTGTCGAGAATTTTTCCAGCTACACCCGTCTCAAAAAGATTTTGTGACACTAACAATTTAAGATTTGGGATTTTGGATGAATATTCAATTCCCAATGCCGATTAACAAGTCCTATTTACCAAGGAACTTAAACATGGCCCAAATCAAAGTATACAGTGCAGTTGTTTGCCCTTATGCTCACCGTACCCGCTTGGTACTCCAAGAGAAAGGCATCGACTTCGATTTGATTGAGATTGATTTGCAGAATAAGCCTGAAGGGTTTACTAAAGTTTCTCCAGATGGTAAGGTACCTGCACTAACTGATGGCGATAACCGAGTTTGGGAATCAGCAGTAATTAATGAGTATCTCGATGAGGTATTTCCCAATCCACCACTGTTACCCAGCAGCCCCATTGCTAGGGCACAGGCTCGCATCTGGATCGATTTTGCTAACACCAGGTTCGTTCCCACTTTTTCGACTCTGCTGCGGAGTTCAGATCCCCAAAAACAAGAAGAAGCTAAAGAGGAACTATATAAACACCTGGAATTCATTGAAAACGAAGGTTTAGCAAAGCTATCTAAGGAAGGCCCTTACTGGTTTGGTGAATCCATTAGTTTGGTCGATTTCACCTATTTCCCCTGGTTTGAGCGCTGGGCTGCACTGAGAGAGTATCGTGGCTTTGGCATACCGACTGAATTCACCCGTCTGCGGCAATGGAAGCACGCTCTTAAGGAACGTGAGTCGGTGAAAGCGATCGCTCACTCTAAAGAATTCTACATCGAGCGATATGCTAAATTCGCTGCGCCTACTCTCGCTGCTGTTTAAATAAATTTATCCTCTCGTTCTTTGGCTCTGGCAAGGAATGGGTTCTGGAGGCTCCGCCTTTTTAGACTTGAGGCAGAGCCTCAATAAATGCATTCCCACGCAGAGCATGGGAACGAGTTAATAGGACTAGCCCTTTCAAGGTGAGTAAAAATTTTGCTCAAAAAATTCCTCTTTAATCTCTTAACTCTGTGTTCTCTGCGTCTGGAGTGGTTAAATAAATTACTTTTAAACCGGCAGAGGCACAGAGAAGCCAGCTACGCTTTTAGCGCGAACGTAGAGAGCGTCATTACAATTTTACCGAAGTGAGCGGCACTTTTGAGGTAATGATAAGCCTCCCGTGCTTCAGTGAATGGGAAAACTCGATCAATAATCGGTTTAATTTGATGCTGTTGCATCGCCTGATTCATCGCCTCAAACATTTCTCGACTGCCAACATAAATTCCTTGAACTGTTAAACTCTTAAAAAGTATTGGCATGGGGTCAATCTCATTTCCTCTGCCAGATAATACGCCAATCAAACTAATACGTCCCCCAATACGGACTGCTTGTAGCGATTTTGGCAGAGTACCTGCACCGCCTACCTCAACTACATGATCTACACCTGTGCGATTGGTCAATTGATAAACTTGCTTTTCCCAATCTGGTGTTATTTTGTAGTTGATTGTCTCGTCAGCACCAAGCTGTTTGGCTTGTGCCAACTTCTGATCACTGCTGGAAGTAATAATCGCTCTAGCACCATGTATCTTGGCAAACTGGAGAGCAAAAATTGAAACTCCCCCAGTACCGAGTAATAAAATACTATCACCTGCGCGAATATTGCCTTTTGTCACCAATCCGTGCCAAGCTGTGACTGCTGCACAGGGCAAAGTTGCGCCTTCAATATCGGATAAGTGGTCAGGTAATATCACTAAACCATCTTGGTGTAATACGACATACTCAGCCAGCATTCCATCGATACCGCCTCCGAGATCGGATTTCATTTTCTCTTTGGTTAAAGAGCCATAAATCCAGTCTTGGAAGAAAATACCAGCCACGCGATCGCCTATTTTCACCCGTGTCACACCTTCCCCCACCGCCACAACTTCCCCCGCACCGTCAGACACGGGAATTAACGGATATTTCTGTCCAGCACCGTAAGCTCCTTCAATGACAAGCAGATCGCGGTAATTTAAGGATATTGCTTTGACTTGAATCAGAACTTGTCCAGCTGCGGGTTTTGGTTCAGGGCGATCGACTAATGCCAGGGCATCAATCCCGGCGTTGCTTTGAATTTCGTAAGCTTTCATAGAATTTATGTTTGTCAATAGCTCAAACGCCACAGTACAAGACTAGGCTATCGCCAATCATCCAATGCGAAAACATCTGAACGTATGCCATGCAAACTTTTTAGGATGCGGTGACGCCGGGACACAAAGAGTAAATCTTAAGTCAACTTAAGGTGAAAAGGGCAGTTTCTAACCGCCCTCTTCACGCTACAGAGAATCTATGAACTGCTGTACTTTTTCCAGGAGTGGTTGATATTCGATTTGCTCTGCTAACTCTTGGGCCTTTTGGTAGCACGATTGCGCCATTCTTTTGCGTTTTGTTGTAGCGTAAAGGCTTCCCATATTCAGCAAAGTTGAAATTTCCCCCGTTGGTAGTAGCGGTTTGCTTGATCACGACGTTGTTCCCACTCTTTGACTTGATTTAAAGGTTGGATCATCTGACCTCAGTTGCATTCTGCGATAAGTAGGCAAGACATCTCTTGGGAATGAACCCCTCTTTGGTTTCCCAAATTTTACCCTTAATCTTCTATCTTTAGATATAAGACGAAAACAGAGAAGTATGATATCGTTTCATACTTACAGGAATATTTATGAAGCAATTAATACAAATTCTGTAGTAGGGACGCATAGCAGTTTTCGTACCCTGCCTGAAGCCGCTACACCTATATAGATACAACAGATGGTAGGGGCACACCAATCTTGAATATATTGATAGTTTTAAGATTGCAAAATGTAAAGGGAATCATCCGGTGGCCATTCTGTGTGTGAGATAGCGTAGTACACTACATCATGGCCGTAATAGCTAGCATTCTTTTCGTACTTCATCCCTACCTTTTGAATCACCCGCACTGAAGCGAGGTTTTCTGGATGTGCGATCGCTACTATCCGATCTAGCTTCACTTCCCCAAATCCAAACTTTAAAGTTGCAAGAGATGCTTCAGTCGCCAGTCCCATGTTCCAATAGGACTTGTCAAACACATAGCCAATCTCAACTTCCGGCGTATTTTCCAGAAAACCAAGTCCACAACGACCAATCATTGTACCAGTTTCTTTGTGTATTACTGCCCACATCCCAAAGTTGTGTTGTTGCCAGTGTTGGATATGTTTCCTTAAACTTGCCTGGGTTTGTTCTCTTGTTCTTGGGGACAGATACCTCATGACTTCTACATCGCTGTAGAGGCGAAATAGGTAATCAAAGTCTTTTAGAGAAAAGTGCCTGAGTTGTAGCCGCGCAGTTTCTATCTCAGGCATAATCACCCCAATTCAAATTTAAATTTACAAAATGTAAAGGGAATCATCTGTGTAATAAAAAATTGTAATATTTTCTCTTGTTACTTCTTTGACCCGATCTTTAGGCATAGTCCCTCTATGTGAATACCTCATAACTGCTGGATTGCTCAAAATGGGAGCAAGTTCATCTAAGTCTTGAGGAGTATAGGGTCTTAGTAGTAGTCTTGCAGTTTCTATCTCAGGCATGGTATCAGAGTAGGAAGACAAACGCTACTTTAAACAAGCGTGTTTTTTCCAAACATTAATATAAAATATAATGCTCTTACTATGAGCATCTATCAATCTCTCAAAAAATCTTATACGCAACATCGTCGGACTGAGAATGACTGGCGGTTATTTTTGCGTTTGGTGCCTTATGCCCGTCGTAGCGGACGGCTACTGGCGCTGTCGATGTGCCTACTCGTACCGATCGCACTAGCTAATGCTGTACAACCCTTCTTGATTGGCCAAATAATCTCCCTGATTCGTAAGGAACCAAGCGCTTACGAATTTTTCCGGAATCGTCCCTTCTCGCAAGGGCTAAATATCCTAGAGGGATTATTGGTAATTGCGATCGCCATCCAATCAATGTTGACAGGTTTCCAAGGTTATATAGTCCAAAAGCTAGGGCAACAAATCACCGCAGCAATTCGCCAAGACTTATTTCAGCATGTGACATCTCTGGCGGTACGCTTTTTTGACCGCACACCCGTAGGTAAATTAATTACCAGAATCACCAGCGATGTGGAAGTGTTAGGCGATGTCTTTTCTACTGGGGCAGTTGGCATTGTATCCGATTTGTTTTTAATGCTGGTGACTTTGGGTTTAATGTTTTCCATCCAGTGGCAACTTTCTTGCTTGCTGCTATTGATGCTGTTACCAACTAGCTGGGTAATTGTTTACATTCAAAAACAATACCGCAAAGCCAATTACAAAGGACGAGAAGAACTTTCGATCCTGAATTCACAGTTACAAGAGAATGTGCTTGGTATTAACGTCGTACAGTTGTTCCGCAGAGAAAAATTTAATGCCGAATTATTTCGGGCGACAAACAGCGGCTACACTCAGCAAATGGATAAAACCATCTTTTATGATTCATTTGTTTCAGCAACCTTAGAATGGATTGGACTGATTGCGATCGCAGCTGTTTTGTGCGTGGGTGGTTGGTTGCTGTTGGAAAAAAACTTGACTTTTGGGACTTTATCTACATTTGTATTGTATGCCCAGCGATTATTTGACCCTTTAAGGGCTTTTGCCGAAAAATTTACAGTAATTCAAGCTGGTTTCACTGCCATAGAACGCGTCGGCGATATATTAGATGAACCGATAGAAATCCGCGATCGCGCCAATGTCCGCTTCTCAATATTTGATGCGAAATTTGGCTACATAGATGAGATCGTGGCAAATCTAGAATCCCCAGACCTCACTTCCCCCCCAGAACTGGGAGAGATTCGCTTCGATCACGTCTGGTTTGCTTACAAAAATGATGATTACGTAATTAAAGACTTAGATTTCACCATTCATCCTGGTGAAAAAATTGCATTAGTCGGCCCCACCGGTGCAGGTAAAACTTCGATTATCCGTCTTTTATGCCGCCTCTACGAACCCACCCAAGGACGTATTCTCATAGATGGCGTAGATATTCGGGAAGTCCCACAAGCAGAACTGCGGCGCTACATGGCAGTAATTTTACAAGAAGGCTTTTTGTTTGCTGGCGATGTTAAAAGCAACATTTCTTTAGGAGATGGTTATACCATTGAACAGATTCAACAAGCAGCAGAAGAAACCAACATTTCCCAGTTTATAGAAGAACTACCCCAAGGTTATGATACTCAACTTCGAGAACGGGGTACAAATATTTCTAGTGGTCAAAAGCAACTTTTAGCCTTTGCGCGGGCTGCCATTCGCAATCCCCAAATTTTGGTACTAGATGAAGCTACGGCTAGTTTGGATGTTGGCACAGAAGCTTTAGTTCAAGAGGCATTAAACCAGCTTTTGCTCAGACGTACCGCCATTATTATCGCTCACCGCTTATCTACGATTCGGAATGTAGACCGGATTTTTGTTCTCAAGCGTGGCGAATTAATCGAACAGGGAAGTCACGATCAACTCCTGCAACAGGGAGGGCTTTATGCCACTTTACATAACTTGCAGATGTTGGGAAGTTAGGGGCAAAGTAATTGAACTACACTACTCCCCAATCCCCAGTCCCCAGCGTAGCTCTGTCCTTGGCGCAGCCTCTGTCTGCAACACGCTGTTCGCGTTCGTAGAGAAGTATCCCCAGTTCCACTCTCAGTCTGTGACGTACCCACACTCATCGGAGTACCGATTGAGTTTGGGCTTCTCAGAGACTCTTCAATGAAGACATTTTCTGAGCTTTAAGATCGTGCGCCCCACGATTCTTTATATTTATACTGGCATTTAGATCCCGACATATAGAAGTCTTGCAGGCATGACAGTTATGTATCCTTTGAGATAAGGTCTTTTTGACCTTAGTGCCACAACTAGAACATTCTTGACTAGTACCGTTGGGGTTTACAGCTATCACTTTCAACCCAGCATTTTCGGCTTTGTTTGAAAGTATGGTTATAAATTGTCGCCATCCGGCATCATTTATACTTTTAGCTAACCATGTTTTAGCGAGTCCTTTTATATTCAACTTTTCAACAGCTATGACATCGTACTTATCAAGCAATATTTTAGCTGTTTTAAAGTGAAAGTCCTTGCGAGTATCAGCAACTTTTTTATGCTTTATACCCAACTGCTTAATCGCTTTTTTGCGGCGATTAGAACCCTTCTTGCGACGTGAGACTTTACGCTGTGCTGACTTTAATTTACGTTCAGCTTTACGTAAATACTTTGGTGCAGCAATTCGGGTGTTGTCAGAAGCAACATAAAAATCTATCAACCCTACATCAATACCAACAATATTATCAAGATTAAAATCAGGCTTTATGATTGGAACTGTTTTGTCATCAAGGCTTAGAGTAACATAATAGCCATCGGCTTTTTTTGTGACGGATACGGTTTTAATGTCGAAACCATCTGGTATTTGACGATGAACAATTACTTTAACATCACCTATTTTTGATAGTGTGATTTTATTATTGACAAAGTGGTGACGCTTAAACTGAGGATAAGTAAAAGTTTTGTATTGACCTTTACCTTTAAACCGAGGTCTACCAGATTTTTTACCATTAGCATCACCAGCAAGCCATCTATCAAAAGTTATTTCAACTTTTTTAGGGACTTCCTGTAGTACTTGAGAGTGTATGTCTTTGTACCAAGGTCTATCCACTTTTAGCTGGGTTAGTAATGCTTTTTGACTGTAGTAGTTAGGCTTGTCCTTCAACTCTGGTAAATGGCAGATTAACGGACATCTATCGATAGGACATCGATTCATTTCATGCCAATCAAACCTTTGAGCAAGCAGGTAATTATATTGATAACGCAACATTTCAAGTGTCTTATCAATCTTTTCTACTTGTTCTTTGTTAGGTTTGATTTTGTACTGATATGAAGTTCTCATTTTAATATTAAGATTGTTTTTTCGACCTATAAGCATGATAGCATAAACGTAAAGATGTTGTATAGGCATTTATGAAAAACAAAGCATTAAATCTGAGAATATCGGAACGCAGATTAAACAAACTACGTTTATATTCTGTCCAAAAAGATACAACTATGACCCATGTTATTGAAGATTTTATTGATTCATTAAAACTCGAAAATGGTGATTCCTTATCGACCCCTTGCCCTCTCAATTCGTAGAATTGAATTGGTTGGTGGTCAATTCGTCAGACGCCGGAGTACCGGCTACCGCTTTCGCTATCACCCAAAAATTCATCCCACGCTCCCCTGAGTACAGGGTGAGACGTGGGGCTTCTTTTCGTTTAAGCTAAACAATTTTGCGGAATATGTAACAGGGTTTGTGTTGACAATAAAGAAAAGCCTTGTTGTGAGGTAGTTAATGGAACTGGATTTACAGAAGTTTTATCAGGCTTGCAACCCTAGCAAGACCTTGGCTGTAGAAAATGCCGAGGATCGAAAGTACTATATTGATTTTTCCTCAGTGCGCGGTGGCAGGATCATTGAGGAGTTAAAGGAGAATATTACCTTTTTCTCACCTGAAGGCCCTACCTGCGAATTATTTACAGGACACATCGGCTGTGGTAAATCGACAGAATTGCTCAGACTGAAAGCAGAATTAGAGCAAGCAGACTTCCATGTGGTATATTTTGAGTCCAGTCAAGACCTGGAAATGGGTGATGTCGATATCAGTGATATTTTATTGAGCGTAGCTCGCCGAGTTAGTGAAAGTCTCAATAGCTTAGAAAAACTGGAAATTCCTGAACCCCAAGGTCTGAAGAAAATACTTCAAGGAGCCGCTAAACTGTTGATGACGGAAGTTGAGGTTTCTGCCGAAGCATCACTTCCTGGTATTGGTAAGTTTTCTGCAAGTACTGAAGGTAAATTTGCTGCTGAAGCGAAAATTCCAGGTATTGGAGAGCTGAAAGCAAATGAGAAAGAAGGAGTATCAGTGGTGGCGCTAGGCATTGGCAAGATTACAGCCAAAGCCAAAAATAGCCCGGAACTTCGCAACAAGTTAAGAGAATATTTAGGGCCGCGCACAAAAGGCATTTTAGATGTAATTAACGAGGAATTACTCGAACCTGCCATAGTTAAACTGAAGCAACACGGCAAAAAAGGACTAGTGGTAATTGTCGATAATCTCGATCGCGTCGAAACTGCTGCTAAGTCTTGGGGACGACCCCAGCCTGAATATCTATTTGTAGATCGGGGAGAACAATTAACTCAACTCAAGTGCCACGTGGTTTACACCATGCCTTTAGAGTTGATGTTTTCCAATGACTTGAGTCGGTTGACACAGCGATTTATGGTAGATCCAAAAGTGTTGCCAATGGTGCCAGTGCAGTTGAGAGATGGCAGTGAATGTGCCGAGGGGATGGCACTGTTGCAACAGATGATATTAGCAAGAGCCTACCCTGATGTCCAGTCCAGCGATCGCGTCGCCCTGATTACAGAGATTTTTGATACTCAGCAAACCTTAAATCGACTGTGCCGAATCAGTGGCGGTCATGTCCGAGAATTACTCAGACTGCTCAATGATTGGATCAAAAAGGAAAGAAGACTGCCTCTATCTCGTGCGGGGTTAGAAACCGTAATTAGAGCCTATTGCAATCAAATGACTTTAGCAATCACAGATGATGAGTGGGACTTGCTGCGCCAGGTACAACAACGAAAATGGGTCAGCGGCGATAATGGATACCGAGTTTTGGTACACAGTCGATTCGTCTATGAGTACCGAGACACTCAAGGGTCTTGGTTTGAAATTAATCCAATTTTGGCAGAAGCACCAAGGTTGCAGTTTTAAGTTCTGAGTGAGGAGTTAGGAGTTAGGAGTTTTTAATCTCCCCCTGCTCCCCCTACTTCCCCATCTCCCCATAAATAAGAGGTCTAGTCATGAGTGATCCACAGCCACTCACAATCGACAACGAAAATTCTTTAGAAGAATTAGCATGGGCGATCGCTACTTCTCAAAAAGAATTTTCTCTGATTTTGGCACTTTGTAATGCAGCTAATTTGCGAAAACGTTTGGTACAAAGTCTGCAAGCATCCAGCGATTTGGAAATTCGGGAAATAGTTCTGGATAAGTCAATTAAGACATTTTTTCAGACTATCCAAGACTCACTAGGCTTGGAGCATCCCCAGGTCTTAGTTGTGTCTGGTTTAGAGGCGGTTACTAAACTTGAACAAGTTCTGAGTGCGGCTAATCAGGTAAGGGAAGAGTTGAGAAAAAATTTCCACTTCCCGTTGGTGTTGTGGGTAACAGATGAGGTACTGCACAAACTCATACGATTAGCACCAGATTTACACAGTTGGAGTACAACTGTTGAATTTGCGATCGCCACTGATGATTTAATCGATTTTATCCAGCAAACTGCGAATGAAGTCTTTGAAAAAGTTTTAGCCGCTGGTGCAGGCAGATATCTCGACAACACCGCACTTAATTTACAAATTGGCTCTCCGCGTCGCGTTGAATTGGAGTCAGCATGGCATGATTTGCAAAATCGTCGTTTGAGTCTGAATCCAGAGCTTGAGGCGAGTTTAGAATTTATGCTAGGTCGAGCTACTTCTAGCTCACTGGAAGTGTCAGGGCAACATTACGAGCGCAGCTTAATACTTTTTAGTCAAGACACTTCATCTCTTCAGTTTTTAGAGCGACGCGCCTGTTTACAGTATTCTATGGGATTATGGTGGCGAACCTACGCAGTATTGCATCACCCCGAACGCGATCGCGCTCATAATCTTGCCAAAGATTATTTTCAGCAATGTATTGAGGTATTCGAGCAAGCTAACCGCCAAGAATTGGTAGCTAAATTTATCAACGCTTTGGGAGCTATCTTGCAAAGTCTCCATCGCTGGGAGGAGTTGGAAGTTGTTGCTAATAAAGCATTAGCTCTGCATCAAACTTATTTTGATCGGTTTAAACTAGCTAGAGCTTACGGTTTTATGGCTGAAGTGGCGATCGCTAAATCAGCTTGGAATGAGGCAAAACGAACGGCACAACAAGCGCTTTCGCTGCTAGATAGTGTGCAAATAGATACAGCTAACCCAGTCTCAGAGGAGATGAAAGCAGATTTAGATTGGGAAAGGTCGTATCATCGGGGTTGGTATTTGTTTGCTCTAGCGCGATCGCAATCTGCACTAAATCTCTCACAAGCAGCACTCGAAACCTTAGAAACTGCCAAAACAGAAACCAAACCCCAATACGATCCAGAGCTTTACATTCACATTTTGGCAGACTTACGAGCAAGCTACTTTCAAAAAGGTGAATATCTCACGGCATTTCATCTTAAACAAGAGCAGCGCTCAATTGAACAGCAATATGGTTTCCGTGCTTTCATTGGTGCAGGTAGGTTACAGCCTCAACAGACGGAAAATAACCCGGCTTTACCATCCTTTGAACAACAAGCAACAGTAGCGACAGAAATTGCTGCTTCTGGAAGACAGCAAGATATTAATCGCCTAATTGAACGCATGGGTCAATCTGACCGTAAACTAACAATAATTCATGGGCAATCAGGCGTTGGCAAAAGTTCGATTTTACAGGCTGGATTAATCCCAGCATTGAAACAAAAATCAATTGCAACTCGTGATGTTTTACCTGTTTTGCAACAAGTTTATCCAGATTGGATTGGAGAACTGAATAATCGGCTAAGAGATGCTCTCTGTTACCTAACCTCCGAAGTCAGGGGGAAAGCGTACTCCCCTCCTCTGTTAGAAGAGGGTTTAGGGCAAAGGTCTATCCTCAACCAATTAGCAAAACATGATGATTACAACCTACTAACAGTTTTAATCTTTGATCAATTTGAAGAATTTTTCTTCATTTATAAAGACCCGACTAGTAGGAGGCCTTTTTATGAATTTTTACGCGAATGCCTAGATATACCCTTTGTAAAAGTTATCTTATCTTTACGTGAAGATTATGTCTATTATCTATTGGAATGTAATAATCGCCTTGCTAATTTTGAAGTAATTAATAACAATATTTTAGACAAAGATATTCTCTACTTTCTGGATAATTTTTCAGTAGAGGATGCTAAAAAAATTATTCAAACATTAACTGAAAAAAGCCAGTTAGTTTTAGAAGGAGCATTAATTAATGAATTGGTAAATGATTTAGCTAGAGATTTAGGGGAAGTACGCCCGATTGAGTTGCAAGTGGTAGGAGCGCAACTACAAACAGAAAAAATAACCAGCCTAGAACAATATCAACAACATGGGCCCAAAGAAAACTTTGTTGGGCGATTTTTAGAACAAATCGTCAAAGACTGCGGTTCTGATAATGAACAAATAGCCAAACTAGTTTTGTACTTGCTCACAGATGAAAACAATACTCGCCCTCTCAAAAATCGTGCTGATTTGGAATTAGAGTTAGATATAAAAGCTGAAAAATTAGACTTAGTTTTAGAAATATTAATCAAATCAGGATTAGTGTTGAGGGTACCAGCATCACCGGCTGACCGCTATCAACTAGTACATGATTATTTAGTGCCGTTCGTTCGCCAGCAACAATCAGCCCGATTAATTGCTGAGTTAGAAAAGGAGAGAGAGCAACGGAAGCTGACAGAAGCGAAGCTGAATGAGGTTCTGCAACAACAACTTTTAGAGACACGTCGCGGCTTAGTCTGGAAAGTAGCATTAGGGGCGATCGCTGGGGGATTAGCAATATTCTTGCCACTAGTGTTAATCAGTCAGAACAATGCCAATCTCTACTCTATGACTCAGGAGTCAAAAAATCAACTTAACTCAAATAAAGATTTGGAAGCGCTTGTAGAAGCTCTAAAAGCAGGTAAACGATTACAACAATGGTGGTCAATAGGAGTACAACCCGAAACCCAAATGAAACTGGTGACAACACTACAGGATGTAGTTTATAAAATAAGAGAGCGCAACAGTTTAGAAGGGTATAAAGATACTGTCACCCGTGTGAGTTTTAGCCATGATAGTCAGAGAGTAGTTACTGGCAGTGAAGATGGGACAGTGAAAATCTGGAGTCGGGACGGCAGAGAAATTCCTAATTTTAATTTTAGAGCTTATAACAAAAAGATTACCAGCGTCAGCTTCAGCCGTGATGATCAGATGGTAGTTGCTGGCAGTGAAGACGGTAAAGTACTACTTATTAGGAGTCGGGATGGCAAAGAAATCGCCAACTTCCAGGGGTACGAAGAGGAAATTACCAGTATCAACTTCAGTCCCGATGGTCAAAAGTTGATTTCTGCAAGTAAGGACAAAACTTTCAAACTTTGGAATCTTAAAGGTGAAGTAATCACAACCTTTAAAGGGCATAAGGAAAGTGTTAATAGCGTCAGCTTCAGTCCTGATGGTCAGCTAATTGTTTCTGGTAGTGAAGACAACATGGTCAAACTTTGGACTTTGAATGGCAAAGCTATCAAAACATTAAATAATGAAATTCCTGTTACCGAAGTTACCTTCAGCCCTGATGGTCAAACCATAGCTTCAGCAGGTGAATACAACAATATAAAACTCTGGCGACGTAACGGTTCCTTGATCAAAACCCTTAGCTCGTCTGGGAGTGTAAGTTTTAGTCCTGATAGTAAGAGTATTGCTTTAACTAGTTTTAGCGAAAGTACTGTAAGCGTAGAAATCGACCAGATTGACACCGAAAATACAGGAACGACCTTTGAACTCAAAGGACATGGAAATAATATCACCAGCGTCAGCGTTAGCCCTGACTTTCAAATGCTGGCCTCTGGAAGTGAGGATAGAACTGTGAAACTTTGGAGTTTAGAAAAGAACAGAGATTTCAAAAACCCTGATGAATCTGTAGTAAACAATGTGAGTTTCAGCCCCAACAGTCAGCTAATTGCCTCTGTGAGTGGTGAAGACAATGTACGACTGTGGAAGCAAAACGGTGCTCTCAAGACAACCTTACCAGGGCATAATTCACAACTTAGTTTCAGTCCGGATAGCCAGATGTTAGTTACAGCTAGTGAGGATCGTACAGTACAACTTTGGCGACGCGATGGTACTTTTATTAAAACTCTCCAGGGCGATGTTATACCGGGAAGCTTTAGCTCCGATGGACGAACCATTGCACTAGTTAAAAATGACAATAGAGTAGAACTATCAACAAGTAACGGTAAATATATTTCTACGCTCAAAGGTGACAAAAATAGGGTGAAGCAAATAACTTTCAGCCCAAATGGCGAAACTATTGCTACTTATGATGAGAATAAAACTATCAAAGTATGGCAGAGAAATGGTAAGTTAATTAATATTATTAATGGTAATGAATACAAGAGTATAGGTTTTAGTTATGATGGCGAAGTTTTAGCTATTCAAAATGGAAGAACTCTGAATTTTTGGCAACGAAAGGGTAAAAAAATTAAGTCTATTAATGATTTACAAGGTATAGCAACTTTTAGCCCTGATGGAAAATTAATAGCCATTATCAGACCTGATATACGTGATAAAAGAGTAAAATTCAAGTTAGAATTATGGCGAATTGATGGTACGTTACTTAGAACGTTTTCAGAAATAAATATCTATATCTATGATGGCATCTCCAGACCTTATTTTACAGAGGATAGTCAGGTTATAGTTTATCAAGATTATCAACAATTGATTTTCTGGAGAAGTAATGGCTATTTACTCTCGAAAATTGATAAAAATGTAAATAGCTTCAGCCCAGATTTGCAAACTTTAGCCACAATGGAAGAAAAGAATAGTGTCAAACTATGGAAAAGTGATGGTACATTCCTCAGAACTATTCAAGTTAAAACTAAAAAAGCAAATATTGAATCTATTACTTTTAATGATGATGGTCAAACTTTAGTTATCCACACTAATAAAAACACACTAGAAATTTGGCGTCAGGATGGTACTTGGCTCAAAACTATCATAGGTCTGAATAATAGGAAGATTGAGCGCTTGGCTACTGATAAAATTGAAGAGCAGGATGATGAATTGCCAATGAGCTTCAAGGATAAAACTCTAGCTATCCGCACGCAAGAGAATGAAGTACAATTATGGAGAATTGATAGCAATACCAGTACAAATATATCCCCAATTAAAACTATCAAGAACCAAGGTAATTGGGTTAAAGAAGTGAACTTTGTTAACACTGACACAATAGCGATTGTTAGTGGTGTAGATGTAGTAAAACTCTGGCAGATTCCTAGTGCAATAGGTAAGAAAGTGCAGCTGTTGCAGTCTATGAAAGGACATACTAATCAGATTACAAGCATCAGCATCAGCCCTAATGGTCAATTAATAGCCTCAGCCAGTAAGGATAATACTGTAAAACTTTGGCGGACTGACGGCAAGCTTCTCAAGACATTCAGAGGGCACAAAGACAATGTTAACAGCATCAGTTTTAGTCCAGATAGTCAGCTTATTGCTTCAGCTAGTGATGACAAAACTGTTAAAGTATGGCAACTTGATGGCAAAATGCTTATGTCTTTTGACAAGCATGATAATAGTGTCAACAGTGTCAATTTTAGTCCCGATGGCAAAATGATTGCTTCTGCTAGTAAAGACAGAACTGTGAGAGTTTGGAGTTTAGAAGGCAAGGAAAGAAAAAATTTATATACTGAAGAGCCTGTCAATAAAGTCAGTTTCAGCCCTAATGGTCAGATGATTGCATCTGCTAGTGATAAGACTGTTAAACTATCGAGCATTGATGGTACTTTGCTAGCAACCTTTAGCGATCGCTTTGGTAACGATGATGTTAGTTTTAGTCTAGATGGTAAAACTATTGCCGCTCCTTTGGACAACGGAATATCAGTTTGGAATTTTGACCTGAAAGAACTGCTCAAGCGCGGTTGTGACGAGGCTCATGATTATCTCAAGAATAACCCAAAAGCAGGGAGCGATCGCTATCTCTGTGACGACATCTACAAAAAAAAGTGAAAGCTCAAGGTGTCTTATTTAGAGTCAAATAAAACACCTTTAAATTAATCTAAAATTGATTGACCTACCACTTTTGGCGCATCAACCCGCAAACTCAACTGCTCACAACGGACAGTTAACCAAGGCTGACCTAAGCCTATTCCAGAAAAAGGACTTTCGATGGGGATTTCTAACTTAGAACCAATCAAACCCAACAGAGACTCAAATTCAGCAGGGAATATCAGCAAATCAGCACCCTTAGCGCTGAAACTAGAAGCACTTAATCGCTGTCTCCATGCCAAGCTTTGTTGATTATACTTAAGACTACACAATTTACGGTTTTCTTGATGCACAGTAATATGCTTTCCTTGTTCCCAGGTAAACTCAGCTAGTTCCTTTGGTAGTCCCCAAATTTCTCGACCACCAGCCACCGAATCAGCATTATCTACATAAATATGGGAAATCCAACCGCCGATTTTCCTCTGGTAATTAATCAAAGCTGGGACAACAATTAACTCACTATACTCCAGTACTGAACCTGACCCGTAATTAGATAAATACACGCTACCGAGGGTTTTACCAGGCCATACAGAAACAATGTCTAACTCTAAGGGAATCAAAGGGCGCACTTGGTCAATATTTACCAAATGCAGAGTTTGGATAGCATAACCTTGAAGTGTCCAAGGTGCTTGTGGATATGGCATAAGGGATTAACCGAACTTGATATAACTCCTAATTCCTAACTCCTAACTCATTAAAAAAATCCCCACCCAGACAAATGCCTGAGTGGGTAATATGAGGTCGGACAAAACAATCTTCCCAAAAGAAGTAGGGGAATTACTTGCTCTCTGTGAAATCAGCGTCAATCACATCGTCGCCGCTACCAGAGCTAGATGTGGAACCGCTATTGTCTTGAGGTTCAGCACCAGGTGTAGCACCGCCACCGGCTTGTTGATAGATGTTGCTACCAACGGCGAATAGTGCTTGTTGCAATTCTGGGGTGAGCTTCTTGATTTGCTCATCGTCTTCTTTAGCAACTGCTTCCCGCACTTCTTTCACCAAACCTTCGACTTTGGTCTTGTCAGCATCGGGAACCTTATCGCCCAATTCTTGTAACTGCTTTTCAGCTTGGTATGCCAAAGAATCGGCTTGGTTCTTGCGTTCAATCTTCTCACGCCGCTCTTTGTCAGATGAAGCGTTTTGTTCAGCTTCTCTCACCATCCGGTCAACGTCATTTTTATCCAGGGTGGAAGCGCCAGTTATACTGATGGACTGTTCTTTACCAGTACCTTTGTCCTTAGCGGTGACGTTAAGGATACCGTTAGCGTCAATGTCGAAGACCACTTCAATTTGAGGGACGCCACGTGGTGCAGGAGGAATACCATCGAGGCGGAAGGTTCCCAAGCTCTTGTTATCGTTAGAGAATTCGCGTTCACCTTGCAGGACGTGAATTTCTACATTGGTTTGTCCATCCACAGCCGTGGAGAACACTTCGGATTTTTTGGTGGGAATTGTCGTGTTACGGGGGATAATTTTGGTCATCACCCCGCCCAATGTTTCCACACCCAAAGATAGCGGTGTCACATCTAACAGCAAGATGCCAGTTACATCACCAGCCAGTACCCCGGCTTGAATGGCTGCACCAACTGCTACGACTTCATCAGGGTTAACGCTTTGGTTGGGGTCTTTACCCAATACCTGCTTCACAATCTGGTGGACTGCGGGAATACGGGTAGAACCACCAACTAACACCACTTCATCAATATCGCCTTTGTTTAACTTGGCATCCCGGAGGGCGTTTTCCACAGGAATACGGCAACGGTCGATTAAGTCAGAGCAAAGTTCTTCAAACTGAGCGCGAGTCAGGGTTGTATCCAGGTGCTTGGGCCCATCCTGGGTTGCGGTGATAAATGGTAGGTTAATTTCTGCTTGGGTGACGCTAGAAAGCTCAATTTTGGCTTTTTCTGCGGCTTCAGTCAGACGTTGTAAAGCTTGTTTGTCTTTCCGCAGGTCAATACCTTCGGCTTTTTTAAACTTCTCAGCTAAGAAGTCAACTATTTTTTTGTCAAAGTCGTCACCACCAAGGTGAGTATCACCAGATGTGGCTAGTACTTCAAAAACTCCATCTCCTACTTCCAGCACGGATACGTCGAAGGTACCACCACCAAGGTCAAATACTAGGATGGTTTCGTTACTCTTCTTGTCAAATCCATAAGCCAGAGAAGCAGCGGTAGGCTCGTTGATAATCCGCAGAACTTCAATTCCGGCAATTTTACCAGCGTCTTTTGTCGCTTGCCGTTGAGAGTCGTTGAAGTATGCGGGAACGGTGATTACAGCTTGGGTTACGGTTTCACCCAGGTATTTGCTGGCATCTTCAACTAGTTTGCGAAGAACTTTTGCAGAAATTTCTTCAGGAGCAAACGGTTTACCAGCTATCGGACAATCTAATTTGACATTGCCGTTGCTGCTGAGAACTTTGTAAGAAACTTCCGTAGCTTCGTTACTCACTTCATCGTAGCGGCGACCGATAAAGCGTTTGACTGAGTAAAACGTATTTTCGGGGTTCATCACCGCTTGGCGTTTGGCGATTTGGCCAACCAAGTTGTCGCCATTTTTCGCAAATGCGACTACTGATGGCGTTGTCCGAAAACCTTCAGCATTAGCAATTACTGTGGGTTTGCCACCTTCCATCACTGCCACGCAGGAGTTCGTTGTTCCTAAGTCAATTCCAACTACTTTTGCCATTTTAGGTGCTGGCTCCGTATAACTACAAATGAATGAATGAGAATATAAAGCACTAAATTTTGAACCAACAGGGTCAAGAAATCAGCCAGTTCAGCATGAACACCTTTGTTTTGGCTTTCCTGGGGTTAAAACTCCAGACTATGCTGATATATATACTGAAGCTTAGTGGTAGCCAGTCCATGAAGGGTGGTTTCCCGAACCTTGCTTGGGACGGTTAAACTAACTAAATTGTGTTTTTAGTTGGTTCATGGATTAATTTGTCTTCACTCTGTCTAATGTAGAAGAATTAATACTTTCAGTAATTAGGGTGAACCGTAACGTCCGAGTGGTGTTTGCCGTCTTTTGAGGCAATAAACTACAGAAGCAGTCAGGATTGGGGATTGGGAATTGGAGATTGGATAAAATATGACTCAGCACTTAGCAGTTACTCAGAGCGAAGAAAAAAGAGTTTCCCAGTCAATTACAGGCGGTCTTTGTCCTTGGTTGACTATTTCAAAAATTTTCCTAGAACTACTTGGCTGAAAAAGGCATTCTACACAAGCATTTGCGACGTCAATTCGGCTGGCATCACCCGAAAGTGTATCCCCAGTGCCTATGACCACACCGTATTTACCCCCAGTTTTTGCCTTCAGGAGGCTGTTGAGGTCGTATGAGGTATAGGGGCCGTCAATGAGGCGTCCTGGGCGGATAATGGTGTAGGGTAATCCGGAACTAATAATCGACTCTTCGCCTTTTTGTTTGGCATCCAACACGCCAAAACCATTAAGAATACTAAAAGGAAACTGATTTTTACGGAGAATTCCACAAGAAGAGACAAAAACGAATCGCTTCAAATTCTGGGGTGCTGCTGCTACTAGGTTGCTGACACCTTGAGCATCGATCTTTGCCGGACTATTCTTTGCTTTTGCTTCGCTAGATTTGGGATTAAGGAAAATTATTCCCCATTCAATCAAGTTTGGGGGTTGGTCAAACTCCCATCGCGCAGAGGGAAAGGCAGTGGTTCCAGTACAATTTATGATGTGGGTGACACCTGGCATTGCGGCTGGCAGTGTAGCTGGTTGGCGGATGTCACCAACAGCAATTTCCACTCTTTGGTTAAACATCTTTTCAGCTTTTGTGGCATTGCGTGTCAGGACACGAACTTTCAAACCCTTCTCTAGCAGTTTGCCTACCACCAGTTGCCCGACTCCACCAGTAGCACCAGCAACTAGTACCAAATCTTCAACTGAAGTTTCAAAAGAAGTCATAAAATGCCCTTGAGATAGTCTATTGCTAATCTACTCAAAAAAATGCGATGTCTACGACGGGCTACGCTTACGCAGATGGACTCTTTTAGGTAGCTTGCTGCATCTGACGAAATGAGGTTTATCCCTTCTCAAACTTGCATCTGCGATCGCCATCCCTATCGGTAAAATTCAGCGCAAATATTTTTCAGCCCATAACTGCGACGCCGAATAGCCCGTCGTAGACATCGCTATTATAGGGGAAATTGCGCCTGAATTGTTCGGTTCTACCACTGTCACCAGTACACAAATAGCTATAACCTCTTAAGTAGTAGTGAAATGTCTACCCTAGACGCTGTTAGTCGCTCTTGAATTAAGGGGTGAAAGCCTGTGTACAAATGGATATTGCCAAGCCTGAGCGAAATCTTGGCTGAAAATCAATCAAGTGTGGCTGAATGTTCACCTGCTAAAGCAGAGCAGCAGTGGCGTGTCAGCCTCGCAGCGACAGAACATTTGCTATTAAATACTTTAGCAGCTCCTTCAGCTGACACAACGCAAGGATTAGTTTTAACTGCACCAGCACCGTTATTTAGTCAGCCAAAACTGACCCAAAGTTTACAAACAGTAACTTTTACAGCAAAACCATTTAACCCCTTGGCGCTGATGCCATTTCAGATGCCAGGTGCAATCGCGTCTGTCCATGAAGAAATTGCTCCCCATGAATCGGTACTTCCTTTACTACCTGCCGATCCGCTGGGGGCGGAACAGTTTTGCTTGGTTTTTACAGATAAATTTAGATTAGTACTGGTTTTAGCAACCCACAAAAACGGTAAAAAAACCTTTTCATTTTCTTTTGAGCCAGAGGTAGTACAGCAGGCTTGGCGATCGCTAGGGGCACGGGTAATGCTGGCTAATCCAGAATTTTTTGCCCGCTTGGACGCATTAGTAGAACAGCATTCTCCGGTAGCACCAGACTACCGGATGATGATTCAGTTTAGCCAGTTGTTGCTTCAAGAATTAACAGAACCAGAAGAGACTAGAGACTCTTTACTAGGGACTGGGGAGAAAGAGAATAAGGGGGACAAGGAGAATAACTCATGCCCAATACTTGGGCAACGCTCAGTACAAGTGCCCAATCCCCATTACCCCTTATCCCCAGAGGGGGCCCCACCTTCCCCAAATCCTGATGTAGAATTGCTCCAAGCCTTCGCTCACGAAGTCCGCACACCTTTAACAACAATTCGCACCATGACTCGTCTGCTGTTGAAGCGGCGAGACTTAGATGTTAGTGTGATCAATCGCTTAAAAGTTATCGATCACGAGTGTACCGAGCAAATTGACCGCATGGAATTGCTGTTTAAGGCCGCAGAACTAGAAACTACTGCCTCAGCAAAATCGTCAAAAACTCAACTCACGCCGATGTCTTTAGATCAAGTGTTGCAGCAAAGTATTCCCCGGTGGGAACAAGCAGCGCATCGGCGGAACTTAACTTTAAATGTTGTTTTCCCCCAGCAACTACCGACAGTGGTAAGCAATCCTACCATGCTGGATCAGGTTCTGACTGGTTTGATAGAAAATTTTACTCGCAGCTTGCCCCCTGGCAGCCATATTCAAGTACAAGTTATCCCCGCTGGAGATCAACTGAAGTTACAATTATCGCCGCAATTCCGGTGCAAAGATTCAAATAAAGCCGCCACACCTGCAACGCCACCAATTCGTAAGGCTCTAGGTCAACTGCTGATGTTCCAACCAGAAACAGGTACGATTAGTTTGAATATCGCTGCAACCAAGCATTTGTTTCAGGCGATCGGTGGCAAACTAATTGTGCGCCAGCGTCCACACTATGGCGAAGTTTTAACGATTTTTCTGCCTTTAGAAGTTAGCAATAAACAGAAACCGGCAGTTAGGAATTAGAGATATAGCAGTTCTCGTTTACATCTGGTACATCTGTAGTAGCACAGCAGTGCCCCTCATCCCCTAACCCCTTCTCCCGTGTTGGGAGAAGGGGTTAGGGGATGAGGGCAAAACTCATACATTCTAAAGATTTCACCTTAAGATGACATCAATGCACAGATGTAATTATCCTATTCTTTAAGTTGAAACAAAGTACTTTTCCACGCATCTAACAAATATTTCCACACCCATTGCCAAGGCGGTTTCGTCAAAATCAAACCGGGGATGATGATGGGGATATGCTAAGTCTTTCGCGGGGTTAGCAGAACCTAGAAAGAAATAACAACCAGGAACCTCTTCTAAAAAGAATGACATATCTTCAGCAGCCATAGTTTGGCATTCTGGCACAATACCTACAGGAGTTTCTACCACTTCTTCTGCTACAGATCGCACTAGTTCTGCTATTTTAATATCATTAATTACTGGTGGATAAAGTGACCAATATTCTAAGTCATAATTTGCACCATGACTCTGACAAATTCCAGCAATAATCTGCTCGACACGCTGGTTAAAAAAGCCTTTCAAACTAGGATTAAAATACCTGACAGTAGCGCTCATTCTCGCTGTATCAGCAATCACATTACGTTTGGTTCCAGCGTGAAGTTCGCCTACTGTCACTACTGCTGAATCAATCGGATTAACATTCCGAGCGACAATAGTTTGCAAAGCATTGACGATTTGGGCAGCAACAACAACGGAGTCAACAGTTTGATGGGGTAGTGCGCCGTGTCCACCTTTGCCCAAAATTGTGCAGTTAAAGCACTCCACAGCTGCCATTAACGCCCCAGCCCGCACACCCACTGTTCCTAAAGGCAAATTATTCCATAAGTGCAAACCAATAATCGCGTCAACATCTGGATGTCTCAGAACTCCAGCTTCAATCATCGGTTTTGCGCCTCCTGGTGATTCTTCTGCTGGCTGAAAGATAATTTTCACGATCCCGGAGAAGTCTTGACGATGCTGCTGGAGATAATAAGCTGTACCTAAAGCGATCGCTGTATGTCCATCATGTCCACAAGCGTGCATCACTCCATCATGCTGCGATTTGTACGGCACTTCATTGAGTTCTTGGATTGGCAAAGCATCCAGATCCGCGCGAATCGCTAAAACTTGGGGAGTCGGGAGTCGGGAGTCGGGACGTTTGTTGCCCTTGATGGTGGCAACAATGCCAGTATGGGCAATGCCAGTTTGATGCTCTATTCCCCATTCTTGCAGCTTTTGTGATACAAACTCAGCAGTCAGTTTTTCTTGAAAACCCAACTCTGGTTGTTGATGCAATCGCCGCCGCCACTCTACTAATTGCGGTTGCAATGAGCGGATCGAAAGTCGGATGCGAGATAGATCAACAGAAGCGGGATTGGGAAAGGTGGAAACCATTATGAAGACAAACTAGTTTAAGTACAGCTAATACCAATTTGAAAAAGAATGCAACACATAATATATAGATAAGATCCTTCGCCAAACCTTCCCAAGGCATCGGGTAAGGTGCGTGTCAGCATATCATGTCGCAAACATTTTTTGAATTGGTATAACTGAGATTATTTTCCTAGTTTAACGTGACTTGGATGAGTCTTCAGTAAGGAAGTACTTAGCACTAGATAGACCTCTTGCACAAATGCAAAATTCGCCCTCATCCCCCAACCCCTTCTCCCAATTTTGGGAGAAGGGGAGCCCTCACCCTAAATCCCTCTCCCAAGGTTGGCAGAGGGATTTAGGGTGAGGTCTTTTGATTCTATGCAAGAAGTCTACTGAGTGCGGTCAAAGAGCCTCTAGTTAATAGCTGTTAATTTTCTCTCTAGGTCAAATAAAAAGCCGTGGATATACTCTTCAGTCCATTCGGCACCATAAAAGCGTTTAAACATCCCTCGTGCTGGGTCTTTTTCAGCCCGATATCGCAGGTATCGCAGTTGGGCTTGCTCAATGGCTACTAAATTTTGGGAATCTGTTACAGCTTCTGCTTGCTCCACGAAATCGAGATAAGCTTTCAAATAGTCTTTGAAAGCGGCAAACACCTGAGTTTCTACTACAGCCGTTTCTTGGGGACGAGTCCACAGAAAAGCGGGAGAGAAAAAAGGCTGTGCTTCTTCTGGGAAATCTCCTCCCCAGGATAGATGCTGTTGATGGGCGTGAAAAATGGGCAGAATTGGTTCAGTATATTTTGCTTGATATGCTAGATCGTCTCGAAATAGGGGCTGC
The DNA here is from genome assembly GCF_036917935.1 of Nostoc sp. Lineage (GTDB taxonomy): Bacteria > Cyanobacteriota > Cyanobacteriia > Cyanobacteriales > Nostocaceae > Nostoc. The sequence continues at coordinate 33,550 of NZ_JBALEL010000051.1, read as the reverse complement.
ATATCCAGAGCAATTAGATGTCCTCCTGGCAATGTCACCAAATCCGCCCCAAAAAATGGTAAATCGTAGTTGAGGCGGGGAAAAATCACAAAATTCAGCACTTGCAGCGAATTGCCACCCTGTACGTGAGCTGCACGAATTTGCCGCAATTTTGAAGTTTGAAAGGCATAACTGGTGGTGACAACCTCTTCCTGATTCTTTCCCTTGCCCACAACAGCACTCTTGGACTCAAACCCAGTGGGAATAGGATAGGGCTGTAAATCCAAGCGCGATCGCATATAGGCGATCGCATAATCGAGAAATGGTTGATAAAGCGTCACTTCGGTCATCTTTTGCCGGCACCAACTGCTAGGGGAACAGCATCTTCAAATAAGAATTCATGGAGAAAGCGCTCTGCCCATTCATGACCAAAGTAACTGCTAAACAAACCAGATGCTGGATCGCGGTCTGCACTATATTGGTCATAGTCTTTTTGGGCTTTGACAATCCGCTGGATATCTTCAGGGTCTTGGAGCGGTTCGGCATCTGCTAAGATTTGCCAATACAAGTTTAAATAATCCTGAAAAGCTTCAAAGACTCGCGTTGACACTGTTTCAGGGTCGGTTTTGGCAAACAATAGATATTTAGAAAAATACTGGTTGGCATCGTAAAACTTCATTTCTAAGTTTTGCGCCAAATCCGGGTATTTATCATGCAGAGATTTCAGCGGAACTATATATTTTTTTTGATAATCTTCATCCTGAAATAAAGGTTGAAAATCAAGCACAATCAGGTTTTTGACTTTACCAAAGGATAAAAAATCAATCCCTAACAGAGGTAAATCGTAGTTATGACTGGGATAAACTACGCTGTTAAAAATTTGGGCACTCTCCCCGGCATCAATGTAGGTATAGCGAATTTTCCGCAACTCTTGAGATTGGTGACACCAACTGCGAATAGTTGCTGGGTTTCTGCCGCGATCGCTAACTTTGAATTCCAAACCAGGGGGAATGACCCTACTTTGTAAATCAAACCGCTGAAATAGCTCTTTTTCTAAAAATTCCAGGAAAGGCTTATACATGGAGCATGATTTGTTAACCCTTGCATGAAAATAAGTGATGGCAATCATGCACGTCTCATTTATGAGAAACAAAGCAACATTCCTTAATGGGTATGGGGCATTAGTTATTCTTCCCCATTCCCCATTCCCCACTAACGCCTAGCATGATTCCGACTGATCATTTGCTCTAGCAGTTCTTGCGAAACACAGCGACGTTCAGAACAATAAGTCATCAAGTTGACTCCGTTCATCATTCGTACTGTACTGACTCTGACACGAAAATCATCCGTCACAAACCAACAACGTTCCTGACCTTGATTGTTGTCATAGTCAGTATTAATCGTCAGCACTCCATCATCGGCAAACTGATATCGGCTTACAACCGGAATGCTCTCGACATAGCCTTGGTTGCGGATCAGTTTTCCAGAACGCCTTGTTTCGTCGGGAACATCAACTAAAATGGCCGCATTATCGCTATTTGGTAGCCTGGTATCTAGGTTAGCTTGCCATGCAAAGCTAGCACCGCCTGTTGCTTTAGTAGGGTCTATCCCTTGGGCTGTACAAACTTCTTGGACTTTGGGATCATCCTTTTCCATGACTTTTATAATCAAATTCGACTCCCCCGACTCATCCGCCGCCGAGTCAAAATGATGAACGGAGCGTTCCGTAAACCATGTTCCCTCACTTTTACGGAAGAAGTCGATCATTGTCAAGGGCGGTATTATATGCATCTGTTTTGAAACCTCGTTTGATCAAATTTTGGCGTTATTGAATACTGAGTTATGAGATGAAGTCCCGATTTAGCTAAAGTGTAGAATAACTCCAAAAGTGATATTTTAATCAGCTGATGACAAATAGTGAAATTCAACTTATTACAAGCGTTCGTCCCAGTCCAACTCCAGAAATCTTAACAGCCCTCAAAAAAGGAATCCCTCTGGATTCGGTCGATTTATACCAATTCAATCTCAAGGAAGTCGATTTACGACAAGCTAATTTGACTAAAGCCAAGCTATTAGGAGCCGACCTCAGTGAGGTGATCTTGAGTAATGTCGATTTGAGTGGGGCTGATTTGCGAGGCGCTAATCTGCGAGGAGCCGATTTGAGTGGGGCTGATTTGCAGGGAGCCTATTTAAATCGTGCTAACCTCCAACAAGCAAATCTCAGTGGTGCAAATTTGGAGGGAGCCAAACTCCAAGTAGCGCGTTATGATTCCCAAACGAAATGGCCCCAAGAATATAATTACAAAGCTTCTGGAGCGGTAGGGCCGGGTGCTAATCTCAATGGTGCTTTTCTGAATACAGCTTCTTTACGAAATGCAGATTTACAAGGTGCTAATCTGCGTGGAGCCTATTTGAGTGGCGCTGACTTGACAGGAGCCAATTTGCAAGGTGCTTATCTGAGTGGGGCTGACCTGACGAAAGCTTATTTGACAGGGGCTTGCTTACGAAATGCTCGATTGACTGGAGCCGATTTGCGGGATACAGACCTGCGAGCAACCGATCTCAGTGATGCAGAGATGGAGCATCTTTTAAGTATCGCTGGGGCAGATTTTACTCTTGCTCAAGGACTCACAGACGCAACTAAAGCCATGCTTTCCAGCCGTCCATATTCAGAACTCGACGTTTGGAACGCCTACACCCGCAGAACAACTCGTGAAAGTTTGAGTGCTTAACCAAACTGAGTATCTAGAGAGTGCTGAGTTCCGAGTGCTGAGTCGAATTCAGGAGTGCTGTTAACGGACACATATAACAACTTTTAGGCACTCAGCACTCTTCATAAAGACTGCCAGTTCTTTTTCAGGAGCGCTAAAAATGTCGCGTATCCTTCGGAAAAACCGGGCGGATCAGGTAGAACATATTGTGGAAATTCTTTATACGATCGCCAAGGTTCCGAAGCATTATGCCGCAAATGTAAGGCACATTCTGAGGAACCTGGTAGTCGCCAAATCATTTGACCAGTTTGTATATCAGTCACAAATGCCTCCTCATCTCGAAAAAGTTGATCTTTTCTTCCAGATTTTGGCAGATTACCGGATATTTTTGTCAAATTTAAGCTAAGATAATATATTTTCTATTATTCAAATAAGTTTTATCACAACAATATTCCGAAAAAACCCACGCCGCTATTGTGGCAACAAGTCTTCTAAAGCAGCTCCGACAACTCGATGATTTTCATCCTGTCTGAGTTGGTTCAGGGCTGCTTTGGCTTCCGGCTCGTCAAATCGTTTGAGGGCATAGCTAACTCGCACGCGCATCCGCCAAGATTGATCATTCACCAAGGTTAGTATCTGGGATAATGCCGCAGCATGTTGGCTAGAATCAGCTAGGGCGGCGAGTCCATCAACAGAGGATTCCTGAACTGTGAAATCTTCATCTTTTAAACCCTGAACGCAGATATCAAATAGTTCTTCAGGGCAATCCATTTCAGCGATCGCGGCCAAAATGCTCCGCCGCACTAGCCAGTGATCATCCTGATAATATGCCAGAACTAGGTGAGAAACTGCGACTCTGCCAAATAGTGATAAAGAATTTGCCGCCTCAGCCCGCACGTTGGGAGTATCATCAAATTTCATAATTTGCATCAAAGCAGCAAAAGATTCCGCTGATTGTTGATTACCCAAACCCCTAGCCACAAAAGAACGCACCAAAAATTCTGAGTCATGAAGTTTACTTGTGAGCAGAGGAACTGCAACTTCTGATTCATAATCATTGAGGGCAGCGATCGCCTTCAGCCGATATTGAAAATCTGGGTTCTTCAGTTCAGCTTGGATTTTATGGATTTCCATAGGTGCATTTGGTACAGCTATTCTTTACTTTATTTTACAGATTAAACAAATGGCGATCGCATTCTCAGAAGATTGAATCACGGGTATGGGGCATTGGGAAAGAGGAGGCAGGAGTTTTTGAATTTGGAGAGAAGCGACGTGATTCAATTAAGCGAAACCGTTAAAGAATTAATAGCCAAAGCTAGAATTGTCAGCTTTGCTGAGTGGGAACAGTCCCATCCAAAAGCAGCGATTGCCATATTTCAAGCCGCGGATGATGCTTTTCGCTACCTAAGCGACGAAGATTTATTGCAGATTAAAACCTTGTCACCCGATAATTCTGAGTTGATTCCTGTTGCTCAGTTATTACGCGATCGCGCGGCCGAAATCGTTGATGAAGCTAGGGAGCAAGTTTTAGCAACTTATCCCGAAATTATCCAGCCTGGAGGCGGTCTTTATCCACCTGAACGCGCCCAAGCTTGCTGGCGAGATTTTTGGCATTTTCTCCGCTGTATTACTTATGGCCTCGCAGGTGGCCACGCTGAATATACAAATCCCACAGGACTGCACTATATGAATTTGCTCTATCAGGAATTACAAGTTCCATTGGATGCAATGGTTTTAGGCTTAGAAAGCATCAAGGCTGCTAGTTTGAAACGCTGCCAAGCCAATCAGCAGCAAACTCTTACTCCTTATTTTGACCATTTAATCAGCCAACTGGCTACTTTCCAAATTCGATAAGTTAAGTGGGCATGAATAATTAAAGGTTGCTAGTCAGGGCTGAAGCTCTTACTAAAAGGTTGTTTGAAAAGTGGTGACTGAGGTATCCAAAACTTTAGATCCTCCTAAATCCTCCGATAAATTGGAGGACTTTGAGAACGTTATTCCCCCCTTTTTAAGGGGAGCCAGCGCGGTCTTCTCTACGAGACGCTGCGCGATGGGGTCTCCCCAAGTGGAGCGACTGGCGTGGGCTAGGGGGGATCTAGATACAAGCGTAGATTTTTCAAACATCCTCTAAGAGGATGTTTGAAAAGTATTTGGCTGTGATTTTAGGCACTTTGATCCCCCCTAACCCCCCTTAAAAAGGGGGGCAACCTCTCTCAAAGTCCCCCTTAAAAAGGGGGATTTAGGGGGATCTAAAATGTTTTGATACCGACAAGCGTAGATTTTTCAAACATCCTCTAAAAGACAATCTTACTTAATTTTACATTGCGTAATATAGTTGAATTTATTCATGCTCACTTATTGAGATCAACTTGGGTGACTCAGCACGATTAATACTCTGGCTTAAGGGAATTACACAATACCATCACTTGTATCCCAATCGCCAATCAAATACTAAAAAAAAGCTGAGATTTTTTAAACTATTATTTAACTTAACAAATTTTAATAAATATGGTTTCGGCATCGTATCAGAATATGTAAAGGTGAACGATGCAAAAACTTAAAATCATCAAGACTAATAAGGATTTAAAGTCTACATGTCCTCTCCTTTGTCACAATGATCTAAAGTTTTTTAACATCTGCTGAATATCCTTCTCATAAAATTTAGTTGTTAACTGGGAGATAGTTTGAATGGCTTTTGGACCAGCATCACGATTAGGGGTCGCTCTGTTTGAAGATACCGATCCCATTGATCTGTGGCCAAGTCGCTCTAATGAGGAAGTTGAAACCGTAATTAGAACAGTCTACAAGCAAGTTCTAGGCAATGCTTATGTAATGGAAAGTGAGCGGCTTTCCGTTGCTGAATCCCAACTCAAACGGGGTGAAATTAGCCTTCGCGGGTTTGTGCGTCAAGTCGGGAAGTCGGAACTTTACCGTTCACGGTTTTTTGATAGCGCCCCGCGCTATCGGGCGATTGAATTAAATTTCAGACATTTCCTTGGTCGTGCGCCATTGGATCTAGAAGAAGCGCGTACACACAGGACTATTCTGGATAGAAAGGGCTTTGAGGGTGAGATTGATTCTTATCTAGACAGCGACGAATACCAAGAAACTTTTGGGGAAAACATTGTGCCTTATATTCGGGGCTACAAAACCGAAGCTATCCAGAGTTTGGTTCAGTTTACCCACTTGTTCCAACTGGTACGTGGTTCCTCTAGCAGCAGCCTCAAAGGTGACTTAGCTGGCAAACAACCAAAATTAAACAGTCTGCTAATTCAAAGCACGCCTACCCCTGTGGTTTCACCAGCTAGTAAGGGTGCTGCATTCCGCAACCCAACATCTACCCCTCGGACTCGTCAAGGTGTAGGATCTGGTGATGATGGTAAGGTTTACCGGATTGAAGTCACTGGCTACAAGGCAAATGTGGTAAATAACATTTCCAAGTTTCGCCGCAGTAACCAAGTCTTTTTCGTGCCATACAATAAGCTTTCACAAGAGTATCAGCGGATTCACCAGTGCGATCGCCAGTATTACCCCTGTCAACTAAAGAATAGAAATTGGGAATTAGAGATTAGGGATTGGGAAATAATTCCGCTGTACTCAGTCTCCAATCTTTAATCCCCAGTGTTGATCGTTCTCGGATTTAGGCAAAACTACAGGCGCTTAAGGGCAATACCCTTACCTGAAAATCATTCTTTTCGGCTGTTATTTGCGTAAATCCTGATTTATCAAGAGTTAGCCAAAGCGATCGCTAATCTGGGGTTTGACCAATTTCGCCGTCAGTTGTCAAATACGAAAATATTTAACACACTTTCACAAACTAAAGTTTTACAAAAGCTAGTCAGTAGCAAAAATAACTGACAACTGATCGGAAATTCTACCTTTACAAGGGGTAGGATGCTCGGAAATTTCATTTAATTAGCGTTTTTCAGGAGATATTTCAATGTCACTTTGGGCTATTGATTCACCGAATGTTGAACTGCGTCCGAATACCAGCGAAAGCGAATTACAAACACTGATTCGGGCAGTTTACAAACAAGTTTTGGGTAATGCTCACTTGTTGGAAAGTGAGCGACTAGCCACTGCTGAATCGCAATTGCGCGATCGCAAAATCAGTGTCCGCGAATTCGTCAACACCGTTGCAAAATCAGAACTCTATCAATCCCTGTTTTTCACCTCTTCTTCTCAGTATCGGTTCATTGAACTGAACTTCAAACATCTACTAGGACGTCCTCCTGCCGAGCAAGCAGAAATTTCCGAACACGTCCGCATTTACAACGAACAGGGCTATGATGCTGAGATCGAATCCTATATCGATAGCAACGAATATCAGCAGAATTTTGGCGAGAATATAGTTCCTTATATTCGCAGCACAAGCTCCCAAATAGGAATCAAGAATGTTACCTTTAACCGCACCTTTAGCTTACTCCGAGGAGTAGCTAGCAGTGATAGCGATCGCAAAGCCAAATTGATCGGCGATATCGGTTCCAATTTACCCACATCCATCAAGGCTCCCGCAGCTGGTTCTAGTGTAAACAGCACCGATAAACGCTTTTTGATTAAGGCTGTTAAAGGTGCAGGTAATCTCCGTACTCGTCTGGGCAACCTCGAATATGTAGTTAACTACAACCAACTGTCTGGACAAGTGCAAAACATTCATCGGACAGGCGGCAAAATTATCAGTATCACTGAAGTTGCTTAGATTTGTCTAAGAGGACGTTTGAAAAGTCCTCTTGTTGGTATCAAAAGTTCTAGATCCCTCTAAATCCACCGATAAATTGGGGGACTTTGATTCCGGTTCCCCCCAATTTATCGGGGGGTTAGGGGGGATCTAAAAATGCCTAAAGTCACACCAAAACACTTTTCAAACATCCTCTAAGTAGGAGGCTGAGAACTGGGACTGGGGACTGGCGGGAGAATAATAACTTCTAACTCCTAACTCTTGTACGCGATTAATCGCGTCTCTCCCCACTCAGCACTCCTAAACGCAGTTGTGGTCAAGAAGGCTAACATATAGACTAGGAGAATAACTTTCTTTTTTGCCAAGATATCTCTTGGATTTTAAGCTACTTTTTTAAAATCACTTTTCTAATGGAAATTACTGAGTTTTTTGAACTTTCAATTGGACGATGGCGATCGCAGCGAAGCGCTCATCATTTAGCATTCGCCCACTTTGAAGAAGTATTGTCTAACATTGACATTGAGTCTCTATCCACCAACGATCCAGCGGTGGTAGCAATCTGTCAATTGTATGACACTGAAATCAGCAGTATCACTCACCCCTTTCGGATGACTTGGGAAGGTGAGTCAGACTGGGACGATAAACCAATCTCTGGCAGTACTGTGCTAGTACCAATTCCCGATGTCGAAAATCCTTCTAGAGGCAAACTCCTGCGGGACAAGGGATACGCCGAAACAATCCCAGCAGTGGCTAAATATCATCTGAGTGACGATGGTATTTTTACCCTGTTAACAGAGTATGAACTCGCTGCTGCTGAAGAGCGAATTTGGTTTGCTAACCCAAATCTCCGATTTCGGGTAGCGACGATTAAAACCAGTGATGGTAAAGGCGTGACAACAGCTTCTTTTTCTTCAGAGATTCGCTCTTTGTCAAGTTCAACCAATTAGCAAATATCAGGTTAAAACATAAAAGGATACAAGCTCCTAAATTTATTTATGGGGATTGTAATGCGTGAATTTTGAATTTTGAATTTGGAGCGAAGCGACGTGACGATAGCGCCCAGCGAATCTAGCACCAACGCTAGCGATTTACTTACCTTAGCCTCTTGGATGGCAGGAGATTTTAGCAACTACAAGCAATCTTTTGCAAATCCGCAACTTTACGCCCACATTCACATTTATTTTCGTCCTTTACCGATTGAATTTTTTTCTGCCATCGGTTTTTATTCTGAACAAGCTTATGACCACGATTTATGGACACCCTATCGTCAGGGAGTACATAGACTAGTCGATTGGGGCGATCGCATTTATATCGAAAATTACAGCTTGAAAGACCAGATGCTTTATGCAGGTGCAGCTCGTGAATTAGATATCCTTAAAACCATCACTCCAGAAAGCATCGAACGACGTTATCACTGTTCAATGGTTTTCCAGCGAAAAGGTGAAATGTTTCGAGGCAGTGTGGAACCAGGCAATCAATGTCTGATTAAACGCAATGGATGTCAGACATATCTGATCAGCGAAGTAGAAGTAACCGAGCGTACTTGGATAAGTCTAGATAAAGGTATGGATGTTGAAACCCACGAGCAAATATGGGGATCTACCGCTGGCCCATTACAATTTGAAAAACGCGAAAGTTTTGCTGATGAATTACGTGCAGTGAAGGCATTATGTTGATTCAGCTTGAATCTGTTAAAACCAAAATGTTACCTCCACAGGCTGAAAAAAAGATGCGTTGCTGGATTCGCAGCCGCCATTTGATTTGTTCGGGTAACTTTTTTATATTCGAGACATTAGAATATACAACCATTGAGAGATTCTCTGAATGCGTTGCTTCTTTAGGAGGAACAGTAATATCCGTTGATCCAGTTAATAAAATTTGGATGGGCGATCATCGCCAAGTTATTTTATATCAGGCAAAAGCTAGTTTACATACACCTCATCATACTTTGAAACAATACTGGATAAAATACGGTGGTTTCTACACTAGATTTGATGAGCGTGCTTGAGAGTTACTATCCTGCGGAATTTCTTCTGACAGGCGTCTACACTCCAATTCAAAATTAAGTTTTGAATTTTAAATACTCCCCAAGGGGATTGACGGCTAATTGTTAATGTCTAATTGCTAATTTTCTCTGATGATTAGCTGTTAGTTATTAACAGTTAGCCGTCTAAGTTTGTTAGAAAATGTAACTAAAAAACTCCCCAAAACTTGATAATTTATATCAAGACCCAGTAATTAATAAATCTTAAGTAGGGTGCATTAGCCGCTTTGATTTGTATTTTGGTGACAAATCATCTCGAAATATGTATCTAACACAACGCCCTCTTAGCTGCGCTGGTTCACCAGTTGCTACAACTTTGGCAACCAAAGCAAAGCACTAGCTCCCCTACAGAAATTTTATTTTTACTTGACAAATTAGTCACTCTTACCCACACGAACCCAAGTATGCAGACCTTCATAGACGACGAAACCAGACGACGCCAATATCAAGCATTTCCCAAAACAGAACCCATCGAACTGTGGACTACTGCTTCAGCTGATGACATTGAAATTGTAATTCGGGCAGTTTATCGGCAAGTGTTGGGTAATGCCTACATCATGGAAAGTGAGCGGCTGATCGTTCCAGAATCCCAACTCAAGCAAGGTATAATCGATGTCCGTGAATTTGTGCGTCAAATTGCCAAATCAGAGTTATATCGCTCCAGATTTTTTGATAACGTTTACCGCTACCGTGCAATTGAACTTAACTTTAAGCACCTCCTCGGTCGCGCTCCCGATGATTACTCCGAGACGATATATCACAGCAACATTCTAGATGAGTCGGGTTTTGAAGCGGATATTGATTCTTATCTTGATAGCGATGAGTATCTAGATGCCTTTGGGGATAATATAGTGCCATATTACCGGGGTTATAAAACTCAAACGGGCAAAAAGATATTGGAATTTAGCAATATGCTGCAACTGCTGCGGAGCAATTCTAGCAGTGATAAGAACTTAGCAACGAATAATAAACCTCAACTGGTGCGATCGCTAATTACCAACACTGCTTACGGTAAACTGAAACCCACGGATATTGGTGCATTGCTGGCTGAAATATTCAAGCCCAAGCCAGAAACTGCTGCTCCAGTTAATACCTTTATTGCAGCTCGCACAGCAGCCGAACAAGGCTTGCGGCAAAAGATTCAAGAGCAAGAAAGCCAGATTGCAACTTTGCAACAACAACTAGCAGACTTAAGACCCTTTGCCACCATCGGGGCAACGAAATTTAGTAGTAGTTGGCAGTCCTCCAGTTTTGTGGCCAGCACAGGCGAATATACATCTTTACAACAGCAAGCTGACGCACAAGAAAAACAGATTGCAGCTTTGCAAGAGCAAATTGCTGATTCCCGACGGTCTGCCACAATTGGAGAAGCCCGGTTGAATAAGTGGCGCAGTCGCGTTTTTAATGGCTAATTTCTCTATTAGAGATATAGGAATCATATTTGATTTCTGAAAAAATCTCGGTAGTCTTGTAGTGGACTGTCTAGGCTTTAATGTTGCAAAAAAATTGCTTTGTTGGGTTACGCAAAGCCTCCACCCAACCTACGTCTACGTCTAATGCACTATTTAAGCCATGACAGTCCACTACGTGCATTTCAAAAATCAAATACTAGTCCTATAGCAGTGAAAAACCTTACCTTGTAGAGACGTAGCAGCGCTACGTCTCTACAAGGGTTTTGGATAACGCATATTTAACTTCACCAGATATCTATTAGACTTCTTGCATGAATCAAAAGCCCTCACCCTAAATTGGGAGAAGGGGTTGGGGGATGTAGCTACATCCAGCAGGTTGGGCGAATTTTGCATTTGTGCAAGATATCTATTGTTTAGCCGATTTTATTTCCTGATGTTTTCCAAGTCAGCTTGAAACAACAAATAATCAGAAAGTGTCTGAATTATTGTTTTAATAGACTTGCAACTTATGAAAAAAGCTATCGTTTATCAATACCGTACTTATGGACTAATTGGGTTAATATCCTTAACCGCTGTATTCGGTACAGCTACATCTGGCTTAACACAGTTAGCAGGCGATTCCCCAATTTTGCCAACTCCTATCCCTGCTTCTAACTTAATCTGGCCGACTCAAGGGTTTATTTCTCAAGGCTTCCGCAAATATCAACATGAAGGAATTGATCTTGCAGGGGCAGATGGAACTCCTATTGTTGCTGCGGCATCCGGTACAGTTGTAAAAGCAGGTTGGGATAATTGGGGATTAGGAAATGCCATAACTATTAAACATCTCGACGGCAGTACTACTGTTTATGGACACAATCGCCGTTTGTTGGTGAACAAGGGTCAACAGGTCATCCAAGGTGAAATTATTGCCGAGATGGGATCTACAGGCAATAGTACAGCACCTCATCTGCACTTTGAAGTTCATCCAAATGGTCGAATAGCAGTTGACCCCCTTCGTCTGTTGACATCTTTAACTGCAAGTGTTGGCTCTGGTTCTAGAGTTCAGCAAGTGGATAACCCGAACCGCCCAGTAGCAAAGCAAGTTTCACCTTCACAGCCAATTCCAATCGGTTTTGCACCTATAAACACTAATACTAAATGCAATGGAGTTACCATCATTGAAGGTGAGACTACAAGTACTCGTGTAAAAGTCTGTGAAGAAAATGGTCAGTTATTTTATATTGGGCAGTTGAAGCAAGACCCAAGTCAGCCGATAAAGATAGCAGCTTTGAATATTGGTAAAAGCAGATATCGAGCAGATAATGGGAGTTTCTATTATTTAGTCACTCCACAAAGAGTGGAAGTTTGGCGAAATGGCAGTAAGATTCGTTCTGACAGTTTTTATAGTTTAACGAAATCGCCATAAAATTTGGGTGGCCAAAAGTCGCCACTCAGTGGTGAGTGAAGAAAAGTACTCATACCATTCAATACCTACGCAGTATTGAATATTCATAGGTTGGGTTGAGCTTAAGCCTTACCCAACAAACCCCGCTCTTAGGTTGGGTTGAGGAACGAAACCCAACCTACACATTTTTATTTTTTAGCGTTAACAAGATGGGCAAACACTGGCAACAATAAGCGGGTAAAATTTTGGGATTTCGTTAACCGAACCGTATTGACAGCGGCAAAGGCCGCCGCAAAGCATAAAACTTTCAGTTTAAATGCACTTACTAAAAGTTAGGTGTTAATTGAAGCAACTGCTACAGAGCCATTTGGCACAGAGCCATTATTTAGGATCGGCTGGCGAGTTTTCAGGTCAAATTTGAAGCCATGTGGCAAAATATGAAGCTTTGCTCCACAAATCGCCAAAGACTCATCCTTCAAAATTTCGCCCATATTGTTATATGTAGCCTCTGATTCATCAACAATCGTAACCGCACCTTCACCAATCACTTCAATTTGGTCATTTGTCACTACCATCGCGGTATTTTCGTCAATCCCAAATCCCAAGACAGCAGGTTCTAGTATTAAAGCTGATATTAAGCGTCCCAAGCGTCCACGCTGAGAAAAATGTTGGTCAATTACTACCCCTGGTAAAAATCCCATACCTGGGCCCATTTCAACAGTTTCAATCCGAGGATGTGTCTGGGAGTCACCTTCCACAATCATTTTATCTGGCATCACAGCAGCTCCGGCGCTAGTACCTGCGATAACTACACCTTCAGAAAACCGCTTGTGAATTGCCACATCGATTTCAGTGTCCTTGAGGATGCTGGTAATACGAGCTTGATCTCCCCCTGTAAAAAATACCCCAGTTGCTTTATTAATAGCTTCCAATGCGGTAGATGAAGATGCATCTTCACGGGTTTCTGTATCAAGAATGCGAACATTTTCGGCTCCGAGGCGCTCAAACACTCTGATATAATTTTCTCCCACTTCTCTTGGTAGCTCTGTTGCTGCTGTCAAAATTACAATGTATGCCTTTGTACCCCCAGCGCGTCGTACAAAGTCCCGCAAAATTACGGCATCCCCGTCTTTGTCTTCGGCTCCCCCAATAATTACCAACTGCCTTTTGATATTACTTTCCATTATGATGCCCCTTGAATTTGAGTTAATCAATTTCACTAAACCATGACAATTCCAAGTATCAAATCATCCCTTTGATAGATTACTTGATAGAAGTAGGATTAACATTTACGTAGACGCATACTCTTACGGACAAGCAAGCTAGCAAAAGCGTCTGTCTGCGACACGTTGTTCGCGTTCGTAGAGAAGCGGCTTGTCGTTAGACATCGCAATTACACCAAAATATTTTTCCGAAAAATTACCTAATTTTTCAAGTACTAAATAAAATTCACAATGTCAACTGCCTCTAGAAGTATTTCCTAGAGGCATTGTTCGCTATATTGTCTAATTGTCGATTGGAGATTTATCGTGCGATCGTGAGCAATTAGTATTAACTTTAGCTGGGTGCAACTAAATGTCTGATAGAAAGTCCTAATGAATCCCACTTCTGTAAAGCAAGTTAGTTAAGAAAAAACGTGCTTGTTCTAGTGGGAGATGTCTGGGTTTGCCTTGGTAGACAATTTGATATTCATCCATATCTGCCCCATCTCCATGTCCAGAGATCAGCTTTTGGTGAAAAGCTTCCTCAGCAAGTTCTCGAATTTCATCTCTTAGAGCAGCTTGTGTGCTATTCATACTTTGCTGTGCTGTCTTTTTATGCTGTCTTTTTAATAACCCATATTCACTTATACAAATTAGTGGGTGAGTGTTGCACCTTTCAAAGGTTATATCTTTGATTATTCATGAGGATGAATTGACTGTTCTTGATACCTGGCTGAAGAATGGGGATTTAATTATGTCTTGAGATAGTTGAAAATGCTTACTGATAGAGTTAGCGTGGGTTTTGATTAGTTCAATGGCAAAGCCATGACTCTCCAAAAACAATGTGAATTAATCTACAATCAATAAGTCTGAGTAACCACAACTCAGCATTTAAACTTCAGGGTGTTTAGCCAAAGGTTCGGAATTAATGGTTCTACAAAAAAGCAGTGAATTAGTCCGCATTAATGCTAGAAGAACGGATGTCTTCGATATTTTCAACTTCAAGCATTACCTTGGCCCCAACCCCTATTTAGATATAGGGGCGCTAGTATTTGATTTTGCTCTAATTGACTCTAGAGAGCCTTTGCCCATTGAAGATTATATTGCGAGCATTGGCGATCGCTATCCAAATCTTCGCGATCAAACCTACGAATCTTATGCCCATCTCTTTGCCCAAGTTGTGTCCGAAGCCGGAAAACTGGACATGGATTTACACCTTAAACACTTGAGTGTTAAGCCATATCCAAATCTCACGCGGATTAGCGTCCAATCACTACATGAACGCACAACTAGAGAGGTAGTTTACTTTGTTTGGGATTGGTTTGAAGCCATTACCCAAGATGAAGACTTCACCTTTGATGAGCAGCTGGTAAGGTTGCAAGATAGATTTCGCGCATCTGTCTACGGTGGCCCCACGGTTTACGCCCTATTGCGAACAGCATACCAAAAAGGTATTCCCGCCTTTTATTTGTGGGAAGAAGGATTGATGCAATACGGCTTGGGAAAAAAACATGTCCGGGGGGTAGCAACAACTTTTAACTGTGATAGCCATCTAGATTCGGAGTTTACTACCCGCAAAGATGACTGTAAGGCATTTTTAAAAACCTTGGGTTTCCCAGTGCCTAAAGGTAATATTGTCTTTTCCGAGAAAGAAGCCTTGGCAGCAGCAAGAGAAATTGGCTACCCAGTGGCAGTTAAGCCAGTTGTAGGTCACAAAGGAATTGGCGTCACGGCTGATGTGCAAGACTCAAAAGAACTGGTATCTGCTTATAATAGGTCAGTGGCAGCGATTCCTGAAAATCAGCAAAACCGAATAATTGTTGAGAAAAGCATCTCAGGATCAGATTTTCGCTTGTTGTGTGTCAATGGTCGATTCGTCGCCGCCACAGAACGCCGTCCAGCATCAGTTGTCGGTGATGGGTACTTAACGCTTGCAGAGTTAATCCGCCAAGAGAACCGCAAACCTGCACGTTTAGACACGCCAACTTCACCGATGAGTAAAATCCAGATCGATGAAGCAATGGAACTCTACCTAGACGAACAGCGCTTATCATTAGACAGCGTGATTGAGAAAGGACGCACTGTCTACCTGCGTAAAGTCGCCAATCTTTCAGCCGGTGGTATAAGCATCGATGCAACCCCGACAATTCATGATGACAATATTATCTTGGCGCAAGATATTGCCCAACATTTCCAGCTAACTTGTCTGGGGATTGATGTCATTACCAAAAGTCTTGCAGAATCTTGGAAGTCCAGTAATTTTGCCATCCTGGAAATCAATGCCGCACCAGGCGTTTTAATGCATCTTAAACCTTCTGTTGGTGAAAGTGTTGATGTGCCTTCTCATATTTTAGAAACCTTTTTTGAGTCGGATACAGATGCCAGGATACCAATTATTACCTTTAACAAAATCTCAGTTGAAGAACTGGAAGCGACGATTGACCATATCCTTTTGGAACATCCCAACTGGACAATAGGTGCTGTTTGTCGTGACGCAGTTTTTGTGAATCGCTCGAAAAAAGTATTAAGCAAAGATTACAACAGCAATGTCCAAACTTTGCTGCGTCATCCCAAACTTGATTTGCTGATTGCCGAGTACCCTGAAGAGATCCTCGAAGAACAGGGTATGTTTTACCAAAATAGTAATATCGTAGTTTTGGATAATCCCACCGAAACTGAGATGATTCTGGTGCGGGATATTTTCGATAGTTCGACTGTGGTGATTAGAAAAGGCAACGGTATTTCTGTTCGTCGCAAAGGGTTAATTGAAGATTATTCTTTGGGTGAAGATGAACCATTTTCGCGGGTTTATTTGAAGGAAACTGGAGCGATTTTGGATGTTAAGTAAATAGGCGCTCAACCGGTTGCGCCCAGGATTTCTCAACTTCTCTACGAGACGCTACGCAAACAGATGGCAGCTTCTTGGGGAGGAATGAGGGCTTTGGTACTGGGTACTGGGAAAAAATTCTTTTAAGATTTGGTTGGGGTCTAAATCCCCATTCAAATCTTCCCAGTCCCCAGTCCCCAGTTAAAGAACACTTGGAGTCAGTTAAACTAAAGAAGAAATTGCTTAATAAGTTTTAATAATTCTGTTATGAGTACTGATTCACCTATTAATTCTCCCGAAAAACCTGAATCCACATTCGGGAAGCGTCTGAGAAACTTCTTAATTGTAATGGTAGCGATCGCACTTAGTGTTTCCCTAGTCTTAGGATTGCGAACTGAAACAACCTCGGCAACTCTAGCCAAGTTAAGTGAGGCGTCCACACCGTTAGAAGTAGCTGTCAGCAACGGCAAACCATCTCTAGTAGAATTTTATGCTGATTGGTGTACTGTCTGCCAGAAAATGGCACCAGATATCACTCAACTAGAAACAGAGTATGCTGATAAGATGAATTTTGTCATGCTGAATGTGGATAATACCAAGTGGCTGCCGGAAATGCTGAGATATCGGGTAGATGGGATTCCCCATTTTGTATTTTTGAGTCAGCAAGGGGAAACCATAGCCCAAGCGATCGGCGATCAACCCCGGACGATTATGGCTAGCAACTTAGAAGCTTTGGTTACTGGCTCGTCTCTCCCTTATGCTCAAGCTAGCGGCAAAGTTTCCAAATTTTCAGCCCCAGTAGCACCAACGGCGAATCAAGATGACCCCCGCAGTCATGGCAGCCAGGTGGTAAATTAAATAAATTGAACGAATTCAAAAAAATAGGATGAATATCACTGGCGCCAGGTGGAGCCTAACAGGTGCAGAAGCTGTTTTACGTCTTCGTTCCCTGCATATTAGTGATGATTGAGATGAATATTGGCGCTTCGATTTTCGGCAAGAATATGAGCGTAATCATCTGTTGTTGTAAGCTAAGAAGAAGCTATTTTACGCTTGCGTATTGAGGCAGCACCAAGCATAGTGCAAGTAAGCAGCGAACCTAGAATTGTTGAGGGTTCTGGGACAGAATAGACGTTCACCTGATTACTTTTAAATTCTATTAAGTTTAAACGAGTTGACTTATCGAAAGTACGCGAATATTTACCCTTAAAGCTAGTCGAAGCATATTCCTGTGTTCCGCCAAAAGATTTATCAATAGAAGTCTGACTTAAATCAAGAGTTATGCTACTACTCGGTTGAACTACAAAAGCATCATTGTTACCTAGAGTTGATAAATTTCCATAAATATTGAAAGAGTCCAAAAGATTACCAGTGTCGCTGTCGTATAACTGATATGACAACTCTCCATCAGCGTTTGCACGTTCAGTGAATGCATCATCAATGGATGTTTCAAGCTTAAATAAGCCACTGAAATCAAAAGAAAACTCTTTGTCTACTGCAAAGTCATAACCGATAATCGCAGCAAAGCTGTTCGCCGTCCCTGTATAGCCATAACCTTGACCTTCAGCTTGGCTGAAAGACCAATTGGAGGCAGAGCTGTTTGGATCGACATTAAACTTAGCCTCAGCTTTAGCATCAGCAGTTACTTGACCACCTGTGCTAATTGTTTCAGTCACAGTATCAGTCAGAGAGGTAACACTTAAAGGGTTGCTACTAAAGTTGTTTATGTTGAATCTTGACTCAGAATATGCAATGGTAGCAGCTTGGCTGGGCGAGGTTGCCAATATCGAACTAGCGATCGCTGGAGTAGCCAATGCCAAAAAACGCTTTACAACTTTCATGTACTGTTTCATACAATTCTTTCTTTTTATTTTTAGAATGTTAATGTTGCAAAATTGTCATGCTTACTGACTGCCTTACTAGTGAGCAAGAGCAAAATATAGGCAAGCAGGATGGACAGCTTGGGAAATTTTCAAGCCTTTTTTGTCTTATGCAGAAGAAATCTTCTATTTAAGAACGAATGTTTCTTTACCGTTTGTTCACGACTAAATCAGTAATAACCGCATCAGTGACTTAGTTAGTAAACCTGTCTAATCGAAAATTAGTTACATACTTATACTAACCGTGCATTAATTTAGTCCGTGTAAAGTTTGAGTAAAAAAATGGAGTTATTCGTTGGTATTTACGTAAGGATTCAGGTAGGGAGGAGTTGACATAAGTGATTTTTCCCCTCCTCGCTTGCTCTTGGGGGGTTGGGGGTGGGGTTCTTGTATATAACTCAACCGAGAACCATATATAAGTCAATACGCTTGGGTTAAGGCTAAAACCCTTTGTGAAATCAATTTTTTTAACGTAGACGCGGAGCGGCTTGCCACAGGCTACCACAGAGGCGCAGAGAACACAGAGAGAAGGAAAAAATGCTTAACTCAACTGTATTGATATATAAGTAGTCAGACAGAATTAATTACACAATGTCATTGCGAGCGAAGCGAAGCAATCGCAAGGGCTGGGATTGCTTCGCTTCGCTCGCAATGACTGTAAATATTTTTGTCCGACTACTTAAGGGATTTAGATTCCGACGGTTACTGAGCCTGTCGTTCGCGTAGTGCATTACCTACCTAATTCCCAATCTCCAATCCCCATCATCTAAGAGATTGCCGCTTGAGACGCTTTTGAACGTACATTAATTCGTCAGACCTGGCGATTAGTTGTTCTAGTGGCATATTGCTCTCTGGTGAGTAACGCTCTATCCCCATACTCATCGAAAGTTCATAGCTACGGTTTTGCTGTTGATTAAAGTTGGTGATATTTGCTTGTAGACGCGCTTGGATACTATCAGCATCCTTAAAATAGCTAGAGATCAAAACAATGAACTCGTCTCCACCCAAGCGGGCAACAATATCCGAGTTCCGAAAACTTTGCTTAAGTAATTCACCAGCATCAATAATCAAGGCATCTCCCATGTCATGACCAAGGGTGTCGTTAATCTGTTTTAGCCCATCTAAATCAATGAACATAACCCAGCAACACACTTTCATGCGGTGAGCAATTTTCAACTGCTGTTCAGCCATTAGGAAGAAAGCACGTCGGTTATGCAAACCTGTTAGTTCATCGGTCAGTGATAACTGCCTTCCTTCTATCTCTGCTTGTTTGCGGTTGCGAACTTCCTGAATGAGTTCCATTTGAGCGATCGCCTGACGACTTAGGCGGCGCAGTGCATCTAACTGCTGGTAACTTAGTTGATGAGGAATGGTATCCAGAACACACAACGTCCCAATTGGAAGACCATCGGGTGTAATTAGAGGGGCACCAGCATAAAAACGAATTTTGGGATTACCTCTAACTAGGGGATTGTTATTAAAGCGATCGTCCTTGATGGCGTTGGGAACCACTAATATATCCTCTGGTTGAAGAATGGCATGGGAGCAAAAAGCCCAATCTCTGGGTGTTTCGCTACTTTTTAGTCCAACCTTAGATTTAAACCATTGGCGATCGGCATCAATTAAGCTAATTAAAGCAATTGGAGTCTTACAAATGTAGGCAGCAAGAGCAGTTAGGTCATCAAATGCTTCTTCCGGTAGGGTATCCAGAATATTATAGTCCGCCAATGCTTTGAGCCTTTCTGCTTCATTGGCAGGTAGAGGAGCAGCTTGGGTTTTCACAGATGAGTGTCCGAGCGTTAGCCAGGAAAGTCTAGGACGCTGGAAATTTTGCAACAATCGCAAGATTACCTTTGCAGCAACAAGGCTGTGCGACATAAACATCTCTGCAACGAAAATCAATATTCGGTTGAATATACAGAAATATTGTATTACATGATGTTCTTCATGTTTCTGGTTTGCTCTGTTGTTCATGTCACCCCAGCTTTCACTGTGCAAATTCTCTAAGTATGTAGATGCTTACAAGGTCTTTTGCCGACAGCCAGCTTGAAAATATCAATATCAGCTAAAAATTATCAAAACTTATTATACTATCAGGGTTCTTCTTCAAGGATTGATATTTTTAGTACTACTAGTTTAAATATAATTACATAAAAATTGCGGGTTGGAAGCCGACTCTCGCAACATATCCTTGCCATCTGTTCTCTATCAAAGCAAAAGTAAGATGCTTGAATTTATACCATATTTACTCAAAGATTTTTGGCGCGATCGCACTCTTGATTGCCTTTACAACCAAAATATCATCAATATCACAAATTTTCTAGCGCTACGCAAATATTTTTGCTAAGACTCATTTGCTACTCATTCACAAGTTCTCTCGGAATTATTCTTCAGTAAGATTATCTTATACCAACTATTTTGGTAAAAGGCAGTAGTTGATCCAGTTTTAATAATCGGTTTCAGCTTTAATGCTTGATAGGCAAGTATGTTAGTTCTCCAGATGAGAAAGGTATACCGTGGGTACTCAACATAGATAAAATATTGCCTGAAGAAGACTCACCTACTACTTGATAGATACACTGGAAATTATTCCAGGATAAACCGTTAGATTGGCAGTATCAATGGCTAAATAAACTTTGCTGCTAAATCTCTCAACACGGTGGAATAATTTTATCTACCTGGAGCAATTTCCAGTATTATATCAAGCTCGAATTAGTCTTTATACGACTCCAAAATCCCACTGCGAATCATTAATTGCGGCCAAAAAAATACAAAAAATCCCATCCACGTTACTAGAGGAATAGAGACGAGAACTGTTAGCCAGATAGTTTTAAATAGTAACCAGCTACCACCAATCAATGTTACACCCGTGAGAACTATAGACCAGGGCTGACACCACCAAGGTTTGTAGTTCCAAGGACTTATGGGCTTTTGTTCAGACATTGGTTTTATTTAGTAAAACTCCAAATATTTCTTTAACAATTATGAATTACATTGACAGATTAAGTTTTATCGTACTCTATTTTTCCATAGTCAAGTTTGATAATTCGGTCTGCTAAATGAAAATAGCGATCGTCATGGCTAATTACCAGCACTGTTTTACCGCGCGATCGCAATTCTGGGAGAAGTTGAGTGTAGAATATTTCTTTGAATACTGGATCTTGATCGGCTGCCCACTCATCAAATAGATAAATTGGTCGATCTTCCAAGTAGGCTGTGAGTAAAGCTAATCGTTTCCGTTGTCCTTGAGAAAGAGCAGTGGTCGAAAGTTGTCCATTTTCAACTTTTACCTTATGGTCTAGTTGTAGTTGTTTTAAATATTTTGTGGCTTGAGCATCCAAGCGAGAATTTTTTAATCCTAAAAGTTCTTCAAATAAATAAAAGTCGGAAAATACTACGGAAAAATGCTGGCGATACCATTCTCGATTCTGTTCGCTAATTAACTCGTCATCAAGCCAAATCTCGCCGATTTCCGGGATATAAAGCCCAGTAATTAGCTTGGCTAATGTAGATTTACCGCTACCATTACCGCCAACAATGAAGACCAATTCTTGAGGATACAGTATCAATTCGATGGGGCCAAAGATAAAGCTATTGTCTTCTTGCTCTGTGTAGTAAGTGTGGGTAACACTTTTAAATTTTAAGCTATGCCAGTCAGATTTAAGGGCAGGTGGAACAGTCGATATTTCAGTTCGACTAGCTAGAGATAAACCCAGGGACTCGATTTTTTGCAAGGCAATGCTGGCTTTACTTAATAGGGGAAGTTTGCTGATGATGTTATCCATTGGTAACACCAAGTAAGTGAAAGTCAAAATGTAGCCAGAAAGAGTTTCGGGATTGATGGTAAGCAGATTAGGTAGCGCAAACAGTACAAAACCGAGGGCAAAAAAGAATATGAGTTGACCCCAACTTGAAGTTATGGCAAAAAGGGTTAGACCGTTAACGTTGTGATGACGGAACTCGTTAGCAGTTGATTGTAGTTTTTCTTCTAAAAACTCTTCACGCCGCCTATAGTTTAGTTTTAGTTCCTTGGCTCCTTCGGTAATGGTGCGAAAATGTTTAAACAGATGATCTTCGTCTTCACGAGCTAGAGCCAGCAATTTACCGCCTCTGTTGAGTAGCCACTGACAACTAGCGATCGCAACTACTGAAATACCACAAACCATCAGCAGTACTAACCAAGAAAGCCAAGTTATATATGTTATACAACCCAGGACGATCGCTAAATTAATAAAGATAAAAGGCATCTGATAAACAGCATTAGCAACCGCTTGAATATCTTCTGTGAGAGTTGCCAATAATCGAGGATTCCCTAAGCGTTCTAGATGACTCAACTCGGAAGCGAGAATTTGACGACTCAAACGCATCCGTAATTGCAAAACTGCATTCTGAGAAAGACGAATCAGCATCACTTGAGAAATGATACTGGTAATTAGTGCAACTATTGCCAGCCCCGCAAAACCCCAAATTATCGATGTGAGACGGGAAGCACTACCGCTACTAGCAGTATGGCTGATTAAAGCAATCAAGCCAGCACTACTACCGCCACTCAAGAATCCAGTAGCGATCGCGATCGCTACCATCCCCCACGAAGAACGCAAAAGAAAGTAAATCAAATTCATGACAGATGCCTATACCCAATTGGATACAACAAAAAATGAAAATCTCTCTTTTTATGTCCCATGCGCGATTTCCATAATAGTTGTTTGCCAACCAATTAAATTTGTATTGCTAGGGTAGATTTTATATTTTAACAGTTAAACACCCCTTCAAATATCACGATGAATCAACCACAAGGTCAGCAAATCGCAAAGTTTTTCTCAAGGGCGATGCCGACGCCAATTCAATTCACCGTACATATTAGTTCTAAATAATACCTAAACTATTAATAAAACTTATAGCGCAATGCCGGCACATATTGCGGCCGACTTTGTTGAAATGGGCACTAGCATTCACAGCGGCGCATCGCGGCAGGTAAGATAGTTGAGCAAAAAAATGTATCTCAAGTTACAAACTCTTGGCGTAGGCATCACTCTGTTGGAAAAAAACTTTGCGATTTACTGAAGGTAAGATTGGGCGATTTCTAATCGCCAGGACTTTGCTTGGAGCAAAAATACATTTCTGATTCCTTCTGCCTCCTACCTTTCTTTGGTAAGCTAGTTGGAATTACAGCTAATTATGTCAATAAACTGTCAAATTAGCTGCTGAGTTTTCCAGGGTGAAATTTGCGATGACTGTGAATCTAAAATCTTTAGAGAACCAAGTTAATCTAGCGGCCGATTCCAAAACCGCTTCTGTCACTCAAGGAACCCGCTACGTTCCTTCGCACCATCGACGCATTCTGTGTATTTTTCCCAAATACAGCCGGTCCTTTGGTACTTTTCATCACGCTTACCCACTTATGGGCAGTGTCCGGGCTTTTATGCCACCCCAAGGTATTTTAATTGTGGCTGCCTACTTACCTCAAGAATGGGAAGTGCGGTTTATTGATGAGAATGTCAAATCAGCAACTAGGGCTGATTATCAATGGGCTGATGTGGTGATTGTGAGTGGAATGCATATCCAAAAACCACAGATTAATCAAATTAATGAACTTGCTCATCGAGCGGGGAAAATTACAGTTGTGGGTGGCCCCTCGGTATCTGGGTGTCCAGAATATTATCCTGAGTTTGACATTTTAAATTTGGGTGAATTGGGAGATGGAAGCGATCGCATGATCGAATATCTAGACCAAAACTCGCAACGTCCCCAACAGCAAATTCGCTTTGAAAGCAAGGAACGTCTGCCCCTCACAGAGTTTCCCACCCCAGCTTATCATTTGTTGAATATCAATGATTATTTCCTGGCAAATGTCCAGTTTTCTAGTGGTTGCCCTTATCGCTGCGAGTTTTGTGATATTCCCGAACTCTATGGCAACAGTCCTCGGATGAAAACACCAGAGCAAGTAGTCGCGGAGTTAGACGCAATGCGACAATCTGGCAATTTGGGGGCAGTGTATTTTGTCGATGATAACTTTGTTGGCGATCGCCGCGCCGCCATGAAGTTGCTTCCTCATCTGATTGACTGGCAAAAACGCAATGGCTACCCCATCCAGTTTGCCTGTGAAGCAACGCTGAATTTAGCTCAAAGTCCAAAGCTGCTGGAAATGATGCGCGAAGCTTATTTTTGCACAATCTTTTGCGGCATCGAAACACCGGAACCAAATGCTCTCCATGCTATTTCCAAAGACCAAAATCTGAGTATGCCTATCTTAAAAGCGATTCAGGTTTTAAATAGTTATGGCATGGAAGTAGTATCAGGAATCATCATCGGGTTAGATACAGATACACCAGAAACAGCAGACCGAATTATCGAATTTATTCGGGCATCGCAAATTCCCATGTTGACAATTAACCTACTTCATGCATTACCAAGAACTCCATTATGGCGGAGGTTAGAAGCAGAAGGACGACTTCTCTTTGATGAAAGCCGCGAATCAAACGTTGAGTTTTTGATGCCCTACGAGCAAGTTGTTGAGATGTGGCGGCGCTGCATCACAACTGCTTATGAACCGGAATTTTTATATCAGCGGTTTGCCTACAACATGAAACACACCTATCCAAACCGCATCGAAGTACCTAACAGCCCATCTCGCACTTCTGGGGCTAATATTCGCAAAGGTTTAACTTATTTAGCTAATATTTTGCTGCGGGTAGGCATATTTAGTAACTATCGTCAAACTTTCTGGAAAATGGCCAAGCCGGCACTGAAAGCAGGTGATATTGAAAACTTGATTCATGTTGGACTTGTCGGACATCATTTAATTAAGTTTGCCCAAGATTGTGCCAAAAACGAAGAATCAGCTTCTTTCTATTCCCAAAAAATCCTTACTAAAGTTCGTAGCTAACTTAACAAGTAAAATAGGTTTTGAGAGGCTGAAAAAAATCTATAACTTTAGATGGATGTGGTAATTTTCAGTGTTATGAAGATTCAAAGAACAGATCAAATTCAAGTTCATCTATGACCACAAAGCCTTGGGATGCTCAACTTGCTTACTGGCTAGTTCGACCTCTAAAAGACAGTTGGGTAAACCCCAATCATCTCACCACAGTGAGACTTGTAACGGGGTTGGCGGCTGCCGTCGCGCTTGCCGTTGGTGATGCCATTTGGGTTAACATTGGGGCATGGCTATTTGCTTTATCCAACTTTCTAGATCACACAGACGGTGAATTAGCTCGTTTGAGTGGGAAAACCAGCAAATGGGGACATCAGTATGATCTTGCTAGTGACGCCATCATCCACATTCTATTGTTTGTGTGTATTGGATATGGTCTTAGGGAGGGAAAATTTGGTTGGTGGGCATTGTTGATGGGGATAGTATCTGGCGTGTCTGTTGCTTGCATCTTTCATTTGCGAAACCAAATGGAACAGCGTTTAGGTAAAGACGCCAGCCGTCAACCAAATTTCGCCGGGTTTGAGATTGAAGATGTGTTGTATTTGTTTCCCATAGTTACCTTACTGGATGGACTAGAGCCATTACTAATGGCAGCGACAATTGGGGCACCAACCTTTGCTGTATGGGTAATTTGGCAATTTTGGGCACTCCCGCAGCCGGAATCAAACTAGTATAACGGGGCATGGGCAGAAAGCTAAGAAAACAGCCTTTTCTGATTTACCGAATGCGATATTTATTTTTGCAATCCTGTATTAGGATCAAATTATCAATGGAGCTTCAAACTGAAATTGATAAAGCTATAGCAGCTGTTGATTACGAGAAATTTCAAGCTGAGTTTCAAGCTCAAAATGAATTTTTGGTGGTTGAGAACTTTCTCCCTAACTCCATCATCGAGCAGTTCTTGGTGTTGTTGCCGTCTTTGCAACCTGCTATCAACCGCAACTATATTCCCAATCATAAAAAGGGCGGTAGTATCAGCCGCTATAGTTTAGACAGCCTTGCTGCGATTTTCGGAGAGTTTTATCAACTCAGTGCCTTTTTTGAGTTCCTCAACCAGATTACGGCAGAAAAACTCCTTCCCTGTCCTGATGCTGATCCCCATACTTACGCGCTGTACTATTATACTGAGCCTGGAGACCATATCCAGTATCATTACGATACCTCTTACTATCGCGGGAAACGCTATACAGTGTTGATTGGTTTGGTTGATAATTCATCCAGTAAGCTGGAATATCAACTCTATAAGGACATTCCTGAACGGGAGACGGAAATGCGATCGCTCTCCTTAACTCCTGGTACTCTAGTATTATTCAATGGTGACAAACTTTACCACAGAGTTACTCCTTTGGGTGAAAATGAACAGCGCATTGTCTTGACTTTGGAATACGTCACCGACACCCGCATGGGTATGCTAAAACGTTTTGTCTCAAATATGAAAGATGCGATCGCCTATTTCGGGTTTCGCCAAGTGTTTCGCAATTGAGGCGATACAAAGTTATTGTTTCTTCCATGTTAAGAATTAATTAACAAATATTGTCTGGAGCAAAAAACAGTCATTATAAAATACTGGGAAAATTTCCAGATTTTCTGGTGTCTAAGCTATTGTTGGTGACTTGACGATGAAGGCAATTATCTTAGCTGCTGGCGTTGGACGACGCTTAGGTAAAGACGGGCAAATCCAACCCAAATGCTTACTGAAATTTAACGGTAAATCTCTATTAGAGCGCCATTTCAACTATCTCCGTCATTACCAAATTGATGAAGTAGTGATTGCTGTGGGTTATCAAGCAGAAAGAATTCAGGATGAAATCAAAGCATTAGGAGCCGAAAATTGGGTCAGTACAGTTTATAATCCTGATTATACTAAAGGCAGTGTGATCAGCCTTTGGACTGTACGTCAGCATTTAGTTGCTGGCGATGACATATTATTAATGGATGCAGATGTGTTGTGCGATCGCCGCATCATCGAACGATTGGTAAAGACAAATATCCCCAACAGCTTTTTACTAGATCGGAATTTTGAACCGGGAGATGAACCCGTGAAGCTTTGTGTTAGAGATAATTATCTCGTGGAGTTTCGCAAACAAGTAGCTCCTGGTTTAGCTTATGATTTGATTGGCGAGTCAGTGGGATTCTTTCGTTTTGGCAGTGTTGTTGCTCACCGTCTTGCTAATCGCACAGAACAGTATGTTGCAGACGGACGGGATAATGAACCTTATGAAGAAGTAATTCGGGATCTATTATTAGAAACTCCAGAAATATTTGGCTACGAAGACATCACTGGATTACCTTGGCTAGAAATTGATTTTCCCCAGGATATTCAACGTGCCCAAAACGAGATTTTACCTCAGATAGAAGTCGCAGAAAATGTTTGAAAATATCTTCATTTATAGCGGTTTTACTTTGAATCTTAGAGGCTGTTTGAAAAGTCCTATTGTAGGTATCAAAACGTTCTAGATCCCCCTAAATCCACGCCACTTGCTTCACTTGGGGAGACCCCAGACGCTCTCTACGAGACGCTGCGCGAACGATGACTCGCTACCGCTTCGCTATCGCTTTTAGCGTCTCCCCTTCTCCCAAAGGGAGAGGCTAGCGCCAAGGGAGAAGACCGCAGTGGCTCCCCGATAAATTGGGGGACTTTGATTCCGGTTCCCCCCTTTTTAAGGGGGGTTAGGGGGGATCGCTAAGTGCATAAAATCACAGCAAAATACTTTTCAAACATCCTCTTACCCCCCAACGCTACAAGGGAAGGGGCTGGGGGTTAGGTCTGTGAGAACCGCTATATTATATAGGTTGAGAAAAGCAGAATAAATGCATCAAATATTTGCACCCATTGACACCGCTGCAAAATTAAATAAGTGTGCCCAATTGCGGGTATTACTAGAATCGCCTCAACTCGACTTCATCATGGAAGCTCACAATGGGATTAGCGCCCGCATTGTGGAAGAGGCTGGATTTAAAGGAATTTGGGCGAGTGGACTAGCCCTTTCTGCTCAATATGGCGTTCGAGATAATAATGAAGCCAGTTGGACTCAAGTTGTAGAAATGCTGGAGTTCATGTCTGATGTCACCAGCATCCCCATCTTATTAGACGGGGATACTGGTTATGGCAACTTTAATAATATGCGTCGCCTGGTCAAAAAGTTAGAACAGCGAGGTATTGCTGGAGTCTGTATTGAAGATAAGCTTTTTCCTAAAACCAACAGCTTCATCAACGGAAGTCGCCAACCTTTGGCTGATATTGATGAATTCTGCGGCAAAATTAAGGCAGGTAAGGACAGTCAGACAGATCCAGATTTTTGCATCGTCGCCCGACTCGAAGCTTTAATTGCTGGCTGGGATCTCTCAGAGGCAATGCGCCGATCTGAAGCTTACCACGCTGCCGGAGCAACCGCCATCTTGATTCACAGTAAATCATCCCGTCCCGATCAAGTGCTAGCCTTTGCGAAAGAGTGGGCGGGTCGCTCCCCGTTAGTGATTATACCGACCAAATATTACAGTACGCCTACTGATGTTTTTCGCAAAGCTGAAGTTAATTTGGTCATTTGGGCAAACCATCTGATTCGATCTGCTGTTGCTAGTATGCAAGCGATCGCGCGTGAAGTGAAAGCCAGCGAAACTTTAATCAACATTGAAGATGATATTGCACCTGTAAAAGAAATTTTCCGGCTACAAGGGGCGGATGAACTCATAGAAGCTGAAAAACGCTACTTTAACAACGGACGACAAAACACCCAAGCGATCGTTCTGGCTGCTAGCAGAGGAAAAGAGTTAGCAGGATTGACGCAAGATAAACCAAAAGTAATGTTACCCCTTGGAGGTAAACCCCTACTCAGGTTGTTGGTGGATAAATTCAAAAAACTTGCCATCAATGATATTACCGTTGTCGCCGGTTACAAAGCAGAGACTATTAATGTTCCGGGGACTAAAGTCATCCGCAACCCAGATTATGAAACAACGGGAGAATTAGCATCCTTAGCTTGCGCTCAAGCTAGTTTTGGCGAAGAAATGCTGGTGCTTTACGGCGATTTACTATTTAGAAGCTACATCCTGCGGGATTTATTAGAATGTCCCGGAGAAATTGTGGCTGTAGTTGATTCTGTGGCTAACAGCAAATCTGTTAGCGGTTCACCTGACTACGCCTATTGCTCAATTCCAGACGATCTTTCTCTGTTTGGACAGGATGTCAACCTGTTGGACATTTCTAAAACGACACAAACGCAATTAGGAAAGTCTAGCGGCCGCTGGATTGGGATGCTGCGCTTACGGAGTCAAGGTAGAGAGTGGCTGAGTGAAGCACTCAATGAGTTGCAAAAACGGCCAGAATTCAACAGTCTGGGTTTACCAGAATTATGCAATTATTTAATCGAGCAAGGAAAACCGATTAAGGTGCTTTATATTCGCGGTAACTGGTTAGATGTTAATTCTTTAGATGATCTTGACCTTGCTTTTCAATTAAAACAATAGGGGAGTTTGGAGTTTGGAGTTTAGAGTTATATTATGTCTGCTGGATTACTTATTAAACCCGAATCACCCCACCCCGCCAAAGCTGCGCTTTGTCTCCCCTCCCCGCTCTTCGAGAGGGGATTAAGGGGAGCCAGAGGGGGTTTCTCCGATGAGCCACTGGCGTGTGGGGTGCAATGACTGTGGAAATCATAACTAAATTATGCGGACATGATATTAGGAGTCGCGAGTTCCGAGTTCTCAATACGGTTCGGATAAGACACGATCCCCCCAACCCCCCTTAAAAAGGGGGGACTAAAAATCGCTCTATTTCCCCCATAGCTATTCCTCGGCATCGACAACATATAATTCCTTAAAAAGGGGGGACTAAAAATCGCTCTATTTCCCCCTTTTTAAGGGGGACTAAGGGGGATCTTTAAAACCTATGCACCTTAACCGAACCGTATTGGGGGAGTTCTAATCTCCACGTTCCGAGTTCAGAGGTCGGAGTTTTGAGTTCTAATCTCCAAGTTCCGAGTTCCAATCTTGACGTTCCGAGTTCCAATCTTGACGTTCCGAGTTCCAATCTTGACGTTCCGAGTTCAAATCTCCACGTTTCGAGTTCTAATCTCCACGTTCCGAGTTCTAATCTCCACGTTTCGAGTTCTAATCTCCACGTTCCGAGTTCTAATCTCCACGTTCCGAGTTCAGAGGTCGGAGTTCCGAGTTCAGAGGTCGAAGTAATAATCTTTCCTCCCCACTCCCAACTTCCCACTCCCCATCTCAATCGTCTAAATCCCTGAAAATTGCTGTAAATTTTTAATTATGATCCAGGCAGAGGAATTTGTAGAAGCTGCGCGTAATCTTGGCTTTGGGTGGTACACTGGCGTACCCTGTTCTTTTCTCACGCCTTTTATTAACTACGTTATCAATGACGTTCAACTTAAATATATCTCCGCAGCCAATGAAGGAGATGCTGTAGCGATCGCAGCTGGAGCCGCAATTGCTGGTAAACCAGGCGTAGTAATGATGCAAAACTCTGGTTTGGGGAATGCTGTTAACCCACTAACCTCCCTCACTTATATCTTTCGGATTCCACTGCTGCTGATTTGTACCTTGCGAGGCGATGTCTACGACGGGCTACGCCTACACCATTTACAAGATGAACCGCAACATCAATTAATGGGGCAAATCACAGAGAAATTGCTGGAAACAATGACTATACCTTGGGAATTTTTTCCCACAGATGCAGCAGAAATAGAACCTGTTCTGCAAAGAGCCATAGCCTATATGCAACAAGAACGCCGTCCTTATGCTCTAATTATGCGTAAAGGAGCGATTGCACCCCATGCACTCACCCGTTCTTCTATTCCCGAACGAGAAAATAGTAATAGCGCTCATATTCAGCAAAGCTTTTTTCGGGATCACCAAGAACAACGCATTTCTCGCAGCGAAGCATTAGCTCGGATTGTGGAACTTACCGATCCAGAAAACACTGTAGTAATTGCCACCACCGGATACACGGGACGCGAACTCTTCGCCAGTCAAGACAGCGCCAATCATCTTTACATGGTCGGCTCGATGGGCTGTGCTTCCTCAATGGGCTTGGGATTATCCTTAGCACGTCCAGACCTCAAGGTAGTGGTAATAGATGGCGATGGAGCAGCACTGATGCGAATGGGTAATTTTGCGACCATCGGCACTTATGGCGGTGCTAACTTAACCCATATTCTTTTAGATAATGAAGTCCACGATTCCACAGGCGCACAAGCTACCGTCTCTGCGGGTATCTCCTTTGCCAAAATTGCCGAAGCGTGCGGTTACGGCCTTACATTAGCCGGAGATGACCCCGCCCTTTTAGATGCCTTATTTACCGCAGATGCTAACACTAGACCTAAATTCGCTCATTTGAAAATCCGTCCCGGTACTTTAGAAAAGCTACCCCGACCGAACCTCACCCCGGAAGCAGTTTTGCAACGCTTCATGAAACATATTGGTAATTCGTAATTCGTAATTAATAAATTCAAAGTACAAACTCTTAATTTATTAATGCCCAATACCCAATGATAAAATGATTTTACTAAATCCCGGCCCTGTTAATTTGAGCGATCGCGTCAGAAATGCCCTGTTGCGTCCCGATTTGTGTCACCGTGAGGTGGAATTTTCCCAACTTCAAAGCAGAATCCGCGAACAATTACTTCAAGTTTATGGTCTTGGAAGCAATCGCTGGGCAGCAGTTCTCCTTACGGGTTCTGGTACCGCAGCGATGGAAGCGATGATCAGCAGTTTAGTACCCGCAGACGGGAAATTACTGGTAATTGAAAACGGTGTATATGGCGAACGACTATCCAAAATTGCCAAAATCCACGGCATTGATTACATCACACTTTCCCATCCCTGGAATGCGGAAATAGATATTAACGGTTTAATCAAACTCCTGGATGAAAACACTGATATCACCCACCTCGCTGTCGTCCATCACGAAACTACTACCGGTCGCCTCAATAATTTAGTGGAACTTGCGCCAATTTGCCAAGAACGCCGCATCAAACTATTAGTGGATGCAGTCAGCAGCTTTGGTGCCCAAGAACTAAATTTTGCAGATTGGGGAATCACCGCTTGTGCTGCGACAGCGAATAAATGTCTGCATGGTGTCCCCGGAGTGTCCTTTGTCATCCTGCAACGGGATGCACTGCCCTCAGTAAACACAATTCCCCGCACCTTATATTTAGATTTAGGAACCTATTGTCAGCAACAGGATCGAGGCGGCACACCTTTTACGCAATCAGTACAGACATTTTATGCCTTAACAGAAGCTTTGCAAGAAATGGCAGAAGCAGGAGGTTGGCGTGTCAGACAAAACCATTACAACCAACTTGCCAGCTTAGTCAGAGACGGGTTAGCCTCAATCGGAATTAAACCCCTACTTTCTCTTGGTAGTTCATCCGTTGTTTTGAATGCCTACTACTTGCCAGATGGTTTCAGCTATGAGGAATTTCACGACCAACTGAAAGCACAAGACTATATAATTTATTCTGGACAGGGAAATTTAGCTCAATCAATCTTTCGAGTATCGACAATGGGAGCCATTACCCAAGCTGATATGGAACGCTTTGTTGGTGTTGTTAAACAAATTATTTCCAAAAGACAGTAATTAGACCTGTCAGGAATATTAACTTGGGGTCAAAAAAATGGTAGAACGAAATTTTGACCGTCTACCAAAATGAAAAATCGACTTCATTATATTCAAAAATCCCTGCACAGCATAAAACAAATACTGCCGCGATCGCTCTAACTTTTGAATTGATATCCACTCCCACAACTTGAGAGCGATCGCTTTTCTGTTTTGCCAGCATCAAATTCTGCCCTGTACCAAATAGGACTTACGCACTTTAAAAATTGAGCATCATCTGCATATCAAGCTTATTAAGATATAAGTCTTGCTCTGCCTCGTTCCCAGGCTCTGCCTGGGAATGTGATCACTGGGAGGCTCTGCCTCCGTGTTTGACAGGAGGCAGCAGCCCTCCCACAAGAGCATTACAAGGCAGAGCCTTGTAACGAGAGGCAATTCACATTTGGTTATGTCTGTCAATGCGTAAGTCCTACCAAAGCCAAATTCTAATTTTGCAAGTCCTGAGTGATACAACTAATTGCTACTACCTTTAGCATCACCCATACCAGTAACCATCTTGGATAGAACTGTTTGCCCCGATCCAAAACACTTCCATGCTGCCAGAGATTCTTGATACAGCCGTAATGCCGCCATTTGATGCACTTCCTAAAGGTGCTAACTCAAATCGCTGCCAGCCGACATTCTCGTACCAGTAAGCATCTTGGATAGAACCGTCTGCCCCGATCCAAAACACTTCCATGCTGCTGGGGATTCTTGATACAGCCGTAATACCGCCATTAGTTGATGCACTTCCTGGAGGTGCTAACTCAAATCGCTGCCAGCCGACATTCTCGTACCAGTAAGCATCTTGGATAGAACCGTCTGCCCCGATCCAAAACACTTCCATGCTGCTGGGGATTCTTGATACAGCCGTAATACCG
>NZ_JBALEL010000050.1:0-24477 GCF_036917935.1 Nostoc sp. | reverse complement strand
CTATTAAAAATATCAGCAATAAAAAAGCCTTCAACTAAAAGCTGAGGGCTATGATTTAATTAAGGTGCATCTACCATTTATTAATCCGCTTTATTTATTGCCACATCCGGGAATATTAGACTTTTGAGCAAATTTATTTTTTTCACCTATTAAAAATATCAGCAATAAAAAAAAAGCCCTCAGCTTTTAGTTGGGGGCTGTGATTTAATTAAGGTGCATCTACTATTTATATATCCGCCTTAGCTATTGCTGCATCAGGAAGAATTTAAAAAAGAATGGATAGCTGTTGGATTGATTTTTTTATATACAACGGTAATACTAGTGGAGGTTGGCGATAATAACTATATAGTTTTTTAAAAAGCTTACTGTACAAGCAGTATTCCTTCTGCCTCTTTGAAGTTTGATGGTCGAAAGTCTGTCTTCTCCTGTGGTCAAAGCTTTGCGTAGCTTGTTTCTTTGTTCGCGGAGTTAAAAATTTTGGTGTTGCATATTTGCGGAATGATTTGATTATCTTGAGCAAAGATAAAATTTATTTCTACTTCTCTACTTTCACTGAAGTAACAATAACTACCCTAGCTTCCCGGAGGATAGTCTGCGGTATTTAACTAGGTAATCATTGACTAACTTCACAGTAATTTTATAATTATCCCGTATTTTCGCTGGATACAAAAAGTTTCTGTTAATATCTCTGCTCGGATATCCGCAATACTACGAATTTAGTTTATTAGTTGGGTATATGACTATGAAAGTTAGACGCACCCAACTTGATGAAGCGATCGCAATTTTTATTCGCCCTTGGTAGTCTTTGTATTGTCGGGGGAAGCTTTTTTATCAGGACAACTTTTAGCAGCACTAGCAAGCCTAAAATAATAACTGATACATCACGCTATAGAGAAATTCGTAATCAACTATGGTCTGATAATGAGCAAGTAAAACATTTTCCTAATCAGATTCCTACTGATGCTAAAAGCGTTCGCATTGCTTACTCTCCCGAATTTTTGCCAGGAAGTAGTTTTTTTCAAATTAGGCTGAAAGAGCCACCAAACAAGATAGAAAAATTATTTTCACAATACAGAAATAGTGCCAAGCACAAATATATAGGCGGTAACACAAACGACCACATAAATCAACCTAACGGTGTGCCAACAACTTTCTTCTACACCAGTGACTCTCCTACAGAATCTTTTCCAGCTACTTATGAAATACTGGTATTAAATGCAGAAGACAAAGGCAGACCTGGATTCAAGTGGAATCATGGAGATAGCTACGGCGTTGCTATTAATAGTTCCGCCTCAGAAATTATCTATTGGTCTGAAAAATGGTAATTAGCAATTCAAAATGAATTTGAATCGCGATCACAAAAATTTAACTGAAAGACCATTTGATTTCTTTATTTATCAACAGGAAGCCTATTCGAGAGAATTACAATCAAGGTGGGGAAATCGAATTAGACGAAGCCAATGGAAGCAGATATTTTCTAACCTTAAGCACTTGGACTCTAGATTTGTATTTGAGTGGTCTTGCAACGACAGAGAATTACCAGAAAAAATCGACTCGTCTATTCAATATACAGATGAAGAAGATTTAAGAATCTCCCATATCGGTGTATTTGGAAAATTCATCTAGCTTCCAAAAGTCAAGTTTTAGGGAAGGAGAAGTATAAGTTGAGGCTTCCTCCACTTATACTTCAGTACTTTGTACTGCTTTTAGTCTTTTGGGTATATCACTTTGGGTAGTTAAAACTTATAGCCAACATAGCTAAGATTTTAATGGTACTGAAAAACTATCTGAATATGTAGAATGCCAACTGCTTTAATTACTGGTGCTTCTAGTGGTATTGGTAAAGCCTTTGCTCATGAACTAGCTGCACGCAAAACAAATCTTGTACTCGTTGCTCGTTCTGAAGAGAAACTAAGTCAATTAGCTAAACAACTACAAGAACAACACAAAATTCAAGTAGATGTTATAGTCAAAGACCTCACAGAACCTAATGCCGCTGCTGGTGTATTTGATGCCGTAAAAGCCAAGGAATTAACCATTGATTTATTAATCAACAATGCTGGTTTTGGTTACTATGGCGACTTTGCTGAAGGAGATGGAGAAAGACAAATTAAAATCGTACAATTAAACGTTTTAGCATTGGTAGATTTAACCCATAAATTTTTACCCTTGATGCGGCAACGTCGTTCTGGAAGTATTATTAACGTATCCTCAATTACCGCATTTCAACCGATACCATACCTTTCTGTTTATGCTGCCAGTAAAGCTTTTATTCTCAGTTTTAGTGAAGCACTATGGGCAGAAAATTGTCAATATGGTGTCCGTATTTTAGTCACTTGTCCAGGGCCAATAGAAACAAACTTTTTTGCAGAAGCTAATTTTCCTCCAGCGCTGGCAGGCAGTACAGATAAAGTGTATTCTTCCGAAAAAGTGGTTTGGGAATCTTTAGAGGCTTTAGAAAAAGGCTATCCAACTGTTATTAGTTCTGATAGTAGCACTCAAATTAGAAGCAAATTATCTCGGCTAGTACCGCGCAAACTTCTACTGAATATGTTAGCAAAACGCTTTAAAGCCTGAGTCGATATTTAGAAGCCCTTAGCTTTGAGATTTTAGATTTTTCTTTCAATCCAAAATCCCAAAATCAAAATCTAAAATTGCCAGGGTTTGGAGTTAAAGAAAGTGGGGAATTTAATTAAAACTCCTAACTTTTCACTCTTAACTCCTCACTTATTACACATACCTTGTTAATTGAACTCGGTAACGGTCTTTTTTTGTAACGGCGATTTCTCCAACTTCTAAACGCCCTTTAGAGCGAATGGCGATTAAGTCGCCTGATTTGACTTGAGAACTCGCTTGGGTAACTTCCTTCCAATTGACGCGGACATCACCAGCATCGATGAAATCAACCATTTTGCTGCGGGACATACCAAAACCAGCAGATGCGATCGCATCTAATCTTAAAGAAGCCTCCACAGTAGTTAATTCTTTTTTCTTGGGTTCCCGAACCTTTAATTCAGTTACCTCAATCTGCTGAGTTTTCACAGGAACCGATCGCACCTGTTTCAGACTCATTGACAAAAATTCTACCAACTCTGGTGCAACAATCGCCTGTGCCCCTCGTTCTCCCAAAACAATCACATCTCCCGTCTTTTCACGAACAATTCCTGTCCCCAACATTGCGCCTAAAAAGTCGCGGTGAGAGGCGGTATCAAACAGAAAATTACCAGCAATTTCCACAGCTACAAGGCTGACTTGAGATTGATCTAACGGAAGTTCCGAACGAGCGATCGCTATTCTTTGGCGTTCAGCTTGCGGATATCCACCCCACGCCGCCAATTGCACTTCTGTTAATCGGTTAAACACCCGTTGAATTTCCGCCAATTCTGGGGGAGATAGAAAATCTGTTAAAACCACTTCCCAAGTTTTGATCGCTTGCTCTGCTTGGTCGATTACACGAGCTACACTATCTCGATTTTCAACACCTTTTAAAAGTTCTTCTCGTGGCAACATTCTTAAAAATTATGAGTTATGAATTGAGAATGAATCTGCTATAACTGTCTTGATTCTAGCTTTCTAAAGCGATTATTCACGGAGGGATTACAAGGTGAGCAGCACTGCCTGTCCTAAAACCTTTATAACCAAGAAGAAAATCCAATAGTGGAGAATGTGGAGCCGCCATTGGTTAAACTGACGGCTCCAGCATTATCTGAGATAGAAAGCACTTGGTTGGTGGTAGCTAAAAATCGTCGGGTGAATCGGGACTGGGAAGCTTTAATGCAGCGCCATCCAGAAAACACACGTCGTTGTTACGAGGATTTATGTACTGCACCAACCACCAGACAGCCTGGGCATGTTTTCCTTTAAAGGGCAAACCCTACAAGGGGGCATGGGAATATGAGGTAACAAAAGGGGACAGAGTGTTTTACGTTCCTGATAAAGAACAATTGAAAGTCGTTGTCTACTACGCAGGAAAACATCCAAATCCTTCACCCACACCGTAATTCGTGGCAATAAGGAGGAGTGGGCTACAAATAAATCTGTAAACTATGATTTATTCAATACACAGTATTTGTGTCGGCATAACCTTGGATATTTTCTGGATCAAACTGACGTAATATTCGGGTTGCTTGCCGAGTCAGAATTTCAGAACCTTGAACGGCAACTAAATATTTACCTGCATCTAAGCGGTTGCGATAAGGTAAAGCATCACCACCACCTATTAGTAAACCGACTCCGCCACCGACAACCACACCACCCATAGCACCACTAGCAGCACCCAGCAGTCCGCCAACGATGTGATTGCCAACTTCACCCGCCCAGGCAAAAGTATCTAAACCAGTGATCAGGCTGAATGTAAAACCTGCAAAAAAGCCAAATGGTATCAGCCAGGTTGCCATCAGTTTTGCTTGCTTTTTAGCTTGGTCTTTGGGGTCAATTAAGCCAAACTCGTCAGCCGTTTTATACCCCCTCCCCAAAATAGTGCTGTTTATGCCTTCTTTTTCTAAAGCTAAGTAAGCAGCTTCGGCTTGAATGCGGTCTGGTAATACGGCAACAAGGTAATTCATTGATTTTACAATTTGTCTAATAGAAGTTTTGCCTTAATTAACAGCGTATCAGTCCTGGTCGATTCAACCTCGCATGACTAGAAGTCAGATGATTCTTACTTCAAGGAGTCTTGCCTGGATTACTCCAGGATTTGCATCGGAGTTAGGAGGCTCACATCTTGCACCAAACCACTAGAAGTAGTGACTACACAAATGTGGGCAAGTCTTCTGGCAGAGTAGTCCCTCTGTGCGGACTAAGGTCAGATTAAGGGTTTTGAAGCCGCTCTGCATCTATGTTCGGGTAGCCGCGATTTTAATCGTTAGATATAAAATGTGGGCTGATTATTTTAGCAAATCTAGTGGCTCACAAAAATTGTTCACGCCTTGCTTGAGGACATATAGCAAAACTGGCGTTGCCAAAATTTTGGGAAACGTCGGCGTTGTTTTTAGATGTTCGATCATTTTCTGAAGAGAAGTATTAAGCAAATCTTCCCGATATTCTTGTTCGCAAATGACCACACGCCATTTTCTAGCCAAGGCATCTAACCACTCGGAATTTGCTCTTTCTGGTTGTTGTCCTGCTCGGATAGCTAGCGTCATCGCAGCATCTTCTAAATCTCCATCACAGTCTTCAATCAAATCCAGCGCTTCCATATCGCTAGGATCATCTGCCAATTGAGAGCGAAACTGTGCAATTTCTTGAGATGTTACTTTAGTCATGAGTCTTTGACAAGGCAAGCGATCGAACACTCAGTTATGTTAGTCCAAATTTGACTATAGCGCTTCTCGTGTTGAGTTCAATATAGACTTAGGGACTGACAAATAAAAAAACATCCTAAATTCTCTTGTGGGATGGGTGTCCGCACTACGTGCCGCTACGCGAACACCCGTCCTATATTCAGGGCGGGCTTTCCTGCCCACCCCACAAGATGGATAATTTATTTATTGTCAGTCCCTTAACAAAAACTGCCCCTTCCCTACTACCTCTCCCTAACCCTCTTCTAAGAGGAGCGGAAAAAGTTTTGTTGCTGGAAGGGGAGTAAAATGAAAACCTTATTTTTTGTCAAGTTACAAGATGTTTACGATCTACTGAAATTACTGTCATATTTCTTATTGGAAATATTATAGCTTATATTTTACACTTTTTGAGTTGAAAATTGCTGGTTGAGGTAAGTACAACATGCAAGTTACTGCAATAAAATCTATTGTGAAGGACTTTTCCATATCAACTGGTCTATATAGACCAATTAGGAATCTATATCGGTTGTTCAATCAAAATCAGTTAAAAGATCAGTTAGATTATTTTCAACGAGAAGTTTCTTTCTTCTCAAAGCTATTAGATCCTGATAGTCTCTGCTTCGATGTTGGTGCAAACATAGGTAAAAAATCTGAAGCTTTTCTGATAGCAGGTGCAAGAGTTGTGGCATTTGAACCACAGCCCGAATGCATGAGAGAATTGAAAGCTCGATGCAGTCATTATCGCAGTAAGTTTCATCCGGTTCAGAAGGCGGTTGGTGCAGAACCTGGAGAAGCAACATTGTACACTCGCGAACGAAGTGGAATCGCTAGTTTTTATGAGGATTGGATAGGCACTGTAGAAAACAGTATTCAAGTTTCTATCACAACTCTTGATCGTGCAATTGATGAGTTTGGAAAACCAGACTACTGCAAAATTGATGTTGAAGGGTGGGAGCTTGAAGTGTTGAAAGGGCTGACACAACCCATTTCTTTGCTGTCATTTGAATATCATATAACAGAACGCGAAATTAATACCACTGGTGCTTGTATAAATTACCTATCCAATCTTGGAAAGATATTGATTAATGTTGTACCTGCTGAAATGCATTCATTTGTATTTCAAGAATGGTTGCCTCCAGATGAGTTTCTAAAGCGCTTTCCTGAAGATGTGGCAGACCTTGGGAAAGACGGCTACGGTGAAATTTGGGTTCGTAGTTACTAATCACATTTTTTTCGTTTTTTGGTACAAAAGTGATCTACTTGATTGAGATAAAATACGTCTACTTTAAAAACCGTAGTTTTTCCTGATCGGGGTCAAGGTGCGTTATTATAGCGGTTCTCAGTTGAGTGAGATACAAGAACCCCACCCCCAACCCCCTCCCCGCTCTTCGAGACGGGGCTATGACGTACCTCATGTGATTAGGAAACGCTATATCCACAAGCGATCGCTAAAGGATTTCTAAAAAATAACAATTTACAATACTGTCTTTTTGACTAAAAAGCCTCATTTATTCAGTGTATTTACTAAATAAATGAGGCTTTTGCTAGCTTTTTATCAGAAACGCTACTGGACTCTGTGATGCCCTGATAGCAGGTTGAAAGTGCATTCAAAAGACAACAGCAGTCAAAAGTATTGATTCAGTTGAGTTTCAGCTAATTAGCGTAATGCTCTGAGGGTAACAGACCGTTGTAACTGAGCTAAAGCGCGGTTGTAATCCAAAATTGCTGTGACTCGATTACCTTCAGCTCTTGTCAGGTCGTTTTCAGAGTTAATGACATCAGTTTGAGTACCTACACCAGCTTGGAATCGCAAACGCGCTAAACGTAGAGCTTCCCTAGCTTGTTCTAGAGCGGTATTAGCGGTTTGAACATTTTCCAAACTAGATTGCTGGGTAGAATAGGCTTGTTCTACCTGAAAGCGAATTTGGTTGCGCTGTTCAGCAAATTGAGTTTCTGCGATCGCAATATTAGTTTTTGACTGATCTGCCCTTGCTCTTGCTGCTCCCCCATCATACAAATTTAGGGTTGCCCTAACTCCGAATGAATAACCATCAGTAACGCTAACACCATCATTGAACTGGTCTAGCAGGTCGTAGCTGGCGACCAAACTAACTTGAGGCCCCAGTTCTGCAAGAGCTTGCCGACGCTGTTGATCGCTGATATTACGTTGTGCTAACTGCTGTTGCAGTTCTGGACGATTTTGAAAAGCCAACACAATACTTTGTTCTAGCGTTGGGTTCCAAAGACCAGCTAATTGTACAGGGTCAGCGGCACTGATATTTACCCCTTGCGCCAAATTTATCCGAGTTGCTAATTGACGACGGGAAATTGCTTGCTGGGATCTAGCATTAGTCAAATCTTGTTGGGCATTTGCTAAATTCACCTGCGATCGCAACACATCAAATCGCGTACCAACTCCAGCTCGCTCTAAAGCTTCTGCATCACGCAAACTAGCCTCGGAGTTCTGCACAGCCGACTGAGCAATCCGTACTTGTTCATCCGCTTGTTGCAAATTGTAGTAGTCAGTGGCAACATTCAGACGGATTGTCTCAGACTGAGTTTCTACAGCCAACTCATTGAAACGTACCTGTTCTTCAGCCGCTTTGATGCTAGCTTGCACTCTCCCAGAAGTATAAACGTTATATAAAAGTTGTGCTTGACCAGTAAAAGATGTACTGGGTTGATCTTGGTTAGAGAGTAACCCATTTCGCCCGCTTAATTCGTCCGTCAACTGACTGTTAGGAGACTGACTACGAGTCAGATCCGTGCTAATTCCCAGAGTGGGCAATAAAGCAGCTTGCGCCTCGCGTAGAGCCGCTTTATTGCGTTCTAGCTCCAATAAGGACACCTGTAGATCGTGATTGTTACGCCGTGCTAGCTCCAGAGCCTGCGCCAAAGTAATCGGCTGATTTTCCTGAAGTTTCACTTCCTCCGGTTTGGTGGGAAATTGCAGGGGATTTGAGCTAGGAGCCAGGTTCTCTGGAATTGACACCGGCCCTGATGGCACAGGAGTTACGCTTCTCGGTACAGTGGCAGGTTGCACCGGCCCTGATGGCACAGGAGTTACGCTTCTCGGTACAGTGGCAGGTTGCACCGAACCCTCTGGCGCAGGAGTTACGCTTCTCGGTACAGTGGCAGGTTGCACCGAACCCTCTGGCGCAGTGAGAGTTGGCGTCGAATCTGTCGGAATCGCGGTATTACTCTGAGCTACGCGGCCAATAGCATTTTGTTGTAAGCAGGTGCTTGAGGTTAGAAGCAAATCTTTGCTTTTTCCTAACTCCTGTGGACACCTCTGCGCTGACAACAGTTTTGCTGCTCCTGCACCTGTGGCTGAAGTTTGTAAAAATGTTTGTAACTGAGTAACACGATTTATCTTTTGAACCACTGGCTGCTGTGCAGAAGACAGGGACAAAATTTCTTTTTGGACAGAAGGGGTTTTTGAAGTGTAGTTGGGAACTACTACGTTCTTTAATTTCTGCCCATTCGGGTCTGAATTACTCTGTTTTTGGTTATTTGGAGCAGAACGGCTAATATCAAGCTGTTGGGAAGGATTAGAGGTAGGTTTCAAACTGAAAAATCTACCTTTATCTTTCTTAAGTAGTTGTTTTATTGGCACAACAGTATTTTCAGCCGTAAATACTGGAATACTGTTATTACTTAAAGGCTTCACACTAAGTTTAGTAAAACCAAAAGCAGGTACTAGGGTTGGAACACTAACATTTGCACT
The DNA here is from genome assembly GCF_036917935.1 of Nostoc sp. Taxonomy (GTDB): domain Bacteria; phylum Cyanobacteriota; class Cyanobacteriia; order Cyanobacteriales; family Nostocaceae; genus Nostoc. The sequence continues at coordinate 15,468 of NZ_JBALEL010000050.1, read as the reverse complement.
GTTAGGTAGTTGCGTATTCATGGTGTCCACAACCAAGTCTTGACCATAAGTAGAAGTCAAAACACTCGGAGAAGACGCCAGTTGTACCCCAGTTAGTTTTGCAGTACCAGCCCAAGCAGTCCCAGTTGTTAAGACCGCTGCCGTTACACCAGGTAAGAAGCTATAAAATAATTGCTGTCCTTTCACCGCATCCCTCACACGAAAATCAATCTAGCGGCAGAAAACCTTTCTTCACCACAGAATATAGCACGATACTAAACTTAGGAAAGAATATACTACGATACTAAATTTAGGGTTCGGAACTCTGTTTGTCTTCAAAACGTCTAACAATGCGAGAAAGTTCCGCCTTTTCATCGATACTAACGCGAGTAGGAGCACCGCTGATAATCCGTTCGTAGTTTCGGAAAGAATCTTTGATATCAGGCCCGTCAGCAGTAATATTATACTCACGAATGCCCTTATCATGCCAAGACCCGCGCATTTTAAATACGTTAATTGCCCGCGACATTTCGCCGCGAATTTCTACGTACTGTAACATTATAATTGTATCGGTAATCGTGGAAATATGAGAGTCAGTAATCGAATGCGCTCCCAGAAATTGGTCGGTTGTGTTGGTAAAGAAACCAGTAATTTCTTCTTGTTTAGCATAACCTGTCACACCAATTACAAACTGCCGAAATGCATTATTTGTAACTCCTCTAGCTAGTGCTGATAGGGAATCAATGGCAATCCGAGCAGGTTTGAAGATAGCAATTTCTGATTTAATAATTTGTAAGTGGTCTTCTAAACCAGTTGATTCAGGATAGGTACAGATTATTTTAAGTAAACCTTGATCTTCTAATTCTTCAAAATCAATTCCCCAAGATGAAGCATTACGAGATAGTTGGGCGCGTGATTCTTCATAAGCAAATAATATCGCCTGTTCTCCATTCAGGCAGCTATCTTGAATAAATTTACTTACTAACAACGTTTTGCCAGTACCTGTAGCTCCTGTTGCCAAAATAATTGAATCTTTAAAAAAACCACCACCGCACATTTCATCTAAGGTTTTGACACCAGAAGATACTCTAACATTAGAAGAACGTTGAGTTAAGCGCATTGCTCCCAGTGGGAAGATGTTAACTCCTTCATTAGTAATCGTGAAGGGATACTCGCCTTTCATGTGAGTTGTGCCCCGCAACTTGAGAATTTCAATTGTGCGGCGGCGGCGTTCTCCTTCTAAAGCGTTGCGAACAATTACTACATTATCGGAAACAAATTCTTCGACTCCGAAAGAGGCAACAGGGCCATATTCTTCACTGCGTTCAGTGGTAATTACAGTGGTGACACTCAGTAATTTGAGACGTGCTACCAGGCGAAAAATTTCGCGTCGCACTACTCCCATCGCTTCATACTGCTGAAATACCGCTGTTATTGAGTCGATTGAAACTCGTTTAGCTTTGTATTTGCGGATGGCATATTGCAAGCGTTCAATCAGTGCAGACAGGTCAAAATTTCCAACGATATCTTGACCTTCAGGATCGGGAGATGCATCAAGAATAAACAACTTGCCTTCTTCGATTAATCGGGGCAAGTTCCAACCAAAAATATGGGCATTTTTAATAATATCACTGGGTGATTCTTCAAAGGTAACAAATACTCCTGCTTCATCAAAGTAGGTGATACCGTTATAGAGAAACTGAAGAGAGAATAAGGTTTTGCCTGTGCCGGATGTGCCACTGAGCAAGGTAGTTCTACCAATTGGGAAACCACCATGACTAATATCGTCAAACCCCTCGATCATCGTCCGAATTTTTTCTACACCTCTAATTATCGGTGGTTGTTTTGGTTCTACTGGCTCGTTTTGACTCATTGCTTGATAACAAAGGGGTATTAAAACCTGTTTTTTTATTACTAAAGTTTGTACTCAATTTTTTATGATTAAAATTTTAATCTTCAAAATCTTCTTCACTCAGTTCTTCATAGAGCAAATCCAATCCAATCAATACTCTTTCTCTATCTGAAAGATCCCCAATAATTCTGCGAACGGGTGGGGGCAAAATTTTAGCTAATGTTGGCGTTGCCAATATTTTATCTTCTTCCGCTAGTTGCGGACTTTTCAATACATCGATTACTTTTAAAGCATAAACACCTTCAAACTCCTGCTCTAAAATATCTTTGAGTGTTTTTAATGCCCGGACTGAATTCGGGGTGTTCCCTGCTACGTAAAGCTTGAGAACGTAGGTTTTTCTGGCTTTAATCATATCTTAATAACTAGTCATGAGCAGAAAAATACAAGATGCGATCGCGCATTGCGACTAACCAACAGCAGCAGCTTGTTCCTAGTGGAACAGACATCGATAAACTTAATTTATTTAGAAATCGAACTTCTATAGAGTTCACACAGGTGAGCCAGGATATCTATCAATGTTAGGCGGTAATCAAGTAACGTTTCATTGCTCCTTCCTTCTAATTTTAGCTGGTGAGAAAATTCTTCAATTACGTCCATGTGAATTTCGATTATTTGCGGCACAGGAATATTAGCATAAAATATACTATTGATAAATTTATCAATTTTATCTTTGAGTGTTTGGTCTGTGGTAAAATATTCTATAAGAATCAGGCTATAATCTAATTTAAGTTGTTTTAATAATCCTTGTCTTTGTGCTGGAGTCATCTCCTGAAAATGCTGTTGGCTTTTTTGCATCTGACTGGCAAATACATAGACGTACTTGCTAGTGTATGTCTTACTTGGATTTACTTGCAGCCAATTTGGTGAGTAGTTGATTTTTCCAGAGGTAGTTGCAGTAATAGGTAGGTAGCAAAATTGGGCAATAATTGCCTCAATCAATTTCCACACCCACGTACTCAAACCTTTTTGTTTGGCTAAGTCAACTGGATTATTTAAGCATTTGTTAACATCAGATTGCAGAATCAATATCGGTAATAACATCTATTCTTGAATATATCTCCTCGATCGCCCTGACCAAGAAACGCGGGCTGATAAATTTTGCTAACGCTTCTAGGGGAATACTGGGTGTGCATCTATATAGTGCTAGGCACTCAACAATCTCGCGCCGCAACTAAGTGGTAGAACTTAGTTGGTCTTTGATGATCAGGTATCCGTCGGCATAGCAAGACACGGTAGCTAATTTATTATTTACATATCTATGTATATAAATAGATATATTTTTTTATTTTGCTCCTTGATAAGATACTTAAACGAACTTAAAGGATTGTCGCATTCCAAATCATTATAATTCCTCAAGGTTCTAAAGCGAATCTTTGGGGCCATAATTGTTTTAGCCGTCGCTATAGATGAGGAGTTTAAATACCAGTAAGACACTGGGGAGGCTAGTTGCTAGAAAAGAGAAACGTCGCCTCTTGGAAAAATGCACTCGTTCGCAAGCAAGTGTCCGTTAGGGTAAATCCCGTTGTTTTAATGGCGTTGAAATAACCAGAGTTGCTTATATGAGTCTTCTTAGAGGATATGACTTCAGGCGAAAAGACCATCAACTGGCAGATGGAAATGCCGGAGGGTTCCACAGGAAGAATGACCCCCAAATCCCTATGTTAATGCTAGATTACCCGCTTTATGACTTTCAGGCAACCGTACCTAGCTGCCCCCAAACAAGTTCTCTGGCAGTGGTGTTGGAGATTTTTGAGCAGGAGCAGTGCGATCGCTTGGTAGTAGTGAATCAACAGCAATGCCCGATCGGATTGCTGTATTCTGCCCGTTTAATCCCAAAATTATTAGCATATAGTGACGATAAAAATCTAAATTTACACCAATCACTCTCTACCTGGGGTCAAGGTTTAATTGAGCCAATACAGACAATATCAGCTTCTGAGCGTCTAGAGCAATTAAGCTTGCGCTGGTGCGATCCACAAGTCGAAAAACACCAAAACTTAGATTGGGCGCTGATTGACTCTGATGGTCGATATTTGGGACTGTTGGATAGTTCACGCCTGTTGCGATCGCTGGCTAAGGAACGCATGGCTGGGTTACAAAGTTCAGGCATTGAGAAGTCGTTTGCTAGTGTGCAGACGCCAAATGAACCCAAGTCATCGGGACACCAGCCACTAGTACACTTGCTGGAAAGACTGCCTTGGCCTTTAATGTTGCAAACGGGTACTGGCGAGGTGGTGGCACGAAATCCCGCCTGGTGGCAGCAATTAGGAACCTTAAAAGATCCAGAAGGAGTTAGGCAACAGGTGGAGGCAATACTTGTTCCTAACCGCTCCGAAATAGCAGAATATGTTACCCAACGAGCAATCAAGGTTCATCCCAATCAGGATGGTGGTGAAGAAGAACTGACTCAGCAAGAAGCATCTGAAGATCTTGGATACAGCCGATGCTATTTAGATAGTCAGGTGGGTACTTGTACCTGCGTTGTTGAAGTAGAAAATGGTCAGGAGCGAATCTGGCAATTTGCCAAAATTCCCTTAGATAGTCCTGAGTTTAAAGTCATGAGTGCTGAAGAGGAGGTTGCACTCAGCACTGATTTGTGGATAGTTTTAGCTACTGATGTCACTGAACAGCAGCAGCTTTGTAAAGAACTAGCAGCAAAAAATGCCGATTTAATTCAACTAAATCGGTTGAAGGACGAATTTTTAGCTTGTATTAGTCATGAACTCAAAACTCCCCTAACTGCCGTTTTAGGATTATCGCGGTTGCTTGTGGATCAGCAGTTGGGAGAACTCAACGAGCGTCAAGCCCGTTATGCGGGACTGATTCATCAAAGTGGACGCCACCTGATGAGTGTGGTTAATGACATTTTAGATTTGACCCGCATGGAGACGGGGCAAATGGATTTGACGCTGACTCTGGTGAAAATTCAGGCTGTGTGCGATCGCGCCCTATTGGAGGCCCAAGCTATCCACACTCAAACTACCAAAGCTACATCTGCCTCGCCACCTCCAAATGCCCGTTCATCTGCTCCCCAATTCTGCCTTTCCATTGAACTAGGCTTAGACCAGATGGTGGCAGATGAGTTACGCTTACGCCAGATGCTAGTACACCTACTTTCCAACGCCTTTAAATTCACCGAAATATCTGGCGAAATTGGGCTGCGGGTGAGTCGTTGGGAAGGATGGATTGCCTTTACAATTTGGGATACAGGCATTGGCATTCCTGAACACCAGCAACACTTAATCTTTCAAAAATTCCAACAATTAGAAAATCCCCTTACCCGCCAATTTGAAGGCACTGGTTTGGGGCTGGTATTAACTCGCGCCTTGGCTCGTCTCCACGGAGGAGATGTCAGCTTCTTATCGCGTGAAGGTAAAGGTAGCCAATTTACACTACTTCTGCCGCCCAGTCCCCCGAAAACAGGCTTTTCGGAACCAGATATGGAAATCGGAGAAGACAAAGAGACACGATACCAACAGACACGGGAAAAGCCTTCAGCAGCTCGTCAGCATGTTAGTACGCCCGCACAGCATCATCCCGCGAGTTCGCAACGGTTGGTCTTGGTAGTCGAGGCAGTAGCCCGATATATTGAAGACTTGACCGAACAACTCAAAGGTTTAGGATATCGGGTAGTGATTGCGCGATCGGGCACAGAAGCAGTCGAAAAAGCTCGGCGCTTGCAACCAATAGTGATATTTTTGAATCCGTTGCTACCCCTGCTATCCGGCTGGGATGTGCTGACTTTACTGAAATCTGACACCGCAACCCGTCATATACCTGTAATTGTGACCGCGACGGGGGCCGAAAAGGAGCAAGCATTTGCTAACCGAGCCGATGGTTTCTTAAGCTTGCCAGTAGAGCATCAGGTTTTAGCGCCAGTTCTCGAAAAATTATGTACTGCACAAGCAGTTCCGCAGCTAGGGTTAAACAATAGTGCAATTATCGCAACTAAAACCCCACTGCGAATTCTCAGGTTAGTGAATCCCCAGTTGGAATCGGTCAATCCCCACCCCTCACTTCGAGAACACCGGGTGATTGAAGTAGATGACCTAGATCAGGCAGAACTTTTGGCGCGGGTATGGCAGTTTGATGTCATTTTGCTAGATGTCGAAAGTACCACCGCTCAAATTTATCTGCAACAACTAATTGGACACCCACGTTTGGCGGCTATACCACTGGTTACTTGCGATGTCGCAACTACCCTAATAGCTTCTAAAATACCAGAGCTATCTGTATTTCCCTACTTAACACCATTTGCTAAAGATAACAGCAGTCGCACCGAGAAAACAGATGCCTTACTATCAGTACTGGAAATTGCTTCTGGTATTTGCTGTCCTCCTAACATCTTGGTAGTGGATTTGACCATGCTGCGTGATTTTCCGCAGGTAAGACGCAAGCAGGTGAAGGGTTATCGGACTGAAAAAAATTGCTCAATTAGTAGTGAAACTGCTGAACGGGGATCTGAGTGGTTCCAAGCTTTAATTCAGTACCTCCAAACAGCAGGCTTCAAAGCGGCGATGAGTCCTTGTTGGGCAGAAGTGTTGCAACAAATTCGCCACGAAAGCGTTGACTTACTACTAATTTGTTTAGGAGAAACCTCTATCCACAAAGATGTCCTCAAAGCACTGAAAACATTGGGGAATTCACCTTTAAAGTTACCACCAATTTTGGTACTAAATCAGCGATCAAATCGCCCAGAAACTAGTTTTCAGTCTGGGGTAGCTTATCAGGAAATTGACAAGCAGAACAAGAATGGTTTGGAATCGGTAGAAACTGTTGTTGGTGCGATCGCTACCCAAATATTACCGCGATCGATATCAATGGAAGACCTCTTAAACCAGATCAATCAAGCTCTAGCTGTCAATGGTTACAATCACAAATGTTAATCGGGTCATTAGTCATTGGTCATTAGTTATTCTCAAAGGACAAATGACTAATGACAATTTATGATATGTCTATTTTTTGATTTTTCTTTTTCTTAAAAGGAACTCGAACCAAGTTATAAGCCCCCTTGGTCGATAAACTCTTGTAATCATCTGGCTGTAAGTCCATTTGCAAAAACTTTTTCTGTTCAGCCAACAGCAGCAGTGAGGGAGGTTGTAGTCCCTTAGCAGCCTGGTTTTGAATATGCTGTAAAGCCTCTTGGGGAAATTTTAAGTAATTTACGTGAATGTGGCTGTAAAATACTACACTAGGCTTTTTGAAGCCAAGCATGATCAATTCTTCATTTGGTTGTTTTGCTTCTAGGATGACCGCAGACAATTCCCTTAAGGGTAATTGACGTTCTCGATCAATAAAGAACGAAGCAGGCGTTAAGACAAAAATTATAAACGCCACAAACCCGATTAAATTAATACTGATAATGTAGTTCCAGCGGCGACTCAATAATAAACCCGCAACCAAAACAGCACATACCAGCCAAATTATACCCGCGATTACTGGTATACCGGATTGTTGAATTAGTTCGTGAAAGTTACTTATCGCTGGATCAGTACCTAATATCTGGGTGATGTTAAGCAGTGCTGTTGCCAAAAATGATAAAAACACTACATTCACCCAACCACTCCAGACGAGTGAGGGGGAGATAGGAGGTGTGGGAGAGGGGGAAACAGAAATTGTTTGCTGTGTTTCCGTATCTGGGAAAAGGTCGCTCCATAGCAGGGCTACCAGGATTGCTGCTGCTGGCATTAAAGGCAATACGTAGCTAGGGAGTTTGGTGACGGCAATGCTAAAAAAGCCAAAGACGCTAGCAAACCAGAACCAGGCAAATAAACCAAATTGCTGAAAACGTTCAAGCGATCGCCAATGCGATCGCTGCCAAAACTTTAGTCTGACTATCGAGGCTGGTAAATACACGGAGTAAGGTGCAAAACCCAGCAGCACGACTAAAAAGTAAAAATACCAAGGTGCTGAGTGACCATTAACTACTTCTGTAAAGCGTTCCAGGTTGTGATAACCAAAAAAGGAGTTAATGTAATTCCAGCCATTGCGCGAAATTACTAAAGCATACCAGGGCACTGACAAACCGAGAATTATCAGTATACCTACGAATAGGCGCATTTCCCGCAACACCTCTCGCACTTTACCGACGTAAAGCAAAAAGGCGGCAACAATTAGCCCCGGCAAGACAATTCCCACTGGACCTTTGGTCAAAATTGCACCAGCAATCAGCACATAAAAAGCTAAGTACCACTTATTAGGGAATAGGGCATGGGGCATTGGGGAAGGTGGGGCCCCCTCTGGGGATAAGGGGTAATGGGCATTGGTGATTAATTCTGCTCCCCTGCTCCCTTCCTTCCCTGCATACCCTAGAAAGAAACATAATAAAGCTGATGCCATGCATCCGGTGAGCAGCATATCAGAGACACCCGTTCTCGCCCAAATAATAGTTTCGGGATTGAGTGCCATGAGCGCTGCTGCTGTAAAAGATATTAAGTAGCGGCGAGTAGGACGTGAAACTTTTTCTAATTCGTCTTGTTTAGCCAAATACCACTGGATGGTGTAAAAAGCTAAACAAACTAAAAAGAATGCTGCGATCGCAGAAGGAAGGCGTACTGCCCACTCATTCACTCCAATAATGTAATATGCGATCGCTTGACACCAGTAAATTAAAGCAGGTTTATCGAAACGAGTCTCACCATCGAAAAATGGGGTTATCCAATCACCTGTGACTAACATCTGGCGGGAAGCTTCGGCAAACAGCGGTTCTGTCTCATCAATCAAACCAGTGTTGCCCAAATTCCACCCAAAAGCCACCCAGCAAACCACCATCAACCACAAAATGGACACAGTTACACTCAGGGCTGGATTTTTTGCTATTTTGTTGAACCACTGATCAACAGTGCGCTTAAGACTCAATTTCATTCTCATTTAGTCAATAGTCAACAATCACTAATCAATAGTCGTTGGTTATCTATCTTTTGTTCTTCGGAGTTGTCAATTCAACAATTTTCCTCTACTCATTACTCAACACTTTACCAACTGTAGGGTAAGCATGTAAAAACAAAGGTTTGAGCCAACGGTAAACAATGCCCACTCTCCAAAAATTGCTTCCGTACTCAACACTCACCACTGATCACTGGCTCAACCCTAGCTGTCGCCTAACAGCACTATAGCGGTTATCAGTTGAGTGAGGTACAAGAACCCCACCCCCAACCCCCTCCCCGCAAGCGATGAGGGGGCTATGATGTACTTCATTTGATTAGGAAAAGCTATATTTATTGACTCAGCACTAGTTGCCATTCTCTGTTTTGGGAATTCCACTTAGGTAATTGAGTTTCGCCAACAACATAAGGGCCCCAGTAACGACGGGAACCATCTTGTGCAAAAGCAACTAAAATATCTCCCTTCTCCAGTTTTAAATTATTCTGAGGTAGGGATAGAATCAGTCCTTTCTCACTACCTTCTTGGGGAGCAAAATCCCAATGTGCCGGTACATCATAGTGAGTCTGTTTAGTACCAGAGCCTTTTGCTACCGACTGTCGTGCCAGTAGAGCCAAGCGCACAGGCTGATTTGTTTGATTGCTGATTCGCAAAGTCCCTTGATTTTTAGCTTTGGTAGCTGATTTATCACGATCTGCTAAGACAGGATAAGTATTCTCTTTACTGCTATCTTTTACTTGATTGGTTGGGGTAGTTGCTGGAGTAGATAGATTAGCGGAAATACCTTTTTCAGGTAAAACAGAAGTTGTCTGCAACTCTTGAGTTTCTGTTGGCAGTTGTGAAGATGTATCTGGGTTTGTGGACTCAAAGGATACACTAATTCCAAGGCATCCCACCAAAGCAACAAGCAGTCCCAAGCAAGAAGCTGTAACACCGACGTTACGATACACTGAGGATTTCATATTGATAGTTATTAGAAATAAATATTTTGTTTAGGCTTGACCAAATAGTAGTCTATTATCCCAAAAGGCAATCATAAAAAATAGCCTGATATAGACTTTCCTAAAATTAGGGACACGAATGTATTATAAATATCATTTCGATTAGAAAACCTTTGGAGGAAATAATTTATTTGATGTTTGACAAATAAGGGGTATAGACATCCATAACTTCGGATATAGGACTAGTATTTGATTTTTGAAATGCACGTAGTGGACTGTCTAGGTTTTAATAGTGCATTAGACGTAGACGTAGGTTGGGTGGAGGCTTTGCGTAACCCAACATATCTCAGGATGTTGGGTTGCGCTCCGCTCCACCCAACCTACAATTTTTTGCTAAAATTAGGGACACGAATGTATTATAAATATCATTTTGATTAGAAAACCTTTGGAGGAAATAATTTCTTTGATGTTTGACAAATAAGGGGTATAGACATTCATAACTTCGGATATTGACCGTAAGTATGGATAAAAAAAGATAATTTGATACCTATCCAACCAATTCATTTGGATGAAAAAATAAAAGTTTCCTGAAACCGCTAGCGGCCTCAACAAGGAATCCTTTGCCAAACCTCAGATAAATCTAAGTGATATATTTTATCTTCTGCTATGAAAAGCTACCTTAAGAGGATGTTTGGAAAGTGCCTAGTGATATAGCAAGTGCTTAGAGATCCTCCTTACTAAATCTACGCTAGTCCCTTCTCCTGTTGGGAGACGCTACGGGTAGCTTACTTCCCTATATGGATACAAGTTAGGAAACCCGGTTAACGGACTAGCTTCCTTTAAAAAGGGGAATTTTGAATCATTTCCCCATTTATTCAGGCTTGCTTGTGGGGATCAAACTAAATATTTATAGTTTCCAGACATCCTCTAAGAAACTGTACTTCTCTGAAGATGATAGAATGTGCAAATTTGAATAAACACTGGAAGCCCAGTAGATATCTACAATCTTAACAAACAAGCTGATGCTAAAACCAATATCCTCCTTAATTAATATAGATATATTTTAAGAAATCTTGACTTTTACCCAGAAGTCCCTTCGATGCAAAACACTCGTCTCAACAACTTGTTCGATGCCATTGCTACACGCTTGGGGCAATGGTTTTTAAATCCTTGGCGGCGGCTATCGTTGCTGATAATTAGTTTTTTGTTCGGTTTTTTTCTGGGAAACGCAGTTTCCACGACAGCCGGTCAACGGGCAGAATTAGACATTGTGGTAGCTGGTTTTTTGGTACTCTTGACGGAGATTACCAGCCGGATATTTTATAGTCGCAGCTTTTTGGATAGGCGATCGCTCTTGGTAGACTCACTAAACCTCTTGAAAGTTGGTTTCACCTACAGCCTGTTTCTCGAAGCCTTTAAGCTGGGATCGTAGTGAGATGGGGAATTTAGATGAATTTGTGGCTGGGTGAAATTTTGGCAACGGATACGGTGGGGGAAAGTTGGCAGCAGCAAGCAATCGAATCAGCGCTGGCAGATCGGTTAAGGGCTAAAGCTTTTGGGATCACGCCGGAAAATGTTGAGGAAGTAATAAAAGAGCGATCGCATTTACTAAAATCTGTCCTCCCAGCTTTTAGTCAATTCTGCCAAACTACCCTCCAAATCGAACCCAAGGAAATGCTACAAGTTTTGTGGGACTTGTGGCTGCCTTTGGCGATCAAACTCGCGTCGCACCGTCAACAGTTAGAACGCCCTCTGATTCAGGGAATATTGGGAGGACAAGGCACCGGTAAAACCACAATGTGCAAAATTCTCAGCTTGATTCTCAATCAGTTGAGATATCGGACTGTGAGTTTATCTTTAGATGACCTATATAAAACTTACAGCGATCGCTTACTTTTAACACAGCAAGATCCCCGCTTGATTTGGCGTGGCCCACCAGGAACCCACGATATAGATTTAGGTTTAAATGTACTAGATCAAATTCGCCAGTCACAAAGTCCAGTGATGCTTCCTCGCTTTGATAAATCTGCTTTTGGAGGTGCTGGCGATCGCACTACTTCAGAAATAATCACAGGTGTAGATATTGTACTATTTGAAGGTTGGTTTGTGGGTGTACGACCAATCAACCCAAATCTATTTGATACTGCACCGCCGCCAATTCTCACAGATGCAGATAGAGCATTTGCCCGCGATATGAATCTTCGCCTCCACGATTATCTACCACTGTGGGAGCGATTAGACAGCTTAATTGTGCTGTATCCCACCGATTACCGCTGTTCTTTGGAGTGGCGCAAACAGGCGGAACAGCAGATGATTGCTGCGGGGAAGTCGGGAATGAGCAATGCAGAGATAGAGCAATTTGTCAATTATTTTTGGCGATCGCTTCACCCGGAATTATTCATCAAGCCGTTGGTAATAGATGCAACAGCGATTGATTTAGTTATTGAGATTCATGCTGATCATAGCTTTGGCAATACGGTTCGGATAAGACTTGATCCCCCCAACCCCCCTTTTTAAGGGGGGCTAAGAATAGCTCTATTTCCCCCTTTTTAAGGGGGACTAAGAATAGCTCTATTTCCCCCTTTTTAAGGGGGGCTAAGAATAGCTCTATTTCCCCCTTTTTAAGGGGGACTAAGGGGGATCTTTAAGGACTATGCACCTTAACCGAACCGTATTGATAGCTTTGGCACAATAACATAAAAACTCAATCTTTCTCTCTGCGCCTCTGCGTGAATAAATCATCGCTCACTATGGTTTTGACCCAGATTTAGAAGCGTTACTAAATAACCAAGACAAAAGATTTGCAACTGTAGCAGCCCCAAAAGAGAATAGCGCAATAATTGCATCACGAGGTAAAACGCCATCTAACCAGCTACCCTGTATTTGAGAAACTGGAAAATTCTGATCTAGACCAATTTGAATCTCTTTAGTTTTCCCAGAAAAACGGGCTTCTATCCCTTTTTTAGGGACAATTTGAAAATGGCGTATCAGTTGAATATTTAGAGGAGTATCAGGATTTTCTCCCATGAGAAACTGATTTTTCTTAATCTCCTGTTCCTGTCCCACCATGCGGATTTTACCTTCCACAATAGTAGAAATTTTTAAATCGTCTCTGGCATCTTTGCCATTTCTATCTAAATTTAGAAATTTCACATCTTTGGTTTCTATCTTTTCTCTAAACCATTGTTCTGATTCATATATGGGAGGTTTGGCTAGGGTAATATTAATATTGGCATTTGGCGCGATTTCTAAGTTAAGTTTTTTATTATTTGGATTGACAATAAACTCTAGCGGTGTTTCTTTATCTGGTTGATTTGGTAATTTTAAATCTAGTAATTCATAATCTTCTACTATAACTTTGATTGGTTGTTCACCTAAATATAGGTCTAATGTATTTTGGTTGCTTTTTAAGTCTAATTTAGAGTTAGATTGCAGAGAAAAAGCCAACTGATTGCGATAAAAGTCATAACTTAGTCCAGCTACTTTTGTATTTGGTTGCAGCCGGAGTTCATCTAGATTTATTTCACTTGTTGTTTGGAGATTAGCCGGGGCAATAATCCATCTACTTTCGCTGTCTTGAAGCTGAATTTTTAAGGAGTCTAACTGATTAAGTTCTGGCCAAGTTTCACTTTCAAATTTGCCTGTAAAAGTTAGAGTTTGTCTACCTTCATTTTCTAATTTTTTAATGCCGCGAATATCTTGAAGAAAGAGTTTAGCTTGCTGACCATTATAGATAAAGCTCATTTCTTGTGAAATGATATTACCTTCAAAGGTATGAGTCGCAGGTACAATGGCGGCAAAGGTGACGATAGTCAAAAAGAAAAGTAACAGCAACACCAACAATGAATTTTGATGATTTGAAATAGTTCGTAGTAAACGCCTTAGCACTGAAGCACTAATTACAAACCCAGCAATTAGATATCTTTTCAGAGAATTCAACCATTGGCGAATTTTGATGAAGTCGGGAAAATTTTGTTTGGCTTTTTGCCGAGATGCCATGATTTATTTCAACCAATTTGGGTTATGTTCAAATACAACTCGCCTTTCGATGCGATCGCTAGGTTGATCTCTTCGGTCAATAAAAGCGACATAATGCAATTCATAGCGCCCTGCTGGGGCATTACCATCCCAGCTAAAAATAGTTTCACCCTTTTTCGAGTTAGGGCGGGAAGTGCTATAGATTGCTGGTTGATCTTTGGAGAGGATTTCAAAGGTGGTAAATCTTACTCGGTCTTGGGAATAAAAGACAAATTCATACTTACCCGAAGTTTGCCCCAGAATGACTGGAACATACACAGGCTGGGAACCAAGGTCGTAGTATGCCACAGCGCGAAGGCTGTTAGCTGGGATTTTTGCTTGTCTGAGAACGTAAGTATCCCAGCTAAAGCTGAAACGCGAACCATTATTAGACAATAACAAGTCATCCATTTGATAGTGATAATTGTCTCCCAAAGATTTCACTATTACTTGAGGATTTTCACCACCACTGATGCGGGGAATTTGCACCGTCAGGGTTTTGGCAAAACTGGTTAGGTTACGGGTAGCAATAGAAATCAAGCTCAAGCTATTGCCGCTTAATTGTTCTTCTTTGATGCCTTCGCAGCGATTGGGTGGTTTGCGCTGGATATAATCGATAGATTTGGGGTCCCCTTTTAGGCAAGAAGCAGCAGCAGGAAGATGGCTGACGCTGAGGATTAATAGGCTGGCAAGAATAATTTTATAATTCATGGCTTGTTTAAAGTAATGCTCCAGGTAAGCAGTTGTTTTTGAATCTCAGACATGGGATAAGCGAAATCTCGGTCTTCACCTTTTTTTCGGGCAAAGACGATACCTAAAAGTTGATTTTGCGAGTCAATTACAGGACTGCCAGAATAACCAGGTTTGAGTGCAGCTTGAGATATTTCTAATCGCTGGTTTTGATAGCTGATTTGTCCTGATTGCATAGACCAAGATTTATCCTCTCCCCTTTGAGCAGAATGACCGATAATCCGAATGGGCATTTTCGGGGCGATCGCAGTTGAAGAGATAGATAAAGGCTGGATATCTTCTGGCAGCTTACCGCTAATTTCCAAAACGGCTAAATCGAGTTGTTCGTCTGTGGAAGTCATTTTGAACAACTTGGCATCTCGCCGCATTCGGACGCGGTTTGATGGTGGTGAACTGAAAAATTCAACTTGAATATTTTTACCCTGGTCATAGCCATCAAAAATGACATGACGATTAGTGAGAATTAATGTTCGGTTGCCTTCTCCCTTAATTACTACACCAGTGCCAATCTCAATTCCCTGGCGATCGCGGCTAGAAAACTCGGCAGTGATGCGTACCACAGAACGCTTAACGGGTACGGTTGGATCATCTTTAGGCAACCATTGGCGATCGTCTTCTACGCCCTTAGCTTGGGTATCGTCTTTCGTTTTCCATAACTGTCTTGCTTCTATATTGTTGTTGCTGGCATACACATAATTAGGGTCAATCTCTTCTGCTTTGTCAAACTGTTCAATGGCTTCTTTTAGTTTCCCTTGCTGTTGGAACACTAAACCCAAACCATTGTGAGCTAAAGTATAGTCGCTGGCTGGTGGGCCAGGGGTATCTGGTAATGTTAAGGCTTTTTGGTAGGCGGCGATCGCTGCATCTAATTTCTTCTGGTCACTCAGGGCATTGCCGAGATTGTAGTAAGCAGTAGCTAAGTTGGGGTTGAGTTGAATTGCTTTTTGGTAGGCGGCTACTGCTGCATCTAATTTCTTCTGCTCTCTC